>NZ_AUJP01000047.1 GCF_000424285.1 Butyrivibrio sp. MB2005 | reverse complement strand
AGTAACGTCCTTATAATGGTGTAAATTGAATATTGTATTATAAAAGCCACAGGCTCTTACCTTTAGGTATAATAGAATCACCACAACCCTAAATAATACCGGAGGTAGAACACAATGGCTCAACTCAATATTACTTTAAATCAGGATGAAATTCTACAATTATTGTCATCAGACCATGATGAGGCATTTCGTAAGCTTTTAACTGACAGCCTTAATGCTGTCCTGGTTGCTGAATCAACTGAGCAGCTTGGTGCTGAACGTTACGAGCGCAGCGATGAACGCATGGATAGCCGGAATGGTTCCCGCGAACGCAAACTCAATACGCGTATAGGTACAATCACCCTGTCTGTGCCCAGGCATCGCAATCAGCCTTTCAAAACACTTATATTTGAAAACTATTCCCGAAGCGAGGCTGCTCTTGTTGCATCAATGGCAGAAATGGTCGTTAATGGAGTCTCTACCCGAAAAATAAGCAGAGTAATGGAAACTTTATGTGGAACATCATTTTCAAAATCGACCGTTTCTGAAGTATGCAAAGATCTTGATGCCATTGTTGATGATTTTAAAAACAGAAAGTTAGATAACATCTATCCGTTCATGTATGTTGATGCAACCTACCTCAAAGTACGCGAAAACCATAGAATTACATCAAAAGCACTTATGATCGCTATGGCTATAACAAACGAAGGCAAACGCGAAATCATTGGATTTGAAGTATATGACAACGAATCCAAAGAAACATGGCGTACATTCATGGAAGGTCTCAAGAATCGTGGCCTTACAGGTTTAAAACTAGTGAGTTCAGACGCTCATGATGGAATAGTTTATGCCATAAGCAAAGTGTTCCCAGAAGTTCCATGGCAAAGGTGTCAAACGCATTTTTCAAGAAATATCATGGACCATGCTCCTAATAAATATCAGAAAGCAATACATGCCGGGCTAATTGATATGTATAATTCAAAAACCATCGAAGAAGCCCGTAAAAAGCGTGATGCCATTATCGAAGAATATAGCGATGTTGCAGACAAAGCCATGGAGTGTCTTGATTACGGCTTTGAGAGCGTAATGACAGTAATGGCACTCCCTGAGCGTATGAGACGTTTCTATAGAACTACAAACTATCTGGAACGGCTCAACAAGGAAATAAAACGCAGGTCAAATGTGATCGGTGTATTTCCAAATGTACAATCCATTATCAGAATCATGGGAAGTGTCTTACTTGAGCAAAATGACATGTATATGGCTCAGAATAAGATATCACTCACCAGAAAAGACTTTGATGAGCTGAACAACTCGTCAGCGAAACTGATAGAGATTGCAAAGGAACAGCAACGACTTTTAGCGGCCTGACAATTGGATACCTAAAGGTAATTTACACACAATAAAGGACTTGACC
>NZ_AUJP01000045.1 GCF_000424285.1 Butyrivibrio sp. MB2005 | reverse complement strand
TGTTGTCCGGCACATTAAATGAGTCCTCAATCTTCACTTTAAATGAGGCTGCATAGGGTGTCAGACAAAGGGTTCAGTCAGATTGTTTGACACCTGATTTTCAGATTATATAAATGAAATCATCCCTCACGCACTTTAAATGAGTGAGGGATGTAATCCTAACCAAGTTCGCAGTCATTGACTGCCTGCATGACGATGTCGGTTGTAATGAGATCAGCTTTGGCGCTGTCACCTATAAGGAGGCTGGCGTTACAGTACTTGTTTATGAGACGCGGAGTACCATCAGCTGCGTTGAGTATTGCTTCTATTGCTGCATCATCAAAGATGGTCTGATTACAGCCAGCACCTTTGAGCTTTTCAGAGATATAGCTGCGGCCTTCTTCCTTGGTCACACCATCAAGGTTGTAGTTCATGACGATTCTCTGCCTGAGGGGTTCATGAATACCAAGCCCGAGTGTGGAATTAAGGTTCGGAAGTCCGGCAAGCAGAATGACTGCTCTGTCCCTGGAATCCATCTCAAAGTTAAAAAGAATCTTGAGATCGTTAAGGATGGCATTGTTGATATAGTTCGCTTCATCAATGATGATCACAGGCGTTTTCCTCTTTTCAACGGACAGGCGTGTGACTTCTTCCTGGATGATCTTGAAATTACTTGGTTTCTTGAATGCAGGCTGGGCGCCAAACTCTGAAACAAGATTTCTGTAGAAATCATTCGGGGTCAGGGTGGAAAGACTTGAATATATAACTTTATACAGCGAGGGATTCAGCGATGATGACCAGTGCCTTATGACAGTTGTCTTGCCTCTACCGGGACTTCCGGTGAGCAGGCCGAATCCTTTGGTCTTGGCCAGGTAGTCAAGGCGGAACAGGGCTTCCCTGTGTTCTGCGGTATCAACGATTATCTCCCTTGAGTTCTTGATAAATGGGTTAAACTCAAGCCCGTAGCGTGTAAAGTATTCCATCAGTCTTCTCCTCTGCAGATATGTACCTTGTCTCTCTTAACTTTGGAATTCTCCACTTTGTTTAGGAGACGGATTGGCGTAAGTGTTCCATCGGCTTCAACAATGTAAATTTCGTCAAGCCCTGGAGAATAGCGGAGCTTGATATGCTGCTTTGAAAAACGGCAGTCCACTTCGTATTCAACCTGGTCTATGGTGATGACATTATCAGCCGAGACTCTTCTCTCGATTTCGAGGAGGAAGGAGTGGTCTATCTCTTCATCGCTGAGGCGGTGGAAAAGATTTGGTTCTGAGAAGTATCTGTCCTGCGGTGATCTTCCGTTTAAGGAAGAATGTATGGTCTGATTGTACTTCTGCACATAGGCAAAGAGATTACCTCTGAGTTCATCGAGGGAATGGAAATCCCTGATGTCGAGGCCTGACATCCACTGATCTTTCATGGTGCGGAACCAGCGCTCGATCTTTGCTTTCTGTGTAGGCGTGTAAGGCTGGTCATAATGGATGACTGAGCCGATGCGGGCGGCAAGGAGTTCCATCTGCTTGTTCTTGTAGGAACTGCCATTGTCAAAGTTGAACATCTGTGGACGTCCATACTTTGCAACTGCTGATTTTATGACAGACATGAGGTTAACAAAGTTGTCATTGAAGAAAACATCTATGCCTACGATGAACCTGCTTGCATCATCGATAAGGGCAATGATGTAGACTTTATGCTTCTTGCCATCATCGGTCTTAAGATAGGGGCCAACGCTTGAATCTCCGCACCATACCTCGTTGATGTGTGGGCGCTCGTAACGTCGCATGTCAGGGTTTGTGGTGGTCTTCATTTCAAGTGAGAGCTGATTGACGTAGCGGTTGACTGTTGATTCTGAAACAGTGCCTACTTTTATGCTTCCGTTATCCTGAAGCTGTCTGTGGATAGATGCTGCGGACATGCGGGGGTAGTTGGTTTTGAGATATCTGATCTGTTCCTGAAGATCTGCATCCAGCTTTCGGGGCAGACCCTGATCCACACGGCCTGTAGGGATGAGAGCATCAAAACCGCCTTTCTTGTAGTTACGGTACCAGCGCTCAATGGTCTGTGGTGCAAAGTGCTTGACCGAGCCATCAGGAGCTAAAACTCCCTTGGCTGAGGCGTCATTAAAGAAAGCCGTAAGGGATGAGTAGTCTTCCCAGAGACCTGAAATGATTGGAGAGATAACAGAGTATCTCATAAGAGCAATGTTTTGTTGTTTTTCCTGATCCATGGCGGATCCTCCTTTCGTTTTTTCTTAAGTATATGGAGGATCAGGAGAGAGTTCGTGCCAGGTTATGTGGTATTTAAGAAAAGGATATTTGGAGTACATTTAATCTGCATGAACTGACGCTTGAAGTATTGAAAACAGCTGCTTATAAGGCTTTCGCCATCAACAGAAATACGTTCGGAGATAAGCCGTTGTTTCCAGTGCTTCAGGTACATCCTGATGATGTATCTAAAGTTGCTCTCGTCAAAAGACAGAGCTGAGGAAAGAGTGATGCTTGAAGGCGTCTCTTTTTCATGAGCTGTGATTATCTGAAGGTGATCCTGGAATGATATCTGGGAATAAGGAACCATTGATGACAGAAGGAGAGCGTGAGTGCGTCCACACTGATCGCATTTCACACGGCAGATCCTGAACATTACTTTTCCATCCTCGGTTTTAACATATCTGTTGTAATAACCATGGACGGATAGGCAGCCTGACTGACCACAAGGGCATTTGAGCTGATGGAACTGGAGATTGTTTAGGACAGAGTTGTAGAAACCTGGTGTAATCGGATTGTTTTCTTCAACGTAAAGGGTTATCATTGTCTTGCATGTTTTCGTACACTTCTGTGTACGGAGTTGCTAAGGCAGGATACCAAACTTTGGTCGGGGAGGGATCCTGCCTTTTATTGTCAGTAACTTTCCCATGATAACACAAAAGGCATGGCATTAAATAATCTGGTGTATTATGCACCTGAATAAATAAGTCCACACCTTTAAATAAAGTGATTCAAAAACAGAATTTAGAACGCAGGTAAAGTAACAAACAACA
>NZ_AUJP01000044.1 GCF_000424285.1 Butyrivibrio sp. MB2005 | reverse complement strand
AAACTGATAGAGATTGCAAAGGAACAGCAACGACTTTTAGCGGCCTGACAATTGGATACCTAAAGGTAATTTACACACAATAAAGGACTTGACCTCAGTCGCTTACAAAAAGATATATAATTACTATGTATTTTTCAATCTTATATACCTGTCTCCAAGTATTCATTTTTTACAACAACACAAATGTAAAATAGGATTAATTTTTTAATATAAATGAGTATGACAATCGAGATTTGTGGGGCTGATTTTATAATGAGAAGGAAATCGACAAATTCAAATTGTATGGTTAAGGGGGACTCAATGAAAAAATATGAGAAAATCCACCATACAACGGTTGGATCGTACATGCAATACCTATGCAATGAATTTGCGTTTTATAAAATCCGTAGATACGATATCAAAGGGAAAAAATATTTATCAAGTAATGATAAGTATTATCTCAGTGATCATACATTTCGGTACGCCAAGCTCGGCACAAGAAATATGGATTATGGAAGAATCCTTGAGAATATTGTGGCTATAGAACTTCTTCGCAGAGGGTATGAGGTTTATGTCGGGGTATTATATAAAAAAGAGATAGATTTTGTGGCGATAAAACGTAGCGAAAAAATCTATATTCAAGTATCCGATAACATAAGCGATGATAAGACTTTTGAGAGAGAAGTTTCACCACTTTTGCAGATAAAAGATGCATATCCTAAAATGCTTATCGCACGTACAAGAAATGATGAATACCAATACGAAGGTATAAAAATTGTCGATTTAGCTGATTGGCTGTTAGAGGCATGAATTAGCCAAAAACAGAAAAAAATAAAAAATGGCTAATAGATATAAGGCTCCGAATTTAAATGTAAATTATTTCTTATGCGGTCAAGGATGTGCCCGAAATGAGGCGGCTGATGGAAATGCTGGTGGTCGCAGAGAGGGAGCGGAAGTTTGTGATACATTTTGGGGTGTAAAATGATGTGAGGCAAGACAAGGAGCCTAAACTGAGCAAGTATTTCTATTCAAAGGCAATCTGAGTAATGGAGCATTATGAAACGGTTATTTGAAATTGATCTTAAAGATTATAAAGAAACAGATGCAGTTTTTCGCAGACCTTCAGCCAGGGCGATAATTATAAAAAATGATAAACTTGCCCTAGTCTACAGCAAGAAAGAGAAATATTACAAGTTCCCTGGAGGAGGAATCCATGATGATGAAGACAAGAAAGAAGCGCTCATCAGAGAGGTTAGGGAAGAAGTAGGACTTGTTGTAATTCCTGAATCTATCAGGGAATATGGAAGTGTATTGCGAAGACAGAAGAGCACCGTAAAGGATGGTGAAATCTTTGAACAGGAGAATTATTACTACTTCTGCGATGTTGAGGATCGAGCTGTTGAACAGGATTTGGATGCTTATGAGGATGAAGCGGGGTTCGTGCTGAAAATAGTGGATATAGATGAGGCTATTGCGACTAATGCAGCGTATTCTAGTGAAGATTATTTCAATGAAATCATGATCAAAAGAGATAGAAGAATGCTTGAAATGGTAAAGCAGGAGTTGGGATGGAAATAAGGATTCCTTACGAAGGGGCAAAAAAGATGCTGCTTGTTGATGATGTTGATAATAAGAAGTTTCTTAGAGATCTTTTGGAAGCAATGTATGATGAGCTTCCTGAGCCCAAGAAAAAGTATAGGCGATGTTTGGCCTGCGGAGTGAAAGAAGGAATAGTTACGATGAAAATCTTTGCATTTGGGCTGTGACTTTGGGATAGTGGGGAGTGATTCATATCTAACTGGATGGTTTTCATGATGGAGCAATTATCGTTTTTTGAGGAAAAACACAATGATCCACGGCCTCCGCTGGCACTTAACTGGAATCTGTGGCATGGATGCACCAGAGCAAGTACAGGGTGCCTACATTGTTATGTTTACCGGAGAGATGAGTCCATAGGAAAGGACCCTACAGTCCTTCATAAGACAGATAACTTTAATCTCCCAATACGAAAACTAAGGTCAGGACAGTATAAGGGCATGTATAAGGTTCCATGCGGGTCACACATTTATACATGTTTTTCTTCAGATTTCTTTCATCCCGATGCAGATGGATGGAGAAAAGATGCCTGGGAAATGATGCATGAGCGTTCAGATTGTACATTCTTTATGATTACTAAAAGACCTGAGCGTATTGCAGATCATCTCCCTGCAGGATGGGGGAACGGATGGGAGCATGTTACGATAGCCGTTACCTGTGAGAATCAGGATATGCTGGATAAGAGACTTCCGGTTTATCTGGATCTTCCATTGTTCCATCATGCCGTGATGATAGAACCTATGCTGACTGAGGTGGATTTGAGTCAATATATCGAAAAATACAGGACTTCCGATGGGCGACCGCTCATCGAGGAGGTTTCCGTAGGTGGAGAGTCAGGAGCAAATGCAAGGGTCTGCGATTATAAATGGGTAGAGAAGGTATGGTTACAGTGTAAAGAGAACGGAATCTCATTTTATTATCACCAGACAGGAGCAAAACTGATTAAGGATGGGAAGCTTTATAACATCCCAAGAAAGCTACAGCATATCCAGGCGCATAAAGCTGGATTGGATTTATAACTTTTTATTACGTTCTAAAGTATTAATGTGCATAATGCAAAAGCGGTGAAAAACAGACCTTTATCTGTGTGCGGATCAGGTCTGTCTTTGGTTGTACGATAGTATATATTTACATAAGCCATGGCTTAAAGGACTGTCAATCGAGGAGGATGCGGTATTTGAATATTCTTTTATTCCTTGCAAAAGGCTTTGAAACTATGGAAGCCAGTGTTTTTGTTGATGTTATGGGATGGGCAAGAAATGATTTTGATTGTGATGTAAACGTAATCACATGTGGCCTGAGCAAAACTGTTGTGAGTACATTTGGAGTTCCGGTTACAGTAGATACACTTTTAAATGAAGTGAAAATAGAAGATTATGATGCGTTGGCTATTCCGGGCGGATTTGAAGAATATGGATTTTATGATGAAGCTTTTTCCGAAGAAGTATCTGAATTAATAAGAGGGTTTAACAGCCAGCATAAACCTATAGCGTCTGTCTGCGTTGCAGCTCTGGCACTTGCTCATAGTGGAATCCTGACAGGAAAGAAAGCAACAACATATCACTTAAATGGTGGAAACAGGCAGAAACAACTAGGTGAATATGGTGTTGAGGTAATAAATGAGCCTATCGTTCAGACAGATAATATCATCACATCATATTGTCCACAGACTGCTCCGGGAGTTGCATTTTCTCTCTTAAGCATTCTTGTGGGAGAAGAAAAGATGAGCGAAGTACGTACAGCAATGGGGTACTAAGGAGGGAAAAGTGAGAATACTTTTGGCTGACCAGAATAATCTTGAAGATGTAAGAAATATAAAGAGATCGAGTATAACAGGATTGAAACAGAGAATGGAGATTATGATGTATCAGCGAGAAAACTCCTTCCGACATAGTCGGTGGGGGATGAATCGCTGACCCTCAGCGCTTTGCTTTGCTGTATCGCCCTGTTTTTTCATATTTTCTTTTGTGCTCATCCGTGCGCTGGCTTTCTATATATTTTTTCACTGTCTCAAGTGAAACGGAACCGGTTGTGGCGCAAAAATAACTCCTGCTCCAGAAAAGAGC
>NZ_AUJP01000043.1 GCF_000424285.1 Butyrivibrio sp. MB2005 | reverse complement strand
TGGCAAGGGAATCCGCTTGGACGTCTACTTTGAGGATGATGGTTCTACGATGTACGATGTTGAAATGCAGGTAGAATCTAATAGGAATCTCGCCAGAAGGTCCCGTTTTTACCAGAATACAATTGATTCTCAGGCACTTGAGAAAAGTTCTGATTACATTAAGCTTTTGGACAGTTATGTAATCTTTATCTGCCCCTTCAATATCCTGCCAAAGTACGGTTATCATCTCTACCATTTCAGGCCCCGTGCCGATGAGGATTCTTCCATCATCCTAGAGGATGGCACTTCAAGAATCTTTGTCTGTGCAAATGGCAAAAAGGATGATGTATCGGATGAAATGAAGGCATTTCTGAATTACCTTGGTGGCAAACTTGCACAAAGTAAATTAACAAGCCAGATTGACGAAGCAGTAAAAATCGCTCGTCGTAACAGTAAGTGGAGGTCAGAGTATATGTTATCCAAAGTCGATATTGATGTATTAAAGGGTGAATATGAACGTACTATTGCCAAGAAGGATGCGGTTATATCTGAACAAAGCCAGGCACTGTCTGAAAAAGATCATGCATTGTCCGAAAAAGATCAGGCGCTCTCTGAAAAAGACCAGGCACTTTCTGAAATGAATTCAAGAATATCCGAGCTTGAAGCACTTATTGCAAATCTTTCAGGCAAAGATAATCAGAAATAGAAGGTCTAAAATACACTGCGCATTTTCTCTTAATATATAAAACTCCCTGGAGTGATGAGCTGCCCCAGGGAGTTTTTATGCATATATGCAATTGATATTAAAGTCAGTTAACTGTTACCGTAACTGCCTTAGCAAGTCCGTTTCTAGCAAAAACGTAAATCTTACATTCACCGGAGCCAACTGCTGTAACATTACCTTTGCTGTCAACTGTTGCGATATTTTTGTTTGTAGATTGATAGCGGAGTTTTGCAGTATGATCATCTCCAAGGGCTTTCTTCTTTCCTGCCTCCATCTTTACAGATGCAGATATCTTGGAAGACTGACCTTTATTAAGTGTAAGCGCCTTGGTAGCAAGCTTAACTTCCTTAGGATTTTTATAGGTCTTATTATTTTTCCCTGCAAAATGTGAAGATACAGTTTTACCTATATTCTTACCACTGCTATCGTATGCAACTACATATACTTTAAAGTTCTTAGCAAGATCAAGCTTCTTACCCTTTATCTTTTTAATTGTGACTGAATTAGAAGTTGTTTTCTTGTTTGGCTTACTGGGATATTCTGTTCCGCAATAGGTGGCAAATACTTCAAACCTTGCAGCGCCCTGATATTTATCCCAGGATACTTTTATATTCCCCTTCTTCTGGGAAATCTTAAGTCCGGAATAAAAGCCTGTATCCTCTGGTGCAGGATCCGGTGATACCGGATCGTCGGGTAATACCGTAACCTGGAATGTGCCTGTTATTTCAGGAGAACTATTCTTAACCTTGGCTGTAATTGTCACCTTACCGGCTGCTATTCCTGTAACCTTGCCGTTATTATCTACCTTAGCAATGCTCTCATCACTTGATGACCATTCAATTTCAGGATCTTCAGCATCTTCCGGAGTCTTTACAGTTGTAAGCTGGAGTTCCTTGCCTATATTTATTTCAGAAGCACCACCTTCTGACTTTACTGTGATGGCTGTTACTGGAATAGATGAAGTAATATCAGCTCGGTACACAGTACTTCCTTCTTCTACTAAGGTTAATTCTATTTTTGAAAGATTTGAATATTTCTTTGCAAAACTATCATAAGCTCCTGTAGAAATAGGTACCCCGTTTTCATAGTATTTAACTCCTCCTGATGTCTGAATAACATATACCTTGCCTGCTAAATTTTCGCCACTTGGCAAAGTAATTACTCCATTTGCTTTCTCAATATCATCACAGCCCTGTATTGCTGAAAAGCCTGCATTTATCACATTTGATTTCGTCGTCCCATAGCTAGATGTGTTTGGTGTTATATTATCAAATTTTGATGCATCACCTTGAAATATAGTGTAGAGACCTGGATATAAGGACGTATTAGGGATATTCGCAGCATATTGAAATACTATAACATACCCTGTTTCAGCAGCCAGTACATCCATCCCGAAAGTAGTCCACAGCAATATCATCGTCATAAGTAACACGGTCAGTCCTTTAATTCTTCGTAATAATTCCTTCCTCATCATGTCTCCTTTCATTCATAAAACCCTTCATTTTATTTGTTTTTCACAGGCAATGTTGCGATGCCTGTGTAAAGCACTTCTCCAAAATACCGCTATTTTCACTTCATTTATCGCACCCCCTTTAATCTGGAAAACAGCGGAAGAAAAGCATTTTCCCATGTAACCATTAACAAAACAAGTAATGTGATCATCTGCGCACGGTAAGCAAAAAAGTAATGCAAATACGAATGATTTGAAAGTGCCAAAAATCTTACATACGGTATTATTGCTAATATCATCATCGCTACCATGCGATTCACATTTATCTTTGCGTGGAACAGATATATTAGGCTAAAGCACAAAAGTATTATCACTATCACCGGAAACGTAGCGCGAAACTCTGTCATCGCACTTGTCTTTATTGGGAAAAGAGCTGCCAGATTATGCCAGATGGCGCCTTTATATTTTTCCCATGTTGTCGCAACCGGATACAGATTTGAATCACCAAGGTATACATCTCCGCCCATTCGGAATAATGCCTCTTCTATTGCTCCTTCAAATACCTCTCTTCCACAAACTGCATACAGAAGCACAAATTTACCTGCAAACATTCCTACATAGCCTAAAACCCACGAAATTCCTCCGGCAAATATATATATTATTCTTTCCTTAAGTGACGAAAATGCATCAGTCCTTTCTGCCAGAATCAAAAGGACAAGCATCGGAATTGTGAAGGTTAATGTTTCAGTTGTCAAAAAATCTGCAAAGCATGTGATCACGCCAACTACCGTAAAAAAAATCATCATATCCTTATAACTAACTGCTTTTTTGTTTAGCAGGATAAATAACAGCGCAAAAGCCGTAACAAAGAATGTTGGAACATACTCAAGGCTATAAAACAGCATCCACGGGTGTATGCCCATAAGTGCTATACCCAAACAAACAGCTACTGCCTTTTCTCTCTTTTTATAAAGAAGTATCATGTCTAAAATAAATAAAAAAATGGTTGCAATGCCTGCAATAATCCTCATATAGCAAATGTCCGTAAATATCATCATGAAGCGGACATAGGGAACCATTCCATGCCAATACCTTCCATATTCTTTATCCAAAGTGCGCTCATCATATACCTGTGCTTTAAAGGCATCTGCAATAGTTTCGTACTTCCCCTGTGTATACATGGCTTTCATTGCAGATAAGAATGGGTGCTTTTCATCTATTCCGTATGCAACTGCAAGTGTATACGTATCTGCATAATTATCCTGAATTGAATTTATGTAATCATCAAAAAGAACAGGAAAAGCATCATGAGAGCAAAAATAGTCTGCACTTTTTTCAGCATTATCCTTAAGCAGCTCACGCGGAATGCATGAAAACGCAACAAGCCATAAAGCGCATACTGTCATCGTTATTATCATTGCAGCTAAAATCTTCAACCAAAATCTTTTTTTCATACAAACTCCCTATATATGCTTAATTATCAGTTCTCACGGAAGAAACTGCTGATTTCCTAACCTGCGACCATTTCCCTACCATGTAACAAATATGTCTCATTCCGTCGCGTATACATCTAAGGTGTGAACCGCCTTCTCTTCCATCTCTGCGATAGCTGATCGGAACTTGTCCGATATCTTGCCCCATCAGTTCTGCCATCGCGACCATTTCAGTTGCAAATTCCATACCGGTTGTCTGAAGATTGAGCTGCAAAACACTCTCTTTACTAAATCCGCGCAGTCCACAATGAAAATCCTTAACACGGCTATGAAAAAGTAGTCTGGCAATCCCGGATAATATCGGATTGCCTATATATTTCCTATGGAAAGGCATTGCCCCAGGTTCCATCCTCCCTGCAAAACGGTTTCCCATAACCAGATCACTGCCATCTCTAAGTTGTTCAACAAAAGGCATTAAATCAAGGAAATCATAGCTTTCGTCGCAATCACCCATGATAATGTATTTACCATAGGCATTTCTTATGCCATGCCTTAGTGCATTTCCGTAGCCTTTTTCCTTTTTGAAAACCACCCTTGCACCACTTGCTTTGGCGATATCTGCGCTTTGGTCAGAGCTTCCGTTATCAACAACCAAAACCTCACCATCTATTCTTTTATCACGCAAAAATTGCATTGCCTTATTCACGCAGCTTCCAACAGTAGATGCTTCATTAAGACATGGCATCAAAATCGTAAATTCACACACAATGCACCTCCATAGCTTTAAATAAGCGCAAAAACGCCACTCCGGAAAGGGAACAAACTTCCCCTCCGGACTGGCGTTTTATATCTATCATATACTTTTCTAAATGAATTGAGTTCTTGTTGTACTTTATCAGCGCATTTGGCACACCTACGCCTAAGAGTATCGCTAATTTGGCAAATAAATTGCTCTGCTCTGCTCTGCTCTGCTCTGCTCAACAGAGCTATTTTTTCTTTGCTTTAAACTGTATCCCATAAAGTGGACACGCCCCTTTCCTAAATTTCCAGATTTTGGACACCACATTTAGTGGTACATCCCCGTTTTCTGGACACGGTTTTTTAATGAACCCCCCGGCTTGTGGACACGTTCTTCTTTATATCCAACCTTATGTAGGATAAAATCATTCATACAAGGAGGCTGTTATGAGAGAACGTCATCACATCAATCAATTCACCCCGGAGCAGATCGAACTACTTGCTGCCAATCCCTTCACGCTTAGCGTCACCGCTTACAGGATTTCTTATACCCTGGAGTTTAAGAACCTGTTCCTCTCGCATTACGAGAACGGAGAGCTTGTCAGGGACATCTTCCGGGAGCTT
>NZ_AUJP01000042.1 GCF_000424285.1 Butyrivibrio sp. MB2005 | reverse complement strand
CTGACTGACCACAAGGGCATTTGAGCTGATGGAACTGGAGATTGTTTAGGACAGAGTTGTAGAAACCTGGTGTAATCGGATTGTTTTCTTCAACGTAAAGGGTTATCATTGTCTTGCATGTTTTCGTACACTTCTGTGTACGGAGTTGCTAAGGCAGGATACCAAACTTTGGTCGGGGAGGGATCCTGCCTTTTATTGTCAGTAACTTTCCCATGATAACACAAAAGGCATGGCATTAAATAATCTGGTGTATTATGCACCTGAATAAATAAGTCCACACCTTTAAATAAAGTGATTCAAAAACAGAATTTAGAACGCAGGTAAAGTAACAAACAACAGCATATACATAAATGCTGATGATATCAAGAGGTCAAGTTTATGCAGTGATATGGAAGCTGCTGTTAAAGCTGAAGAACTAAGAGAAAAAGCTCTTTCGGATAAAATAAGATCTAGATATGAAAAAGCTTTGGAAATAATTCCGCAACTTGTACAGATTTGTGACATCTTACATGTTTACGATAACTCAGACGAACCATTTAGAATATTTAAGAAGCGAAAAGATATCTATTTTCGTTGGGAAAATGATTTTTGGAATGCGGATGCAATTGAGAAGTTAACAGGAATTGACACATATTCAGAATATAAAAAGATTTGACAGAATTAAGGAAATGAGAGAGGCGTATATGCTTCTCTTTTTTGTATAGAAAATAAAGGATTCGTTTTCATATAGATTCAGTGAAATTTAGGCTATTATGTGTGTAGGTAAGGACTTTTATCGTGTTACATGGTAGGCTTAATAATATAAGTGGGATGTTTTCATAAGGGTTACTGTGTAGATGTACGCACTACTGAAGGGGTGAATCGATATGAATAAGGAATGGTCAGAAAAAAACAAGAAAATGCAATCTTTGATTGGAAGGAAAGAGAGCTTTGATGATGGTATTATCGCACTGCTTGAGCTAAGAGAAGAACTCTTTGGTCAGATAACATCTATAGTGAATACATACCCGAAAGAAGCCTTTTACCTGATGCCTTTTGCCGGAGCGAAGGGTTATCACAGCAAGACTCTGGGGTATTCCATGTGGCATATATTCCGGATTGAGGATATTGTGGCACATACACTGATCCGTCAGGACAGTCAAATCCTCTTTACGGATGATTGGCTTCGCAGGATAAACAGTCCTATCCTTACCACAGGCAATGAACTGAAGGGAGAGGAAATCGCGGAGTTTTCAGCAAAACTCGATGTGAGAGCTTTGTTTGATTATTGCAGGGCAGTGATGGATTCAACAAATGAGCTGCTTAAAGATATGCAATATAAAGACCTAAAGAGGAAGTTTACTGATGATGACAGGGAAAGGATTATCGAAACCAGAACGGTTAGTAAGGATGAAGATGCATTCTGGCTGATCGATTATTGGTGCGGAAAGGATATTAAAGGACTGATTCAGATGCCTTTTTCCAGACACTGGATCATGCACATCGAAGCAATGTACCGGATTAAGAACAAGATAAGGGTAAGTTGAGGGGAGAGCTTATGAAAATTCTGGTTGTTGGTGGGACAAGGTATTTTGGGATTCCTATGGTAAATGCTCTGCTGGCAAAAGGTCATGACGTGACCATTGCTACAAGAGGAAATGCGAAGGTGGATTTTGATGGTGAAGTAAGCTATGTGATTTTCGACCGGACGGATTCAGCGAGTGTCAAAAGAGCTTTGGACAACAAAAAGTATGATGTGATTATTGATAAGATTGCCTACAGTTCTAATGATGTAAAGGCTCTTTTGGAAAATGTTAGTTGTGAAAGATACATTCAGATGTCTACCTGCTCTGTTTACCACGAGGATCATGCAAATATAAGTGAAGATGAGTTTGTAGCAAGTGAATATCCCCTAGAGTGGATGGGAAGAATCACAGATTACGCAAAGACTAAACGCAATGCAGAAAGAGCGGTTCTGGAATATATGGATTCATCTGTCTGTACTTTTGTGCGTTATCCGGTTGTGCTTGGAGAAAATGATTATACAGGAAGGCTACGTTTTTATATTGAACATATAAATAATGAGAAGCCTATGTTTGTGGATGATCTTAATGAAGCCATGTCTTTCATATATGAGAAGGAAGCCGGTGAATTTCTTGCGTATTTAGCAGACCATCCACTTAGTGGCGCTGTTAATGGCTGTTCCAACGGGACTATAAACATTTCTGATATTATCAGCTATACAGAAGAGAAGCTGGGAAAAAAAGCAATCCTTGATGAGAATGGTGATGCTGCACCATTTAATGGATTAAAGGATACACTGAGCTTTAGCACAGAAAAAGCCAGAGAAGCCGGATATACTTTTTTAGATTTGGAAAGCTGGATATATAAATTGATAGATTTCGAAATTGTGGGATAAAGGGTTTGTTTATGCAATAATCCTTTTTGTACTTCCGATGCATATCCACAACCCGGGACAGATTAAAGGGTGATAAGGAGGGGGGATACCAATGAAAAGAGAGCTTGGAATTGCACGTTGCGGACTGGCATGCTGTCTGTGTTCTGAAAACGTGACCTGTAAAGGATGTAAACGGGATGGATTTATGGAGCTTTCCTGGTGCAAGGATGCTGAGTGGTGCGAGGTTAGAAGGTGCGGAATTGATAAGAATCTGAATGGATGCTATGAATGCGAACCTTTAAATTGTCGTAAAGGCTTATACGCAGAAAAGATTAAGGCGAGGGCGTTTGCAGAGTTTGCCCATAGGTTCGGAGTTGAGGAACTACTGGACTGTCTGGAAAGAAACGAGCAGGCAGGGATTATTTATCATAGGGAAGGAATCATGGGTGACTATGATGACTTTGATGATTTAGAAGAGTTGATAGATTATATAAGGACAGGGAAAAGATGAGAAATGAATTAGCCGGTGGAGAGCTAGGAATATGGTTTATATAGGATGTCATCTGACAGTAACAAACGGATATGAAGCCATGGGGCATCAGATGGTGGATTTTGGAGGAAATACGTTTGCATGGTTTACCAGAAACCCAAGAGGTGGGAAGTCAAAAGATATAGTGCCGTCTGATGTTAATGCTCTTATGGATATTTTAAAGGAAAAGAAATTTGGCAAACTGGTTGCTCATGCCAGTTACACCATGAATTTATGCTCAGCGAATCCGGAGACCAGAGCAAATGGTCTTGATATGTTAGTAAAAGATCTTGAAAAAATGGAGGCGCTACCCGGGCAGTACTATAACTTTCATCCCGGCTCTCATACAGGACAGGGAGCTGATGTTGGTATCAGACAGATTGCTGAGGGGCTAAATAAAGCGCTTTTTTCTGATATGAAGACCACTGTTCTGCTTGAGACAATGGCCGGTAAGGGATCTGAAGTAGGGAGAAGTTTTGAGGAACTAAAAGAAATCATCGATCTGGTGGAATGTAAAGATAAGCTTGGAGTCTGCTTTGATACATGCCACACATGGGATTCTGGCTATGACATAGTAAATGATCTTGATGGAGTGCTTAATGAGTTTGATAGGATCATCGGTCTGGACAGGCTTAAGGCAGTTCATTTCAACGATAGTAAGAATGAGCGCGGCTCACATAAGGACCGTCACGAGAAACTGGGACAGGGAATGATAGGCATGGAAGCCATGAAGCGGTTCGCGATGCATCCGGCATTTGGAGGGCTTCCGTTTATTCTAGAGACACCAAATGATGATGAAGGTTACATTGAGGAAATAGCTACAGTAAATAGCTGGTTTGAATAAGAATCCTGTAGAAAGTAATTATCTATATGAGAAATAATCTTTCCACCGAGGAGTAGATGAGAGTAGTTCATCCGGGAAGGGAATTATGGAAAATATAAGAGCATTGGTAGAACAATGCGGGTTGGGGACAATTGAAGGAGAGATTTCACCGGTGACCGGTGGATTGATGCACAAGATGTATAAAGTGCAGACAACGACCGGTACGTATGCTGTGAAATGTTTGAATCCTGAAATAATGGGTAGACCTGATGCCTTGAAGAATTATTCTGAAGCGGAGAGGTTAGAGCGCATATTAGAGGAAAATGGTATTCCTGTTGTGGCGGCACTATCTTTCGATGATTGTACTTTGAACTCCTTCGATGATAAAAAGATGTTACCTGTAAATGGAAGATATTATTATGTTTTTCAATGGCAGGAAGGAAGCATCACGGACTTTGACGCCATTACCGGTGAGCAGTGCTATAAGGCCGGCGAGATACTTGGTAGAATCCATGCTATTGATGCAAATAATATATCACCAAATGAACCGGTATTAAGTAGTGTTGATTTTGAAGCATTACTTGATAGAGCTAAGTCTAAAGATAGTGTAATTGCACCACAGCTTGAAGCAAATTTACAGCTCCTTAAAAATGCACAGAATAATCTAAACGAAGCAAGAAAAAATCTTCCTGCCATGAGGGCAATCAGCAATGATGATATGGATCCTAAGAATATCATGTGGCATGAAGGCAATCCGCATGTAATCGATCTTGAGTGCCTGGGATATAGTAATCCGATATCATCTTGTCTTGATCTGGCTTTGCAATGGGCAGGAACTGTAAACGGTAAATTCAATAAAGATAATCTGAAAGCATTTTTTAAAGGGTATCTGGGCGCTTATGACAATGGATTCAGATCCTATGATGAATTATTTGGAATAGCATATACCTGGATAGAATGGCTTGAATACAACATTAAACGCGCATTAGGTATGGTGAGTGATGATGCGGATGAGATTAGGCTGGGAGAAGTAGAGACTGAAAACACAATAAAAAGAATAAAATACCTCTCATCAATCGAGGATGATATTTGCCTGGTTTTAAAGAATCTTCCTGCACCGGATACAGGCAATCAATGAGTATGTAGGTATTTTGAAACTGTACGACACAATGGATTTGCAGCTGGCGATAAAGAAATAAATGTATAACTGATATGTAATGACCTCCTGTCAAGAGAAAACTTACAGGGAGTCACCACAAACTTATTTAATTGTTACTAAAGACATCCGGAAAGAGCCTCGGGGTATCAGTTCCCGGCATTGGCCACTCTGATATACGTGGATTGGTTACCGACAGGTCAATGGTCCGCCGTGAGCTCTACCGTCTAAAAGCGTGGATCACAGATCACTCTGTGCCGGCATAGTTAAATCGTAGATAGCTCGAACCTTGAAATGGCCGAAGCCCTTTCAAGATGCCTTCAGTTGTTACTTGGTTCTTGCCAGATGTAAATGGCATAAGCCAT
>NZ_AUJP01000041.1 GCF_000424285.1 Butyrivibrio sp. MB2005 | reverse complement strand
GCAACAGAATTTATATTCCGTTGCTACTTGCAAAAAGATGGAGGGGGCAGTGGACAGAGTATCAAAATCCACTAAGGGGAAAAGGCTTGATTGGGATGAATGGTATGCACTTGCCGGGAAGTATTACGAGACAAATGGTGATCTCCTGGTTCCGGCAAACTACATAACACCTGAAGGTCATAAGCTAGGCAAATGGATCAGCAGGCAGAGAGCAAAATACAACAATTCGCCTCACGTAAAAGGCACCATTTCAGATACGGAAATAGAGCTTCTGGAAAAAATCGGAATGACCTGGCGCCTTGAATATCGATTCCGGTGGGATGAGTGGATTGAACAGCTCGCCATATATAAAGAAGAAAAAGGTGATCTTCTGATTCCAAGAGATTACAGGCAGGGAATATATCACCTTGGTAACTGGATTGTAGAGAAAAGAAGACTCTACTGGCGGGGGGAACTTACAGATACCCAGATACAGGAACTTGAAAATCTTGGTATGGAATGGGCACTTTCCTTCCAAAGAGATTGGGATGAATGGTATGAGGATGCCAAGGCCTACTATGAAAAACATGGCGACTTGATGATCCCTACAGACTACGTAACAGACGAAGGTTACAGACTTGGACAGTGGATATCAGAACAGCGAGGGAAATTTTCTCATAGAAAAGGAAAGCCCACTATAAAAGCTGCGGAAGTCCAAAAGCTAAATCAAATCGGCATGGTCTGGGTCATCAAACTCCAGTTAAAGAAGCTACATCGGTGGTAAGTACTCCGCGTACATTCAAGACGGAGGCATTACATTTTCCAATAATACCTTCAACGTCACAGTACAGGTGAAAGAAAGCAAGAGTGGGGGCAAAGTTCTTTCTGAGATCCAATTTATTGTTAATCCTTTTGTTTCACAAGTGCCGGATATAAAGTGATAAAGTAGTATAGACAGTAATTCTGATCATTATGTAGTGTTGTGAATGATAGTAATAATAACAATAGAGCTCCTTGCAATTCATAATTACCCACGTGGGATTTATGAAGAGTAAGGAGCTTTTTAATACTGAGAAATTTAGTGCAATACGTAGCTATTCAAAATTTCTTTAATCCATCTTTAATAGCAAGCGAGCCTGTTTTTCTGCATCCTCTCTGGAAACATTCTGAAGTTCCATTATCGAGAGGGTGACATTTTCGAAATCTTTATTCTTTTGTTTGTCGCAACCTTGAACAATACCTTCGTTGATTAGTCCTTGAATCCCTTTACACATTTCTATCACCTCGTCATCTTCGTTTTGATGAAATATTGCCGCTGAAATTATTAGAATGTATAATCTTTATATGAAAAGATGCTTGGGAGGAATCTACCATGGAAAGAAAACTTCCGGTAGGAATACAGGGATTCGTTAAGTTAAGAACAGATAATTTTCTATATGTGGACAAAACAGAATTTATATACAGACTGGTACATAACAATGTACCTTATTTCCTGAGCAGACCGAGGCGATTTGGAAAAAGTCTGCTTTTAAGTACTATGAAAGCATACTGGGAAGGTAAAAAAGAATTATTCCATGGGCTTACTATTGAAAAACTAGAAGCAGATAATTCAGATGCATGGAAAGAATATCCGGTATTTTACTTTGATTTTAACGGAACAAATTATAACGAAGAAGGTGCTTTAGAAAAAAAGCTTTCTTTTATTCTTCAAGGACTGGAAGATTATTATCACGTTGAAAAGAAAGAAAACTCTCTGTCTGAAAGATTTGTGAATCTTTTGAAAACAGCTAATGAATCTACCGGACTTCGCTGTGTTGTACTTGTTGATGAATACGATAAACCACTTCTTGATGTTGTAGATAATATAGATATACAGGAACATAATAAAAGTGTTTTCAAAGGATTTTTCAGTAATCTTAAGAGCTGTGATGAATATATACAGTTTATATTTATCACGGGGGTATCTAAGTTTCATAAGGTTAGTATCTTTAGCGATTTAAATCAACTAAGAGATATTTCTTTGGATGAGGATTATGCGGCACTTTGCGGACTTACGGAGAAAGAAATAAGAGAAAGTTTTGAACCTGAGATAAAAGTTCTTGCAGATAAGCAGGAGATGACAGAAGATGAATGCCTTGCTGCCCTAAAGAAGTATTATGATGGTTATCATTTTCATCAGACTGGAGAGGGCGTTTATAATCCGTACAGTGTGTTATCTGCGTTGTTTTCAAAGGATTTTGGCGCCTACTGGTTTGAGACAGGTACACCGACATTTCTGATAAAAAACATTAAGGAAAGTAATTTCGATTTAAGGAAATTTACAGACCGAACTATTTATACTAATGAATCTGTGCTTAAGGACTATACCGGGGATACATTAGATATAGTTCCGCTTCTTTATCAGACAGGATATTTGACTATAGCGGATTTTGATCGCACTGACAGGGAATATACGTTGTCATTTCCAAACGAAGAAGTTAAATATGGCTTTATGCAGAGCTTGATGCCGGAATACGTCAGAAATTGTGGCTCAGGATCAGGGCTCGACATATTTACACTTCGCCGTTATGTGAAAAATGGCGATCTTGATAATATTAAAAATGTCCTGACCGGTCTATTTGCTAATATTACATATACGCTGGATTCGGATCCATTTGAACATTATTTCCAAGCGGTAATCTATCTTGTATTTACATTATTGGGGCAATATGCCATATGTGAGATGCATACGTTTAATGGACGTATAGACTGCGTTCTGGAATCAGCAAAGTATATTTATATTTTTGAATTCAAAAGGGATGATTCTGCTGATTCAGCTCTTAAGCAAATTGAGGATAACGGGTATGCACTTCCGTTTAAAGCAGATCCTAGAAAATTATTTAAGATTGGTGTAGCTTTTAATTCTGAAAAGAGGATGTTATCTGACTGGAAAGTGTGCGAATAGATATACAGAATAGTTGGAGATTTTGTAAAAAGAAGGAGGTGGTAATACCACCTCCTTCTTTATTATGAAATTGCTTTATTCTCAGCCTGTTCGTATTCTACTGATGTTTTTTTATGAGCGGTAGAGAGCATGAGCTTAATTCTGTTAAGCTGGTTAACTTCGCTGGCACCGGGATCGTAGTCGATGGCTACGATGTTGCAATCAGGATACAGGTGTCTCATCTGCTTGATAACACCCTTACCGACTACGTGGTTAGGCAGGCAACCAAAGGGCTGTGTACATACGATGTTTGAAGCACCTTCTTTGATGAGCTCGACCATCTCGCCTGTAAGGAACCAGCCTTCACCTGTCTGGTTACCGATGGAAACGATGGGCTTAGCATATTCAACGAGCTTATAGATGCTTGTAGGTGCATCGAAGTGTACGCTGTTTTTAAATGCTTTGGCAGCACCGCCGCGGAGCTTTTCAAGAGCATAGATTCCTGCTCTGCAGAAAGCCTTTGTTTTCTTGCTTGTACCAAGATAGTCTGCTTTGTAAATCTGGTTGTAGAAGCAGTAGAGCATGAAGTCCAAAAGATCAGGAACAACTGCCTCAGCGCCTTCTGATTCAAGAAGCTCTACAAGGTGATTGTTAGCAGCGGGAGCAAACTTAACAAGGATCTCACCAACTATACCTACTCTTGGCTTAACTTCATCTGTGATCTCGATACGGTCAAAGTCTTCAACTATCTGGCGGCACATTTTCTGGAACTTTATGAAGCTCATGTGCTTAGCAGATACGAAGTCGATACATTCTTTCTTCCACTTTTCATGGACCGCTTCAACTGAGCCCTTAACCTTTTCATAAGGACGCATGCGATATACGCATCTCATGAAAATATCGCCAAATACTGCAGCGTAAGCAGCTCTTTCCAGCATCTCAAAGTTGATATGAAATCCCGGATTACTCTCAAGCTTACTGAGGTTAAGAGATACAACAGGAATATGCTCAAGACCAGCTTTTTTAAGAGCACGTCTGATAAATCCAACGTAGTTGGTAGCACGGCATCCGCCACCTGTCTGACTCATGAGGACTGCTGTTTTATTAAGGTCATATTTTCCTGAAAGTAACTCGTCCATGATCTGACCAACAACCCAAAGGGAAGGGTAGCAGGCATCGTTATTAACATACTTAAGACCCATATCGATGGCGTGCTTGTTATCATTCTGCATAACCACCATGTTGTAACCACAGGCAGAAAGTGCATGCTCGAGGATGTCAAAGTGAATAGGTGACATCTGAGGTACGAGGATAGTGTATTTATCTCTCATGTCCTCTGTGAAGAGAACTCTCTTGTGAGCTGTGCTCTCGATGGTACGTTCTCTAAAGCCCTGCTGTTTACGAACTCTGATGGCAGCCAGAAGTGAACGAACACGAATTCTTGCACTTCCAAGGTTATTTACTTCATCAATCTTAAGGCAGGTATAGATTTTATCTGAGCCTGTAAGGATATCATTAACCTGATCTGTTGTTACTGCATCAAGTCCGCAGCCAAAGGAGTTGAGCTGGATCAGATCCAGGTCATCTCTTGTGCGAACATAGCTTGCCGCTGCATAGAGACGAGAGTGGTACATCCACTGATCTGATACGATAAGCGGTCTCTCGGGAGCTCCAAGGTGTGAGATGGAGTCCTCTGTAAGAACAGCCACGCCATAAGAGCAGATCATATCGGGAATACCGTGATTGATCTCAGGATCAACATGGTAAGGACGACCTGCTACTACGATACCGTGAGCATTGTTTTCCTTGATCCAGCGAAGGGTTTCTTCACCTTTCTTACGAACATCATCTCTGGCTTTTGCCATTTCATCCCATGCTTTTGTGGATGCTGCGATGATCTCGTTTGCAGAAATCTCAGAGAATTCCTTAACAAGGGCATCAGTAACAGTTTTAAGTGATGCGAAGGACATGAAAGGATTTCTCAGCTTCATTTTGCCTTCTGTAATTGCTTCTACATTATTTTTAATGTTCTCAGAATAAGAAGTTACGATGGGGCAGTTATAGTGGTTGGTTGCTCCATCAACTTCATCGCGCTCATAAAAAAGACCGGGATAGAAGATAAAATCTACGTTGTTTTTAATGAGCCACTCAATATGTCCGTGAGAAAGCTTTGCAGGATAACACTCAGACTCACTGGGAATTGATTCGATTCCAAGCTCGTAAATCTGATGAGTTGATCTGGGTGATAAAACAACGCGGTATCCAAGCTCTGTGAAGAAGGTAAACCAGAAAGGATAGTTCTCATAGAAATTGAGGACCCTCGGAATACCTACTGTACCTCTGGTTGCCTGAGCTTCATCGAGAGGCTTATAGTCAAATATTCTCTTGTATTTATATTCGAAAAGATTGGGAACACCTGCGGCGTTCTTGGTTTTGCCGATACCACGCTCACATCTGTTTCCAGAAATGTGCTGACGTCCACCTGTGAACTTATTAATTGTAAGACGGCAGTGGTTGGTGCAGCCCTGACACTTTGTCATGCTGGTTGTATACTCGAGCTTCTGAATCTGATCGATTGTAAGCATTGTGGTCTTTTCGCCATTTTTTTCATGGAAACGGTCTCTTGCGATAAGAGCAGCACCGAAAGCACCCATGATTCCTGCGATGTCAGGTCTTGTAACCTGAGCACCTGATATTTTCTCAAAGGCTTTAAGGACAGCATCGTTATAGAAAGTACCACCCTGAACAACTATGTGTTCGCCAAGGTCCTTTGCATCAGATACCTTAATAACCTTGAAAAGGGCGTTCTTGATAACGGAATAAGCAAGACCTGCTGAAATGTCAGCAACAGATGCGCCTTCTTTCTGTGCCTGCTTAACTCTGGAATTCATAAATACTGTACATCTGGTTCCGAGATCTACGGGAGACTCAGCAAAAAGGGCAACTTTGGCGAAATCCTGAACACTGTAATTAAGGGATTTTGCAAAGGTCTCGATAAAGCTTCCGCAACCTGATGAGCAGGCTTCGTTAAGCTGTACACTGTCTACTGTATTATTCTTGATATGAATACACTTCATATCCTGACCGCCGATATCAAGGATACAATCAACCTCAGGATCAAAGAATGCAGCAGCGTTGTAGTGAGCGATGGTCTCAACTTCGCCTTCATCAAGCATAAGAGCTGACTTAAGGAGAGCTTCGCCGTAACCTGTAGAGCATGAACGTGCGATAGTAACGCCTTCAGGCATAAGCTTGTAAATCTCTTCAATTGAACTGATGGCAGTCTTAAGAGGACTTCCGTTGTTACTAGAATAGAAGGAATAGAGAAGATCGCCGTCTTCTGATACGAGTGCGCATTTGGTTGTGGTGGAACCTGCATCTATTCCAAGGAAAGCGTTACCCTTGTAGTTGTCTAAAAGTGCAGTTTTTACTCTGTAGTTATTCTGTCTGTCAAGGAATGCTTTGTACTCATCCTCGGACTCGAAGAGAGGCTCAAGACGTGAAACCTCGGCAGCCATAACGATCTTATGAGAAAGCTTGCCGATCATGTCAGTCATTGAATAGTGTGTATCCTCACTTGCATTCATGGCAGAACCGATTGCTGCAAAAAGGTGAGAATTATCTGTATCTATTACGTGCTCGTCATCCAGTGAAAGAGTGCGGATGAAAGCAACCTTAAGCTCTGAAAGGAAATGAAGAGGACCGCCAAGGAATGCAATGTGTCCTCTGATAGGTTTTCCACAGGCAAGTCCGCTTATGGTCTGATTTACAACTGCCTGGAAAATTGATGCTGCAAGATCTTCCTTAGTAGCACCTTCATTAATAAGTGGCTGAATATCTGTTTTTGCAAATACACCGCAGCGGGCAGCAATAGTATAGAGGTTCTGATATTTTTTCGCATACTCATTAAGACCTGGAGCATCTGTCTGAAGAAGAGATGCCATCTGGTCTATAAATGAACCTGTACCACCGGCGCATATACCATTCATTCGCTGCTCGACGTTACCGCCTTCGAAATAAATGATCTTGGCATCCTCACCACCAAGCTCAATTGCTACATCAGTTTTGGGAGCAAGTGACTTAAGTGCGGTGGATACAGCTATAACTTCCTGTACAAAAGGAACTTCAAGATGACCTGCCAGTGTAAGACCACCGGAACCTGTGATAACAGGGTGGAGTGTTACATTGCCGCATTTCTTGGCACAATCCTGAAGGAGTCCTAAGAGAGTCTCCTGGATATTGGCATAATGACGTCTGTAATCTGAAAAGATGATGTTCCTCTCAGCATCGAGAAGTGCAATTTTAACGGTAGTTGAACCGATGTCAATTCCTAAAGTGTAATCTCTTGAAATCATGAATAAAACCTCTGAAAAAATATAATTTATCTATTGTTTCTTATTATAATGCACTAAAGCGCATTCCAATGAATTATACTATTGAAAGTCTTAAAAATCAATTGAGCAACTATACAAGATAGCGTAAATTGATATTCGGAAACAAAAGGGTGGAATACACCCGGAATCATTTAAGATCAGACTTTGTCTCCGTTATTATACAGCACTGAAGCCCCCGTTACCAGCCCCTAGCCGTTTGTTCCCTGCGGAACCTTGTGTTCCGCTTATATTCCTTGGTCTGCTTGTTGACTACTTTATCTGCCAGGAAATATCAGTCAACCCCAAAGCCGCTTTGCGGTGCGCCGTGCGCAGGGTTGACAGATATTTCCTGACAGATATTCTGTAGTCAAGCAGATCAAGGATATCTGTGCGCCTCAGCGCACTTTATTCAAGGACAGA
>NZ_AUJP01000040.1 GCF_000424285.1 Butyrivibrio sp. MB2005 | reverse complement strand
TCTGTGGGGAGATGCTCTTTTCTGGAGCAGGAGTTATTTTTGCGCCACAACCGGTTCCGTTTCACTTGAGACAGTGAAAAAATATATAGAAAGCCAGCGCACGGATGACCACAAAAGAAAATATGAAAAAACAGGGCGATACTGCAAAGCAAAGCGCTGAGGGTCAGCGATTCATCCCCCACCGACTATGTCGGAAGGAGTTTTCTCGCTGATACATCATAAAAAGTTTCCATTAAATGTTATTTCATATGATTTATCATAGACGCCATATATCCCGCGCCAAATCCGTTATCGATATTCACCACACTTACGCCGCTGGCACAGGAGTTAAGCATAGATAAAAGTGCTGACACTCCGCCAAAGGAAGCTCCGTATCCAACGCTGGTAGGTACAGCAATTACAGGGCAGTCCGCCAGACCGCCGATAACGCTTGCAAGGGCTCCCTCCATTCCGGCGATGGCGATTATGACTCTTGCTGACATTATCTCATCCATGTGTCCAAGAAGCCTGTGAAGACCTGCAACTCCAACGTCATAAAGACGAACCACTTCGTTGCCATAAACCTCCGCAGTTTTGGCTGCTTCCTCAGCTACGGGTATATCGCTGGTGCCACCTGTTGCCACAACTATTTTGCCTCTTCCGTCCTTCTCAGGAAGGCTTCCGACTATTCCCACATGACTAAGCTCATCATATGAAAAATCTGTGATCTCTTTTTTCAGAAGCTCTGCCGCTTCATCCTTCATCCTTGTGATAAGAACTGTTTTTTGACCATTTTCACGCAGACTTTTTGATATCCTAAGTACCTGCTCGGGAGTCTTACCCGCTCCGTAAATAACTTCTGCTGCCCCCTGTCTTACGCCTCTGTGAAAGTCAGGCTTGGCAAAACCAAGATCCTCATAAGGGGCTTCCTTGAACTTAAGCAGTGCTTCATCAACAGAAGTGGTACCCTCCGCCACACTTTTTAACATCTGTTCCAATTCTTTTTTGTCCATTCTTATGTCACCTCATATAATATGAATCAAGTCTTTTGAAGAACATTCTCTCTAATAAATATAACCCTCTCTGTGCAGGGAGAAAACCTAAAATATTGAATAAAAAAATCCCGCGGCAAGCAGGATTTTTGCTGCGTGCCGCGGAACCGAATTCCTTAAATATAGTTTTTATCAGATAGCTGCGAAGCCCTTCTCAAGGTCAGCAATGATATCATCGATATGCTCTGTACCAATTGAAAGTCTGATTGTGCTCTGAGTGATACCCTGATCCTTCAATTCCTCATCAGAAAGCTGTGAGTGAGTTGTTGTTGCAGGGTGGATAACAAGACTCTTAACATCAGCTACATTTGCAAGCAGTGAGAAAATCTCAAGGTTATCTATGAACTTCCATGCTTCCTCTTTGCCGCCCTTGATCTCAAATGTGAAAATTGAAGCTCCGCCGTTAGGGAAATACTTCTCATAAAGTGCATGATCAGGGTGATCCTCGATAGAAGGATGATTTACCTTAGCTACCTTGGGATGATTCTTAAGGAACTCAACTACCTTCTTTGTGTTCTCTGCATGTCTGTCAAGACGAAGTGATAATGTCTCAACACCCTGAAGAAGCAGGAATGCGTTGAAGGGTGAAATTGTAGCACCTGTATCTCTAAGTAAAATAGCTCTGATATATGTTACAAATGCAGCAGGACCAACCACATCATAGAAGGATACACCGTGGTAGCTGGGATTGGGAGCTGCGATTCCGGGATACTTGCCGCTTGCCTTCCAGTCAAACTTACCTGACTCTACGATAACACCGCCAAGGGTTGTACCATGTCCGCCGATAAACTTGGTAGCAGAATGAACAACGATATCAGCGCCATGCTCGATGGGTCTGATGAGGTAAGGTGTTCCGAATGTGTTATCTATAACAAGAGGAAGACCATGCTTATGAGCTATCTCTGCGATGGCATCAATATCCGGAATATCACTGTTGGGATTACCAAGAGTCTCAAGATAGATTGCTCTTGTGTCATCCTTGATAGCTGCTTCAACTTCGCTGAGGTTATGTGCATCAACGAATGTTGTGGTAATTCCGTACTGAGGAAGTGTGTGTGCAAGAAGGTTATAGCTTCCACCATAGATAGTCTTCTGTGCTACGATATGTCCTCCGTTTGCAGCAAGAGCCTGAATGGTATAAGTGATCGCTGCTGCGCCGGATGCAACTGCAAGGGCTGCGCTACCGCCTTCAAGAGCTGCTATTCTCTTCTCAAAAACATCCTGAGTTGAATTTGTAAGTCTTCCGTAAATATTACCTGCATCTGCAAGTCCGAATCTGTCAGCCGCATGCTGGCTGTTTCTGAAAACATAAGAGGTAGTCTGATAGATCGGAACTGCTCTTGCATCTGTTGCCGGATCAGGCTGCTCTTGTCCTACGTGTAACTGTAATGTCTCAAATCTGTAATCACTCATTTCATCATCCTCCTGCTTTATATTCTGTTTTTCTGCGCTTTTTTTATTGAAACCAATGATACATATATTTACATACTGTGTCAATAGGTAAATAGGCGAAACGCAAAAAAAATTCTGCCGCCTGTAAATCTTAACTTCCAGTCATTTTACCACTCAAAATCAAAGCCCTGCTGAAATGCTTTCGGCAAGAGCTTCTTTCTCGGCTTCATATCTGTTCGGAAGCAAACAAAAGAAAAAGAAATAACCACTTTACAGTCAATATTTGTTTTTTCTTAAATATCTTTGATGATCTTCCCGTCGATTACCTGTACGAAACCTTCTTTCTGATTTGCCATCCTGTTTTTGTCTTTCTTCAGCGTAGTAGGCGAATATGGTAACATCACATCATGAAAGGCAAACGTGTTCAGTTTAACTGACGGTTCATATTGTTTAATGCATTCCGTCAGATCAATAAGATTTCTTTCTTTGTCTTCATTCTTAACCGACGCATCCCACACGATATGCGCCACCAGATTCACTGATTCGGGATCGGTCGATTTATCAATCACAATCGCGTCATCTATATATTCTTTTTCTTTTATCCTGTTTGCTATATCAAATAAATAAATGATTCGACCATCCTGTGTCCCGACTGTATCCTTTAATCTTCCCCATATATAAACAAACCCTTTTTCATCTATCTCTGCCAGATCACCGGTATGGATCCACCCATCAACCTTTGTCTTGGCAGTTAATTCCGGCTTATTGTAATAGCACTTCATAACCGATTTGCTGCGAATCCACAGTTCGCCTTTTTGGTTGTATCCTAACTCTTTTCCCTCTTCATCAAATACGCCAACTGTGATACCCGCCATTGGAATTCCGACGCTCATTATCGGCTTACTAAAGTCATATCTGGCATTCACAAACTCCGAACATGCGCTTGCAAATAACTCAGATGAGCCGTAGCCGCTTGCCAGCCCTCTATCCGAGCCTAATTCATGCATAACGTTTTGCCATTTTTGGAATTTCTTAGAATCAGTTCCTTCTCCGCCAACAACCCAACATTTTACATATGAAAAATCGAATTCTTTGCCTTTTGCTCTTTCTTTCTCCAATCGATTAAAGAACGCTTCCCATGCACTTCCGGTAGAACACGCCGCATTTACATGCAGTTTCGTGATTTGATTATAGAAATCCTTTTCCTCTACTCGTGGGTCCATGACAACTGTCATTCCCCGATAAAGCGGCACCAAAAACAGAAGATTTAATGAAGTGGCAGCCGTTGGCGGAAAGTGATTCAGACATCTTTCTCCTTTAAAAAACTGTGTTCCGCTGGCATCTGAGATTGATAACTGTGTAAGAACCGTTTCATTCGTTACCACAACTCCTTTTACGATTCCACCAACTGTTGTTCCGCTTGATGAAGTAATGAAGGCATTTCTATTTGAAACAAAGGTGGCTTTTATCTCCCCGTTATATCCTTTTCCTAGTTCCTTAGCATCTGATACAGAAATATACTTCTCTCCTCTTGGGATCTGTGTCTTTTTACGGATTTTTGTCATGACCGACACGATTTGCTTTTTAGGTGTCGGCATCGCATCTGTGATTCTTGCGATTATCACTTTCTAATACTTATCTTTTGTAAATTCCCCTTTTACATTCTCCCACATCTGATCAAAGACTATGGCAATCCTGCACTCTTTTGCCTCTTCTTCAAGTGCCTTGGAACTAATTGCCAACTTAAGGAAATAGGGACACGCTCCTATCATATTCAAGGCAAAGATCATGTAGCAAACATCCGGCATAAATAGTCCATAGTATGCAACGATCTCGTCCTCCTTAACACCCAGATTCCTGAATGCTTTTGCCCACAGATAGACGTTTTCTATAAATTCCTTTCTGGAAATGACTTTTCCAAAATACTCTATGGCAGGAATATCTGTATGTTCATTTAGTTTTTTCTCAATTACATCCCATACCGTTTTGTTCTCCGTATTCGATCAACCTCTTCCTCAGCATTCTCTTTATAGTATTTCAGGCAGGGTTTATCTATAGATGGAAACAGGAATTCTCGTCCTTTGAATTACGGCCGTTATTTTGCGTGTGCATTACCTTTCCTCCTATAAGTCTTTACCTTCTAATGATCTATAATCCACCTTACCATTAGCCGTCAGCGGAAGCGCCTCTATAAACTGAATCTGTTTGGGTCGATATCTCTCAACAAGATTCTTCTCGCACTTCTCTCTAAGTTGTTTCTCTATCTGGTCTGCTAATTCCTGTAAACCGGGTTTTAATACAACATATGCTTTTGGAACCGCACCAGTTCCATGATCTATATCAGGTACTCCAACAACACAGCAATTTTCTATGGATGTATCTTCTAACAACGTTGCCTCTATCTCATATGGATTAATTTTCATCCCGTTATACTGAATAATGATCCGCTTTAGTCTCCCTTCAAGATATATGCAGCCATTCGTATCAATTCGTCCTAAATCGCCTGTGTGCATCCATACTCTGCCATCGCTATGAATCCTCATTACTGCTTTAGATTCATCCTCTTTGTTATAATATCCATTCATCAGCGTAGGACCAGCGATACAGATTTCTCCTTCTTCGTCATATTTCATCTCTCTATTAGCTTCGTTGTCCCAAATACAAAATGTCATCAACGGAAGCGGAATCCCAACGCTACCATCCACATCCACCTGAGGCAAATTACTTGAAGCGGCACTTCCAACCTCCGTCATACCATAGCCTTGAAGAATTTTACCCATACATCCATGTTCTTTAAGAATCTCGTTGATCTTATGTTTTTCTTCCGCACGAAGCGAATCCCCGCCACTGGAAAGCGATCGCAAATAACTAAGATCTTTAATTCCTTTCGTGTTGGTAAAACTCACCCAATCCGCCGGTCCGGCCATCACATGATTAGGTTTATATTTCATAATGTTTTTTGCTGATTTCTCCGGTTTATACTCGGGTATCATCTCAATCTGCATATGCAAAGACAGTGGCAAATGCATAGCCATCAATGCATTATACGCAAGAAAAGGCGGAACCCAATTCAAGCATTTATCACCGGGATAATATGTATATCCATCGCGTTCACACTGAAACGCCATTGCATTAAAGCATCGGTTACTCAGCATAACTCCCTTTGCCTCACCGGTTGTACCACTGGTATGAAGAATGCATGCAGTCTCTTCGGTTTTTCCTGGTATTCCTTTTACCTCTCCTGATCCTTTACTGATAAAACTTTTCCAGGTTAGGGCATGAAGAGAATCTAATTCCGCCTTGTTTATCTTCCTCCTCATGATGGCCTTAAGCGGCGTAGATAACCGATCATATGGTGACGCTATAACAATTTTGCTCAATCTGGTCTTATCAAGAACCTGCAGTGTATTATCTAAAAAAATGTCACTAATAACTGCCACCAAAGAATTAACCTCGTTGTAGTATCGAATCAGATCATTTCCCTGACATCTTAGATCTATTATGTTTGCTATAGCCCCGATACGATTCAACGCATATATACAGATTACATTCTCCGGAATATTAGGTAATGCAAGTGTTACAATATCTCCTTTTTTTACCCCTAACGCCTCAAATGAAGACGCAGCTCTTTCCACTTCATCAAATAATTCTTTGTATCTTATCTGATTACCAAAATAACTTATTGCAACATAATCTTCATACTTCCTGTTGCGGGTATATATCCATTCATATATGGATATTGCAGGATTTTCATCACTCAGCGCTTTTTGGTTGTAATACTTCATCCACGGTTTATCGACCGAAGGATATCCTGTCTGTCTGTCTGTTAAAATCATATTTCCTCGCCCCCTTTGTCAATTCCACATTTTAATAATATTAATCAACCATACTCACCCAATTAATCTTTTATCAAATAGAAACGCGTTATCTTTATTGGGAACCAATGATTCTGCAAAATCAAACACATCTTCATGCTCAACTACGTCTTTAGGATGATACATACCGTTTTTTATATCATCAATACTCCAGGTATATGATGCATCCAAAGAGAGTACATTATTTACAAAATCATCGTAATCACTTTCCTTAACATTTTCACGATGAATCTGTGGCAGTTTTTCAATGATTTCCCACTTAAGCGTTGCCATTCTGTTCCGGAGTTCGTTAGTCAGGATATCCCTCTCCTCAGGTTGACAGCCTTCATAACAAATATTCTCTCCTATTATTGAATAGTAAGAATCTCCTCTTCTGCATAACGCAATTGGAACAATATCGGCTCCGCAATCAATTGCCAAGTCAACAGCTCCAGCAAATAATGGATTTATAAGCGCATTGGGACTAATATTCTGAACCCCCTCCGGAAAAAGAAGCAAATTACCTCCTTTACGCAGAAGTTCTTTCATCTGTGCCTTAGCAACTTTCCTGTCCTCTTTTATTAGGACATCCAGAACAATAACTCCATTTAACTGAAGCAGAAATCCATCAAAATTCCTGTAGAATTCTCTAGGATCTCCAAGCACCAACCAACATGGTGTTTGTATTGAAAGAAACGACATTTCAATATCCACACCACCAATATGTGTAGGACAAAAAATAATTGGTCTGTCCGTTTTTATACGATCATCTCTAAGGATATTCAGCCTTTTCCCTTCCATATAAAGGCTTGCCTTCAAGAATGGCATAAACACTTTATGTGCGAACGAATGTAGTGGTAGATTAGTTATATGTCCACCACCATATTTCTGATATCTTTCCAGTCTTTTTTCTCGGCAGTATGCTTCGCAGTCCTGCTGACTCAAAGAAAGCATGTATTTAAATGAATGAATACTATCAAACATCGGTCCCCCCGAACACAAAACCAACTTGCTTTTTGCGACGTAACATGGGGCTGTCGCACTAAGACAGCCCCTTCGATTTCAAGACGTCAAATTGTCTTAGCCATATTCTCCAATTTTTTATAGTCTATTTTCCCCATTCCTGTTAACGGTAATTTATCTACAAATTCGTAATTATCAGGGTACTCATAATCGTATAATTCATCTGCAATATTCTTTACCAACTCTTTTTTTACAGAATCACTATCAGCATTATTTTTCAACACTACAAAAGCTTTGGTTATGTTACCGTAGTTTTCATCTTTTACAGCTATAACTGCAGTTTGCTGTACTTCATCACACTTCATTATGCAATTTTCTATACTTGCGGGGAAAACTTTGTATCCATTTCTGACAAACATCCTCTTAAGACGGCCATCAATATAAATTCTTCCATCTTCCCCGACATGTCCCAAATCACCTGTATGGATCCATTTAGTTCCATCTTTGTGAACCTTTATTATTTCTGAGTCCTGAGTTTTAGCATTTCCAAAATACCCCTTCATCAGAGTCGGTCCACATATTGCTATTTCACCAACCTCTCTTATTCTGCATTCAGTATAATCTTTATCATCTTTGAAAGTAGAAATAATATTTCCCGGATATGGTATTCCTACGCTTCCTAAGTCATTTGCGTTAGCTTTTGAATATGCAGCAGCAGCCATCACCTCTGTCATACCATAGCCTTTTGAAAGTTTAATATTGCAATTATGTTTTGACAAAAACAAATTAAACTCTTTCTCGAGACTCTCATCCAATTTGTCTGCTCCTAAAATAAAAGACTTCAGGAAGCTCAGATCTGCTTTCTGCATTGCTTGATTATCTAAGAAAGCTAATAAAGCGGAAGGTACAGAAACAATATGGTTAGGCTTCAATTTCAGAGTTAAATCCGGTAATTCATCAGCACCCACCTTGGGAACCAACAGTAATTTCAATCCCATACATAATGGAACATTTATTGAATTACAGATTCCATAGTATGTCCACGGTGGTGCAATAACTAAGATACTATCTCTCACCGCTCCATTAAATCCGACTTTTAATTCCATTTCTACAACAGAATTCACAGTCTCATTAGTTCCGATAACGCCCTTGGGTTCCCCTGTAGTTCCACCTGTATAAGCGATAATTGCATCTGCATCTTTGACAAACTCAGCATCAAGTTCTTCAGTATTATTATCCCCAAGACTAAGGAAGTATTTCCACGTCATAAAACCATCAGGACAACTCAATCGTAAATTCTTGTTCTTTAATCGGATTAGTTTCTTCAATATAGGGTTTAATGATTCAATAGCAGATACTGACACTATAATTTTCACGTCATTGTTCTTTTTTAGACTACTGAATTTATCAGATACAGAATCCAAAGTAATCAACACATTCGAATGTGCTTCCAATACAGAAGCAACAAGAACTCTCTCAGCGCACCTGACATCCAACATATTGGCAATGGCTCCGATTCGATTTATTGCATATAAGGTATAAATAGCTTCCGGTATATTGGGTAAACAAACTGAAACAATCTCTCCCTGTTTTACCCCGGCCATCTTTAAACTCTTAGCTACTTCTTCAATTTTGCTGAACAACTGATCATAAGTAATCTTCTTACCCAAAAACTCAATTGCAATTTCTTGTGCATATGTTTTTGCATAACTGTACATGCACTCATAAATAGAACACTGAGGAATACTTATATCGAATTGATCCTCCTTATAGTATTTAATCCACGGCTTATCAATCGACGGAAATCCCGTCAGTTTATCCTCTGTCTGTCTGTCTGTCTGTCTGTCTGTCAAGCATTGTCTTTACCTCCGATTGTGTGTCATAAACTGTATCCCATAAAGTGGACACGCCCCTTTCCTAAATTTCCAGATTTTGGACACCACATTTAGTGGTACATCCCCGTTTTCTGGACACGGTTTTTTAATGAACCCCCCGGCTTGTGGACACGTTCTTCTTTATATCCAACCTTATGTAGGATAAAATCATTCATACAAGGAGGCTGTTATGAGAGAACGTCATCACATCAATCAATTCACCCCGGAGCAGATCGAACTACTTGCTGCCAATCCCTTCACGCTTAGCGTCACCGCTTACAGGATTTCTTATACCCTGGAGTTTAAGAACCTGTTCCTCTCGCATTACGAGAACGGAGAGCTTGTCAGGGACATCTTCCGGGAGCTT
>NZ_AUJP01000039.1 GCF_000424285.1 Butyrivibrio sp. MB2005 | reverse complement strand
AGGGTGATTGTACCTATACGCGTATTGAGTTTGCGTTCGCGGGAACCATTCCGGCTATCCATGCGTTCATCGCTGCGCTCGTAACGTTCAGCACCAAGCTGCTCAGTTGATTCAGCAACCAGGACAGCATTAAGGCTGTCAGTTAAAAGCTTACGAAATGCCTCATCATGGTCTGATGACAATAATTGTAGAATTTCATCCTGATTTAAAGTAATATTGAGTTGAGCCATTGTGTTCTACCTCCGGTATTATTTAGGGTTGTGGTGATTCTATTATACCTAAAGGTAAGAGCCTGTGGCTTTTATAATACAATATTCAATTTACACCATTATAAGGACGTTACTGAAATAAATATAAAAAAGTATATAAATTAAATTATTATATTCAATTTATATACCTTGCGGAGAAGTTACATGAGAAATAGGTATATAAATTTGGCTTAAGAGTTTTTCTTATATATGTTGTGTAAAAAGGAGCGTAATACATATATTAGGAACACTTTTGTAAAAAGGTAGTTATAGTTTCGAGCCCTGTCTAACGCTTAAATATAAAAGAAACCGGTTAACTTAAACCGGTTCTTTTTATTTAAGCGAAGCGGATCTACCCCCTCCATTACTATTAGTCGTTTGGGTCATATACTATGACTTTATCCGTGAACTTACGGCTCATTTCATGTCTTGCCTTTCGGTTTTGCACTGTGTCAAAGACGATTGAGAAGTCGTAGTTCTCGGGGTATAGCTTGTCTGCTTTTACATGGAGCTTTACTCTCTTGTGGTTTATGTAGATTTTCTTGTTTGGCAGCTGTACTCTGAGGATTCCTTTTTTATCTATGGGTTCACATACAATTCCTATCTTTTTATCGGGATAGACCATTACGCTGTCACCGATGCTGAATTTCTGCTCAAGCTCTGCTGTTGAATGTATCTGCTTTGCCTTAACGATTTTGCTTCCGGTGCTTCTCTTTCGTGTTTCCTTTTTATCTGAGAAAACATAATCGTTAGCTGCAGCGTCACCGTAGGCTGCCTTTGCTGCGACAGAAAGCATTTCCGCTGGCATTCCAAGTCTTTCAGCGATGTAAAACGCACAGCTGTCGCCGGCTTCTCCGATTACCATCTCATAGGTGGGACGCAGAGTTTCCCTATCAAAAGCCATCCTTGCATTCATGATATGCTCTGTTTTGGCAGCATAATCCTTGATCTCAGGATAGTGGGTTGTTACAAGGAAATTCGCATTACTTTTTCTAAGTTCTTCAAGAATGGCTACTGCAATTCCCATGCCCTCTGCAGGGTCAGTGCCTGATCCCAGCTCGTCCATGATAACAAGACTTTCATGGTTCACTTTTCCAAGGATATCAAGGACATTCTTTATATGGGCTGAAAAGGTCGACAGGTTCTCAGACAGGTTCTGTCCATCTCCGATATCTGAGAGGTAATTACTGTTCATGCAGATATCAGCTTCCCTGCAGGCTACGTGCAATCCGCACTGAGCCATGTAGCAGCTTAGCATGACCGTTTTGATGGATACTGTTTTTCCGCCGGTGTTAGGGCCCGTGATTACTATTCCTCTTATGTCGCCTTCTCCAAGTGTAAAATCAAGAGGCACGTTTACTTCCTTATCCATCAGAGGGTGTCTTGCCTTTACCAGGTTAATTCTCCTGTCCAGATTAATTTCCGGTTCTATGCAATCAAGATCAATACTGAGCTTTCCCTTTGAAAAAACATAATCCAGCTTTTCAATCATCTGAACATTTTCTTCTATGATGGCCGCATAATCTGACACCATGGCTGTGAGAGTATAGAGGATTCTGTATACCTCATTTTCTTCATCGATGCGAAGAAGCTCCAGCTCTTCGTAGCACTTTGAAAGGCCCTCGGGTTCAACAAAAAGCGTGCTACCCGTTGAGGATTTTCCTATAACGCTACCCGGGATCTTGGATTTATATTCCTTCTTTACCGGAACGCATACTCTTCCATTCCTAACGGTATGGAATGAATCTGCCATGTAGGCTGAGTTTTTCCTGATTATCTGATCAGCCTTTTGCTTCATTGATTCTTCCATAGAAACAATGCGGTTTCTAAGTTCGTAAAGCTCCTTTGATGCTCTGTCATCCACCTCTTCATTTCTAATCTGCGTTACTATTTCTTCCTTAAGCTCAGAAAGCGGATTTAAGTTTTCATCATAGAAGGCAAGTGAATTGTCATACTGCCTTCCGCGGCTTAAGTAGTCCATCATTCTCTCTACAGCCACCAGCGCCGTTTCAACTCTCTCAAGCTGATAGGGTGTAAGGCATTTTCCTTTATCAGCTATCGTCAAAATATCTCTTATCTCTGTGACATTCTGAAGAGGCGGATTACCCAGCTTTTCAATCATCTCACGGCTTTCTGTGGTATCTTTAATAGCTTTTCTAAGTTCGCGTTCATTTAGAATAATCTCAGTCTTATCTATCTGTTCCTTTGCATAGTCAGTGCATGCAAGCTCTGACCATATCTTTTTTATTTTATCGAATTCAATTTGTTTTTCTGTGTTCATTTTTCCCTCTCAATCTTCAAGAAGATTTTTGAACACCTTTGTGATCTTTGATTCACCTTTATGATTCCAGATAAACTGCACATCGCTTCCTACTTCCGGCTTTTTATCCAAACCCTCCGCAAGCTTTGTAGGGATTACAAGCTCCCAGTAGCGAACCATATAGGTGTCATCCTCTATCTTCTCAACCACTCCAAGATGCTGCTCAAATATCTGCATAAAATCTTCCTGTACTTTAACTACGCGATATTTGGGAAACTCTTCATTGATCTTTGCAAGTCTTTCCTTGTCCTCAAGCTTTTCAAAGTCCCTGCTCTCAATGAGCTTTCCCTTGATCTGTGAAAAATCAGCATTTAGCGGAAGAACCATTAATGCATCAAAACTGTTACCCTGCTCATCAGTGATTCCATACTTTGAGCCCCGTTCAAATCCAAACCGTGGATAGTAATTGGGCTCTCCCATTAAAGCGATTCCCGCATAACCTGCTTCTTTAGCAAGCTTTATGGTTTCACGCATAAGAGCTCCTCCTATGTCGTTTCCCTCCAGGGTGGGCTCAACCGCCAGCGGTCCGAAGGTGACTATGTCATGAGTCACGTCCCCATCCACTATCCATGCCTTTGTGTAATAGACAGCTCCTACAATGCGTCCGTTCCATTCAGCAATCCTGCTTATTTCCGGAATGTAATCTTCCGATTCTCTTATTATCCTTATAAGAAAATGCTCGTCTGCTGCCGGCCTGTATTTATTGAAAAAGCTGCGCATGGTCATCAGTTCTGTATTTTTGTAATCAGCAGGTTCTTCTGCTCTTATAATTAAGTTTTCTAACATTCTTATTCCCCCTTTCGTCATAAAAAGGATTTCATCTTCGAAATTCTGCGCTAGTGTTGTTTTTTGGTAAAAGAAAAACCATGACATCTTACGCAAAGATATCATGGTCCTAAATTTTTCATATCAAAAAACAACCTCATAAAATGCGGCTTCTTTACCATAATATTATTAAGCGTAATCTAATAAGCCAGTGATACAAACCACTAACCCACAAATATTGATTCATTGAATCCTGTGCCCATTGCAATATCATGTAGCCGTATTGCAATGAAATTAATTCACCACGCTTAACATAAAGCTCCTCTTTTTGTAATATTATGGATAAGCACATTTTATGCTCTAACTTGAATATATTACCTGTATTTCTATCTGTCAACCTTTTCAGGGATATATGATTTTCATCAAGAGCAATTACGAAAATCAAGGAGATTTCCGCACTTATGACATTTATAGAAGCGCTAAAAAGCGAAAACATAGATCAGATTCGAAGCTTTCCCAAGGCAGATCTGCATAATCATTTTGTACTTGCCGATAGCAAAGCTCTATCGCAGCGGAGTTGATGTCACCATTAACTCTGATGATGTACTCATTTTTGATTCAGACGTTTCAAAAGAATATCTCAGGCTGTATCAATCGGGTTGCTTAACAGCTGAGGAGCTTGATGAAATCAGGCTAAAAGGTCTAGAAAAACTTTAAGCTATATCCTGCAATTCCAGTCCTTTATAAGTATTAATTCTATCGACTATTCTGTCTGTGCAAATATCTATAAACTCAAGCATCTGCTCAGCTGTGCAATACTTCCTCCCGTCTGCCATGAAAGCTTTTTACCATCATATATCGCAATGCCATCTGAAGGCTCCTGCCATATATCGATGAAAATCCTATCAAAACCATTCATTTCTTCAGGTAATTCATCTTTTCCGAAAAATCTGTGCTCATAGACTTCTTCGGGATCATTTTTGATTTCGCCAAAAAACTCATTTGTCCAAAAGACAACGGCGGAAGTATAGCAGATATCTCCGTTTGGATAGGTAATAAATCTGTCAGGCCCATTGCAGATAGCCCGCAGCCTAAGCTCCCCAAGCTCAATCCCGGCTTCTTCTCTGGCTTCCCGTCTTGCTACTTCCTCAAAGTTCTCACCAAGCTCCATTCCGCCGCCGACAATTCCCCACATACCATTGTCCTTTCGCTTCTGAAGCAGGATCTCGCCCTTATCATTTTCGATAATGGTGCCTACGCCAATTGTGATAAGCGGCGCATGTCCTACATGCTTACGAAGAGCCTTTATATAGCCGCCTTCGTTTTTGTAGCTTTCAACATATTCCAAGGCATTCATACCAGCTTTTCCTTTCACAGTTTTATTTAATACCTTAGTGAAAGGATAAAGCCTGCCCTAAGGGCGAGGTCAACACATCTTTTTTGACCAGGCACTGATTTCTTAAATGAGATTGGCTTTATGTCATCACTTTTTAATAAAGGTCTGAACAACATGGTTGGAATATCCCATAAGATCAGGTCTCTCTGCAGTTGCAATAAGATACTGTATCCATTCGTTGTATGAAGCCTCAGACATATTGTTGACTGCCTCGCGAATAACCTGTGATAAGCCGTCCTGTGCAAAGCGTGGACCCTTTGTGACAGGAATACTCTCGCACACCTTATCAGTTAATTCATCTATAGTAGCTATGGTGTGAAGAAATATTGATGATCCTGTATTCTCTGTAACCTGCGCTGTTTCCCTTATGTAGCCGATTTCATTTATTTCCTCCGCAGGATTTTCACTCTGGAATATGTACTCAATAAGCGGAGCATCCTGAAGTACAAAGGCGACAAATATTGGAGCGCCCTTCTTGGCAACTCTGGCAGCTTCCTTTATTGCTGCAACTCTGTCCTCATATTTATGGAGGTGATAAACCGGGCCCATGAGCAGCACAAGGTCATAGCTATCATCCGGAAACTCATGGAGATCAAGAGCATTTCCCTGATAGACATTTACATTTTCAGAGTCTTTAAAAAGCTCTCTCATTCTCGAAACATTATCCTCGTGAAGGTCTATGGTATCCACAAAATAGCCTTCCTCAGAAATAGCTTTAGTGTATGCACCGCAGCCTGCCCCAATATCAATAACCCTTGCGCCTTTTTGCAAGAATTTATGAATGTAATGTATCGTTAATATGAACTCAGTTTCATTTGCCTTGGTATAAGTAAGGCGCCCCTCCTCAAAACCGCCTGCATACTGCCTCTGATAGATTTCGTCCAATTCTTTTCCATTGATACTCATCTTCAAAAACCTCCTCTTTTCATACGAAATAAAAAAGCACATCAGTTGGAATAGTATCCGTCCGGTGTGCTTTCATAATAGTCGTCCTTATGATAAAACTACACAGACAGATAAGACCTATCGGCTTATAGCTGTGTAAGTGACTTCGCTATAAGCAAATATGTCTGTTCATCATCTCCATGTAGTTAACCATGTAACGCTGTTTCATAAGTGCTCCTAAGTAAAATTTATTGTAGTTATGATAACGTGAGAGTATTTCCTTGTCAAAGGATTTATTTATAACAATGAACAAAAGTAGAATCAATATCGACAACTATGTTGCCGTCTTTTTCAATCATTCTGTCAAAGCATTCCATCAATTTGTCCTTAACAGAAAGAAGATATTTATTGCCCTCCTGATATCTTTTTAGCAGCCTTTCAAACAACAGCTCAGAGTCATCATAGGAAAGAGGACAGGGAAGATGTACCCGTTCTACCTTTGAAAAGTCGTCTGTTATCAGCTTCAAAAATTCCTCTTCTCTTCTGTTTAGCTCGTTTTTCCTTTTGGTAACACAGATCTTATCAAAACCGTTTTCATCAAAAAATCTTTCCCAATTATCGTGTTCTATGCCTGTACCGAAATAGGTAAATGAAAGTAACCCACCTGGAGTAAGGACTTCTGATGCCTTTTTTATAATAATCTCAGGATGCTCAAAATAGGTAAGAAGGTAATGAACTACAATTTTGTTATAGCTCTTCTTCCCGATCTCATCCCAGGTATCTCCTCGCTCAAGATCACTAAATATCATGTTTATCACAGTTCCTGCAGGAAGCGTCCCCTTCTGCTCTGTCAAAAACTCAGCAAAGTCATCAGCCCAGCTCTCGTGAATATCCACGCCATCCACAAGGAAGTTCTCTGGAATTCTGTCCCAGTTCTCCCGCCACAAAAGACCGTAACTGCAGCCAAGATCCAGAACCTTATCGCCCTCACTAAACTTAAGGGAGTCAAATATTTTGACATACCACTCTATGCCGTCAGCGGCATGACTTGATGCATACCACCTTCGCTCATCCTGTCCCTGTGCCATCTCCATCTTCCTGATAGTATCTGCAACATTATCCCAATCAGGATCCTCGTCCAGCCTTGCCAATGCTATTTTTATACAGTCAGCGGCTTTTTGCATCTCATATATTCTTTTTTCCATGAGCTGAAGCTGACTTTTTAAAGTCTCTTCAATAGATTCCTGCCCGTCATTTTCAAGATTGCTCTTTATCTCATCAAGACTAAAGCCCACGTGCTTAAGTGCGATGATCTTTTCCAGCACCATAAGCGAATTTTTGTCATAAAGTTTGTAATTACCTTCAGAATATCCAACTGGTCGTAGCAGGCCTTTTTCATCATATATTCGAAGTGCTTTTTGTGAAACTCCCGCTATCCTGGCCATTTCCCCGGTTGTCATGGTCTCTTTCATAAAACGCCCTTATGCTCCCTGATTATTCGCCTGTGTATGTTCTTGTGTAGTAAACTCTGCTTATAACCTTAATAACTGCCATTATTGACAGAGCGCCAATTATTGAAAGTGCTGCTTCTGTGCTGACAAAAACAGCGACTACTATAGATAATAAAGCAGCTAAAACAGTACCAAATTTAAGAGCAGCCTTGCCTGCAAGAGCTTCTATCTTAATCTCGCGCTCATCATTCATCTCATTGTAAAGACGAGCAAGCTTTTTCTCATCCTTAAGTGCTGCGTAGTTCTTAACAAGAAGTGCCACGAGAAGAAGATCCATAGCGATCACAACTCCTATAACAAATCCCTGTACGAAATCTCCCTGTGCCTGAGTTTTAGCCAGTGCAACAACGGAGTCTCTTCTCATGATTAAACCAAATGCATTTGTAAGGCAGATTAATCCTAAAAGTGCCTTATTTCTATTTGTTATTGTCTCTCTCATTTTCTCTACACGCTTATCCATAATCAATCCTCATCCTCCAAATTCTCAAAATCGAATACTTCTTCAATTGTCAGGTTAAAATGATGTGCAATCTTGTATGCCAGAACCAGCGACGCTGTGTACTTCCCAACCTCTATGGAAGTGATGGTCTGTCTGGTGGTTCCGACGATGTCAGCCAGCTCTGATTGCGAGAGCTTGTTGGCCTTTCGCAGTTCCTTAATATTGTTTTTCATCGATCCCCTCTGATGTCTTTCTATTTTTGCGCTTTGTTTTTGCCAAGTTAACTTTGCAAATTCAGTATAGTAAACTTTGCAAAATATGTCAAGCATACTTTGCAAAAAATGTAAAATAAACTTTGCAATAAAAAAGAAGACCACTAGAGACCTTCTTTACACGCACGTATTTTCTTATGGTAATCACTACAGCTGTGATGATATATTTATAGATAACGGAAACTAATTTTATTGCATCACGAAAAAGTAGGAGGAATATGGCTATGAATGAAAACATCGTAAAGAGAAATGACCTTCTGTCCACAAAAATCATTGAAGGCCTTAAATCAAGAAATATGTCCGGTTATTATGCCAAGACAAAGGAAGAAGCTCTGGAGCTGGCCCTTAAACTCATCCCCAAGGGAAGCAGTGTGACCATGGGCGGTGCAATGAGTGCTCACGAGATCGGTCTCGTCGATGCTCTTCAGACTCCTGATTATAACTTCATCGACAGAGATAAGGCTGAAGATAAGCGTGCTGCCATGCTTGCTGCATACGACGCAGATGTATTTTTATCAAGTGCCAACGCCATGACCGATGACGGCATTCTTATCAACATTGACGGCAACGCCAACAGAGTATCAGCCATCGCTCAGGGTCCTAAAAAGGTCATTTTCATCGTAGGCATGAACAAGGTTTGCCCCGATGTTGACAGCGCCATGAAAAGAGCACGAAATGTAGCTGCTCCCATAAACGCTCAGAGATTCGGCCTTGCTACTCCCTGCGCTAAAACAGGAAAGTGCATGGACTGCAAATCTCCCGACACCATCTGCTGTCAGTTCCTTATGACCAGATATTCAAGACACGAAGGAAGAATCCATGTAATCCTTGTGGATGATAATCTTGGATTCTAATCATTGAACCTGCGGGCGTAGTTTCCTTAAATTTCCTTGGCGTTCTTTTTCATTAAATATCCAAGTATCATGGGCTGGAAGATGAAGATAAGGAAAAAAGCGACAACTACGCCTATAATGGCTCCCTTTATAAACATTGGGATAAAGGAAAGCTGCGCCATTCCGCCACTTTGGATCATGACCATCTTATAGAAAAATGCTGTCATGACAAGAGTGATTATAGGAGTATAGATAATATCCGATATAAGGCTCTCAACCACGCGGGTACTGATTTTCCCTCTTTCCAGTTTGAATTTCCTGCATACATCCGCAGTTATTTTTCCAACCGGTACTGCAAAACCAATAAGCACACTGATGACCGCACTAAGTACAAAGGCTATCAGGAAGGACGGTATCGTAAATTTGCCTGATGCCAGTGTCTCAACCAGTGACAAGCTAAAACTCATAAGGATTCCCATAATAATTCCCATCTGTCGTCCGATTTTTTTCATCTGCTCTTCCATGCTAACCTCCTGTATTTTTCTAAGTGTCAATGTATGTAGTTACAGTATCAGAATTCCTCAGGATGATTTTTATAATGCATCATCATGGTTGCTGTGAGACTCAGATCGCTGGCCTCCTGACCAATCTCTTCTCTCGGCACCCACTCGGCTCTCGCCAGTTCATCCTCATCCATGCGAACATCCTCATCTCCGTCAAGTTCGCAGAAAAATCCAAGCAAAAGATTTGAATCAAATCCCCAGGGCTGGCTTGCAAAGTATCTGATATTTTTTACCTTAAGGCCAACTTCCTCCATGACCTCACGCCTTACTGTATCCTCTGCAGTCTCACCAATCTCACAAAAGCCTGCAATCAGCGCATTTCCTTTATATTCCCTTCCCGCATATCTGGTCATCATGATCTTATCTCCATTTGTAAGACCCACAATAACCGCAGGACAGATCTTGGGATAGATCACATTCCCGCAGGAAGGACATTTTACAGCCCTCTCCTTATCGAAAATCTCAGTCTCATGGCCGCATCTGCCGCAAAACCTGTTATCCCTGTACCAGACATAAAGGTGATACGCTGTCATTCCTGCAAAGCACAGGTACCCGGGATCCGCGCCTCGCAAGACTCTTATGGTTTCATATTTGAACTTTGTTTTTTCAGTGCCGTCCTCAGGGCTCTCTTCGCATTCCTCGGGATATAGGAAAAACCTTGTATCATCTATGGCAAAAAGATAAATCAGTTTCCCCGCATCCACGCTGACCTCACTGTATTTGGGGCATCTCACTTCCCCGCTCTCCAAAAGAACGCATAAGAGCTTCCTGTCCCTAAACGAAAAGATTATATCGTCAGGGCCAGGAAGCTCCTTTTTATATTCATTATGAAAAACTCTCGGTGCAATATCCTGTATCATAATGTATCTCGCTTTTTTATTTTATTATACTATGCATCACATCTCGTCTGAAACCTGGAAAACATAAAACTTCAAATAGTAGGAAGCATCGTTTGACCAAAGGATTGGATGATCCGCAGCCTGCTGCCTGAATTCCACCTGTCGGAGCAGCTTGTGGGCACTTCTTGCCGCTTCTCTGATGGTCTTTGCGAAAAGCTCCTCGTCCATGAAGTGAGAGCATGAGCAGGTTGCAAGGAAGCCTCCGTTTTTCACAAGCTTCATGCCGCGGATATTTATCTCTCTATAACCCGTTACTGCCTTCTTGATAGAAGCTCTGGACTTGGTAAATGCAGGAGGATCAAGGATGACCACATCATACTTCTCTCCCTTTCCTTCAAGCTCAGGTAAAAGATCAAACACATCCGCACACTTAAATCTGATGATATCCTCAAGGCCGTTTAATCTGGCATTTTCCTCAGCCTGTGCACATCCCACATCTGATGCATCAACTGCAAGAACAGAGCTTGCACCTGCTGCCGCACAGTTAAGGCCAAAGGAACCTGTATGAGTAAAGCAGTCCAGGACCTTTTTACCTTTGCAAAGAGACGCAATGGCTCTTCTGTTGTTTTTCTGATCCAGGAAAAATCCGGTCTTCTGGCCATTTTCCACATCTACATAATACTTAACGCCGTTCTCCTCGATAAGAACCTTGGTATCAAAAGGTTCACCAATAAAGCCCTTTGTTCTCTCAAGGCCTTCCTGCTCGCGAACCTTCGCATCACTTCTCTCATAGATTCCGCGGATATTTACGCCATCCTCTGACAAAACTTTCTTGCATTTATCAAGGATAATATCCTTCATTTTATCTGTTCCAAGAGCCAGAGACTCGATTACAAGCACGTCTGAGAACTTATCGATGGTAACTCCGGGCAGAAAATCAGCTTCTCCAAAAACAAGACGGCATGAGAGGTTCTGTAATTTCTCTGTATCTGAAGCGCTATCTGCTGCGACTTCTTTATAACCGTACAGCTCAGGGTTCATGACAGCCTTACGGTATTCCCACGCATTGCGGATTCTAGTCTCAATCAGATCCTCAGTCACAGGATTCTCTTTTCTTCTGGACATCATGCGAACTCTTATCTTGGAATTGGTATTTATAAAACCATATCCCATGAAATATCCGTCATGGTCATGGACTTCGACGATATCTCCGTTTTCAAAAGTCCCTTCAACCCTGTTTATCTCATTATCAAAAACCCAGGCGCCGCCTGCCTTAATAGTGCGGCCCTCGCCTTTTCTAAGAATTACTGATGCATCTGAAATCTTTATTGAACTCATAATTACTACTCTTTCTTTGAAACTAACATTTACTCTATTTCTTCAGCTTGTGACAGCTGCGCCTAATCTAATGTCGTTACATGCTTCTATATCTGCGTATCGGCTCATCTGCCGATTCAATTCCTGCAGATCCGCCTACCTTCTCAACTATGCATGACGCTGTGGCACAGGCAAATTTCCCGCAGTCCTCCAGAGAAAACCCTTCTGAGAGGCCATATAAAAATCCAGCCGCAAAGCTGTCCCCCGCACCTGTTGAATCAACAACCTTACATCCCTCAAACGCGGGAATTTCCAACATATCCTTTGCTGTCCTGATAAGGCATCCTCTTTTACCGCGTTTTATTACCACGCAGCTTGCCCCTTCATATATAAATCTTCCTGCGTTTGCTGCCGCATCCTTATCCCCCGTAAGCATAGATATCTCATCCTCATTTGCAAGGAAGTAATCTATATGCGGAAGTAAGCAGGCAATATCCTTTAGAGTTTCACCGTGTTTGGGCTTTGTGACATCTGTTAACAGTACTCGCTTTTTACCTGAAACAGGTTCTTTTATCTTACTAAAAACCCTAAGAAGCTCATCTATCCCAAGAAGAGGCGATACGAAAATACTGGCAAAGCTGACAATATCTGCCATCTGATCAATGTGCGGTGTGATATCATCCTCAGAAAGCTTCCTTAAACAGCTCTTTGGATCAGTCAGAAAATACCTCTCTCCTGCCTTATCCACAAGGACAATGTTTACAGATGAGGGATATTCATCCGAGATCTTAATATGCTCTGTGACTACTCCGTTTTCAGCTAAAAACTGAGCCGTTCGCTTCCCTGCATCATCGCATCCAAGCCTGGTTATAAGCTCCGACTTCTTCCCAAGCCTTGCCAAAACCACCGCTTCGTTAAGCGCATCGCCCCCAAAGGTCGTCTGTATATAATCCATCGGTACAGAACCAATCTCGAAAACCTCCGGTCCTACTGCCCCTGCCAGAACGTCCATCACCGCTGCACCAATTACCGTTACATCCACAGATTTACTCACAGTTTCCACACTGCCACCTTCTCAAAAATTAACTGCATACAAAATTAATATAGCATACAGACGCCGTTTCTTACACCCATTATCTCCCAAAAATCCTCCGTCCCTATTGACATCTCACATCATTTTATTGTATTATCATGTGTGCTGCGAAAGTCTTATGACTTCCGCTTTACATATAGCGAAGTGTGGCTCAGTTTGGTAGAGCGCTGCGTTCGGGACGCAGAGGTCGCAGGTTCAAATCCTGTCACTTCGACTAATAAAAAATCAGGTACCTTTAGGTATCTGATTTTTTTATTACTCAAATAACCGGTATTGTGCCTGCGACCTTATGCGTACTGAGCGCCCGTTCGGGTCGCAGAGGGCCCACGACGTCCGGTGGACGTCGGCTTTGGGCCGACCGGAGCGAAGCGGAGACCGCAGGTTCAAATCCGTACGTTTTTCAAGACAATTTTAAACCTGAAACAACTTGCTTCAGAATTTTCTTGCAACTTTTTACAAGAAGTTTTTTCTAACATTAGTGTTCACGCGCGTGTCAACTCCTTCAATGTTTTAGGCCTTACTTTCAAAATGAGTGTAACGGATTTCTTTTTGTCTTTAGTTGTGATTGTAATGTTAACTTTACCGGCTTTTTTCAGCGTTATTTCACCCTTGTTGTTAACTTTTGCAATCTTTCTATTACTTGTTTTGAATTTCAGCTTATTAACTCTTATTGCTTTTTTTCCGTCTTTTACCTTCAATATCATGGTATCTGATACATAAGCTGTAGCCGTTGTTTTCTTTGCTTTTTTTGCTATTTTAACGGTTTTTGTAGTTATTTCTGGCGTATCAAATTCTGTGATGATTATTGAGCCATCGGATGTCTTCGTAATCTTTTTGATTACATCATTACTCTGATATGGCGGCAATGTATCACTATCTGCTTCATATATAAATGCATGAAAGTTATAGATATTTTTTAATGATCTATTTCCCAGAACTAATGTATCATAGGGAATTTCAAAGACATACGTAGCAATTTGTCCATCCTGCTTTGGATATTTATCTATACTTTTAGGATTACATATGTCCCCTTCTATATAGCAACTATGATAAAGCCTTAGCTTGTATCCGTATCTCATATTTGATTCTATGCTCACAATTACTGAATCATCCCCTGCAACTACTGATGTTATGGTCAGATAAGTAGCAGCTTTTAACGAATCCCAAACTTATCTGTTTCATTAAGAGACATATATTCCTCCTCCACTTAGATGATTCCATCACCCCTAATTCATAATGAAAAAATAACACAAAACAAAAACAGGCCTTATCATACACTGATAAAGACCTGTTTTTCACTTGATTACCCTATATTTACCAAACCTCCGCAAAGCATTTTATCTTGCGGAGGTTTAGTTTTGTGATTGATACAATTTCACTGGTTTTGAATTCGCATCCAATAACGATCTTTGCATCGTCCTCCTTGTTCACGCGAAGGGGCTGTGAAATAATAAGCCCATGAAAAAAAGAGAAGTAATAGCTGGAAACAGCCGATTACTTCTCTTTTTTCATGGTAAAATATTACCATGAACAATCAAACCAATTCTTATAATACTATAAATCAGGGCGTTTTACCATTTTTTATTTCAGATTGTTTGGATATCTGTGATCCGGTTTTTACTTTTGACGAACTCGTGGGAGGTATGAATCTTGAGAAGTATCTGAAAAATGTGCCAGAGCATAAGCTTGGCAGAATCAGATATAATCCAGTCAAAATGTTGAAGACCGTACTATTCGGTTTTATGAGTGAAGGATAT
>NZ_AUJP01000038.1 GCF_000424285.1 Butyrivibrio sp. MB2005 | reverse complement strand
CTCTCAGCTGAAACAGACAGAGATCACATGCACCTTCTGATCTCAATGGCTCCAGATGTGGCACCGGTAAAGCTGATCAACACGTTAAAGACCGGGCTTTCACGAGAGGTTCATTTAAGATACAAAGAGCATATCGAAAAGTACCTCTGGGGTGATTCACCATTCTGGAGTGCCAGTTATTTCTGCGCTACTACCGGTTCCGTATCCATGGGAGCCGTCAAAAAATACATAGAAGAACAGCGCACTGATGACCATCGAAGAAAATATGAGAAATCTGGAAAATATGTTAAAGCAAAGCGTTGAAGACGGGCGATTCATCCCCGACCGACATCGTCGGAAGGGGGGTTCTCGCTAATTATTCATAAAATTTCGATATTCCTTCCTATGATTCATTAACCAGCTTACCCGTCATATGCTCAGGAATTAACCCCAAGCACTGAACATTACGGAAAGAATTCTTTATCTCCTGCTCCAGATAAGCCTGATCATCGGTAAACTTCCTGGTAAGTTCAGAGCAGATCCGAAGAGCGACCTCCTCATCTTCTACCAAATGAATTCTTCCAAATGTGATCACGCTTGTAATGTTCAGAGCCCAATCGCCTTCCTTGCGGTAGCCTTCATTATAAACACAGTAGCTTGCCTTATCGCAGGCCTTGATTGCATCTATCTTATGCCCTTCCTTTGCTCCGTGGAAATAGATTTTTCCATCCTCTTCGCAATACCAATGATCAATCGGGATTCCATATGGATATCCATCATCTCCTATCAGAGAAAGAACCCCTCTCTTAGTACTCTTTAATATCTCTATGCATTCAGCCTCAGAGATCTGCTGCTTAAATCTTCTCATTTTTCTAAACATTGTAAACACCTCAATCTTTCGCCAAAATCTTAAGTCCCGCTATTCCAACTACAATCAGGATAACACAGATAACCTGCGGAACAAACACTTTCTCATGGAAAAGAAATACTCCAAGTAAGGTCGTTCCCACAATTCCCATGCCGGTCCACATAGCATATGCAGTTCCCAGCGGAAGCTGTTTCAATGCAATAGCCAGAAAAACTGCGCTGGCAATATAGCCTACTCCTGCAATAATCGAAGGCATCAGCACTGAAAACCCATTCGACATTTTCATTGCTACTGCCCATGTAAAGAGTACATCATCATTCAAGTGCGCAAACATCGGAGCAAACTTACCAAGCTGATCTCTTCCTGCTGTCTGTACAATTTTCTCGCTCATTGCGTTTTACCTCACTTTCCAATTTTCTGGTCTCCGGTAGACCATACATGTTTCTTTGAAGCATCACTTCTCTTATTCTGTGCCATAACACCTGCAAGCGGATGTGGCACATATGGCTCTTCGAGATACTTCAGTTCATCATCCGTAAGTTTAATGTCCACAGCCTTTGCTGCACCTTCTATATGATGGAGCTTGGTCGCACCTACCACAGGCGACGCCACTTTTGTAAGGAGCCAAGCCAGTGATATTTCCGTCATAGTCACGCCATGTTTCTCAGCCAGCTCTGCCACACGACCTATGATCACAGCATCCTTATCCGCTGTAGCATCATACTTAAACTTAGCATAGGTATCCTCAACAGCTCTTTTTGTATCACCCTCACCCGGCTTTCTGGAAAGTCTTCCGCTTGCCAATGCACTATAAGGAGTCAGTGCGATATTTTCTTCTTCACAATACGGCACCATCTCACGCTCTTCTTCACGGAAGATCAGATTATAATGCCCCTGGATCGAAACAAACTTTGCAAAGTCTTCTTTTTCTGCCAGAGCATTAGCCTTTGCAATCTGCCATGCGAAGCAGTTTGAAATGCCAATATATCTTGCCTTGCCTGCTTTCACGATACGGTTCAGTCCATCCATGATATCGTAAATATCCGTATTCCAGTCCCACATGTGGTAGATATACAGATCCACATAGTCCATCCCAAGATTTTGAAGGCTTGTGTTTATCATATTTTCTATATGCTGCTGTCCGGTAACTCCTTTTTCAATTTCTTCGGGTGTCCTTGGTAGAAATTTTGTTGCTACAACCACATCCTCGCGATTTGCAAAATCTCTAAGTGCTCGTCCTACATACTGCTCACTTGTTCCGCTCTGATAAGCGATTGCAGTATCATAGAAATTAACTCCAAGGTCAAGACCTCTCTTTATAATCTCTCTGGAATGCTCTTCGTCAATTGTCCAGCTGTGCTGTCCCCTCGTCGCATCGCCAAATCCCATACAGCCCATGCATATACGGGATACATTTAATTCTGAATTTCCAAGTTTTGTATATTTCATTATCTGATTCCTCCGTTTGCCAATTAGTGTTTTTATTAGTCTGCCTCGCTTTATAAAAGCTTCAGCAGGCAGTTATTTGTTATCTCAAAAATGGACAGATATACATAGTCCACATTTGCCTGTTTCATGGCTTCCCTCTGTTTATCCGTTACTGCGGTATAAGGATAAATACCAAACATAAAAGGGAAGAATACATATATAAAATCCTGAATCTCCTGCACCGATTTCTCCGGACAGAACTTTGTGATTATCCTGCATACATTTTTCATAGACTCGCCATAAGCTACCTTAAAAGATGTAAGAAGTTCAGGTCTGCTGTTTTCCTCCATATCATAGTTATTCATGGAGAGAAGTTTTAGCAGTTGCTGCCTGTTTGCTATGGATGATGCAAGCTTGTTTGCAAGCTGCTCCTTGGAAAGCTTCTCATTTTCCTGAAGAATAGATTGTAATTCTTCATTCCAGCGAATGTACTCCCTCTCAAAAAGGGCCAAAAATATTTCCTCTTTTGTCTGGTAGTAGTTATATATTGTCGGTCTTGAGAAGGATGTTTCATTCCCGATTTCTTTAAGAGTGATATCTTTAAAGCTCATGGTCTGATACAGCTTCTCGCAGGCACTTATGATTTCTTCTTTTCTTGCTGCGGTTCTTTCCGGTGATCCTTTTGGCATATATCTGTCTCCTGATTTTTTATTCTGACTTCGTGTCAATATAAATCATAATCATTTTCTGACACCGTGTCAATATATTTTTAAAATAAAAAAAATCAGGTTCCATCCAGTATGATGAAAACCTGATTATATTCAAAAAGTTAATGTTTATTTATGCTGCCTGCTTGGTAACTGCATGAGAGTCCTTTGAGAATTTCTTTACAAAGAAGCCAAACACGTTACGAACAAATGGTCCTGCAAAGAAAAGCTGCCAGCAAAGAGCCATAGGGAAATTAAGGGCTGTAGTATGAATCCATACTGCCACAAGTTCTTTTCCTGCATCCTTAAAGAGCAGTGTCGCTGCAAAGCTCATAAGCGGGCACATAAGGCATACAGACATGGCTGATATAGCAAGAATCATCATGATCATTGAATCCTTACCTGGGGTCACAAATCTAAAAGCAAGCTTCTGAGCAAGCTTTCCTACAAATAAAAGTTCTAAAGCTATGGCAATAGGCCACATAATCAGCATTTCTTTAAATGCCGCTAAAAAAACAAAGTTCTGCATTCCTCCCACATTAAGGGCTATATTGTAGCAGATCATTGCATAGACCATGACAAACGCCATGAAAATAGTGAAAATAACATCCTGAAACTTATTCTGTGGTAACACGTTAAGGTTCTCCTTTCATAAAACAAGGAAGACTTAAGCGTGTTGTTCGTTAGCGCCCTCTGCGGGTGTACGTTTCCAATGTTACCAGCTTTTACATCTTCTATACTATATTCAACAGGTTGTGATTATATCAGAAAATATCCTGGCATGTAATACCAAATTTTACTTATGGAAGATTTAACACGAACCATTGGTTGATATGCCACAAATGCAGCATTTATGCGTGACTCTATCATGGGTTGAGTCTGTTTCAGTACTACTATTATTCAAGCTTTATCCATTCAATAGATGTATTTTCCTTTGAATATTCATCCACAAGAGCATTGAACTCCTCTTCTGTAATGACATCGAACTTCTCTATATTCTCAAGGTAGTCCTGTGGCGGATTCTCCTGCATATAAAACTCTGGTGCGCCGGACTCAGCCCAATCATCGTAGTAGTTTACAAACGCCATGACAACCTTAGCTTCTCCTTGATCATCAATTTCTGACACAACATACATCTTACGGCCTTCATGACCTGTATCTCCACTGACAAACTGATTCTTGTCATTTATGAAAGTAACTCCGGAGGATCCAAGATTCTCCACATTCGCTGACTGGATCTTATTGTCCTTATACTCGATGATGTCATAAATCCAATATCCAAAAGAGCGGACAATCAGCTCATTTATGCCATCCCCATTCATGTCAAAGAGAGCATATTCCATATCAGGCTCTCCCACAGCCCAGAAGGTCTCGCCGTTTGCATCAGCTTCATTCCCCTTCAGATACTCCATAAAATGTGCATCAGCATCGCTTTCCTTACCCACTGTTGACGGAAGCTCAATAGTTGTGGGCTCATCTGCACCACCGATTATTTCTGCATCATCTGTCTTTTTTGCGCCGCAGGCTGTCACACCAAATGCAATCACCAGTGACATCGCAACTAATATAGATCTTTTCATGATCAATCCTCCTCAAATATCGAATAGTCCCTCTCAAAAAGAACCTCTAACATCTGCTTTTTCAGCAGTTCTTTATCTACGCTCTCCATCAGGTACTTCTTACGGTACATCTTGCTCTTATCTGAACCCTATTGTTGTATTTTGATGCAAGCATCCATTAGCAATCTTACTATATTCCAGGAGATAAAAAAATGCCATGTAACGGCATTTTTTCGAAACATGGCATATAAGCTCAGATATAACTTACTGTCTCTGATAACTCCTTTCTGCTGTTATGATTATCAAGTGGCCCTGCTCCTTCTGCAGCATAGCCGAGATCAAGAAGCATCAGAATCTCCTCGTTCTCTGGAAGGCCAAGGTCCTCCGCAAGTGCTTCCGGATCAAAGAAATTGAGCCAGCAGCTGTCAATGCCTTCATTTGCTGCAGCAAGCATAAGATGTGTTGCTACGATAGAAGCATCCTCAATACCGGAATCTCTTTTGCCACCCGGGTATGTAAATACATTACTCTTATCATAAGCTACAACAAGTACTGTCGGAGCACCATAGCGACAAGGCGTTGCCTTATCGATCTTAGCCAAATTTTCTTCTGACTCAACAACATAGATATGCTGCTCTTGAAGGTTTTTGGCTGTCGGTGCAAGACGACCTGCTTCAAGGATCTCACCCAGTCTTGCTCTGTCCACCTTTCTCTCACTGTACTTCTTACATGAATAGCGGTTCTTTACTACATCTTTAAATTCCATCTTTTATTCCTCCTCTTCCCATCCTTTGCAAACATCACACCAGCCCTGAGTCTCAGTAATCTCTTCAAGCTCATCGGGAGTTATCTTGACAGACGTAAACTCATTGCCTGCGGCCGGATGAACATATTCAAATCGCTTCATAGAAACATCAAGCCATATCGGAATCTCTGCAGGTACTGCAAACGGACACACTCCTCCCGGCTGAAATCCAGTTATATCTTCCACCTGGTCCCTCGGGATCATGTGGGGCTTAGTATGGAAAACAGATTTGAACTTGGAGCTGTTTACTTTGCCATCACCAGCCATTACAACAATAATCCTTACTTTTCCCTATTCACAGCCTGTAAAAACGCTGTGCTCACAACCAGGTAAATAATGTAAGTGATCAGTGTTCCAAAGCATATATCAGAAAGAAAATGGTTTGTCATATGAATTCTGTTATAGCCGTAAAGCACAACAAAGCATGCTGCAATCACAAAACAGACAATATTCTTTTTCTTTGAACGTTTTTTAAGAACATCCGAGAGCATTGGCAGCGAAAACATCATGCTTGCTATTGTCATATTTCCGCTGGGCCAGCTCTTATAACTGTCATTTGATCCGGCGAGATTAGGAATCATCTGCCACCAGTTCCTGAATTCCGACATAGGGTCATCAAGGGTTATCAGGTACTTATATCTTGGTCTTGATGCTACCTGCTTGAGCCAGAGGTTTGTATTATCGGCTACAATCCCGGCTACCAGAATAGCTGCACCTGTCATTATCAACTTGTCCGGACTCACATCATCAAATACACGATAGCAGACAAATGGCACCCAGGCATACAGTACTACCCAGAATCCCCAGCTTACTACTGATAAAAGCGGTGATGCATCTCCCGCTGTATATCCAAACAGCTCTCTTACCTTTGATCCGTTGTAATTATTGCTGTAGTAAACAGCCATAAAGTATGAGATCAGCATTATTGTCCAAGCCAGCATTTTAAATCTGTCGCCCTTTTTCATGAGCCCCTTAAAGATACACATCCCAGCTGCAGGATATAAGCAATAGGAAAAATAAGAACCATAAGTAGCAAAAAAGGTTCCAATGTCAGTCTTGTTCGCCAGTGCTACGTTAATACTGTAATCAAAAATAGAGCCCACTATAATCCCTAAAATACAAACTACTATCACAAGATACGCACAAATCCTTGGAACAGCCATAACTTTCTTGTTATCCATTCGTCTTATCTCCTCCGATGCTTTATATACCTTCCCTTATTTTTCCTTCTCCGATTGAATTCAGTTGCTCCACTTGATCTTCCATATATTCTCTATGTACAGCTCCGAATACCAGTGAAGAAAGAGCAGGAAGAAAGATAACTATATCCCAATCATTCTGTCCAATCCAGAACCATAAGAATCTTAAGCAGTTCTGCGAAGCTGACTATTTCCTGAACAGTTGTATATTCCTCAGTTGTATGTATGTTATACATAGGACCGTATATATTAAGACCGTCCATCCCGTGTTTTATCAGAGAATTTATATCACTTCCGCCATAGGACTTCTTCGCCAATGTTTCCCTCCCCTGCTTCCCTAAAGCTCTTTTATACCTATCCAAAGCACTTCCCGCCCGGGCTTCGGGATCTTTCCTGTATACGGTGATTCTTTCTTTTTTATCTATGCAAAGCTCTGCACCTGCTCTATTCGCTTCTTCTGAAAAAATGTTTTCTACTAAGTCTATTGTCCGATGTGCATCTTCATGGACACCGCTTCTTATCTCACCTTTTATAAAACAGTTTTCCGGAACAGCGTTGGTAACACTTCCGCCTTCTATTATTCCGATATTCAGCGTGGTGTGATCATCAGCCCACCCCTGCTTTATTCTGCTGATTGCAGCAGCTGCTACTGCTATTGCATTTATTCCCTTTTCAGGCTCATAACCTGCGTGAGAGGCCTTGCCCTTTATATGTACTTCGAATGAAATGAGGGTTGGTTCGCAGGATGAATAGACTCCGTATTCTCCGCTGCAGTCAGGAGCAAAAGCTATCCTGGAACGAATCTTTGAATAATCAAGAGCTGCACTTCCAAGACCGTAAACCTCTTCTGCCACTGTAAACAGAAACTCTATTGGCGGATGATCCAGCTCTTGCTCCAAGACTTCAGTGTATGCCTCGATAATACCTGCTATACCAACCCTGTCATCTGCCCCCAGGACAGTAGTATGGTCACTTGTGATGGTTCCATCATCATTTAGTATGATCTTTTTATTATTACCCGGAGCTACGGTGTCCATATGTGCACAGAACAGAATAGGCTCAGAATCTGCATACTTTCCCCGCCCCTCCGCAAATCCATATAGATTTCCGCAGTTACCTCCAATCTTACCGGCTGTATCATCCTCGCAAAGCTTTATTCCCAGCTTTTGAAACTCCGCCACAAGATAGTCAGCAACCATCCGTTCATTAAATGATTCTCCGTCTACCAACGCAAGTTCTATAAATCTGTCTATTACTCTCTTGTCATTCTGTTTCATAGATTAATCTTTCTAATTGCTATTAAAAAATATTATTTTGCAGGCAGTTCATGTTTTGGCAACCGTTTGGGAAATGGTCCTTCTACTGTACATGGAACCCCAACCCTGTCCAACTCTTCCCGCAGTAGATTGATATATTTATCAGTGTTAATCAGCTGCATAAAGCCAACAAAAATCTTGTCTGCCATAGCTGTTATTTCTACTGTAAAATGCCCCTCGATGATAAATACATAAAACTCAACGTAATCGGCAAGTTCTCCCCAGTCCATCTGTCCTGTGTAGTTTGCTATAAAACTACCATGCTGGGCATCTTTACCTGTAGCAAGGCTATTGTCTGCCATATACTTTCTTTTTGCTTTAAGCCCATGCTCCCTGTCCACCGCTTCATACAGCTCAAACAGCTTTCTTACCTGCTCATGGCTGACAGACGGATCAGTCTGGAGGATCATCTGCCCTCTGGTTCTTGTCCCTAATTTCTCCAGATCTCCCTTCAGGTCATCCCTGTCATAATCCACATACACGTGACTCAAGAAGTCGCAGTGTGTATTGGGAAGTCCCACGCTGTCGCGCATATTATGCGCAGCTTCTGCTACTATCACTCTGTCCTTTTCAGGGAACACTCTGTCCAAAGCCCTTGCAAAAATAATAAAGAAAAAGGACAACACGCTGGAATCATTAGCCTTTATGACTTTCAGAAGATCATTTTGATCAACTGTAAGAACCGTATAATTTGGTTTTCTTTTAAATGGATTAAAAAGCCCGTTAAGATAGTCCAGACCAAGAACAGGCGCCTTCTGGAACTTTCTCTTATAGACTGGCGCTTCTGTTGTCAACATATCCATCGTGGGTTCTGATGTTTCCCCTGGGAGCAGATCGTCATCCGGTTTTCTGACTTCCGGTGCATATGGTTCCACGTTATATTTTTCTTTGACATACTCATACACATTTGTCATAACCCACGGAAGAAATCCCTTTCCACCGCACATTGTATGACTTATGTTAAAAAAAATATCATTCCCCGAACAATCCACAAAAATAAGGTGGTTGTTTACTGCATCACTACCAACCTTAGGCATTTTCTCTGCTGTAGGCATAACAACTATTCTCTTATCATTCGGTACAAGAACGTATCCACCGTCCTCATCAACAGAAACTCTTACAGCGAAGTAAGGATAGCGCCTGATAGCAGTATTTACCGCCTGCTCAAGGACATCAATATCCACAGGCTCCTTCATTCTTACATGGATGCGAACAGTATGTGCAAAGCGCTTTTCGCTCTGATAAAGTCTGTAGGTGTCAACACTGTATTTCATACCTTATATCCCCTCCTGTTGCTTACTTTTGTTCCCGATTCAGATTTTAAATATCTTCCCTAATTGTACTATATTCCGATTTTTGATAATCTAAAAAATACATAAATAATGCATTGCTACAAAAAAAGATGTACACGAAAGTCATAATTTCCATGTACATCTTTTTCATTTGAAGTCATCTGAATATTTCGGGCTGTGAGCCCACCTAGTTCGCAATTGAGCCCCCACCTATTCACACAATAGCACCACTATAATTTCACAAAATTCAATTCACACTTCAGCACCACTATATATCGTCAAGTGGAACTATCTTTCCGGATATGGGTATCAGAGCATCATAAGAGTAATTTGTCTTATTGTTATGCCTGATCTCGACCTCTGTGTTGGTGCCAAGTCGCTCATCCACTGCTTCCTTAACATCCTTGGTAATGGCTTCTTTGAATTCTTCAAAATCCATAAGTTCTTCCTCTCTTCTTTTATTGAGCCATCTGTTTTCGGGCAAAATAAAAGCGCCAGACCCACAACTGCTTTCGCAGTCATGAGCTGACGCTCTAAATTTCCCGTATTCAATTATGCGCATAAGAAAGACAAGGAAGCTTGGCTCTTACCTGCTCCCTTGTCCACTATAATAATATCATCCCTAAAAACAGCCTGCAATGGACAAAACGTCGCAATTCGTCGCAAAACCGGGACAATCCGTCGCATTTTGTCGCAAAACGTCGCAAAATGTCGCAGGGCTAATCAACCATCCCTCTATAATCAACATAAAGGGTCCCAATAGAATATAGGTCTGCTGCAATATCTCTTTCAATGTACTCAAACAACCAGTCAATCATCAGATGATTAGTTATTCCACCTATAACCCCTGTATCAATACGATACTTTTCACCTTTGTAGTATACATCTGAACACGCCCATTTTATTGGGCAGTAATAAGTCACCGGTCCCTTTAATACATTCTCTGCCCTTTCTCTCCATTTAGGAATAAATGCTCGGATCTCCTTTGGGACATTTTCTGCATTCTCACTGACCATAATAGGCTCTTTACACCATTCTTCATGGTCCATCCAAACAATATCGGCATTGTCATCAAGCCAATTTATGTGCCGCTGCACTGATAACCTTCTATCTGCAGGTTTCCAATCATGACTACCACGTACGATCATAGGCCACCTCCTTACATCAGCCTCTTATAAATATCCAGCATACTCTCCATCTGATACTTAAGAAGCCACGCAGCATTGTTATACTCAGTAGTGCCTTTTATTATTTTCAGCAACTCAGGGTAGTACTCTTCTGTTTCTTTAATCATTCTGTAGATTCTCTCACGACTTAAGCCCCAGGACATCGTAGTAAGGTTGTTACATCTATCCATGCACTTTATCAGTGCAGCCTTAGGATTGCCGGCGATTGCTTTGTAATAAGGTTTTATTATTGCTTCACGATTCTTATCATTGGTTTTTTCACAAGTGAGCAGCTTCACAAGCTCTTTTACCTCGTCATCTACTGGCAGATCATCCAGTTTGGAAGAGCAATCCTCCACCACATCATGAAGAAGGCAGGCAGCTATCACTGCATCATCCCTTATGTCCATCGCCAGTGCATGGCAAGCCAAATTGAGCGGATGATAAATGTATGGAGTTGAAGAACGCTTACGCTTTTGTCCTTCGTGAGCATCTACTGCATAATCGACAGCTTTCAAGGTATTAGCAAGTTTAAAATTCCTGGAAGTTGTCTTCACATAGGTTTTCATATGCTTCCAGTCATAGATAACTTCCTTGGTTTTGAATGTGTTGCTCTTTTCTTCAGCAATAGCTGACACTGATACATCAAAGAATTCTGCCAGCTTGATCAGCTTGTCTGTATCCGGCTTGTACTCATCTCTTTCCCAGGAAGAAATAGCCTGAAAAGTTATTCCCAATGCATCCGCCACTTGATTCTGCGTGAGTTTTCTATCTTCCCTAAGGCTTTTGATATTTGATCCTATACTCATTTGATTCCTCCATAAGTTGCTTTGGTAAAAGAGATCTCTTCCTTACATCTTCATATTATTGCCGAATCCACCTTAATTCTAGCGAGTACAGATTTATGTTTCAAGAAATAATTCAAGTTAAACTTGAGTCCTTTGAACCATCAAACCATCATTTTTCATCCTCAGACAAATACTTCATATAGAAATTCATAACTGTTTTCATCTCATCTCTTTCAGATAGCTTAAACTTTCCGTGATTAATGTAATGCGAGTCATCTACCCAGGTCATAAAACATGTATCATTATCATCATCGACCCTTACTGTATAAAGTCTAACCCTGCCAAGCTCCACATCATGACATATGTACATTCTTATAATGTCGCCAGAATGTAATGGTGCAGGCATATGAATCCGCATTATTCCAGCTATATTTCCTACGATAATTGCATCAACATCAAAATCTTTTTCAGTATATGGGCACGTGTAACCATGGACATCAGCATTTATCCTTCGATACATCTCCAAAATCAGATAGTGTTTCTTTATTAGAATTGTGTTTACAAAGTCCGTAGCCTTATCCGAATACATATATTCCGGGATAATCTCATATTCAATTGTATGTCTATCTCTCTGAGTATCCATCATAAGCTTGCCTCCTTTTTCATCCAAAGAATGTGTTAATCTGTTCAACAGCTCCGTTTATATCCTTCTTAAGATCTTCATATCCTTCCTTTAAGCTACCGTCATGATTTATATACAGCCTTCTGTTTATTTCGATCATTATAGTCTGGACTCTTCTATCCTTCCTGTAATACTTGAAAGGAACAATCGCTCCAGCAAAAGGACTGTTGATTGCTACAGAATATCCAGACTTTCTGAAGAAACATTTCAGTTCTTTCTCCAGTTCTCTGGTTGTATGGTATGAATCTGTTCCTATGCATATATCCGGCCGGTCTTTACGCTGATCATTCTCATATGGCAAAGGAGTTTCAAAGAATGAATGACCATCGATGATAATGCATTTTCCATGTGTATTCAGTTTATCTTCTACAAGACTTTCAAATATCCCATGGTATTTATCGTAGTATGTCTGTAAAATTCTCTCCTTATGAACAGGATCCACCTTTCGGAGCAATGACATGACAGAGCACCTAGTATATACTGCTCCCATTCCCTTCTCTGACATGATTTCTTCATCATCATTCCTAAACCTTTCAAAGTCGCATACAAGTCTGGAAACAGGAAATGTAAGCATCTCATGCCCTGTATCAAAAAGATCATCGCAGCAATGGTCTGTCATAGCTACAAGCTCTCTAATAAGCTTGGGCTTTTCAAAGAATTGCATTTCTTCTTCAGGGATATAAAGTGATGAATGTGGTACGTTAATAACAATTGGGGATTTTTTCTGCATAGACGCCTCCTTATCTACTATAAAGAGGCAGCAAAAGACATCTTTCCCGTTGGTGAACCAACAAAAAAAGACCCATCGTCTCGATGAGTCCCTACTACGAAGTAGTCTGCACCCATCGATCAAGCTTTGGCACCTTACCACCAGTATTCGTGGCAGGTTGTCGTGCGGTCATAGGGCTTGTCCCTCGCGCACTCTTCATAGGTTTCTTATTTAATTTGAATATAGCATTTCATTGCTCTACATTCAATTTATTATTTCTATCATTTGTATTACTTTTTTGTTAATCCGGTGGTTTACTCTAAAGAGGCAACTTCTTCATGATTCTCATCATAAATCGTCAATCTGCAATGCAAATTATTGATATCCTTTTGCAAAAGAAAAAGCCAGGAGATGAGCTGCTTCCCTGCTGCTCATTTCTTGGCGCATTATAACAATATCACACTGAAAATCGGCTTTCAACGCAAAAACCATGCAAATTTCATGCATCTTGGTGACGTTTGGGCATTTTTAGTGACGTTTGGTAGGCAGGATATCCGCTATATTTAAGCACGATAATATTCGGATATAGCTTACTATCCAATCAGCTTTTCAACATGCTTCTCCTCATACTTTTCGAAGGCAATACCATATGCTGATCACTTTCCAAATAATTCAGTAGCCTTTTTCATTCTGTCAGCAATTGGAACTCCAAATGGACATCTGGGTTCACATTGCTTACATCCTATACATTCAGAAGCCGTATTGCCAAGTTGCATATAATGTGATTTTACTGATTCTGGCACTTCTGTCTGCATAGTAGCCAAATCATAATACTTATTGATCATAGCAATATCAAGCTTGGCAACGCATGGTTTACAGTGACCACAGTATGTACACTCACCTCTATAGGAATGTAATGGCGCACCACTAAGTACCGATGCATAATCTTTTTCTTCATCAGTTGCGCTTTCATAGGATATTGCTTCATCAACCTGCTCCTTTGTATCATATCCGCAGAGAATAGATGATACCCCCGGACGCGTTAAAGCATAATGAATACACTGTATAGGAGTAAGAGCTACACCAAACGGTGATCTCTTTTCATCAAAGAGTCGTCCTCCGGCAAAGCCTTTCATAACAGTGATTCCCACATTATACTCTTCGCAAAGTTTATATAAATCTGCTCTCTCTGTATTAATTCCTGCAAGCTGATTATCATAATGATAGTTCTCTTCCAACAGTTCACCCAAATCCTGACCGGAAGGAAGCATATCAAAAGCAGGATTAACACTAAACAGAAGCATTTCTATAAGGCCTGATTTTACAGCTAAAGCAGCTGTCTTTGGATCATGAGAGCTCATTCCAATATGACGAATCACCCCTTTTTCCTTCATCTCCATAACATACTGCAGGAAATCTGAATTCTGAAGATATTCCAAGTCTTCCACTGTATCCACAAAATGAATCATTCCGATATCTATATAGTCAGTCTGAAGTCTTGTAAGAAGATCCTCAAACGCAGGTTTAACAAACTTCATATCTCTTGTACGAACATACTGGCCATTTTGCCATGTGGAGCCAAAATGGCCCTGCACATACCACTTCTCTCTATTACCAGTCATTGCCTTTCCAATGATATCTCTTGACTTAGGATCAGGCATCCAACAGTCAATAATATTGATACCTTTTTCACTGGCATATTTCATTAATTCAATAGATTCTTCTTCCTGATGACGCTCCAACCACTCTCCGCCAAATCCTATTTCACTTACTTTTAATCCTGTTTTTCCAAGTACTCTATAATTCATATTTACGTCTCCTTCCAGATAGGATACTTATTTTTATCTTCATCAGTAATTTTCCTTATAACCTTACATGGATTTCCAGCTGCAATAACTCCATCGGGAATATCTCGATTTACCACACTACCTGCCCCAATAACTGTGTTGCTTCCAATAGTAACACCCGGCAAAACAGACACCTGCGTTCCTATCCATACATTATCTCCTACAGTGATTGGAAGAGCTATTTCCAATCCTTTATTTCGTTGATCTGCATCTAATGGATGGCCTGCACATATTAAATTCATGGCACAGATCTGCGCACTTTTCACGCATTTTTAAAATATCTGTTTCGTAGTTGGCATCATATAAAAAACCGGCCTGTGCTTTTTCCCATTCTGTCATTTTATTATCCTTTCACAGTTAAAACATGATTCTTCTATGGAACATTGTACTGAAATTAAAAAACAACAACTATATCTGAAATAGCAACCAAGCTAGCTTCTCCGCTTATTTTTATTCTTCCATTCTCAAGCAGTTTGCAGTATAGATGCCCACCTCTTTTTGATGCTTGGTAAGCATGAATCTCGGTTTTTCCTAATTCTTTTGACCAGAAACCAGCTATCTGGCAATGCGCAGAACCGCACACGGGGTCTTCCGGAACCAAGAGTTTAGGAAAGAAACTCCTCGATACACAGTCTGTATCTTTTCCCTTTGCCGTAACATTCTGTCCACGCCCGGGCAGCCCGGCAAGTTTAGCTTGATCCGGCTGCATGTTCCGGATCTGCTCCTCAGATTCAAAAATACATACAAGATCAGGTCCCAGTATAGCCTTAACGGGTCTTTCTCCAAATGCACTTTCCATTTCATCCGTCACTGGTATCTCCTGCTGCTTATATGTAGGAAAATCCATCTCATAGAGTTTACCTTTTCTAGCAATTGTTAGTTTTCCGCTGAGAGTATTTAATTCTATTACATCCTTATTCTGCTCAAAGTAATTAAAAATTACAAAAGAAGATGCCAGAGTAGCATGTCCGCATAGTTCCACCTCTGATCTCGGAGTAAACCATCTGAGGTGATAACCCTGTTCCTCCTTGACAATAAACGCTGTCTCGCTCAGATTATTCTCCATAGCCAATTTCATCATGAAGTCTTCTTTCGGCCATTTATCCATTACACATACAGCCGCCGGATTTCCAGAAAAGGGCTTATCTGTAAAAGCATCAACAATATACTGCTTCATTGCTCGTCTCCTTATTCGATAATGCCTGAATATTATATTACCATCAGCAGCGTCCCCGCTCCGATCAGGATGCATCCCATAATTGACTTTGCAGTAAACTGCTCATGCAGGAACACAAATGCCAGAACCAGAGTGATCACCACGCTGAGTTTGTCTATAGGTACTACTTTAGAAGCTTCTCCCAACTGTAATGCTTTGTAATAACATAACCACGAAGCACCCGTAGCCAGACCTGAGAGAATAAGAAATATCCAGCTTCTTTTGCCGATCGTCGATACCCCGCTCTGTGCATGAGTTATGAATACCATAATCCAGGCCATTCCAACCACTACCACGGTTCGGATGGCCGTAGCCAGATTAGAATCCACTCCTTCGATTCCTATCTTAGCCAATATTGAGGTTAATGCGGCAAATACTGCAGATAACAGTGCAAATATGATCCACATATATCTAAAACCTCCCCATCTATATTTCATTCCGACAATTAAAGTTTCAAAATAATAAATTCTGATTGAACTTAATATCGCATCATCCCGACATACTTGGATTCAACTGTCCATAAAGAACTATTCTTTCTTCTGCCTTCTCCGAATCAAGAATACAATATATGCTCCAATTGCTACACCGATTGTGTTTAAGATCAAGTCATCAACATCCGTATGTCTTCCGAGACAAAAGAGCTGAGTCACTTCGATAAGTAGAGTAAACCCAGCACCTGCAAATATGGTTTTTCTAATCGTATCTAGTCTGCTAAAACAAATCGGCCATACAATCCCAACCGGTATGAACATTGTGATATTCCCAATAATGTTCATCTTCCAACCATCATACCGGTCTACAAGAAAATAAAATGGAATGAAACTGGTCATATCACGGATATCATCTCCAAAGCCTACCTTTAATGTCGGTATCTTTCCATTCTCAAGATGGAGTCCGAAGTATACAAATCTGCAAATAACAACAATACACACATAAACCAAAAGCTGCCGACATTCATGCTTTACTGAAAATGTCTTCGATTTCATCGTTATGATACATCGAGTAATTATCCATATTATTGTTATAAATAGAAAAAGTTGAAAGTATGTGATCTCAATCATTTTCTCCGTGATCCTTATAACTCGGATTGTTGTCGTAAATATAACTGGAAGATAATTCTTAATCATTTATCATCATATATCTGTTTCCATCATCTCGATATACTTTATAGCCAAGCCTTTCGTATGTAGTATTCTCTGTATTCCTTCTTAAAGTCAAATGCCATGGTGTTATCTCCCATAAAAACTTGAATTTGTCACTCTGACAAGCTTAAAGTGATTCTGTAAACTATCTTTCAATTATTCGCAATACATACATATAGTTCCATTAGATAGCTTAAATCCATTCTTTTCATAAAATTTAGCCGCTGGCGCATACTCGCTTGTATAAAGAACTATTCCAGCAAGTCCGTTATCTTTACTGTAATCTTTAACAGCATCTAATAATTGCTTGCCTATTCCTTGACCTTGTCGCTCAGGAAGTACTGCCATCTCATTAATATAAATCTCTTCTTTGTTGCCTGAAATCTTACGAAGTGCGAATATACACCCTAGTACTTCTTTATTTTCCTCATATACAAATCCCACAAATCTTCTCTGTTCAAAAAAATCCTGAAGATATTCTGTGGCATTTTCTGTCGTCCAATCTATTCCCCAATATTCCATCGGAAATGCTTTTGTATAAATCGAACCACATTGTGTTAGATCACTGTTTTTAATAATTCTAATCATTGTACTACCCCACTACCAAACTTCGATTTGCGCCTTAGCACGATATTTTCAAAGATTATTCTCTTTTCATTACCATCCTCTGTCCGTCCTTACACAAACCCAGCTGCAAAATGTACTCATAAAACTCCTGCGGATAAATGTCCCTGTACTTGGCATAATCTTCTGATGTTTTGCCCCAGTCAAAGGGCCTTCCTTTATCAATATCCTGAATTATCATCAGCCTTCTCCAGCATCATCACATCATAACAGAGATGAACTACCTCCACCGACTCTGCGTCGGAAGAGGTTTCTGTTATGCCGCAGAGCGGCATGAACCTTTGGGATGCTTAACGCATCCCAAAGAACAGGGCATGTCCACTATACCCCTATCCCATTGGGTTACCTTTGGGAATACTTTTCTTAAGATATTGGCAGCTCCGTTTATGTCTGCATTTGTTATTGTCCCATCGTAGTGCCTGTAAAGTCCACGTTTTATCCTTTTTCCGGAAAAAACATAGTCAGCATTACTTCCCTTTTTATACACAGGGATTGCATCCATCGCAAGAAAATCCGCTTTGGATGTATAGCTCTCTTC
>NZ_AUJP01000037.1 GCF_000424285.1 Butyrivibrio sp. MB2005 | reverse complement strand
GGTGTCAAACAATCTGACTGAACCCTTTGTCTGACACCCTATGCAGCCTCATTTAAAGTGAAGATTGAGGACTCATTTAATGTGCCGGACAACACCAACGTTCATCCCGACAAACGAAAAATGTCAGTTCTTTATCTTTCTCTTATCCATGATGATGTCATGGCAACAGCCCCCATCAGATAAATCCGAATACCTGATGAACTCAACGTGTTTCTTGAGATTTCTCCATTTCGTGAATGGGTTCCACATCTATAGTTGTCCCGCATCCAACAGTTATTCCATAGCCATGCGAGCATTCCATTTAGTGTCAAAGCATCAGAAGTGCTTGCTTTTACAAATTGTAGGCTCATGGCTCTTTACCTTATCACCTTCCTGCTTTCAGTGTATATGTTGCTTCCCAATGATTAAGCACTTCTACTTTTGTAAATCCAGCAGCTATTAAAGCTTCTTTTTCATGCTCCACAGTCAGCGGAGTGTCATAATGATAAAACACTTCATCCGGCAAGTTCTGCTCTTTTCTTAGTCTAATCTGCTCCTGCCTGAAAAACGTTTCCTGTTCATCTGTCTCTGCAAAATAATCAGTCAGGATTAAATATCCATCGGGCTTAAGTGCCTGCCAAAGCTTCGCATATAAAGGAATCTTTTCCTCTTTTGAAAAGTGATGTAACGATTCCACAGAAACTGCAGCATCAAATATTCCATCTCCAAAGGGCACATCAAAGTATGACCCGCAGATTGTTGTAATATCCTTATCCGGAAACTTAGCTTTTAGTGAATCTAGCATGGCTTCTGTGAGATCAATTCCGGTAACTATTGCATTTGGATTTACCAAAAAGAATTCCTCTAATTCAAGTCCTGTTCCGCAACCCAGATCAAGCACTTTTGCGTTTTCACCGACCGGCAAAAGAGCTGCTGTAAACTTATAAAACAAAGACGCGCCTTCAATATTGCTCTTCATGTGCTCATCATACCCATTGATACGGGCAGTAAAGAAATCATCCATTCTTTCAAGCATGTTCTTATGCCTCTTTCATAATGCTCCATTACTCAGATTGCCTTTGAATAGAAATACTTGCTCAGTTTAGGATCCTTGTCATCTCTGACAAATTCCAAAGAGTATCCAAGCTTCTTATAAAATTCAGGTGCCTGGAATCCAAACGTCGTTAGGGTGATTTTCTCATATCCCTTTCCTGAATACTCCTCCTCAACTTTCTTAACTAGCTCTGATCCGAGCCTAAGCCTTCTATACTTCTCATCAATTATCAGATCACCGATATGAACCTCGTTGTAATATGCTCTTCCGGTTATTACTCCAATGATTTCTCCCTCATCATTCTCTGCAGCAAAGCAGTACTCCTCAAAATTCAGCTTCACATTGCTCTTTATCGCATAATCTGTGAATGCTTCATTTATAAACCGGCCTGCTCTATCATCAGTTTCAATTATTCTTTTTATCACCATTTATATGACCTCACAAAACTCTATTATTTCCTTTTTCCTTGGCCCCACGTTTTCCTTATACTCCACAGAACATAGCCCCAGACTCTTTACAACTTGAATCTCCAAATGACCATAAAAATGCTCGATACTTTTAATTATTCGCTCACATTCAGACATGCTTCTCATGCTTCCATCCATATGTATTTTGCAGATAATAGCTGATCAAGCTCTTCCTTTATAATCTGGTCCTGTGTATAACCACGTGTTGAACTTCTCTTTGCTATTGTCTCTTTTACTGTACTCATAAAATTTCTCCTCCATGCTTTATTCCACAATTACTCTTACTCGCCGTCTCTATGAATATTAGCATAGTATTCAACAATCATTTTCTGTACTGAAGGCGGATACATCAAAACGGTATAATGATTACCCTTCATGCTCTCCCTGTCCACAGAGACAATTCCCAGCTCCTTGCCTTCTGCTGTTGGATATTTCTGGCTAATACCACCAAGAAACTTCTCACCCACCAGACCTTTTTCTGCCAACACATCCCAGATTCTCGTCCCCACCATCTTCTTTACATCATCAGCGGAGCATATGCGGTTCAGTTCATCCTTGATCTCGGTTATGTAATAAAGATCCTTATATTCAAACTTCTCTATATCTTCCTTGGGGAGATAAAAATCAACTTTTTTCTTCTTTGTAATACCTCTCCTATGCACGAATTCATCATCGTCTTCACCGCCAGAAACAGGCATACTGATAACAGCATCAGGATTTACACTCATGAACTCAGCTATTTTTTTCAAGAATTCTTTACCGTATTTATCAAATTTATTAGTACCAACTCCGGAAACTCCCAGCATTTCCTGCTCGTTTGAAGGAAGTTTGGCACACATATCAATCAGAGTCTTATCACTGAAAACAATATAAGGCGGCATTCCTTCCCTTCTTGCAATTTCCATCCTGAGTACCCTAAGTGCCTCAAACAGTTCATATCCTGCTTTGGTAAGTGAATCCGTACTTCTCGCCTTGGCTTTTCCTGCCCTGGTACTGACTTCTTTTTCTTCATAAGTCCGTAGAAGGACTTTCGCATCCGGATCTTTTAATACCGCTATATCCCCAAGTTTCACCACACTGTATCTGCCATCAGTCTGAATGATATATCCGTCCATGATCATCTGGTTCATCAAAAGACGTATCTCTGTCTCACTGTGCTCCTTAAGAACGCCATAGGTCTTATAGTTATCAGTGCCAAGCTCACGAAGCCTTGCTCTGTTTGCACCCACAAGTGTACCCAGAACAATATTCATCCCATATCTGCCCTTGGTCTCGTATACACAGTTGATGACCTGTTTAGCAGCGTCAGTCATATCAATCTCTTTATACTCACGATGGCAGTTCCCGCAGTTATCACATGGCGTACTCACTTCTTCGCCAAAATACTCAAGAATATAATTTCTCAGACACCCGGTTGTCCTGCAGTAGCCTTCCATCACCTTAAGACGCTTAAGGTCTCTCTGTCTGATCAGCTCTTCGTCCTCAGGATCCACCTCGCTGAAATCCTTCTTATCCAGAAGAAACTTATTTATCATGATATCCTGGGCAGAAAACAGCAGAATGCACTGTGAATTCTCACCATCTCGTCCAGCTCTTCCTGCTTCCTGGTAATAGTTCTCCATGCTTTGAGGCATATTGTAATGGATCACGTACCTGACATTAGATTTGTCTATTCCCATACCAAAAGCATTAGTGGCAACGATAACAGGTTTACGGTCAAATATGAAATCATTCTGACTGTTCTTTCTATACTCGTTATCAAGGCCTGCATGATATCTGGCCACGGGAACACCATCCAAAGTCAGCATTTCAAAAACTGCATCAACATTCTTCCTGGTTGCACAGTATATTATTCCGCTCTCGTTACTATGGTCTTTGACATATTTTCTTATATAGTCATCCTTGTTTTTTATATGCTCAACAGAAAAATACAGATTCTCTCTGTCAAACCCTGTAACAAAAACACCGGGATTCTGGAGTTTTAATACGCATTCTATGTCACGTTTTACCTCTTCCGTAGCGGTTGCAGTAAATGCACTAACGATAGGTCTTTTTGGAAGCCTTTCAACAAATTTCACTATATTCAGGTAACTCGGTCTGAAATCTTGTCCCCATTGGGAAATGCAGTGTGCCTCATCAACTGTAACCATTGATATCTCAGCACTGTCTGCAAAATTCGTAAACTCCCAGTTGTCCAGACGCTCCGGCGCAACATAAATAATCTTGTATGTCCCTGACTTTGCCATCTCAAGGGCCTTTGTTATCTGTGAATCCGTAATGGATGAATTGATATAAGCAGCATGAATTCCCGCTGTATTCAGAGATTTTACTTGATCCTGCATCAGTGAAATAAGCGGTGAAATAACAATTGTGATGCCTGGCAGCATTATAGCCGGAATCTGATAGCAGATGGACTTACCTGCACCGGTCGGCATTATTGCCAGCACATCCCTTTTCTCATCTAATATTGTATTTATAATTTCGCCCTGGCCAGGTTTAAACGAATCATAACCAAAGTATCGCTTTAAATTTGCCAGTGCAGTATTTCCAAATTCTGTCATATCGCCTCTTTTAGATTAGTTTGCTTAATATTAGTCCAAATAGTTTCAAAGTTCATATTCGCTGGTCTCCTTTGATTATGTAGTGAATATTCAAACTATTGATAATGCAAACGTTTTTGATTTTCCCAAATAATCATCCTACTTCCAGTTTGCTTGTCTTCTTAATGTATTTAGCAGGTATCGGATTATCCAGATGCCATGTTATATTCATAGGCCTGCTGCCGTAATGGCTCACATATTTTGCAGTCCCCAGATACGTGTATGGTGCAGCACCTGCCAAATCCTTCTTAAACTCCCTTACAAATAACAGGATCTTACTTCCCTCATGAACATGGTTAATATATCTCTGCCCGGTCGGAGAAGTATCCGACGTTGTACTCTGACTCTGCCAATGGAAAAACTCCTCATTGATAGAATAATCATTGTACATTGTTGTAGGTGAATAATCCTTATCTGCTTTATTAAGCGTTACAAAGAACACATCCACCTGCTTATATTCAAGCCACTTCACACCTTCTCTTACAGTCTGCGGCTTCATAAAATCCATGGCTACAAGGATCTGATCCCTGGTATAAGTACAGTATAATTCTAGCGGACAATCAAATCCCAGATCTACTTCATCACCTACTACATCAATCCTTTCGAGGTTGTAGTTAAGAAGTTCAATCAACTCGCTAAACATATTTTTGCTATTGTAAAGCTCTGACAAATTCTGCTTTACTTCCAGAGAATTCCAATCATCCACAGTACTCTGCCACAGTGTTACGTAGAACATCTGCATCATCCGCTTCTCAGCTTCAGGCAACATACTAATGTTTATGTCATTTACTCTTGGTAAGACATCAAGTAAAAACCGGATCCATTTCGCAGAATCCACCGCGATAAGCTTTGCAAAGGCCTTTGTCATTTTCTCTTCAATCGGCTCATTAAAATCACTGATCACACCGGCATCAGCACAAAGTCTCACAAAGGAGTATTTGGCATAAATACTATAGGGACTCAGATGATAGTAGCTCAGGAAATTTTTCAAAGACAGTTCTAATCCGCTGTCCTCTGCAAATGTCTCAATTCTTGATACAAGCCCTGCCCTACTATCAAAGGATTGCTTTATATTATTTAGAATAACCTGAGAAGCCTTCTTTTCCAGCTGCACATAACAGCCCTTTGGAAGCGCAGTAAATCCATGCTTTATTTCATACTGGACGCTGTGATTTGTATTAGCAAGCAGCGCTGAAAACTTCTCTTCGAAGTTATATTTCTTATTAGCCTGCCCGATAAAATCAAGAACTGTCAGGCATTCCTTTCCATCCGACAACCGAAGCCCTCTACCAAGCTGCTGTAAGAACACCGTAAGTGATTCCGTAGGTCTTAAGAACAAAACAGTCTCAACCTCCGGAATATCTATTCCCTCATTGTACAGATCAACAACAAAGATAAACTTAATCTCACCAGATAGTAACATCTTCTTAGCATTGACCCTGTCATCATCTGAAGATCTCGATGTAAGCGCTATTGCCGGAATGCCCTTTTCGTTAAAGTAGTCACTCATGAACTTTGCGTGTTCTATGGAAACACAGAATCCCAGGCCATGAACACTGTCCATATCCGTCACATACTTATATAAAGAATTGATGATATGATTTGCTCGCTTCTCTGCAATAGTTCTGTTGAGCGAATACAGATTACTCAGCTCTGATTTATCATAGCCACCTCTGACCCATCTTACTTCTGAGAGATCCGTCTCATCGGATACTCCAAAATACTGGAAAGGGCTTAATAGTTTTCTCTCAATCGCCTCAGGAAGTCTTATTTCTGCAGCTATTCTGCCATCAAAGTAATCCAGGACGTTCTTTCCATCCATACGTTCCGGAGTAGCTGTAAGGCCTAATAACACCTCAGGCTTGAATGAACTAAGTAATCCCTGATATGTCGGCGCAGCCGCGTGATGGAACTCATCTACTACGATAAAATCATAATGATTCGCAGGAAGTATGTTATATAACTCCTGTGAAGCCACTGTCTGTATCGATACAAAAAGATGATCCAAGTTTTCCGGCTTCTCGCCGCCAACATACAACTCACCAAAATTTGGATCCTTTAAAACAGCCCTGAACACCTCTCTGCTCTGCCTAAGAATCTCTTCTCTATGCACTACAAAAAGGAGCTTATTCTGCTTATCCGGATGCATCTTACAAAATCTTCTGTAATCAAATGCCGCAATAAGAGTTTTACCTGTACCCGTAGCAGCAACAACAAGATTTCTATTTCGTCCTCTGATTTTTCTTTCGGCACTTAGCCTATCCAGTATCTCCTGCTGATAAGGATATGGATTGATGTCTACAATAAAACCATAGCCCTCTGTATTCTTTCCTCGCCTCTCAGCTCTTAGTGCAGTCCTTAACTTATCATAGCTATCATGGGTATACTTCTCAAAGGTTGTAGAATTCCAGTAGCTCTCAAAAGTTGCTTCTATCTTCTGTATCGTAGGAGCCATATCCTTTGTGGTAACTTTAATGTTCCACTCCAGACCGCTGGACATAGCTACATTTGACATGTTCGATGAACCCACATATGCAGTAGTAAAGCCTGTCTTTCTATAAAAAATATATGCCTTAGCATGAAGCCTGGTTCGCTTAGTATCATAGGATATGCGCACTTCGGTGCCAGGAAGCTTGCTAAGCTCTTCGATAGCTTTAACATCCGTAGCTCCCATATAAGAAGTTGTGATTATCCGAAGCTGGCCACCACGGTCCACAAAATCTTTTAATTCTTTGAACAAAAGCCTCAAACCGCTCCATTTTATAAAGGAAACCAACATATCGATTCTATCCGCAGTTTCCATTTCCTTCCGAAGCTCAGAATACATCTGCGGTTCATGAATAGCCCCGGTAAACAGGCTACTCTGAGCAACTGATGTTTCTGGGCGCACTATATCCTTGGCCTTACGCTGCCCAATTTTGTACATAGGATCATTTTCTGAAAGCAGCGCCAGCAGCTGCTCAGCACTATCAGCTACTGCCAATTCCTTCAGATCATCCAAATCATTTTCTTCTGAAATCAGGCCAACGACCTTATTAACCAGGTCAATCTTCGCCTCAAGATTTTCATCATCAGAGATACGATCCAGCGCTTTATGAAGAACTTCCGAAACATACTTTGAAAGTATCTCCGATGCTTCAGCTCCATCAATCTTCTCAACTCGCTTTAAATCATCTGAAGATCCTGTAAGCTCTGACTGTATCTGTTTATTTATGACCTGTTCATATAATCCTGGTTCCAACATATATATTCCTCACGTCAGTTTTCTGACATTTACATTAAACACTCATTTTCTTGGGCGTCCAAATTTCGTTATAACCATTTTTCTGTGCCCATGTATAAATCATTTTTATGCGCCTTGCTGAATCCTTGTTACTCTGATCCCTCTCAATCATGATCTCGTTCCGCTCAGATATCTTAGCAAGGAAATCAACCTGCGCAAGCTATATCTATTATATACCGCCTACATGCCATATATTATTAAATATGTATTACCAGTATAAAGGAGCAGTAACTTTGCATACTATACAAAGCCTTACCAGTAGTTTTCACTCTTTAAAAGGACACCACAAAAGCCGGTCAAAACTGGCTTTATAGTGTCCATATGCAGGATATTTATTAATCATTTTGATCTTTTTGGAGGCAATTTTGCCTCATTGTATTCTCTTGTCACAGTGTCGACGATGTACAGCTTCTGATTACCATATGGATCCCCATTAGAATAAGTTGAAAAAAGATCTAACGAAAGCACCCCATACGAATCAAGTGGTTCTTCTACAGGAGTATGACCTACAACCTGATATAAAACATCATCCCTGAACATCCGGTAAAAATCCTGCTGTGGCCTTGCCCAGATTGGGGAACTGTTTCTCCAAAGCTCCTGCTTACCCATGCGATTGATTCTTGCAAGTATTTCATCGATATCCTTCACGTGATATCCGCATGAGTGAAGTGTAAAGTTCTCCGTCAAACCGGCGTGACTAAAAAGTGTATCATCGATTTTATGCACAAACCTGTATCTTTCCTCCAAAATACGCTCAAGTTTTGTTATCCCTTCTATAACTGTTATTCTAGCCTGAATTGAATAGCCCGTTTCCAAAACATCCCAAAGGTATGAAACATCATGATTTCCATAACACCATAATGATCGGTCGTACTCCTTTGCGAACTCTGCCGCTCTGTCCAAAGTTTCCTTGTATAATTCGATCTCATTGCTTTTTCCCCAGTCATCTACTAAATCACCCAAGATAACGATATCATCATATCTAAGTTTATCCACCTTTTCTGCTTTATCAAATATCCAGGGCTTTAAGTGCACATCTGGAATTACCAATACTCTGCTCATACATCTATCTCGCCTATAATTATCTCCAATTTGAAAATCTCTTTATATTGTAGTAATAATCGCTTCACCTGTCATTTAACTATACGCTCTGCCGGTTCGCTCATCATCTGCAAGACTATATCTACACTCATACGAGAACTGCCCACAGTAATCTACAGTTCCATAGGAATTAGAATTTGCGTATTCTTTCCCCTTCAGCATCAACTTATTTGCAATAATATTCAGAATTGTGGACTTTCCCGAGCCGTTGTTACCATACAAAATTGTTATTGAAGAAAAGACAAATGGCTCCATGTCCTTATCCTTGAATACGTTGTAAGGATATATATTGGGATTCTTTAACTTCTTAGTACTCAACATAAAGCTTGAAAGATAAATCATAACTACTTATATCTCCCCAAAATCACATCTGACATCATACTTCTCACAGAACCTTTCATAGAGCCATTCGATCCCAAGACTTCTCCTCATTGCTTTTCTGGCACAGGTTAATTCTCAAGCTTTTCTCTTCCAGCTTCCATTTCCGATTCAGATGGCATTTCAGCTCTCCACCAGGATTCACCTTCGATTCGATAAAAAAGATCATCTCTATGACACAGCCTCTTTTTCTCATCAAATCTTGGATCATCCCGTCTAAGCACACCCGCCTCTCTAATTCATTAAACGCGTCGTTTAGTTAGCCATCTCTTTCCTCGCAGACTTTCTCAAGATAAATAGGGTTAATGTGATCATGAGTGTATTGATATCTTATTGTGATACTTGCATCAGAATAGTCTTCTATTGAACCTGGTTTAAGTGCCTTCTCAACATGTCTCCTCCACTCCTCTTGAGACACATCAACAATTCCAACCTTGCCATTATCGCCAGCAAGCCTAACCCTATCTCCTTTTTCATACGGGTTCTATTGATCTTGTCTACTAGCTCGTCTGCTTCAAGCCAGACATCCACCATATCCTTGCCAATTGCATCATCAAAATGCGGATCAGACAGTATATATACTGATCTACCATCTGACCAGTGGCGGTAATTCTCATATAATGTCTGTATCATCTTTATCCCTCAAAAATAACATTCTTACTGTTTTAGTTTGTCAACAAATCCCTTGTTTTTGTCATTGGCAATCAAATGCGTTTTTAATGATTCTATTGCCTTTTGGTTATTAATTAGTGTTTGCAACTGTCTATACGCTTTTTCCCTCAAAATCTTTAGTCTATCAATCTGATTTATCCCTTGTCTTATCAAATCTGCGTTAGTATCTTCAAGATTTATCAAAACTACAAGTTCTTCTGCAGATGCAAAATCACGAATATTCGGGCTCATTCCCTTTGTCCCTGTCTCATTTCTCCATTGAGCAGCAGTTTTACCAAACAAAGCCATATTTAAAACATCTGCTTCAGATGCATACGTATATGACATTTCCTGTGGTGTGAGTTCAGGTGTAATTAAAAACTCCTTAACAGCATCAGTGTGTATTTTGTAATTGATTTTAGAAAGCTCCCGTTTCACGTCCCAAGCAATAGACAGTTTTTCAGCTTCAACTTTTTTCAATCGCTGATAATCTTTGATAAGATACAATTTAAACTGTGGCGAAATCCATGAGGCAAATTCAAAAGCTATATCTACATGGGCATATGTTCCACCATATTTCCCTGCTTTGGATGTAATTCCAATTGCATTCATTTTTTCAATCCAACGCGTAGGTGTCATCACTAGCCTTCCGCTTTCATTTCTAACCGTATGGAATTCCATACGGTTAAAATTTGGATTATACAATCTGTCCTGTAACACACACTGCTTCTGCGCCTTTTCATACAGATCATTGGCATTTTCAGTAGGCTGTACTTTAGAAGTAGACGCTGTGAGGGTCATTTCAGAAAAGAAGTTCTTTACATCGCCTTCCATCAATTCTTTCCAAGCAGAGTCATCTTTATACTTTCCACCACTCTTATAATTCACCCACGAATGGCTATTACACATAATAAGCGCATTCCTAGCTCTAGTAGCTCCAACATATGATAATCTTGTCTGTTCTGCTTTAATTGCTTCTTTCTCTTCTTCGCTCTTATCGCCAAACTGCTTGGTTGTAATATACGCCCCTTTAGCATCACCTTCTTTTTCAAGACTAAAAATAAATCCTTCAGCCTTTGAGTTATGCTCTATTCTTATCTTAGCGTTCTTAGTTCTGCTGCTTCCGTAACTCAGAATAACAATAGGTGCTTCAAGTCCCTTTACCTTGTGAAGATTTGCAATATGTACCACGTTCTCTTCCTTCTGAAGACTCAGACATCTCTCCACCTCATTGGTACCACCTATCAGTTCTGCAATATAGGCTGCTCCATCCTTTAAGGAAGTGATAGTCCCTGACTTTTCTGCGCTTCTAAGCAACTCCAGCGTATAATAAATAACCTCCAGATTATGGCTTCTAACATGCTCAAATACCTTGAAGTCCTCCATAATCTTCTCAAACAATGCAGCAGGAGACAGAGAACGCGTTTTATAGCTCAACTTTTTCAGTGAATTCAATACCATTTTTATTCTCTTTACAGTCTCAGAATCCGTTGCTTCCTCAGTAAGCTCATCGAAATTCAAAGCTATTCTATTCCCTGAGTCCTTGAATATCATCATTTCATCCTGCGTAAATCCAAGGATTTTACCTGTAAGTGCTGCATACAAAGAAATCTGATCCTTAGCATCAGCAACAGCAGCATAGATATTATATATTTCCTGTAAGGCAGGACAGTCATTGAAAGCTACTTTTCCCTCTACTCTGTAAGGAATTCCCTGCTCATCAAAATACTTCATGAAGTCAGGAAGCTGAGTCTTTGCCTTAGAAATCAGCATAAAATCACTGTACTTGATTTCTCTGGGCACTTTAGAATATGTATCGCACTATAAATATAATTTTAATAGCTATTTTTTCTTGATTGCAGCTTTTCGCAATATATTTCGCAATATATCACTATAATTTGATTTATTGCGAAATAACTGCTATAATTTTCGCAAACACAACTATATTTAAAAAGGAGTCAGGTCACATGGCTAACTGTAAAGAAAAAGCCTCAGAATGGGGATTATCCGTGCGTGCAGTAAACGATCTGTGTAAAAAGGGCAAGGTCATAGGAGCAATAAAAATCGGCAGAAATTGGCAAATACCCGCCGATGCCGAAAAGCCATCAGACGGTAGAATTGTAAGTGGAATATACAAAAAAGACACTGTGCCAACGGCCAAAAAGCCCCTTCCAATTGGTATTTCTGATTACATTCGTGCACAGGACGAGTACTATTATGTCGATAAGACACTGTTAATACGTGACTTCCTTGATAGAAAAGAACTAGTATCTTTGTTTACGCGCCCCAGAAGATTTGGAAAAACAATGAACATGGATATGCTCAGGGTTTTCTTTGAAATATCTGACGAAGATACTTCTAAATACTTTACTGACAAAGAAATATGGAAATGTGGTCCACAGTATCGTGATCACCAGGGTAAATACCCTGTTATTTTCTTGACCTTCAAAGACGTAAAATTCGATTCATGGGATGCAACTTTTGCAAAAATCTCCGAACTTATCCAAGAAGAATTTGGTAGACACTCCGTGTTGAGAAGCAGCACAAAGCTTGCGCAGTACGAAAAAGAATACTTTGAAAAGATTTTGAACGGAAATGTCACAGAAGTAGAGCTCTCATCATCACTGCAAAAGCTCTCCAAAATGCTGAATTCTCATTATAATATTGCACCTATTATCATCATTGATGAATATGACACGCCTATTCAGGAAGGTTATTCCAAGGACTTTTTTGATGAAATTACTGGATTCATGAGAAACTTTTTCTCTGGAGCATTTAAAGACAATCGCAATCTTTCATATGGCTTTTTAACTGGTATATTAAGAATTGCTCAGGAAAGTATCTTTAGCGGTCTAAATAACCTGGCAGTTAATACTATTTTTGATAAAGAATATGACAGCTTTTTTGGCTTTACAGAATCTGAGATCAAGAAAATGCTCTCATATTACGGAGTATCCGATAAAGAAAAAGAACTAAAAGACTGGTACAATGGCTATCTGTTTGGTTCAAAAGAAATATACAACCCATGGTCTGTTATCAGCTATTTATCAAAGGGTTGCCTTCCACAGTCCTACTGGGTAAATACAGGAAAAAATGAAATACTCGAGGATGTTCTCAAAAGTACTACTGGGGATATCACAGAAAACCTTTTTTCTCTTTTGCAAGGCGAGCATGTCATAGCCAGAATAGATCAAAATGTGGTTTATAGATCAATCTCCGAGAATCCATCTTACATCTATAGTCTTCTACTTGTAGCCGGATATTTAAAAGCTCAAAGGAAAGAGCTATTGGGAGATGGTTCCTGGCTCTGCGAGGTTTCTATTCCTAACCGTGAGATCACATCAGTATACAAAAATGAAATACTATCTCATTTAATGCAAATTGGTGCTGTAGGGCAAACTACAGCAAACAAGATTTCAGAAAGCCTGTACACATTCGACCTCAAAAAACTCCAGGAAGGCATCACAGAATACATGAACAAAAGTATCAGTTTCTATGATTCTGGAGCGGAAGGCTTTTATCACGGGTTGATGCTTGGATTGATTGCCATAATGGATAATCAATATAAAATAAAATCAAATAGAGAATCTGGTGATGGAAGATACGATATCAGCCTATTTCCGCGAAACAAAAAATATCCCGGCATTATAATGGAATTCAAATCTGATAAAAAACTCAGCGAAGAAGCTCTAGACGCCTTATCATCCGAGGCTCTTAATCAGATAGATGATAAAAACTACGATTTCGAAATGCGTGAAGATGGGATAACTAATATTTTAAAACTTGGAATTGCATTTTCTGGCAAGAAAGTAAAGATTCAATCCAAATAACATGGATATAGTGGTATCAAAAAGCCTCTGTGCCAAAAGCACAGAGACCGGGTAATCAAAGTTTATGAGGGGCAATCTTTGTGAGGGTTATTCGTGAGGGACATTCGTGAGGGTCGTTCGTGAGGGGCTGGTTTGAGGGTTGTTCGTGAGGGGCTACACTCTTTAATAGTATAAAAAAACAGGATTAATCAGTACATAAAACTGGTTAATCCTGTTTTTATGTTGGACTATATTGTCCTTCCTTTATCCTTCTCATGTCATATTTTTGCGGAAAATATAAGTTTTGAAGGAGGATAAATGAATAGTATCACAGATTTATTAGACCTTGAAGATGGTGAAGTTTCCATTACTGACATACAAATTCAAGGTCGAACAAAGATTTTAACAGTCGAAACTCCACCTGTAGCACATTACTGTCCCAATTGTGGTTACAGAATGTATTCCAGGGGAGTAAAAGAGCGCAAGGTCAATCATCCCATTCTTCAGGATAATTACTCGCTTATCATTATTCTGAAACAGCGAAGATGGCGTTGCACCAACCCTGAATGCAACTATAACATCAGTGAAAATTTTAAGTTTGTCAATAAACGACGAAGAACTTCCAATGCTACAGACATGCTTATTGTCAGCGCATACAGGGATCTTATGGAGACATCTGTATCCATATCCAAAAGATTTCATGTCTCGGATACTTATGCTCACGAAGTCTTCAACCGATATGTCAAGTTAGACAGATTGCCGCTAACAGATTCCATTTCCATTGATGAAGTCTGTCTTGATATCGACGAACACTGCAGATATGCACTTGTTATACAGGACTTCCATACCGGTGATCCTATAGATCTTCTGCGCAGTCGTCGCAATAATGTCACCGAACCATACTTTGCATCCATTCCCATGGAAGAACGTGCAGCTGTGAAGTATCTCATATCAGACATGTATAAGCCTTACATAGCCTATGTTCTCAAATGCCTTCTGACCGTAGACAATAACAAGAGAAATAAGAAATCCTTCTGCCAGATAATAAATATATTGGAATATGAACAAGATCGGTTCCTTAGAATTCCATTCAATAAGAACTTTAAAACCATCCCAACACCTATTGTTAAAACTATTAGAAAAGGTAGCTATGGTCTTTTACCACAACTACCTTTGAATACGTACACACATCATTTCATAGAATGAAAAAATCAAACCAACGTCGGAAGCTTACATTTATCCATTTTAACTTCATTATTCTCAAGAACGTAGCAGGACGCATAATAGTCCCAATCATCCACATTTGATTTCAAACACAATCCTTCTCCTTCATAATCATGTGTTGAAATACCCAAAAAGCAGAACAAACCTTGCTCCGTTTCTCCGCAACTAAAAACCATATTGTCTTTATATGCGGCTGCAAAATCTTCTCCTATTGCTTTCAGACATGCCTTAAATCCAATTTTTTCTCTATCCATAGCTGCCTCCTAATTAAACAACTCCTCAAACGGGTCAGCATAAAACTTCATCATATTGCCATATACCATGAGATTATCACGCTTGATTTCTGTCCTAGCCTTGTAGTATAAAATCTTCCCTCTTCAGTTCCATCTCAATAATATTAAAAGGCTCTTTTTCCGTTACCTCTTTATCCTTAAATCCAATCTTCTTGTAGCATTCATGAGCAATGTCATTGTTCTCAAACACACCTATGGTAACAACCTCAGCATTCATAAGTTCAAAAGCGTACTTAAGGCCCAGGCGAAGCATTTCTGCCCCGTAGCCCTTTCCTCTGATGGTATTATCTACAATTACCCAACCGAATCTAAGGATCCTGTTATCGCCATGGATGTAGCGGATAATGAAATGCCCTACTACTCTGTTCTCATCATCTATCGCGATCCAGGGATAAAAGTTGTCTAACTCTTTGCAGTCGCCATTACTCTGTCTGTACTTGTCATCAATAATGCCTGCGGTAATCGGAAACTCTCCAAAATGATCTCCGCCCCACTTAACAAATACATCCTCGTCTTTTATCCATTCACTTATCTTTTCAGCATCACAGCTCTTATATGGTCTAAGTCTCAGCATAATCCCAGCTCCTCAAAACCTCGTTCCGCACTTAGGACAAAAATCAAAGTCTTCTGTTGTCTCGTATCCACACTGTCTGCATCTCTTATAACCGGTCGTGAATCCTCTTCCGCCGCTTAGCTGAGTCAGATGACTTGGCAGAATCTCAACTTCTTCGCCTCTTGCGATCATCTTACCAATCTCAGGATCAAGTTCGTAAACAGTTCCGCAGCAACTGGTCTGCACGTAGTAATGCCTATTCCACTTGAAAGTCGGTATAAAGAAAAGAGACAGCACCGTATATGTCATGAACACGTTGAAGCGCCCATATTTCCCACAGATTGCGCAGGTAATCAGCTGATTGAAATCAAAGTCCTTCCTGCCATCTGTTATTCCCATGATAAAAAACATCTACTTCCTCGCTCCGTTCTTAGTAATGTACCCTCACAACCTTTGCCCCAAATGGTAAAAGAGCTACTCTAGCAATCTTAAAGAACTGCTTACCGAAGGGTATACCAATAATGGTGATGCAGAAAATGCAGCCAATCACCGCGTTTGCAATCGCAAGTTCAATCCCAGAAAGACAGATCCAAATGATGTTAAGAAGCAGTGATACTGCCCCGCCTTCCTCCACAATCTCTTTTCCAAAAGGGTTCAGTGATATTGAAGAAAGCTTAAAACACTGGAGCCCTACAGGAATACCTACAACTGTACAGCACCAGAGTCATCATAAAATCACTTCCTGTTATTCTCATAACTCCATCTGGCTATGTCTGCAATAAGTTCAAGTGGCAGGTCTTTATCATTAGGGAGCTGTATTGCTCCCTTACTTGTTTTGTATTCAACCAGCTTATCCGCAAATGCCTCTATTGCCTCAGGTCCCGGATACAATCCTATATGTTTCTTGGCAGGAGCAAAATGTATTATATTTCTTCCCTTCCAAAACGTAGGCATTCCCCAGGATAACCGTTCTTCTGCATCAGGTATTGCATCGTGAATTGTATTATAAATCAATTCCAGTTTTGGCTGAATTGTCTTATCTTGCTCACTTATATATTCTTTTATTGACATGATCACACCTATTATTATCAGATAAATTCGACTCACACCATAAAGTTTGCTATCTCTTTCATCCTGCTAATCTGATCTACCCCGAACGGGCATCTGCTGTTGCAGTGGCCACATGATATACAGTCGGATGCATTCTTTTCCAGGGTCTTGTAATGCTCTACTGCAAGGGAATCTCCAACCTTAGCAAGATCATAATATTTATTTACAAGGCCAACATCTATTCCTGCGGGGCATGGTTTGCAATAATTGCAGTACACACACTTGCCTGCAGCCTGTGGCGGAGCAAAAGTGCCTATGATAGAATAGTCCAGCTCCTCCTCGGACTTCTCATAATACAAGATCAGCTCATCCACTTCTGCAGTGCTCTGAGCCCCCGGAAGGACTGTCAGCACGCCAGGTTTATCCAGGCAGTATCTGATGCACTGGTAAGGAGTCAGTGCCTGTCCAAATGGAGATTGCCTGGCATCAAGGAGCTGCCCTCCGGAAAAAGGCTTCATGACAGAGATTCCAACTCCCTCTTTTTCACAGCGCTTATATACTTCTGCTCTTTCATCCACACCACCATGAGCATAATCACCTTGTCCGTAGTCATACCCCGGATTGATAGAAAACATAAGCATATCAATATCCGCATCATCCATGATCTTCTGTATGACAGCCGGAGTATGAGATGATAAACCGGTGTGCTTTACAACACCTTCATCCTTCATCTGCAGGAGATAGTCATATACACCATTTCTCTGATAAGTCTCCCAATCTGAAAACTCATCCTGACAATGTATGAAGCCATAATTTATATAATCAGTCTTTAAATCACGAAGCTGTTTATCAAGAGACCTTTTGACAGTATCAAGGTCAAGTGACCATCCGTAGGTTCCCCTTGAGTAATCTGCCCCGAAGTGTATCTGATATAGAATATTGTCCCTAACATCTGATAGCGCTTCTCCATACATAGGGAAAGCACTCCCATCCCCGGCGGCCATGTCAAAATAGTTGATTCCGCTTTCATAGGCATGTCGAATTGTTTTCACCGCAGTGTCAAATCCTGCCTCAAATATATATGCCGAACCAAATCCTATTTCACTTATCTTGTCTTTGGTTTTCTTATTTTCTCTATACTTCATATAAGCGCTCCTGTGTTTTCACACTCACTAAGTCGGATTTACCATCTTTCCACAACCTGGACAATGTGGGACATCCTCTGTATTTTCAAATATGAAGTCCTCGCCATAATCCGTCCGACAGCTCACACAATAGCTTCTGAGTGCGCTTTGAACATCCCTATCGTAAACATTATGCTTATCCGTGCATACATCTGGGTATGTCAGATAATTACCTCCATGAGCAGCATCGTTTCGTCGTTGAGAAATGCTCTTCAATTTACAACCATATGCTTTAATTGTATTTACATCGATCGATGAGAACTTCTGCTGCAACCACTGCTCAAACTTATCCTCTTCTCCTCTGTACCAATTGCTTATATTTCCATATCTTCCAGAATATCAACCGCGGATTCTACCATTCTCGGACAAATATCCTTAAAAAGTCCATTCTCCCGGGCATATAACATCCCCGCTTCGGAGGATATGTCACAGCCAAGTATATCCTTGCAGATATATGAAGCATTCTTTTCTTTGAATCTTTCCATAAACTCAGCAGCCTTGGGATAAGCAGTTGCTTTATAGTCGGGTCCGTCTCCGTATTTCAACCCGATCACCATGATTGCCCCGGATACAGCACCACACACTTCACCTTTTCTCACGCCCCCGCTAAAACATGCTGCCACTTTCATAGCCTGAGCTACCGTCAGCCCATAATCATCCGCGTATGCTCCAAGAACTGCCTGCGAGCAATTGAATTTTTCATAAAATATCTTCATTGCTTTTTCTTTGTGTGTCATAGATCTTGACTCCTCTTACTATAGTTTTTTCTGCATCCATAACAGATCATACCATCTGTCAAATTTCTTACCTATAGTCTTCATGTGAGCTACTTTTGTATATCCCGATCGTATATGAAACTTATAGCTGTCATGTGTGAGATATTCATCCTCTTCATCACTATAGGCGGCTCCTGCAAGCAGGTTGACTATGTCCTGTTCTTTAAGCCTTTTTTCCAGCTCTTTGTACAACAACGAACCGATACCCTGTCTGCGATAATCCTTATCAACATAGACAGATGTTGTTGCTGTCCAGTTATAAGCTTCTCTAGAACTATATGGTCCCGCATACGCATAGCCGACGATCCTGTCTTTTAATAAACACACCATATATGGATATTTTTCTTTTGTTGTCTTGATCCTGTTTTCAAAATCTGCAACTGACGGAACTTCATATTCAAAAGAAACAGCGGTATTCATAACATAATATGAATATATCTCCACCAGTTTATTAGCATCTTCGGGATCAGCGCCCCTTATAAACAGTTCTCTTTCCATATTACCTCCAAAGACAATTAGTAATCACCCATATGGATATTCCTTGCTAAGATCTATCCTCATTGATACAATACCATTTTCCTCTGATAATTCTTCGTATCCCAAACGTTTATATAGGCTATATCCAATTCTCATAACTTCCGGTTTCGTTGTGAAAATCAATTCCTTAAACCCAAGTTCAAAAGCCTTATCCGTCATTGCTTTGAGCATTATCCTTGCATATCCTTTTCCTCTGTATTCCGGTCTGATAAACAGACGCTTTCCTTCACAGGTTTCGTCGCTTATTTTCTTTATGGCAACACAGGCAATGGGTTTATCTTCTTCATATCCTACTATTATCGCTCCACCTGAATAATACCCAGGCAGATCATTCAATTCCTTATCAAAGGAAACAAAACAGCTTTCTGCCCCTTTGATATGCGAATACTCAACAAAAAGCTCTTTCACAATATCAGGATTAGTACACTCTTTCGTTTCAAAAAGCATAATATTCTCCTCCATATCCCTGACATCTCCTATAAGAATTTTTCAACTTCCTTAGCCTTAAGAACCTTTCCGGCTGAAACAACTTTTCCGTCGATCATAAGAGCCGGCATACTCATCACTCCGAAACCCATGATCTTTTCCATATCCGTGATATACTCTATCTCCGCATCGATCCCTTTTTTCGCTACTGCTTCTTTTGCAGATGCAAGGAGAGCCTCACAGCTTTTGCATCCTCCGCCTAATACCTTGATATTCATGACCATATCCTCCTTCAGATGAATAAATATTGAAATAAGTTGAAACCATACCCGACAATGATGATACCCACTGTACAGATGGCTATAAATGTTCCTAACAGTTTTGGCTTGATAGCTTTCTTCAGCATAATGAGCGACGGAAGACTGAGTGTAGTCACTGCCATCATAAAGCTTAAGATCGTACCAAGCAAAGCTCCTTTGTACAAGAGTGCCTCGGCTATAGGGATCACACCAAAGATATCAGCATACATCGGAATACCCAGGATTGTTGCAAGTATCACTCCAAAGGGATTTCTTCCCCCAAGCACTGCCCTGATCCAGCTTTCCGGAATCCAGTTATGTATCACAGCCCCAATCCCGACTCCTATCAGAATGTATGGAAACACTTTCTTAAATGTATATACTACTTGGTCCTTTGCGTATATTAAACGCTCTTTAACAGGGAGGCTCGGAGTTTCTATTTCAACGCTGCTGTTTGCATTCCTGATAAAATCCGCGACCTGATCTTCCATATGAAGTCTCTCGATCAATGTACCACCTGCAACAGCGATCATAAGTCCCATCACAACATAAACGATAGCTATCCTTGCCCCAAAGATGCTCATAAGCAGTACGAGGCTCCCCAGATCCACCATCGGTGATGAGATCAAAAAAGAGAATGTTACTCCAAGCGGTAATCCGGCACTCGTAAATCCCATAAATATCGGGATGGATGAGCACGAGCAGAATGGTGTCACGGTTCCAAGCAAGGCTCCTACGATATTTGCTCCGATTCCGTGAAATCTGCCAATTATCTTCCTGCTACGCTCCGGTGGAAAGAAACTCTGGATATATGAGATCACAAAGATCAGCAAACAAAGAAGGATCGTGATCTTTATAACATCATAGATAAAAAAGTGTATGCCGGAGCCTATCCTGCTATCTATATCCAATCCTAATGCAGACAGGAGTTCCCCGACCAAATTGTTCAGCCACTTCATTCCCAGGATCTGTGTCTGAATAAAGTCCCACATCATGCTTTCCCCTTACAGCATTTGCCGGTAGTTTCATTACAGAGAGTTTTAATAAATCCACAGAATTCTTTCATGATGTCCGTGTTTATTGAATAGTAGTGCCACTTGCCTTCTTTTCTGTCGTTAACCAGTCCCGAATCTACCAGTATCTTCATGTGATGAGAAAGAGTCGGCTGTGTAATATCGAACTTTTCAAGAAGCTTGCATCCGCACTTCTCCTGATCAGAAAGCATCTTAACTATTTCCATTCTGTTGGGATCTCCAAGAGCCTTACATATCAGCACTTCGTCTAATTTGGCCATAATCTTCTCCTTATATAGATGTTTATCTATGTGTTGATAATAGCATATACATAGATACTCGTCAATGTATTATTTCAAAAAGGAGACAGAGCTTTTAAAACTCTGTCTCCTCCGTGGCAATTTATCTTCCGGTATAATGCTCATTCCAACAAACTGGAATTGTTAGCACTCTGTCTTATTGCACCGGAGGCATAAAGCATAAAATGCAATCGCCAGAAACTGTGATACCACAGACACAGTGACAAGATACACAGGATTCAAATCATACAGGGCACCGAGAAGCCAACTGCCCAGAAACCACGCAATACCAAATCCTGTCTCAAATATTCCGAAACCGGTGCTTCGCATGGAACGCGGGACGATTCCGCTGACAGCTGCTTTCATAATACTTTCCTGCGCCCCCATTCCAATCCCCCACAGAATTATCCCAGCTCCGATCAACCAGGCATTTCCAGTCATAAAAACAAAATATGAGAAGAATGTGCTGCATAGTGTGGAAATGATCAGAGCCTTCAGCCCGACCTTATCATAAAGCCAGCCAAAGAATAGTGCAGCAAAGGCATCCACAGCCATTGCCCCAGCATATAGCAG
>NZ_AUJP01000036.1 GCF_000424285.1 Butyrivibrio sp. MB2005 | reverse complement strand
CTCCTTAGAATGAACAGATCCATTCAAGCGGAAGGTACTTTCGGAATCATAAAAAATGATCGTTGGTATAAAAGAATAGTCCGAAAAGGAATAGAATCCGTAAAACTTGAGGTTCTTTTGGTTTCAATAGGTCATAACTTATATAAATATCACAATAAAAAGATGCATCTCCAAGAAGCTGCCTGAGTTTAAAAAGTTTGTAGTTCTTGGGGAAAGGGGTATTATACTCTGTTTTTGCCAAAAACAGCATGCCTCACAAAAAAATGATATAAAAAGGGAGCTGGAAAAAATGATTATCTCATTTTTTCACAGCCCCTATTAAAATCTTAAATCAGAAAAGTTCCAATTGCCAGTGCGCTTGCAACAATTACAAAGCTGCACACTAAAGAAAGGACTTTCCTTCGAAATTCCGCGGCATCAGTGTACCGACCATTGTAGACTACTGTGTCAATAATCTTAGGACTCATTTTCTTAATATTATTTTCCATAATATCTCTCCCTAAACCCAAATGTTGATGGTAACCATAAGCGTTTAGTCTATATTATCGCGAAAATGTGTCTAAATTCGTACAAATGCATAAAGGGAATCTAAAAAAGTATAATAAAATACTAAAAAATTTAATTAAAAATGCTAAAATTGTCAGGCTATCAGCGGATGTTCTTGCAATTCTTCTCCGCGATGATGTAAAATACTGAATGTTTGACGCCGTAAGAATGGCAAATAGCATTAAATGTGGGATTAAAGACACAGAATATTTTAAATCCCGCATCAAGGAGGAACATGACAAAGGACGAATTTTTAAAAGCACTTCTGGCAGAGGGTTTTGTATGCGAAAAGAGCAGCCAGTATCCATCAGTGGTTTGCGATGCAAAGGATGTGAAGAAGACCGCCAAAAAGGTAAGAGCAGTAGCAAAAGATAAGGGCTACTCCTCATCATTCGCCATAAGAAGCTATAGAGATGGAATGGAGCTTATCTCCAAGGACGGCGCGGTTTCAAAGGATATGAGAAATGAGACAGTGGAAGAGCAGACAGAAGCAGCGACAGTTTCAATTAACGAGCCTATCCCCATGACTGCTCATGCAGAGAATGCAAGCGCATAAGTTTAATTGCTTAATTCAAAGCGAAGTTTACATTCACAATGGATTTACGGTCCCTCTTTACCGAATAAACCGGTAAGGAGGGATTTTTTAACATAATAAACTGCTGCAGCTATAAGTGTTGCAATCAGTAAAACTGTTCCTGCCACAGGATAAACAAAAATCAAAGCATTTGTGGTTCCGTATATCGAGAGTACACCGGCAAATACGCTGCCTACACTATATGTGAGAATCGATGAATTCCATAGATTGATCAGCAATACAGGCAGTTGAATGTTTTTGATAAGCATGAAGGAATAGGGCACAACTCCCATAATCAGCGGGATTGCAAATGCATATATCATATAATATGAGTAAACGCCGTGGCTGAAATATTCATAGATTGCACCGAAGACAGCAAGGAATACCGTGCCCGCCAAACTGTAAATAAGATGATATTTTGCTGTGTCACGCGATGTAAACAATGTCGCTCACTCCTCTCTCTTTGATACTTCTTCCGGAAGTCGGATTATTCACTATCTGACCATTAAAATACATGGTTGATGATCCGCCGCCATCAAGATTATAAGCGGTAGTTACTCCAAGGTCCTGCATAAATTCTGCAAGCTCATAGAGACTAAGTCCTTCACTTTCTGAGGTTCTGCCGTCAGATACTACGAAAACATAGTGATTAGTATCTATGATGCCAATGGCGGTTCTGGGATTACTTGCCATTGCCATATCAACTTCATCATCTGTATCCACTGATATCGCGCCGTTTTCAATAAGCCCTGGGCCAAAGGAAAATGCCTGCCATACGCCTTTTTCCACAAGATCTTCCGCAGTATATTCACTGTCATTAATTACTTCCATTGTTCCGTTCGCATAGATGCACAGCACCTCAGAACCATCACCTTCACTTCTGTATACTATTCCGTTTCTGATCACATATCCGCTTTCCTGAACACCGTAGAAATCGCCGTTGATGGCTAGAATAGCGCTGTTTTCTTCTGCCATTTCCGAAGTGGTAGCTGTGATGTTTTTGCCATAGGTGTCATTGGCAAAAGCAGTTTTTAGGTATTCAGCGGAGGAAAGGGTTACGTCTGCTACATAAATTTTGGTATTGTACTGATCATATTCCGAAAGATTGATTGTTATGTTGTCGTCGCTGTAAGTGGTATCCCCTGTGTAGCTGTCTGACGCATCGATGGAGGATGAGGTCTCATTGGAGGCTTCTACTTCACTGACGGTATTAGTATTCACGGATTCAGAATTATGATGCTTCCTGTGCTTGCTAGTGCCATCCCCCTGAGATTCCTGCTTTATGGGTGTGTCAGAGGTACTTGATGAGCTAGCTGCAGAGTTATCAGCCGCTGCCTCTAAATCCTCAAATGCCGAGGCACTCATGGCCGATGCATTGGTAGTATAGCTTTTTGTAAGTACAAAAGTGTCCAAAGTGATATATATGGTAAATGCCGTCAGAGCAGCCGAGTATCCAATTATCCATAGGTATTTTTTCATTTTAAAAATCCTCAATTAGCGAATGTGCAAAATTTGAATCACCTAAGCCCGCATTTGTAAATACCGGGGTTGGCGATATCCTATAGACTAATTTTGTCTCATAAACCTAAAATTTACCTAAAAGAGAAACATCTAATATTGAAATTGCAGTTAGGCCCTGCTAACATATACCACAGAAATAAAAACAGCACATAAGAAGGGGAGAATATGCAGCTGGAATTACAGAATATTAAAAAGTCATACGGCGAAGGCGGAAGCCGCGTTGAGGTACTGAAGGACATAAGCCTAAGCGTGGAGAAGGGAGAGTTTGTGGTACTCCTTGGGCCGTCCGGATCCGGAAAATCTACGTTACTAAACATCATCGGGGGAATCGACACTGCCGATTCAGGCAAGATCATCATCAGAGAAAAAAGCATGTCCGACATGGACGAAAAGGCACTAACTGCCTACAGAAGAGAGCATCTGGGCTATATCTTCCAAATGTACAATCTCATTCCAAATCTCACAGTCAGGGAAAATATAGAGGTTGGTGCATATCTTTCAAAGAATCCACTTAATATTGATGAAATCATAGAAACTCTGGGGCTTACTGAGCATCAGAACAAGGAGCCAAGTCAGCTTTCAGGCGGACAACAGCAGCGCTGCGCCATCGGAAGAGCAATCGTAAAAAATCCCGATATTTTGCTTTGCGATGAGCCTACAGGAGCCCTTGATTACAACACCTCCAAGGAAATCCTTTCTCTTATTGAAGAGGTCAATCGCAAGTATGGAAACACAGTTATTATGGTAACTCACAACGATGCCATAAAGAACATGGCTGATTTTGTGGTGAAGCTTCGTGATGGCGTTATCAGGAAAAGCTACAGAAACGAGACGAAGCAGACGGCTGCGGAGCTTGACTGGTAAATACAGGTTACGGACAGTGTTCTTTTCAGTTAGGCACACAGGATAAGTGGTAACCGGCACAGACAAATAGAGGAGTTTTATGAGAAATCCGTTAAACAGAAGGCTTCTACGGGAGCTGACAGGGGATATTGGAAAATACATAGTTATTTTTGTTTTGATGGTGCTGTCCATCGGCTTTGTTTCAGGCTTTTTGGTAGCAGGCGAGAGTATGAGTACTGCTTATGATGAAAGCTTTGAAAAATACAACATAGAGGATGGAAATTTCAGAACAGAGGAGAAGCTGACAAAATCCGAGAGAAAACACATAGAGAAAAAAGGTGTCACAATCTATGACAATTTCTATGTAGAAAAAAGCTTCGACAACAACACAAAGCTCAGGATTTTCGCAAACAGAGAAGAGATCGACAAGGTCTGTGTTATGGAGGGAAGACTTCCTGAAAACATAGGGGAGATCGCCATCGATAGAATGTATGCGGATAACAACGGACTTACGGTGAATGATACTTTGACATTAAAGCCCGGTCCCGGCGATAACCTTACTGCATCAGCCGGAAATAAAGCCATAGATAATACTTTATCTTCCGACGGCAAGACCTATAAAATCGTCGGTCTTGTGGCGCTCTCTGACTACAGCGCACTTTTTTACAGCAATAATGACATGATGTTTGATTCATCAGCTTTTGGTGTAGCGGTAGTTTCAAAGAGTCAGTTTGACGAATATGATGAGGGTGCTATCCATTACAACTACGGCTGGTTATATGATGAAAAGCCTGAAAATGATATAGAGGAGAAGGATCTTTCCGATGATCTCATGGAGAGGATTTCTAAAAAAGTAACTCTGGAAAACTTTATTCCCCGCTATCTGAACCAGTCCATAACCTTTACAGGAGAGGATATCGGAAAAGACAGAGCGATGATGACAGTGCTCTTATATATAATGATTATCATTATCGCTTTTGTATTCGGCATCACAATAAACAATACAATTCACAGGGAATCAAATGTAATAGGAACTCTTAGGGCTTCTGGATATACCATAAATGAGCTTATACGCCATTACATGGCGATGCCTCTTATAGTGACGCTTATTGCAGCACTAATCGGTAATATCATGGGGTATACCTACTTTAAAAATGTTTGCGTGGCGATGTATTACGGAAGCTATTCACTACCTACATATGTTACCCTGTGGAACGCTGATGCATTCCTTAAGACCACAATAATTCCGATAATCATAATGCTTGTGATTACCTATTGTATCCTTAGAAGTAAACTTGCGCTTAGCCCGCTTAAGCTAATAAGGCGTGACCTTTCAGGAAAAAGACAAAAGCGTGCCATCATACTAAATAAGGCAATAAGATTCTTTGACAGATTCCGCATTCGAATACTTATACAGAACAAGAGCAGTTACATAACGCTTTTCGTTGGACTGTTTTTTGCAAATGTACTGCTGTTTTTCGGAATGATGCTGCCACCGCTTCTTACACACTTTCAGGGAGTGGTTACGGATAGCATGCTTGCGGAGCATATATATCTTTTGCAGATTCCCGTAGGAGCTATAGATGATGACAATCAGATAAATGTGGCGTTTTCATACGTTTTCCTGCAAAACAAAATACTTACCAATAATCCGGATGCAGAGAAATTCTCAGCATACAGCCTGAAAACTACGGGCGCAGACGGAAGCAGAGTAGATGAGGTGACAATCTACGGAGTTCGTGATGACAGCCGCTATATACACGCAGATTTCGATGAAAAAACAGTGCTGATATCCTCTGCATATGCAGATAAATACGGATACAAAGCAGGGGATGTAATAACTCTGAAAGAGCCCTATGAGGATAAATACTATGGCTTTAAGGTTACAGGAATTTATCCTTATGACGGCGGAATCACTGTGTTCATGAGCAAAAAACATCTGAATAGCACTGTTGGTATGGATGAAGATTTTTTCTCGGGGTATTTTTCAAGTAGCGAAATTACTGACATCGACAGCAAATACATTGGAACAGTAGTTGATAAGGAGTCGCTCACACGAGTGTCCAGACAGCTTATGATATCTATGGGCAATATCATGTACATGGTGGATGGATTCTCGGTAATCCTTTTTATAGTCCTGATCTACCTGCTTTCTAAGCTGATAATCGAGAGAAATGCCCAGTCCATCTCCATGGCGAAAATTCTCGGATATTCCCAGAAAGAGATCGCAGCTCTGTACATAATTCCTACAGCAATCGTGGTTGTGGCATCGCTCCTTATATCATATCCCATAATCACCTACGTGATGGTGTGGATATTCAGAGTTATGTTAAAGCAGATGATGAGCGGCTGGATGATTATCTGGCTTGACCCTAAGGTATACGCGGAAATGTTCCTTATGGCCATCGCAACCTACGCCGTTGTTGCTGCTCTCGAGTACCGGAAGATCCGCCACATACCAATGAATGAAGCTCTGAAAAACGTCGAATAATCAGGATTTAAACCCTTTGGCAGAAGTTGCCGTGCCAAAGGGTTTTTTCATGCCAAAATTCAAAACATTGCAAAAATTGTTATTCTTGTTGAATATTTTGGTTTATGTCCCAAAAGCTATGTAAAAAGCCGGGGTAAAGACTTAGTATAAGATGCGTAAACATAAATAAAGTAAATAAATATATATAGGAGCATACTTCGATGAAACAGTTTTTAGATAAAGATTTTGTGTTGCAGACTGAGACTGCAAAGCATCTTTTTCATGATTATGCTAAAGACCTGCCCATAATTGATTATCACTGTCACATTTCTCCTCAGGAGATCTATGAGGACAGACGGTTTGAGACACTGGCAGATGTATGGCTTGGCGGATATCAGCCTGACGGCTCAATAGCAGGAGACCACTATAAGTGGAGACTCATGAGATCGAACGGAATGCCGGAGGAACTGGTGACAGGAAGAGGTGACGACTTTGCACGCTTCAAGGGCTTTGCAGAGGTACTTACCAAGGCAATCGGTAATCCCATGTATCACTGGTGCAACTTAGAGCTTCAGAAATACTTCGGAATTACAGAGCCTCTTACACCGCAGAATGCAGAGGAGATCTGGAATAAGTGTAACGACAAGCTTAAAAACGATCCCGGGATGTCAGTCCGTGGCCTGATTAAGCAGAGCAACGTGGCATACGTTGGAACTACCGACGATCCCATAGACACACTTATCTGGCATGAAAAGATTGCAGAGGATAAGACCATAGACTTCCTTGTAAGACCTTCATTCAGGCCCGACAAAGCAGTAAATATTCACAAGGAAGGCTTTGCAGAATACATTGAAAAGCTTGCAAAATCAGTTAATAAGGCATCTCTTGATTCCACTCAGGACGTAATTGATGCACTTATTGAGAGAGTTGAGTTTTTTGCAGAGCATGGCTGCGTGGCATCGGATCACGGCCTTGATTATGTACCTTTCAGAAAGCTTTCTATGGAAGAGTGCGATAAGGCATTCAAGAAGGCTATGAAGGGCGAGGCAGTTACTGTGGAAGAGGCAGAAGGCTATCAGACAGCACTTCTTGTAGCCCTTGGAAAAGCCTATCACAGACTTGGAATAGCTATGGAGATTCATTATTCCTGCCTAAGAAACATCAATGAGAGACAGTTTAAGAATCTTGGACCTGATACAGGATATGACGCTATTGCCAATAATTCCTGCGGTGGAAACCTTGCAGCATTTTTATCTGAGCTTGATAAAACAGAAGAATTGCCAAAGACAATCGTATTTTCATTGAATCCTGCTGATAATGAGCAGATAGGAACAATAATCGGCGCCTTTCAGTCAGCAGAGATTCCCGGCAAGATTCAGCACGGACCTGCATGGTGGTTCAATGATTCCAAGTCAGGAATGGAAGAGCAGATGAAGTCCCTGGCTAACCTTGGTCTTCTCGGTAATTTCATAGGAATGCTCACAGATTCAAGATCCTTCCTGTCCTATACAAGACATGATTATTTCAGAAGAATCATGTGCAATCTCATAGGTAACTGGGTTGAGAATGGCGAGTATCCTAATGATGAAGAGGCCCTTAAATCCATAGTTCAGGGCATTTCCTATTACAACGCTAAGAGATATTTTGGAATATAGAAGGAATAAAAACGGAGGCACAAAATGGATTTTAATTTGAGAAAAGATGCAGCTTTTGATGCAGTATCACTTGGAGAAATTATGCTGAGACTGGATCCCGGCGAAGGAAGGATCAGAACAGCAAGACATTTTAACGCATGGGAAGGCGGCGGAGAATACAACGTAGTAAGAGGTCTTCGCAGATGCTTTGGCCTTAAGACCACAGTTCTTACAGCTTTTGCAGACAATGAAGTGGGTAAGCTTATGGAGGATCTGATTCTTCAGGGCGGCGTTGATACTTCTTTTATTAAATGGATGAAAACAGACGGAATCGGCAGAGAGTGCCGTAACGGTCTGAACTTTACAGAGAGAGGTTTTGGTATCCGCGGAGCTAAGGGCTGCTCAGACAGAGCAAACACGGCTATTTCCAAGGCAAAGCCCGAGGATTTCGACCTTGAGAGACTTTTTGGCGAGCTTGGTGTTAAGTGGCTTCACACAGGCGGCATCTATGCAGCACTTTCAGAGCAGTCCAGTGAGACCGTAATAGAAGTTATAAAAACAGCAAGAAAATACGGCACAGTAATCTCTTATGATCTTAACTATCGTCCTTCCATGTGGAGCGCAATCGGCGGCATCGAGAAGGCAAGAGAAGTAAATAAAGAGATCGCTAAATACGTTGACGTAATGATCGGTAACGAGGAAGACTTCACAGCATGCCTCGGCTTTGAAATAGAGGGTAATGATGAGAATCTTGCTAAGCTCGACATCGAAGGCTACAAGAAGATGATCAGAGAGGTTGTTAAGACTTATCCCAACTTCAAGGCAGTTGCTACAACTCTAAGAGAGGTTAAGACAGCTACCGTTAATGACTGGAGTGCACTTTGCTTCGCAGACGGCGAGATTTACAAGGCAAAGGATTATAAGGGCCTTGAGATCATGGACCGTGTAGGCGGCGGAGATTCCTTTGCATCAGGTCTTATCTACGGCCTTATGACAACAGGAGATGCACAGCTTGCAGTTGATTACGGTGCAGCTCACGGCGCACTTGCAATGACAACACCCGGTGATACTACCATGGCTGATAAGAGCGAGGTAGAGGCTATCATGGGCGGAAAAGGCGCACGAGTACAGCGCTGATTACATAATTACAAGTTAAGTTAGAATGGAGAGAAACAAAATGAGTGACATACTTGAACAACTTGCCGGATATGGCGTGGTACCTGTTGTAGTAATCGACAGAGTAGAAGATGCAGAGCCTCTTGCACAGGCACTGGTAAATGGCGGATTAAAGTGTGCTGAGGTTACATTCCGTACAGCAGCTGCCGCTGATGCTATTAAAATTATGACTGATAAGTACCCTGAGATGCTGGTTGGCGCAGGCACAGTTCTTACAACTGAGCAGGTTGAGCAGGCTATTGCAGCAGGTGCAAAATTCATCGTAAGCCCCGGCTTTGACGCTGAGGTAGTAGATTACTGCCTGGAAAAAGGCTATACAGTTGTACCCGGCGTAGCAACTCCTTCAGAGGCTGCACAGGGTATCAAGAGAGGCCTTAAGGTTCTTAAATTCTTCCCTGCAGAGCAGGCAGGTGGCCTTCCTATGATCAAGGCCATGGCAGCACCCTATACAGGTATCAAATTCATGCCTACAGGCGGCGTAAATGAGAAGAACATGAGAGATTACCTCTCATACGACAGAATCGCATGCTGCGGTGGTAGCTGGATGGTAAAGGGCGACCTTATCAAAGCCGGAAGCTTCGACAAGATCGAAGAAATGACAAGAGAAGCTGTGAATGTTGTAAAAGAGATCAGAGGAGATCGCTAAGCTTCTTATTATAGAAAAAATCATGTTCCATCTTGTAGAATTCTTCCCACATGGGGAGAGTTCTGCAGATGGATTTTCTTTCGCATACGTAGTCTTCGTCAGCAAGACATGCTACAGGTGCAATGGAGCCTTCCATTAGTTCTATTATTTCGCCTACAGAGTATTCGTCTGCAGATCTTGTAAGCTTATATCCGCCATGCTTTCCGCTGGCACCTTCAAGAATTTTTCCTTTAACGAGTTCTTTTGCAATAATCTCCAGGTATTTTTTGGAGATGTCCTGCCTTTCAGCGATATCTTTTAACGGAATATACTGGTCAGAATCCTGCTGCGCCAGATCTATCATAACTCTTAGGGCATATCTTCCCTTTGTAGAAAACATGTAGTACCTCCTATACTGTGAATGCTTTTGCCTATTATAACGCAAGGTAAATGGGTTAATCAATACAAATTTATGTGACATTTTTGTGATAAATGATAAAGTATTGTTTATATGAGATAAAAAATAGATTTATGAGAAGGGGAAAATTATGAAAAACAGAATTGTAACATTGGTAATTGCAGGTATTATGGCAACATCACTTTGTGCCTGCGGCAAAACGACAGAGACTGGAAAAGATGCTCAGACAGAGAACGCTGTTCAGGAAGAGCCCGCCCAGGAGGAAGCAGCTGATACCACAGAAGCTGAGGCAGAGGAGAGTTCCGAAGAAGCTTCCGTTGAAGAATCAACAGGGGAGACAGCAGAATCCGAAGAAACAGCTGAGGAAATCTTTTATGCTCCCGACATCGACATTACAGGTTGCGATACCTTCACGCAGATAATCGATGAAAAGCTTACAGATGGTATGGGCTATGCAAATGAAACCTTGGACCAGACAGATGTTTTCCTGGTTTGCAGCAGTGCCTATGATAACCTTGACGGCAATATGGCCGCCATCGATTCAGCGATTTTCATCTATAAGGATGGAGTTCCTTTCGAAGTAGGAAAGGTTGAGTCCGGCGGCACAGCCAATCCTCTTGCAATCAAGGATGGTAAGCTCTATGTAGGTACTCATCATAATATGACAAAGTACACAATTACGGACGATAAGCTCGTTGTAATGGAGCAGGCAGATGTTACCTATGATACAGACGGTAACGGCACCTATACCTATACATCTGATGATGGCGGCGACTACAGCAACATGGACAGCGCAGAAGCAGAGAAAATCTTCAACCAGCTTTATGAAGAGTATTTTGATGCAACAGTTGTAAACTTCAGCGTAGTTGGTGGCGGCGAAGCAGCTTCAGCAACAACGGAAGGTGCGCTTCCCGCATACGAGTATCCGGGTCCTGAGGTTTTCTATTATGAAGTATATAAGGCTGTAATGAATGAGTTTGGTGCGGGTTATGATCCTGCAGATGTTGGAATACCTTCAATCAACATCGCAGCTGAGGATGATTCAGATCCTGAGGATATGCGTATTTATGGCGATTTCTGCTACTATAACTACAAACTTAATGGTCAGACCCTGGAGACTCAGTCAGGCGGATCATATCCAGGCTGCATACATGTGAAGAACACAGATGAAGGCTATGAAGTAACTAATATCGAGGTTGTTGCTGACGGATCAGATTTCGATGAAAGCGCAAAGAAGATCATGGGCGATCATTATGATGAATTTATGAAGCTTTATTCAGATGACGAAGCAAAGGAACAGACTCGCTTGCAGATCATAGCCAACTATGTTGCGGCAAATGGATTAAATATCACAGCAGTTCAGGATTTTGGTTGGGATCCTGTGACACTTCCTGAAGAAAACATTGATACCTTTTACAGCAATCTGTAATAAAATAATAGATAAAATCTGGCGGGAGCTCCCACAAACATATGTGGGGGCTCCTATTTTGTACTTAAATCATATAAATAACACAATATGTAGAAGACGTTAAATTTTTTGATATTTTTATGGCTTAAGCTGTTGACATGCAGGTCTATGTAGAGTAGACTCTGATTAATAAGTCGATAGCAAATAGACCAAAGAGGGGGGTTGTCATGGCTGTTGAATTAGGAGAAGTTCAGTTGCAGTTTGCCAAGCTTATATGGGAAAAGGAGCCGGTTGGTTCCGGAGAACTGGTAAAGTTATGTTCAGAGGAATTTGGATGGAAAAAATCCACTACATACACAGTTCTTAAGAAGCTCTGCGAAAAGGGCCTCTTTAAAAACGAGGATGGAATAGTTTCATCCTTAATTTCCCAGGACGAATTTTATACAAGGAGAAGTGAAGAATTTGTAGAGGAGACTTTTGGCGGATCATTGCCCGCATTTCTGGCGGCATTTACATCCCATCAAAAGTTGTCGCAAAAGGAGTTGCAAGAGATCCAGAGGATTATTGACAACGCGAAAGACTAACAACAGAAAACAATAATAGGCATAAATACGGCTATCATCATACAAGTGCATAAGTAGTAAAAAACGTGAACAAAAACATACTTAGTCAGACGGAGGAATTGAAATGGAAACGATTTTTATGAAAGTAATTGAAATGAGTGTGGTAGCCGCATGCCTTATTGCTGTTGTTATAATTTTGCGCTTTCCGCTGAAAAAGGGGCCGAAGTGGTTTATGGGAGCACCCTGGTCTGTTGTAGCTCTTAGATTGATTCTGCCTTTTCAGATAGAATCAAGGATTGGAATTCTTCCCAATTTTCATGGCATTATAACTGTTTTTATATACGAAAGGTTTCAGTGGATATGGCTTGCCGGAGTGGCTATTGTCCTTATATACATGGGACACAGCTATTACTCCATCAAAAAACAGACAGAAGCTTCCGTTCAGGTGACAGAACTGGGAGATAACGTATATAAATGTGATGAAATAGATACGCCTTTTATACTTGGTATTTTTAATCCGAAAATATATCTGCCATCAGGGCTTGAAAATGAGACTATTACTAATGTGCTTGCACACGAAAGGGCACATATTCGCAGGGGCGATCACATAAAGAAACAGATCGGGTTCCTGCTGCTCGCAATTCATTGGTTCAATCCACTTGTATGGATTTCATATGCACTATTTTGTAAAGACTTAGAACTCTCCTGTGATGAAAAAGTAATCAGCCGTATGTCACTGGATGAGAAAAAGTCCTATGCTACATCACTTCTCCGGTGTAGCACAAACCAAAGATATGTTTTTGCATATCAGCTCGCCTTTGGCGGCATTGGTGTGGGAACGAGAGTAAACCAGATCTTCAACTACAAAAAGGCCTCCGGTTGGCTCATTATGTTGCTGACGATTATTACATTGGCGCTCTCTACCTGTTTTTTCACAAGCTCCGCTCAAAAGGGTCTTGATCTGGCAGTGGCGGAGGATGAAGAAAACGCCGAGCCTGTGGTAGAATTTCAGGACACTGATGAAGTGCCCGAAGAGGAAATGGTCGTTGAGACCAGTAAAGTAATCGTAAAGTTTCCTCATGCTGCAAGTCAGGAAGTTGTAGTAGAAGAACCGGATTTGGACACGACTGTTTATGCCGAATGGAGAGATGGTAATGTCATGATCATGCGTGGCCAGGAATTAGTGGCATCTCTGAGCAAACAGCAGATCAAACAGCTTTATATGGCCAAAGGATATACCGAGGCAGAATTGTCGGGTATGGAAAATGTGCTGGTCAAGGTTGAAGAGATAACAGATGATGGTTCCGGCGATCTCGCCCTGGATGAGAGCGAAGATAAGTCAGAGCTGGTCATAAAGTTCCAACTGCCCGGTAAAGAAGGGCAGACTGACTCTGTGAGATATGTCATACTACGACTGTTCATGAACGGTGAAGACAGCCGGAAAGACAAGCCGGAATTTGCCCCGGATTGAGGGATTTTATAACGCATGGATTTTCATGCAGATTTACAATATATATTGTACGAGGATAATCGCTATCGCTGCCAAAGCTACGGCTCCGGTGGCGATTATTTTTGATCTTAAAGTGTCTACGTCTATATATTTGCCATTACATTTAACAGCATCGATAATCTTATATTCTTTACTGAACTCATTCGTATTTTCCATAATTTCCCCTCCCCTGGTATACGTGATAAGAGTTAACGTACACACAATTTTGCATTTCAGAAAATGATAATATCAAAATATGTACAAAATAAGTCGGGGTTATAAAAGATTTATAAAAAATTATAAATAGTCTATGTGATAGTGACGGGACCGCGTAATATGTATTATTATAAGATGGAGTGAGTTTTTAATTCATAATTATGGAGGGGAAAATGCATAAAGTACAGTCAGAACACGTAAAGATTGCGAATCTGGAATCAGCACTGGAAGGCGCTTATGGGGCAGTGGATTCCTACATTGCAGAGGCAGGTATCAAAGACAAGAACGCTCTTCGCCTGCGTCTTCTCTCAGAAGAGGTATTAAGGCTTGCTAAATCCATCATAGGATACGGCATTATGGAATTCTGGTTAGAAGGAGATGCCAGAGTTTCAAGGATTTACCTCAAGGCTGAGAATCATCTTGACAGAGACAAGCAAAAGGAGCTGCTCTCTGTATCTTCAACTGGTGAGAATATTAGTGAAAGAGGCTTCTTTGGCAAGCTTTTATCTAATTTTATGATCGAATCACCCAAGAATTCAACCTGGTCATTAAAAGAATATGAGGATGATCTCAGGAAAAAGAAGGAAACCGACACGTTTTCTCAGGAAGCCTGGGATGATCTTGAGAGATCCATCGTAGCTAATCTTGCTGATGATATTGAAGTCGGTATCGACAAGAATACGATTCAGATGGTTGTTACCAAGGACTTTTCCGAGGTCCTTAAAACTATAGGATCAAAGCCTGCTGAAATTGTCAGCGGAATTACTATTATCGAGAGCAGCAAGCTCGATGAAGAAAGAGTATATAACAGAGGTGATGAGCTTATCAGCGAGCTTGAGATTTCACCTAAGGATGCAACCAGACTTAAACTCATTTATGAGGAGACAGTCGGCATGCTTAAAGCAATGACAACCGACTATAAAGCTGAAATCTGGTTCGAGAGATATAAAAAGGAGTGCTGCCTTAAGCTTACAGCCAAGACCGACATGAGTGCACCTGCAAAAAAGGAGCTTATCGATATTTCTTCTGATAAGAAGAACAGCTCTGTTAAGGGCGTTATGGGCAAAATCGGTGATGTCATTGAAAACGGTGTATTACACTATTCTGAGGTTATGAAGCTTAATCAGGAATATGGTGGAACGCCTGTAAACTATGGAACAATGGGTATCTATGGTGCAATGGATGGAATGGATCCCGCAGTTATGTGGTCATTGTCCGATTACAGAGATGCTCTTCCCGAAGTGGATGCCGAGAAAGAGGCGATCAGACAGGCTACAGATGAGCTTGAGAAATCTATCGTCGGAAGCCTGGCAGAAGACGTTCTTGTGGGAGTAAAGGGCAACAGAGTAGATATGACCATCGTTTATGAGCTTAGAGGTTGATTTAGACGCATACAGGAAAATAGACATAAAAACAGACATAATTTCATTCCGGGAGGAGAGAAAATGAAGATCAACAAGACAGAAAATGGAAGCGAGTTACTTATAGCAGTGGTTGGAAGACTGGATACTACCACATCACCGCAGCTTGATGAAGAGCTTAAGTCACTGAATGGTATAGAAAAACTTGTTTTTGATTTTAAAGAGCTTGAATATATCTCATCAGCCGGTTTAAGAGTTCTGCTTTCCGCACAGAAGGTTATGAATAAGCAGGGTAGCATGGTTATCAAAAATGTTAACGAGACCATAAATGAGATTTTTGAAGTAACAGGATTTGTAGATATTCTTACAATTGAGTAAGATCAGGTAGCGGGCAGAAATGTCCAATATTTATGAAAATGGAATATATTATATGAAACGAGCTCCCAAGGTGACAAAACGCCAAGGGAGCTTTATTATTCAATAGGAAATTCCTTCAGATTTCCTATTGAATAATAAGCGCTCCGCTAAGGATGCGACTGGTGCGCAGATGAATTTTGCAAGCTAAAGCTTGCGCGCACCAGCGCGCAAAGAGTCGCGAGCGACTCTTTGTTCTTTAGGATTTACAAGCCGCGGTATCTGCGGGAGAGATAAAGCGCCAGCAGGAAAAGGCCTATGGTCTCAGTGGCGTGATAGATAAGTGATGTCCAAACGATGCCCACAGAGCGCCCCATAAGGCTCACCGTCTGCATCTGAAAAACTCCGAAGGCCAGCATAAACAAAACCAGAATAACCAAAGATGCAATCCTTAAATAAGGATCACTTAAGAAAATGCCGGTCATAACAACACCCAGCAAAATCGCACACAGCATTTCTATATATTTAAAGCCGTGAGTCATGTTGTAGAGCATAACAAAGGTACCATCCGTAAGACCATCGCTGCCGGATAGGGCAGTCATCAGAATACTTATGAAACGTCTGTACATGATGGAGGTAAACACATAGATTAATTCAGAGCCCACGAAAATAACAGTCCAGAGCTGAAGAAGCCTGCTCACTGAGGAACCGGACAGGGATGCGATTTTGTCACCTATGAATTCTTTTTGAAGAAGCCCCATTTCTTTTCTGTCTTCTGCAGGAATCAGGCTGATGTAGTAGTTAAGCTTTTTCCAGGCAAAAAAGAACACAAGGGTAGCCAGAACAATCTGGGCAGCGGAAATGAAAAGCTGTGATCTCCAAAGGACGGTATCCAGCATATCAGGGCTTAGAGAGTTCTGTTTTTGCAGGATAAAACGAAGTCCTGCTTCACAGAAAGCTGCTAAGACTTTTATAATTGCTACCATCATTATGGAGTTGGATAAAATATGTTTCTTGGCATTTGTGTACATATTCTCACCAGATGTTGTATTATAAGAAATAGTATTCTTTTTTTATCTTATCATATTTTGACTAAATAATCGTTAAGATAAGAGAGAATAGAGAGTTTTTTGGGGCGGGGAGATACTATCTTTAATGAGTAATAATCAGGCTAAATCAGGCAAAAGAAGAACTATATCAGAGAAAACCAAGTTTTCCATTTTGAAAACATCTGTAATCGTCGGAATCATATCGCTACTTGTTTCGCTGTCTTTTTATGCCGTGTCGCTGACAAAACAGTATATCAGGGTTGCGGACGGAACAGCTAAACAGACCAGAATGTCCATTATACATACCACGGATGTGGTAGGCTATTCTAAGCAGGTTATGGATATCTATCATAGTCTTACTGAAGATCAGAAGATGCTGGTGGGTACCCAGGCCTACAGAGATTTTTTTGCGGATGTAGATATGGGTAAGGGAAGTACCTATTATTCTTTGACGGATATGCTTGGCGATATTGGCAGATATCATGACATATATGATGTTTATATGGCTATGTACGATAGCGAAAGCAGTAGGATTATTTACCTGGTTGATGCAGATGAAGTCCCGGAGGATCGCCTTTTACCGGGAGATTGGGAGCCGGTAAACCATAAGGGAATGATGAGATTCCTTGGAACTGATGGCGATGAGGTACTTACTGATTTTGAGTTTACCGAAAAATATGGTTTATTATGCTCTGTTGCGGTGCCTATTGAGGATACAGAGGGCAATATATGCTCATTTGTATTGGTTGATATTTCAATAAAAGAAATTATTACCGGAATGGCTGAGTTTTCAATAAGGCTCATTCTGGTGGTGGTAGCGGTTACTGTTATGCTGGCGTGGATTCAGACCGCACGTATCAAGGTAAAACTGGTTGAACCTATCAAACAGATTGAGAAGGCATCCAGAAACTACGTAAAAAGCAGGCATGAAGGCAATACAAATAGGGAGCTTTTTTCAGCACTGGATATCCATACAGGTGATGAAATTGAGGATCTTAGTAAGACCATGATCCAGATGGAGAAGGAGCTTGACGAATACGAGGAGAACCTTACCAAGATCACGGCTGAAAAAGAGCGAATAGGTACGGAGCTTGCCTTGGCCACCAAGATTCAGGCCTCTATGCTGCCTAACACCTTTCCGCCTTTCCCGGACAGGCATGAGATGGATATTTTTGCCATAATGGATCCTGCAAGAGAGGTTGGCGGCGATTTCTATGATTATTTCTTTATTGATGATGATCATCTGTGTATACTGATAGCTGATGTTGCGGGCAAGGGCATTCCTGCGGCTCTTTTCATGATGATATCCAAGATTATCATGCAGAGCTGTGCAATGCTTGGAAGATCGGCTGGAGAAATCTTGGAAAAAACCAACGAGGCCCTGTGCTCCAATAATAAGCTTGGAATGTTTGTGACCTCCTGGCTTGGAATCCTTGAGGTTTCTACAGGCAAAATGACCTGCGCAAATGCCGGCCATGAGTATCCGGCAATCATGCGTGCAGGCGGTAAATTCGAGCTTTTCAAGGATAAGCACGGTTTTGTCATAGGCGGAATGGATGACTCAAAGTACCAGGAATATGAGCTTGTGATTTCACCGGGAGATAAGATTTTCCTCTATACGGACGGAGTTCCGGAAGCTACAAACGCAGAAAATGAGATGTACGGAACAAAGCGTATGGTTGAAGCACTCAATATAGAGCCTGAAGTAACACCCTTTAAGATCCTTCAGAATGTTCGAGCCGACGTAGACAAGTTCGTGGGCGGAGCAGAGCAGTTTGATGATCTGACCATGCTATGCGTGGAATATCGTGGAAAATAGCATAAAAATATATTTTTGTAGGAGATAAGATGAATTTAAAGTCATTACCGATCGGACAGTCGGCAGTTATAAAAAGCGTGGGAGGAAGCGGCGCACTGAGGCAGCACTTCCTGGATATGGGTGTGATTCCCGGTGCAGAGGTCACAGTTATTAAGTTTGCACCTATGGGAGATCCCATGGAGCTTCAGATTCACGGTTATGAGCTCACCCTGCGTCTTGCTGATGCTGAAAAGATTGAGATAGAGACTATTTCAGAGAGAACCAATAAACACGAGAGAATAACCAAAATTGAGAATTCCGAGCACCCGGGACTTGGTGAAGATGGCAGATACCATGCACCCGGTGAAGGAGAAAAGCTTCCCGAGGGAACTGTTTTGACTTTTGCCCTAGTGGGTAATCAGAACTGCGGAAAAACCACACTTTTTAATCAGCTGACAGGATCAAACCAGCATGTGGGTAATTTTCCCGGTGTTACAGTGGACAGAAAGGATGGACCGATAAAAGACCACCCTAATACTATGGTGACTGATCTTCCCGGAATTTATTCCATGTCTCCCTACAGCAGCGAGGAGATTGTATCAAGGAATTTTGTACTATCAGAGCATCCAAAGGCGATTATCAATATCGTTGATGCCATGAACATAGAGAGAAACCTGTATCTGACCATGCAGCTTCTGGAGATGAATATTCCCATGGTTGTTGCGCTTAACATGATGGATGAGGTTAAGGGTAATAACGGTTCCATCGATATTAACAAGATGGAAGAGCTTCTTGGAGTGCCGGTTGTACCCATTTCCGCAGCCAAAAACGAAGGTGTTGCCGAGCTTATAAGGCACGCCGTTCATATCGCAGAGTATCAGGAAAGACCTGTTAAGCAGGATTTTTGCCAGAAAACAGACCACGGCGGAGCAATTCACCGTGCCATTCATACTGTTGAAAATATAATCGAAGACCACGCCGAGAGAGCGGGACTTCCCATCAGATTTGCCACAACCAAGGCAATAGAAGGGGATTCTCTTATTTATAAACAGCTTGCTCTTGATGAAAATGAGCTTGAGATGATAGAGCACACCATCGTTCAGATGGAAAAAGAAGGTGGAATGGACAGAAGCGCAGCTATTGCGGATATGCGCTACGATTTTATCGAGCGTGTCTGCGAGCAGACTGTTGTTAAGCCCGGTGAGAGTAAGGAAAGAATCCGTTCCGAGAAAATAGATATGATTTGTACCGGAAAATGGACGGCTATTCCCTGCTTTGTCATTATCATGACTCTGGTATTCTATCTGACCTTCAATGTAGTAGGTCCATTTTTGCAGGATTTAATCGCTATGGGCGTTGAAGCATTGCAGGATAAGGTTGATGCCTGGATGACCTTGGCAGGCGTAAATGAGGCCATAAAGTCACTTGTAACAAAGGGTATTTTTGAAGGTGTGGGAAGCGTGCTGAGCTTCCTTCCTATAGTAGTTACGCTGTTCTTTTTCCTGTCGCTTATGGAAGATAGCGGATATATCGCAAGAGTTGCGTTTTTCATGGATAAGCTCTTAAGACGTATCGGCCTGTCCGGCAGAAGTATCGTACCTTTGCTGATCGGCTTTGGATGTACAGTGCCGGCTGTTATGGCCACAAGGACACTTCCTTCAAGGCGAGATAGAAGGATGACCATACTGCTGACACCTTTTATGAGCTGTACCGCAAAGCTGCCAATTTATGCCTTCTTTGTAAGTGCATTTTTCCCGGGAAGGGGAGGCTTTATCATCACCGGTCTCTATTTCCTAGGAATATTGGTGGGTATTCTTGTTGCGCTCATATATAAAAATACGCTGTTTAAGGGCGAAGCGGTTCCCTTTGTTATGGAGCTGCCCAACTATCGTATGCCGGGAGCAAGGAATGTACTTCAGCTCCTGTGGGAAAAGGCCAAGGACTTTATAACCAGAGCCTTCAGTATCATTTTCCTTGCAACAATTGCAGTGTGGTTCCTGCAGAGCTTTGATCTGCACCTTAACTACATAACTGATTCATCAAGCAGTATTATGGCAAAAATAGCAGGTGTTCTCGTTCCAATCTTTGTGCCCCTTGGGCTAGGAGACTGGAGAGTAGTAACCTCTCTTATCAGCGGCTTTATCGCCAAGGAGAGCGTTATAACCACCATGGGCGTCCTCTTCGAGGACGGCGTGGAAGCTGCCCTCAGCACCACCGCTGCCGCTACTTTGTTGGTATTCTCCCTTCTCTACACACCCTGCGTTGCAGCCATTGCATCCATCCGCAGAGAACTGGGCTCCAAGTACTCCATCAGCGTCGTAGTATGGCAGTGCATCATAGCCTGGATCGCCGCCTTCATCGTGAAGCTGGTTGCATGATGTAAATTCGGAAACTCCCATGCCGGTATGAATATAAGAAGCCTGGGCCCCAGCGGATTATTCCGAAAAGCTCCGGCTGTGGTACAAATGGTCAGACAGGCTTTTTCATTCCGTGACTCAAAGCATTCCCAAATCCTGCGCCGGATATAAACATGTGTGATTTTTGCAAAACTCGTACATTTCCGAAAGATAGCAAAAAGCCCCATGTAGTCATTTCAAGTCTCTATAGCTGAATAATCTCGCGAAGATAACGAGACTTGAAATGACTGCAAGGGGCTGTGCTATCTTTCGGAAATGTCCTCAAACATGTTGCAAAATCACACATATATCCGGCGCAGGATTTGGGAATTTCGTCAGAGGAATGAAAAAGCCTATCCGACCATTCTATCCACAGTCGGAGCTTTTCGTGCTACACATCCGCTGGGGCCCAGGCTTCTACATCATACCGGCATGGGAGTTTCTAATTTAAATATGATATAGTAGCCTCTTGGAGTAGGTATTTCGGTATGCGCTTGGTGTTAATCCTGTAACGCGCTTGAAGGTACGGGAGAAGTTGTGCATGTCGGAAAAGCCCACTTCTGAGGCTATTTCTGTAATGGTTCTGTCACTGTCAGTCAGGTAAAAGCTGGCAGTTTCTATTTTTGTAGATGTTATAAATTGTTTGAGGGAGATGCCTCTTACCTCACTGAAAAGGTGCGAAAGGTACTTTGGGCTGTAGCCAAAGGCGTCTGCAATATCTGTGGTCTTTAAGTTCTTGGAGATATTTCGTCTAATATAGTCTGTGATATCTGAATAGATTTGTTTGTTGCCGATGGAGTCAGTATCCGTGGGAAGTTCTATGGATAGCTGTCCGTAAAGTTCTGTAATAAGGGCGGTTATCTCGGCATTTAGTGAGATATCGGGGTAATTGTTCCTCTCCATATCCTGAAGCTGTTTCATTTTCACTATCATCCTTTGGGGACTGGGAACAGCAGCGGTCTGAGGAATCATGAAGCAGCCTGCTCTTTCATAGGTGATCTGCTCACCTGGGCGGATTCTTGCTGGAATATGCCCCAAATCAACAGTGAAATGCAACCAATAAAAGGAACAATAGGCTTTTTTTAGTCCCTTACGCACAGAATCACTGGGAGGAAGAATCAGATATTCTCCGGTCATAACCGTGAAATCTTCATCCATATATCTAAGGTACAGAGTTCCTTCTGTGACCACTATCAGCTCATAATCAAATTCAAGAGGAAGTACCTCATGTTTCCAGTTTTCAGAAAGAGCCTGAAATTTTCCTGATCTTAGATAACGAAAAAGTTGTTCCTTGGGGAAAACCATCAGTTTATTTTCCGGTTTAAATGATTTTTTATTGGACATATTGACACCTTATATAGAAAAATGACACAAATATAGCAAAAATAACACCAAATAATACAATAAGTATCATTATAAGCGGTATATGAGCCAATTTTCAATACAATCCAAAATGACACATTTTCTATCCTTGTACCATTCTAATCGAATTCCCAAAATGATAATCTAAAACAAAATAAAATATCCCATTTTACATTTGTGTTGTTGTAAAAACGAATACTTGGAGACAGGTATATAAGATAGAAATATACATAGAAATTATATATCTTTTTGTAAGCGACT
>NZ_AUJP01000035.1 GCF_000424285.1 Butyrivibrio sp. MB2005 | reverse complement strand
GGAGCACTCCTTAGAATGAACAGATCCATTCAAGCGGAAGGTACTTTCGGAATCATAAAAAATGATCGTTGGTATAAAAGAATAGTCCGAAAAGGAATAGAATCCGTAAAACTTGAGGTTCTTTTGGTTTCAATAGGTCATAACTTATATAAATATCACAATAAAAAGATGCATCTCCAAGAAGCTGCCTGAGTTTAAAAAGTTTGTAGTTCTTGGGGAAAGGGGTATTATACTCTGTTTTTGCCAAAAACAGCATGCCTCACAAAAAAATGATATAAAAAGGGAGCTGGAAAAAATGATTATCTCATTTTTTCACAGCCCCACTAATCTCAGCATGCATATTTAACTTGTAAACCATTTTAGTTTACGCTTTAGTAAAACAAAACCTGTAGACAATGCCTACAGGTTTTAGCTCATTATCCGTCCGCCAATATCTACCATTTCCGTCCTAACCTCTCGGCGGACTTCATTCCTACATATTGGCGTACATATTCAAATTCTATCTTATCAGCGTACAACAGAAGCGTCCGCAGATATGTATTTTTCCATATCCCCTTAGCTTCATTGTCCGCCATAAGTACATAATTTTTGCTTCGATTTTTGTTGATTTGTTCCCTTGTAAAACTGCCTCAAATCTGCATGGTTATGCGGTTGTCTTGGTGAGCAAGACGACTGTTTCAACATGATTTGTCCAGGGGAACTGGTCCACAGCCACAGCGCGCTGTACATAATATCCACCCTCTGCGAGCTGCTCTAGGTCTCTGGCAAGAGATGTAGGTTTGCAGCTGACATAGATCATGTGGTCTACACCGTAGGCGATTATCTTGGCGAGAGCCTTGGCGTTGATGCCGTCTCTTGGAGGATCAAGGATGATGAGATCAGGTCTTGTTTCGATCTCGTCAAGAACCTTGAGGACATCACCTGCGATGAATTCGCAATCCTGAAGGCTGTTTCTTGCAGCGTTTTCTTTTGCTGCGTTAACTGCTTCTTCTACTATTTCAACACCGATTACCTTGTTGGCAATAGGTGCAACAATCTGAGCTATGGTTCCGGTTCCGCAATAGAGGTCATAAATTACCTTATCGCCCGGATCTTCATTTGTGTTGTGATAGAGTCCGTCAATGTATTCTCTTACTGTGCCGTAGAGTACTTCGGCACTAAGAGAATTAGTCTGGAAAAATGAGAAGGGTGTTATTCTGAAGCGAAGACCAAGAAGCTCTTCGTAGAAATAATCCTGCCCATACAGAATAGACGTGCCTTCGTCAATGACAGCGTCAGCCTTTGCATCATTTACAGTATGCAGTATTCCAACTATTCTGCCCTTTAAGTCAAGGGTGAGAAGCATATCACTAAATGCAGAAAGATCATGATCTTCCTGAGTAGTTGTGATGATATCTACAAGAATCTCACCGGTTCTTACGGCTTTTCTTACAAGGAGGTGTCTTAAATAACCCACCTGCTTCATTCTGTGATAGTAAGTAATCTTGCCATCTTTGTACATGTCTCCGAAAAATGAGAGCGTAGCACTTAAGATGTGATTATAGTCATCATCCACAATTCTGCAGCCGGTGACACTTACGATATCATACATGCTGTTTCTTTTGTGCATGCCAAGAGCGAGGGGGCCGTTCAGCTCCTCGTCTCCAAAAGTAAATTCCATTTTGTTGCGATATGCAAATTTAACGGGACTGGTCTTAATTCCTTCCCAGGTGTAACTCTTTTTCTGCTTTTCCAAAATAGGATTGAGAATTCGTCTTACCTGCTGCTCCTTAAGTCCCAGCTCCTTTACATAGGGCATAGTAAGATAACTGCAGCCGCCACATTTTCCAAAATGGATGCATGGACTTTCTATGGCGTCCCCAGCTTCTTCCAATACTTCCAAAAGTCTGGCTTCAAATCTGCCATTTCTGGCTTTTGTTATCACGCATGAAACGCGCTGACCGGGAAGTGCGTTTTTTACAACGATCTTCCCGTCAGGTGTTTCAAGAATTCCCTTGTTGGGAAATTCCACTCGCGATATTTTTCCGGTTATGATGTCTTTACGTTTCATTTCTCAAGATCCAAATCCACGAAGTCGTCATCAAAATCATCAAAGTCGTCATCGTCATAATCATAGTCATCGTCGTATTCCGGTATCATATAGTCAAATACCAGGTATGCTATGGTCGCAACTGCTGCGATTGCTCCAAAAACTGCCAGGCACCAAAGAATGATGTTTGAAGGCTTCTTAGCGTTAGCTGCCTCTTTCTTCTCCATCAGCTCGTTGATTCTGGTAAACTCCAAAAGTTCATCAATTTTGTTTCTTTCCATAACAAACCCCTTTCAATTATTTTTTATTTTTGAATGGTTTCCGTTTCCAAAACGCCAAACCACTCCTATTTCATTGTACACGACAAACCGTGCTGTTTCCACGAAAAACCAAAGTATTAATACTTTTTTAATTCTTGCAAAGCTCATGATAAACAAACTAATTTACGTATATAATCGCCCTTCATAATCACAGCTTCTTAAGCTTGGCAAAAGCAGCAAACATTATCTTCTGACCATAGTCGTCAAAATCTATTGTCACCTTATAGTCCCTTGGCTCTTTCACGATATCCTTAACAACACCCTTGCCAAATTTGATGTGCTCTACTCTGTCGCCAACACCATAATCAGGCTCTGTTCCCGCAGGCATTCCCTTGCTGAGTGATGCAAGTCCGCCCTTGCCGCTAAGGGCATTACTGTGTGATGTTGCGGCTCCCGCGATAAACGGCTTATCCTTTGGAACTGCTCTCTTGAGCGCCGGCTTAGCTGCTGCTCTTGCAGTTGGCTTCCCGGTAGCAGCCGTGGTTCCTGAATATGCACTTCTTTGAAGCGGTGATGAGGTATTATATCCTGTCCCGCTTGAGAAGTTCATCTTCTTTTTGAAAAGAGTACCTGTTGTAACATCGATATCATCATCGTCATCAATTGATTCGCCGCCATCATAAAGATACTGATTAACTCCGGAATTACTTATATCATCCAAAAGCTCTCTTGGAATCTCAGTGACAAATCTGCTGATACGATTGTACTGAACCTGTCCCTTGTTCATTCTGCTCTTTGCACAGGTAAGAGTAAGATGCTTCTTGGCTCTGGTAATACCAACGTAAGCAAGTCGTCTCTCCTCTTCGACACCGTCGGGATCGGAATCCTCATTCATAAGTGTCATGTAGCTTGGAAATACATTCTCCTCCATGCCGGTGAGATATACATTATCAAACTCCAGACCCTTAGCACTGTGAAGGGTCATGAGGAGAACCTTGTCATCCTCATCAGATACGTTATCGATATCTGCAACCAGTGCCACCTCTTCAAGGAATCCTGTAAGTGTAGGCTCATCCTCTTTATCTTCATATGCAGCCATCTTGGAAATAAGTTCGTCCACGTTTCTCTCGCGGTCGTTTTCCTCTGTGGACTCATCCTCATCTATTGAACGAAGATAGTCAACGTAATTTATCTCCTGGATCACATGCTGCAAAAGCTGATCAAGTCTTGCCTCTTTTGCAAAAGCTCTGAAAACTCTTATCATCTCTGCAAAAGCCTTGCACTTGGCTACAGCTGTCTTACTTAGTCCCGGAATAAGCTCCGCCTCATCGCAGGCACGTAAAAAGCTGATGTTTATCTTATCCGCATAATCCTGAACATGGGCAATACTTGTTGCTCCGATGCCCCTCTTTGGCACATTGATTATTCGCCTTGCAGAGAGATCATCAGCACCTGAATCTATAGTCTTAAGGTATGCAAGCATATCCTTAATCTCTCGTCTTCCGTAGAAATTCACGCCGCCCACAAGGTCGTATGGGATTCCCTCATAGACAAAACGCTCTTCCAAAAGTCTTGACTGCGCGTTTGTTCTGTACAATACCGCAATATCTTTATAATCTGCCTTACCTGATTTCTTAAGCTTTGAAACCTCGGAGGCCACAAAATCAGCTTCTTCAGGCGCAGTATTTACCTGCTTTAATCTTACAAGCTCGCCTTTTCCTTCGTCGGTCCAGAGAGCTTTTTCCTTACGTCCGTAATTGTTCCTGATAACATTATTTGCTGCATCCAGAATACTCTGTGTTGACCTGTAGTTCTGCTCGAGCTTAATAACGCAGGCATCAGGATAAACCTTCTCGAAATCAAGGATATTCCTGATATTTGCCCCCCTGAATCTGTAGATACTCTGATCATCATCACCCACAACGCAAAGGTTCTTATACCTGTCAGCAAGAAGTCTTATGAACTCGAACTGCACGTTGTTGGTATCCTGATACTCATCCACCATGATGTAACGGAATCTTTCCTGATAGTATTCAAGTACCTCAGGCTCATTCTTAAAAAGCTTAACCGTGTTGAGAAGAAGATCATCAAAATCCATGGCATTGTTTTTCTTAAGGGTATTCTCATACTCTATATATGCCTTGGCTATCTTCATTTTTCTAAAATCATCACCGGATGCAAGGGCGTATTCATTTGCATCAATGCAGTTATCCTTTGCATGGGAAATAGCCGTCTGAATAGCCCTCAGCTTAAGCTGCATAGTTTCAAGCTGATATCTCTTACAGATATCCTTCATAACAGACTTGGAGTCATCGGTATCATAGATTGTAAAATTGTTCTGATAACCCAGCTTGTCTGCGTGACGTCTAAGTATTCTTACACAGGTTGAATGAAAAGTTGAAACCCATATACTCTCAGAGCCAAAGCCTACGATATTGTCTACTCTGTCTCTCATCTCCCCTGCTGCCTTATTGGTGAAGGTAATGGCGAGAATGTTCCAGGGATTAACTCCGCATTCATCAATTAAATAAGCAATTCTGTGCGTAAGAACCCTGGTTTTACCTGATCCCGCACCTGCCAGGATGAGGACCGGTCCGTCCGTCTGCAGAACTGCTTTTTTCTGTTCACTGTTAAGTGTATCGTATATACTCATCTAAAACGTAATTCCTCTATTTCTTCTTTTTCCTGCTCTCTTTCCCACCTTTGGTATCTGTCTTGTTCATGCATACACTCTCCACATGATCAAGCATAGTCTCGATGAGAAGCTTTTTCATGAAAACATCGTAGGAAAGCATAGAGATGAAATTCAGAAGCTGAAGCTCTGCTCTTTCATCCTCAGGAGCATCCGGAAAAGTATCATCAATTGCAACCTTGTATTTTTTCTCAATATCCTTTTTAAGATTATCGATTATATCATCCTGCTCATCGTAGATCATCTGATAAATATCCTTCAGATTCACTTCCTTATCGGTATCGCCAAAGCGGTCTCTCATAGGCTTAAGCAGCGTATGAATGTCATTTATGGACAAAATGCTCTTGTAATAATAAATAAAAATCAGAATGATTATGTGATCCTTGGAATACTTCTTTTTCACAGGAGGCGGCAAAAGATCATTCTTAGCATAGTTATTGATCATGGTCTTGGTGAGAATCTTATCTGCACCGGGACGTCTCACAGATTTGTGGAGACTGTCATCCATAAAAGTAAGAAGCTGATCCATATACAGATCGATGTTGGGAATATCCTTTACATCGACCTGTTTAATACGATCAAGACTACTCATTATGCTGTTTAAAAGGTCATCATAGTCAAGTGTCATTTCGTCTCCTTAACGTTACCTGCCTGTTTAATCATATCTCTTGCATTTTCAAGAGCAGTATCTGTAATCTCAGCGCCGCCAAGCATTCTTGCAAGCTCTGATACTCTCTCATCATCTGAGAGTTCGGTTATCTTGGTGACAGTTCTCTCCTGTCCGTTCTCATCTGCCAGTTCTTTTCTGATCTCAAAATGAGAGTCAGCCATAGCTGCAATCTGCGGAAGATGTGTGATACAGATAATCTGATGGTCAAGTGATAACCTGCCCAGCTTCTCTGATACCTTCCATGCAGTGTGTCCGCTGATTCCGGCATCTATCTCATCAAAAATAAGAGTATCTATCTCATTTTTCTCAGATACTACTGTCTTAAGGGCCAACATGATTCTGGAAAGCTCACCGCCACTGGCTACGTTACTAAGCGGTCTGAGGGCTTCACCGGGGTTAGTTGATATCATGAATTCCACATCATCATAACCCTCTGCTGAAATACGCTCATCAGAAGAATCCACAGCTATCTCGAACCTCACATCTATAAAATTAAGGTCCTCCAATGCCTTCCTTAGGAGCTGTGAAAGCTTAAGCGCATTCTCTTTTCTTACTGCGGAAATATCCGCACATAATCCAAGAACTTCTTCATGGAGCTTCTTTTCATCTGCAAGAAGCTTCTCTCGATATGCACCGAGATCTTCGAGTTTTCTTAACTCTTCTTCCTTTTCATCGCGGTATTTAAGAACGGCCTCAATTGATCCGCCGTATTTATCCTTAAGATGATTTACAGTATTAAGCCTTTCCTCTGTCTCTGCAAAAGCTTCTGCATTAAACTCAAGGTCGCTTATGTAGGATGAAAGGTTGTGTCTAAAATCCGATAAAAGATTATCGATATCAAGAAGCTGCGCCAACAGATCATCAACTGCCTTATCATAGCTACTAACTGATGAAAGCTCTCTTACTGCTCTTCCTATCTGGTAGCTGGCGCTGTCATCACTGTCTCCTGCTCCCGTCATCTCCGCAGCAACACCTGCTGCCTCAGCGATTTTCTGAGAATTCACCATCCTGCGATAGTCATTCTCTAAAGTCTCGTCCTCACCGGGCTTTAGATTAGCACTTTCAATCTCATTGAATTCAAAGCTTGCAAGATCCTGCTCTCTTGACCTCTCCCTCTCATCGAGATTGGTCTCATCTAGCTCCTTCTGAACATTCTTCCAGTCTCTGTAAGCTGCAGCACATTTTTCTTTTAATGCGGAGAGCTTTTCACCTGCATACTCATCGAGAATCTGCAAATGCTTCTTTTTACTTAAAAGAACCTGGTTGTCATTCTGTCCGTGGATATTGATAAGGATATCTGAAAGCTCTCTAAGCTGCCTTGCACTTACGGTCTCACCGCCTGCCTTGCAGACACTTCTTCCCTCCATGATCTTTCTTTGAAGGATAAGAGTTCCATCCTCTTCCACAGGAATATCCAGCTCTTTAAGTCTCTGAAGCTGTACCTCATCATCTATTCCAAAGGTCAGCTCAATAAGAGCATAGTCTGCTCCCGTTCTTATCATGTTACTGTCCGCTTTTCCACCCAGCGCAAGATTCACGCTGCCGATGATCACAGACTTACCTGCTCCGGTCTCACCACTCATTATGTTGAGACCCTTCCTGAATTCAATCTCCTGCTCATTTATAAGTGCAAGATTTTTTACGTGTAAACTGTATAACATAAGTTAATCCTTTCCCCTGCTTCTCCGGGCTTGGGAAAATGGGCTTAGCAAGTCGTTCAATCTGTTCATCACTATCTGAACATCATCATTTGTACGAATCGCTGCCATAATGGTGTCATCACCAGCTATACATCCAACTACTTCTTCAAATTCCATGGCATCAAGTGCAGCCGCAACTGCCATAGCCATTCCTGAGACAGTTCTTATAACCAGAATGTTCTGGGCACTGTCCATGCTTAAAAATCCGGCCTTCAGTACATCAGTGTACTTGTCATTCATGCCGGCAACGTCCTGAATAATTACATACTTATGCTTTCCGTCAGGTGTTGACCTCTTGGTAAGGCGCAGCTCTCTTATATCCCTTGAAACTGTGGCCTGCGTTACGTCAAACCCCTCAGCACGAAGCATATCAGCCATCTGCTCCTGAGTCTCGATAACGTTGTTCTGAATCATTTCAATAAGCTTTTCGTGTCTTTTCTTTTTCATACCAATTTTTTCCTTAGTGTGTTGAGAAAACTCTCACTGCTGAGCTTTACTATCTTGGTTACTTTATCCGATGTACAGATATCTATCCTGTCACCGCTTTTCATTATTTTCCTGTTGCTGCCATCAAGAGTCGCTTCTACTATCTGATCAGCGCCTCCGCGTCCCTCGCCTATTTCAACCGTAACCTTGTCGTGCTCTGACAAAACTATGGTCCTGGCTCCTATGGTATGGGAACATATTGGTGTCAGCAAAAGAATCTGTGCACTGGGATCCACGATGGGGCCACCGGCAGACATATTATATCCCGTTGAACCTGTCGGGGAGGACAGAATTATGCCATCCGCCTGATACTGGGTTAGCGGCATATCATTTACGAAAATATTGAAATTCAAGACCTGAATAGACGAACATCTGGCTATGACAATATCATTAAGCGCATGGTTCACTTTACCGGCATCTTCACCCTGTTGCAAAACGCCCTTTAGCATCATACGCTTCTCTATCTCAAAATCATCTGCAAGAAGCTTATCCATAGCATTTCTTGCATCGTCTATATCGACTTCTGCAAGATACCCAATCGTTCCAAGATTAACTCCGATCAAAGGTATGCCTTTGTCGATGACATTGGCCGCTGCCTGCAGCATAGTGCCGTCACCGCCAAGAACCACGCAGACCTCTGCATCATCAGGCACATTCGACGTAAACCTTGGTTTTTTCTCGTCATCGGAAGATACCATAACCTGCTCGGCAAGAGTCACCTCCGCGCCGTGCTCTTCAAGATAATCTTTTATCCTGTTAGTCTCTACTAATGCAGGATCCTTACTCGTATTGGTAATTATGAAAAAATGCTTCATGCTCACAGCTCCCCGTGTGCTTTTTCCACTGTCTCCCTTATTAGCTTTTCCATTTCAGCTTCTTTGGAATAGCCATTACCTGCAGCCTCTGTATCAGAAAGTAAATGAAGTCCTGTCCCCTCATTTATCTCAGCCACTTCATCATTTCTGTCAGCATCCTTCCTGATATAAAGCAGATATTCAATATTTCCCTCCGGTCCCCTAACCGGTGAAAAATCAAGATTCAAAATCTTGAAACCAATGATATCCGCAAAATCAATTACTCTCTCAATAACTTCTCTGTGTATCTCGGGTTCTCTTACAACGCCCTTCTTACCAACCTTATCCTTGCCCGCTTCAAACTGTGGTTTAATGAGACAAACCATTTCGCCACCATCCTTAAGAAGCTTTCTTGCAGGAATCAGAATTTTGGTAAGCGATATAAATGAAACATCCACAGAAGCAAAATCAAGATCATCATCTATATCATCACGAACAAGATATCTGAAATTGGTTTTCTCCATGCAGACAACTCGCTCGTCTGATCTGAGCTTCCATGCCAGCTGACCATGCCCCACATCCACTGAATAAACCTTAGATGCTCCGTTTTGAAGCATACAGTCTGTGAAACCGCCTGTGGATGCGCCTATATCCATACAGACAAATCCGTCCAGCTTAAGATCAAAACTCTTCATGGCTTTCTCAAGCTTAAGGCCACCTCTGCTGACGTAGGCCAATTCCTTACTCTTAACATCTATAGATGTAATTTTTGATTCATCAAATGCAGTTCCGGGTTTATCCTCACGCTGGCCGTTTACAAAAACATCACCTGCCATAATGACAGCTTTTGCCTTCTCACGGGAAGCTGCAAGGCCTCTTGAAACCAGGATCACATCCAGTCTTTCTTTAGGCATTATTTTTCATGTACTCCATTATCTTCTCAGCTACGGAATCAGCATCAATTCCGATCTGTGCAAAAAGCTCATCGCAGGAACCATGAGTTACGAAACGATCGGGAACTGCAATACACATCGTATATGCAGGGAGCTTTTCCTTAGCAACAAAGGCTCTCACCTGATCGCCAAAGCCGCCTGTCTCAACATTCTCTTCCATCGTAACTATAAGCTTATGGTTGCCTGAAGCTTCTCTAACGTATTCCTCATCAAAGGGCTTTACAAATCTCGCATTGGTAAGCGAGCAGTTATATCCGTTTTCTTTAAGGATATCTCTTACACCCTCTGCAACCTTCACCATGCTTCCTACAGGAAGAAGTAAAATATCGCTCTCTTCATAGATAGGCTCTGCTTTGCCCATCTCAATAGGTTCTCTGAAATCCTTAAGTCCATCGTATGCAGTACCTCTTGGATATCTGATGGCTGTCGGTCCGTCAAATCTTATGGCAAACTTCATCATATCCGAAAGCTCCCATTTATTCTTGGGTGCCATTACATGCATATTAGGCATTGTGGACAGATACGAGAGATCAAAAACGCCCTGATGGGTCTCGCCATCACTTCCTACAAGTCCTGCCCTGTCTATCGCAAAGGTAACAGGGAGATTCTGCAGACACACATCCATCATGACCTGATCGTAGGCCCTCTGAAGGAAGGAACTGTATACTGCAAAAATTGGATGATATCCTCCAACAGCAAGTCCGGCAGCAAAGGTTACTGCATGCTCCTCTGCTATACCCGCATCAAAAAATCTGTCGGGATACATATTTCTGAATCTCTTAAGTCCTGTTCCGTCAGCCATAGCCGCAGTTATGGCAACTGCCTTGGGCTCACGTTCACCTATCTTGCACATAACAGTGCTGAAAATATCCTGATAGTTGGCAGTAGTCCTGGGCTTTCTGGGGATTCCGTTCTGTGGAAGGAAAGGCTCTGTTCCATGGAACCTTGCAGGGTGTTTTTCTGCAGGTCCAAAGCCCTTACCCTTTTTGGTAACCACATGAATAAGAACAGCCTTGCGGACCTTCTTGGCTTCACGAATTGCTGCGCGAAGCTGTGTGATATTATGTCCGTCGATAGGTCCAAGATATGTTATTCCAAGATTCTCAAAAACCATTCCCGGTACAAAGAGCTGCTTAAAGCTGTTCTTTGCACGTCTGATTCCATCTACCATCTTGGGACTAGAATTCTTAAGTGAATTATAAATATCATCACGCAGGTTAAGATAACCTTCATTGGTACGTACCACATTCAGGTATCTGGCCATTCCGCCTACATTCTCTGATATGGACATCTCATTATCATTAAGAATAATAATGTAGTTGGTATCAAGCTTAGCAGCGTTATTAAGCGCTTCATAAGCAAGTCCGCCGGTAAGTGAACCGTCACCTATTACAGATACAACAGTGTATTTTTCACCGGAAAGCTGCCTTGCTCTTACCATTCCAAGTCCCGCAGAAATACTTGTAGAACTGTGGCCTGTATCAAAGCAGTCGCAATCTGACTCTGCTCTCTTGGGGAATCCGCTAAGACCACCGAACTTTCTCAGTGTATCAAAGCCTTCCTTACGTCCTGTCAGAACCTTGTGGGTATAAGACTGATGTCCCACATCCCAGATTATTTTATCCTCCGGAAGATTAAGCTCTAAATGAAGTGCCATGGTAAGCTCCACAGCACCCAGATTGGATGCCAGGTGTCCACCTGTATGACTGATCTTATCTATCAAAAATTCTCTGATCTCCAGAGCAAGCTCATCTAAACGATTATCTGGAATATTCTTTATGTCATTTGCTTTTTTTATTTTGTTAAGCAACATGATATCTGCTCCTTACTTGTTACGTGAGATCATCCATAATACAAGCGGTATAAGGAATTCCTCACTTTTTTCGGATTTTGAAAGAATATCTGCAGCATCATCCGACAGACGCTTTACTTCCTTTTTGGAATCTTCAAGACCATGTAATGTCACATAAGTGGTCTTCTCATTCTTCTCATCGGAACCGATGGGTTTTCCAAGCTCAGCTTCATCGCCTGTAACATCAAGCACGTCATCCTGAATCTGGAAAGCAACGCCGATTTTCCTTGCTGCCTGCTCAATCTCAGAAAGCTGTGCATCAGATGCACCTGCAAGAAGAGCACCTATCATCATACTGCTCTCAAGCATAGCTGCTGTCTTGTTCTCATGGATAAAAATAAGCTCTTCCTCTGTAGCTTCAGCCTTACCCTCTGCGCAGATATCAGCGCACTGACCGCCTACCATTCCATAGATTCCGGCCTTCTGTGCAAGAATCTGAAGGGCCTTCACTCTGCGGTCTGCAATATCGCCATCAAAGGTCGGAAGCACAGTGCCGCTCTTAAAAGCTAAAAGCGCAGTCTCAAATGCAAAATTCAGAAGACCGTCCCCTGCCAGGGTAGCCATTCCGGGGCCGTAGACAACGTGTGTTGTCTTCCTGCCACGTCTGTATTCATCGTTATCCATAGCAGGCAGATCATCATGTACCAGTGAATATGTGTGAATCATTTCTATGGCTGCCATAAAAGGCTCTACGACTTCCCTGTTCTCTCCGCCAAAAGCCCTGAAAGTCTCCAGCATAAGAACCGGTCTGATCCTTTTGCCACCTGCAAGAACACTGTAGTTCATAGCTTCTATAACAAGCTTCTGATAGCCCTCTTCCTTAGGTAAAAACTTCTGAATGATTTCCTCTGCTTCAGCAGCCTTCTCATTAAGACGCTCCTCAAAAACAGTCATTACTCAAAGTCCTCCGTCTGTCCATCTCCGATAATTTTTTGAACTTTCTTCTCGACCTTATCTATCGATTCGTTACAGTACTTAAGAAGGTCCATTCCTTCCTGAAAAAGCTTGAAGGAATCCTCAAGAGAAACGTCGCTGTTCTCCAGCGCCTTAATTTTCTCATTGACCTGTTCAAAAGCATCTTCTATTGATAAATCTTTTTCTTCGATTTTCTTAGCCATTATCTCTCTTCTCCGTAGCATCCGCTGTTGCTCTGATAAGTCCGTCGCTCACATAAATATCAAGCTTATCTCCGGCCTTTACCTGGGATATCTTCTTGATATTCTGTCCGTTCTCGTCCGCTATATATGAAAAGCCTGATTTTAATTTATCCAGTGGACTAAGCGCTTTAAGCCTCTCCACATCCACATCCAAAAGATGCTTCTTATCACGGATGCGCTCAAGCATAAGTCTCTCTAACCTGTCGCTGCTCTGAGCTGCCCTCATCCTCTGATCGCGAATTCTCGCTACAGGTGAAAGATGCTGAAGGAGCCTTCTGTCATTAGCTTCCTTCTGGCTTAACAGATTTAATTTGTCCATCATCCTGCGACTTAAGATATTCTGATAGTCGCTGATATCCTGGATCAGAAGGCTTACGTCATATACCGCAAGCTCCGCAGCTGCGGAAGGTGTAGGTGCTCTCATATCCGCCACGAAATCAGATATGGTAGTATCGGTCTCATGTCCAACAGCAGAAATGATGGGAATATTGCAATTGAAAATCGCATTAGCCACCACTTCTTCATTGAATGCCCACAGATCCTCAATAGATCCGCCGCCTCGTCCTACGATGATGACATCCACATTCATACGTTCCAGTGCTTCTATACCTGCAGCAACACTCTCAGCTGCTCCGTCACCCTGAACTATTGCCGGATATAAAATAATCTGCACATAGGGATTACGTCTTGTAGACACATTGATAATATCCTTGACTGCTGCCCCTGTCTGCGCAGTTACCACACCTAAAGTCTTTATGTATTTGGGAATCGGACGCTTGTAGCATTTATCGAACATTCCCCGCTCTTCAAGCTCGGCCTTAAGCCTCTCGAATTTCTCGAATAATGCTCCCTCTCCGTCCGGCTCTATTTTTTTCGCATAGACCTGATATTTGCCATCTCTGGGATATACATCAACTGTTCCTGTAACAAGAACCTGCTGGCCGTCCTTCATCTGAAATTTGAGGCCCATAGCTCTGTTTCCGGCAAACATCACACATGAAATCGCTCCGGACGCATCCTTTAGCGTGAAATAGATGTGACCGGAGGAGTGATATTTGCAGTTACTAACCTCTCCTTTGATGGTCAAAAGGTTCAGTAGCGGTTCCTGCTGAAACATATTCTTGATGAATGTATTAACCTGAGTGACTGAATATACGTTACGCAAATTTTGCAAGTACTCCGTTAATGAATGATGAAGCTCCATCCTGACCAAACTTCTTAGCCAGCTCTACAGCTTCATTGATAGCTACTCCTGTAGGGATCTGCTCATCAAACTTGATCTCAAAAACTGCAAGACGCAGAATAGCAAGCTCAACCTTACCTATTCTCTCTGTGTTCCAGCCTGTGGTCTCGTTATTGATGAGTCCGTCGATCTCAGAAAGCTTCTCAACAACCTGCTCAAAACGATTCTTTATAAAAGCAGCATCCTTCTCATTTATATCAACATCGCTGTTCTCAATAAAAAGTGCTACCTGCTCTTCCATCTCCTCCGGTGTGTTGAACTCAACACGGAAAAGAAGTTTAAATACTTGTTCTCTAAGTTCTGATCTGTTCATAATATCCTCATTATTTTTTATTCGGGAATAGTGATTCCGGCAATGCGAACGTTAACATCTGTCACATCAAGTCCTGTCATATTCTGGATGGAAGTCTTAACGCGATCCTGAACCTGCTTACTTGTAGCAGGAATGTTGTAGCTGTAACGCATAAGAATTGAAAGATCAACTCTTACCTTGCCCTCGCCCAAAAATACCTTTGAGCTCTTAAGTACGTTCTTGGAGCTGTACTTCTCTATATTCTCGTTGGTAATGCCGCCTGCCATTGCGCTGACGCCGTCAATCTCCAGTGCTGCAAGAGTAGCGATCTTAGCAACTACATCATCTGCAAGCTTAACTGAACCGATTTTTTTCTTACCCTGTGTTGTCTGTAATTCCTTTTCCATAAAAGTAAATTCCTTTCATAAATGGATAGCATAAACCCTTATAATTATACAGGAAAATGCTTATTTAGTATAGCCAAATAATCAAAATGTACTGATCGTCAAAGGTGGTATAAGACACCGTATTATTGGATCCATCCATAAATCCGAACACCTGCTGCCCATCAAAAAGATTGCTCTTTATATCGCTATATACAGGTGCTGTACTGCATTTTATAGTAACATTATTGCTGCCGTCGGCATATCTTCTGGAAAAAAGCTCTCCAACAGCATTCATGTCGCATTCAGTAAAATACTCTCCCTCGCGGACGTAATAATTATTCTTCATGGATGTACATTCAGGCATGGGAAGTGTCTCTGAAATCACATGAGTCTTCTTGATATCCTGAGTCGTACAACATAGATATGTATAATTTATCAGCGGCATCTTCTGGGAGTTGTCACCGGATTCAATCTTCTGGTAAGAAGAATCTCCCCAGGTAGTATCCACGTATGTATACTCTCCGTCGGCATATATGAGGTTCCAGGCATGCCACACGCCGTTAACCTTTCCTGTAACCAGAGTTGCCGGAACAGAAAGCTTATTCAAAAGATACTGAGTAGCCTTGGCATAGCCCTGACATACAGATCGCCCGTTTATGAAAACAGAGCAGATATTCTGATTATCAGGCGCACTGCTGTCATACTCTGTATTAGTGATCAGATAGTCATAAACATATTTGACCTTGGAGTAGTCATCACCGCCCGCCGGAGCACCGGCAAGACATTTATTTGAATACTCGTCGATTTTGGCCTGCCTTTGCGCTATCTCTTCGGCACTGTAGATATAATTGCCTGTAAAAGAAAGCTTCTTAAGAGTTCCGCCTATGGTGTACCTTGTAAAGGTATATCCATCCATGTAGAAAATCTCGGGATGATCTGCCAATACAAAATTGCAGACCACATCAAGAGTCTCTTCATCCAAAGTGGAAATAACCACATCCTGAGCGCAGTGCTGCATTATCGCAAGCAGCTCGCAGTAAAGAGTCTGACCTTCATCGGTAAGATGCTCAAAAGCGTAATTACCGGCCTGAGATGCCTTCAGATTATCAATGTCCGAATCCAGAATTCCAAGAGATGCTCTCTGGGCATTCTGATAGGTATCACTGTAATAAGTGGTGGCATCCTGTCCTTTGCCCTCTGCAGGCTCCTCTATCTTCTCGGATCTGTTGGTCCTGCCTGTCTCCTCTTCAAGCCTTGAAATAAGATCATCAATAGACTGATTTACCTTATCTATATCAAGGGTTGATCCTTCTGAAGCAGCTTCTGAATTCTGCGATTCATCACCGGCTTCTTCATTTTCTGAACCGGTCTGCTGTGAATCTGTCTCTAAGTCAGGTGATGTCGTCTGCTGGGAATCCTCAGAAGCCTGAGTGTCAGAAGCTTCTTCCATTGCATCAGAGAAAGACTCAGTCTCAGCCTGAGCCTCCTGTGCCTGCTCATCCTTTTTATCCTTGTACTTATCCGGTTCGACAAGGCTATTATCCTGCAGATACTTGATAATAGCATCTCCGCAGCCTGTAAGCGTTGTCATCATCAGAATAAGTGCCAAAAAAGCGGATGCTTTTCTTATTAAGTTCTTAATAACACATCTGCTCTTGTCCATATTCCCCCTGTATATGACAATCATGTGTGCAAAAACTATTAGCCTACGTTCTCGTTAAACTCTCTGAGTATCAGTCCCTTATTTCTGTCTATAACCATCTGAGGACTCCACTCATTCACAAAGATGAGAAGCGGCTTGCCATTCATATCCTTGATCTTCTTCATGTCAGAGGTTCCGACAAGTGCATTGAGATCGATATCATCATTCTCAACCCATCTGATGTATTCGTAAGGAAGTGTCTCAAGTATTATCTCTACATTATACTCGTTTTGAAGTCTGAATTTAAGTACATCAAACTGAAGTACACCTACTACGCCTACGATAATCTCTTCCATTCCCATGTTGAACTCCTGGAAGATCTGAATAGCACCTTCCTGTGCTATCTGCTCGATACCCTTAACGAACTGCTTTCTCTTCATGGTATCGACCTGTCTGACTCTTGCAAAATGCTCAGGTGCGAATGTGGGAATTCCCTCGTATACTACGGAATCCTTAGGCATGCACACAGTATCTCCTATTGAAAAGATACCGGGATCAAATACGCCCATGATATCTCCCGCATAAGCCTCACTTAAGATCTTACGCTCATCAGCCATAAGCTGCTGAGGCTGTGAAAGTCTGAACACCTTGCCCGACTGAACGTGCTTAACTTCCTTATCAGCATCATAACGACCTGAGCAAATACGCATGAATGCTACTCTGTCTCTGTGAGCCTTGTTCATGTTGGCCTGAATCTTAAATACAAATGCTGTAAAATCATGATCCTTAGGATCAACAACTTCGCCATCTGAAGATGCTCTTCCACTGGGAGGAGTAGCCATCTGAAGGAAGTTATGAAGGAAAAGCTCTACGCCGAAATTCTGAAGAGCAGATCCAAAAAATACAGGTGTAAGATTACCTGCTCTTACCTCATCAAGATCGAACTCAGCTCCTGCTCCGTCCATAAGCTCTATCTCACCTTCAAGATTCTCAAGGGCTTCCTCGCCTATAGTGGAGATAAGCTGATCTCTGTCATCCATAGGAATGATAGTCTCAGTACCTTCCTTGGTTCCCTTCATGGTATCCTGGAAGGTTACAATATGCTTTTCCTTTCTGTCATAGATTCCCTTGAAGTTCTTACCGGAACCTATAGGCAGATTCATGGGGCATGTTGCTATACCAAGATGATCCTCGATATCATCGAGAAGCTCGTAGGTATCCATTGCATCTCTGTCCAGCTTATTGATAAATGTAAAAATCGGAATATGTCTCATCGTGCAGACCTTGAAAAGCTTCTTGGTCTGAGGCTCAACACCCTTACTTGCATCGATAACCATGACGGCAGAATCTGCAGCCATAAGTGTTCTGTATGTATCCTCTGAGAAATCCTGGTGTCCGGGAGTATCAAGGATATTGATGCAGCAGTCCTCAAAATTAAACTGAAGAACTGAAGATGTAACAGAGATACCACGCTGTTTCTCAATTTCCATCCAGTCCGAAACCGCATGTCTCGCAGTAGCCTTACCCTTAACAGAACCTGCAAGATTGATGGCTCCACCGTAAAGAAGGAACTTCTCTGTAAGTGTAGTCTTACCTGCATCGGGGTGAGAAATAATAGCAAAGGTTCTTCTCTTATTTATTTCATCTATTATCTGATTGTTGCTCATTGTAAACCTTTCTAAAAATACAACATAATTATATGGATTCATCAGCTAAAAAACTAATCGCCTGATGAAAACACAGAAAACGCACCTTACCTATTTTAAGGAAAGGTGCGCAATAAGTCAATGTTGCTAAATGCACGGAAATCTTTGCATTTTAAGAATTATTTTGTGGATTCCTCTTGCGGAAGCTCAACCTTGAAGTACTTCACATTACCTGTGAGCTCTTCAGCAATCTTCTGAAGATCAACAGCCTGCTCAACAACATTCTCCATAGCAGTATCAAGCTGCATAAGTGATGCGCTTGTCTCCTGTGTCGAAGCTGCATTCTCCTCGGATATGCTGGACAAGGACTCAACAGAATTAAGAATTTCTTCCTTATCCCTGTTCATGATCTCGACAAGCTCAACTATCTGCTTATTGCCTTCCTCTGTCTCTCTTAGCAGTGACAGCATCTGTTCGAAGGATTCACTCATCGCTTCAAGAGCCACGGTCTCATTGGTAATAGCTTCCTTTATGCTCTCTGTAAGCTGCTTATTATTCTCGGAATAATCAGTAATGGTTGAAAGCATGTTGGTAATCTCACCTGCCAGCTTATTGGTATTGCCTGCAAGGTCTTTAATATTGTCTGCAACAACAGCAAATCCCTTACCTGCTTCACCGGCCCTTGCAGCCTCAATTGAAGCATTAAGTGCAAGAAGGTTAGTCTGGCTTGCTATGGAAATAATGGACTCAGCAGCAGTTGATATCTGTGCAACAACACTTGCAGTCTCATTAACGGAATCTGCGACCTGCGTTGCCATCTCATCATTTTTCTGATCCTGCTCTTTAATCTGCTCAAGCTGACCTTTAACCTTGGAAGACTCTTCATAAACCTGTCTGCCGCGCTTCATATTTGCGTTCGCTGATTCAAGAACATTATCTACAGACGATCCGATATTTATCGTAATGCTGGATGTACTCTGGACATCCTCTGCCATAGCTGTAGCACCTGTTGCAAGATCATTTACAGCAGCACTTATATCGTTGGTGGTCTTCTGTGAACTGCTGATATTGGTTTTTGCATGCTCAGCCTTATCGTTAACTGATCCGGCATGGTCTATAACTCTCACAAGAGCATTTCTTAGGTCATGTCTCATTTTCTCAAGAGAGTCCCCAATATTGTTAAAATCAGAAATTACACTATGAGGTTTGATCTTTGTCACAAAATCACCTGTAGCGATTCTGTCCACATCATCAGAAATTGCCTTGATACTTCTGATTATGTACCTGATCAAAATAATCGTAAGTACCAGCAGCAGTGCGCTTACAACACCGAATACTACAAAATTGATCACTACTCTTCTTGAAATCTCAGCTGCATTTTGTTCTTTTTTTTGGCTTGCCCATACTTCCACGATATCCGACATGTTAGAAATATAATCTCTTGTAGCCTCAAACTCAATTGTAAACTGCTCAATATCGCCTTCTATGCTATTAAAATCATATGTAGACAGCCACTTATTGTATTGCGCAGCAAAGCCATTACTCATATCTGAATAACTATCCCCGTCATCATCTCTCATGGTGGTGAACAGATATTCATCTCTTTTTGCCAGTTCAGCAGCTTTATTAACTCCGTCTAAAGCCTGTTTTGCATTGCTTTCATAATCAGCCTTATATCCGGCAAGCTGCTCAGGAGTAATATACTCTCTGTATGCCAGTAACTGTGTTCCTGCCAACATGGCCTGATACAGATCCCTATCTGCATTTATCAGATCAGTACTAATGGAATAGAGCATTTCATAGTATACTTCTTCATCAGTTTCTTCGATGCTCTTCATCTGAGTACTGCCGACAATAATGCTTACTATCAAAGCAATAATAAGCGGAACAGTTACTGTCAACAATACTGCAGTCATGTTAACCTGAAATCCTGTGCCTTCGTTTTTGCCCATCTGCTGCACCTCCTAAGTATCGAGTGTGTAAAATTAATGTATACATATATTTTATTACAACAAATGGCAAAAAAATTGCTTTTTATCAATTTATAATATTCTTTTTAGAATTACATTATCCTAGCATGGATGTGCCTTCGAACTCAGGCTTAATATCAAAGTAATCAAGTACTGTAGCAGCAATATCTGCAAAAGTGCTTCTGGTTCCAAGATTACGGGGAGTAACATTTTTACCGTACATAATGAATGGAATGTACTCTCTTGTGTGGTCTGTGGTCTTAAGATACGCAGGGTCGCATCCATGGTCAGCAGTCATCATGATAATGTCGTCATCATTAAGCTTTGCCACCATCTCGGGAAGCTTACTGTCAAAGTAATTAAGAGCCTTGGCATATCCGTCAATATCTCTTCTGTGTCCGTAGAGCATATCAAAATCAACCAGGTTTACAAAGCAAAGTCCATCAAAATCTCTGTCCATATAAGCAAGTGTCTTCTCTATGCCATCTGCATTGCTCTCAGAAAATACATATTCTGTAAGACCTTTGCCCTCGAAGATATCTCTGATCTTACCAACACCAAGAACTTCTTTGCCTGCTGCCTTAAGCTGATCAAGCATTGTGGTCTTGGGTGGTTCAAGAGAATAATCGTGTCTGTGAGGTGTTCTGGTATAATTTCCGCTTGTTCCTACAAAGGGTCTTGCAATTACACGTCCTACCCCAAGGTCTCCTGTAAGCATCTCTCTTGCAATATGGCAGTACTCATAAAGGGTCTCCAAAGGCACAACCTCTTCATGGGCTGCAATCTGGAAAACAGAATCAGCAGATGTATAAACGATAAGATCGCCTGTCTTAACATGCTCATCACCGTAGTCATTTATAACCTGAGTTCCGGAATAAGGCTTATTACAAATAAGTCCTCTGCCAACTCTCTTTGAAAATGCATCCAAAAATTCCTGCGGGAAACCATCAGGGAATTTCGGCATGGGCTTTTCAGAAACTATTCCTGCTATCTCCCAATGTCCTGTTGTTGTATCCTTATCCTTGCTGGCCTCCTGGCACTTACCATAAGCCGCAGTAGGGTTCTCCACACCGGGAACACAATCAACACCATCTATATTAAAAAGACCCATGGCTCCCATGTTGGGCATAGAAAAATACTTACTTGTGGCACATGACCTTAATGTATTTACGTCAAAATCGCCATATTCAGCAGCATCAGGCTCTTCGCCTACGCCAAAGCTGTCTAATACTATCAAAAATATTCTTCCCATAAAAGCTACCTCCTAGGAAATAAAATTATTAAAGTAGAAAATCCAAGGGATTTCTAAAATACTCAAACTTCCCACTTGGGAATTGACAGTTGAACCTTGAAAACTCAATAAAAATGCCATCTAAAAAGGCGCAAGCCCAGTATTTGCGGTATAATTGAATTGACGAGAAACAAAAATACTAGCAAATAAGCGAGGTGCGCCATGTCTATTGTATCACATAACCTGAAAACTGACTATTCCGATGAAATGATTCAGAACAATGATCTAAATCGGTCAGTGGATTCCTTCATCTCTAAGTTTGAGGTTGTGAAACACCTTTACAGATGTGGCGCAGGCAAAGCCAGAGGCGTTGCAATAAGTGTCATCTTTACATATCTGCTTAAGCTTGTTTTTATGAACAAGAGCATGTATATGCAAATGCATCAGGGGAAGTTCACTGAGGCATTTTCCAAGAACGCAGTATATCGCTTTCTTGACAATCCAAAGGCCAACTGGCAGAAGTACACAATTGAGCTCTCTGCTGACATAATCAACAACATGCTCAGAGATCTTACCAGCAAGGAGCGTCGTGATGCTTTTGTTATTGATGACAGCCTGTTTGACAGGTCTCGTTCTAAGAATGTTGAGCTTTTATCACGAGTTTTTGATCACTGTGGCAAAGGTTATAAAAAAGGCTTCAGGCTCCTGACACTTGGTTGGTCAGATGGAGCAACTTTCCTTCCGATTGACTTCTGCCTGCTTAGTTCAACAAATGAAAAGAACCGTTTCAACTCAGCAAAAGACTTTGACCACAGAACATTGGCTTATCGCAGACGCGAGCAGTCTCAAACTAAATCTACAGATGTTGTTATGCAGCTTCTTGAAAATGCTGTAAAAGCAGGTCATAGTGCCAAGTATGTTCTGTTCGACAGTTGGTTCTCGGAACCGGTTAACATACAGCGAATCAAGAAGATGGGCCTTGATACCATTGCCATGATTAAGAAGAGTTCCAAAATCAATTATCTTGTTGGGGAAGAAAAGCTTAATGTAAAGCAGATCTACTCACGCAACAGAAAACGTCGCGGCCGCTCCAAATATCTTCTTTCTGTAGATGTGATGCTTGGAAAAGAAGATAAGGTACGTGGTCTTAACCCCATAGAGGCAAAGATTGTTTATGTAAGGAATCGATCCAACAGGAAGGACTGGCTTGCTATAATTTGCACTGACATGAGCCTTTCTGAAGAAGAGATCATTGCTCAATATGGAAAAAGATGGGCCATAGAGGTCTTCTTCAAGACATGCAAGAGTTATCTTCATCTTGTGAAGGAATATCGTGGTCTTTCATTTGATGCAATGTGTGGTCACATAGCTGTTGTTTTCACAAGATACATGATACTTGCGATTAACCGGAGATATTCTGATGACCAGCGTAGTCTCGGTGAGATATTCTTCTTCATGGTTGATGAGATTGCTGACATCACTTTCGATGATTCCATGCAGATCATATTTACTGCACTGTTTGAGGCTATATCAGTTGTGTTCCAGCCTACTGAAGCCAAGATGACTGAGTTCATCAATGCATTCCTCGGCGGGCTTCCCGATTATATGCAGAGCGCCCTTAGCCCCATGCAAGAGGCTCTGACTGCCTGATGTATATTTGACATGGCATCTTTATTGAGTTTTCAAGGGACTAATCCACTTTTACAAGTGGGAAGTTTGAGT
>NZ_AUJP01000034.1 GCF_000424285.1 Butyrivibrio sp. MB2005 | reverse complement strand
CTTATCTTTTGTGGTCTTTAAAAGATAGTCGAGGGCATTGTAAGAAAGCCAGGAACCTTTTACCTGATATTTTGTACCATCGAGGGTGTCATTCACAAGCCTGAATACCTGCATCTGATTGGGATACAGGGGTCTGTAGGATGCCATGGCTTCCACGGCTGAAGAATACTGACGGATTATGAAATTAGCCCTGTTGTACAGAATGGCGCAGGCTCTGCAGATATCGCTGCAGTAACCATATAGTCTGTTGTTTTTACTGATTCTGAACTGCCTTGTTCTGTACACGGTTGTAATTCCCTTCGCCAAGCCTTATACTCTGTATTATAGCATATTTATAGTAAATATGCAAACATTTGTTTGCGTTAGATTTGGAGGTTTCATGGACAGTTACAAGAGGAACAGGCACTCAGTCTACCTGCTTACATACCACGTTATTTTTGTTACAAAATACATAGAAGAACAGCGCACTGATGATGTCGGTTTAAACTAAACTTGTAATATGTTTAAAGATAGGAGTGTAAAAAGTCAAAAATACGGCTTTTTACACTTTTTAACTTAAAAAAATAAAGCTTGAAAATGTAAAAAGCCGTACTTTTTAAAGAAAAATCTGTAAAAAGCCGAATGGATTAAAGCTAAAATTGTAAAAAACCGGGCACTGTAGTGTGTGCAATTTAATCATTATCCTGGATATCATCAGTTCCATAGACGTCTACCTGGGATGCCTGTCTTTTATGTTCTTCTTCTATAGCAGCATAGTGTTTAACAGTCGTATTTACGTCTTTATGTCCCAGAACATCAGCAACCATATAAATATCACTTGTTCTGTTATAAAGCGCTGTACCATACGTTCTACGGAGCTTATGAGGGGTGAGTTTTTGAGTAAGTCCTGTGTTTTTTCCATATTTTGAAATCATATATTGGATGCTTCTTATCGATAAACGCTTATGCTGAAGAGATATGAAGAGAGCAGGTTCTTCAGAATCATTGAGTAGGGAAGGGCGTTCATGATTGATATAATCCCTCAGCGTATTCCGGATAATCTCGTTTATGTAGAGATGATCTTCATCGCCGCCTTTTCTGACGATAGTAATTGTATTTTCATCAAAATTTATATCTGAAAGATCAAGCCCTGCACATTCCGAGACGCGGATTCCAGTATTTAACAGAAGAGTTACAATTGCCAGATCTCTTTTTGCAGTAGGTTCAGACATGACTTTGGAATGGTAACTAGCAGAATTCACAGCTGCAACAGAATCCATTAGAAGCTGAACCTGGTCAGGATACAGCCTTCGGATATCTTTCTTTACCTTTTCTTTCTTCTTTACAGCAGCTTTCACTGTGGGATCAATCTTAAGATAGTCATATTTGATCAGATATTTATAGTAATTCCGTACAGCCGCCATTTTTCTTGCAATTGCACGTTCTTTAGCAGGCTTTACATTGCCTTTTTTATCCGGTTTGTGGCCTGATGCAACATAATTTTGGAATTCATTGATGTCCTGAGGACCAAGATTTTCGACAACTTCAAAGGGGATATCTTTGATTTCAAGATTCTTGCACAGGGGATTCTTTTCCTTGAGAAATCCGTAGAAAAATAGAATATCCTGCGCATAATTTAAAGCGGTGCTTTCCTGATATTTGAGAAGACATTCCTCAACAAATCCATGTGTATGCTGAGGAAGAATGTTTTTAATGCTTTCAGTATCTTTACGGCGTTTCTGCCTCAATGAATTGTAATATTCTGAATTTTCACCCATGACTTAACTCCTCCGCTTTTCTAAAATAATCGTAACACAAAAGAGGAATTTTGTGCAATGATATTTGCGTTAGCAGCGCGTTCCAGCGGGAAGTGAACCCCCTGTCTGACATCGTTCTTTATTGGCTTTATTTCTTTGTTGGATATGCCGTTAATTCTTCAAACTCATCTACCGGCATAGGCTTGTAGAAATAATATCCCTGCATTTCCTCACATCCAAGACTTCCGAGGAAATCAGCCTGTTCCAGTGTCTCAACACCTTCTGCGATAATAGAAGTTCCAATAGCATGGATCATCTGGACCATGTAGCTAAGTATTGTCCGACCCATCTTTTGGTCACCTGAACCGGTAATAAATCGAAGATCAAGCTTTATGCGATCAAGGATAACTTCTTTTAACATATTCAGTGATGAGTAACCACTTCCAAAGTCGTCCATTTCAACTTCAAAGCCTGCTTCACGAAGTTTGGTTGTTGTTTTGATGATGGTATCGGAGTTTTCGACATATGCGCTTTCCGTTATCTCAATACGAAGTTGACCAGGCAATAGGTTATAGAACTCTTTTAATGTATTAAAGTGGTCGGCTACATCAGGGTTCTTTACTATATCAAGTCTTGATAGGTTTACTGATACACACAGTTGTCTGCCCTGATCATTCCATCGCTTCAAATCCTTACACACAGTGTCCCAAACGTGACAGTCAAGATCATAGATAAGCCCAGCATCTTCCAAAACCGGAATAAATTCTCCCGGAGAAATGTTTCCATCCTTCTTGCTTTTCCAGCGGCAAAGAGCCTCTGCACCAGTTATCATCCCAGTCTTATAGTTGACCTGTGGCTGATACCATACTTGTATTTCCCCAGACTCAATAGCTGCAGGAAGGCGACTTGCGATACCGGCACTTTTCCTTCCCATGTCCCACTGCTTTGGGTTATAAAACTCAAATCCTTCTTTCTTGGATTCTCTGACTTTTCTTTCTGCAAGGCGGGCATAATCAAGCATCTTATCCACGTTTATGTCTTTATAGTCATCAGGCATAAGAACATAAATACCAGAACAGAGCCTTACAACAAAGTCTTTTCCACGATCGCTAAAATAATTGCGAACAGGAGTCAAAATATATTTTTCATCCTGAAGAATCTGTTCATTGCCGCCAATACATCGAAGGATAACAAAATGATCTCCATCATACCTTCCTATAGCTTCTTTATCGGTAAGTACTTCAAGGCTTCTCTCAGTCCAAAATTTTAACAGCTCATCTCCGGCCTTCCAGCCAAAGCTGTCGTTGATGAACTTAAAGTCTTTTATGTTGTTATAGGATATCGTATACGGTGTATCAGGGTTGTTAGTGAGTAGTTCCTCAACTTTTTTACGGAATCCATTGTGGCTGAGCACACCAGTGAGAGGATCGATATCCTCCATTATCCGCATCTTTTCCTTCTGCTCTTCAAAATATGCTTTCTGTCTTAGGACAAGCATTATAACAAGAGCAGCAAAAAGGATAGTCCCAATAATAAGGAAGTACTTATATTGGTAGAGATAGTCTTCAAAAGTATATACATAAAGATCTCTGGTAGTGTAATCAAGGACTATAGCCTGTTTTTTGGTTTCAGGAATAGCTGCAATTCCTTCGTTCAGAAGTTCAATTCGTTTTTTTCCCTCTGGGGTTTCAAGAGTTCCGGCACGAAAATCCATTGAAAACATGGCAGAAGGCTGTACTTTAAAATCATTATAGGATGGCTTTTGAAGCACATAGCTCCACGCATATGAGTTATGTAAAAGTGCATCTACCTCTTCATTTCTAAGCGCTTTAATGCAATCAGCCATGGAATTGTAAAGGTTTATCGTTATTCCAGGGTATAACTGCTTTACAGTTTCTGCTACTCCGCCCTGTGATTTTAGCATGCCTACTCTGATGGTATTTATGTCAGAAATAGAGTGCTTATCTGTAGTCACAAGGGTAAATGGGGTCTGGATGAGATTGTCCGATACGATGGTCGCTTGACCAGATGCACTTGAAACAGCACTTCCAAAGGGCATAACAAGATCGTACTCAGTACTATCAAGGGCTTCCTTAAGATTTGATTCACTTATAGCTTTGAATGCGACATTGAAACCAGCTTCTTTGGCAGCGGATTCCATAAGATCAACGCCGATTCCTGCAATCTTGCCGTTGTCTTTATCAATGTAAAACATAGGACATCTGTCTACAGGCACACCGACTGTAAATTCTGTAGCAGGAGAATCAGACGAGGCATAAACAGGCGTCAAAAAGACTCCCTGATAGATTACCAGGAAAAGGAGGGCTATGCTGATAGTAGTATGGATCCTTTTTGATTTCATGATACACTCGCCTTATTGTTTGTTCTTTGCTTTAGATACTCACACTTAATTCTAACATTATTATGTTAAAATACGATAAATAATAAATAACAAATCGATAAAGGCGACTTCTAGTATTCCGGCATTGCTAACTTATGCGCATACGGGACTTGAACCAGGGATTCACGGAGCACCATTAGAACATATTATGACAACGTTTCCGCTCTATTGGCTATATTCTGCTTAAAGTTGATGACATCGTGATTGTACTCTTCATCCATGAAAGTTGAGTGAATGAGGAAATCCGCTGTGGCTTTGTTGTTGGCAAAAGGGATATCATAAACCTGCGCAATTCTCATTAGCGCCTTTACGTCAGGATCATGAGGTGCAGCAGTAAGCGGATCAGAGAAGAAAATGACAAAATCTATCTTGCCCTCTACTATCTTCGCACCAATCTGCTGATCTCCACCCAAAGGACCAGAGTTATAGCCTCTTACAGGCAGGTTCGTTGCATCGGTTATCATTCGGGCTGTCGTACCTGTTCCACATAAAAAGTGGTTCTTAAGAGTTTCCGCATTATCTTTGCACCATTGTATGAGCTCTGCCTTTTTCCCATCGTGGGCGATAAGTGCAATATTCTTCTGTTTCCCGATAGTAAGTGTAATTGTATCTGTCATAGCCGCTCTCCTTTTTTGCGTTATTTTTCAAAAAGGAACCTCTCCGGAAGTGAAACTGCAAAATCCTTAGCAAGATGCCTGAAATCGTCTGGTGTTATCGTCTGTCTCTTAGCGCCAGTCATAGATAGCGTTTTTACGAGGATTTCTGCAGACTTTTCAACTGTATGCATAAGTCCAAAGGTAAGGTCAAAATCTTCTCCGGCAGCAAACATTCCATGATGAGCCCAGATAGCCACATCATATTTTTCCATGAGCTTACTGGTTTCCACAGCAATCTCTCTGCCCCCGGGTACCATCCAAGGTACTACGCCTATTCCATCAGGGAATACCACAGGGCATTCAGTCGCCATCTCCCAAAGTTCTCTGGTAAAAGCTTCATCTGTAAGTGGCAACACAAATGTCAACGCAATGGTATTTGTGGTATGTGCATGATAGATTACTCTGTATTTTCCGTTTGTCACACGTTTTTTCACCTCATGGTTCATAAGGTGTGAAGGCAACTCAGAAGTTGGTCTCCCGCCATTGACCAGCCCCCACATAACGCGGTAGTTCTCACCTTCTTCGTCAAGCTCAATAATTCCGAAGCTGTCCTCAGGCTTTATTATAACATTTCTGAAGAACTTGCCAGAGCCTGTTACCATAAGAAACTCTCCGGCAAGGTCAGGCACTGATGTTCCAATTTCCTTCCACTCTCCGGCCTTAAACTCCTCTTTTACCAGCTCCACCTCTTCCGGCTTCATTCTGTAAGACAGATTTCCGCCGTTTCTCTCATGCCAGCCCTGTTCCCAGCCGTCATTTGCCATTCTGATAAATCCCTTTGTAAACTCAGCATCTAAAACTCTCATTGTCCTTTTATCTCCTATCATCAGACCCTCTTCGAAAGAACGTCGATTTCATATCTCTCAATTTCCTGGTACCAACTTCCATCCTGAGGAACTTTACATCTATCACAGTATTCATTCCACACCTCTCCGAAAGGCATGGTCTTAAGCTCCTCCTGCATGATCATGAGCTTCGTAAAGTTCGATTCATCCTGCAGCTTTTTTAGCTCCTCATGAGGTGTAAGAAGAGCATTCAAAAGAGCTTTCTGTGTATTTCTAAACCCAGTTACCCAGGCACCTATCCTGTTGATGGATGCATCAAAATAGTCTAATGCCATAAATACTGAGCCATCAAGTCCGCCGCAGCGCACAATCTCTTTTGCAATTTCCTTTGTCTCATCATCAAAAAGAACTACGTGGTCTGAATCCCAACGAACCGGCCTTGTGATGTGAAGAGCAATGTTTGGATAGAAAGACAAGAGCGCAGGAATCTTGTCACTTACAACCTCTGTAGGGTGATAGTGGCCGTTGTCCATAAGAGGAATGCACTTGTCAGAATGAGTTGCTGCAAAAGACAGTGTGAACTCAGCACTACCTACTGTATAGGACTCTACTCCAATTCCGAAAACCTTTGACTCAACGCAGGGCTTAACCTTATTAAAATCAAAGGGTTCGGAAAGAATCTGCTCGATAGAATCCTTATATCTGTCCCTTGGTCCCTTACGGTCTGCAGGAATGTCCTTGAAGCCATCTCCTGTCCAGATGTTCATGACACAGGTCTCGCCAAGTTCTTCTGCGATGTACTGAGAAATTCTTATACATGCCTTTCCATGCTCGATCCAGAACTTTCTTGTATCCTCGTTTGGAGAAGAAAGGGTAAGCGGGTCACATTTAGGATGAGAGAAAAAGGTAGGATTGAAATCACAACCCAGATTCCTCTCCTTGCAGAAATCCACCCACTTCTTAAAGTGTTTGGGCTCAAGTTTATCTCTGTCTACCCAGCCTCCGTTTTCATCATCAAAAATTGCATAGCAGGCATGAAGGTTCATCTTGGCTCTTCCCGGAATCAGCTTTATTACCTCATCGATATCTGCCATAAGCTCCTCTGGAGTTCTTGCTCTTCCGGGATAATTTCCGGTGGTCTGGATTCCTCCTGTCAGAGGCTTATCCGGATCTGTATCGAAGCCTCTGACATCATCTCCCTGCCAGCAATGAAGGGCAATCTCTGCCTCTTTAAGCTTTTCGATTGCTTTTTCTGTATCAATTCCAATTGCTGCATATTTTTCTTTTGCTTCTGTGTAGCTCATTTCTCATTTCCTCCTGATCTTGTATGGATTAACTCGTCCTTATCGTTTAATTATCTTATTTCGCTTTTATTCCCAGACTTTCATGCCCCATATTTCTGAATTTCAAAGCTCTCGTAAATGCAGTTTCTTGCATCCTGCAAATCCTTAAATAACCCCGCATTTATCATCTGTACCACAAGATTTCCGATGGCTGTACCTTCAATTGGCCCTGCATATACGGGAAGTCCGGTAGCTTTTGCAGTAAGTTCATTGAGATATGTGTCCTGACAGCCTCCACCTATGATATTCACATATGTGATTTCTTTTCCTGTGATCTTACCAATCTCCTTTACAGTATCTGCATAACATGCAGAAAGACCTCTGTAGACAGTCTGCATTATCTCCCCAACCGACTCCGGTACCGGCTGGTTCTTAGCCTTGCAGTACACTTTAATTGCATTTATCATGCTTACCGGCGAAAGAAAGAGCTCATCATTTACATCAATATCAGCCACAAATTTCTCACTTCCCCTGGCCAGCCTTATCAGATCCGGAAAGCTGTATTTTTTGCCATCAGCATATTCGCTCTTTCTTCCTTCAACGTACTCTGTACCATTCAGCTCACGTCTTATGGACTGTATGATCCAGAGCCCCATGATGTTCTTTAAGAATCTGTATCTATACCAGGCGCCGCCTTCATTGGTAAGGTTTTCCTGCCTTGCAGCCTCGGTGGTTATGGGCTCTTCGTTCTCAATCCCCAAAAGGCTCCAGGTTCCACTGGATAGAATTATCGAATTCTCATCCCTTGAAGGAACCGCAAGAAAAGCAGAGCCTGTATCATGGGTTGCAGGAAGAATGACTGTTGCGCAATACCCGACCTCGTCCTGTATCTCTTTTGTAAAAGAGCCAACGACAGTGCCAGGCATTGACAGCTCCCCGAAAAGATTCTGAGGTAGTCCCAGCATAGAAATAAGCTCTTTATCCCAGGTCTTTGTCCCTGCATTTACTAGGCCTGTGGTTGTGGCATTGGTGTATTCCTGTTTTCTTACACCTGTAAGCCTGTAGTTAAAATAATCCGGTATCATAAGAAGTGCGTCCGCTTTTTCAAGCACTTCCGGATCATCCTCCTTTTGAGACATCAGTTGATAAATGGTATTGAAGGACTGTTTCTGTATTCCGCACTTTTCATAGAGCTCTTTTTCGCTTATGATTGCAGAAATCAAATCGTCCATGCCCTCAGTCCTTAAGTCCCTGTAGGCCACAGCATCGCCGATCAGCTCTCCCTTCTCATCAAGAAGTACATAATCCACGCCCCAGGTATCAATCCCCACGGTCTCGGGTATCATATTCTGTCTTTTGCATTCCTTAAGACCTTCGATGATCCCCTTCCATAGATGATCCAAATCCCACACAAGATGTCCATTTTTCTTAAGCTGATGGTTATCAAACCGGTGGATCTCCCTGAGAATCATCTTCCCATCTTCTAACCAGCCAATCATGTGCCTCCCGCTGGAGGCGCCTATATCAATTGCAAGAAAATATTTATTCATATCGATACAGTACTCCTAAGCGTCAAGAAATAAGCATTTCATCTACCATTCTGATAACACGTGATGCGTTGATTTCCATCTGTCTCCTGGAGAGCTTACCTTCCTTGATAGCAGAAAGCACGTTTTCATAATCCTTCTTTCCTCCAGGCATAAACAGATCTCCACCTGCGCCCGCCACTTCATTTGAAAGCGCATTCCTGTAAATGGATCTTTTGCTGTCCATAACAGTCATAACCCAGTCAGTCATGACGATTCCTTTAAACCCAAATTCTGATCTGAGAATATCCTGTATCAGCCCTCTATGCTCAGAAGTATGCGTTCCGTTAAGCAGGTTGTAGCTTGTCATCACAGCTTTGGGCTGTGATTTTCTTACGCAGATTTCAAATCCGCGGAGATATATCTCACGCATGGCACGTTCACTTACATGGCTGTTATTGCAATAACGGTTTGTCTCTGCATTGTTTGCAGCATAGTGTTTAATGGTAGTCCCACAGCCTTTATGCTTCTGAACACCTTGGGTCACCGCCGCCGCAATGAGGCCGGAAACCAATGGATCTTCAGAGTAATATTCAAAATTTCTTCCGCATAGTATGCTTCTGTGAATATTCAGGGCAGGAGCAAGCCAGAGATTTATTCCCATCTCTTCCATTTCACTTCCTACCATATCCCCAAAGCTATAAGCAAGGTCTGTGTTAAAGCTCTGGGCAATGGCTGTTCCTATCGGGATTCTGGTAGCATAGTGTTCTCTGATCACTGCACCTTTAGGTGCCTTTTTTCCTCCTGTTACCTTTAAAGCTATGAACTTAACCAAAGGATTCATGACTTCTAGCATACTATCCGGGATCATTCCTGCACCGCTGGCATCATGAGCTCCATTTTCATCCTCGTAGTACTTTTTGGCAAGTCTGAGTCCTGCAGGACCATCAGCCATAATAAGAGGTTTAATTCCTTTTCCGGTAAGCTTGGATGTGGTTTCACCCGCAGCACCTGCGACATGGGTTGCAGCATTACCGATGATACTTAGTCCTTTCTGCTTTTCGTTGAAACTACCTATCGCAAGATAAGCAAGCTCCTCATCCGTTAATGACTTAGCTCTTTCATCCACGTCTTCTTCGACATCATATATTAGTTCCGTACAATTTATGTCATTAGAATTTATAGTCAGTTTCTGCACTTCTTCCGGAATACTCTCATTCGAATGTCTTTCCATAAAAAGATCTTTAAAGCCTGGATCTCCAAGGCAATTCCTTGCTTTTGTGACACATATGGTTTCATCAAGATTTATCACAGCAACAACATTTGTGTTGTCCGAGCTGTTTCCGCACCTTATGATATAGTCTCCCTTTTCAAGAATATATGCGCTGGTCTCTTCATCATAGGATGATAGATCAGAGAGCCTGAAAGAAATGTCTGTCTGTTCTTCGCATCCCGGTTCCAGCAGAGATGTCTTGGAAAAGCCTGCCAGTTCCTGATATGCCTTATCAAGCTTTCCATCAGGCAAAGAGACATATACCTGAACAACCTCTTTTCCTGAATAGTCTCCATCATTTTTCACATTAACGCTGACGGTTATAAAATCACCAGATGCACTTACGGATAACACCTTCTGCTCAAAACTGGTGTAAGACAATCCATACCCAAATGAGAATAAAGGCTTTTTGCACGCAGTGTCAAAATACCTGTACCCTACATATATTCCCTCTCTGTACTCTGTGTCATTCCAGTCGCCAAAAGTGCCTTCGTGACAGTAGTCTTCATAAGAAGCCCAGGTTGTGGTAAGTTTTCCAGAAGGATTCTGCTTCCCAATGAGGATATCTGCAAGAGCTCTTCCGCAGTCTGTTCCAAGCTGAGATAAAAGAAGGATATTTCCAACTTCCATTACAGGAGAAAGATCGACAGCTCCGCCTACATTAAGCACCAGCATGAAACGCTCATACATTTTGTTAAGTGCTAAAATGTCTCTGACTTCAGATGCAGCAAGCTTTACATCTCCTTCTACCACCCCTCTGTCGCTTCCCTCCCCGGAATTGCGGGAAAGAACATAAATAGCTGTATCACCCGTCTTATCAATGTGGATGCTATGCCATGGTTCTGTCATTTCCTTTCCCATGGCATACATGATCACATTCTCATGCTTTTCTTTTGCTTCTTTTTTCAGGTTTTTGTAAAAGGTATTCTTTGCAACTTTTCTGACCTGGTCATACTCATCCAGCCATTTTTTAGTTGTTATCTCAAAGCCCGCTTTTTCCAGCCCCTGCTCGATGGTATATGCAAATCTTGTATTAACCTCACCGGATCCTGTTCCGCCCATGACTGTGTATCTCATGCCGGCACCATAAGCTGCAAGCTTACATGGTTTATCAATGGGAAACTTTCCATCATTTTTTAACAGAACGGTACACTCAGCTGCATTTTTAAGCACTAAAGCGCGGTGTTCTTTTTCATACTTTTGCATATCTCTTCTCCTGTTATTGTTAGTGTTTCATTAAAAATCTGCTTTACCTGGTCCTACTTCCAATCCCTCTTTCCCCGGAAGTATTACCATTGCATCCGTGTTTGCCGGGACTTCAATGTGATAACTGTACTCACCATCATCTTTTTTATCCCATCTACAGAAAACTGTTCCATATACGCTGTCATATGAAAACTCTGCAAAATCAAAGTGTCCGCCGGGGTGAGGTGCAATGATAAAATGATTTTCTCCAACCACCCTGATTCCACACATCGCCTCAAATATCCACTGACATACAGCACCCTTGGAGTAGTGGTTCAAAGATGCGATTCCGCCGCCTTTTCCATTATTCGAATCCGGTCCATCCCAGTCTTCCCATATTGTTGTCGCTCCGGATTTCGGCATTGAAAGCCATCCGGGCTTTTCCTCATTCTCCAGAAGCTTATAAGCATATTCGATATCAATATCTTGAAGAACATATGGTAAAAGAGGTGTTGATAAAAAGCCTGTTCCTACTCTCCATTTATAGTTTTCCAGAGCCTTTATCAGTCTCTTTTTCGCATATTCAGTCTGTTTTTCATTAAGCATACCAAAGTACAAAGGTCTTACGAGTTTTGCCTGTCTGTCCGTGTCGAGAGAGTACTTTGGATCCTCAACGAGCTTTTGATAGGCACGTTTTGCACCTTCCGCATACTCTTTGTAAAGATTTATGTCTTCTGTTTTTCCAAGGGCACCGGCAATCTCAACCATAAGAGTCATGACATAGCTCATGTAAGCTGTTGAAACCTCCGGCTGTGACTTTATGAAATCCTTAAAACTCATGGCATGGACATCTGAAGGTTCTGCCCACTCGCCATAGTGCTGGCCGTTGTTGTAAATATACTTTTTTTCTTTTCCTTTTACTGAATGCTTCTCTGAATTTAACAGACTCTCTTTTCCCGCGCGTTCCATAACATATCCGGCGTACTTTTTCATTGAATCATAATATTTTTCAATGATCCTGATATCCCCGTTCTGTTTCCAAAGGCGATAAGGAATGATTACTCCCGCATCTGACCATCCCGATGATCCGTTCATTCCACGCATATATGAGTCAGTGCCACCCTCCGGTGCAATCTGAGGAAAGCACCCGTCTTTAGTCTGCCAATCGCAGAGATCTGTTTCATATTTCATGGCAAAAGGAGCGTAGTTTACCATATAACCTGCAGTGCCAATAAATATCTGGGCATCTCCGCTCCAGCCATGACGTTCTCTTGTCGGGCAGTCCGTCGGAAGATCTGCGGAATTGTTCTTAAGCGACCAGAGTGTATTCTGCACAAACTGGTTCAGAAGCCTGTTTGAACTGTCAAACTTAAAGGTCGTTTCAAAATCAGAATAAACCGCAATAGCAGTCATGTTCTCCAAATCAATATGAACATCAGATTCCACCAGTACATACTGAAAGCCAAATATGGCGAATCTTGTCTTATAGTGGTTCTGTCCATCCTTACATATGTATTTTATCTGCTGAAGTGGTGTGATGAGGTTCTTTCTAACACACTGAATATTGTGCTGAGTAAATTCTCCAGCCTCGTCCAGCTTTTCTCCAAAGCGAAGGAAAACACGCTGCCCTTCATCAGCTACAACGTCAAATTCCACGTAACCTGCAATATTCTGGCCAAAGTCAAAGATTGTTTTCCCCTGAGGCGTCCTGATCACATTCTTAACAGATAACCTCTCCTGCTCTTTGAGTGCAAAATTGTTGGATGCTGTTGGTATCACATTGTGGTATGTTTCCTTAGCAGTCCACCACTTTGCCTTCTCAAAATCTTCTCTTCTGGCATCGTAGTTTTCTCCATCCTTGTTATCTGCAAAGCGGATTGGCCCTTCATTTGTCCACTCAAAAGATTCATCAGTGCAGATTACCTGAACCTCTCCATCCTCATATGTGATCTCAATCTGGGCAAGGAGCTTCGTTTCGCTGCCATAATAATTCTTCATTCCCCAGGCACCGACCGAGCCCCTGTACCATCCGTCAGCCAGCATGAAAAAGACTTCATTCTTTCCCTGGATAATCTTATCTGTAATATCAGCGGTCTGATACTGGACTCTTTTGCGGTAATCAGTAATTCCGGGTGCCAGACAGAACTCACCTATTCTGTCTCCGTTGATACTTCCTTCATATATCCCACAGGCAGTCATATATGCTCTTGCTGATTTAACTTTCTTTTCCCCGGTCCAGAATCTTTTTCTGAAGCAGTCAACAGGGTATCTGTTCTTCTTGTTTACCTTATAATTTCCGGTGATCCATCTTGCCTTCCAGTCATCGTTATTTAAAAGACCTAGCTCAAAAGAGGCAGTATCACTCTCTTCACCCTCAATATCATTTTCGTCCCAGAGTTTTACTGTCCATTCAATCCTGTCACGACTTCCAAGTGTTTCTCCGCCCCAGATCACAAGGTGCATCTGGTCTGAGTTCACTTTCCCGGAATCCCAGACGGTTTCGTCTTCCATTTTCGCAATGATCTGATATGCGCTCTGCTTATTGCCGCCTTCACAGTTCCATGAAAGTCTGGGTCTTACTATATCTATTCCTATTGGATCAGTTAAATATTCGCACCTTAGTCTGACAGCTTTCATTATCATTTTCCTTCCTTATTTCTCTCATTAAGCTCACTCATGATCTTGCCATAAATCTTCTCCAGGTCGTAACGGCTAAAGATCACTGCCATAACAACAAGCAAAAACAGTGGAACATAGATTGAAAATGCAAAGATTCCGCCATTTACTGCAGCTGGCTGCTCAGCAACAGCTGCGCCGGAAATAAATCCACATGCGCCAAGGATCCATCCAATAAGTGATCCTCCGATTCCGGAACCAATCTTTGATCCGAAAGAGCTTGCTGAGTTACTCATTCCGATCATTCTCTTTCCAAACTTCCAGTCATTGTACTCAACACAGTTATTTACCATTGCACCCATAAGACACATGATCGGAATATTGGCAAAGGTTGCCATGCTTCCTCCGACAAGACATGAAACAAGGCTGTAAGGAGTAAATACACGGGCGATGCAGCCAACTATTCCAATAACACAGCCGATAAGACATGTTTTTGCCATTCCGAATTTCTTTGTCATCGGACCAACTAATATGAATCCAAGGAAAGTCGGGATAAGTCCAACGGCACCAAGAAGTGCCACAATGTTGTCATTTCCGAGGATATATTTTGCATAATATGCTCCGCCTGAGCTGGACAGTCCATAAGAAATGTTCATAAAAAGATTTGCAACGAGCATCAGAACCCAGTACTTGTTTTTAAACAAAAGACCTATCTCCTGGGCAAAAGACATCTTCTCTTCCTCCAGCTCATCCACTGACTTCTTTTCTTCTGAACCATTTTCCTTTGAGCTTCTGTAAAGAACGATCATGCTAAACGCTGAGATAGCTGCCATAATGACTGCCACCTTTATCCACGCTGCCTGATTTCCCCCCAAGGCATTTGTAATAGGTATAAGACCGATCGCTATGATCATACCGATGGCATAACCGAATACTGCACGGAAGATACCCATTTTGCCTCGTTCTTCAACACTGTTTGTCCTCATGGCCATCATAGCACCATAAGGTATGGCAACAGCAGTATAAACCACAGCAGTGCAAAGGATGTTGGTTAAAAGAACATATCCCGCCTGAAGCCCCGAAGCAGCTCCTGCAGGAACTGTGAAAAGCAGTACCATGATCGCTGCAACCGGTATTGCCATTATCTTAAACCACGGTCTTGCCTTACCATCCTTAAAATGAACTGAATCCATGATCTTACCCATGATAAGATCTGTAAAAGCGTCAAGTATCTTGGCTATGATCAGCATTGTAGCAACAGATGCTGCAGCCAGTCCGACCTTTTCTGTATAGAAGTAGGTCAATTGTCCTACCAGACAGCTTAGTGCATTAAGCGGTATCTGCCCAATTCCATCTCCCAAAAAATCTCCAAACCTCATGGTCTTCTGGATTCCCATTGAATCCACGCCAAGTTCTTTTTTTCTTCCCATAATAACCTCCTGATTATTGTCACGGCTTTTGCTATTTGCCATATTTCTCTTTCTATTGACAGTCTATCAGGAGCCCGCTTATCATTATTGTAATAGTATGACGCAATATTGTAATTTTGTGACTATTTGAGGTTTCCTATGGAAAATGCATTTTTTCAGGCTTTAAGCTACATCTATAATGCCACCTATGTTCCAATCCACTACTACAAAGATAGTGTATGCCTTCTTTCTTTCCCGGTAATAGATATGCCAACTGAACTGGCTTCTGCTATCAGCGGAATACTTGGCAAGTCCACAACCAGCCTATACCATTACCAGACTGAAGAAGGGCTTCATATTGGCTATGTAGGAAGCGATCTTAGCAATGAAGCTGTTGTTGTAGGTCCCGTTAGCAGTATGGCTGTGACTGATGAATTCATAGACGCTATCATCCTAAAATATGGTGTTTCTATTGAAAACAAAGACAAGATCAGAGAGTTTTTTGTTCAGACGCCGGAGTTTTCAATCATACAGTTCTTGAATATTCTTGCCATGATCAATAAAGAACTCACCGGTAACTACGTAGACATTTATGAGACTTTTAACCTCTTTGACAGAGAAAAGGAGGCGGAGGTAGGAGAAAGCCATTCTAACACCCTGTATGAGCGAAAAGAAACTGAGAACTTTCATGATACATATTTCTTTGAACAAGAATACTATGGCTACGTGGAACGCGGTGATATTGCCGGTCTTGAAGCCATGATCAGAAATATCCCCAGAATAAATGAAGGAAAAGTTGCTCCAGATTCACTTCGTCAGGCAAAAAACATATTCATCGCTTCAATGGCCCTGGTAACCAGGCACTCCATCTCAGGTGGACTTGACATCGAAACAGCCTACCAATTGTCAGATATGTATATTCAGGAGGCTGAACGTATGTCAGACGCTTCTTCAGTTACTCTTCTTAATGCCACGGCAGTTATGGACTTTACCAAGCGTGTAGCCGAATCCAAAATTCCTCAGGGAATGGAGACGGACATATATATGGCTATCCAGTACATAGCAAACCACGTCAATCAGAATATTTCAGTAGAAGATGTTGCCGCATACCTTGGGATAGACCGAAGCACTCTTTCACGAAAATTTAAAAGAGAACTGGGATTTAACATAAGCAGTTATATAATGCGCAGAAAACTGGAAGAAGCAAAGAGCCTCCTTAAATTCACTGACAAAAGCATCAGCGAGATAAGTGAGTATCTTTGCTTCTCAACACAGAGTTATTTTCAAAATGTATTTAAAAAGAAATATGGAATGACTCCAAAGGAGTTCAGAAATAGTTAAATATCCAGTTCCGAGACCATCTTGGGATACTCACGAAGCTCGCTTTCTTCATGAAGCGGATTCCATACCTGCGCGAAAAACTTATCCTTTTTGGCTCTCATTCCGTAGTTCCAGGATTTTCTTTCGCACTCATCACACCAGTGCCCACCTTCAAGAATAAGGCGTGGACTGCCTTTAAAATGATGTCCGAACTGACATGTAAACTCAAGGGGAGTTTTCCAGTCACCGGTCTTCATTTCTTTGGAATCACAACTGCCGCCTCTGAATTCCGCCGCTTTCTTCATATCCTCCAGAGTAAGCTCTGATTCGTGCTTGGATTCATCATAGCCATGGTCTATGTGTACAACTTTATCCCAATCAGTAAATTCTTCCATCTGGCTCAGCTTTTTGGGAAGCTTTTCCCAGGCCTTTTTGCTGCCCCAGTATGCATCGATATGGTCTTCCATGTTTTCATCCAGCCAGTGCTTTGTCCCATGCTCTGAATTTAAGTCTTTTTTGAAGGTTGACTTTATAATACTTCCCATGAGTTTCTGACCACCGGGAAGCTTTGTTATCACTTTACCTGCGGTAACTGCGCGGCCAAGGTCCTTTAGATATGCGTCATAAAAGTACTGCATGGAATCACTTCTGAAATGAAGGTATTTCTCCAGTTTGTCGGAATCGAGATAATACTGACCATGGAAATTCCTTGTGGCATACATCTTTGGATCGATCACCGGATCAAGGCTCTTAAAGCCCAGAACACCGTACATATCCTTGTACATTTCATAAGTGCTCACGCGGCAGCTCTCACCGCCGCCAATATTGTAGATGTGTCCCCAGAAACTCTCATCCAGGGTTCCATCGGCATCGAATGCTGCAAGATTTCTCATAGCTCTTCCGCTGTCCCTGTCAGAAGCATACTCAAGCACGTTGAAAATGCAGTTGTGGAACTGGATAGCATCACGGATCTTGGCCATAGCCGGTCCGATGATTCCTGTCTGCCTTAGAGATACCCAGTAATTTAGGCCACTATCGATAACGTAGCGCTCTGCCGCAACTTTGGAAACCGCGTAGTAATCAAACATACTTGGCTTTATCGGATCCCCGACCCTTCCCCAGTGTATAGGTGGCATTCTGTCACCGGTTTCTGCCACGGTTCCGATATATACAAACTTATAGCTATCCTCTTTACCGCTCTTCTTTATGGCTTCTATCATATTCACAACAGAACCGTAATTATTCTGCATTGCTTTTTTTGGATAATAGTCTGCTGCAGGGGACACAAATGCTGCAATGTGAAGTACCATGTCGCTGTCAGCAATACATCCGTAAACATCATCCCTATTAAGAAGATCTCCATAACGAATGGACAGACCTTCCCTGCCTTCATAACTGTCAAACAGGTTATGATTCTTTTCACTGTCCCTCACCAAAATAATGAGGTCATAGATTTTACCTATGTCAGGGAGCATCTGCTTAAAGCTCTCAAATCCCATTCCTCCACCTGCACCTGTCATAAAAACAACCGGTAACTTATTCGCACTCATATCATTCGCCTTTCATTCCTACTACTTTTGCCTTGCCATCAAGTACATCGACACAGAGCTTAATTGAGTCTCCGATTGCCCTGTCAATGTCGTCCTCTTCAACATGAAGCGGCTCGCATCCAAGTTTCTTATCAATAAAGAGATTGCTGCACTGAAGATCCGTAAACTTCACCATATGAAGTCCGCCCTGGATATTCTTTGCTGCCTGCTCCTTCATCAGCTTTTTTCCGCCCATAGCGTACATCCAGTTAGGTATTGTGATAACCTTTCTTCCCTCGCATCCAAGGTACTTATGAACGATAGCAAGCATCTCTTTCCATGTCATATTGTAATAACCGATTGGGTAACAGTGTCCTCCCTTGTTGTATTCAAGAGCTCCTGCCAGAGCCTGTCCAACCTGATGAACTGTTACCATTGTGGTTCCGCCCTTGGGATATAGCGTAGCTTTCTTCATGCTCCTGATCTGTTCTACAAGGAATACCCATACAGGCTTTCTTCCGGGCTGAGTTCCGAAAATATATGGAAGCTCCAGAACTGCTACATCAAAGCCGTCACCGGCAAAAGACATCGCTATCTCTTCCTGGTCAATTCTGCTTCTTATGTACGGATGCCACTTTGTTAATTCAAGTTCAGGCCTTGTCTTGGCAAAATAGGAAAAGTATGATCCACAGATTGCAATATGCTTAACACCGCACTCCTTGGCAATAGCAAGAAGTCTCTTAAGTGGATCTATATTGTACTTTTTGAAAAGATCATAGATTGGAGCAGGGCCTTCAACTCTCTCATCCACTCCGGCTGCAAAAACAAATCCATCACACCCGGCCATGTAACCCTTTATTTCTTCATCTGACATCTCCAGATAGTTGCCATATTCAATTTTCATTTCAGGTGGCAAGACAGCTCCCTGAGGAAGCGGAGGTAACGCAACAGATGTCACTTCATGTCCCCTCTCAATAAGCACTTTGGCTGCTTCACTTCCGAGCAGTCCTGTTCCACCAATCATAAATACTTTCATCGACTTATCTCCTTTAATCAATATTCATAAGCAGGCTTTTCTTAGGTACGCCATGCTTATTCTCAAAATTAAACAATCCCATTGTTCCCCAGTCTTCATAGTCGGCAGCCCAGTAACGGATGCCTGCAACGCCATGGGTTTTACCCCAATCGATGACATCTTTATAAATGGCTGCCTGTCCATCTTCAGTATTTGCATATCCCTTTGTAGCCTTGTTCCATCCGGCAAAAGCCCCGGACATCTCTCCTGAAGGATATGCAAACTCTCCGATAAACACGGGTACATGGCACTTTTTGTTTATGGCCATAACAGTCTTTTTAAACAGAATCGTGGAATCTGCATACATGGATGGAGCACTAGGATAATAGCTGATCCCCGCAACATCCACGGAATATCCATTCTTTGCAAGGCAGTTAAAATATTTTGCACAGGAATTAGGAGTCATAACCACAGTTGCAATATGAGTTGAAAACTTAACATTGGAGGAGTCAATTCCGAGTTCTTCGTATGCTTCCAGGATTCCCTCTTTTACAGCCGCAAACTCGCTTGCATTGTATCTCCAGATATTCTTCTCTAACCATCCGGGATTAAACAGTGGGAGTAGATATCTCATAAAATCCGGAACTCCGGCAAGCTTTTCATTTACAGCTGTCTTAAGCCCAAGGCTGACTCCTGCAAATCCAAAGTTAGCTTCATTTCCAAGATTCCAGTTCTCCACTGTGCATCCGGTATTCAATATCTCTTTTGCCAGGAACCTGCCATATGCTTTAAGCAGAATATTTATCTCATCTAGCGAAAGCTCAGACCAGTCCTTCCCATTTTGAAGAGCAAAAAGCTCGGGATACTCATCAAACTTTGGGGCCTGCTGCTTTTCCATATCCATGTAGGTGTATGCACACATTACCTCAGGATTAATAGGGATATTTAATTTGGCTGCCAGCTTGCAAAGCTCTATGGCCTGATCAAAAGTATGAACGTTGGCATTGGTATCAACCTCTCCATCAGTCACATCCTCATCTGTTATGTGCCTCTTTGTGGCTATGCGCACATACATTTCTGTAGCGCCTTTATCTATATATAACTGCTCCAGTTCTTCTATGGAGCTTATCTGCCTGCCTTCATACTCATAGGTGTATCCTTCGTCAAAAGCCCTTGCTGTAAACGGGCTGACCGATAGCGCCATTCTGAAATTCTCATTATTATCAGCCGCTGCGTATCCGATTTCTGTGTATAAGAATTGAGCAGTAAGAACTTTAAGCACAACACATATAACTATCAGAAGTATTGCAAGGCCTACCTTATGGCCTGTCTTCATTTTCTTTAACCTTTCAAGAAAACCTGTCATTTTTTCCTTCATTTACAACCTCCAAAAAATCTCCATTTGCAATAACAAGTCACTGTATGTATAATATGGACACCGTGTATTATTTACAACTTGCAATATTCTTTAAAACGTCGTAAACAATACATATTTTTTAAAAGTGTACGAAGTTAACAGTTTTTTTAGATTTGGGAGATGGATAATGGCGACCAAGAACAACCGAAGAACCGTAATCACAAAGAAGATCTTAAAAGAATCATTACTGGAGCTTATGCAGAATAAGCCCGTCTCAAAGATCACCATAAAGGAAATATGCGACCTTTCAGATATGAGCAGATCAACGTTCTACCTCCATTATCAGGACCAGTTTGAACTTTTGGAGGACATAGAAAAAGAGGTCCTCGAAAAGACCTTCGAAAACCTCAGAAAAATTGACAGTCCCATGAACACCATGGAATCCATCGAAGCATTTTTAAATTATGTAAAAGAGCATCGGACCACTTTTGGAGTACTCCTCTGCCAGCCGGAAAACGAACTCTTTCAGCAGAGCATTATTTCCAATGTGCAGAAATATGTTCAGGAATCAGCTCCCGAAATAGATGAGATTCCCACTGCGCGATACGTATACACCTTTATTATGTATGGAAGTCTTAACGTAATAAAGATTTGGATACACAATAATTTTGACGCAGATACACATGATCTGGCTGAAGTCATATATCATTCCTGTAATAATATTGCACAAAGCCATAAATGAATTCTTACGAAGCTGTAAACCGTTATTTCCCACATATATTATTGGCGCGCTTACAGAAATTTGCTCCAGGGATTCACGGAGCACCATTAGAACATAAAAAAAGTGTTCCGACGCTATATGAGTCATCGGAACACCATAGACCGACGCAGCATGGCATTTCCATCCTTGCAATAGTAACATCCCTTATGTCCTTGTTACTGATAACTTCTGTCAGTTTCTCAGTGTAATCTCCCTCATCCGGTTTGGGACATCCGATCATTGTAAACCTGCCTTGCATCAGAAAAAGAAAAGTATAAAACTTTATTCGACAGGGTAAATGAAACAACAATACTATAAAATTCGAGGCATTTAAGCTCTCTTATGTTTAAAGTGATGCTGTCTGGGTTTGTGCTTAAATGCAACTATGTTTAGAGGCTTTTCATCCTTTTTTGCATAATTCTCATATGCCTTCTTATAGTGTTTCTGTCCGGCCCAGATATCGTCAGCTACAGGCGCCCACTCTTTTGCGTAATCATCACACTTTGCACACAGATGCTCAACACTTTCTTCGGATTCTTCATTTGTACCATGAGCTTCTGATCTTTCGACCATATCCCTTAAAAGAGCCGGATTTTCAAGCATAGGGCACGGTCTTAAATGGTTCTTATTGAAAGGCTGGCCCTTATGGTATTCCATGAAAAGAGGACTTTGAAGCATCTCAAGTATTGAATGTGTATGTATATTGGTGTTGGAGAAGTGGACAAATACGCATGGTTCAGCATCTCCACTTGAATTGATGTGGAAATAGTTTCTTCCGCCTGCGATGCAGCCACCGACAGCTTCACCATCATTCTGGAAGTCCATAGGGAAGAATCCCAGGTCACATTTGACGCTTCTAAGGAACCTTATCTGATCCACCATCTTCTTTCGCTGCTCTACTGTAGGCATAAGCTCAGGAACAGCATTGTTTCCAACCGGCATGTAGTGGAAGAAAAATCCGAATCTAGCACCTTTTTCAGCAATGAACTCGATGAACTTGGGATCAGTCACTGCCTCGATGTTGTTTCTTGTATAGCAGATGGAAGTTCCATAAACTATTCCGTACTTTTTGAGTAGATCCATGGCATTCATTACTGCATCATAATGACCAAGGCCACGTCTTGCGTCATTAGTCTCAGGAGTTCCCTCGATAGAAAGCTGGAATGTGAGATTTCCAAGCCTTACAACTTCTTTACAGAAATCCTCATCAATAAGTGTTGAATTGGTATAGATAGAGAACTCAACATCATTGTGCTTTTCTGCCAGTTTCAAGATATCTTTCTTCCTTACAAGAGGTTCTCCTCCTGTCATCATGTAAAGATATACTCCCAGCTCTTTTCCCTGGGTAACGATTTTGTCCATATCTTCAAAAGACAGATTGTGCTTAGGTCCATAAGTACCTGACCAGCATCCCGCACAGTGCATATTGCAGGCGCTTGTAGGGTCAAAAAGAATAAGCCATGGGATATTGCATCCGTATTTTTCCCTGTTTGCCCTGATCATTTTTGTGCCTCTGAAAAATGCCTCATAGCCAAGATTGAGCATCATCATCTTTGCAACATGCGGATCTGTCTCATCTATTACTTTATTCAAAAACTTAACCCATCTGTTATCCGGATCTTTAAATGCCGCTCTTACTTTATCAAGGCTTTCTTTTCTGGCTCCATCTTTACCCCAGAATTTCTCTGCCTGGTCAACAAGCTTAAGATAAGTAGCAGTCCTGTTCTCCGTTTTATCGAGATTTGCAAGGAACCTGTCAATCAGTATGCTAAAAGCCTGTCTTTGTACTTTGTGAGAAATGTTTTTTGCTAATTCCATACTTGTTATGCCTCCCCAAACGATGCTACAATTATTCTGATGTAACAAGTGTAACGCCACAGCATATTAATAACAATGGCTCTACCATCGGACATGACAATATTTCGTTTAAGTGAACCGATGTTACATTCTTGCATTTTTTGTAACGTCGAGAGGGAGAAAAAATGAAAAGCTCAAAAGAATCTTTAACAGAAATGCAAAAAAAAGAAGTTCTGAGGATGAATAATAAGGAGTCCAATCAGCTGACAAGAGAGTGTCTGCAGCTTTCGCTTATGCATCTAATGAGCGAACACCCTTATGAGAAGATCACCATCAGCGAGATAGTACGCCGTGCAGGAGTATCAAGGACGGCGTTCTATCGAAACTATACAGATAAAGAAGATATCCTGCATGAGCTTGGGGATGAAATAATAAAGCGTATAGCGGAGATCAGCGAAAAGCCCGAACTGCACGAAAACCCACATCTGTGGTTCGAAGATATTTTTCGGGCTGTCAAAAACGATAAAGATATAATATCTCTGTTTGACCAAGCCGGAATTCTTCAGAATGAACTCTTTCTTGAAAAAGCGGTCTCAGAGCGGCTCTATCCTACAGCTGACCCAGAAAAGAAGTATCTCAGACTTGCTGCCGAAGCTGCCATTTTACAAATACTCATAAGCTGGTTCAGGGATGGGATGCAGGAAGACGAAAAACAAATGGCTGATATCTGCGTAAATATCTTTGATAACGCTTTGAGCAGACTGCCATAATTAACAAGGACCTCTTCTAACATGAGACATGATCCTTCCTGGCGTAAACGAAGTAATTCTTGCGCATATGAAGCTTGACCCCGGAATTCCCTTAGCACCAATAGAACATAAAATTCGGATATAATGCTCATTCCAGCAAACTGGAATTGTTAGCACTCTGTCTTATTGCACCGGAGGCATAAAACATAAAATGCAATCGCCAGAAACTGTGATACCACAGACACAGTGACAAGATACACAGGATTCAAATCATACAGGGCACCGAGAAGCCAACTGCCCAGAAACCACGCAATACCAAATCCTGTCTCAAATATTCCGAAACCGGTGCTTCGCATGGAACGCGGGACGATTCCGCTGACAGCTGCTTTCATAATACTTTCCTGCGCACCCATTCCAATCCCCCACAGAATTATCCCAGCTCCGATCAACCAGGCATTTCCAGTCATAAAAACAAAATATGAGAAGAATGTGCTGCATAGTGTGGAAATGATCAGAGCCTTCAGCCCGACCTTATCATAAAGCCAGCCAAAGAATAGTGCAGCAAAGGCATCCACAGCCATTGCCCCAGCATATAGCAG
>NZ_AUJP01000033.1 GCF_000424285.1 Butyrivibrio sp. MB2005 | reverse complement strand
GATGTTGTGGTGATGGGACATAATGTATTCCAGAAACAGGAAGCAGATATGGGACATATCAGTAACCAGAATTTTGTGCAGATACCAATGCTGATATTTGCAGATATGCTCCGCTATAAGCTTGCTGAATACGGGATAAGATTTGCCCTGACCGAGGAGAGCTATACTTCGAAGGCTGATTTTCTTGCCATGGATCTTATCCCCATGTATGAAATAGGGAATAATAAAGAATACTCTTTTTCAGGAAGAAGGATAAAAAGAGGACTCTACAGGCACTACGATGGAACACTCACAAATGCAGACATAAACGGGGCTGCAAATATATTGAGAAAAGTATTCCCAAAGGTAACACAATGGGATAGGGGCATAGTGGACATGCCCTGTTCTTTAGGATGCCACAGGCAGACTGAAGGTTCATGCCGCACAGCGGCATAACAGAAACCCTTTCCGACGCAGAGTCGGTGGAGGTAGTTCATACTTGAGGTGCAGGGAAAGGTGAATTTATGAGCAAAAAAGAAAAACCTTTAGGAATGAGAATTGGTGAGAATGTTTTCTGCATCGGATACCTTGTTTTTGCACTTGTTGCCGGTTGCACATTTATTCTCAGGGCACAGGCTACAGGAGATATATTTTATAGCATCTGTGCCGGAATGACACTGCTATTGGGTTGCGGTGATGCGTTCCATCTGGTACCGAGGATCATGATCAATTTTAAATGGGCTACAACAATAGAATCAGAACAGCGAAAAAGAGATTTCTGGCTGGGACTGGGGAATCTGGTATCTTCTGTGACGATGACGGTGTTTTATCTGTTCTTTTTTGCTTCGTTATTTGTAAAACACGGTAATGGTGATATCAGTTCAGTTTCCGGAAACAGGATGATCTTATTGATGGTGCTCATAGTGCTGGCGGTAATTAGAATTGCCCTTTGTGCTTTTCCGCAGAACCGCTGGTTTTCGAAAGAAAAGGATACTAACTGGGGATTGTACAGAAATATTCCGTTCGTTGTCATGGGAGTGATAACGGTTGGATATCTTATCATACTATTTCAGGAATGGTTACTGGCCGTTCTTGTGACTGTAAGCTTTGTATGCTACATGGTTGTTGTGCTTGGTGCAAACAGGAAACCGATGCTCGGAATGATGATGATCCCCAAAACAATATGTTATTTATGGATGATTTCGTTGTTTTTATGAAAAAACAGGCAAAAGATTTTTAACATGTGAATACGAAAAGTAAGAATGAAGTAGAGGAAGGGTAGCATGAACATACAGATATTTGGCACCAAAAAGTGCAATGATACAAAGAAGGCGGAGCGATTTTTTAAGGAACGCGGCATAAAATATCAGTTCGTTGACCTGAAGGAAAAGGGCATGAGTAAGGGAGAACTGACCGCTGTTGCAAGTGCTAATGGCGGCATAATGAATATGATTAACCCTGATGCCAAGGATAAAGATGCAGTTGCGCTAATACAGTACATTGCTGATGAAGACAAGGTTGAAAAGCTTTTGGAAAATCAGCAGATAATCAAGACCCCGGTCGTTAGAAATGGAAAACAGTCCACTCTGGGATATCAACCTGAAGTTTGGAAGAAGTGGGAGTAACAGATAACCGGGGAAATGCAGATTGTGAAAACAGCAATGGGATTTTAACATAATGGGAGGAAGCAGAAATTGATAGAAACAAAAAGACTTAGATTAATACCATTTAGTATGGATCATTTGGAGGCGTATTTTACCGGCTTTGACAGCGATATTACCAAGTATCAGTATCCGGAGCCCTTTGATTCAATTGAGGATGCAAAAGAATTTTTGCAGGGCTTTATTGACGAGATGAATAACAAAGAGATGCTGTGCATGTCAATTCTCGACATGGATGAGAATTATGTTGGAAGCGTTGAGGTACATGGTTTAAACGAAGAGGTTCCGGAAATTGGGATTTGGATCACCAAAGATCAGCAGAGAAAAGGATATGCTTACGAAGCGCTGAGCGCTGTACTGGATTACACCTGCAAGGAATACAAGAAGAACAGATTTTTCTATGAAGCAGATGTGAGAAATACAGGCAGTCAGGAACTTCTTAGGAAGTTCAAGCACGAGGACAAAGGAATAGACAAGTTCACAACCGAATCCGGAAAATATCTGGAACTGATGGGATCGATAGTAGAGATTTAAGTGCGTCTTGAATAAGCAAAGGGGGTAAATATGATCACTTATAAAAAACTCACAGATGCTGAACTGGATACTTTTATCGAAATGAGGATTACTCAGCTTACTGAGGAATACACAGTTTCCGGGAGAACTGTGCCGGAGGGTGTGGATTTAAAATCAGCGTTGGAAGACTTTTATCACAGGCATATGGCAGATGGAACCTTTGTTTCATGGCTTGCCATGGACGGAGATAAGATCATTGGAACAAGTGGTATGTCTTTTGTTGAGAAACCGCCATATTTTACCTGCCCATCAGGGAAACTTGGGCTATTGTCCAGCATGTATACCGATCCTGATTATCGAAGGAAAGGCATAGCAAAAGAACTGCTTAACAGAGTTGTTGAAGAAGCAAGAGCCTACGGTTGCGGGGCAGTTCATATCACGGCTTCAGATATGGGAGTGAAGTTATATACAGCTTTTGGATTTAAACATAACGGAAACTTCATGATGTACAACTTATGATAACGAAAGGAACAGAAATGGACTTTAAGCTAAAGAACTATGTCAAAGCAGGCCAGAAGTTCCCAATGTTTGGAGGATAAATATGGTTGAGTTATTATCGCATTCTTCTTCACTTCTGCTTCTTGGCGATATAGTGACTATATTTCTATATCATATGATGCAAAACTCTTTTTACAGAAAAAGAGCTTTCTTTGAGCGGAAAAAGATCCTGGTTTTTCTCATTTATTCTATTTGCTGCATTTTGTTCTATTATGCAAATCTACAGGGAATTGCACTGCTTAATATGAGCGCATCTATTATTTTGTATCTTGTCCCGCTGTATATTTGCCACAAAGTAAACAATTATAGGGGAATCATTTACTTTTTGTTTTATCTTGCAATTCAGGGGTCGATTGAAATTGTTTCAAGTATTATATTTGACGGAATGACCGGTGCTGATACTAATAACATGAGCTATGAGTGGATGAATCCCGTCTCAAGCGGTGTTATGTTTCTGATATACCTTATACTTGCATGGATTATCTGCATTATAGGCAATAAAGACAGCAATCGAAAATTAGATAAAGCTGCATTTCCATATGTTGGGCTGCCGATATTTACAATTATGTTTTTTATGATTGATGGAAACCGCTTTTTAAAAAACAGTGAAGAATTCAATTTGTATCAGTATACAGAAATGATTGTTATTCTGGTCTTTGTAAATATTCTTGTTTTTGCATTTCTTGAAAAACATACCGAACTGATGAAGCAGGAATTTGAAGCGAGACAGAACGAATACAAACTGCAATCAGAAGCAGACATTATGGCAATTGCAACTAAAACCATGAAAGAACGTCTTGCAGCATCAGAGGACATAATGCAGCAGGATAGAGCAATGAGGCATGACAGAAGGCATTTTGAAGCTTTGCTCCTATCCCTTCTTCAGGATGGAAAAACAGAAGAAGCCCTGGAGTGCCTAAGCGACCGACTGAAACAGGAGCCCCATTCGATAAAAAGATACTGTGAAAACACCACAATTAATGCAGCTATTACGCATTATGTTTCAATGGCAGAAAAGAATAACATTAAAGTTGAGGTCTCCACTACAATACCTTCAAATTTGGCTGTGGATGAGATGCAACTTGCAATCACCGTTAGTAATCTTTTGGAAAACGCTATACATGCATGTATGGAAGTTCCTGAAAAGGAGAGATTCATATCCGTTACCGCCAAATATAAAAGCCAGTTATTACTTGAAGTGTCTAATTCCTGCAAAGACAAGGTCAAGCTTGACGAGGAAGGTCATCCATATAGTAATGAGGAAAATCATGGAATTGGAACCAGAAGTGTTCTGGCTTTTGTAACTCAGACAAACAGTGAAATAAGATATATTGCAGAGAACAATGTTTTTACAGTCAGGATGATAGTCTGAGAAATAAAAAGATTTGTTTATAGCGCAGTTTCTGATAGACTGTAAATTAAAAAAAGAAAAAAGGGTTGTTGGTTAAATGGAGAGAAGAATCTACAAGCCTTCCTATGTCGTGGGAAGGCTTCTTACTTTTGTGCGCACCGAAAGTAAGACTCAATTTGTGCGTATGATCTTTGCGGCGCTGTTTATAGCGATTCAGCCGTTTCTTGGCGTCGTACTTCCCAAACTTGCTATCGGAACATTGGAGCGTTATGGAAAAGACGCTGCGCTTCCTCTGGCGAAAGTGATGGTGATTTATTTTGCTATCGCCGGTTTTATTGCATTCATGAGCGCGTTTTTAAGACAGGTGACAGATTCTGAAAATATGCGCCTTCGCATGCACTATCTGGCACTGCTTTCTCAGAAGATCCAGAACATGGATTACAAATATGTAGAGGATGCCAGCTTCTGGGAAAAGAATACAAGAGCTATGGATGCCGGTTCTTCCAATGGAAACGGCATAGAACTTATGCTGAATCTCATCTACAAGGCACCGGCTTATCTTTTGACCTTGATTGCTATGGCAGTGGTGGCTTTCACGCTGAGCCCGGTAGTTCTTGTCGTTACTGTTTTGCACTGCGTCACACTTATGTGGGTGTCCGTAAAAACTCATGACTACGAGTACTCACTGAAGGAAGAAAGAAGTAAGGCACAGCGCAGGATATCTTATTTTAACAAGACGACACACGACTTTTCTTTTGGAAAAGATATCCGCATCTTTAACTTCAGAGAGCGAATCATTGCAAATTATAAAAAGGAAATCGAGGCATTTACCGCTGTTATTAAGATGGTGGAGAATCGCCGTTTTGCCCTTGGTTTTCTGGGACTTTTCACCCTCGTATTTACCAACGTTGCCATGTACGGCATCCTGATCTATAAAGCGTACCAGGGAATGCCTGTCAGCGATTACACCATGTATGTAGCCCTGATCATGGGCATGATTGAGTACATGCTGCTCTTTGGTGACACAGTAACCAAGATCAGAAACGAAGGCGAATACGTGGATGATTTCTATCGTCTCATGGATGAAAACATTCTGACTGAGGGAAGCAAGGAACCTGAAAAAACAGACTCTGTTGAAATCGTATTTGACCATGTAACTTTCCGCTATCCCGGTACAGACGTGGACATCTATAAAGACTTTTCATTCACCATCAAAAAGGGCGAGCGCCTTGCTATCGTTGGTGTTAACGGCGCAGGAAAATCCACACTGGTAAAACTGATCTGCGGTTTATATGAACCCAACGAAGGTCATATTTACGTCAACGGAATCGACATCAGAGACTGGAAAAAGAAGAACCTTTACGACTTGTATTCAACGGTTTTCCAGGACTTCAATATTCTCGCATTTACTCTTCGTGAAAATGTTACATGCGGCAGCAGTAATCCTGACGATGCAAGAGTCACAGAAGCACTGGAGAGAGTTGGCCTTGGCAAAAAGTTAAAGAGCCTCTCCAAAGGTCTCGACCAGATGATGCTGAAAGTTATAGACGAAGATGGTACAGATTTTTCAGGTGGCGAACGCCAGAAGCTGGCCATCGCACGTGCACTCTATAAAGATGCACCCATGGTAATCATGGACGAGCCCACAGCGGCGCTGGATGCCCTGGCAGAAGCTGAGATCTATGAAAACTTCAGCGAACTTGTAGAAGGAAAAACCGCCATATATATTTCCCATCGTCTTGCCAGCACAATTTTCTGCGACAAGATAGCCCTATTTGATAAAGAAGGCGTGAAGGAATACGGAACCCACGAGGAGCTTATGGCGAAAAAGGGAATGTACTACGACATGTTTGTGGTACAGGGCAAATACTATCAGGAGGAGGCTATGGAAGCATGAAAAAGTTAATGCATTTTATGAAGCTTGCATGGAGCATTTCTCCCATGTATATCATCGCGCTTGTGGTAAAAGCTCTCCTTGGCGGCGCAAATATGCTGCTTAACGTGATTCTGCCCAAACTCCTGATTGACGAGATCATGGGCGATAAGCAGGTCAATATGCTTATCCTTTTTGGAACGCTTATTGTTTTAAATAATGTTTTGATGAAGCTTTTTGAGAACCTTTTGAATCGTTATTTAAATGTTCGCAGCGAGTTTGTAAATAAGACCATGCAGGAAAAGATGGGCGAAAAGATCATGAAAATAGAATATTCATATCTGGAAGACCCGTACTATCTGGACCTGAAAGAGAGAGCTGTTTTTGCTATCTCCAATCAGGACGCTATCTCCAGACTGATTAGCTATGTATCACAGACCTTAACATCCATAGTGACACTTGTTGGTCTTTTGGCAGTTCTCCTGACTCTTGGCCCTGTGCTGATCATACTCATGGCCGTGGCAGCAGGACTTTCCATGATGGCGTATGCGCTGTCCATGAAGAAGGTTACAGGCCTTATGCAGCAGCTCATTCCCATCAACAGAAGATACAATTATTACTTCGGCCTCGGAATGGAAGAAAAAGCTCAGAAGGAAATCCGTCTCTATGACTTAGAACCCATGATTACTGAAACAGTGCTCAATGAAAATAAGAGTGTCTGTGACCTCTATGGAAAAGCCATGAGGGGACTTGCGGTTTCCACCGGACTTATGCAGGTAATCACAATCGGTGCCACAGCACTTACATATTTTTACGTGGGCGTCAGAACTCTTTCCGACCGTTTTGGAAAGATGCTCTCCATCGGTTCACTGACCATGTATGTTTCCTCAGCAATCAGCTTCAGCCGTGCTATGCAGTCATGCGGAGAGCAGGTGGTTATGCTGATTCAGACACTTTCCTACTTAAGTCCTTATCTTGAGTTTATGGAAATCGAGGAAGAAGTACTTGAAACCGGAAAAGTAAAATTCGAAGGACCCATTAACACCCTTGAGTTTCGTGATGTGACATTCACCTATCCCAAGGCTGAAAAGCCTACTTTGAAAAACGTTTCATTTACCGTAAACCGCGGAGAAAAGATCTCCATCGTGGGATTAAACGGTGCGGGCAAATCCACACTGGTTAAGCTGATCTGTCGCATGTATAAGCTCGATAGCGGCGAGATCCTTGTAAACGGAAAAAATATTTATGAGTACGATTACAGAACCTATATGAACAGTATTTCTGCGGTGTTCCAGGACTACAAGCTTTTCAACTTTACCATTGCTGAAAACGTATCCTGCAAGGAATCCAATACTGAGATAGAAAAAGCCAAGGTGCTTCGTCTCATGGAAGAAGTGGGCATGAAGGAAAAAGTGGACGAACTGAAAAACGGCATCGAGTCCCGCTTCGGTAAGGAATATGATGAAGATGGTATTGAGATGTCAGGCGGACAGGGACAAAAGATAGCGATTGCAAGAGCCCTGTATAAACCTTCTGAAATGGTAATTCTCGATGAGCCTGCCAGCGCCCTTGATCCCATTGCGGAAGCTGAGATTTATGAGAAATTCAACTCCCTTGTAGAGGACAAAACCGCCATCTACATCTCTCACCGCATGTCTTCTTCAAAGTTCTGTGACAAGATTTTGATCATCGACGGCGGAACCGTGACAGATTACGATACACACAATAATCTGATGCAAAAAACAGACAGCCTCTACTACCAGCTTTTCATGGCTCAGGCAGAAAACTATAAGCTGGCATAACGATTTGGCAAGAATAGGACAGCATAGGAGAAAAAACATTGGATAACATAGAGTGGCTAATTTTTGATGTGGGCTCAACTTTGGTAAGTGAAGAGAAGCCATTTTTACATAGGTTGCATGAAATTGCAGAAGCGGTTAATGAGCCATTTGAAGTCATACAGGATAAGGTGCTTTTGCTTTACAAGGAAAAGAAAAAGGGTGAGCGCCTGCTGATTCAGGAATATGGCATAGAAAGGCCACGCTGGCGAAGTGAAGACGAGGAATTATTTCCTGAGTCCTATGAATGCCTTGAGCGACTGAGCAAGAAATATAAGATTGGAGTTATTGCCAATCAGCTGCCGGGAACCGCAGACAGATTAGAAAAGCATGGCGTTTTGAAGTTCATCGATCTTGTTATAGCTTCCGCAGAAGAAGGATTGGAAAAGCCTGACAGGCGGATATTTGAACTCGCTTTATCAAGGGCAAATTGCAAGCCTGAGAATGCCGTCATGATCGGAGATAGAGTTGATAATGACATAATTCCTGCAAAGAAGATGGGCATGAAAACTGTTCGTGTGAAGCAGGGAATGTGGAAATACTGGGAAGTCAGCAATGAGGATGAGCAGGCTGATTATGAAGTGGATGACTTAAGTGAAGTCCTCGAGCTGTTTGATAAGAAAATGTGACATGAGAGGATAGATCACTTTCAGGCGTTTTGATCTAGTCATACGAGGAATACGAAAATGTTTTTTATTATGGGAATTACAGATGGCAGAAAGGATTTTGATTTCAATCAGCTGATTACCTGTGCTATCTGCGGAAGATATGGACGCTTCAATGTGTTCATGACATATACGGTATTGTCGCTTTTTTTCATACCGACACTAAAGTGGAACAAACATTACTATGTGCAGACCAGCTGTTGTGGAACTGTTTACGAGCTTGACCCGGAGATTGGGAAAATGATAGCAAGAGGCGAATCGGTGGAGATTTTGCCGAGTCATCTCACCCAGGTGAGTGGCGGAAGAGGATTCGTGGCAGGTTACAAGAGATGCAGACAGTGCGGATACGAGACAGCGGAGGACTTTGATTTTTGCCCTAAGTGCGGAACAAGATTTTGATGATTGTTAGGGGATGAGCTATCCAATGGCGCAGATATGGTCGTAAGCAGAGGCTTGTGCCGTGAGCGAATGCCATATCCAAGATTTTTCAATCATCCGGAGGTAGTGATAATAGATGTGGAATAACACTAGTGTAAATAAAACTGCCTAACATTTATTGTTGGGATCGATTGGGGATTTTTGTAAATAAGGGGAGCAGGCGGTATGATAAAAGCAGTCATCTTTGATATGTTTGAGACACTTGTCACTTTGTTTGAAGGAAAAACTTACTTCGGCGAGAACATCGCAGCGGATGTTGGAGTTGATCCAGATCTTTTCAGAAAAGAGTGGCATGCGATTGAGAAGGAAAGAAGCATCGGTGTCTACACTATTGAGCAGGGCCTGGAGGTTGTCTTCAAAAAGCTTGGAGTATATTCTGAAGAAAATGTAAGCTTAGCTGTAAACAAGAGAAGAGAGAATCTTGAGGATACATTCAACGGGGTTCCCGATGATTCGATCAGACTTTTACAGGAGCTTAAGAAAAGAGGAATAAAGGTAGGGTTTATAACCAATACTTTTTCCGATGAGAGAGATTTCATTAGAGACAGTACTCTGTTTCAGTATTTTGACGTGGCACTTATCTCATACGAGCAGGGAATTTGTAAGCCTGACCCTGAGCTATTCCAGAAGATGACAAAACTCCTTGATGTGGAAGCAGATGAGTGTCTCTATGTGGGAGATGGCGGATCAAAAGAATTATTTGCCGCAAGGGACGCAGGGATGCATCCCGTTCAATGCACATGGTTTCACGACAGAGCTTTTGAACCCCACATTCCATGTCCCATACTCGATGAGTTTGATCATGCAAATCATCAGCTTGAAGTTTTGGATTATTGCTGAGCGCTTGAATTCAACTTTACTGAGCAGATGAGGACTGCCACGCCTCTATTTGGGAGAAAATTGAAAATTCCTCTGCTCAAGAAGAGAGATAAAAGAGGCTTGAAGAGACTTCACGCCTCTATTTGGGAGGAAAAGTGAAATTCCTCTGCTTAGGAAGAGAGATTGAAGAGGGTTGAAGAGGTTTCACGCCTCTATTTTAGAGAAAAAAGAAAATTCCTCTGCTTAGGAAGGGAGATTGAAGAGGGTTGAAGAGGTTTCACGCCTCTATTTTAGAGAAAAAAGAAAATTCCTCTGCTCAGGAAGGTAGATTGAAGAGGCTTGAAGAGATTCCACGCCTCTATTTTAGAGAAAAAAGAAAATTCCTCTGCTTAGGAAGGGAGATTGAAGAGGGTTGAAGAGGTTTCACGCCTCTATTTTAGAGAAAAAAGAAAATTCCTCTGCTCAAGAATGGAGATTGAAGCGGAAGCGAGAGACTTCACGCCTCTATTTTAGGGGAAAAGAGAAATTCCTCTGCGCGAGAAGATCAATCGGAGCGAAGACAAATGATAATGAAGTGTTATATTACAAAGTGCAAAGTCTAAATTACAAAGTGTATTATGTTAGGCTGCCATTATTTGAAGAGGATTATAAAATGAAATCATTCGATGAATTAAAAGAAGTTGTTAGGAAACTGCGGGCTCCGGATGGTTGCCCTTGGGATAAGGAACAGACCCATTCAAGTCTGAAGCCCGGATGCATTGAGGAGGCAGCAGAGGTTCTTTGCGGAATCAATGTCTACGAGAGGACAGGGAATCCTGAAAATCTGAAGGAAGAGCTTGGGGATTTGTTGCTTCAGGTTGTCATGCAGGCTCAGATTGCTGAGGAAGAAGGCATATTCACTATGGATGATGTGGCCAAAGGTATCACGGAAAAACTGATCCGCAGACATCCCCATGTCTTTGGCGATGTAGAGGTTGCTGATTCCAAGGAAGTTCTGAAGAATTGGGATGAAATCAAAGCTAAGGAAAAAGAGGGTAAGGAAGATCCTAATCTTTATCTACCGGAAGCTTTTGATGAGGCAGAAAATCTCATCAATGCAGCACGGAAGAGGAAAGGTTTCTCATAATCACCTGAATTTGAAAGGACCAAAAGCGATTGATAAGAACGATATTGGGGAAGGTTCTTATCATGAAAACAAAGTAGCAGCAGGAGGGTATTACGTATGGAAAAAGAATTATACTTAAAGCAATTGAAACCTTATCTTTACCTTATGGATGAGGCTCATGAAGCGACCGGGTACATAGTTGTTGGCGATGAAAAGGTATGTGTCATCGACACGATGAATGGCTACAACGACCTTCACAAAGTTGTCAGGGAGATTACAGATAAGCCCATTGTGGTTGTTAACACCCACGGTCATCCCGATCACATTTTTGGAAATGTCTATTTTGATGAAGCCTTCATGAATCCCAAGGATAATGAACTTGCGGATTCATTCATAAAGAGTCCTGAGTTTGTAGCGGAGTGCGAGAAAAATGGACTGACAATGCCAGAATTCAAGCCCATTAAAGGCGGCGATGTCATTGATCTTGGAGGGAAAACACTGGAAGTTTACGACCTTCCGGGGCATACCCCCGGCGGAATCCTCCTTCTTTTAAAAGAGGACAGAATACTCTTCACAGGGGATTCCATAAATCATCATCTGTGGATGCAGCTTGACGGCTGCCTTAAGATGGAGGACTTTGTTAAGGAACTGGATAAGGTCATGTTTCTTGAAGAGAAGGCTGATACCATTCTTCATGGCCATGCGACGGATTTTGATGACATCTCCCTTATGCGGTGCATGCGAAACGGCGCAGTAGAGATCAGCGAAGGAAAAACAGAAAATGATCTTCCTTATAAATGGTTTGGAGGAGAAGCCAAGCAGCATCCTTTCAAGCTTGAAGAAGGAAAGCACTATCAGCAGCTAGAGAGTGTAATTTGTTATAGATGATAGGAAAAATATATCGTAAAGAAAGGAGCAGACAACAATGACAATAAGTGAGAGAGCTGAAAAAGCAGTAGAAATGAAAAATTCGGGCAAGTACAACTGTGCCCAGTCTGTAACTGCAGCACTGGCTGATCTGACAAAACTTTCAGAGGAAGATTTAAAGCAGCTTTCTGCAGGATTCTGTGCCGGAATGGGTAATCTTGAAGCAACCTGCGGTGCCCTCATCGGAGCAGGAATGATTGCGGGATTAGCAACAGAAGGTAAAGGCACACTTGGAGTAACCAAGCAGATCCAGGAAGAGTTTGGCAGAAGATGTGGCTCCATCAAATGCAAGGAACTGAAGGCGATTACTGACGGCAAGCCACTTTGCCCTTGCGAAGAATGCGTAAGAAATGCAGTCCTGATCTATGGCGAAGTCATGCAGGCATAACAGACCATTACCGGCAAAATGATAAATATACTAGCGAGAAATATAGAGGTTAACAGCCTCTATATTTTTTTGCAAGGGATTTGCAAAAAAAGTGTTGACTCTAACGTTACGTTATAGTTTATGGTATAGATACACGTGAAGGAGACGAAAACTATGATGACAGTAAATGAAGTAAGTAAGTTAACAGGAGTGAGTATACGCACTCTTCAGTATTATGACCAGATCGGACTTTTAAAGCCCACCAGGCTTACCGAGGCTAACTACAGGCTGTATGACGATGCGGCGCTGGAGAAGCTTCAGCAGATTTTACTGTTCAGAGAGCTTGAGTTTCCGCTAAAAGACATAAAAGAAATAGTTAACAGATCTGATTTTGACAAGACGAAAGCAGTGGAGCAGCAGATAGAACTTCTTGAGTTAAAAAAGGAGCACATCGAGAATCTGCTGAACATGTGCAAATATCTAAAAGTGAGAGGAGTGAGGAAATTGAATTTTACAGCATTTGATACAAGTAAGCTTGATGAATACGCGAAAAAAGCGAAGGAACAGTGGGGAAATACCCCTGCATACAAGGAATATGCAGAGAAAACAAAGAACTGGACAAAAGAATACGAAAGCGGCCTTATGGCTGACTTCACGAAGCTTTTTGAGGAGTTCGGAACCATGAAAGAGATGGATCCTGCTTCAGAAAAAGTTCAGGCTCAGGTAAAACGAGTACAGCATTTCATCACAGAGAACCTTTATACATGCACAAACGATATTCTCTATGGTCTCGGCACAGGCTATGTAGGCGGCGGAGAGATGACAGAGAATATCGAGAAAATGGGCGGTGAAGGTACCGCTGAGTTCATTTTTAAGGCTATAAAGATATACTGCGGAAAGTGATGTATTTGCTTTTGCTTCTACAGTTTATTTTTCTTTAAACATTTCACAAAATGGACTTATTCTCATGCTATCATATCGACTTGTGTGAAAAATAAACGAGAATATGGAGAGTATGAGTATGAAGAGAAAAATAGCGACATTACTACTTATGTCAATGATTTGCGTTGGAGGAACAGCTTGTGGAAGTAATGCAGAGAGCACTGCTGACACATCTTCTGAAGTAACATCAGTTGAAGAAGATGTAGTTGCTGCCGATGTTACAGAAGAGACACCAGTTGAAGAGAATGTTGAAGAGACGGAGACTGAAGAGACAACAGCTGACAGTACTGATGCTACAGAAGAGGTCAGTGATGAAGAAGGCAAGTATGTTGTATTCACCGATGCCAGCAACGAAGAAGTAGAAGCTTTTGCCAAGAAAGTAGTGGATGCAGTTCTTGCAAAGGACTGGGAAGCCGTTGGAGATATGATCCAGTATCCGATAGGTACAGAGGAAGCAAACAATCTGTGTAACAACAAAGAAGAGTTTGTTGCATACGCTAACAGCACAGGTTTTAGTGAGGAAAACTTGACCTCGCTTGCTGCATGGGATAGCGCTGATCTGTGGGCGAACTGGCAGGGAGCATGCATCGATGACGGAAACATCTGGTTTAGAGATATAGATATCGAAAAAAAGGACTTTAAGATTGTTTCACTGTTCGATTTACGCGAAGCCGGCGGCGAAATAACAGAATAATAGTATTGCAATGCTTTGACAGGTCATCATTGATGGCCTGTTTTTCTTTAATATGACCTTAATACGCAAAGAAGTAGAAATATGGATATGTTTTTTGCTCTACTTGATATATAACAAACTCATCCTTTTGTTTACAATATGGCTATAAACAAAAACAGTTGTTGGTACGAATTGAAAAGGATGGTGATGGTTATGTTACTGACAATGTTATTTATGATTTGTATGTTTGGTTTTATTGGAAAGCTCATAGGATTTGCTTTCAGGTTCTCATGGAGCATGATCAAGGTTGCATTTTTCCTTGTATTCCTGCCCTTCACCTTGATAGCAATGGTATTTGGAGGACTGCTTTATGTAGCATTCCCGGTACTCTTAGTTGCAATGATTGTTGGTCTTTTGGTCAAGGAGGCTTAAGTAGGCAATAGTATCACTTTGCCATATGGGTTTTTGATAGGAGAAAGGTTATGAGAGAAAGAAGATTACGAAAAAGTGCAGATCAGAAGGTTTGTGGTGTATGTGGAGGCTTGGGTGAGTATTTTGGAATTGATCCCACAATCATAAGAGTCATCTATTTGATCCTCTTATTTACAACCGGAATCGGAATCCTTCCGTACATCTTCCTTGCAATAATAATGGAAGATGCACCTGCAAGTGCGAAGAACACCGGATTCTATAAAAAAGAAAACAGTTACTCGGCAAAGTATTATGAATCAAGTGAACCCGTTGGCTTCAAGCCTTTTACAGATAATTCAGAGGTCAAAGGCTTCAGCATCTAAAAAAGAAATGGGGGAATAAGGATGAGCAAAGGACTTAAATTACTTCTTGCGATTCTCTTGGGAGCATACATATTGTCACCGGTAGATCTCGTATCTGCCTGCCCTGTAGATGACATCATAATACTTCTTATCGCGGTGGCATCCAGTAGAAAACTTGGGCAGAGACAAACAGTAGAAGCGATAGAAGATAAAGGGGATTATACATCATGAAAATAACATCAAGATCAAGACTTGTTTTGGCAATAGTTTTTGCAGTGAGCGGATTTATGTGCCTCATAGGCGGAAAAGCTCTTATGTCTGCTGTATGGTTTACTTGCACAGCAATACATTTCTTTGATGCTTACAGACTTCACTGCCAGGAAAAAGAACAAATATAATCAGTTCGAAAGGACATAGAAGAGGTCGCCTGTGAGGTGACCTCTTTTTTAATGAATTCTCCTATACTCATCTCATAACAGGAAAACAACTAACAGCGAAAGCAGATAGGAGGCACTTATGCACGGAGCGATTCTTGGAGATATGGTTGGAGCACCTTACGAATTTGACATGGGAGATAAAAGCAAAGATTTTGACATGTGGAACGAGGATGTTCATTTCACGGATGACACCGTTATGACCATAGCAGTTGCAGATGGAATCCTCACTGCAGGGATTAATGCAGGAGAAAAAGAGATTAAGGAAGCAGTTACAGAGAAAATGCAGGAGTGGGGAGCAAAGTATCCAAATGCAGGATATGGCGTCAGGTTCGCTTTATGGCTTATGGAAAAGAATCCCGAGCCCTACGGAAGCTATGGCAACGGCTCAGCAATGAGAGTATCTTCTGTAGGATGGCTTTATGACACCATGGAAAAAACAAGACAAGTCGCCGGATGGACAGCAGAGGTTACCCATAATCATTCCGAAGGAATCAAAGGAGCGGAAGCCACAGCATCAGTCATATTCATGGCAAGAACAGGAGCATCCAAAGAAGAAATAAAGCAGTATGTGATACAGGAATTTGGCTATAATCTTAGCCGCAGCTGCGACGAGATAAGACCGGACTACTATCACGATGAGTCCTGCCAGAAAACAGTTCCCGAAGCCATCACAGCATTTCTCGAGGGAAAAGATTTCGAGGACGTCATAAGGGCCGCAGTTTCCCTGGGCGGTGACTGCGATACCCTGACCTGCATTGCAGGAGCAATGGCTGAGGCCTTCTACGGCATGCCACAGGAAATGCTGCTTGAGACTTATAAAAGGCTTGATAGGGAGATGGTGGAGGTGGTGAAGAGGTTTGATGATGAAAAATTACATTAAAAGGTGATTATATAGAAACTAAAAATCAACTTAATTATCCTTTTAGCGGCAGTTTATAGCGACTTTAGAGATGTGCGAGATAATATATTTATACCCTCGATACATATGTGATACTCACTGCATCTTTGATGGAGAATTATTATGAAAAAGATATTGATGTCGATTTTAATAGCAATTATATTCTTTGCACGCTGCTCGATTTCTAGTAATGCTGCGTTTCCGCTAAAAGAATCTGATAGCGAATCTGCGTCTCAAGAAGCAGAAGAATACTACAATAAGTTGCCACAAGGAGTAAGAGATGCATTTGAATCAGGAGGATGGAAGGTAATCATAACTGATATCTTCAAGGTTAATTTCGTTTCGGCGTTGTATAACGGAGTACCAAGCGGTGGCTATTCAGCGGGGTATACTGAGTTTGCATCAAAGAGCATAGTTTTGACTAATACTGACGCTGCCGGTGCAATGAATCATGAGATAGGTCATTACTTTGATTATATGCTTGCGTGACAGATATCATCTACTAATTCATTTATATCGATTTATAACGACGAAAAAACGAGCTTCGATGAAGGCACAAATGATTACGCTATGTCAGATCCTGCAGAATATTTTGCTGAGGCATTTAGGGAATATATTGAATGTGCAGGCTATTTGAAAAAGTGCTGCCCAAGTACATATACGACTTTGAACAATCTGGTCAGTCCATATGGTGGGACGCAAACAGATAATATTACATACTACACCAGAGCAGATTCTCATTTGATAAAAGAGACTGCTAAAACGGCAGCAAATAAGATGGCCAAGATTGCAACAAAGGCTGCAAATGTAGTCTTGTCAGGCGATAAAAATGCGGCGGCTTCCAGATCCTTGGATGAGTGGCTTGAAGTTGCAAAGGATACTTATTCTGATATGAAATCAGATCCTTCTGGTTGGGCATCGTCTCTGGCAGATAGAATAAACCAGAAAATCAGTGATTCTGATCCTGAGGAATTAGGAAAAGAGGTGGCAAATGGAGTAAATAAAAAGGTAGCGGAATGGTATGAAAAGGTGAAAGAAACTGATTGGGAGCAAAAAGGTAGAGATATTTCTAATAAAATTGGAGGTTTCCTTGAAGGGATGAATCCATGATGCGATTTAAGGATTAAGGTTATTCAGACGGATTTGTAAGGAGGAATTTAAGAATGATGACTGAAAAAATGGTGTTAAAGAAATTGGGTATTGTCGATTTTGGCTATCTCCCTAAAAACAAAGTGATTAAAATGGCATCTATGTTAGATAAAATGGATCCGGAAGTGGCAAAAAAGGCATTAGAACAATTTCCTGAATTTGCCAAAACAGCAAAAGAAATGCTGGCGGAGTATAAGGAAATTTTGGATAAGGGACTAGCAGCTAACAATGAAAGTATAAAGAGTGTTTATGATTCCTATAATGCAATTATTGTAAGTTTGCAAAAAGAACTCGATACGAAAGAACAAGAATATGATCTATCTGTGTAAGACCATGCTGGGACGACAGCATTACATTATTAAGGAGTCTGTATTCATCTTCGGGAAGCGATTTTAACACTTTTACTACTTTTCTTTCGCCAAGATATCCTCGTAATTGGAGGATAAAGAATCTTTCTACAATACTTAGCAGCACAACGATTATAAGTAAAATAATCACATACCACGTTTTAAACATAATCCACACTTATTCCTTAATACATCTCATACAGACCGGCAGGAAAAGAGTTTGATTGGTATAATTGGAAATGATTAAAGGAACATTACCGCACATTGGTAACACTTATTTTATGGTTTTCTAAACACTATGCGTTATATAATGGACCTAACATATATGTATTAAATAATATTGAAAAAGTTGGGAATATATGGCAGCAGGATATTTGTTAAAAGAAGCGGAATATGCAGACAGACCACTTTCAGATGATGAGATGTGGTCTGCTTTTGCTTATCTTTTTTCAAGTAAATCTGTGAATGATACCAGCTATAAATTTGGATTTCTGAAGTCCATTCTGGACAATCTTTATAATACGGACAGCAAGCTAGTGCTGACATTTGATCAGTTGTTTTCTAAATTTGCAGAAATATACTGGAACCTGGTTTTGAAGCATCACATCAGACAGAAGAAACCGGGAAAACTTAATCGCCGTTCTGAACTGGAGAATGCACTTTTATATGGCAAAGAGAAATATGACATCCTTGAAGATATTCCATTTGAGAGTTTATCCGAAGAAATGCGTATTGATATCTGTCACAAGGTTAAGATGAAGTGCAAGGAAAATGTAGTAGGAGCTTTATACGCTGATCTTGGTGGATTGTTTTATTCTTTTTCTAAGAAAGGTGAATGGATTCGGATAAATCCGAGGATGTATGAGTTTGTCTGCAAACATAAGGTTGCGATAGAAAAGCTTAACTACTATGAATGGGCTAAGTTCCTTGAGAGAGTTAATGAAGATAGTGCAGTAGATCATCTTCTCAGCAAGATTGATGAGAGTACACTTAGAACTCGAAGCAGCCTTGCGTATTACAGAGATATTCTGTTCCGAGAATTTGAGAGTAATTGTTTCTACTGTGGCAAGCCTGTTACAAAGCGTAGCGTTGAGGTGGATCATTTTATTCCATGGTCATTCATAAAGGATGATCAGATTTGGAATTTTGTCTTGGCCTGTCCGGAATGCAATAACAAGAAGAGGGACAAGTTAGCGCAGGTTGATTATCTGAATAAGATATCTGAGCGTAACGAGATCATGATTGAAAGAAACAAGAGTAACGATGAGTCTGCAAGACGAATAAAAATGATTTACAACTGGGCACAGAAGAATGGTTACAACGAGATTTGGACACCTGGGAAAGTAAGAGCATAACCTATGGAATACATCGAAATTTTCACACGTGACAAACAGTTCACCGGGAGGATCATTGAAAAGCATGAGAAGAAGCAGCCCGGGGACTACATAAAGCACGTTCTTATCATCATGAAGACAAGTGACAGCCCTGCTCCGGGAGAGGGTGAGGGCAGATATGTTGTTCAGCAGAGATCTCTGCTCGCCAAGTACTATGCCGGGAAATGGGATATGACAGGCGGCGGAGTAAGAGCAAGAGAGACCGACGCAGAGGCTGCTGTCAGAGAGCTTTCGGAAGAGCTTGGAATAAAGGTGTCACCTGATGACTTAGAACTTGCTTTTGAATATATAAAAGACTGGGACGATGGGACAGGGCTCCTTGCTTCGATTTTCATGCTGAGGGTTGATGTTCCCGAAGGCGGTTTTGATTTTAAACGCTATGAAGTAAACGATGTCAGGGTCATGCCCTTTAGCGAGTTTTACGCACATATCATGGATCACAATGATGAAGAGATGGGCAGAGGCATCAGGGACATCGAGGCGAGGCTGTAACAGAGTTAGGAAGCGAAACTGAAAACATAGTGTTTTTAAGGAGGGTTACATGAACAAGGTATATTGCTATTCAAGATGCACCACCTGCAAGAAAGCTCTTAAGTGGCTTGATGATAACAAGATAAAATATGAGCTTATCGATATCAAGGAAGATCATCCCGATGAAGCTACTTTGAGAAAACTTCACAAAAAGAGCGGACTTCCTCTTAAGAAGTTTTTCAATACCAGCGGCAAGCTTTATAAGGAATTGGAGCTTTCAAAGCGCCTGCCTGATATGAGCGAGGACGAACAGTTTAAGCTCCTTGCATCTGATGGAATGATCGTGAAAAGGCCCCTTCTTATAACGGATAAAAAGGTGCTGACAGGTTTTAAGGAAGAGGACTGGAAGGACGCATTAGGCTGACGGAAAACCGGGGATATGAAAACAATAAACGTAGTAGCAGCAATTATCTGTGATGATTACAAGAGAAAAACAAAGATTTTCGCAACTCAGCGTGGTTACGGAGATTATAAGGATGGCTGGGAGTTCCCAGGAGGAAAGATTGAAGAGGGTGAAAGCCAGGAGGAGGCCCTTGTTCGCGAGATAAGGGAAGAACTTGGAGCTAAGATAGAGGTTCATGATCTTTTAGATGTTATCGATTATGATTATGAAAAATTTCATCTTCACATGAACTGCTTTTGGGCAACAGTTGCAGAGGGTGAGCTTAAGCTTCTGGAGCATGAAGCTGCAAAGTGGCTTGAAGCCTGCGATCTAAGGAGTGTTGACTGGCTTCCTGCGGATCTTATTTTGCTTCCCAAGATTTCTGCAGCCATGGTCGATAAAAATGTGGAGTACTATGACGAGAACGCGGACTCTTTTTTCTCAGGAAGTGTTAATGCGGATATGTCCTATGAGAGGGACAGGTTTATAGAACTTCTTCCTGAGCACGGTCATGTTTTGGATGCGGGCTGCGGAAGTGGACGAGACAGCAAGGCTTTCATGGATTTAGGTTTTCATGTGACAGCTTTTGATGCATCCAGGGAAATGCAAAAGCGGGCATCGGAGTATCTGGGGCAGGAAGTGCTGGATATGAGGTTCGAAGACATTGATTTTCATAATGAATTCGACGGAGTCTGGGCCTGCGCTTCGCTCCTTCATGTACCGGTAGAGCAGCTTCCGAAGACCATGAAAAGGCTTAATGACTCGTTAAAAGACGGCGGATTTATATATGCTTCTTTTAAATACGGCGATGGCACGAAGATGCGTGGAAGCCGCAGGTTTAGCGATTTTAATGAAAAGAGTATAGTACCGCTTTTCGAGGATGCGGGATTTGAGATTATTTTTAATGACACCGGAAATGACAACAGGCCGGGGAGAGAAGCGGAGATGTGGGTCAATGCTATCGGAAGAAAAAAGTAAGGTGATGATATAGGATTTCAAGGCGGGGCAGCAGGGGGGATGAATAAGGTTGATTTGGCGATAAAGCGCATTACTGAAATGGAGGCTATTCTTGATGAAGCTATTGTAAGGATGGCTAAGGTGGCGGAATGCCCCGGAGCTCTTTTGGATTTTCAGCCTGAGATAAAGAGGCTTTCTGAGTATTACGAGAGCCAGCAGTGGAAGGATGATTTTGCCCTGGATGAAGATGGGCTTTTACCAAAGGATTTAAAGCGGGGAGTGCTCTCTGAAGACGGAATATATGATGCACTTGAGAAAAATAAGGAACTGATTGAAAGGATAAGGGGTACGAAGATGGTTAAGCATGTGATTTTATGGACACTGAAGGATGAGCTTTCTGCAGAGGAGAAGGCTACGATAAAGCAGGGAATCAAGGAAGGCCTCGAGGGCTTAAAGGGCAAGGTTCCGGGAATCGTGGAGATAAAGGTTAATATCGATGGCCTTGCATCTTCCAACGCAGATCTTATGCTGGATTCTACTTTTGAGAGCGAGGATGCGCTTAAGGCTTACGCTGTTCACCCTGAGCATGTGGCAGTTGCTGATTCTAAGGTAAGACCCTATACGAAGATCAGAAGCTGTCTGGATTACGAGATTTGATGGGAGTTTGGCTTTAAGGGTTTAGTTTTTGCAGGTGAATCGATGATTGGTACAGATATCAGAAACAGAGGAGATCTGGTTGAGCTCGTTAATGAGATAGGTTTTCTGCCTTTCTTTTCGGGAAGGATAGAGGGATTCTCGCTGGAAGAGAATGTTTCATACGAGGCGTGGTATCAGGGACGCTGGAAGGGCAGGGTTCACTGGGATGCCTGGGACTGGAAGGGGGAAGTTCTTCAGAACAGGGAGCTTGTCTACGGGAAGTTTTTTGAGAAGAAGGCGGGCTTTATCAGTCTGGAACTATGGCCTGATTTCTGTAACTATCGAAGAGACGGCTATGATTTCGATGCAAGATTTGATGATGGCCTTGCATCCTACAAGGACAAGGGCGTTGTGGACTACATCACGGACTCCGGCGCATTGCTTACGAGAGAGATCAAGGATGCATTGAATTATAAAAAGGGCGGCAACAAGGGGTTCGAGACGGTTATCACAAGGCTCCAGATGGAGACATATGTTGTGCCTGTGAATTTTGAATACAGTGTACGAAAGAATGGCGATGAATACGGCTGGGGCAATTGCCGGTACGATATCGCCGAAAGATTCTGGGGCGACAAGCTCTGCAGATCTGCCTACAAAAGAGATCCGGAAGAGTCTTTGGAGAGGATCATTAAGCACATTCGAAAGGTTCTGCCTAAGATGGAGGAAGACGAGGTTAGGGCAGTGCTTAGGGGGTAGGATATGCATGGTGTCGTGTACACACGACAAAACATACCGGTTTTTATCGTCCGCACGCGATAAAAACATATTGATATTGTCGTGCACACACGATAAAATATATCATATAACATGATATTTATATGATAATCGGAGGCGGTAATGAATCATAGTGTATTGAAACAGGTCATTTTAGAGCAGATTGAAATAATACAAAATGCTGAAATCATCGAACGTGACTATGATTTTGAAAATAATATCAATTATATTCTTGTTGGCCTTAGAAGAGCAGGGAAATCAACCCTCTTATACAAAATAGCGAGAGAACTTGTTGAAGCAGGATGCGACTGGTCTCAAATAATATACGTTAATTTTGAGGATGACAGACTATTAGGCTTCACAAAGGATGATTTTAATGACATCGTTGAGACTTCTTATGAGTTGACGGATGCTAAAGAGATATACTACTTCTTTGATGAGATTCAGATCATAGATGGATGGGAACATTTTGCCAGAAGAATGGCTGACCAGAAAAAGCATGTATATATTACCGGAAGCAATGCTAAGATGCTTAGTTCTGAAATGGAAAAAGCTCTTGGAGGCAGGTATCTGTCCAAAATGATTATGCCTTTTTCCCTTGGCGAGTCGCTTGATTATAAAAAGATAACCCATGATGAAAAGTCATTTCTTACAACCTCTAAGCTGGCAAAGATTCGCAGAGGGTGCCAGGAATATATTTTGAGCGGTGGTTTTCCTGAAGCACAGCGTTTATCAAACAAAAGAGAGTATATTAAGAGCGTATACGAGAAGGTTCTTCTTGGAGATATTATAGAACGTGAAAAAGTGAATAATAAGATGGCCCTCAGGCTTATGATAAAGAAGATAGCTGAAACGGTAATGCATGAGGTTTCGTTCAATTCGCTGGCTGGGAATGTAAAGGCAACCGGTGTTAAGACATCAACAGATTCCATGATAGATTACACATCTTATGCTGAAAATGCATATCTGCTGTTCAGAAACAGGAATTATGTTTCTAAGTTTGCTGAAAAAGAAAATACGCCAAGATTCTATTTTTATGACAATGGCATTTTGTCTTTGTTTCTCGTTGATAAACCATCAGTGCTTTTGGAGAATGCGGTAGCGGTTTATTTAAAACGTACTTTTGGCGAAGAAGTATATTACTTCAAGTCCACACAAACAGGTATAGATATTGATTTCTTTCTTCCGGAAGAAGACTGTGCGATTCAGGTTGCATACAGTTTGGAATCAGCAGAAGACAGAGAAACCAAGAGTCTTGTATCTTTTGCTGAGAAAACTAAAGGAATACGGCGCCTTATTATAGTTACCAATGAAGAAGAGCGTACTATTACAAAGGAGGGTCTGACTATTGAAGTGATACCTGTTTACAAATTTTTAATGGGAGCAGCTATTTAGTCATGATAATTATATAGTAATCGTGACAAAAAAACGAACGCTCGTGCGGTTATAAGAGAGGATTATTGGACTTCATTTTCGATAGAATTGAAGATGAGGAGGAGCCCAATAATCCTTTTTGTTTTAGAAAAATAAGGTGGGTTATTTGGCTACATGTGACATATATTTTCAGCATGTAATGCACTATTATAATCTTATCTTAACAACATCGAACAGTGCAGAAAAATTAGAAGCGAGCATAGAACCGGTCATGGACGGGGGACCAGTAAAAGCGCGTTCTACTCCGCTGGTACATGCGATCACAGGGATTACTTTTAACAACGAGATTGCAAAGACGGAGGTATTGATTATGCAGGAATTCATGATTGACAATGGTATAGTTATCGACGATATCGAAGGTGTGATGGAGGGTATTGCGAAGCTTAGTGGCAAGCAGATGCCAAGTCCACAGACTATCAAGAGATTTATCACAAATGAAAAATCCACAAAATTTTATATAGACGATAAGTGCTCATGTAAAATGCAGCCGGATCGGGATACGGTTTATCTATGGCTGGATAGTGGTTTTACCAGCAGCTACGGAGATCCGATAATGATATCCCTTTTAAATAAAGGTGCAGGCGGGTACACGGGTCACTTTTACGGAACCATGGACTCTCTGGCAGGAAGTATTGGCAACTTTTTCCCGCAAAACAGAAGGAACATAACCAAGAACCTGGGATCACTTAGGATTAAGTATGACAACAAGATATCAGGCAGAGATCATGCGCATATAAATGACGAGCAGGAATATCTCATTAAGACAAGTAATGAAGCCAGTGCCAATACAGTTATGGCAGATCTTATTAAGGGCCTCGATATCACTTTCCCGGAAGTTGAAGTAGAGCCTGAGCCGGAAATTGTGCAGGAGGTTGCAAAAGAAGAGCCCGGGATCCTGATGAGTAAGCTTGAAGAGGAGATAACTATTGGTCTTCTGCTGGACAAGATGGAAGAGAGGGAAGCTTATATTGACGAACTCCTTAGCATCATTGAGAGGTTAAATACCGAAAATAAGCTTACCAAGGAAAAGATGCAGGAGCTTGAAGTCAAGAACACTGAATACAAGAGAGCTTTTGTCGAATTAAGAGCAAACATGCCAGAGCATTCTGAGGAAAATAAGTCAGAATCTATAGGTGAAAATATCGGTCATGATCTCCTTGGCAAGAAGGGAAGAATATTGGTACTCGGCGCAGCATCCCTTGATGAGAAGACCATGAACGGCATTGCAAAGCAGTATGGATTTGAGAGACGTGACTTTGTATACGAAACTGATTATGAGAAGGTCAAGAGTATGGCGGGCAGAGTATCCTACGGCGAAAGATTTTCAGCAATAATCTTAGGCGCATGCCCCCACAAGGTATCTATGCTTGGTGATTACAGCAGTTTTGTGGAGAAATGCAAAAATGATGAGAATCTGCCGGATACTTACGAGACAAGGACAAATTCAGGAGAACTGAAGCTTACGAAGGAATCTTTCAGAAAGGCCCTGGAAGCTATGATGAAGGATTTGATGGAGAAGAGGCAGGAGGTGCTGTCATGAAGAGGAGAGCAGTCAGTTTTATAATTTTATTAGTGACTGTGGTGGCTATGCTTGTGGGATGTGCGATGCCGGTATCGGCACAAGGTCACTGCATTAAGTCAGGATGTACCAGGAAGAGAAGCACAGGAAGCAGTTACTGCTATGTGCATAAGCCTTCAAGTTCATCAAGCAGCTCAAGTAGCAGCTCATATTCGAGTAGTAAGAGTTCTTCGAAAAAGAGCAGCAGCTACTCCGGAAAATCCGGTAAGAGCTATGACTACTACGGAGTTCATAACTATAAATCCGCGCAGGATTTTGCGGACGATAAATATGAGGAGTTCTACGACTACGAGGATGATTACGACGATGAGGATGAAGCATACGATGCGGCTGAGGATTACTGGAATGATAATTACTGATGGGATTTAGATTGTTTGTGGAAAAGCTCTTGCTGGGGGGGCAGAGCTTGCGAGTGAAGTTTCATTTATAAGGAGATTATTATGGGATTATTCGGATTGTTTTCAAGTGATGAGCATGATGTAAGGCTTACAGATAAGGAAATTGAGAAGCTTACCAAGAACATGTCCAGGTCTGAGAAGAAGGAATTCTATCGAAGGCAGGAAGAGATGGAGAGGGACCGCGCTGACAAAGAGGCATGGCTCTGGGCTATGAGCGATGATGATGATTTTTGATGGCTGATGTAAAATATTCCCTTTTTTACATTTGTGTTGTTGTAAAAAGGAATACTCGGACTTTGAACTACTACCTATACAGTGGGCACCAATGATTCATGTTTTTATATGTGCTTTGTGGGACAGGTATATAAGATGTAAATATACATAGAATTTATATATCTTTTTGTATGCGATTGAGTAAGGCAGGTATATAAGATGGAAATATAATAGGGCTTTTATATACTTTTTTCTGTGCCAAATAAGTACATAGGGGTGAATGATACTAGGAAAGCATATAAAAAAGTATATAAATTAAATTATTATATTCCATTTATATACCGGACGGAGAAGTTATGTGAGAAATAGGTATATAAATTTGACTTAAGAGCTTTTCTTATATAGGTTGTGTAAAAAGGAGCGTAATACATATTTAGGAACACTTTTGTAATAAGAGAGTAAAATATAGTAAAGGAGGTCAGCTATGAGAAAGATACGTAAGTCTAATTTCATATGGATACTGGTTCTTGTGGCTGTCATCTTTGTGGCCAACATGGTAGGCAGCAGGGCCTACGCGGACAAGAAAGAAACCGAGATCCCTGCTTATAGCGGCAGTCCGTCAATAGAGATAAACGACAATAAGCCTGAGTTTACAAAAAGTGAGATTACTAAGGTATCCTTTGAGAGTTATGGTGAGCTTGATGATCTTGGCAGATGTACTCCGGCTACAGCCAGCATCGGCAAGGATCTCATGCCTACAAAGGATCGCGAGTCCATAAGCATGGTAAAACCAACAGGCTGGGAGCAGGAGAAATATCCCGGACTTGTTGATTCAGATCCGCCTTTTCTCTACAACAGATGCCATATGATTGGGTTCCAGCTGACCGGTGAGAATGCCAATGAGCAGAATCTTATAACCGGCACCAGATACATGAACGTAGAAGGTATGCTGCCTTATGAGAATGAGGTTGCAGATTATATAAAAAGCACCGGCAATCATGTGATGTACAGGGTCACTCCGGTTTTTGAAGGCAATAATCTGCTGTGCGACGGCGTGAAAATAGAGGCGTTGTCAGTTGAGGATGATGGCAAGGGTGTAAGCTTCAATGTGTTCTGCTATAACGTACAGCCGGGAGTGATCATTGATTACTCGGATGGCTCCAATAAGCTGGATAGAAATTACAAAGCGGACCAGGGTAACAAGTTAGAAGATAAAACTGCGTCAGACAATGGGAAAACTTCTTCTGAAACCGGAAGTCAGAGTGGGAAAACGACGTTTACCCTTGAGGAGTTTGCCGGAACCGGAAGCGGAGATACCACAGATAATGTCTCAAGATCCACTTCCGATAAGACTTATTCATATATAGGCAACAGGAATTCTCATGTATTCCACTATCCTGACTGCGACAGCGTGTCAGATATGAAGGAGAAGAATAAAGTCTTTTTTGAGGATGCTACCAGAGATGAAGTAATAGAGCAGGGCTTTAAGCCTTGCGGAAGGTGTAAGCCTTAACAGTATAAATAGAACGAGTATGACACGAAAACAGCCGGCTTTAAACCGGCTGTTTTCGTAGTGTCGTTCCTTCGCGTGGAGAAAACTTTTTTGCAAAGGATAATTTGTATATGAGATATCATCGGGTGAAGCATCGCCGCCCTGAATATCTTTCCCTCAACAATGAACCTAAGGCTTAATTCCTTGGCTCCGGTAAAGCATCGCTACCTTTGCTGGAATGGTATCCTTTAAGACTTTCGACTCCACCTTGGTAAAGCATCGCTATCGTGGCTGTCCTTGTCTTATGTTCTGAGTTAATAATACTCTTACGATTATCACAAAAGTGTCACACGGATTAAGCTAAAATTTTGACAAAACATCAATTGATGTGTATACTATCAATTGATAGTAATCAAAAGGAGGGGACCGACATTTTTCTCAGTACACAATCGAAAAAGGGAGAAGTCGTCGCTTTCTTAGAAGAATTAAAAGAACTTCTGGAGAAAGAGTATTTTGATATTGATTCTGATTTTACATTGATAATAAAGAAAAAGGGCGATGATGAAGAGCACTCTACGCCATATACTTTATTGGATTTGGACTATGACACATGGGATGTAGTTGAGAGGCTTAAGGAATTGACTGTTTCCGAGTATTCCGAGACAAAGATAGACAAAGACGACCTGAATCCTCCACTGTTATTTGTTTTTGGAAAAGAGATCAATGGAAAGCTCATTTATGTGAAATTGAAGATAAAAGGGGATCCAAAACGGCGCGTATTATGCGTATCATTTCATTACGCAGCAGATTCTATGAGATTTCCTTATGCATAAAAGGGAAGGAGGCAAACTATGGAGACAAGCACATTGATTAAAAAGGTTCATATGAATTGTCCTTTGTGCGACAAAATGCACGAAGTTGAGGAAAGAACACGTCTCGCCACTATTGCTCTGAAGGGTGATAAGGTAACTTATGAAGAGCGGTTTTATTTTTGTGCAAATGCAGACGATGATGAAAATGAATTTGAAACCGGATTAATGACAAATGAAAATCTTCTCAATGCGCGAAACGCTTATCGTATAAAGCATGGCTTGCTCACTTCTAATGAGATTGTAGATATTAGAGAGAGTTATGGATTATCTCAAGTTGATCTGGCAAGATTGCTGGGATGGGGAGAAGCTACGATTTCAAGATATGAAAGTAAGGCTATTCAAGATGAAGCATATGATACTATGCTACGTTTGATTAAAGACAATCCGTTACAAGCCTTGGAATTCCTGAAGAAAAATGCTGATAAATTTCCAGGGCTTAAAAGGGTGGAAGTAAAATCGAAAATCGTGGAGAAGCTGGATTCATATGGAAAGGAGTACCTTACACGCCAGGCTCTTGAAGGGGAGTATGCAAGTTTTGAAGAGCCTTGCGATTCAAATGGATTTGTTTTGCTGGATATAGATAAGCTTGAGGCTGCAATCTCTTATATTGCAGAAAATGTATCGAATCTTTTTAAGGTAAAACTAATGAAAATGCTCTGGTATGCAGATGCATTATCGTATAAAAAGTGTGGATTAGCTATTACGGGACTGGTGTATCGACATAACGAAATGGGAGCTCTTCCAATCGGACATTATAGCCTTATGAATCTTGAAAAATTGGATGTTCGCGAAGAGATAAGCCTTAATTATGATACAATGCTTCATGTTTATCCAAGTGAGGGCATGAACTATGATGTGCTGAGTAATAAAGAAAAAGCCGTGTTGGATTCTGTAATAAAGAAGTTTAAGAATTATAAAGCGCAAGAGATAGTTAATTACATGCACGAGGAAAAAGCTTATACGGGAACAAATCCCGGGGAGATAATACCATTTTCATTGGCGAAGGAAATACGGGATTTCTGATGACTTGACAAAAATACGTGGATGGGTTAAATTGATTTTACACAATCTAATAGTAATAAATGATATGTATTTATAGAGAGGAGACCCGACATGACTTACGCAGTAAGATATTATACAAAGACAGGTAACACAAAGAGACTTGCTGAAGCAATTGCAAAGGAGCTTGGAGTAGAAGCACTTCCCATCAGTGAAGCTATTGAAGAGCCTGTTGATATTCTTTTCCTTGGTAATTCTTATTATGCATTCAACATAGATCCTGAGGTTAAAGCTTTTGTGGGATCACTTGATAAGAACAAGGTTGGTAAGATAGTTAACTTTGGATCCGCAGCCATGCTCAACTCAACATACAAGAAGGTTAAGGCTGAGGCAGATAAGGTCGGCATTCCCATGGATGAGAAGGAATTCCACTGCAAGGGTGAGTTCAAGGGTATCCACAAGGGCAGACCTAACCAGGATGACATTGACGCAGCAGTACAGTTTGTAAAGCAGTATAAATAAATTCAATGTACCCATACATATATGACAGGAAAAAGCCGGTTTCGAACCGGCTTTTTTGTATTGTTGTCCTTTCGCGTGGAGAAAAAGCATGAGCTCTGTGTAGTTTTCCGTCATACCAATATTCTTGTGATATTGTAATAACGTTTGATATAATAATTGATTGTGGGGGGGACTGCGACAGTGCAGAATGAAGTAAAGCTAGGGGTATTTTGTAATGAAGAAGTATTTGGGGAATCTATTAATTGCCATCGCATCTGTGATGTGTATGACAGTCTTATTTTGGAGTTCATCCATCAGCTCTGAGGCCGCAGCAGCAAAAGGCGCCAAGGATATAAAACTTGTGGAAAATTATTGCCAGTTTACAGCTGCTTCTGACGGATATTATTCCTTGTGGATTCATTTTGGAGGCGACAAATCCGATAATTGGATGGATTTGGAAACAAACATGAAACTCTCTGCCAATGAAACCTATAAAGAACAGTTTTGGTTAACTGATATGTAATGACCTCCTGTCAAGAGAAAACTTACAGGGAGTCACCACAAACTTATTTAATTGTTACTAAAGACATCCGGAAAGAGCCTCGGGGTATCAGTTCCCGGCATTGGCCACTCTGATATACGTGGATTGGTTACCGACAGGTCAATGGTCCGCCGTGAGCTCTACCGTCTAAAAGCGTGGATCACAGATCACTCTGTGCCGGCATAGTTAAATCGTAGATAGCTCGAACCTTGAAATGGCCGAAGCCCTTTCAAGATGCCTTCAGTTGTTACTTGGTTCTTGCCAGATGTAAATGGCATAAGCCATCTTAC
>NZ_AUJP01000032.1 GCF_000424285.1 Butyrivibrio sp. MB2005 | reverse complement strand
TATCGACGATCGGCAAAAGAAGCTGGATATTTCTTATTCTCTCAGGTCTGGCTACGGGTGCTTCGTGGTTATGTTATTACAAAGCATTACAGTTGGGAGAAGCTTCTAAAGTAGTACCTATAGACAAACTCAGCGTGGTGATCACTCTGGTTCTGGCATTTGTGTTCCTGCATGAGCAGTTTACTGCAAAGTCAATTATGGGATGCATCCTGATCGGAGCGGGGACGCTGCTGATGGTAATATAATATTCAGGCATTATCGATCAAGGAGGCAAGTAATGAAGCAATATATTGTTGATGCTTTTACAGACAAGCCGTTTTCCGGAAATCCGGCGGCGGTTTGTGTAATGGATAAATGGCCGAAAGAAGACTTCATGATGAAGTTGGCTATGGAGAATAATCTGAGCGAGACAGCGTTTATTGTCAAGGAGGAACAGGGGTATCATCTCAGATGGTTTACTCCCGGATCCGAAGTTGAACTATGTGGTCATGCTACTCTGGCATCTTCTTTTGTGATATTCAATTACTTTGAGCAGAATGAGGATGTAATAGAATTTAATACTCTCAGCGGAAAACTGACGATTGTCAGAAAGGGTAAGCTTTATGTGATGGATTTTCCTACTTATAAACAGCAGGAGATATCGGTGACAGATGAAATGGAAAGTGCTTTTGGTGTGAGGCCCGTTAAGGCGATACTGGGGCCAGATCTTGTATGTATTTTTGAATCTGAGGAGCAGATCCGGAACATGAAGCCGGATCAGGCTAAACTTGCAGGGCTTCCCGGACGTGGACAAAATGTTACGGCAAGAGGAAAAGATACAGACTGCGTATCGAGGAGTTTCTTTCCCAAACTCTTAGTTCCGGAAGATCCCGTGTGCGGTTCTGCGCATTGCCAGATAGCGGATTACTGGTCAAAAGAATTAGGGAAATCAGAGATTCATGCGTACCAGGCGTCGAAAAGAGGTGGGCATCTATATTGCGAACTCCTTGAGCATGGAAGGATAAGAATTAGCGGAGAGACTACATTGGTTGCCATCTCAGATATTCTCGTTGATTTTTAACTTTCAGTTAAATGTAGCAAGAGGTTCGATTTTTATAGTATAGAAAATAATCAGTTATATTTACAGGGAAATGCCAAAATGAATATTGAAGGTAATAGTATAAAGCGGATAGATTGCAGCGAGATTCAGAATTGTTTTTCATTTTGGGATTTCGAGAAAAACATAGAGAAAAGAAAAAGTATAGAGTTCGAGGTTGAGAACAATATCCGGATAATGTATGCCTATATTTTGAATAAAAGATATATTGCAGGCATGTCTTTGCGTCCGATGGATAATAGAACGATGTACTTATCATATCTGGCCGTGAATGAAGAATACCGTAATCAAGGGATAGGAAGCGAAATGATAAGGTATGCTTGTCAAACAAGTAAAAATAATGGGTTTTCTTATTTAATACTGAATGTGGATCACGATAATACAAGAGCCGGAAGTTTATATAAAAAACTCGGATTTTCCGAATTTAAGAACGACGGCAAAACGATCGTAATGTGTAAACAGCTTGATTAATCACGAATATCCTGAATAAAATGAACTAAGAAACTGATGGCAGTTTATACCGGAAGTTAATCGCACAAATTCAAGTTGTAGAGATAATGTGTTAGCGCGTTATACCGGAAGTTAAAGTGGGAAGGCCACTGCATCTTTGTACAGCTTCTGAAGTGTTAGTATAAATTCAGCAAGGCTCTCTCGGCTATCCGTCTTGTGAGTGCAGAGAACGCAGTGAAAGCATTCCTTGCAGTCATAAGGGATCCATGCAAACTGTCCGCTATGGTCGTTTAAGAATCCGGGAGCAAGGCAGATGCCTTTGCCGGATGCAACATTTACAAGAGTAGAGTCGTGATCGGGACTGTTAAAATATTCGATCTTCCCGGAGGCGATGAGCTTCTGCTGGACACTCCGTAAAGCGTTCGGAGAGCCACCTCCTACCATGAGTGTGCGTCCGTAGATATCTTCATCTGTGATGAGGTTCTTTTTTGCCAGCGGATCGTTTTTATCAGCAATAAGGTAAATCCCGGAATCAAAGAGCTTGTGTACGTTGATCCCCGGGATATGCTTGGTCTGTTCGATGAGCGCAAAGAGGACATCGGACTCATCCTTTAAAAAACTTTCTACACCATTATCGTACTGAAACAGAGGAGTGACCTGAACTCCGGGTTGCTCCTTTTCAAATATGCGAATCGCCTCAGGCAGGAAATATATGGCCTGTCTGACCATCATGGAAACTGTTATGTTGTCAGTATACCTGGCACTGAAATTCTGCCCCTGTTCTATTGCTCTCTTCATATCCTCACGCATACCGGAAAGATACGTTACGAACTGCTGACCGGCAGGAGTGAGTGCGGCGCCTTTGCCGTTTCTTTCAAATATCTTAAATTCAACCTCATCTTCCAGCAGTTTTACCTGATAGGAAAAGGTGGGCTGGCTTACAAATGCGTTCTCTGCGGCGCGGCTGAAGTTAAGAGTCCGTGCCAGTTCAATACAGTAATCGATCTGTTTGGTGGTCATCGAAAAATCCCCCGGAATCAGCTATTTAAAAATTAAATCAATTATAGAATATTTGAATTGGATATTTCAAGAACTTCATGCAATAATTTTATCAACGAAGCAAATAAACACAGTTCACGAAAACTATAACGGAGGATAACACGATGGCTAAAACACTGATAGCATTCTTTTCAAGAGCAGATGAGAATTATTTCGGTGGGGCAATGAGATATGTGAAGGTCGGTAATACCGAGATCGTGGTCGGACTTATGAAGGAGTTGATCGATGCGGATACCTTTAAGATTGAGATGAAGGATCCCTACTCACCGGTATATATGACCTGCATAGATGAAGCAAAGAAAGACAAACAGAATAATGCAAGACCGGAGCTTAAAAACTATCTTGAAAACATAGATGACTATGACACCATCGTACTCGGATACCCGAACTACTGGGGGACGATCCCGATGGCGGTTGCCACCTTCCTTGAGAAATACGACTTTACGGGAAAGACGATCCTGCCTCTCTGCACCAACGAGGGAAGCGGAATGGGATCCAGCGAAAGTGACGTAAAGAAATATGCCAAGGGCGCTGACGTGAAGAGTGGTCTTGCAATTACCGGAAGTCAGGCTGCAGAGTCGAAAGGCGCGGTGGAGAAATGGTTTAAAGCAAACGGGATCATGTAAATGAACCATGGGACGAAGAGGTTCATTATTATGGAGGAAAAGACGATGGCTTACGAAGCAGGATATGTATATGACCTTATGGAAAAAGGCGGCCCGACTGATGTAAGAGAGCCATATTTTAAGGAAGCTGTAGATGAGATGATGAGAGCCAGAACTCTCTGCGCCAAGGCTAATGCCTGTATGCCGGATGATCCGACTTACGTGACTTATCTGGAGGAACTCTTTGGCAGAAAACTGGATGATGTAAGAATCCTTACGCCGTTTATCTGTGATTTTGGCAACAGGGTTAAGCTTGGAAAGGGCGTGTTTATAAATCATTCTGCGATTTTGTCAGCATCCGGCGGTATTGAGTTTGAGGATGGCTCCATGGCTGCACCGGGTCTTCGGATCGCAACGATCAATCATGATATGAATGAGCGCCATGCGATCTATACATATGGAAAGGTTACGGTCAAGAAGAATGCCTGGATAGGCATGAATGTAACCATCTGCCCCGGAGTAACTATTGGAGAATATGCTGTCGTAGCTGCAGGTGCCGTCGTTACCAAAGATGTGCCGGATTATGCCGTAGTCGGTGGCGTGCCTGCTAAAGTCATAAAATACCTTGATCCGAAGGAGCAGAAGGAATGACCGACGAGGAACAGATCAAAGAATTATACATCCGCTACTGGCAGTATATGATCGATAAGGATGCTGACGGACTTAACAGTCTTCAGACAGATGATTACTACCTGATGCATATGACAGGTGTAAAGCAGTCCCGGGAAGTTTTTATAAAAGGACTTCTGGATGGTACTTTCAATTATTATTCCGCAGAGCATGATTCAATTGATGTAAACATCACCGGTGATATCGCTGTGATGGTCGGTAAAAGTAGAGTCGTAGCTGCAGTATACGGCGGCGGAAAAGGAAGCTGGAGATTACAGGGGGATTTTACCCTGAGAAAAGAAAATGGTGCCTGGAAACTGACGAGTTCAAAAGCGTCAACCTATTAATGAATTTGTAGTGATCCCGGGAAGCAAGAATGTTGATCATATCAAGGATAATCTTGATATCCTCGACTTTAAGCTGACAGAGGAAGAGATGGCAGAGGTAGCAAAGCTTGATAAGGATGAAAGATATTATCACAGAACGGAAGAGCAGCTTATTCAGTTCGCAGGCTGGAAACCGGAGTTTGAAAAGGAATGTATTTTGACGTAAACAGCCGAGTATTATGAGGTATTGGTTATGAAGAAAGTGATCGGAGCGATTTTGGCTTGTGTGATGATCTTATCACTTGCAGGTTGTGGAAATAGTGAAAATGAAACAAATGTGACCGCAGAGGCAGATGCAGAATCTACAGATATTGGAGAAGAAACAGAGTCATCAGGTAGCAACATACTCGTTCTGTATTTTTCAAGGACAGGAGAGCAGTATACTGTAGGTGTCATTGACAAAGGAAATACGGCTATAGTTGCAGAGATGATCGCTGAGAAGACAGGCGGTGATCTGTTCGAGATCCTTCCCAAAGAAGATTATTATCCCTACACATATGATGAACTGACAGATGTGGCCAAGCAGGAGCAGAATGATAATGCCAGACCTGAATACAAGGATGATCTGCCGGATCTGTCCGGATATGACACTGTGTTTATCGGAGCGCCTGTATGGTGGGGCGACTGGCCGATGATTATGTATACGGTGTTTGAAAATAACGACTTTGCGGGGAAAACACTTATCCCGTTTTCGACACACGAAGGATCCGGATTATCAGGTTTTGATAGGAAGCTTTTATCAGCTTGCCCGGACAGCACAGTACTTGATGGGCTTGCCGTAAGAGGAAACGATGCCCAGAATGATCAGGAAAGTGTAAGAGAAGCTGTAGAAACCTGGGTATCAGGATTGGGATACTAAAATGGAGAGGAGGATACTTCGTGAACGTGTTTGAAAGACTGCACAGCGGAGAGGCAATAGATATCCGTGATGAGGATGCGATTGTAGGAACAGGCAGTATTGTGACTAAAGATATCCCGGATAATGCGGTTGCAGTAGGAAACCCTGCCAGAGTGGTAAAGATGATTGATAAGAAATAACCTATGAATAAAGTACGGATGATCATAGACATTTTAATGACGATGCTTTTGCCGGTTCTCATGGCTTACTCCCTTGTGGGTGAGCAGGCACATGAGATTCTTGGCGTGCTTATGTTTGGTCTTTTTGTCGTGCATCATGTAATCAATCGGAAGTGGTGGACAGGACTTTTCAGGGGGAAGTACAATGCAGTTCGTATCTTAAGTACAGCAGTGAACATTTTCTTGGCTGTATTTATGATAATGCAGCCTGTAAGCGGGATTCTGATGTCAAAATATATCCTGAAGAATGTGACATTAGGCGGAACCGCTTCTGTTATGAGGACGATCCATATGACACTTGCATATTGGGGATTTATCATGATGAGCTTTCACATTGGCCTTCACGCAAGAATGATGGTGGGAAAAGTAGTCCCCAAAATGAAAACTGCAGTGAGGAAAGGCGTGACCTTTTTATTCATCATAGGTGCTGTTTATGGGGTATATGCATTCGTCCATCGTGGTATTGGGAATTATCTTTTGATGAAGACAGCGTTTGCTTTCTTTGATATGAACGAGCCAAGGATATGGTTTTTCCTTGATTATATGGCTGTGATGATTCTGTTCGCAACATTAGGATACCTGATTCAAAAAGGACTACTTCATGTAGGAACGAAGGGAAAGAGAGGTGCATGACATGGAAAATAGTAAATGGTTTCCGGAGATTCATGGTAATTTCGGATTCGGTTGTATGAGGCTGCCGATGAAGGGCGGGCAAGTGGATGAAAGTGATGTACGTTGTTCTTGAAATCAGTTTCGAAAATAAAGATAAAATTACACTATGAAATAATATTTTACAATATTGATCTTCTTTTAGATGCTATTTATATCATATAGTAAAAAAAGGAGGCAATTATGGGAAAACATAAAGAGCTAGGGGTTGATAAAAATGGTGTGCAAAAAGTCTTAAGAGGGTATGACTATTTTGCAGATATGCTGGGACAGTTTGGTCTTGCTTTAATCGCTAACCTGGTTGGTCAGTTAACATATTTTTATACAGATAAAGTGGGGCTGGCTGTTGGTGGCGTAGGTATTGCAATGGGAATTGCAAAGGTCATTGATGCAGTTACAGATATCTGGTTTGGAAATGTTGTGGAGCAATCCAAAGGTGGAAATGAGAAATACTACAAGTGGATGAAACGGATGATGATTCCGGCAGCAATTACAATTATTTTGCTGTTTACTGTTCCAAAGGATATTAGTCAGGTGGCATCCTTTGCCTATGTGACATTAACAAATATTTTGCTTACTGCTGTTTTTTATACATTAATATCTACACCCTTTGCAGCAACAATTGTGGTTCGAACGAAAAGTCTGGACGAAAGGTCAAACCTTGGAATCTTTCGTGCAATTGGTTCTTATATTTCAGGTATTATTATGGCTATAGCAATTATTCCGATTACCAATGCTTTAGGAGGCACACAAAATGCATGGATTAAGTTTGGCTTTATAATTGCCTTGGTAGTGCTGTTGTCTTTATTGATTTGTAGTATTAACGGAAATAAAGCCGTAATGAAGGTTGCAGAATATGAAGCGGAAGAAAAAGAGGAAGAAAAAGTTCCTTTTAAAGAAGCTGCAAAAATGTTATTTGCCAGTAAGTATTGGGTAATAGTTTTACTGTTTAATATTATTACCAGTGTTACAAATGCCATATCAGCTTCAGCAAATACCTATTATTGTAAGTGGATTTTCGGAAACGATAATCTGGTAGCCTTGGTTGGTGGATTTGGTCTGCTGGGTACGGTAATCGGGTTTGGTATTTCAAAGCCCATTATTGAAAAACTTGGTGTAAAAGGAGCCATAGATTTTGGCCTTCTTGGAACCATTGGAGCAATGATTATCCGTTGTATTGCACCTAGTAATATTGTAATGTATGTTGCAACCGGAATTGTATCAAGCGTAATGATGATGCCCTTAATGTGCCTGTATGGTGTACTTTTGGGAATGGCTGTAGACTACAACGAATATAAGTATGATAAAAAACTGGTAGCAATCTCATCCGGTGCGATTGGATTTGGCTCAAAAGTAGGATCCGGAATTGGTTCCGTTATTTTATCCATATTTTTGGTGCTTGGATCCTATGACGCGTCCTTGCAGGTTGCTACTACATCCATGAGATATTCCATTTATGGATTTGCAAATATCTTCCCCATTTTTATTAATCTTCTTATGTATCTTGTTTTCAGAGGATTTGATTTGGAAGATAAACTGCCTCAGATGAAAGAAGAAGTGGAAAAGAGAAGAATGAATTCTGAAGCATAAGGCAAAAGACACAGAAGTAGATTACTTCTGTGTCTTTTTTCTATAAGAAAGGGGTGTTTCGCCGGCAATCTTTTTAAACACATTCTGAAAATAAGATTGACTGGAAAAACAAAGATAGTTGCTGATCTCGCTAAGAGATTTATCGGTGAATGTAAGTAAACTTTTTGCTTCTTGGATTTTTGCGTGTGTAATGTACTCTCCTAAGTTGAACCCCAGCTCCTCTTTGAAATGGGAAAGTGTGTAGGATCGACTTCGGTGAATATGATTACTGACGTCATCAACAGATATGTTTTCATTCACGTGTCCGTTTACAAATTGAATGCAGGTGTATACATCTTTACTTAAGCCGGAAGGAGTCATTTTTTCTGAGATGCGTTTGGCGAAGTCAACCAGCATATTATATTGAAGTGAAGTAATATCAAAGATGGTTTGCAAGCGTTCACATTCCAAGGAGTACTGGTCGATTAACTGGTAAGTTAATTCTATATCTAATCCTGCCGGTATAGCCGCAAATTTTCCAATCGTTGCAACCTGACCAAGAAAAATATTCTTTGCCTGCCGAAGTGGTGAGTCACCAACAGTTCCTTCTGACAAGGGTTGGTTTTTTACATGTTGCAATAAAAAGTATTCTAACTGAGCTACATTACCTGATTTTACGTAGCTTAGTATTTGTTGCTCCAGCACATAGGTACCGTGAATATTTTGCTCTTCTCTGGCTTCATAGGAGGAATGGGATACTTTTTTGGCAATATCTTTTTTCAGATTGGGATTTGCTATGGAGTACAAATCTTCTAATGCAGGCTTTTTCCTGTATATCGTAAAAAAAGCCATAGAAAGAATGTTGGTGAATTGGTGATAGCTTACTCGGGCCAGTTGATATAAATCATCAGCAAGTTTATTTTTTTGGCCGGAAGGGATGCTGTGTGCTCTCATAAAACTATGAATGATTTCTTCATTAAGCATGGAAGAAATAACAGGACCAATCAAAAGAGAAGTGTCTTTGCCTGCGTTCAACTGTACCAGACCATAGTAGCAATTATCATCGGCTAAGGAGGTTGTTATTATTTTGTTGGAAGCAGATAATTGGTCGAAAATCCGGATGCTTGGTGAAAAATAATCCGGATAACCACAGAATGATATAAATTGACCATCTTTAAAATAAGCAATTGGTATATTGTGGGCGGCATAGAATAGTTGGCAAAAATCTTTATAATTCATAAGTATTACCTTGATAAAACATAAATTACAATTTCAAAGATAATTTTACATTATCAATATGGGCAAATCAAGTATCTTATGATTAAAGAACATAGATTGTGTAGAAGCAGGAAGGTTAGAAGATGAAAGATTTTATTGTAGTATCACCGAATAATGATGAAGAAAGTCAATTGGAAAAAGAAAATCGCTTATTATCCAGACAAGTGGCAGAAGAGGGTTTTGTGCTGCTGTACAACAATGGAGTTCTACCTCTTCAGGAAAGAACCGTTGCTTTGTTTGGTACCGGAGCAAGAATGACTGTTTTTGGCGGAACCGGAAGCGGAGAAACAAAGGGACGTCAAAAAGTAACGATAGAGCAGGGACTAAAAAATGCTGGAGTAAAAATAGAATCTTCTCTTTGGATAGACGAATTTGACGAGAAATATAAAAGGGAGCGTAAGGCGTGGAAGGATGATGTGGAAGAACATATTCGCGGATATCATCTGTGGAATGTGATGGATATGTTTCGAGAGATTGATAAGCATCACTTCGTTTTTCCTGTAGGGGATGAAATATGCGAGAAGCATGTGAAAGAGGAATGTGACGTCGCAATCTATATTATTGCAAGACAAGCCGGTGAAGGTGGCGACAGAAAACTGGAAGAGGGAGATTACTATTTATCACGTACGGAAGAAGATTCCATTTCTTTTTTGAAGAAGCATTATAAGAAGGTTGTGGTTTTGATTAACAGTGGTGGAAGTGTTGACTGTTCTTTTATGGATAGGGAAGAAACGAAACCGGATGCTTTATTGTATATTGGTCAGCCGGGAGAAGAGGCAGGAAATGCGGTAGCAGATATTTTGCTGGGGAATGAATCTCCCAGTGGTCGTCTTACTGCAACATGGGCAAAAGATTATTATGATTTTCCTGGAGCTGATGAATACGGCTTTTTGGGAGAGAATTCCAAGGAAGCAAACTTTAAAGAGGGTATCTACGTTGGTTATCGATGGTTTCACGCAAATCATATAGAGCCAAGGTTTGCCTTTGGATATGGTATGTCGTATACAACATTTGAACATTGTTACTTGGATGTTAAGCAGAAGGGGACCAAACTTGTTTTTCGCATTTGTGTAAAGAACACCGGTGCAGTTTATTCCGGAAAAGATGTAGTGGAAATATATGTTCGCAAGCCTTCTGCAGATATATATCAGGTGATGAAAGAATTGGCTGGTTATGGAAAAACCAAGAAACTGAATCCCGGAGAAGAGGAAATCCTAGAAATTGAAGTATCCTTGAAGGATTTGGTTACTTATCAAGCCGATATGCATGGGGAATATTTACTATCCGGAGAGTATGTTTTCTTTGAAGGGACTTCGGCTGATAATTTAAATGCAATTACGATTGCTATGGTTCAGCAAGCTTGTTTACTCAAAAAAGTAGAGCCGTTGAACTCATGTAAAGTGAAGTTCGATGAGAAGATTTTTGAGAATAGTTTTATTGAGAATCGTGAACTTCCTTTATTAGAGATTGACACTTCAGTATTTGATTCTCACATTTCAGAACATCAATCAGAAGGAGTAATACCTTCGAACCTCGTTTTAAATCTGACAGATGAAGAGCTGTGTACCATGCTGGTTGGAGGATCGGTCGTTAGCTATGGCTACGTTCGTACACCGGGAACCGTAGGAAGAACTTCAAATATCCTTTGGAAAAAGCATAAATTGCCTAGTATTAACATGGCGGATGGACCGGCAGGCTTAAATCTGACTCCACAGTCTCTAATTACAAAAGGAGGAATGGAAAAAAGTTATCTTCATCTTCCTGAAAATTGGAGTTATGGTTTTTTGCCGAAAATGGAATGGATTGCTGTAGGAAATCCCAAGAGAGATCGAATGATTTGTCAGTTTACGACGGCTTTTCCCTCTACTACGGTAAGAACACAAACTTGGAATCGAGAGTTGATTTACAAGGTTGGTGATGCTGTTGGACGTGAAATGAAAAAATATGGAATTACATTGTGGCTTGCACCAGCTATAAATATTCAAAAGAACCCACTGTGCGGTAGAAACTTTGAGTATGCATCGGAAGATCCTTTGTTGTCCGGTTATATGGCGGCGTCAATTATTGATGGAGTGCAGCACTTAGGTGGAGTGGGCGTGACAATGAAACATTTTTGCGCCAACAATCAGGAAACAGAACGAGAGTATATGTCATCTAATATTGGAGAACGGGCTTTGAGAGAAATCTACTTAAAGGGATTTGAAATTGCAATTCGTGAGAGTAATCCATGGTCATTGATGACATCCTATAACAAATTAAACGGCACATATACTGCAAATCATAATGAATTGTTGATGAATGTACTTCGAAAAGAATGGGGATACAGCGGAGTGGTTATGACAGACTGGGGTGCCATCACAAAGGAAAAAGGTGATTATTATCAATGTGCGAATAACGGAAATGATTTGATTATGCCTGGGGATGGTTCTGCAGTAAAGCAATTGTTAAATGATTTAAAGACAGGACGATTGAACCGAAAGGCAGCACAAATTAGCGTAGAACGAATCCTGCGTCTTGTAATGAAGAGCGATTATGTAGGATAGGAAGTTGAAATAATAACTCAAAATATGAAAGAGGAGCGGAATATGTCAAATGTATTTAATGAAAACTTCTTATGGGGAGCTGCGTCTGCGGCACCACAGATAGAAGGGGCTTGGAATGAGGATGGAAGAACACCAAGTATTTGGGACGTGGCGCCCTCCAAAAAGATTAAAAATGGAGAAGATTGTCACACTTCCTGTGATCACTATCATCACTGGAAAGAAGATGTGGCATTGATGAAGGAAATCGGTTTGAAGTCCTATCGATTTTCTCTAAGCTGGTCTCGTATTATTCCAAAACCCGGAATGGTAAATGAGAAGGGAATTGCATTTTACAACCAATTAATAGACGAATTGATTGCAAATGATATTGAACCTATGATTACGATCTTTCACTGGGATTTGCCGGTTTGGATGCAGGACATGGGAGGCTGGTACACCAATAAGATTGTAGATTATTTTCGTGAATATACGGAAGTGGTGGTTCGGGCATTTTCTGACCGCGTGACTTATTGGATGACAATTAATGAACCCCAGTGTTTTATCATGAATGGTCATTTACAGGGGGCGCATGCTCCTTTTCACAAGAGAACACTTGCCCTTGCAAGAATATCGGAAAACTGTATGCGCTGCCATGGAGTTGCGGTGAAAACCATTCGAGCAAACGCTGTAAAAAAGCCAAAAGTTGGAATTGCTATGGCAACAGCAGCTTATGTTCCAGAGAATGATTCTGTGGAGGCAATAGAAGAAGCCAGAAGATTGTCTTTTGAATCTACGATTGGTGTTATGAGCAATAAATGGTGGTTTGATCCGATCCTGAAGGGGGAAAAAGTAAGTGCCTTTGGGATCTTTCGTACCAAAACGAAACATATGGATGAAATCCATCAGCCTTTGGATTTTTTGGGGCTGAATGTTTATGCACCATCAAATGATCAGGATTGGACAAAGGAAAAACATGATCCGAAGCCTGGAATTCCCAGAACTCAATTGGGATGGGTCATTGATGAAAGGGTTTTATATTGGGCAATTCGATTTATGTCAGAACGGTATGGCCTTCCTATTATGATTACGGAAAACGGCATGGCAAATTTGGACTTTGAGCAATTGGACGGGAAGGTACATGATCCGCAAAGAGTGGATTTTATCCATCGCTATTTAAGTGAATTAAAAAGAGCGGTTAGTGAAGGATATGAGGTTATTGGGTATCAGCATTGGTCCATTATTGATAACTTCGAATGGGCAGAGGGCTATGACCCAAGATTTGGTTTAATTTACGTGGATTTTCGTACTCAAAAGCGGATTCTCAAAGATTCTGCTTATGAGTATAAAAAGATTATTGAATCAAACGGAGAAACAATATAAATATAAGAAAATGAACAAAAAATGGGAAGATATCACATTTATAAAAGAGAATAAAGAAGATGGTCATGTCCTGTCTTTTCCAAAGGAAGTTCATCCAGCAGATTTTGGTGAGAATGAGAATCAGACATCCCTAAACGGGAAATGGAAGTTTTTGTATATTCAGGGATGTAATGTGAAAAAAGAGTATGCTTGTGATACTTATGATGACAGTGCCTGGGATGATATTGTTGTGCCAAGAGTGTGGCAACTCCAAGGATATGGTTCACCCTATTATTTTGCATCTTCTTATCCTCAGGCAATCGACACGAAAAAAGGGAATATTCCTCATATAAGTGAAAACCTTCAGGAGATTGGAGTGTATCGAAGAAGTTTTTCTTACGAGGAGGCTTGGAAGGATAAAAATGTTTATTTGCATTTTGGAGCAGTGAAATCAGCTTTGGAAGTCTATGTAAACGGGAAATACGTAGGCTATTCTCAAGGTTCTATGACACCCCATGAGTTTCAGGTATCGGACTATTTGAAACCGGGAGAAAATCAAGTGACAGCCATTGTATATCGATATAGCGATGGCACTTATCTTGAAGATCAGGACATGTGGTTCTTCAGTGGAATTTATAGGGATGTGTTTTTGTATTGGGAACCAAAGGTGACGGTGCGTGACTATTTTATGCATGCTTCTTTTCCCACAAAGTGGCAGAAAGATTTGATGTGGGATACAAAGGTGCCTTGTAATTTTCAAATCGAATTGTATTTTGAGTCTGTCTGGGATTGTCAGGTCACTGAAGTAGAAGTGGAGATTCCCGAACTGGAATTTCTGCAAAAAGCATCGGTGACGTTAAAAAAAGGAAAAACGTTTTTCAAAATGAAAGGGGAGGTGGCTCCACTGTTATGGAGCCATGAATCCCCAAAGCTATATGATGTACAAATACGATGGAATGTCGGGGAAAAGATTTATTTCAAAGAGGAAAAGTTTGGATTCCGAGAAATAAAAATAAAAGACAACATACTGTATTTAAATGGGAAAAGACTAATTTTAAAAGGTGTCAACAGACATGACTTTGATCCCAAGACGGGCTGGACCCTTAGCGAAGAACGTTATATGGAGGATATTCGAATCTTAAAAGAATTGAATATCAATGCAGTGCGTACCAGTCATTATCCCAATAATCCTTTGTTTTATCGTCTTTGTGACCAATACGGAATTTTGGTTATGGATGAAACTGATTTGGAGTCTCACGGAGTTCGTAGAATCCTTCCTATGTCAAAAGAAGAGTGGGAAGTCCCTTGTGTGGATCGGATTGAGAGAATGATTTTGCGGGACCGCAATCATCCCTGCGTCATTATTTGGAGTCTTGGAAATGAAGCCGGTATGGGAGATGTGTTCAAAAAAATGCGTGCCAGAGGTGGGGCGTTAGACGGAACCAGACCATTTCACTATGAAGGGATGCATGATAAGGAATGCACGGATTTTTTAAGCCGTATGTATCCAACAGAAGAAACCTTAGATCAGTTGTGCCATAAGGAAGCAATTGTTGGGTTGATGGATGGTGTGATGAATTCACTAGCGGCGGACAATAAAGATATCACCTGTGATTTGTACGAGGAAATGCCGGTGGTGCTTTGCGAATATGCCCATGCAATGGGAAACAGTCTGGGTAATTTTTCTGAATACACAAAAGCGTTTGAAAAGTATCCTCACATGTGTGGCGGTTTTATATGGGATTTTGTGGATCAGGCTATCTGTGTAAAGAAAGATGGAGAAAATCGGTATTTATACGGGATAGATTTTGAAGAAACCTACTCCGAAGATGGATTTAAGAAAAAGAAGGATAAGAAGAGTGATGGAGCTTTTTGTGGCAACGGAATATTGTTTGCAGACAGAAGTTTTCATCCTGACGCCTATGAGGTAAAAAAATGCTATCAGTGGCTGGATGTTAGAAGCACTCATCCCCAAAGCGGAGTTTTTCATATTTATAATCATCAAATGTTTTGTTCTGTCTTGCCGTTCTATGATTTGATCTGGGAACTATGTTGCAACGGAGTTCCGGTTTTGAAGAAAAAAATAGAAGAAGAGAAGTTACAGGGAATATTGCCGGGAAAACAGAAGACGATTATTTTGGAAGAAATAAGAAAACAGGAGTTTCCAAAAGCTGGGGAGATCATTGTCAATTTTTATTTTTTCCCAAAAGATGAAAATGAATTGGAAAGAAGTGCTGTGGCTGTGTCACAGTTTGTGATTCGCCCATTTCTTTTGGTTAAACCGGATGTTGGAAAAAGTGACGGGGAAGCGAATTTAGTACATAAAGACCTGGGTTTTCAAATGGCAAATGGATTTATGAATCTGGAGCTGTCCAGAGTGGCAACAGACAATAACATTGATCTGGGTCATTTTGTACCTCAGCTGGAAAACACTGTTTTGGTAAGACAGTGGGATGCTGCAAATAAAAGACTCTGTATTCTGAATCAAATAACAAAAAATGAAGTCGGAAAACGAAGCATTCAAACGGTTTATGGACATCCTTTTTGCAATAAATTGGAAACAGAGATTACAGACTATAAAAATGGATACTACGAGGTTTTGTTAAAGGTAAGGACTAAAAGAAAAGATGTTGTAGCGACGGGAGTTTCCTTTTCTTTTCAAGAGACCTTTGAACGTTGCCGGTGGTATGGTCGTGGACCCCATGAAAATTATATAGACCGGAAAGAAAGTGCACTTTTGGGTTTGTATGAAAAAGGACTATCGGATATGAGTCATATGTATTTGCGACCGCAAGAAAATGGAAATCATTGTGATGTGCGCTTTTTGTCTTTGGAGGGAAAGCAACATGATATTTTTGTGTGGAATTTGTCCGAAGATGGAATGGAGTTTTCTGCTTGGGATTATTCCAAAAAAAATCTGGAGAACGCAAAGCATATTTATGAACTTCAAAGAGGCGAGGAAACAACGTTAAACATCTATGGAAAAATGAGTGGTGTTGGTGGTGATCTGCCGGGAATGGAATCTTTTTATGATAAGTATCGTTTAAAATCCAATGAATTATATGTAACCCATTTTTTGATGAAAGTGATATCGAAGGAATAAATCATGAAAAATGAAGTGAAAAATATAATTGGAATATCCATGATGTCTTTGACAAAGACGATAGGTGAAGTTTTGATTTCGTCTTTTTGGGCATTTTATCTGACGGATTATTTTCCGGTTGAAGATATGTTTGGAAGTGTTTTTATTACGGCGACGCTTCTTCCTTTTCTACATCTTTTGGATGCGGCAACAAATCTGATACAAGGTTGGTTAATTGACTGGGTGGTATCCAAAGGGAAAAAACAATATAGATTTTTCTGTGCTCTTGGCGTAGGAATGGTATCTTTTGCTTCCCTTATGATTTTTCATATTCCGAAAGCCTTATGTAGTGATCCGAAGTCCTTGGTTGCATATATTATTTGTTTTTATTTAATCTACGATTTGGGGTCTTCGTTTTTTGTAAACGGTGCGCTAATTCAAACCATGACGATGGATTATAATCGAAGAATCTCTTTTATTCTGTGGCCAAGACTAGTTGGATTTGTAGCAGTCATTCCTTTCATATTTATGTTTCAATTTGTAGAGCATTATAAAGAATACTTTGAAAATCAACGCGCTGGAATTGGGACGTATGTTATGGTGCTGATTCTTGTTTCCATGATTCTTTCTTTGATAGGAGTAGTACTTGTAAACGAGAATAAGATATTAAAACAGACCAGAAAACACGTCACCTTCCACGCACTGGATATTTTTCGTATGGTGAAGAAGAACAAACCCTTTGTAACCTATCAGATTGGGAATTTTTTTGTGGGATTTATCTATGTGACGATTACTTTAATTGCTATGTACTATGTGAAATGGAATTATTGCTACGAGTTTGAAACTGGATATCTGGATACAGGAAAGTTTTCATATTTGTCTATGATACTTGGAATTGTAGAGTTCGTACCTTTTGTGTTTGGTACTTTAGTATCAGCTGCCATGTGTAAGAAAGAAAATAATCCTGTTAAAGGGATGAAGATTTCCATTGCAATTACGGTATTTATGGGAGTTGTTATGGAGATTCTACAAATTTGTGGTCAATTTGCTTTTAATTCAAAGCTGTATTTTGCTATGTTGGCGTTTTTGCTGTTTGGATGTGGGATGGCTTTTTTACCGGGAAATCTTTTAGCAGTGGAGACGATGGATTATGCACTATGGAAGACCGGTAAGCCAGCGAATGCGACCATAGAATCTTTTACAAGATTATTATCGGAGTTGCAAAAATCAGGAGGCTTGGCATTTATTGGAGCTCTATGGGTCGTTTTTGGATATGAAGCGAGGGTAGAGGCGAGTAAGTATTTGGGAAGTCTGGATTCTTTACAGGGAATGCTTCAGTGCTTTGGATATTTGACGGCTGTGATTCCAATTATTTGTGGAGCTCTCGCATTTTTGGTTTATGGAAAGTACCCCTTGACTGTTTTGGAAAGAGAAAAAATGATTCGTGATTTGGAAAGGAGAAAAGAAAATGCCTATATGTAATCCTTATTTACCTTTAGATGAATACATTCCCGATGCGGAACCCCATGTGTTTGGAAATCAGGTGTACATATATGGATCACACGACAAAGAAAAGGCAGACAGTCGGAACATTGCTGATGGTAGTATAATATTTCAGGATAATCCAAAAAACTACAAATCGGTTTTTCTGGTTAAAACAGGAGGCGCCTCATGAAATTAAATCGCATTCATCATATTGCGGTGATTTGTTCCGACAAAGACACTGCTCTGAACTTTTACCATAATAAGCTTGGCTTTCGAATTCTGCGAGAGAACTATAGACCGGAACGGGATGATTGGAAGATTGACCTTAAGCTCGATGACAGCGAAATAGAACTTTTTATTATGAAGGATCATCCACTCCGTCCTTCTCCCGAAGCTTATGGATTGCGTCATCTTGCTTTCCGTGTAGATAGTGTAGATGAGACCGTCGCAGAATTGGAGTCTATGGGTATCCCTTGTGAACCGATACGACGGGATGCTTTCACGGGTGAAAAAATGACGTTTTTCCGTGACCCGGACGGGCTTCCTTTGGAAATACATGAGTAAACTACTTGTGACAAATGAGATTGGTCTCTCATGTCTTTATGAAGGATATATAATGTCTGACGGATAAGGCTCTGTTATAATATTTATCTACGAACCGTTTCTGCTCAACAAAAAAGGAGAACTGATGAATACAGCTGAGAACATAAATATAATAGGCGCCTTCTGTGGGGTGCGCGATGTCGAGGAACTTACAGAGGAGGCACTTTACAGAAAATACAATATCCATCAGGCTGATGTGATGGCGCTGTTTGGAGGTACCATCCTGTGCGGTGGTGATGTAATGGCTGAGGCGATGAGGGAGAATGTCGCTAAGACATATATAATCGTCGGAGGCTTTGGACATACCACTTCTACCCTGCAGGAAACAATGAAGGCTCTTTTTCCGGATGTTGATGCATACAATATGCAGGAAGCGGAATTATTCAATATCTATCTGAATAGAAAATTCGGACTTAGCGCAGATTATCTTGAAACTGCGTCAACCAACTGTGGTAATAATATCACTAATCTGCTGGAGCTTCTCGAAAAAAACAATATACCATGCAAGAGCATTATCCTTTCGCAGGATGCGACCATGCAGCGGAGGATGTCTGCCGTGATGAGAAAGTACAGACCGGAGCTTCAGATCATCAATTACGCAACCTACCGGGCGGAGGTGGTCCGGAAAAATGGAGATATTTCTTTTTCATCGGACATAGAAGGCATGTGGAATATGGATCGGTATATCAGCCTTATCATGGGAGAGATTCCGAGGCTTATGGATGATGAAAAAGGTTATGGCCCCAGAGGAAAGGGATATATTGCACATGAGGACATCCCGCCCGATGTACGAAAGGCCTTTGACGAGCTTCTTGAGCAATACGAGGTACGTAAAGCAAATCCGGAATTTTCATCGTAGATAGTATGCTTTATGCGTCCTTCCAGTAAGGTGACTGCTTAGGATATGCTCTTTCTATACTCCTTGGGTGTCATCCCATATTTCTTTTTAAAAACATTCTGGAAATAACTCTGGGAAGAAAAACACAGATATTCACTGATCTCACTTATGGAGCGATCAGAGTAGTGGAGGAGGCTTCTGGCTTCCTCCAGTTTTTTTCTCATGATAAAAGAGCTGATGTTAAAGCCCAGTTCTCTCTTGAATTTCTTGGAGAGGGTGCTTCGCTCCATGCCAAGGTGATCAGCAATCTCTTCTACGGAGATGTCCTGATTGACGTGATTGGAGATATATTCGATGGCCCTGTAGATATCAATGGGCATTCCGGAAGGAATCTTTGCTTCCGAAACTCTCTTGGTAAAGTCCATAGCTGCCGTGGCATTAAGGAATGTGATGGCCGCAGAGTCCGTCATCTTTTCCGCCTCCTGGATATAGGAGTCGGAGAGAAGATACGCTGTTTCCACATCCAGTCCGCCTTCAACAGCTTTTCTGGTGATGATGGCGATGGAGCTGATAAAGATGTTCTTGGCCTGGCGCAGTGAGTCACCTGCCACTTTTCCTTCAGTTATCCTTGGCGCATTTTTGAAGAATGCTTTGAGGCCTTCCACGTCACCTCGCTGAATGTATCCGTAGTATTCCTTCTCAAAGAGATACGTATTGTGGAAACGCTCATTTTCCTTGATATCCACAAGTTCTCTTGTATGCTTTTGCCCGATAGCTTTCTCTTTTCCCTGATCAAATACGTTGAACTTGGAGATAATGTCTATGGTCTCGCCATTCAGTTCCCTGTTGATCAGGGCAAGGATATTGAAAAACTGAGAATTTGAAAACAGAGGAGTCTTGCGATAGAACTCCTCTATTCCCAGCTTGTATTCCACAGGCAGAGAGTACTCTTTTATCATGTGATCGATGATGTCAGAGGTTATTGTGACATTGCTTACAGGTCCTACGATTATGGTTTCACCGGTGTTAAAGTTCTGTATTATTCCTAAAAAGAGAAAGTCTTCTGTGGATCTGAAACTGACATTCTCGTTATTTTCTGTAAGAAGCCCCTTATATGCAGAGATAAAGTCCACCGGCAGCTCATTTGCAGGGAATGCCATAATAAGCTCGTCTTTCCTGAAGTAGTGGACAGGAATATATGCCGCGTTGTATAGAAGATTTAGGAAGTCTTCGATTTTTCTTTTCCCAGCCATTATGATTCACCTAATTACAAATAAATTCACGTGCTTGCAATAATATTATCTACAGATACACTACAATGTCAATAAAGAAAGAGATGCACTGTGTGTGATATTTAGAGGAGGATACAAAGAAATGGCAAAGAAACCACTTGGACTCGATAAATCCGGTGTCCAAAAAGTAATGAGAAAGGGAGATTATTTTGCGGACTCTTTGGGACAGTTCGCCCTTAATTCAATGTCAGGTCTTGTCGGACAGCTGACATACTTCTACACAGATAAGGCTGCGATGGCTGCGGGAGCTGTTGCAACAGTATTCTTTATCTGTAAGATCATTGACGCGTTCACAGATGTGATCATGGGAAACATCGTTGACCATACTAAGCCCGGAAAAGAGAAATACAGACCATGGCTTTTAAAGATGGCTATTCCGGCTCTGGTAATACTAATCATGCTCTTTACGGTGCCACAGGGTGTTTCGGATTATGTTAAGATAGCTTATATGTTCGTTACGAACATCCTTTTAACTGCAGTTATCTATACAGTAATCGCTATTCCATACGGTTCGCTTCTGGTTGTGAGGACAAACAGCCAGGAAGAGCGAGGCAACATGGGAATCTGGCGTGCAGCAGCCGGCTATGTTTCAGGAATGGTAATTGCTATCGGAATCATTCCTATCACTAACATGCTTGGCGGTGATCAGGCAGCCTGGATCAAGTTTGGGGTTGGCTTTGGACTGATGGTAGTTCTTGCACTTCTTATCTGTTACAAGAAGGCAAGAGAGTGCGCTGTTGAGACCGGAAAAGAAGCACTTCCTGCAGATCAGCAGGATGATGAAGAGCCGGTTCCGTTTAAGGAAGCTTTAGGAAACCTTTTCCGCAATAAGTACTGGGTAATGATCCTTATCATGGGTGTTATGTCAAATATCTCTTATGGTATAAGCGGATCTTCAGGAGCTTATTATTGCAAGCTTATCTACGGCGACGACAACCTGACCGGTATTCTCGGTGCAGTTGGTCTTTTGCCTACACTGATCGGATTTATTGCTGTTGGTCCTATGATCAAGAAGCTTGGCGTAACCAGAACGCTTAAGGTTTCATTCTTTATCGGCATGGTTACTACAGCACTTCGTATCATAAATCCATCAGCCTTCTGGTACAACACAATCCTTGGATGCTTTGCAACATTTGCTAACATCCCTATGATGTGCCTTATGGGTGTTATGACTGCCATGACAATCGATTACAATGAGTATAAATTCGGTAAGAAGATGGTTGGTACAAGTAATGCAGCAAGTGGATTTGGCGGAAAAGTCGGTTCCGGTCTCGGGGCGTCACTTGTAGGCTGGTGCCTGGCAGTTGCAAGCTACGACGGCCTTGCAGAGGTTGCTACACCTGCAGTAAGACAGGCAGTATTTACCTTTGGTATCTACATTCCACTTTTACTGTTTGTGGTAATGTTCATTCTTACTCTTTACTTTGACCTTGAGGCTAAGCTTCCTTCAATGAGAGAAGAGATCGCGAAAAGAAAAGCTAATAAGTGATACGGAAATTTGAGGCGGTGAAATTCCGCCTCAAAAACCATTTATGGAAGAGGTGTAAATATGCAGCAGTATGAAACTGATCATTTAAATCTGGTACTGGATAACGCAGCCGAGTGCACTGTGCTTCTTAAAAAGAACGGGAAATTTCCCTTAGAGAAGCCTTGCAAAATAGCAGCCTACGGCTCGGGTATGCGCTATACGATCATGGGTGGAACCGGGTCAGGAGAAGTCAACACCAGATTTTCATATACGATTGAAAAAGGTTTGGAAAAAGAGGGCTTTGAGATCACCACAAAGAAGTGGCTTGATGAGTATGACGAGGTGAGGAAAACCGCCAAGAAAGAGTACTATAAGGCTCTTAAGAAGGAAGCCAAAGATAAGCATGAAAACCCCATCATGTATCTTATGGGCAAAGAGCTTTTGGAGCCATACCACGGACTGGCTCTTGATGCTGAAGGCGGTGATGTGTGCATCTATGTTCTTTCAAGAAACTCCGGAGAGGGGAGCGACAGGAAGGTTGTAGAAGGCGATGTAAAACTCACAAGATCAGAAGTGAGGGACATCATTGCTTTAAATAAGATATATGACAGATTCATGCTGGTTCTTAATGTTGGCGGGCCGGTGGATCTTACACCGGTTATGGAAGTCGGAAACATTCTCATTTTGTCACAGCTTTGCTCTGACATGGGAAAAGTGCTCTCCGACATTCTTACAGGCAAACAGAATCCTTCAGGGAAGCTGACCACAACCTGGGCAGCTTTTGAGGAATACTCAGCTGAGGGCACATTTGGCGATTTCAATGACAATGAATACAAAGAAGGCATTTACGTGGGATACAGGTATTTTGATACCTTTGGGCATAAGGCTCTTTTTCCGTTTGGCTTTGGACTTTCCTATACAGACTTTGAAATCAGCTGTAAGGACGCAGAGGCGAAAGGCAGCGTAGTCACCCTCAAAGCTGTTGTAAAGAATACAGGATCTGCCGCAGGAAAAGAGGTTGTTCAGGCCTATGTGACACTCCCAGAAGGGGAACTTCCCAAGGCATATCAGGAACTGGCAGGCTTTGCAAAAACAGGTCTTCTTGCACCGGGTAAAGAGGAAGAGATTGTGATTTCTTTTGACCTTAAAGACCTTTCTTCTTATGACGAGAAGAGCGCCTCATACATTCTTGAAAAGGGTGAATATATCGTAAGAGTCGGAAACAGCAGCGCAAATACGGAGGTCATATGTGTGGCCGGCCTTGATGAGAAAGTTACTGTTCTTAAGACAAAGAATTGCCTTGGCGATCCTGAATTTAAAGATATTACAGCGCCTTCCTTTGACAAGGGGGAAGTTCCTGCTAAGGCCAAGAGAATCCTTATTGATGTAAAAGACTTCTCTTGCGTCGAAGTTTCTTTTGACAGGGAATATGAGATTGATGACAAGGTAAAAGAACTCTCGGATGAGGAACTGTGTTTTTTGGAAATCGGTGGATTTGACCCAAATGCCAAGGGCCTTTCAATAATCGGGAATGCTGCAACTCATGTGGCAGGAGCAGCAGGTGAGACTACATCTTTGCTTGAAAACAAGGGCATTAAGCCGCTTATCATGGCTGACGGACCCGCGGGACTCAGACTTTCCCTTGAGTACTACGAGGATGAAAAAGGCGCTCACGGTGTAGGCGGAGCAGGGATGATCCCCGAGAGCATGCAGGAAGCCATGGGCCCGGTGGTCAGATTCATAGCAAATCTTTTAACCGGCGGAAACAAAACCCCAAAGGGAGTAACTATAAAGGAACACGCTGCAACCAGGATACCCATCGGCACAGCCATCGCACAGAGCTTCAATGTGGAGTTTGCTGAGAGCCTGGGCGATATTGTCGGAGATGAGATGGAGCGTATGGGAATCAATCTGTGGCTTGCTCCAGCACTCAACATCCACAGGAGCATCCTTTGCGGAAGGAACTTTGAGTACTATTCAGAGGATCCGCTTGTATCGGGACTTATGGCGGCGGCCATCACCAGAGGAGTTCAAAGGCACAAGGGCTGTGGCACAACTATCAAGCATTACGCTGCCAACAATGCTGAGACTAACCGTTACTGCAACAACTCCCATGTGAGTGAGAGAGCTATGCGAGAGATATATCTTCGCGGTTTTGGAATCTGTGTAAGGCTTTCACAGCCTCACGCTTTGATGACCAGCTATAACCTCTTAAATGGCACACATACAGCCGAGCACAGAGGGCTTATAGAAGATATTCTTCGCTGTGAGTTCGGCTTTGATGGAATAGTTATGACCGACTGGGTGATGAGCATGATGGACAGCAAGAACTCCATCTACAGAAACTCATTGTCAAATGAAGTGGCAAAGGCCGGTGGTGACCTGTTTATGCCCGGTGGCAAGAAGGACTATGAGAATGTTTTAAATGCGCTTAAAGCCGGAACTCTTGACAGAAAGCAGCTTGAGATAAACGCCTCCAGAGTTATAAAGATGGTTGCGAAACTGGCCTGACTTCCCAAGTGAGAGGAATAATAAAATGAATTTATATGACCTTAGAATAGAATATGACAAAGCTCCTTTCGGACTTTCAGTAAAAAATCCAAGGTTTTCCTGGAAACTTAAGTCCGGCAGGACCGATACCATGCAGAAGAACTATCGCATTGTTGTCACTGAATCTGATAGCGGAAACACTGTCTGGGACAGCAAGGTGATAGAGTCAGATGCGTCAATACATGTGGAGTATGCGGGAGATGCGCTTTTAGATGAGACGGCATACAGTGTTCACGTGGAAGCCTGCGACAATCATGATGAAAAAAGCGAGATTGAAGGCGGTTTCGTTACCGGTATATTTGACCCTGCAAGCTTTCAGGCGCGCATGATCACCCACGACTTGTCAGAGGATAACAAGAGCTGTCCTGTGTTCTACAGTTCTTTTGCTACCAGGAAAAAGGTTAAAAGAGCTGTTGCCTACGTCACAAGCTACGGCGTTTATGAGATGAGCGTAAACGGAAAGACTGCAGGAGACCTGAGAATGGCTCCCGGGTGGACCAGCTACAAAAACAGGCTTCAGTATCAGATCTATGATATTACTGAGCTTATTGATAAAAGAAACTTCGTTGAGATCACAGTTGGAAACGGATGGTATAAGGGCATCCTTGGATTCACTCTAAAGCCCAATAATTATGGTGACAGGGTTGCTGCTTTTGCTGAGATTCACGTTTTCTATGAGGATGGAAGCTGCGACAAGATCTTTACTGATGAGAACTGGGGCGTAAGAGAAGGGCAGATTCTATCAAGTGAGATCTATATGGGAGAGTCGGTAGATACCACAAAAGCTGATTTTGCAGAGGGTAAGGTATCAGTAACGGAGTTCGATCCAAAGACCCTTGTTGCCCAGGAAAATGAGCCTGTCAGGGTAACAAAGAGGCTTAAACCCGTAAAGATATTTACAGATCCCGAAGGCAATAAGCTTGTGGATTTCGGGCAAAACCTTACAGGTGTTGTTGAGCTTAATATAAAGGGCAAAAAAGGGCAGAAGGTAACAGTTAAGCATGCTGAGACTCTGGATAAGAACGGAGTCTTTTATCCTGAAACTTTGCGAAAAGCCGTGTCCATAGATGCGTTTGTGCTTAATGGAGAGAGGCAGGTTCTTTCACCTAAATTCACTTTCCATGGCTTCAGGTATGCGAAGATCGAAGGCATTGAGGATCTCACAGAGGACATGTTCACAGCTCTGGTGATCCACTCTGATATGGAAGAGATCGGAGATTTTGAGTGCTCAAATAAGAAGGTCAATCAGCTCTATAGCAATGTGACCTGGAGCTTTAGGGATAACTTCCTTGATGTTCCGACAGATTGCCCTCAGAGGGACGAAAGGCTCGGCTGGATGGGAGATGCCCAGGTTTTTTGCTGGACTGCTTCAGAGATCAGAAACACAGCCAGGTTCTACAGCAAATGGATGAAGGATATTGGTGCCGAGTCATCTCTTGAAAAGGGTGTGCCTCATGTGGTTCCGGATATACTGGGCTCCTACAGTTCGTCAGCCTGGTCGGATGCAGCTGTTATCATTCCATGGGCTGTTTATCAGACCTATGGCGATACAAGGATTCTTTCAGATTCCTGGCAGTGCATGCATGAATGGGTTGATCATATAAGGAATCACTGCGGCGATAACGGCCTTTGGCAGACCGGCTTTCAGTACGGTGACTGGCTTGCGCTGGATAAGGAGGAGATGGCTGACAGGACCGGTGCGACAGACAAGTATCTTATAGCAAATGCTTACTATCTGTATGTGACCGATATTGTGAGAAAGACAGCCAAAGCTCTCGGACATTCCGATGCCGAAAAGAGCTACTCTAAGCTTTATGAAAAGACCCTTGAAGCCTTCAGGAGTGAGTATTATACCTCGACAGGACGTATCGTAAGTGAGACACAGACCGGGGCAGTGATATCTCTTTTCTTCGGCCTGGCAAGAGAAAAGGACAGAAAGCGAATCCTTGATGCTTTGGTTGAAAATATAGCTGCACACAAGAATCACCTGGTGACAGGTTTTGTAGGAACTCCATACCTTTGCCATGTGCTTTCCGAGAACGGCGCTCATGATCTGGCAACAGTTCTTTTTATGCGTGAGGACTATCCTTCATGGCTCTATGCCGTAAATAAGGGGGCAACAACGATTTGGGAGAGATGGAATTCCATCACACCGGAGGGTGACTTTGATGTGTCCGGAATGAACTCTCTTAATCACTATGCCTATGGTTCGATCGCAGACTGGATGTTCAGGAAGATAAGTGGAATCGAGCAGCTTGAGCCCGGATACAAGAGATTCAGGGTAAAGCCGATGCTGGTGAAGGGCATTTATTCTTTCGACAGGTCTTTTGAAACCATGTACGGAACCATAGAGAGTCATGTGAGCTGCAAAGATAGAAGGATAAAGGTTAAGGTTGTTGTTCCGGTTAATACTACGGCTGAGTTGACCCTTCCTGAGCAGACTGAGACTAAGGTGCTTGGTTCCGGAACCTATGAGTTCGACTATGCTACTGATACGGATCTGACTGTGGAGAGATACAGCATGGAGAGCACTCTTGGCGAGATATTGCAGAATCAGCTTGCAAAGGACATGTTTGAACAGTTTGCTCCGGGAATGCTGGATAATCCCATGATCGGATATGCCATGGGCATGACTCTTACGGAGATGCTGGTTCAGGCTCCTGAAGCAAAGCCTATGTATGAAGCTGTAATAGCAGCTCTTAATGTGCAGGAAAAAGCAAATAACCAGGGCGCGGCTTTTGATGGAGATATAAGAAAATACTAAAGGAGGGAAACTTTAAAAAATCTGCAATTTATGATATAGTCTAAATGTTTTGTTTGAAGATTTGAGGGGGAACGAATCTTCAAGGGAAGTATGTAAAAGTGTTTAAAGAGTATAGTTTGGGGTCTGAAGGGGAAAAATCATATAAATTCTAAGGGATGGAATGCCATAATGGCATTTCCTCCCTTTTTGTGTGCATTTCGTCCTCAAATCTATGCATTTCGTCGCAAAAATCACCGGGAATTATAATTTTACAGTATGATAATCAAGCTGGAAAAGGGAGGAATGAAGAATGGGAAAAATGAAAAAATTACTAAAGACAGTTGCTTGCGCAACATTGGTATTTACACTTAGCATGCCAATGACAGTTTCTGCTAATTTATCAAGCGTATCAGTTAATAAAGATGTAAGCAATGATGGAACTACCACATATACAAATCGTGCAAATGGTAAAAGCTATGTGAAATATGCAGATGGAACCTCAGCAGGAGATACAGATTTCGTTAACTTATCGAGAATAGAATCTGATAAACAAATGATCAGAGTGGGGGATATTAACGAAGTTAGTATTTACCCTTCATATAATCAAACTATCAGTAATGTAAAAGTTATAAGCGGAAAGAAGAATCTGACAGCTAAAATCTCAAGTAAAAATATAACTAGAAATATGATCATAAATTGTAGTCAGGAAAGTGATGGCAGATATTACTACAAGGATCAGAGAACAGATGAAAAGATATATACAGACAGTAAGCAGGTCGTTGTAACTAAAGCATCATATAGTATAAGAATTACCGGTAAAAAGAAAGGTAAGGCCAAGATAAGCTTTCAGTTTAATGACATAAATGGAAATAAGGTCCAAACAAGAACTCTTAAAGTATCGGTAGTTGATAATGCAAAACCGGTTAAACAGGTTACATTTGGCGGTAAGAATGTATTGGTCGATATGACGGACAATAGCAAATATATATATGCCGGCAATTCCAAAAATGGCACAGGCTACACAACAAAGAAAAGCGGCAAATTAAAAGTAAAAATGAATAAGTATGCAAGACTTAAGAGTATCTATATGGTTACTAATACTCCCTATATTAATAAGGAATATGATAAAAGCTATGGATATACAACCGGATATTATGCTCAGAATGGAACGAATGCTGTAGATATTAATGGGGATGGAGATTTCAATGATGAAATAGATGGAATCAAGGAAAGTGCAAGCAGTGATAAGGTCTATAAAAAAATTAAAAATGGATCAAAAGTAAAATTAAGTAATGTACCTGATTCTGTAACAAATACCTCAATAACTTTGGATCGCGAGGAAGGGTTGAAGGATTATAGCTATTTAGAGCAGAATTCATCTAATATATCTACAACACAATTCATTATTATTATGCAGGATAAGCGAACAGGAGAATATTTATCACAGACTGTTTCAATAAAAAGAAGAATCTCGAAGTAAAAGAAAATCAGTAAATTATATGAATAAAACCGGAGGTAGCTATGAAAAAGTTCATTAACATAAATATAAGCATGGTGCTTTTTGCAACTATGCTGATCACATCAAATATTGATACTAATGCCTTCTATAGAGCTAATGCTGACAAAGAAAATGTCAATATTACAATAGATAAGGATAATAACGGGAATGTAACATACACTAATAAAGCAAACGGTAAAACATATACTAAATATTCAGATGGTAGTAAAGCCGGAGACGAAGATTTTGAGATAATAAATCAGGATATACAAAAAAATGTAACTGTAGAGGAAGGAAGATATAAGGAAATACAAATATCACTTCCCTATGGGCAGACATCTATAAGTAAGCTCAAAGTAAAAAAAGGAAAGGGTGTCATTTCAACAAAGATAAGTGGGAAAAAGATAGTAAGAGGAGTACCACCTAAAACATATACTGAGGCAGGCGGAAAAAAATACTACAGAGACAGAATAACCGGTGAAAGAATATACATAACCGGTGAGGCACCATTATTAGATTATGCAGATTACACTATAAGGATATATGGTAAAAAGAAGGGTAATGCAAAGCTTCAGTTCAATATAAATGACATAAATGGCAATGTAGTAGCCAAAAAAAATATAAAAATAAAAGTATCCGACAATGGAAATGCGGTAGTTTCGGCTACATTTGCAGGAAAATCACTCATCTACGACTATTCTAAAAATGCTGATAATAAGAAGTACATTTACTATAATGGCACAACTGATGGTGCTATGTGTACTACAAAGGCAAAAGGAAAATTAAAAATAAAGCTTAATAAAAATTATAGGCTAAAAGGAATATATCTTAAGAAGAGCAATGAGTTTGAAGATGTTTCATATAGTAATACATCACAGTATGCAGGAACTTATGCCAAAAGAAAGAAAACATCTCTTGATTTAAATGGGGATGGTGATTGTAACGACGTAATTGATGGAATTAAGGAAAGTTTAGAAAGTAGCTATCATTATGAAAAAGTAAATAATGGAAAGCAAATCACTTTAAATAAAGTTCCAACCAATTATGAAAATGAAAATTCTGTAAACAAAACAAATGGTGAAACTACAGAATTGTATTATGCTCCTAGAACATCTAAGACTGAAATAATAGTTATTTATCAGGAAAAAGAAACAGGTATATATTACACCTGGTCAAAAAGCATATTAAAGAAAATCAAATAATGATTAGAGGGAGAGGACATGAGAAAGAAAAGTAAGGGGATCAGAGCGCTATCTCAAATACAGGGGAGACTTTGAAATTTTCTCTGTAAATATGGAACTTCTATGATAATTTAGATTTGTGAGGGTGTAGCTAGATACGCTACATCCTTTTTTAGACTATACAGTTCTGTATACTGTAGCCTATCATGATGCGTATCATGATATTTTGAAAAGTTGGAGAAGGAAATAATAGAATGGATTAATTGATAAATTCAAGTTTTGTTTCATGTTTTTATTAATGAATATTGCTTATAATGTTGCTATAAAGGAGTTTGAAAAATGGATTTAAAGAAAATTGGTGCTTTTATAGCAGCATGTAGAAAGCGACATAAACTAACACAACTTGAACTAGCAGAAGAACTTGGTGTAACAGATCGTTCAGTTTCAAATTGGGAAAATGGAATATGCTTACCCGATGCTAGTTTGTATAGGCAGTTATGTGATATACTAAAGATTTCAATCAACGAATTGTTCACCGGTGAATACCTTTGCGAAGAAAACTATAAGAAAGCAGCTGATGACAACCTGCTGTGTTTATTAGAACATAGACTGTACGAAATGTCTCCTACAGATATAAATTTTGATGATTTTCAGAATGCATTAAGAAGAATATCTGAGGCTACCACGCTGCTGAAAAGATTCGATGATAAGGAAGAGGCTGTATCCTATTTAGTGAACGAGACAGGATTATCATTTGATGAATGTGACAAGGCTTATGATTATTACATGGAAATGTTTTCTTTTTAATTTTTCTTTCTTTTTACAAAAGTGTTCCTAAAATATGTTTACCGTTCCTTATTACACAACAAATATAAGAAAGGCTCTTAAGCCAAATTTATATACCTATTTCTCCCGTAACTTCTCCGCCAAGTATATAAATTGAAAATAATAATTAGACTTATATACTTTTTTATATGCATTTCCTGTAGTACTCACCCCCATGTACTTATAAAGCACAGAAAAAAGTATATAAATGGACATTATATTTCTATCTTATATACCGGCCCTACTCAGTCGCAGTAACGTCCTTATAATGGTGTAAATTGAATATTGTATTATAAAAGCCACAGGCTCTTACCTTTAGGTATAATAGAATCACCACAACCCTAAATAATACCGGAGGTAGAACACAATGGCTCAACTCAATATTACTTTAAATCAGGATGAAATTCTACAATTATTGTCATCAGACCATGATGAGGCATTTCGTAAGCTTTTAACTGACAGCCTTAATGCTGTCCTGGTTGCTGAATCAACTGAGCAGCTTGGTGCTGAACGTTACGAGCGCAGCGATGAACGCATGGATAGCCGGAATGGTTCCCGCGAACGCAAACTCAATACGCGTATAGGTACAATCACCCT
>NZ_AUJP01000031.1 GCF_000424285.1 Butyrivibrio sp. MB2005 | reverse complement strand
TATACTTCGAAGGCTGATTTTCTTGCCATGGATCCTATCCCCATGTATGAAAAAGGGAAGAATAAAGAATACACTTTTTCAGGAAGAAGGATAAAAAGAGGACTCTACAGGCACTACGATGGAACACTCACAAATGCAGACATAAACGGGGCTGCAAATATCTTGAGAAAAGTATTCCCAAAGGTAACACAATGGGATAGGGGCATAGTGGACATGCCCTGTTCTTCAGGATGCCATAGGCAGACTGAAGGTTCATGCCGCAAAGCGGCATAACAGAAAACCTTTCCGACGCAGAGTCGGTGAGGGTAGTTCATTAGAGTTTTGCTGTACTTGAAAGTAGAATTAGCTTTTTTATGAAATATTATTCTGTCCCTGTAATTTGAAAAGGCAGGTAGGTAACAAATTCTTTATCTTTTTTATAAGAACTTAATTTCTCTTTTGATTAACTATAAAAGATAATATATTTGTAGGATTCTATTCGATTCCTTTTACTTATTGCGACTACTTTTACCAATATCGGAAGAATTGTACCTATCAACAAATGCTTGAAAAGGAGATTGAAGATGGGAAATACAGATCAGCAGGAACAGGAACCGGTTAAAAAGACAACAAGGACAAGAAAGCCTAAGGCTGCGGCTGCGCCAGCACCTTCTACTGATGAGATGATAGCAGCTATGGCTGCGGCTCAGACTGCTGCAGATGTTGATAAAAAATTGGAGGAAATGGCTCAGGCTGCTGCAGCTGCACCCGTAGAGGAAGCTGCACCTGTAGTGGAGGAAGTGCCTGTGGTTGAAGCCGCTCCTGTAGTGGAAGAAGCCCCTGTGGTTGACGCTGCATCTGTAGTGGAGGAAGCGCCTGCGGTTGAGGCTGCTCCTGTAGTAGAAGAAGCTCCTGCAGTTGAAGCTACGCCTGTAGTGGAAGAAGCTCCTGCAGTTGAAGCTACGCCTGTAGTGGAAGAAGCTCCTTCAGTTGAAGCTGCGCCTGTAGTAGAAGAAGCCCCTGCGGTTGAAGCCGCTCCTGTAGTGGAAGAAGCTCCTGCAGTTGAAGCCGCTCCTGTAGTGGAAGAAACCCCTGTAGTTGAAGCCGCATCTGTAGTGGAAGAAGCTCATGCAGTTGAAGCTGCTACTGTAGTGGAAGAAACTCCTGTAGTAGAGGCTGCTCCGACTGTTGAAGCGGAGCCTATAATTGATGGAGTCCTAATCATTGAAGAATCTTCATCAGAAGAAGCTCCTGTTGTAGAAGCAGCGCCTGAGATAGAGATACCAGCAGAGGCGGTAGCAGAAGCACCTGCCGTTGAGGCTGTACCTGAAGTAGAGATACCTGTAGAAGCAGTAGAAGAAGCACCTGTAGTTGAGGCAGCACCTGAAGTAGAAATCCCTGTTGAGGCTGTAGCGGAAGCAGTGCCAGAGGTGGAGATTCCTGTAGAGGCAATGGCGGAGGCAGCACCTGAAGTTGAGATTCCCGCAGAAGCTGTACCTGAGGTAGAGATACCTGCAGAGGCAATGGCAGCGCCTGTACCAGAAGTAGAGATACCTGCAGAAGCAGTAGAAGAAGCACCTGTAGTTGAGGCAGCACCAGAAGTAGAAATCCCTGTTGAGGCTGTAGCGGAAGCAGCGCCTGAGGTGGAGATACCTGTAGAGGCAGTAGCAGAAGCAGTTCCTGAAATAGAGATACCAGTTGAGGCGGTAGCGGAAACACCTGCAGTAGAGGCAGTGCCTGAGGTTGAGATACCCGTTGAGGCGGTAGAAGAAGCAGCTGCCGTTGAGGCTGTTCCTGAAGTTGAGATACCTGCAGAAGCAATGGCAGAAGCAACACCGGAGAGTGAGATACCTGTAGAAGCAGTAGCCGAGCCTGTACCAGAGGTTGAGATACCAGCAGAAGCGGTGGCAGAGGCAGCGCCTGAAGTTGAAATACCTGCAGAAGCGGTGGCAGAGGCAGCGCCTGAAGTTGAGATTCCCGCAGAAGCTGTACCTGAGGTAGAGATACCTGCAGAAGAAGTAGAAGAAGCACCTGCTGCAGAGACAGCACCTGAGATAGAGATCCCTGCCGAGGCTGTTCCTGAGATAGAGATACCGGTAGAAGCAGTAGCCGAGCCTGTACCCGAGGTTGAAATACCCGCTGAGGCTGTACCAGAGGTTGAAATACCTGCTGAAGTAGCAGCAGAAGCACCTGCTGTTGAAGCAGCGGCCGAAGTTGAGATTCCGGCTGAGGCGATAGCAGAGGCAACACCGGAGATGGAAATCCCTGTAGAAGTAGTAGCAGAGGCTGTTCCTGAGATAGAGATACCAGTAGAGGCGATAGCAGAGGCAGTACCTGAGATAGAGATCCCTGTAGAGGCAGTTCCTGAAGTAGAGATACCAGCAGAAGCTGTAGCAGAGCCTGTACCAGAGGTTGAAATACCTGCAGAAGCAATAGCAGAGCCCGCACCTGAAGCAGAGATTCCTGTAGAAGCAATGGCAGAAGCAACACCGGAGATTGAGATTCCTGTAGAGGCAGCACCAGAGATAGAGATCCCTGCTGAAGCAATAGCAGAACCTGCGCCGGAGGAAGCAGCAATAATCGATGAAATCTCATTAGATATGCCCGATGAAGCTGAATCCGAAGATGCAGGGGATATGGATGAGATATCAATCGATATTTTAAAGGATGATGTGGAAGAAGAGCCTGAGACGGAAGCTGAAATTGAAGAAGAAATTACAATTGAGCTTCCGGAGCTTGATCTGGAGATTCCTGAACTGAATCTGCCTGAGCCTGAGGTTTCTGAAGAGATTTCGGTTGAGGAGCCTGCTGCAGAAGAGGCTGCTGAAATCCAGATTCCTGATATGGATATATCTGCTATGGAAGCAACAGATGAATCGGCAGAGGATATTCCGTTGGATGACGATATTGAGCCCATCACTGACATTCCGGATGAAGCAGCTTCTGAAGAAATTGAAGCTGTACCGGCAGAGACAGGATTTGATGAAGCTCCCGCAGATATTTCAGTTGGAATTCCTGATACCTTTGATCAGGCAACAGATGCAATGCTCGGCGCAGTTGACGACATTATAAGCTTCCTGAAGGGCGAAGACCTTGAGTACACTGAGGTCACAGCTGATGGCAGCAATAACGTTACACTTCTTATAAAAATGGAAGATGAGGATGTTCTTTGTATTGAATATGAGGATGATGAATTTATGTCACTGATCTCTCATTTTGAAAAAGACGGAAAGCGGAGGTATAAGGAAATTCTAAATACCTACATCAAGGACTCCATTACTAAGGGCTGCAATTATAAGATCAGTAGAAGCAAGGGCAGCAAAACCGTAAACAAATATAACTAGATGCGGCAAGGCTTTTTAATGAAGTGGATGATAGTGACCGATATGACGATGTGATCTGTTCATGGTTTTCCGGGTTATTGGAATCAAAAGATTCTGTGATTCATAGGCTTGTATTACAGTAATATGGAAGACCTTCAGGATTTGTTTCCTGAAGGCCTTTTTTCATACAACAATAAGGGTACAAAGAACTATATATTTTTTTTATATTTTAAGGGTACATTCCGGCAGTAGTTAAGACGATAAAAAATATATAAGAAATGGATAAGTGTCTTACTATGCGCTTTTAGATATAAATGAATGAAAAGGATGTCGGCTTTTTTACAAGGAGGTAGATCAGTATGACAGGAATTAATGGCATTTCTGCATATCAGCAGATAAATCCGAGTGTCCATAACGAGAAATCGGGAGTGTCTAAGACTCCTGATACAGGTAGGGCAGATCAGGCTGGTTCAGCAAAAAATTCTCAGCAGGCTAAAGTAGAAACAAAAGCGTGGAGTCCGATAGATACCACGAGTTCACTTGTGCCCAGAAAAACTGAATATGGGATGACTATTGGAGATGTGCTGCTTTCCGATAAGGCAAAGGACTACTATAATTCGCTGAAATCAAAATATCATAACATGGAGTTCATAGCCGTAAGTAAGGACATGAAGGCTCAGGTTCAGCAGAATGCTGCCTCCTATGGTAACGCCAACAAAATGGTAGTTCTTATAGATGAAGAGAAGCTTGAGCGGATGGCGACAGATGAATCATATCGTAAGAAGTATGAAGGAATCATTGCCATGGCACAGACAAAGATGTCAGAGGCTAAGATGGGACTTGCCAGCAGCGGCGCAAGTGTTAAGAATTTTGGGATGAGTGTTGATTCTAATGGTAAGGAGAGTTTCTTTGCCACTGTAAATAAATCTTCAGATCTTCAGAAAAAGCGTATAGAAAAGAAAGCAGCAGAGAAGAAGGCTCAGAAACTTCAGGAGAAAAAGAAAGCGGAAAAGAAGGCGCAGGAGGAACGTATCCAAAAAGCCAGGGATAAAAAAGCTGAAAAGGAAGATACTGATAAAGATGATTCCAGGATTAAAGATGACGAGGAATATGTAACATTCGAAGCAGATTCCATGGATGAACTTCTCTCTAAGGTGCAGACATACTCATACAATAATGCATCCGGAAAAGTTATGACTCAGGCCGAGCAGATGGTAGGAACAAAGATAGATTTCAGAGGCTGATGTTTTATGCACACAGCCGCACAGTGGAAATTGCTGCTATGCAGCGTGCGGCTGGCGCGAGAGGAATCGTATAAATACGATTCCTACATGTTATGAGGTACAGCATGAATATATCATTTATTGCGAATAATCTATATAGTTCACAGTACATGAAGAATACCCAGGGGAATCTCTATGCTCAGAAGACTGACGGAGCCATGAAGAATACAATTATGGGAAAGATGCCGGTAAATCCTTTTGCATCAAGCTTTGACAGAAGAACAGACAATGAGGTTGATGATCGAAAAGGATTATCACAGCAGATGCGGCAGATGATACGCTCACTGAAGCAGGATTCTCAGCAAGATCAGAATAATAAAAAAATAAATGATTTTCTGACATCATCCGGTTCCCCGGATGCAACAGAGGAAGAGACAGCGCCTAAGCCGACCTATAATTATAAAGAGGTTGCATCCAAAATACAGAGTGCCAAGACATCAAACAGTGCCGGGCAGGCAGTACTGGCAGCAAAAAGAGCAGTGACGCAGATAAAGAGAAAGATTTCTGCGGGGGATGGTGATCCTGAGGAACTACAGTTTGCTTTAACCCATGCAAAGCGCATGGAAATGGTGGCAAGGAAAAAGAAACATCATCTGGAGCTGGAAGAAATGGTGGCTCGTGCTCAGAAGCAGGATGAGCGCCTGGACGAACAGGAAGATGCTGTTCGGGGTATTCAGAGTACCATAACACAGGCAGAGGAAGAAAAGATCACTGAGAAAGAAGACCAAATCTTCGATGAGCGCGAGGAGATGCTGGAGGAAGCTCTAGAACAAATCGAAGAAAGCGGAGCTAATGTTTCGGATGAAATGATGGCTGATCTGAACAAGATGATCTCTGAATTTGGCGAGGAAGAACTGGAAGAGTTGGAAGAAACTATGGAGATGCTTGAAGATATGGAAGTGGTAGATCCGCATATGAGCAAAGAGGATTTTGAGGATCTAAAGCGGAAGCATAGGGCTTCGGAAAACAAGGCTATTGTAAAAGCAAATATGGAATACCTTAAAGATATGATCAAGAATGAGCTTGGAAAAGCAGGAAGTATTCCCGGTATGGGAGGTGGACAGTCAGCTTCTGGAGCGGTTGGAAGCCCAGCAGTGCAGGGGATAACCGTATCAATGCCGGCAATGGCAGCTCCGGTTTCAGATGGGGGTTCGATTGATGTTCAGATTTAAACAGTATGGTTAAAAGTTATATTGTTAATGTAAAGTCGGATGGAAAAATATTTCTATCCGGCTCTTTTTTGCCCTTTCAGATATGAAAAAGGTCGTTTCGTGATCAAATCATAGTATTTCTTATGTGATTATGATACGAATAACTTGGAGGAATATTGCCTTATGAAGATAGCAGTATGCGATGATGAAGAAAGAATAAGAAAAATTATAGTGTCGGAACTGAATGCATCGTTTTCGGATGATGAGATTAGTTGCTTTTGCACTGGAGAAGACGTCTTGAGAGTTGTGGAACAAGATGGTTATATGCCGAATATTATTCTCCTGGATATTATGATGCCCGGCGTGTCCGGAATGGATGTTGCTAGGAAACTTCGTGATATTAGTGATGATGTTGTTATCATTTTTATAACAGGGGAAAAGCAATATGTATTTGATGCTTTTGATGTGAGAGCTTTCCATTTTCTTGTAAAGCCATTCTCAAATGAGAAGATGGTCAGCGTGATAAAGGATGCAAAAGAGGAAATAGCCAAAGCTACATTAAAGCCTCAAAAGAAGTATGTGATGTTGAACTCACGAGGCAGTCATATAAGACTATGCGTTTCTGACATTATCTTTGCAGAAGTGTATGGTGCCAGGATAATCGTACACACAAGAACCGATGAAATTGAGTATTATGGACATCTTTCAGAACTGGAAAAGCTTGTAGGTGATGGCTTTTTCAGGACTCATAGAGGGTATCTTGTAAATTTGCGATTCGTAAAGAAGTACGATGCAGGAAAGTGCTATATGGCTAAGGGTGAAGCACTTATTTCAAAACAAAACTATCCAATTTTTGTAAAAGCTTTGATGGATTACAACAAAAAGAGAGTGGAGTAAGCTGCTTTTCCATAATTAATAGAGGTTAAGAGAATAAATGATTACAGAAGCTATGTGGGATCAGGTAAATCAGATATCAATGATTGCAAATGTATTGTTAAATGCAGTACTTGTGTCAGTATTTTACATACCATTTATGAGAAAAAGAGTACGTGCTGTTATACTCGGAGCGGTTTATGCAATGGCGATGTCTATACTATATTTTTCTACCATAAATTTTTCAGGTGTGACTGCTTATGCTCTTGGCTGTGCTGCAGTATGTATTATCTCCGCCATAGCGGAGAGGATAAATATACCGCAGAAAGTTTTTTTATCAATAACTATGTATTTGCTTTTGTGGATATCAATGGAACTGGCAATCTTACCATGGAACTTAATATGTTCTGTGACATTTTTGAATCCTAAAATGGTAGGGGATTTACAGCAGATTATGCTTTATGGTTTGGCACAAGCTATTCATGCTGTAATAAGATGTGCTTTGTTGGTTATAGGAATACATCTGATTAAAACGATGTACAGCCGTAAAAAAGAACTTATGGAATGGAGAGAATTAGCTTTTTTATCAGCAACATACATAACAATAATAGTATCTTACTGGATATGTACATTTATGGAAGAAGCTTTTGAAAAAGCTTCGGGTGAATATTTCTGGAATAGATATCCTGTATATCATGAAATGCGTGCATTATTTGGTGTGGTAGCTTTTCTCACTATGATTGCAGTGATCTATTTTTATCAAAAGATTAAGACTTCTGAGGAAGAAGTACTGCAAAACTCTCTTGTAAACAGTCAGATTGACGAGTTGTCAGGGCATGTTCATTCAATGGAGAAAGTTTATTCAGATATTCGTGGGATAAGGCATGATACTAATAACCATATCATGGTACTTGGTAATCTAATAAAAGAAAACAATAGTGATCAGGCTTTACAATACTTACATGACTGGTCTGAGGATTTTCATGCTGTAGATATAAATGCAAAGACCGGAAATCCTGTCACTGATATAGTGATTTCAGAGAAGCGGAGACAGGCTGAGGACGTTGGAATAAGATTTGTAGATGATTTTCACTATCCGAAAGAAGGTAAAGTGGAATCCATAGATGTGGGCGTTATTCTGAATAATGCTCTTTCAAATGCTATAAGGGCTGCAGAAAACCTGGATAAATCTTTCGTGGAGATAAAATCCTGGCGTAGTGGTGATATGTTCATGATCCAAGTCAAGAACAGCTATAACGGACTATTGCGGTCTTCTGATGAGAACGGACTTATGGAAACATCGAAGACAGATCGTGATAAGCATGGTTTTGGATTGAAAAATATGCGAAGGATTACAGAAAAGTATTATGGAACTACCCAGCTTGAACAGGAGGGAGACGTGGTTATATTCACTGCAATGATGGTTATTTGAGTCCATTCATGATTGAAAAAGGTCGTTTCATGAAAAATCTATAAGTTTTTTTTATTAACTTTCCGAAGCCTTTGTTAGAGCTGAGAGGACTTGGTGAAGTATTTTTGAGCCTAGTCCGAACGTCTTCCGGCGAGCGAAGCGAGAGCGGAAGTTCAATATTATATTCCATATTATGTACAAGGATGCTAGTCGCACTTAGCGAGCATCGCGAGCTTAGTAAGACTGTATGCGTAGCGAAGCGAAGGAGGTAAGTAAGATGGCTTTAACAAATGTTATGACTCAGTCTCTTATATCTGCCAGTACATCCATGAAACAGATACAGCTTCAGCAGGGAGTGAAAAAGCAGATGGATGGTAAGGCCGGTGTTTTGGATGCTGAGATCAAGAGAGATGAGGCATCCGGCGCGGATACCACAAAAAAGAAAGAAGAACTGGCTGAAACTCAGAAAAGATCTGAAGACATAGCAAATAACAATATGGAGCAGATTGCTGAGACTAATAAGGAAATGCAGAAAGCCAGGGAAGCTGATGCGATCGAGCAAAAAGAGAATGAAAGAGCTGAAGCAGCGCGTGAAAAGAAGAGAGCTGAGAGAAGGTGGCAGGAACAGCATCTTCAGGAGGCTGCATCAGAAAGAAGAGCGGAAGAAGCAGACAGAGTTGCAAATGCACAAGCAAGGGCATCCGGATTCTCAGACGAAGAAAATGCAAAGGCACAGCAGATCGATGTCGGTGGCGTGAAAGTTTCCGTTGTTTCAGAGTCCACGCACAATACAAAGGTTCCGCATATTGATGAAAAGATTGCAAAATCAACAGGAACAGAGGTGTCTGCAGCAGAAGGCGTCAGTGTGAGTATTGATGTAAAGACCTGACATAGATTTTTAAATTAAGAAATCAAGCTAAGTACTCACGGAAGAGTATGGGGTTATGCAAGGATGGCAACTTATAAAATATACAGTAAATGAGGATCGTTATACCCTTTGCATCACCCTATATGCAGATAGTGTATTTGGTGTAGATGTATGTATTATGGGCAGAATGATCCTTTTTGTTGCACTTGGCGGATTTGCTAACACATGTGTTGCTCTAAGCACATAAAGAACATGTGCTAAGACCAACAGCAAGTAAGACTGTATGCGTAGCGAAGCAAGGAGGCGGTAGGCTATGTATGGATATGAGTTACAAATTAGAGGAAATACTGAATATTACTATAAACGCCTATATGACCTTAATGGTAATCATGTAGGGACTATCTCTATGTCCAGGCCAAGGAAAACGGGTAACAGCTCTAAAAAGAAGAGACCTGCTATGTATAGCTTCAAGCAGGTTTCAGCACAGGTATTAAGTGCCAAGACTTCCGCAAAAGCTGCTCAGGTTTCAATCGGGATCAGGATGAAAATCGGGAACCTTCAGAAGAAGCTGAAAACCGGAGAATACGATGATGAAGAGATTCTGAGGGCAATCCTGCATGCGGAAATGGTTCAACGTGCCTGTGAGAAGAAAAAGAAGAACCTGAAAATGGAAGAAACTGCTGAGCAGAATATGGACGAAGAATTGCCTTCTGAGCAGGAAAATCCTTTAGAAAAAGTTCAGTCGGATGAGGAAATAAGGGAACTTGAACAGGAAGAGTTCGAAGCTCTTATGGAAAAGCTGGAAATGTCTGCTGAGGAAATGTATGAAGAGGCTGAGGAAACGGCTCAGCTAGATCAGGAGCTAGATGAGATGGCTGAGGCACTTTCAGGAGCCATGGAGCCGCAGGATCTTGAACAGCTAAAGGCTAAACACAGATCTGATGAAGCAAGGGATATCATGAAGGCTGACTTAAAATATCTAAAGGCAATGTTTGAAAGACTTCAGGCAGAAAAAGAGAATTTGGGGAAATCGTCAATTTCATCAGGTTTTGATAGCGGTGTTTCGCTATCACTTGGCGGAGATGAGATGCCCGTGATGGCACAGGACTCTGGAATGACAGAAGTAGGTGGCATGGTTGATGCAGAAATATAGCTTTTTTATAGCTAAATGATTAACAGATGTTAATAAAGGAGGTATTTGTTATGAGTACAGGATTAGTAGGAAACATTCAGAATACTGATTATTCAGTCATGAACACAGAAAACTATAGTTCTGAAAACGGAAAGAAAACTGACAGTGTTCAGGAAGTAGCAAGCGAGAATAAAGAATCTGCGGCAGTTTACGAGAAGACGGCTGAAAAGGATGCAGGGTTATATAGCATAAATAAGAAGTCACCTGCAGACAGAGCAGCAATAGTTCAGCAGATGAAACAGGCTGAAGAGGACCAGAGGAACAAGCTTCTGGAAATTGTCAGGAAAACATTGGAAGGCCAGGTTTCAGCTTTTGGAAAGGCAACAGATGACAGCTTTTGGAAAAAACTGGATGGTGGGAATTTCAAGGTTGATGCAGCAACTAAGGCTCAGGCACAAAAGGATATTTCTGAAGATGGATACTATGGCGTAAAGCAGACTTCTCAGAGACTTTTTGACTTTGCATCAGCTCTTGCAGGAGATGATGTAGAGAAAATGAAAAAGATGCAGAAAGCTATGGAAAAGGGATTTAATTTGGCTACTGGTGCATGGGGGAGAGATCTTCCATCTATATGTAATGAAACATTGAAAGCTGCAAACAAACTTTTTGATGATTACTACAAGTCCAAGGAAGAAGAGACTGCAGCTACTACAGCAAATGCTACAGAGCAATGACATTTTGGAGGGTCTGTATATGAACATAAACGTACAGGGCTTAAATTTGTTTAATAATTTTTCTTCCAAAGCTGAGCAGAACCGAATGGAGAGGCAGCAAAAACGTGATAATCAGATTGCGTTTATCGAGAACCAAAAGCATAATCTGAAAAATATTCAGTCTGAGTCCATTGAAGATATCAAGAAAAAGCTTCAAATGATTGAAGACTATGATAATCAGATAGCTGCGGTTAAAGCGGAATACAACCATGAACAGGTATTTCATATGCTTGACGAGGCATGGGAGACCGGAGAGAAGATTGCTGAAGCAGCCAAGGAAGCAGCACCCAAGACACCCGAAGAGCGCAAAGAAGAGCTTATCGAAGAAGCAACCGGAGTTGAGAAGAGCGATGGACTTCTTGCGGATGTTATGGATGACCTTGAAGAAATGGATGAAAACATGGAATCAGTTGAATCTGCTGAAAATATACCAGGAGAAGATAAGTTGATTGCTGAAGAAATGGAAAATGAGCAAAGCCTTGAGGGGAAGACTTTAACAGAACAACAGAGGCTGGAAGAACTAATGATGCACAGAAAAAGGATAGACATTAAGGTCTGAGACTTGGAATATGTTGGATACAAGCTCTTTCATGAAATTTTCAATTTTCATAAAGAGATTGCATCTACAGTGAAGCAAAGGAGGGCAAGGAGATGTCAACGATAAGAGACTCATTAAGTGGTAGTTATTATGATAAATCTGATTATGATTTCAGCGATTATAATCAGAATGCAAGCTCTTTTTTATCGGGGCTAAATATAAATACCAGCACAAGTGCAACAAGTCCTTTTAGTGTTTCTGATTATGCTATGCTCCGAAATGGCTCGTACAAAAAGCTTGTGAAAGCATACTATGCCAAGCAGAAAGCAGAAAATGCTGCTGCAGGTAAGGACTCGCATGCAAAGCTTACTTCTATGGCAAGTAATGCAGGAACATTGACGAAAGCTGCGCAGAATCTGATGAATGACTCTCTTTGGCAGAAAAAGCAGAAGACTACAAAGAACGAAGAAACAGGTGAAGAGACAGTAACTGAAGAGTACGATTGGGATAGTATCAGCAAGGCTGTTAAGAGCTTTGTGGATAGTTACAACCGAACATTGGATGGCGCTGCAGAGTCAAACACCAAAGATGTGCTACGTTCTGCTACATGGATGATTAAAACAACTGAAGTAAATGAGGACCTATTAAACAAGGTGGGCATAAGTGTAGGAGCCAATAATAAGCTTGAAGTGGATGAGGATAAGCTTAAGAGTTCAGATATAAAAACACTAAAGACACTTTTCAACGGGTATAATTCGTTTGCATCAAAGATGAGTGACAAAGGAAGATCCATTACTAATGCTGCAGCAAGAGGTGGCGGAACATATAATAGCCAGGGAAGATATTCGGATGCACTTTCATTGCTGTTGCCTTCAACTGTTGATAAGAAGGAATAAGATCATTGCACCATATGGTGATCAGGAGGGTAGCTGTTAAATAATTAATCAGAAGGCTGGGGTAAGTGTGACTGTTCCCCAGCTTTTTCTGTATTAATAAAAATATAGGCTGTTACGCATATATATCCATAAATGGCTATGGTCACAGGAAAATTCGTGATACTTGTTATTAAAGGGAACTATACTGAAATTTTAGTAACTCTATTGGTGACTACTGCAAGCAGATATAATCAAAAGTATATGTAATATTGACTATTATAAGGGGCGGATGTACGATATAAGTGTAAAAACCTATTACATGCAAACGATAGGAGGAACACTTTTCATGATTGATATGAATATGATGATTGCAGGCAATATACTTAAGCTGCTTAAGAAACAGAATAAAAAACAGACAGATCTTGCAGAAGCACTTGGGACAAATAAGCAGACGGTGAATAAGATGCTTAATGGTGCACGCATGATTAATGCCATTGAACTTAAGTCTATAGCTGAATACCTTGGTGTAAGGATGGAGGAACTCACAAGGATTTCTCCTGAATATGGGGATACTGATATTGTCCATGCTTTTATGGGCAAAGTTCAGTCTGAAGAGGCAAGACAGGCACTGAAAATAGCTGATGAACTTTCAGATATGATTCTTTTCCACAAGAGAGTACGTGAAAATGGAAATGCCATGATGCAGCCTTGGGGGAATGACTAATGGGGAATATATTAGAAGAAAGCCTGTTTGGCAAGCAGCCTAAACAGTTTGAGAGCATAAATGCTTTGGCAAAGGCTTTTTCTGTAAATTATTGTGGAAGCACGATTATCCGTGATTCCATATTTAGCATTGCTGAAAACTATGCCAGAAAAAGGGAATTAACGCTGGAAGTGCTCAGATATCCTTTTAAGGATGAAGAATTATGGGCATTTACCTTTGTAAAAAAGGGAACAATATTTCTTTGCGTCAATTCTGGCTTGGATCTTTGTAAACAGATATTTGCTGTTGCTCATGAGCTGTACCACATTCACTGCTATGCTGAAGATATAGACCCCAGTACCATAGCAAGTGGCTCATTATTGGATTCAAAAACTGCGGATGATACTGCGAAATCTCAGGAGGATCTTGAGGCAAACGCTTTTGCTGGATTACTTCTAATGCCTGACGGAATATTGGATGAGCAGATCAAACTATATGGTATTGCTGCAGATAAGATATCTGTTGATGATGTCCTTATCTTGATGGAATTGTTTGCACTTCCGTACAAGGCGGTGGTACTGAGGCTTGTTGAGAACCATGATATTTCAAATAGTAAAGCCAAAGAACTACTGGAATGTGACTCTGATTATGTTTCAGAAAGGATTAAACTTACGGGTAAAGCTTTAAAATGGCAACAAAATAGTAAGGACCTATCATATCTTGGAAGTCTCCTTGATGATATGGAGTACAACAAAGAACAGGAACTTCTGACCGAAAGCCGTGAGAAATCGGATATGGAGTATTTGGAAAAAATCAGAAAGGGCTTTCTCGTGGAAGGCTAAGAGGTGGACATTTGATGAAAGAGAAATATGCTCTTCTTGATACTGATTTTATTTCCAAGACGCATTTGATCCGAAAGGATGAAGAGAATAAGCTGATTGATCGTATAACGGAGATGCCGGGGTATCGCTTCTATTGTCATGAACAGATAAAAACAGAACTCCAAAGGCATAATATTGCAGAGTGCCTTGCGAACAGGTCATAGATGAAATGTATGCCGGTAAATTTGATGTGCTGCTGAATGGTAATCTAAGATATAAGGAATAGGATTGTATAAAAAATGAAGGGCAGGATTCTGTGATGAATTAACTGTATATGGGAAATGCATCGATGATGAGTATAGCGCTGATTCGGATCTGATTGAGTATGTTGAGGGAAAATGGCCTGTTCCGGAATACATGACTTTTTATGAATACTTATGTTCTATGGATTGGATGCCAGGTGGAAAGACAGATGATCTGTGATTCATAGGCTGGTATTACAGTAATATGGAAGACCTTCAGGATTTGTTTTCTGAAGGCCTTTTTTCTTATAACTTGTTATTAACATACTTGATTTGATTGACATGGGTGACAGCGATGTAATCATTGCCGGATTACGAAAAGAAAAAGGATATACGCAAAGTCAACTTAAAAATCCTATATCTTATAGCGAGTTATATTCTCCCAATCAGTAGGTAATCCCATATGTTTTAGCAAATCCGTTTTGGTAAGTCTTTGGCTTTTCTTGCAGTATTGATTTATGAGCTTCTTAAGACTTTTCTTATATAGCAGAAATTCATCCTTCCGTAAAAGATATCTGAATGCAATCACAAGACCAAAGTAATCTCTTTTTCCGACAGTATACATAGAACCAGTCATTGGAAGATTCATCTTTTTGTGTATTGGAGTATCTGGGAACTCTCTTTGCACCAGGTTATGGCTGAACAGTCTTTCATTGTGGGCACAAACATTTCTAAAAAGAGTAAGACAGCCCAAATACTGACCGAGGGCTTTTTCGGATACATTTGAATATGCTTTACTAATCATGCTCTGTTGCCTATGTTGTAATAGCCCATAGAATTTTGATAACTGCCCGAAAGTAAGGATTTTAGTTGTAACCCATAGCGGGACATTGCCATATACCTTTCTTTGATGAACAAGGTAAGACTTTTCAGTATTCTTGTTGGCATGATAATCTAAAATGTTGATGAGCTTAGCAACATCATTGGTGAATTTCGAATTTTGATTATAATTTGTAGGTGAAAGATACTGAATTTGGCTTTCTCCGAAAGATGCACAGAAGCTGTCTGATATTAACTGACGAATTTTCTGCTCAACTTTGATAAGATAGCTAAACGTAAGAGTTCTTAGTTCTTCATCAAAATGATATAAGGCGAGAATGTCTTCAAATGTAGTCCCGCCCACATATTTCCTTGTCATTGGATTGATGAAAAGATTTTTGTATCCACCAATAAGAGAAAAATAACCTATATCGGTCAGCATTCTCTCAGCATAATTGATATCATTGATTATCAATCCTTTATCGTGTATAAGCTTTTGGATTTGCTGCCCATACGGAAGATATGGCTTAGACATAATAGAAACTCCCCAAAACAAAATTAAAGGAGGGCCCTCAGGTCCTCCCGCGGTCCCAGTCCTCACGAGTATCTGGAACTTAGTCACTATAATTAGTTTAGTGGTTTTTAAGGAGTTTGTCAATGTTGGCACCGATTTTGCGTTGCTGTATACTGATTGCATAATAAAACTTACCTACAGATGGAGAAAAGATATGGGGATCATAATCAAGCCTATGGAAACAGATGATGAAAAAAGAGGAAAAGCACATGTTCATTGGCAATCTTGGCATGAAGCTTACCAGGGGATTGTCAGCCATGATTATTTAGAAAAACTGACGCCTGAAAAATGTGAAGAATGGGCATTTCAATGGCCAGAAAATACATATGTTGCATTAGACAACGACACAGTTATAGGATTTGTCTGCTACTTCGGGAAAGGCAATGATGATCCAGATGTAGGCGAGATTAACGCTATATATATTTTGTCGGAATACTATGGAACAGGAGTTGCTCAAAAGCTAATGGATGTTGGTTTAGAAAAACTAAAAAATTATTCGCATAAAGAACTTTGGGTTCTAAAAGATAACCCCAGAGCCATACGTTTTTACGAGAAATATGGATTCAAAAAAGATGGAAGTGAAAAAGATCTCAAAAGTCTTGGTGCAACAGAAATCAAAATGATCTTATAAATAAAAGAATCACCGTGGCCATTGTGACACAGGTGATTCTTTCTATGTGCTCATATAACACCGCTTCGCCTGACTGGAAGATCATAAAAAAAGAGACAACCCTGCTGACACAAGGCCAGCAGGGCAGTTGTTATGCCTGTCTTTCAAAAATTGCGAAAGTTGCAAAAGTTTTGCATGATATTTTCAAACCGGCAGTTCCCGGATGAAGCTCCGGCTTATTTTACTTTGACATTTTTTGTCTTACTCCACTTCGAATAGACTTTTTCACCGTTCTTTTTGGTAAAGGTACGTATTCTTACATAATACTTTGTCTTGGACTTGAGCTTCTTTATCGTCTTAGATGTAGTCTTTGTTTTGTTGATGCTCACTGTTTTTGTGGCATCTTCCTTGAAACTCTTATTCGTACTGTACTGAATCTCATAGCCCTTGATTCCTTTGGCTGTAACCTTATTCCATGTCAAAGTGAAGGATTTCTTACCAGCCTTAGGCTTTTTAAGCGATGTGGTCTTCTGCTTATTATCTATATTTTCTGTAATCTCCGGCTGAGGATTGTCAGAGGTTTCTGAAATAGTACCACTACTTGATGGATCAGTCTTCTCCACTGCGTTCGGAACTGTGATAGCCGCATCCGCAGTCGGCGTACCGGAAACTGTTACAACTGTACTACTCGTTCTTTTGGCAGTAATACCATTGTTAGTTATATCAGTAAACTCCGCAAAATAATATCCGGTGTTCGCCGTATAGGTCACGGTGGTCATAGCGCCTGTCAGCCCGGTCTGGCTCGTTGCCCCGCCGCTTGTTGTTGCATTCGCACCGCCGGTAAGAGTCACACTATGCTTCAGCAAAAATGTTTTTGATCCAGATTCGAAGATGACAGATGACAGATTCAGCTGTAAAGCGGGGCGTACACCAAACGTGCCCGTCACGGAGTCGCCAGTACCGTCGACATCCCCGGACCCGCCGTACACGAACGCCGCATAGATACCGTTGTAGCCGGGCGAGCGCAGCCACCAGCTGTTATCTTGAGCACCTGATGCCTTTTCGCATTTTAGCACATTACGATTTGCATTATAGATTGTTCGTGCCTGCGCAGTTGTCAGAAGGAACATCCCGCCACCACTTACTGCTGTTTTTGCGTCAGATGTGATCTTGCTGTTATACCAACTATCTACTGCTGTTTTCACTGTAGGATTGTTACTATATTCAACAAAGCTTCCGCTTTCATTATACTTTGAAGCCCCAACACATTCTTTTGCCAGCAGCATTACAGTATAGGCATCGTAATCAATCAGATACCAGGGCTTACCGTCAAAAGTTATTTCTGTTGTGGTGTTATTATATTGTGCATAGGGGGGATTATCATCCGCATACGCCGTCAAACTCATCCCCGGTATCATCCCCAGCACCAGCGCGAGGCTTAAAAGGATGCCTAAAAATCGTTTCCGTTTTTGTTTCATTTTTCATTACCCTCCTTCAATTAACTTAAAACATGTATATGACTGGATTACACCATTATTTCCATGATTACATTTATTGCAATAAAAACGCACCTTAAGAAGAACACTTCCTAAGATGCGAAACTGTACATATGAATCCTTATTAACCCGCTGTCTGTCTGCGCAAGTTTAGCTAGATGTGTCATAAGTGACAACCCCTCAATTAACAATTTCATACCCATCAATGACACAATTATACAATATTCGCGATGTAATAGCATCAACAATTTAATGATTATCATATAGAAGGGATGTCCTTAACGCGCTTGTTGCACCGCTTACATAAAACAAAATACTACAGTGCAATTAACTTTATACTTCCGGGTTCAGCGGTTGTTGAACCGATATTAGCGGGCAGTGACAAGGGAGAGTATGTACTCGACCTAACAAGTGGAAGCGCGACAGAGAATGATAGAATCAAAGCGAATGATCTGGCAAGATATTTTGAAGGCCTTATAGACGAAGGAAAGATTGGTTCATCAGACTTTTCTGGTAACCCCAAATTGTATATAGATTTAGATAAGGATGGTAGCTATGATATCCTTCAGACATGGATTAATAGTCGCATGGGGGGCATAGATTCCTTTACTTTTACAACATTATCTACAAACAGTGTTAAAGGATCTATTACGCTTGCAATTTCCAATGAGAAGCTGAGAAGTATTATGGAAGGTGGATCTGATACATATTCTAAGGTTACCTTCGTATTTGAAAAGCCTGGAACTCCCGCTTCCGCTGAGCAGGATGCTGCTAAGGTAGCGGATGCCGCAAACGGACACAAGGTTGGTGACAAGGTTTCAAACGGCGGCGCTACCTATACAATCACTTCTGTTGAAGATGGTAAGCAGGCGGTTACTTACGTTAAGCCTGATGCAAAGGATGTTAAGAATGCAGTTATTCCGGATGCTATAAATATTGATGGCACAGATTACAAGGTAACAGAGATCGCTGCAGGAGCTTTCAAGAATAATAAGAAGCTCAAAAAGACCACAATCGGAAGCAACATCAAGAAGATCGGTAAGGATGCATACAAGGGCTGCAAGAACCTCAAGAGCATTAAGATAAAGACAGTACTTCTTACCAAGAAGTCAGTTGGCAGCGGTGCTTTCAAGAATATACATAAGGCAGCCAAGTGTAAGGTTCCGAAGAAAGTCTTAAAAAATTACCAGAAATTCCTTATAAAGAAAGGACTTAACGGCAAAGGACAGAAGATAACTAAATAATACAAAAATAATAAAATGAAGAATCCGAAACTTTAGTGTACGAAAATTACAAAAAAGTTTTGAATTCTTCATTTTTTATTTATGCCTTCTCTTGGATAATACATATGTAACGTAAATATACGTGGCGCTAACATCTGACATATAAAGCGCTAAAGAAGGGAGAATTAACATTTTGGGACCTGGAATAAAGAGGACTTAGGAGATGCCTATAGTGGCGGAGCATCTCTGAGCAGGTGTGAATGATTCCGCTTGCATGAGTCTTCAGCTTTATTTTTTAATGCATTTTTTAGAATGAATTCTCACATAATATAGTAAAATGGTACCAGGGGATTTTTGCGATAAGGATGCATTATGAAAAAGAGAAGTGAAATAGTCCGCTCAAGCATTGAGCAGGCCATTTTCATATTTGTCGTTTGGCTTTTTGCATTTCTTTCTGTTGCTATGGGCGAATGGAAAGTAAATGTAGATACTGCCATGCTTGCGGATATTCATGAGGGCTGGATTGATGAAGATGGACAGGCAGTTGATCTTTATGATCTTGCCCGGGGAAATCATTCTGTTACATTGGATATCAGCGGACTGAACACCGATGGCAAGGCGATTTGCTTCAAAACAATCGATACCAATTTTAAAGTATATGCATCAGATGGGATGATTTATGATTATGATCCCGTAATTCCAAAGCTTTTGGGAATTTCCTATGGTATGCAATATCATACCGTTCCGATTCCGGAGGGGAGTGCATTTGTAAGGCTGGACCTCGAACCGGTATTTTCGGATACGCCTGTAGGTATAAGAGATATAACTATCGGTGATGCCGGACAGTTCCTGACAAGCGTCTTTAAAAGAAATCTCTTTTCATTCCAACAAGGTGTGATAACCGTAGTTATCGGGATCCTTTTTGTGATAGCCGGAGTAACGGGCCAGATTGTGATGAAATTTACAGGCATCGACTTCATATCTTTTGGCATAACCTGTATAATGGTGGGCTACATAGGCTTTAACGATACGCTTCTTCTTCAGATACTGACAGGCCGCCCTGATATCATCAGGGTTTCAGAATATATGTGCCTGGCGTTGATATCATTTCCTATGCTTTCTTTTCCAGTATTACCGGAGAACCATATTCAAAGCTGTTGTCCGGAATGCTCGCGTTGTGTCTTGTCAATTTTCTTTCTCAGGTTGTATTGACTCTGAGCGGATTGTCAGACTATTACTATCTTGTTTATGTTTCACAGATCATCATATTTGCCTGTCTTCTGATAGCGGTAGTGATTATTGTCAAAGCCATACGTCTGGGAAGAATCAAACCTGCACTGCTTCGAAGTGTGACCTGGGGCCTTGGTGGCTGCATTCTGGGTGCTGTGATCGATATGCTCCGTTTTTACTTCTTCCAAAGCTATGGAAGTCTGACCTTTACCCGCATCGGAGTGCTGTTGTTTACTGCCTTTATGGGAATCTATCTATACAGGGACCATATTGATTCCCTGAAGAAGAAGGAGCAGGAGAGTGCTGTATTTGCATCCGAGATATCAGAGGCTTTCGCTAAAGTCATAGATATGAAGGACAGGTATACCAATGGCCATTCGGAGAGAGTGGCTAAGTATACAGCAATGATCGCCAAGGAGATGGGATATGACACTGAAACAGTAGAAAAGTATTACCGCATCGGCCTTTTGCATGATGTGGGCAAGGTCGGAATCCGCAACGCGGTTCTCAATAAGCCGGGGAAGCTTACAGAGGAAGAATACGACGAAATTAAAACTCATACTTTGAAGGGCCATGAGATACTTAAAGACATAAGTATTGTGCCTGAACTTGCGGTAGGCGCGCTGTCACATCATGAAAGACATGACGGAAAGGGCTATCCCTATGGACTTTCAGGGGATGATATTCCGCAGGTGGCGCGTATTATTGCGGTGGCAGATGCCTTTGATGCAATGTATTCCGACAGACAATACCGTAAGCGCATGGATTTTGAGAAAGTGATATCCATAATCCGGGAAGTTTCAGGGAGCCAACTCAATCCCGAAGTGGTTGATGCGTTTTTGCGGCTCGTTGATAAAGGTGTGATAAAAGCCATAGAGGCAAAAGAAACATGATAACAGGGAGCAATATAGAAAAAGCCCGGCATTTGCTGTAAACAGAATCTATTCAAGTCGTGATAAATAGTAACAATCTTGAATCACAGATTCGAGATTGTGTATAATCTATTTATGTATGAAAAAAGTTCTTCCCCTGATATGAAAATAACTTCATATTCTTTTCCTGTGTGCAAATCGCTGAATGAAGCGGTTGTATTAAAGTGCGGCGAAAATGTCACAATAAAGAGCAGGCAGACAGTTATGGGCGGAGACGCCAATGACGCTTATTTGCTGCATTTGTCTAATGGGGAGAAGGCTTTTATCAAAGTGAACGTTCGCGGAAACGCTGATTTTTTCTGGGAAGAGGCAAGAGGACTAAGAGCCATAGAAGCTACAGGGACAATGCGGGTGCCGAAAATCTATGCGGCAGGGACTGACGGCAATATCTCATTCCTACTGATGGAGTATATAAACAGCGGATGCCTTTCGCAGAACTTCTGGGAGTCTCTGGGAACAGGCCTTGCAAAGATGCATCAGGCGGACACCTCAGTTTTTGTAGGAAGTGGAAAAGAATATGGCTTTATCACCGACAATTACATCGGTGCAGGAAAACAGAAGAACACACCAAAGACCGGTTGGATAGAGTTCTTTGCTGAATGCAGGTTAAAACCGCAGTTTAAGCTTGCTGAGAGGTACTTTGACAGCTACCTTATAAAGGCGGCGAACAACTTATTAGACAACCTTGATAAATACCTTTACGAGCCGGAACGCCCGTCACTTCTTCACGGTGACCTGTGGGCAGGTAATTTCATGGCGGATGAAAATGGAGAACCGATGCTGATAGATCCTGCAGTATATGTGGGCTGTAATGAGGCTGATATCGCCATGACAGAGCTGTTTGGCGGTTTTGATAATCGTTTCTATGAGGCATATTTTGATGCCATGGGAAGGATTCCGGGCTATGAGGACAGGCGGGATCTCTACAACCTTTACCACCTGACCAACCATCTAAACCTTTTCGGAAGATCATACCTGTCAGCTGTAATACGAATTATAAATAAATACTCTTCGTAATTCCGTTACCGGCCACGAACTCGCATTTAATCTAAGAACTCAATCATTAGAAATACAGATATACACGAACATTAAATTAACATGAGGCAAAAATGGCAACCTACGTAATTTCAGACCTTCACGGCCAACTTCATATCTTTGAAAAACTCCTGGAGAAAATAGCTTTCTCTGAGGAGGATTTTTTGTACGTAATTGGTGATGCCATTGACAGAGGCCCTGACGGAATTGCGATTTTGCTGAAAATAATGGATACGCCCAACATGGAGCTGCTCCTTGGAAACCACGAATTCATGATGCTAAACACCGTTTCTCCGGACGGTTCTGTAGATGATATATCGGGGAGAGACAGTAAGCTCTGGCTTATTGCCAACAAAGGAATCTCTACGTTTGAAGAGTATCAAAAGCTCGATGAAAACAGAAGAAAAGAGCTGCTCACCTGGCTCACATCAAGACAGCTTACGAAGCTTGTGGATGCAGGAGGGAAAACCTTTTGCCTTACCCATTCCTATTATAGCGATGATGCCATAGAAATTCCTTACAGCGAGCTAACCTATGAACTGGTCAGAAACATAGTTTGGAATACCCCTTACAGATACGATATTTATGCGCCGATTTCGGAATATTCCAAAAAGCCCTGGACCTTTGTAATAGGCCATGTTCCGGTTCAGCGCATCATGCAGGAAGTAAAGCTTGAAATTTTTCATGAGGAAAACATTTATGTAATCGATGGCGGTTGCGCATACAAAGCAAGCGGGAATCTTCCCGACAGCTGCTGCGGCGTTATCTGTATGAGGCTTGAAGACATGGATGTAACCACACTGTCTTTCTCAGACGTACAGTAAAATAGCTATTCGCAGAACTTTTTACTTGTTTTTATTATGAATGAATTATAAAATCTTTAGAGACTAAAAACGCAGAAAAAGATGGAGAGAAACATGGCACAGAGAACAGATATCCACAAGGTACTAATCATTGGCTCAGGCCCTATTGTTATCGGACAGGCCTGCGAATTCGACTATTCAGGAACCCAGGCCTGCAAGGCGCTGAGGAGTCTTGGCTATGAAATCGTCCTGGTTAATTCCAATCCGGCTACTATCATGACCGATCCGGAGATGGCTGACAGGACTTATATTGAACCTTTAAATGCCAGCCGCGTTGCGGCTGTAATTGAAAAAGAAAGACCGGATGCCCTTTTGCCTAATTTAGGAGGACAGTCTGGTCTTAATTTGTGTTCAGAATTATACAAAGCAGGAGTTCTGGATAAATATAACGTGAAGGTTATCGGTGTTCAGGTAGATGCCATTGAACGAGGCGAGGACAGAACTGAGTTTAAGAAAACCATGGACATGCTCGGAATCGAGATGGCAAGGTCAAAGGCCTGCTACAGCATAGAGGAAGCGCTGGCTGAGGCTGACGAGCTTGGTTATCCCGTTGTTCTTCGTCCCGCATATACCATGGGCGGCGCAGGCGGCGGACTTGTTTACAACAAGGAAGAGCTACAGACAGTATGTGCAAGAGGGCTTGCTGCATCCATCATTCACCAGGTTCTGGTTGAGGAGTCAATCCTTGGATGGGAAGAGCTTGAGCTTGAGGTTGTAAGAGATAAAGACAACAACATGATCACCGTATGCTTCATTGAAAACGTTGATCCTGTAGGCGTTCACACAGGAGATTCCTTCTGTACAGCACCCATGCTTACAATTGATGAGGACCTTCAGAAGGAGCTTCAGCATCAGGCATACAAGATCGTTGAGCACATCGGCGTTATCGGCGGAACCAACGTACAGTTCGCCCATGATCCCAAAACCGGTAGAATCGTTGTTATTGAGATCAATCCCAGAACATCAAGATCATCGGCCCTTGCAAGTAAAGCAACAGGCTTCCCCATCGCCCTTGTTTCTGCAAAGCTTGCTACAGGCCTTACATTAGCAGATCTTCCGGATTCAAAATTCGGAACCCTCGATAAATACGTGCCAAACGGCGACTACGTGGTAGTTAAGTTTGCCCGCTGGGCTTTCGAGAAATTTCATGGCGTTGAGGACAAGCTCGGCACTCAGATGAGAGCCGTAGGCGAAGTAATGTCCATTGGTAAAAACTTCAAGGAAGCCTTCCAGAAAGCCATCAGATCCCTTGAAAAGGGCAGATACGGTCTTGGAAATGTGAAAAAATACGAGGAAATGGACAAAGAAGAGCTGCTCCATCTTCTTAAAGACGCATCCTCTGAGAGATATTTCCTTATTTACGAAGCCTTCAAAAAAGGCGTTACTGTGGACGAAATCTTTGATATCACCAAGGTTAAGCACTATTTCCTTAATGAGATAAAAGAGCTGGTTGAAGAGGAAAGCGCATTGGTAGAGAACTTCAAGGAAAGCGTTCCCTCAAAAGAAGCTCTTATCAAGGCCAAAGAAGACGGCTTTGCAGACAGATACCTTTCCGGAATTCTTGGCGTATCCGAGGATGACATCAGAAATACAAGAGACGAGCTTGGTCTTACGGAAAAATGGGACGGCGTCCACGTATATGGTACAGACGGTGCCGCTTACTATTACTCAACCTACAAGACAGATGCAAATCTGGGAAATCCCAAGGCTGATGACAGCGCAGATACAAAGAAAATCATGATCCTTGGCGGCGGTCCCAACAGAATCGGACAGGGTATCGAGTTCGATTACTGCTGTGTACATGCAGCCCTTGCCCTGAAAAAACTGGGCTTTGAAACAATCATTGTTAACTGCAACCCGGAGACGGTTTCAACAGACTACGATACCTCAGATACATTGTACTTTGAGCCTCTGACACTGGAGGATGTACTTCAGATTTATAAAAAGGAAAAACCCGTCGGTGTAATCGCACAGTTTGGCGGACAGACACCTCTTAACCTGGCTGCAAAGCTTAAGGAAGAGGGTGTGAATATCCTTGGAACCACACCTGAAGTAATTGATCTTGCAGAAGACAGAGATCAGTTCCGCATGATGATGGAAAAGCTTGAAATTCCCATGGCAGAATCAGGAATGGCTTCCGATGTTGAGACAGCAAAGGAAATCGCAGCAAGAATCGGATATCCCGTAATGGTTAGACCTTCCTTCGTTCTTGGCGGAAGAGGAATGGAAATCGTAAGAGATGAGGAGAGCATGGAAGGCTACATGAAAGCCGCCGTAGGCGTAACTCCCGACCGTCCGATCCTCATTGACAGATTCCTTCACAACGCTATGGAGTGCGAAGCAGATGCAATAAGTGATGGCGAGAGAGCTTTCGTTCCCGCAGTTATGGAGCATATCGAGCTTGCAGGAATTCACTCAGGTGACTCAGCCTGCATAGTTCCCTCCAAGCACATCTCTGAGGAGCACCTTAAGACTATCGAGGAATACACCCGTAAAATAGCGGTTGAGATGAACGTTGTGGGACTTATGAATATGCAGTATGCAATCGAGGATGACACAGTATATGTTCTTGAAGCTAACCCCAGAGCATCCCGTACAGTACCGCTGGTATCAAAGGTATGCGGCATAAAAATGGTGCCCATCGCAACAGATATCATCACAGCGCAGCTTACAGGAAGACCGTCACCTGTTCAGGATCTCATCGATGCTAAGAAAAACACAGAGCCTGAATACTACGGCGTAAAAGAAGCGGTATTCCCCTTCAACATGTTCCCTGAAGTTGATCCTGTACTTGGACCCGAAATGCGCTCCACAGGTGAAGTTCTTGGACTTGCAAAAACTCCGGGCGAAGCCTTCTTCAAGGCAGAAGAAGCTGCAAATGCTGCACTTCCTCTCAAGGGAGCAGTACTTATCTCTCTTAACACAGAGGATAAGCCTATGGCTTCATCTATCGCAAAGGGCTTTGCAGATGAAGGCTTTAAGATCTATGCAACAGGCAAAACCTACGAGACTATTGTTGAAGCAGGCATTGAGGCCACAAAGATCCTGAAAAACTACGAGGGCGGAAGACCTAACGTTGAGGATCTTATCAAAAACGGCGACGTACAGCTTGTTATCAACACTCCTATAGAAAAAGGCGCAAAATACGATGATGCATATCTTCGCCGCGCAGCAATAAAAGCACGTATCCCATACATAACCACAGTTGCAGCCGCAAAAGCAGCAGCCCAGGGTATCAGGGAGGTAAAGGCAAATGGCGCAGGCAACATCAAATCCTTGCAGGAATATGCAGAAAAATAAAAAACACCAAAGGAGAGAGAAGGTATGAAAGAAAAAGTACAGAAAAGAAGTGAGTTACTGGTTTCAAACAGAGGTCTTATTCACAAGGGCTTCATGTTTGAGAACGGTCTTATCACAACAGTTGCAGCTGCAACTTTCACAGAGAAGGACAAGGTTGCAGATGCTGAGCACATGAAGGAATGCAGGAAGCTTCTTCGCGATAGAAAGGGCGCTTTTTCAGAGCTCAGAGGCAATAACGAGCTGGTTGTGTCAGCTAAAATGGCAGTCAGTGAGAATCCTGAGAAATTTCTTGATGAGCTTATCGAGGTTTATGAGAAGTTCAATAAGGGCAAATTCTTTGGATCTTCCTACAAAGTAATGGCTTCCATGACCATTGTTAGTACAGGCAAAGCTGCAGAAGCAGACACTATCATCGAAAAAACAGATGCGATCATCAAGGGAATGAAGAGCCAGCATCCTTTCCTTACTTCTGATGAGGATATATGCATTGCAGTTCTTCTTGCCATGACTGATAAGGATACAGAAGATATTCTTGCTGAGCTTGAAGAGACCTTCCAGAACGTTAAAAAGAGCTTTGCTTTCCACGAAAATGCAGCTTATTCTCTTGCCCAGGTACTTACTACTTATGGCGGAGAGTGCAGCGAGAAAGTTGAAAAGGTTCTTGCATTCTTCGATGCTTTCAAGGAAGCAGGAGAGAAATATGGTAAGGACTATGAGCTTGCATCCCTTGGAACCCTCATTGATATCGATGCTGACAGAGATGAACTTGTAAGCGAGGTCATCGAAGTAGCAAAATATCTGAAGGGCCAGAAGGGCTTTGGAACCTTTGATATGAATAAATATTCCAGACTTATGTTTGGTGCAATGATCATTTCAGGCGTTTATTCTGATGATAACCTTAAGAATAGTGCATCAGTACTGGGTGGAACCCTTGCAGAAGTAATCGCACAGGAGACAGCAATGCTTGTAGCTATCATTGCAGCATCAACGGTTACTGCGACCTCATCATCAAACTGATGTAAGATTATTGTTATTTCAATATAATTTTTTTGTATTTTTATATAATAACGCATCTCCTCATGTATAATTATTGTGGTGGAAAAGTTGAAAATTTAATGTAGAGAATAGAGGGGGATATGGTTAAAAAATCATTTCTAAAAATTCTTGGTTTAGGACTTACACTTACAATGCTGTGCGGATGTTCAGGAAATAAAGCTACAACTGATGCTCCTGCCGGTACAGAAGGGCAGCCCTCTGCGCCTGCAAAGGCTAGTGATGCCGATCAGGACAGCGCCGAAACAGATACAGAAAATGCTGAGCAGAGCGCCACAGACGAAGCATCATCACAGCAGGATAACGCAGAAGCTTCTGGCGATTCAGCTGAAAATAGCACTGGAGAAGATTCTACAAGCGATTCTGCCGATGCAGACAGCACATCAAATGCAGCCGAAACCGGAGACTACCTCGCCAAATACAAGCCTGTCCTTGATGAGTCCTACAACTGCATCACAGATGATAAGTATTACGAGAATGCGACAATCTATACGCCCATGGGACTTATGGAGATCCAAAACTACCGGGAAAAGTCCGATCTTTTGGAAAATGTAGGCTATATCCTCACTGATGTCAGCGGGGATGGAATTCCGGAACTTATGATTGCTGATAATACGGACAGTGAATATGAAGACGGTGAGCCCCACAGCATAGTTCTTGGCTGTTACACCCTTAAAGATGACGAGCCCTTCATGGTAATTGAAGGCTGGGCACGCAACAGCTATGAATGGATCGGGAATGGGCAGTTTTCCTATCTTGGATCCGGCGGCGCAATGAATACTTATATCGGAAGCTGCCATTTAAGTGAGGATGGAACGAAGATAATTTGGGATACCTACTATTTTTCCGATGAAGTAGATGGTGAACTTAAATATTTTACAAACACCACAGGAAGTGATGAGATATCAGATTCCGAGGAATTCATCCCGGAAGGTGCAGATGGTATATGGGGATATGAAGCTGATCCGCCATGTCCCAAGCTTGAGATCACACCTTTTAAGGAATATTTAGGTGCATCTGATTCAGTAGATGATGATGCGAGAAATCCTGCAAAAATGCAATCAGAAAAAATAGCATATTTTTACATTCCCGGCCCGGGAACAGAGAGCTGCAGCGCAGATCTGGACGGCGATGGAAAAGATGAAACCATAACGTATGATATGGCTGTTGATGAAAACGACATGACCACAAGCTTTTCCCTTAATATCAACGGCAGAGATTATGAGATGCCTAATGAGGGTGATCTGTACTATTACGCTATGCGTGGCCTTGATTGCTTTTGGTTCAGAACAAATAATGAAGCAAAAAACCATTACCTTTACATGCAGTACACTTCGGACAGCGATTATCTGATGACTGCCATGTATAAATTTGATGGAAAAAAATTCACTCATTTATATGATCTGAACGGAGCCATAGCTTTTTGGAAGATGAAAGAGGGTGCTGAATACGAGTATACCTATCCCACAGATCCGGATGATTTCTTTGTAGAAAGCTCGCAACAGATTCTGGGTACTCAGTTCGTTACCCAGAGATGTAAAATTGGTGCTGATGGCATGCCTGAACCCATTGAGGAGTTCATGTATTATCAGACAGGCGCTGAGCCATACATATCTGCATCAAAGCTGATACCATGTGATTTAATGGCAGACGAAAACGCTACCAAGGGTGTTGCAAATGCCATCTGGCAGGACAATATGGTGACTCCTTATCGCACAGATGGCAAAACCTTTATAGACTTAAAGGTTGAGAGCTACCCCGGACTTTACAGAATCTACTATGCCATGAAAGATGGGCGATATGTCCTTACTTATACAGATGGAATGCTTGGATCTGCGCTGATCACAGAATGTTTTAACGGCCTTAATTTTGCAGGATAACGAGTCACGAACCATGCGTCCACAGGTGTATATGGTTATCCAAAAAAGGAAGCTGCAGTAATTGCGCTTAAAACAGTGAGAGAGTGGCTTGAAGAAAACTCAGGCTATGATATTGAGATCACAATCGTCAACTTCAGCGAAGAGGACTACGTGATTTATCAGACCGTGACTGCAAATTTGTGATATAACCATATAGTTTTTTCCGTGCAAAACATAACATTTTCGGTGTGATTGGGGCTGTTTTTTCTATAATGATTTATGATATATTCATTAGGTGGAAAGCAATATGCATAGAAAGGGCAGTAATCATGAGAGGAAGAAAACTTTACAAAAGCAGAGATAAAAAGTTATGTGGTGTTTGCGGAGGTATCGCAGAATATTTCGGAATAGATCCCACAATTGTCAGAATCATATATGCTGCGCTTGTATTTTTCGGCGGTGTAGGAGTTCTTCCGTACATTATTGCAGCAGTCATTATGGATGATGCGCCGCTCTATTACAAAAATGATGTCAAAAAAATAGAGACTAAGAATTATTTCGAACCAAACTCATTCTCGGAAAAACCGTATTATGAATCAGAGGAGCCTATAGGTTTTACCCTTAACTCTGATAACATTACAAATATCAGGTAAATAAAAAGTGATGCGCTTTGACTAATCAATGCGCATCACTTTTTGTAAGTCGTTTTGCATTAATCGCTCAGTGTTTTAGAAAGTAATTTACAGGTATTAGTGATGTCTTTTTTTGAAAAGCTATTCCTTTGGGTAATGATGTTTATATTTGGATATGTTGGCGTTGATTATTCTATCAAGGCATACAGAGTTTTTATGGCACAGGATACCCCTGTAGGCAGGCTTGTGACCTTATGTGTTATCCCTTTTATTGGCTTATGCTTTTACGGAATACATATTTTGCTGAAAGAGTTTTATGGTCAGTATGACGATAAGCTCCATCTTTTTAATAAGCTTCCTCATTTCGGGGATATGCTTAATAAAAGACAGGTTATGAAGATCATAAGGAAAGCAAGCTTCCATAAGTATTACACAAGAGACGGGAAGCTGCTTGATCACGTGAAGATCAGTGATGACGATAAATGGGTATGTATTCTTGGCGGTTACATGCCGGTAGACCTGATCTGTGGTTACAACCCTGAGAAAAATGAGCTGTACTCCATAGATGGCGGAGTTATCAGACTTCCCCGCAGAGCAAAGAAGGAGAGCATTCAGGCTGAGCTCAACAGCTTTTTTGAAGACAGAGGCATTTGCTATACATCAATGCCCAAGAAGGCCAACAGCAGATTTAACCTGTTCCTCAATGTACCGAAATCCGAGATTGATAAGGCTGATTTCAGCAGAGTGCGCTATCAGTGGGAAAAGGCTACAGCAGCAAAAGTCGAGAAGCACAGCACAGAGAAATATAAGCCTGTTTCCAAAAAAGGCAGGATTCGTAACGATATTTTTGAGAGAGTACTTTCAGATAAGGATGTTATGGCTACTGCAAAAGCTGTAAAGCAGAAGAAAGTTGAGCTTTCACATTATCTTGATTTTGATGCTTACAAGAGCGAATTCAGTATCTGCAACGGAGTGACACTTTTAGAGCAGCTGGAATACCCTGCTAATAAAGAGGGCATCGATTTTCTTTTCAGATGCCTTGGCGATGTGGACGAGGCTTATTTTGGTCCCGCTGTTGATGTACTTCAGGATTTTCCCAAGAGTGTCCTTCAGGAAAAGCTTGAAGAAGAGGCACAGCGTGCCTATGAAAATGTAGATGTACTCGGCCTTGCCGGACTTATTTATTTTGCTAAGCAGATAGGCTACGAGATTAAATACATCGAGGAACTGAAAAGCGCTCAGAACGCAGTAAAATTCGATCCCACAAAGGCGCACGTGGCAAATACAGATGTCACGAAGTTTGACTTTGATGAGATCGCAGCCTATGGCACCAGCGCTGCTAAAGAATTTTCCCTTGGCGGTATGGCGTATAAGGAGCAGGCGTAAGCCTTTATACAATACAATTAAGCTTCGTTAGATTAGGGTAAATATAGATTCGGAGAAATAAAAAAAGGAAAAGCACCAGCCTTCATGTTAAGATTGAGTTTGCGACAAAAATCTAAAAAGGCGGTGCTTTCCATGTACAACAGTATACTACAGTTTATTCAGAATGATATCAAGGAGATTGAGAAAAATGTCAGAAGTCTCCTTGATGGAGAGAAGGATGCAGCAGATCTTTCAAACGATGTTCATGAGCGTGTGTTAAAGCTTGGATGCAGGCTTATCAGTGAGATATATGAGCAGATTGATGAGGAGATATTCAAGAGCCTTGTAAGAAAGAACAAGTATTATGTCGAGCAGAAGGATATGCCCAGATCTCTTGTTGATGT
>NZ_KE384161.1:30268-33516 GCF_000424285.1 Butyrivibrio sp. MB2005 | reverse complement strand
ATACTCAAACTTCCCACTTGGGAATTGACAGTTGAACCTTGAAAACTCAATAAAAATGCCATCTAAAAAGGCGCAAGCCCAGTATTTGCGGTATAATTGAATTGACGAGAAACAAAAATACTAGCAAATAAGCGAGGTGCGCCATGTCTATTGTATCACATAACCTGAAAACTGACTATTCCGATGAAATGATTCAGAACAATGATCTAAATCGGTCAGTGGATTCCTTCATCTCTAAGTTTGAGGTTGTGAAACACCTTTACAGATGTGGCGCAGGCAAAGCCAGAGGCGTTGCAATAAGTGTCATCTTTACATATCTGCTTAAGCTTGTTTTTATGAACAAGAGCATGTATATGCAAATGCATCAGGGGAAGTTCACTGAGGCATTTTCCAAGAACGCAGTATATCGCTTTCTTGACAATCCAAAGGCCAACTGGCAGAAGTACACAATTGAGCTCTCTGCTGACATAATCAACAACATGCTCAGAGATCTTACCAGCAAGGAGCGTCGTGATGCTTTTGTTATTGATGACAGCCTGTTTGACAGGTCTCGTTCTAAGAATGTTGAGCTTTTATCACGAGTTTTTGATCACTGTGGCAAAGGTTATAAAAAAGGCTTCAGGCTCCTGACACTTGGTTGGTCAGATGGAGCAACTTTCCTTCCGATTGACTTCTGCCTGCTTAGTTCAACAAATGAAAAGAACCGTTTCAACTCAGCAAAAGACTTTGACCACAGAACATTGGCTTATCGCAGACGCGAGCAGTCTCAAACTAAATCTACAGATGTTGTTATGCAGCTTCTTGAAAATGCTGTAAAAGCAGGTCATAGTGCCAAGTATGTTCTGTTCGACAGTTGGTTCTCGGAACCGGTTAACATACAGCGAATCAAGAAGATGGGCCTTGATACCATTGCCATGATTAAGAAGAGTTCCAAAATCAATTATCTTGTTGGGGAAGAAAAGCTTAATGTAAAGCAGATCTACTCACGCAACAGAAAACGTCGCGGCCGCTCCAAATATCTTCTTTCTGTAGATGTGATGCTTGGAAAAGAAGATAAGGTACGTGGTCTTAACCCCATAGAGGCAAAGATTGTTTATGTAAGGAATCGATCCAACAGGAAGGACTGGCTTGCTATAATTTGCACTGACATGAGCCTTTCTGAAGAAGAGATCATTGCTCAATATGGAAAAAGATGGGCCATAGAGGTCTTCTTCAAGACATGCAAGAGTTATCTTCATCTTGTGAAGGAATATCGTGGTCTTTCATTTGATGCAATGTGTGGTCACATAGCTGTTGTTTTCACAAGATACATGATACTTGCGATTAACCGGAGATATTCTGATGACCAGCGTAGTCTCGGTGAGATATTCTTCTTCATGGTTGATGAGATTGCTGACATCACTTTCGATGATTCCATGCAGATCATATTTACTGCACTGTTTGAGGCTATATCAGTTGTGTTCCAGCCTACTGAAGCCAAGATGACTGAGTTCATCAATGCATTCCTCGGCGGGCTTCCCGATTATATGCAGAGCGCCCTTAGCCCCATGCAAGAGGCTCTGACTGCCTGATGTATATTTGACATGGCATCTTTATTGAGTTTTCAAGGGACTAATCCACTTTTACAAGTGGGAAGTTTGAGTTATATATTCCATTTTACGCTAATTTCCCCTATAAAATCTACTATTTGATAAGCCGCTTCAAGAAATGATTTTTTACAAAAACTCCTTATAATGATAAGATTAGCCTATCATTTATGACAGTGAGGTCTATTTGTGGCTACTTCTAATAACAGAAAAAAAATTTGCATGATAGTGCAGGAGCGCACAGTAAAGGGCGGAATCGCCGCAGTTATCGAAAATTACTACGGAAGCCGTCTTGAAGATGATTTTGATATAACCTACGTGGAATCCTACTGTGACGGCTCCAAGTGGAAAAAACTCTCAAAGGCACTGGGTGCCTACAGGGAATTTAGACGCGTACTAAGGACAAACAGACCGGATGCTGTTCATGTACATTCATCCTTTGGGCCAAGCTTTTTTAGAAAAATGCCCATAATCGTAATGGCCCACAACAGGAAAATTCCAATTATCAACCACATCCACGGCTCTGCTCTTGACGAGCTTTACACCAATGCAGGGAGCTTTAAGAAATACCTTGTTCGCAAAATCTATGGCTACTGCACAAGGATTGTTGTACTGTCTGAGGAATGGAAAGAAAAGCTGTCGGTAATTGTGCCTGCTGAGAGGATTACTGTCGTTTCCAATTATTGCAAGATTTATCCCGAAATGGCAGCTGATACTTCTCTGTCTGAGCGTTTTAACAAGCGTCAGATCCTGTATCTTGGACGTTTCGATAATCTAAAGGGTGTTGTGGATATTCCTGCCATCGCGGATATAGTAAAAAAGAAATTTGATGATGTTCGTTTTGTTCTTGGCGGAACAGGTGAGACAGAGCCTGTTATAGCCGAGATTGAAAGACTTGGGCTTCAGGATACGGTGATCTTGCCTGGATGGATTACAGGAGATGAAAAAGAAAAGCTCCTTCGCGAAAGTGCTATTTTCCTTCTGCCCTCCCACATGGAGGCTATGCCCATGTCAATCCTTGAAGCCATGGGATATGCTCTTCCCATTGTGTCCACAGAGGTTGGCGGCATCCCTCAGGTTGTAGCAAAGGATGTAAACGGCAAGCTCTATGCGCCTCAGGATGCATCAGGCATGGCGCAGGGAATTCTGGATTATCTATCAAGTTATGAGGCTTATGTCTTTGCCGCAAAGAAGAGTCTTGAGATTGCTACAGAAAAGTATAGCTTTGATGCACATATAGATAAGCTTGAGAAGATATATGATGAGGTGACAAGATAGATTAGAATTTCGCCGGCTACACTCTTGTATTAATTCTTTAGGAAAAATCTTGCGCAGGCTGTATTTTGAGAATGTATTCTGAAATAAAAAACTTCCGGGTCTTTTGAACGATCCGGAAGTTTTGTTATGTTGTGAAATGAATGCCTCTGATATTCGGTTGTTGACGTGCGCCTCTATTTTGAGGAAATTTGCGATTTTCTCTGCTTGAATCGTTGATATTCTCAGGTCTTTTCCTGCTTCACGCCTCTATTTTGAGCTTTTTCCCGATTTCCTCTGCTTGAGCAGCTTCAATTCTCTTATCTCTCCCTGCTCCACGCCTCTATTTTGGCTTTTTTCCCGATTTCCTCTGCTTGAGCAGCTTCTATTCTCATATTCCTCCCTGCT
>NZ_KE384161.1:0-30113 GCF_000424285.1 Butyrivibrio sp. MB2005 | reverse complement strand
ATTTCCTCTGCTTGAGCAGCTTCTATTCTCATATTCCTCCCTGCTCCACGCCTCTATTTTGAGCTTTTTCCCGATTTCCTCTGCTTGAGCAGCTTTCGTTTGTTGAATAGAAGCACTTTGGATAAAGAGAAAATGTAACTGAGTTTAGGGCTTACACGATTCTGTAGCCTTTTTCTGCCAATACCTTAATGGCGTTGTCAAAATCTGCCTCCTTAACAAGGATGTAGTCTGTGTTGTAGGTGGAGATTGCGAAGATTCCTATATTGTTCTTGGCAAGTGCTGTAGAAATCTTTGAAAGAATTCCGATAAGTGTAAAATCAAGCTTTCCTTCAATCCTTACAGCCTTCCAGCCATCGCTTCTCTCTGTGGTATTTGCAGGTGTCTTGTCTGTGCTGCACACAAGAGATATTTCCTCATCTGTTTTACTTATGAAAACAAACTCATCCTCCATGTTCACACCGGATAAATCTTCTACTTTACATACTGTGAAGTTCGTATCGATTCTTTTAAGTTCCATATCTCATCCTTTCATGAATTCACGTTTTCTCACAAAAATATCAAAATGACATGTCAGTGCAGGATTTTTCTCAGAAGCCTATCACCAGGTATTTTTTACTCATATCAAGATTAGCATCTATTGCTTCATTTATGCTGGCATCATAGATATCTGCTTCTCTCATGGCTGCTGCATCTGAAGATAAGATACACATCTGACTGCTGCCGTAATATCTGCCTCGAAGCGACTCCATTGTATCTGAAGGATCGATTGTACCCTCAACCACATCGCTTCTGTAATAAAGAGATCTGTAATCCAGAGTACTGAAAATCACAACGCTGTTTTCAGGGATCTCTGCGTAATCCTCATCCCATGACATTTTCACGATGTCGTAGTAAGGAAGAGTGTTTTTCGCCACGTGCTCCGTATAATCTCCCACTCCAAAAATCATAAGATACAGGATCATGCCCGCAAGCAGGTACACATAGATTTTCGTATCTCTAATATATTTTATCAAAAGTCCTGCGATTCCTAAAGTAAACAGGAAAGTAGCAGGCGCAAAGAATCTGTAGTAGAAGGTGTCCATTGATGAAAAATATCTTATCACCGTGAACATCATATAATAGATAACTGCTGTAGTTATAAGCACTGATTCTCTGGTGAAGTGTTTGCAATTCTTTGCTATGAAAATCGCAAGCATAATTCCAATAAGGAAAAGGATCAGCACACTTTTTCCATAAGAAAGATTCGTAATATACCGGGGCACTTCCAAATGGAAGAGGCTAAATACTTCCGCAAAAAGGGATTTAACCAGATCATTTGTAAGGCTCTGATAGTCATCCCACCACATGGATCTGCTGACACCGGAGGGCATACCATTTTGAAGCTTGTTATTAAGAAGGTATGCTACGCACATGATTCCGGACACGCCTGCTGTTACCACAAGTGAGATTATCTTTTTATTAAAAACTGCCTTGATGGTCTTTTCATCTCTGATAGCGATGATGGCAAGTACCAGGATGTAGAAGCCTATTACAAAATAGGTAAACATTCCAAAGTATCTTGTTAAAAAGCAGAGAAACGCTGATACTCCAAGAAGAATGTAGTTTTTGAGGGCGACCTTTTTGCCGGATGCTTCAACGCTTTTACCTGATATTCCGCTGGTTTTGTCAGATGCTTCGCCAGTTTCAAGAGGTGCGCTTCCATCAGATACAACATCCGCAAGGCTGAAGGCGAACAGCACCATGAACAAAATAAAAGGGAGCTCACTCCAGGAGTACCAATAGAGGTACATAAGACCAAGGTTCGTCATGAAAAGAGCATAGAACCAGGCCTCTTTTTTGTAGGCTATGCGAAGGATCACGAGCAGAATTCCCACAAGAATCATGGAGAGAATCTTGGATGCTGCGTAAACTTCAAGACCTGTTATTTTCATTATCAGTGCTATCATTGCAGGATAGAGGATTGGCCAGTTGGCAAACCAGGAACCCTTGTAGCCTGCAAGGCCGTCGTAGTTAAAGCCATAGCCTGCTGCCATATTAGCTGCTTCTCTAAGATACCCTGCGGAGTCCGCACTTATGTTGATGCCCTCTAAGTAACCGTTTATATAGATTGAAAGGCACAGCACGATGAAAAGCACTACCAGGAATATGTCATTTCCTGCCTTCATTATCAGTTCTGATGCATGAATATTTTTCACTGCGGCGATGCACTTTTCATATCCAAAGATTATGAAAAGAACAGCTGCTGCCCCAATAAGGATTGTGATTATATGGGAATAGTAGAACACATCTCCATAGGTCAGGGGCTTATCCGAAACCACCGAGGTTCCGAGGGATATGCCTGTGGAAAGAGGCACAAGACTCTCGGCGCTCTGGCTGGTGTCTGCGCTGTCCTCAGGGTTAGCATTTGCCGCATAAATCTGCTCTTCAAAGGGCAGGAATCTGTTTGTGGCGTCAATCTGAGTCTTGATGAAGTAGGGATTGCAACCATTGGCTGTAATTGTAAGTGTGTACTCTTTTCCCTCTTCTATATAGGTAACAGGGCTTCCAATCTCATACCATTCACCTACTGTGATCGCAGCTTTATCAGCCACAGTGGTCCACTCTTCGGCGCCCTCACTGTTTTTAAGGACAAACTCTATAGTCCCCTTCCCTTCTGAGTCGGTATTAACCATGACTACGGAAAGGCTTCCGATATTGCAGCTCTTGTTTGCTTTAAGGCTGGCTGTCAGAGTATCGCCGCTTTTTATCTCTACATATGAAGGAGTATCAAAAAGCGGAGGGCGCATGTCCTCCGACTTATTCTGAATTCCTGTCTGTTTGGTAAGTGCAAGCTGCACTCCGCATGTGATAAGAATTATCAGCACACACAGAAGTGCCTTTGCTATTTTTGATCTTGTTTTCATAGTATTCCTTTATTTAGGTGTTTCCTATTTGGAATCAGATTCGTGTTTCCACATTTAAACTACAGTGTCTCCGCCAGGTTCATGGCTCTCTCCATAACAACGTCTGAATTGTAGTGCTCGTGCTCACCCCAGCGTCCAAGGGGAATGATGCCCTTTTCTCTTACCTCTGTCATGATGAGATTTATTTTTTCAGGCTTATTTACTGTGTTTAAAGGATATGCATACTCGTTCATATATGCATAGTTGTCCTTCCAGTCGCTGTTTTCATAGGCTCCCGTTCTGCCCTCAACGGTCTCAACCCAGTAGCCTTCGCTGTCAGGGCAGAAATTACATCTGCAAAGAATCCTGTGGTAGGGCGTGTTCTCATCGGGCACATATACCCAGTGTGCAGGAGACTGCGGATCTTCAGCCACATATCTTATCTCTACCGATGAATGCTTAAGCTCAGTCAGAGCATTCTCAAACTCCTCAGTGCATCCTTTGATTTTCATGCTGCCCCAGGGAATTGTTGTGATGATAGTATCTGCGCAGTATTCCTCCCCGTCAGAGCACTTAACTGTTTTTGCTGTAAGGTCAAGTTCTGTTACAGATACTCCGCACTTTATGTTTTCAGGCATGCTGTCAGCGATTCTAAGGAATGCTTCGCCGTAGCCGTATTCCTTTGGATAGTAGAATTTGGCATGTCCCGGCTGTGTTCCAAAGCTCTTATGCATGGTGCAGGACTGCAGAGTCTCCTCATAGCTTACGTTTGGAAGTTTTTCAAGCCAGTAGGTTCCAAGCTCGTCCAGAGTGCCGCCAAACATTTTGTTATTGTAGGGAAGCATGTAGTTTTCTGCGATCTCATCGCCAAGCTTCCATCTGATCCATTCCTTGAATTTCACAGGCTTTTCTTTTCCTGTGTTGCAGCCTGCCTCTTTTATGGATTCAAGATATTTGTCCTGATATTCAGAGGGGAGTTGCCATATGTTGGCTTCAAAGGGATGATTTATCTCGGTTCCGTGAATGCGAATCCTCGAATCTCTGTCGAAGCTGTTCCAATCCTTTTCCGGAAGGAATCTGAATACAAAGTCACAAACAGCGGGTCTTCTCACATCAAGGAAATGGCCACCGCCTATATCAAGGGGTTTACCGTCCACATCCTTTGATCTGCAAAGTCCGCCGGCTTCGTTTTCTTTTTCTATTATAAGGAAGTCTTTTTCGCCTTTATCTGCAAGGCATCTTCCGAGAGTAAGGCCCGAGGGGCCCGCTCCCAGAATCAGGTATTTTAATTTTTTCATATAATGTTTTTCCAAATGTATTTTTCGTGATCTTTTAATTTGAAGAGTATCGAAAGGGCCTCCATTACTGTGCTGGCCTTAAGACCTGTGGATGAACCCACATAGTGGATCGGCACTTCTATGGTATTGAGGTTTCTGCAGTAGAAACGCATCTCTGTCTGATACATGTGACCTGTGGACATTATCTGATCGAGGTTGATGTTTTCAAGGACTTTTCTCTGGAAAGCCTCATATCCGCTGGTCATATCCTTCAGCTTGGTGCCAAGAACAAGATTTGACAGGAAGGTTCCGCCGCCGCTAAGGATTCTTCTGTAAAGTGGCAGGTCGCTGACTCCGCCTCCCTTCATGAATCTGGATCCCCATACGCAATCATAGCCTTCATCAAGTTTTTCTATAAACATGGGAAGCTGCTTAGGATCATGGCTAAGACCGCCATCCATTTCTATTATTCTGTCAGCGCCATCTTCCAGGGCCTGTCTGTAGCCTTCAAGGTAGCAACTGATAACGCCTCTTGATTCCTTGTAGTAGATGAGCTTTATCTTATCGTTCTGCTCGGCTTTTTCTCTTATAATTTTCTCAGTGTCATCTTTTGAGAAATCATCTATCACCGGATAGTAATACAGGTTTTCATAGGGCAGCGCCATGATCTCGTCAATAACCTGTGCCATGGTATCCGCCTCATTCGCTACCGGCATCACTATAATTGTCTTTGGTGAATTCGCCATTATTATTATGTTCCTTTTCTATTTCTATACAAAGTTCCGCTCACTATTATAGCTACTTTGCCATATCAATACAAACATAATATCTTTGCCGGCAGCTATGACAAAAAATAAGCATTGACTTTCCAATGCTGCCTTGCTATTTCTATTATTATTGGAATTAGAGAAACTACATCGGGTTATGGAGCCTTAAATAATCTGATAGAACGGAGATTAAGAAACATGATTTTATTAGAGCAGATGTTTATTTTGTTTTTGCTGATGATGGTAGGAATGATCGGCAGGAAGAAAGGACTTATAAATGATGTTGTCTGTAAGGGCATGTCGGCTATAGTTCTGAATATTGCCTGTCCTGCATTCGTGCTGTCTGCGGGCATAAATAAGGATGAGTATGTTTCAAATGAAGCGCTGCTTACCTGCGCCATCTGCGCTATCGCAATATATGCGGGACTTATTCTCTGCGCTGTAATTGTACCTTATGTACTTAAGCTCCCCAAGAGCAACTACGGAACCTACAGGGTTATGACTATTTTTTCAAATATCGGATTCATGGGCTTTCCCATTGTAGCAGCAACCTATGGAAGCATCGGCCTTCTGTATGCAGCCACCTTCCAGTTTCCTTTTAACCTGCTGTTCTATACTTATGGAATCAAGACTATGCAAAACAGCTCAGATACCGAGGCTGAAGCCACATCTTCCTGGAAAAACATCCTGAATGTGGGGGTTATCTCAGTTTTCATCTCAATTGCTCTGTATCTTCTAAGGGTTCATGTGCCGGAATCTCTGGCAGATGCTATTTCATCCCTCAGTGGTCTTACTGTTCCGCTCAGCATGATGGTAATAGGTTACGCCCTTGGAGGCATGAAGATCAGAAGTCTCCTTGGTGATTACCGCCTTCTGTTTTTCGCATTCATTAAACTTATCCTGATTCCCATCATCGGAATCTCGCTACTTAAGCTGTTCATAACTGATGATACTCTCCTTGGTGTATGCTTCGTTATGATCGCAACTCCAGTTGGCAGCATGACCGCAATGCTGGCCCAGTGCTACGGAGGTGATGAGGACACCGCTTCAAGAGGCGTCGCCCTTACAACTTTGCTGTCAGTAGTGACCATTCCGCTGGTCGGCGGGTTGTGTTTGTGATAAAAACAGACTTCACGCACTGGAAGTGGCCAATTTAAAGTTTAATCAGTGCTCACGAATCTCCCAAACTCAATACTTAAAGCATCTCGGGGCCCTTCACGCACTGATTTTCTTACTTTTCTTACTAAATCAGTGCTCGGGTGACTTCCAAACTCTTTTTGAAAAGCTACTTAGGACAATTCACGCACTGGAAGACTACATTTTTGCATAAAATCAGTGCGTAGACGCCTTTAAAACTCATCACCGAGTCTTCATCCGGACTATCTACGCACTGATTTTCTTCTTTTTATTGCTATATCAGTGTGCGAAGCACACATCAAGCATTTCAGCCACCACTGATTTAGAATTGACGGAGCTTATCCAGCTATACATTCCCACTTCTAAAGTAATCACCAATATCCCGGCTTCCAAGTTACTTAACCGTAACCTTGATCTTAGCTGCGAGGCCGTTCTTGGCAATTGCGTATACGATGCAGCTTCCTTTTCCTACGCCCTTGATCTTGCCGGCTTTAGATACAGTTGCAATACTTGTATCTGTTGAGAAGTAACGAACATCAGCTGCGTACTTCTTAGCAAGAGCCTTCTTTTTCTTATCTGCAAGTGTGATTGTAGGTTTAACCTTAGCTGTTTTACCCTTCTTTACAGATACTTTCTTGGCAACCTTGATTTTCTTGGCATTTGTATACTTTGCGCTATCTTTTCCTGCTACGAAAGCCTTGAGAGATGTACCGATCTTGTTGCCCTTTGCATCGTAAGCAACTACATAGATCTCGTAATTCTTTTTGGGATCTATATTCTTGCCACCGATAGTGCTTACCTGAGCTGAATTTGCGGTTGTTTCGATCTTATCTGTGTTCTTCTTTCCAAGGTAAGAAGCATATACTTCATACTTAGCTGCATCAGCTTCTTTGTCCCACTTAACCGCAAGGGTCTTATTCTTTTTCTGAGAAATCTTAAGACCGGTCTTGAGGGTATCTTTTGAGCGGTCAACTGTAGGCTCATCTGTTTGCAGGGCCTGAGGAGTCTCCGTAGATTCTTCCTTGCCTTCTACCTTAACTGTACAAGTTGCTTTGATAGAAGGGTCTGTCTTCATGGTAGCTGTGATTGTGGCAGTACCGCCCTTTACAGGTGTTACTGTGCCTGTGGCATCCACTGTTGCTATGCCTGAATCACTTGATTCCCAATTAAATCTGTTTGGATTAAGTGCAGGTGAAGTTGCCAGTTTCTGTCCTGCATCACCCTGTTTGAGGTTAAGCTCAGTCTTATCAAAAGCCACAGAAGTAACATTGGCAATATTATTAAGCTCTATAGTCCATACAGGTTTCTCGGTATGCAAAGTGATGTCGTACTCTCCAACCTCAAAAGGTTTTATTTTTTCACAAGCACGTCCATATAAGCCCGAATAATAATAAACTTGAATATCAGGCTGTTTTACCCCATCGATATAACACTCAACGCTATCTGATTTACCCACATAACCATAAGATAAAGTATTAAGTCCACCATAATAGCTAACTATTATAGTTTTTGTGTTTTCCATTTCACTACGATCAGCAACATTGATAAAATCATTTCTAATAGAATCTTCAACATTCAAATCTTTATCAAAATACCAATCCCCCTCAAATGGTTTACTCATTTCACTATAGTAATCAAAATAACCACTGCAAAGTCTATCTGCTATTAGTTTGCCTTTATCTCCTGCACGTACAAAATAATATGATGGATATTCTATCTCTGAATCCGCCTTTGCCTGGACAGATGGCATCATTTCAAAAGCCATTGCTACAACAAGTCCCATTGCTGCCAGGCCTTTTATTCTCCCCTTAAATCGTTTTAATGTTTCCGTTTTCATCTTCATATTTCCCTCCAATAACTCTTTATCACATTTATTACTTAACCGTAACCTTGATCTTAGCTGCGAGGCCGTTCTTTGCGATTGCAAGTACCATACATGTTCCTGGTGCCACACCCTTGATCTTGCCTGACTTGGAAACGGTTGCAACGGCGGTATCTGTAGATAAGTAGCGAACATCTGATGCATACTTCTTTGCAAGAGCTTTCTTTTTACTATCTGCAAGTTTGACATTGGCTTTAACCTTAAATGACTTGCCTGCCTTTACAGATACCTTCTTGTTGGCTGTGATCTTCTTGGCATTAGTATTCTTGCTGTCCTTTCCTGCTACGAATGCTTTGAGGGATGTACCGATCTTGTTACCATTGCTGTCGTAAGCAATCACATAGATCTCATAATTCTTCTTGGTATTGATAGCCTTGCCTCCAATAGTCTTGATTTGTGCAGAATTAGAGGTTGTCTCAATCTTATCCGGGTTCTTCTTTCCAAGGTATGCTGCATATACTTCATATTTAGCAGCATCAGCTTCTGCATCCCACTTAACCTTAAGACCTTTCTTATTCTGGGTAATCTTAAGACCTGTTTCCATGGTATCCGCAGAACGATCAACAGTAGCTTCTTCACCCTGAAGAGCCTGTTGCGTCTCATTAGCTTTTGCTTCTTCCTGTGTATCTTCTTTACCTTCCACCTTAACTGTGCAGGTCGCCTTGATGGAAGCATTGGATTTCATTGATGCTGTGATTGTAGCAGTGCCACCCTTTACAGGGGAAACGGTTCCTTCGCCATCAACTTTTGCTACAGCCTCATTGCTGGATGTCCAGTTAAATCTGGCCGGATTGAGTCTGGGTGAAAGTGTAAGCTTTTGTCCTGCATCACCCTGCTTGAAGTTAAGTTCTGTTTTGTCTAAGGCTATAGATTTTACGTAGCTAACTGTTACAACATCCAAAATCCAATGATCGGTTTCAGTGATCAACGTAACATCGCTCTCTCCAGCATTAAAGTATAATCCCCACATACTACCGCTTGTATCCATAGTGTAGTCGGCTTCAAATTCATACACTTTATTCCCATCTTGATAAGTCGTGAAATTTCCGGTCTTGCCAACATAGCCAAACAATAATGGAACGTGGTCATCTTTATCCACTTCCTTCACTGTTATGGTCTGTTCCAATTCATCCTTGCCACCTTGTGGAATGATCCATTTCGAGTATCCGGATGTTGGATTTAGGTTTTCATCAATTATCCTATTACCACTAAAATCGTTCGGATGATAGCAATCATATACATCGCCACTGCCAACGTGATCGCCATAAAGTCTTGCATCATCTCCTGAGCGAACAAACATATATCTTACATAATTATCTTCCGCTGCCTTTGCCTGCATAGACGGCATCATTCCAAAGGCCATAGCTACAGCAAGTCCAATTGCAGCCAGACCTTTAATTCTTCCTCGAAACTTTGTTAAAGCATCTTTTCTCTCCATTTTTTCTCCCTCCATAAAAATCAAGACACTTATAGTTACTTCACATATTTAGTTTTCTGTTACCTCACCCCTCTTCTGTTTACCCATGAGGTATATAGCGTTGATAAATAATTTTAGAAAAAATAAAAAAGCAGACAACTGTATTATAAACACAATCATTGTCTGCTGAATTACGAATTATGAACAAATTGATTCAAAATTGGTACTTGACATGCGGAAACTTTCGTGAACTTTTCCGCGCTAATATATGAAATAGTCTTGAATGCCAGAAACGATAACTCTTCCGGCTCTTTAAAACACTTTACTTTTTCCTACCTCCAATTAGCTGACTTATGCCATTCTCATATACAAAATAGAGAAATATCGCAATTGTCACAAGCTGTGCCCTATATGTAATGAAGAAATGCACATAGGAATGGTTGGAGAGTGCAAGGAATCTGGCATACGGTATGAGTGCAACAATTCCAAGGGGGATAAACAGATTCCAGTCAATCTTGTCACGAAGCAGATACACAAGGCTAAAGCCCACCGCCAGTATAATCCCCGTAGTGATAACAGGAAACGCAGGTGTAAGCTCGCCCAAAGTCTCAGGGTAAAGTGATGAGAGGTTATGCCAGATAGCACCTGAATATCTGGTCCAGGGATCTGCGGCAGGATTGAGGTTACTGTTTCCAAGTCGCACCTCGCCTCCTATTCTGAAAAAGCCTTCCTCCACAGATGAGGCTACAACTTCTTTTCCAGCTACAATAAGGAGCAAAATCACCTTAAGGAAAAACATTCCGGCATAGCCAAGAGCCCAGCATATTCCGTTTTTCAGAATTGAAATAAAGCCCTCTTTTCCGGAATAAGATGGATGCCTATCCAAAAGAAGCAGCATCATAGGCAGTGTGAAGGTAAGATTTTCAGTTGTTAGAAAGTCCATGAAAAATATCACCACTCCAACGGCCGCAAAAAACGGCATGGTTACATCATCCGACTCTCTACCCTTAAGAAGAAGGATGATAAGGGCTGCTGCGGATGCCACAAGAAAAGCAGTGGAATATTCAAAGGAAGTAAAGAACATCCATGGCTCCACCAGCAAAATCGAGATGCCATAGATCACTGAAAAGGCGATATGTTTTCTTTTTACCAAAATACAAATCACAGCTATCTGAAGAATAGTGATCAACACGCCAAAGATCACGCGAATCACCTGAACAGGCGCAAAAACAAGAAGAGGACGAAGCAGTACCATAGTGCCGTGCCAGTAGCGCCCGTACTCGTTGTTGATTTCTTCCTCTCCCCTTACAGCTGCAAGATACCCATCATAGGCCTGCTCATGGGTAGACTGTGTATATTTTGCGCTGATAACTGACTTAAAAGGAGTCTTGGTATCAATGCAATAAATGATGTCGCAAATAACAGTGTCCGAATAGTTATCCTGAATGGAATTGATATAGTCACCGATAAGCACCGCAAAGGGCTCACGCTGGGTAAAATATACAGCACTTGCCTCCGACTGTTTCTGAATCATGCCGGTTGGAATACATGCGGTAATTACAAGAAGCAGTACGCAGCATAAAGCTGTAAGAATTGCCACCACTGCAGTTTTGACAGGTACAGATAGCTTATGATTTTTCTCCAAAACGATTTCCCCCAAACGTTCCGGGTATTCAGATACCCTCTAGATACAATATATCATAGATTATAGAATTAAAATCCGTTTGTTTCAATGTTATGGAATGTTATAAAAGTGCTGCCCCGACGCTTTTTGCGCCGGGGCATACAAGGAAAGGTAAAAAGGTTTTTCAACGTACAACGACGAAGGACTGAGGTGCGAGAGTTATCTCGCTTCCAAGGTTTGCGCTACCAAGGCTATAAAGTACTTCGCCCTGTACGGAAAGGGCTGCAGAACTCTCCTTATCGGAGGGGTTAATTGCAATTGTAAGGTCGCCGCGCTTGTAGATGAAAGGCTTTCCTTTCTCTGCCACGAGAACCTTGAATTCTGCATCTGCCTGAAGATCCTCTTCGCGGTGGCGAAGAGCGAGAAGACCTTTGACAACATTTAGGAGGGAGTCAGGATCCTTCTCCTGATCTTCAACGGTAGGTGCATCGGCTTCTCCGTCAACCGGAAGATAAAGGGAGTCTTCGCAGCCTTCTGAGAAACCAAGATTTTTGCCTTTGTTCCACTGCATAGGTGTTCTGGATCCGGTCCGGTAATAACCGCCTTCCTTGGTGGGAAGTTCCAGATAACGCATGCCGATCTCATCTCCATAATAGAGGAAAGGCACACCTGGCATGGTGAACAGGAACGCGTAAGCAAGCTTCAACTCTTCGGGGTCTAACGTGAATCTCGGACGGTTGGTGTCGTGATTGCAGGTGAGCATGGAGATGTAGCCTACTCCCTTCGTATCCTCGTACCAGGTTAAATATTCATCAAGGAAACGATTAATGTCCCCGTCACCATCTTTTTTGAAATATGAATGATCTTCTTTGGTCTTATCATTCACGAAATAGTCGCGCATAAGTGTTGAATATCCATTGCCGGGGTGATTCAGATAAAAATCCATGTCATAGCCGGCTCTTAAAGCAAGGGGCGGATTACTCCACTCAGCTACCATTGCAGCTTCAGGGAATTCCTCATCAAGCATCTTACGCACATCAAGCCAAACAGCACTTGTTCCGGTCTTTTTCTCATCATCATTTTTTACAAGAGATGCTGCCATATCAACGCGGAAACCATCGCAGCCGTGCTGAAGCCAGAATCTCATAATGTCCTTAAGTGCTTCCCTTGTAGCAATAACATCCGGGTGATCGATGGGGAGCTGCCAGGGCTCTGTGGGATTTAAAAATCCGTAGTTCAGCGCAGGCTGGCACTTGAAAAAGTTAAGGGCATAGGTTGCGCTTCTCTCGCTCTCGCCGCCTACATAGTTAAGGCCTTTTGCGGGCTCGAAGCAAAAATCTGTCCAGATAAAGCGATTTGTATATTCGTTCTCTTCAGCCTTCTGACTCATCTTAAACCACTCATGCTCTTCTGATGTGTGGCCGGGAACAAGATCAAGAAGTACCTTGATCCCTCTCTTGTGAGCCTCTCCGAAAAGTCTGTAAAGGTCGTTGTTATTGCCATATCTGGGCGCTACCTTTTTGTAATCTCTTACATCATAGCCTGCATCTTTAAAGGGTGAATCAAAGCAGGGATTGATCCAAAGAGCATTACATCCAAGGTCTTTAATGTAATCAAGTTTTTCAATTATTCCGTTGAAATCTCCGATTCCATCCCCGTTTGTATCATAAAAAGACTGGGGATAAATCTCATAAAAAATTGTGTCTTTAAGCCATGTTGCAGCCATTTTGGTCTGCTCCTTTCATAAGTAAAAATTTAAGCATATGCGCTTTGAAGCGGATGGAAGCAGTAAACGCTTCTGCCACCGCCAAGATCTGTTTTGTCTGGTTTTCCCTGTCTGCATACATCCGTTGCATAGGGGCATCTGGGTGCGAACTTACAGCAGGTAAGGGCATATTCCTTGCTCTCCATATCGGGCATCACGAATTCCTGATTCCACTTATCACCAACCCTTGGAACAGCCTCCATCAAAAGCTGTGTATAGGGATGTCCCGGTGCATCCATAAGCTCCTTGGCAGGGCCATATTCAATGAGGCCGCCGCGGTAAAGAGTTGCGATGTAGTCCGAAACATAATAAGCAGTTGAAAGATCGTGAGTGATATAGATAAAGGAAATTCCATATTTGTCCTTCAGCTCCTTAAAGAGATTTACGATGTTCATCTTCATGGATGCATCGATAGCTGCTACAGGTTCATCCGCGATAATTAGCTTTGGTCTTGTAATAAGTGCTCTTGCGATTGAAACTCTCTGAAGCTCACCTCCGGAAAACTGCGCGGTGTATTTTCCCTTTACAACAGCCAGGGACATACCTACGCTCTTAAGTGCTTCGTCGGCTCTTTCCTCCGCTTCCTTCTGATTCTTTGCAATTCCCAGCTTGAGGGCAGTGTTATACAGATATGTATCTACTGCTTTTCTGGGAGAAAATGACTCGTAGGGATTCTGGAAAATTGGCTGTACATCCAGCTTAAACTGCTGTGCATCGTAGCCCTTTGTGTCACTGTAGGATTTACCGTTCAGAATAATGTCACCGCCATCCGGGGTATGAAGTCTTAATATCATCTTGCAAAGTGTGGACTTGCCGCAGCCGGACTCGCCAACTACTGAGAGAATGACAGGCTTATCTGCATCGATTGAGAGGGATACCTGGTCAACCGCAGTCATTTTCTTACCTCTTAGCATTCCACCTATTCTGAAATTCTTGGTTACACCCTTTACTTCCAATAAATATTTATCAGCCATTTATCATTCCACCTCCCTCTTTTAGCAGGTGACATGCCGCAAATCTTCCGGGCTTGATCTCTCTAAACTCCGGAACGGCGCTCCTGCATTTATCTGTAGCATAAGGGCAGCGTGGAGCAAATCTGCATCCCGGCGGCGGATTCTTAAGTGCCGGGGGGCGTCCGGGAATTCCTACCTTAGCGCTCTTATCTCCCACCTTGGGAAGTGCGTTTACAAGCATTGTGGTGTAGGGGTGAATGGGATCCTCGAAGATACCTTCTGTGGGTCCGAGCTCTATCATGCTTCCCGAGTACATGATTCCCATTCTGTCTGTTATCTGATAATGAACACCCATGTCATGACTTACGATAACCATGGTGTTCTTAAGCTGCTTCTGAAGCTTTGTCAACATCATCAAAATGCCTCTTTGAACCACAACGTCAAGAGCTGTGGTAGGCTCATCAGCAAGAACAACGCTGGGTGACATGAAGGTTGCAAGAGCAATGATGACACGCTGTCTCATACCACCTGAGAGCTGAAAAGGGAAAGCTTCAAGAATATCGGGAGAAAGACTGAGCTCCTCCAGATAATCTGCTACTCGCTTTAAGGTTTCTTCTTTTGTCTCTTTTTTCCTATCCTCTGCAGGAATTGAATCAAGGAACTGTTTTTTCAGTCTGGTTATAGGGTCAAGTACAGACTGCGCAGCCTGTGGAACGTAAGCTATGTTATTCCACCAGGTTTTCCTGATTTCTCCCGATGAAAAAGAAAAGTCTTTTCCATCCTTTTGTCCTGAAAGAGTAATCTGTCCCTTATCTATTTCAAGGGGCCACTCGATGATATCGTAGAGAGTCTTAAGCAGTGTTGTTTTTCCGCAGCCTGACTCTCCTGCGATTCCAAATATTTCATTGTCATTGATCGTAAAATTAAGGTCGTTTAATACGTGTATGTCTCCGTCGATTGTCTTGTACGAGGTAGACAGATTTTCTACTTTAATCATTTTCCATCACCTGCCTCTCTTCATTGCAAGATAATCGTTATATCCAGTGATCAGCAGGAAAAGTCCGATGAACATCACTATGGTCGCAACAATCGGTGATCCGATCCAAAGCCACTGTTTGTTGAAAATAGCGTTTCTCTCTCTTGCCCACTGGATCATGTTTCCAAGTGAAATAAGATTAGCCGGTGAAAGTCCAAGTACTGCAAGAGAAGACTCCGAAGCAATGGCGTTAAGTGTTGCGTTCATGAAGTTTGACAGTGACCATGTAAGCGCAAAGGGCAAAATCTCTGTGACTACGATCTGCACTGTTCCCTCACCTGAAAACTTTGCTGTCTGAATGAAATCGCGTTCCTTCAGGGTAAGCGCCATGGATCTAATCTGTCTGCTGGGCCATGCCCAGGCGAACATGGCAAGCACCAGGGCAATAAGAATTACTGTTGATGTGCCTTTCATAAGTGATGTCATAAGGATCAGGATAGGGAGTGAGGGGATAACAACGAAGGTATCTGTCACTACCATAAGAACGCGGTCAAGCGCTCCTCCTGCAAATCCGGACAAAAGTCCTACAAAGACTCCAACTACCGTTCCGATGGTGGCAACGATAAGTCCGATCACCAGTGAATTGTGAATAGCCTCAATCAAAAGCCAGAGTACATCCTGTCCCATGGAAGTTGTTCCAAGAAAGTGCTCTGCCGATGCTCCAAGCTTTGGCTGATAGGTGTTGAAGTTAAAAGGATCCGCATGTGGTATGAGGTACACAACGAATCCTATTACAAAAAAGATCGCCGTAATGATTAGCCCTGATTTAAGGGCAAAATTCGCATTTTTCCAAAACTTTTTCATTCTTCGCCCCTCCCTTTATGAATATCTGATACGAGGGTCGATGAAGGGATAAACCAGATCGACGATCAGTGTTGCCGTTGATATAGCTACAATTGAAATCGTAATACAACCAAGGATCATGTTGTAATCCGACTGCAAGATTGCTTTCTGAATAAGGGTTCCTACACCGGGATATCCGAAAATAATCTCTGTCATGATAGAACCGCCAAACACTCCGCCAAGGCTCATTGCAAGAGCTGTAACCTGGGTAAGGATTGAGTTTTTAAGAACGTATTTTGTTCCGATAACTCCCTCGGAAAGTCCGCGGTATCTGGCATAGAGAACGTAGTCCTCCTCCGAGGTGGTAGCTGCAAGAGATTTCATGGAAATGATCCACCAGCCTGTTCCAACAAGGAGAAGTGAAAGTGCCGGAAGTATTGATGACTTAATAAGAGAAGCCATGAATACACCAAATCCCTGGAAGCTGTTAATAGTCGTTGTAAGCGGGAACCATCCCAAAATGTAGGCAAAGAAAATCTGTAAGACAAGTGCCACGATGAAGTAAGGAATCGGGTAAAGGCAAATGGCGATGCCTTCCAGAATCTTTGATGATCTTTTATTTTTTCTAAAGCCTGCCAGAAGACCTATGAGGTTACCAATGATCCATGCAAGAAGCGTAGATATCATGGATAATCCTACGGTGTATGGCAGATATGTTGATATGATTTTTCCTGCGGGCTCCGGATAACTCATAAGTGAGGGGCCAAAGTCAAAATGCAAAAGTCCCTTCCACAGGAAGGTCGTATACTGTTCCATCAGTGATCCTTCAAGTCCGAACTGAACTCTTAGGGATCTTCTAAGTGCATCCATCTGAACCGGATCCATGGAGCCTGACCTTGCTGAGATTTGTCCTATCATGGATTCTACCGGGTCTGAAGGAAACATTCGCGGTACAAAAAATATGAAGGTAACGCCTATCCAGATGGTCAGCGCCCACGTCCCAAGACGTTTTAAGAAATATGTTCTGAATTTCACGAAACCACCAACCTTTTTCTGCAAAATTTTTCGCATTCCCAAATCTGTTATTCAAGAATGGGAGGGAGATGCGCCTGCACATCTCCCTCCGCAAGCTTATGTGCTTCTTATTAGTTTGTTGTGAACTCTGTCATGATGTACTTGAAGCAGCTCCACCACCACCAGGGACCATTGTATGCGTTATCAGCATTAGGATAGTTGCCCCAGTATGTGCTGTTTGTAGGAACGAACTTAACACCTGAATGGAATGCAAGGAAAGGCATTTCTGTAAACTGAATCTTGATGAATTCCTGAGCGAGCTCATAAGCTTCATCAGAATCTGGAGAAACCTTTGCAAGCTTGTGAATTATGTCTGTAGCTTCCTTGTTGTTCCATCTAACGCCCTGACCTGATCCGATCTCTCCAAGAGGAACGATAAGATCTGCGTCATAGCCGTTGATCTGTGAATAGATGTCCTTGGTTATGAAACCTGTAGGCCAGTAGCCGGCGATTTCATAGTTACCTGTACCACCGTTAGCATCCCATGTAGCAGATGACTCAGAAGAAATGTTGCAGTTAAGACCGAACTTTGTCAGCTGGTCATAAGCAGCCTGAACGCCACGTCCTGCCTGAGCTTCTGTGTCTGCAAGATATGTAAGGTTGATTGTGAAGGGTTCGCCACCAAAGTACCAGCCGTCATCCTTCTTCTCAAGGCCAGCCTTGATGAGAAGCTTCTCAGCTGCTTCAGGGTTATACTTAAGGCATCCTACACCAAACATGTCCTCAAGATATGCATCGTCGCCTGTGATACCAAGTTTTTCAGCCATACGGTTCTTGTACTCTGAATCCCAGGGCTTAAATGTTGTGCCATCGCCAAGGTCAAGTTCGAAATCTTCAAACCAGCTGAGCATAGGCTTTGCATAGAGTTCCTGGAATGCAGATGTGTTGCAAAGGATACCGAACGGTGATGACCTTCCTGCACCATCAAATATGTTCATTGAAATCTCATCGAAGTTCATGGCAAGTGCAATACCCCATCTGAAATCAGGATTGTCATAAGGAGCTCCCTGGCCTTCTGAGAAAGCAAGTCCCTTTGAGCAGGGATCATCAGATGTAGCATAAGGGAATTCGTTATACCATGCGGAGATCTTGTCGTTCGATGACATCATAGCTGTAAGAATCTCAGGTGTAACTTCGCAGAGGATGTCAACTTCGTTCTGGATCATTGCCATCTGTCTTGTTGTGTCATCGCCAAGATAACGGAACCATACATATTTCTCAGGGCACTGTTTTCCTGTTACAACACCAACAGTTGTGTTCTGCCAATCCTCACGGCGCTCATAAAGAACCCACTTTCCAAGAGGATCGAAGCTCTTAACTGTGTAAGGACCTGCAACTACAGGATTCTCATCCTTAAATGTTGAAGGATCGTCTACCTTTGAGTAGATGTGCTCAGGAACGATTCGAAGATCGTTACCCCAGATGGTAACACCCATCTTCATTGCAAGACGAGGGAATGATTCCTTTGTCTTAATAAGAACTGTGTAATCATCAGTAGCTTCTACTGACTCAAATATTGAATTGTAGTAATCACTTGCTCCGATGTTAGGAGTGTTCATGATCATGTTGAATGTGAATGCCACATCGTCTGCGGTCAGGTCTTCGCCATCTGACCACTTGATGCCCTGTCTGATCTTGACAGTGTGCTCCGTAAAATCCGCGTTGGACTCCGGCATTCCATCTGCTACTTCACCAAACTGCTCACCTTTTGCTGTGTCCATCTCCCACATCATTGCTGACATAAGCTGGTGGATACCAAATCCGGTTGTGGTGCCCTGCATGTAAGTATTAAACTGTCCCGGTACGTCAGTAGGTGTCTGTGTCTCAACAATAAGTGTCTCGTTTCTGGGTGTTCCGACTTCTGTCATCTCACCGCTTGCAGTGTCTGATGAAGCTGTAGCTTCCGTTGTTTCCTGTGTAGTTTCAGCAGCTTCTGTGGTATCCCCTGCTGTCTCGGTGCTCTCTGCAGTTGTTCCTGCACTCTCATCTGTTCCTGTAGCCGGAGCGGATCCGCCGCCACAAGCCATGAGCGAAATGGTCATTGCAGAAGCCATTAGTATGGAAACCAATTTCTTTCTCATTATGAAAATTCCTCCTCTAATAACTAACTAACCTTTATATTCCGCTGCGATAAGGCCTAACCCCTAAATAACCCTCCTTTCCTTTAATTTGCCTTACCCTGCAGATAGGAAACATAATGTATTTTGCGAAAAAACCCCTATTTTTTCCGCACTTTAATAAACCGTTATAAACGTCTCTACACGGTTCAAATTTTCTCTGTGATTTTAAAAATGGGATATAAGCCGTGATACGACTTAATTGATTGAAATGTCAGAATAACACTTGCCCAATAGTAACCCCATTCCTCCCAAAAGTTTTTGCTGACCCTTTTATCATTTCTAAAAGAGTTTCCCCAAATCACCTATCAGGATGACTCCCCGTGTCATTTCTCCTTCAAGGTTTCTTCATGTTATCATCAAAAGCTTTTGGGTGGAATAGTTTTTATGGGCAATTTGTATAGAAAAATGTCATTTACGACATTTTTGTTGTCATTTCTGTTCAAAAACAAATGGTTTTATTTATTTCAACAAGATTTTTGTTTGAATGGAAAAATAATAGGCCTGTCTACTTAAAATATAGACAGGCCCGGTTGATATCTGTATCTAATATGACTTTACTTCTCTCCACAAATCGCTTAAGTGGCGGTCGGCTTCTTCCCCAAGGCTTACCTGAACCTCCAGATTGTACTTGGAAAGATCAGGGAATGCTATGGGTGAATGACGGATATCTTCATCCTCTATCAGGTCTCTTGCCGGAATATTGGGCGTTGAGTAAGTGATATACTCAAAATTCAGACAGGCTATATCGGGACGACAAAGATAATTTATGAACTTTTCCGCATTTTCCTTATGCCTTGCGCCTTTTGGAATTACCCAGGAGTCCATCCATAGGGCTGTTCCTTCCTTGGGAATCACATAGTCAAGATCGGGATTTTCGCGCTGGGTAAATATAGCTTCGCCTGAATAGATTACTCCAATGGCTGCTTCATTTCCTATCATCTTGTCGCGGACCTGGTCGATGACATAGGCCTGAACTAAGGATTTTTGCTGCTGCAACAGCTTTTTGGATTCCTGAAGCTCGTCTTCATCAGTGGTGTTCATGGAATAGCCAAGGTATTTTTCTGCCACCATGAAGGCATCCCTTACAGAATCCTGCATCAAAATCTCGTCCTTGTATTTTGGATCCCAGAGTATGGACCAGGAATCCACCTTCTCTTTTACCATGGTCTTGTTGTAAAGAATGCCCACGGTTCCCCATACATAGGGCACAGAATAGCGGTTTTCCGGGTCGTAGCTGACAGCCTGAGCCCAGTAGTCATCACCGATATTTACATAGTTCGGAACATTGTCGAAGTTGATTTCCTCAAGAAGATCGTTGTCGATCATCTTTTTTATCATGTAATCCGATGGACAGACCAGATCGTACTTCACAGCGCCTGCCTTAATCTTGGGATACATTATCTCATTGGTCTCATATTCATCATAGACGACTTCTATGCCGGTCTCTTCCTTAAACATGGTGAGAATCTCGGGATCAATATATTCACCCCAGTTGTAAACATATACGACATTATCATTTTTATTTTCTGATGATTCGCTTTTGGCGCAGCCGGAAAGCCCTGTCACCATTAAAAAGAGGCATGCTAGTAATAAACGTTTTCTCATATAGCGCCTCCGTTTCCGGAACTTACAACCACTTCTTTTCTGGTTCTTACGCGGATTTCTCCCTCTGGACGTTTTGTCCAAGGCCTGTAGTTTACCAGGAACAGGAGAATAAGGATCGTTAGGAACATGATGGTTGAAAGCGCATATACTTCAGGGTTGATTCCCTTTTTTACTTCTGAATATATCTTGGTTGAGAGTGTATCAAATCCAGGTCCCTGGGTGAAATGGGTAATGATGAAATCATCAAGGGACATGGTAAAGCTCATAATAAAGCCTGAAAGGATTGCTCCCATAAGATCAGGAAGTACCACCTTGAAAAATGCATACAAAGGTGTTGCTCCAAGATCCAGGGCTGCCTCGTAGGTGCTTATCTTAAGCTCTCTGTAGCGGGGCATAACGGACAAAATTACGTATGGAATATTGAAAGTGATATGTGCCAAAAGCACAGTTGTAAAGCCCATTGTAGCTCTTGCTGCAATGAACAGAAGCATAAGGCTTACGCCGGTAACGATATCCGCATTAAGCATCGGAATGTTGGTTACGCCCATGATGATGCTTCTGCTTCTTTTTTTCATAAAAAGCATGCCTGTACATGCAGCCGTTCCAAGAACCGTAGCGATAAAAGCTGAAAGGGAGGCAAGTATTATGGTAGTCTGAAAGGCCTTCATTACTTCTTCATTTTCAAGAAGCCCTATGTACCAATCCAGGGTAAAGCCGCCAAAATGGGAGCGGGATTTACTGGAGTTGAAGGACAGGATCATAAGGGTTGCGATAGGCGCGTACATGAATATCAGAACCAGAGTCAGATATATATGTCCAAGTGTCTTTTTCATCTGATATCCTCCCTGTCATATTTGGATGTGATGAGCATACTGATAACAATAAATACCATCAGCACCACAGAAAGCCCGGCTCCGGCGTTCCAGTCGGAATCCTGAGTAAAGAGCTGCTCAATTACATTACCGATAAGTAGTATTTTTCCTCCGCCCAAAATATCTGAAATTACGAAGGTGGTAAGACTTGGCACGAAGACCATGGTGATACCAGAGATGACGCCGGGAAGGCTTAGGGGCCATATAACTCGTAAGAAGATTTCCTTGTAGCCTGCGCCAAGGTCCTTTGCAGCGTTAATAAGATCCTTGTCTATTCTTGAAACGGAATTATAGACAGGCAGGATCATGAAAGGCAGAAAATCGTAGACCATACCAAGAAGTATTGCCTGCGGCTTATTGATTATATAAAGAGGCGGAAGACTAAGAGCTGAAAGGATGCCGTTAATCACGCCTTTTCTTTCAAGGATATTTTGCCATGCATAGGTTCTGAGCAGGGAATTCATCCACATGGGAAGTATAAATAAAAGTGACAGTATCGATGAGTTGCTGCTTACAACCGTTGAAAGTATCAGTGCCAGCGGGTATGCGATTATAAGGCAGATAAGGGTAGCCCCAAATGAAAATGCCATTGATAGCATCAGTGCCTTGATGTTTACATAGGAAATAATATCCGCCACATTATCAAAGGAAAATGCCCCGGATGCGTCTGTAAAAGCATAGTAAATTACAAGACACAAAGGAATGATTATAAAGCCTGCGCTCCAGATAATATAGGGAGAAGCCAGGAATCTTACACGTTTATCACTCATCTATTTCCACCGCTTTCTCATCATCATATTCAGCCTTGTGCATTATCTGAATATCAAAGGGATCCACATGGATTCCTACTCTTGAATCCACAGGAACGCAATCTGTGGAATGGACCACGAACTCAAAGCCCCTTGCCATTACGCACATTTCATAGTGAACCCCCTTGAAGATAACGTCAGTTACAATGCCCTCGATGGTTCCCTTTTCAGGCTCTGTAAGATCAATATCCTCAGGTCTTATAACCACGTCTACAGGGTTATTTTCCCCAAACCCTGTATCTACGCAGTCAAACCTTGCCCCGAGAATCTCAACAAGCTTATCTTTTATCATAATTCCTGAGAGGATATTTGAATCTCCTATAAAGTCTGCCACAAAGGTGTTTTGCGGCTCGTTATAGATGTCTGTTGGAGTTCCTATCTGCTGGATGTATCCCTGATTCATAACTACTATTGTGTCAGACATGGTTAGAGCTTCTTCCTGATCATGGGTTACATACACAAAGGTGATGCCAAGCTCATTTTTAAGCCTTATAAGCTCGTACTGCATGTCCTGGCGAAGTTTAAGGTCAAGAGCTCCTAATGGCTCGTCGAGGAGCAATACCTTGGGTTCATTAACGATAGCCCTAGCTATTGCTATTCTCTGCTGCTGTCCGCCTGACAGTGAATCGGGCATTCTGTCTCCAAAGCCGTCCATATTTACAAGCTTTAGCGCGTATTTGATCTTATCGTTTATATACGATTGGGATTTCTTTTTGATTTTAAGACCAAATGCAATATTTTCTGCAATGGTCATATGCGGGAAAAGGGCATACTTCTGGAATACAGTATTTACTTCCCTCTTGTTGGCAGGAAGAGATGTGATATCTTTTCCCTGAAACATAACGGCACCGGAATCCGGTGTCTCAAACCCTCCGATTATTCTAAGTGTGGTGGTCTTACCACAGCCGGAGGGTCCAAGGAGCGTCACAAACTCATTCTCTCTGATATAGAGATTCAGATCGTCCAGTATTGTTGAGCTTCCGTAGGATTTTGTGATGTGCTGAAGATCGATGAGTTTATTCTGCATTTTTATCTCCTCATATTTTAATTCTGTTTTATTGCCCATCTCATTTTGGTGGACTTACTTCTGGGGTTTAGTCTGCACTCCTCCTTGGAAGGACGGATTACATCACTTGAAACGTCGCTGTAAATTCCCTGCTTTTTTAGCTCCTTAAAGGATTTTTTAACAAGCCTGTCCTCGCCTGAATGGAAGGTAAGGATCGCCACGCGGCCGCCGGGATTAAGGATTCCGGGAAGCTTTTCAAGGAATGAATAGAGAACCTCAAACTCGCTGTTTACATCTATTCGGAGAGCCTGAAAAACTCTTGCGCAGGACTTCTTTATGGCCTGCTCCTTCTCTTCCTTTGGAACCTTCCACAATGCGGACTCTATAGCTTCTCTGAGCTCTGTTGTGGTATCCATGGGCTTTCCTTTACTCATAAGCATAAAGACCTTGTCTGCGATTTCTTTAGCATAGGGCTCATCGGAATTCTCAATCATCATTCCAATGAACTCTTCTTTCGTAATATTATGAAGTCTCTCTGCAGCAGACTCACCATGGTCAGGATCAAGTCTTAGATCAAGGGGTCCGTCAATTTTATAAGAAAATCCTCTCTTTGGATCATCTATTTGCATTGATGATACACCAAGATCCGCAAGAACGAAATCAAATTTTCCTGCTTCCTTGGAAACTTCATCTATGTTGGCAAAATTTATAAGTCTGAACTGAAAAACATCCTCTCCAAAGCCTGCTGCCCGAAGCCTTTCAATTGTCTTTTTGGATTCAATTGGATCAACGTCAAGGCCGTAGATGCATCCGCTTCCCTGTAGCTTTTCCAGCATTTTAGAGGTATGTCCGCCATATCCAAGGGTACAGTCAAGGCCTTTTTGCCCCGGCTTTATATCGAGAAAATCCAGAATCTCCTTTACCATGATGGATATGTGCATCCCCGCCGGGGTAGAGCCCTTAGCTATAACGCGGGCAACAGTATCTGCATATTTTTCAGGGTTCTGTTCTTTATATTTTTCCTCAAATTTCTTTGGATATTTTCCTGAGTAATGAACTCTTCTCTTGTGTGCTTTTTCTTCCATTATTTTTTGTCCTTTTCATGCATCTCAAATCATAATGCCTGCCAAATTATATATGTACATAATACCATCTTCAGATATTTCATGACATACCGGCATAAAAAAGGGAAGCGCTTTACTTGCGCTCCCCTTCTGTCTATCTATACCTAATTTACAACAACCTTATTTTTACCTGTATTCTTAGCCTTATAGAGAGCTTCATCTGCTTTCATAAGAGTATCGGAATAATCACCGCTATAGCTTGATATACCTACCGAAATTGTAAACGGCACAGGTCTGTCTGTAGCATTTTCAACATCAATTCTGAATTGTTCCATACGCTTGTATGCATCGTTTATGTCACAATTTCTTAGGATTATAACGAATTCTTCGCCACCATATCGAATAACATAGTCATCCTTATGAGTCTCTCCGGACAGTTTCTTACCCATATAAAAAAGGGTCAAATCACCGGTGTAGTGACCATTCTCATCATTGACTTTCTTAAAATCGTCGATATCCACCATGGCTACAGCTATACGCTCATCAGGAGAAATAAACTTTAAAGCATTTCCGGAAACAATTTTTTCCAAGAGATGTCTGTTATATACGGAAGTCAGAGGGTCAGTAATCATTGATAATTCAAGCTTCTGAGATACTCTGTAATGATCAAGATAAAATGCCGTCATAATGTAATGAACAACCATGATACCAATTATGCAGGGAATCTCCAGCGAAAGAATTACTTCATAATTAGTGTAATGGTTAAACATATTTGTGATGAAGATTTCAATGATGAACACAATTCCATTTATGATGGTATCTTCCGGCGTTGACACAAATCCAATAACAATCCAAAGAAGATTTACTATAATGATTCCCGTAATTGAATTGCTGTTATCAATAAGATTATATGCTGTCCAGCTCGCTGCAATGACCATTCCATGTCCAAGGAAAAAGTCCATGACAACCATTACCCTGGTACTTTCGTTTATGTTCGTAACAATAAAGAACACAGCGATAAATGCCAAAATGGATAACCTGGGAATGAGCGTGGGAAAGACAGATCCATTTATCATGTAATCTGAATAAATAAAGCAAATGGTAGTCAAACATGCCACGATCAGACTAAGCTCAACTATGCCCTGATAGTATTCACATTTCTTTTTATAAAAATCCGATTTTTCGCTTGGGCTCATGGTCCAAAGGTCCTTCAGCAAGCCAAAAATCGTCTTTACCCCTCTAAGTATTCTCATATCTGATACCTCTAACCAATATTGTATCAAACATTTAAGGTACTATAAAGCTATCTTGATTTCCTTACGGAATCCAGCTTTCCTTAGCCCAGAACTCCCTTTTTTGAATTCTTTATAACCGGGATTTCTGAATCATCCTTATCCTCTATATGTTCTCCGCTGAATTTTTTTGTCTCCTCCACGATAGTTCCTGTAAGGAGCAAAACAGCGATAACGTTGGGAATTGCCATCAGTCCGTTTAAGAGATCCGCGATGTTCCATATAAGATTAAGTTCTACAAGAGAACCTGCAAGGATTCCCAATATCCAAAGAATCTTGTAAATAATAATAACCTTTTCGCCAAACAGATAAACTGCACAGCGCTCACCATAATAATACCACCCAAGAATAGTTGAAAAGGCAAAGGTCACAAGCCCTACCACAAGTACAGGAGCTCCGATAACCGGTATCATGGAAAATGCCATTGAGGTAAGTTCCGATCCGTTTCCGCTAAGAGCATCTATGGATGGATGCTTTATTATACTGGAAACCAGCACCAGGCCTGTCATCAGACACACTACTACTGTATCCCAGAAGGTTCCTGTCATGGATACAAGGGCCTGTCTCTTGGGGTTTCTTGTCTGCGCTGCAGAAGCTACCAGGGGTGCTGAACCCATACCGGACTCATTGGAAAAAAGTCCTCTGGCGAATCCGTACCTGCAGGCAGCTGTTATAGTACTACCGATAAATCCGCCTCCTGCTGCCCTTGTGGAAAATGCGGAAGTCACTATGGTTACAACTGTTTCTCCAAGTACACCTGCGTTCATCACAAGAATAATGATACAACCAAGTACGTAAAATGCGGCCATGAACGGTACCAGTTTTTCAGATACGCTGGTTATGGACTTTATTCCGCCCAAGATAACAAGGCCAACCACAATACAAAGTACAGCGGCTGTAATATAGGTGATAATTTTCCCGGAAGCCTCATCTGTTGCAAAGTTCTGTCTCACATTAGCCACAACGGCATTGGCCTGAACTGAGCATCCAATACCAAAAGCACAGATTGATGCCAGCATGGAAAAGACAATTCCAAGCCACTTTTTGTTAAGCCCTCTGTCTAAGGCGTACATGGCTCCGCCAAGCATTGAACCATCTTCACTTTTTACACGATATTTTACAGCGATCAGCGTCTCAGCGTACTTGGTGGCAATTCCGAAAATACCTGTCAGCCACATCCACAGAACCGCTCCCGGCCCTCCCAGAGCGATAGCTGTTCCGACACCGATAATATTTCCTGTTCCGATTGTGGATGAAAGTGCTGTCGTAAGGGCGCCAAACTGGGATACATCTCCCTCAACATCAGGGTCCTTTGTAACCGACAGCTTTATGGCCTTAAAGATTTCCTTCTGAATAAATCCGGTCTTAAAGGTCATAAAAAGATGAGTACCAAACAGCAGGACAATCAACGGCCATCCCCATAAAAAGCTGTCAATACTCTCGATAATTGATGAAAAGCTCACTTTAATATTTCTCCATTTACTTTATTCTTTAGTCTCATTCTTCTATCTTCACAGCTTCTGTTTCCACCCATGTGGGCCTGAAGCCGCAATTTATGGCGATATTCTGAGAATGAGTATTGGCGGCTGCTGTGCCATAAAAAGGCACTTCGCCCCTTTCAATTACTTTGTTTTTAAGCAGCATCACCAGATAGGTTCCAATTCCCCTTGAGCGATATTCCGGAATAACATCAATTCCAACCTGCTGCCAACCGGGTGCATCCTCAGAGCATCCCGCCATTCCTACAATTTTATCCCCTTCCATGGCAACGACTGTGATTTTGTCAGGTCTTACAGGACAGGGCGCCGGATATGCTATGGCATTCGGGAACCTTGAGTCTCCATAAAATTCATTAATCTCATCATCGTAAAACCATTTTACCTGAAATCTTTCTTCAACCTGGACATCGCATGAAGGCAAAAACATATGATGTGTCGAAGCCATCTGATATCCGTACTGCCTTATCTCATTGTCGATTTTCTTTAGGTTTTCAAACTCAAACAGTCTGTGTCCCTCTACGTCTTTGATCAGATTCCGAAGGAACTCATGCAGGCGCTCGTCTGCCATAATAACCGTATTCCCGCCAAGGGTCACCATTTCCAATAACGGTACACCGGGGCTGTAACTCCTTCTGCCCTCATTAAGCTTTGAAACAGTAATTATATTCTCCTTCGCCTGAAGGTCCTCTGGCGTACAGTTATAATCCTTGGACAGCTGCAAAAGTAGTCTCTCATAGTAATCTTTAAACATAATTATAGTTTTCCCCTATGTAACATAATACCACGCTCTGATACTTTATAGTCCCAGCCAATTCTAATTCCTATAATGCCTCTTCCGCTGTTGGTAACATACCTTTCCTCCATAATTGTACTGATATTTATTCCCTCAAAACTTTCCATTCATTTTTAAGTCGTTCCATATTCCAAGCAGCATTTGCCGGACTTGTAGAGGGAAGACAAACTGCTTCTCTGTCTATCAGTGGCTTTGTGTACTTTTCGTAATATTTATAAGCAGTTTTGCCATTCACATATATATTTCTAATATCTGCTGTTTCCAGGATAATACTAAGATCATTGGGAACAACATTCTTTATGCTCGCATCCGATGAGCCCGTTATATCACAAGATTTTATAACGTCCCACACTGCAATATTATGCCTAAGTAAAAAGGCTCTTTTCTCTTCAATTGTCTCCGGCTGATCATCTTCGAATATTGCTGCAATCAGCTTCCAAAAACGATTCTGGGGATGGCCATAGAAAAAGCAGGCTTCCCTTGATTTCACAGAAGGGAAGCTCCCCAAAATCAGTACCTTTGAATTTTCATCATAGACCGGTGGTATAGGATGTATTACCATTTTTTCTTCCATGCTATTTTAGAATTTCAGGATGCACATTCTTCCGCATTTGCTTTATCTTCACTAACAACCGGTGGTTTCCACGGTTTTGGCGTAAGAAGGGTAGTCTTTCCTATATCAGGAAGCACGTCATAGATTGAACATCCCATCTGCTTTTCAAAATCCTCTTTAATACCAAAGGCTATCTCCCAACCCTTGATGTAATCTTCCATGATTCCATAACGTCTTGTGACGTCTACAAATCTTTTCTCCAAAATAACAAAGCCATAATCTGTGGCAAGAGAATCACAAAGCTGTATGAGTCTGTCATAGTCATCAGCTTCAGTATTCATGATAAATTCTTTTATAGCTTTTTCGTGTTCTGCCTCAGGCTCATAACCCATAAACTCATCCTTCATCTGAAGATAGGAATGAGTCATACAGATCCTGGCCGCTTCATCCCAGCCTTTTTCCATGCAGTATTTGTAACCTTCATATACATGGGTTGGAATATCAACAAATCCATATTTTACTCTTCTGCCAATATCGTGCAAAAGCCCCACAATATACGCTTTTTCTGAATCCATACCGGGAATTTTCTCCGCAATATTTCTGGCTGCTATTCCGGTATTAATTGAGTGCTTAACCCAGGGTCCGGGATTACGCTCCTCTGCGATTTTTAATTCCTGCAATGCTTCTTCTGCTGTCGGTAACATACCTTCTCCTCCAAATATAGTGTAATTCACAATTTATACCGCATAAATTTCAGAAATTTCCCTCTATATCCTGCCTTTTCATCCTATCACAAAAAACAGATTTTTCTGTGTGATATTGGAGCTGATAATATAACATCGTAGTTCTACTTCATTAAACCACCATGAAAATAACACTCATATACTCTTAAATTGTTACAGCAAATCTCCTCATAACCCTGAAACCAGTGAAAATCCCCAGTGACGCTGCATTTATAGGTATACTCTCCTGATTGATAGTATTCTGGTCCTCTGTAAGGCATATTTCTATCTGCTTTTCTAAGTGATTCTTTTAAGAAATCCCCGCTGAAACGCTCATCAAGAACCCGCCCCAAATAGTTCATGGCATACTGTATTTTCCCATCCAGCCAAATGGCCTCTTCACCTGCAAACTGTTCACCGCCTACATACGTATCGTGATATGTATATGGACCATTGCTATATGAAAAATCGTGGGAATCATACCTTGTAGGAGTAGTCTCATTCATATATGCAGCATAGGTATTAACGTTGGCTTCAAGTCTAAAGTCAATCAGCTTACTGATGTCACTCTCTTCCTTGGTATCAAAACTTACCATGCATTCCTGATCACGAACCAGATAATCCACCGTAACATTGAACAGATTTCTGATCTGAATGAGATTACTTATATCAGGGTACACCTGACCGGACTCCCATTTTGCAACAGCCTGCCTTGAAACATCCAGCTTTTCAGCAAGCTCCTCCTGGGTCATACCTTTACTTTTTCGAATCAATTGCAATTTCTCAGAAAAAATCATATTCATCACCTCCACAATCAATGTACTCTCTGGAATAGGTAAAATACATTGATCATAGGTTGCGTTTTTGCTACTTTAGACAATATGTAATGACCTCCATTTTGTAGCAACGTGGATTTACCTGTATACTATAGTTGCTAAAACAAATGGTAACAGGGATTACCGCATACAAAAGGAGGTCACAAATGAATAATACCACAGTTTACGTAGGAATGGATGTCCACAAAGAAAGTTTTACACTTTGTGCTTATACTCTGGAGAAAGAGAAAGGCTCCTATTCCAGAAGAACACCCGCAGATTATAAGGAAGTCCTGAAGTATCTGGAATTCCTTCGCACCGTCTACGGAAACGATACTATCTTCGTATGCGGTTATGAGGCGGGCT
>NZ_AUJP01000028.1 GCF_000424285.1 Butyrivibrio sp. MB2005 | reverse complement strand
CCGTTTTTACCAGAATACAATTGATTCTCAGGCACTTGAGAAAAGCTCTGATTACATTAAGCTTTTGGACAGTTATGTAATCTTTATCTGCCCCTTCAATATCCTGCCAAAGTACGGTTATCATCTCTACCATTTCAGGCCCCGTGCCGATGAAGATCCTTCCATCATCCTAGAGGATGGCACTTCAAGAATCTTTGTCTGTGCAAATGGCAAAAAGGATGATGTATCGGATGAAATGAAGGCATTTCTGAATTACCTTGGTGGCAAACTTGCACAAAGTAAATTAACAAGCCAGATTGACGAAGCAGTAAAAATCGCTCGTCGTAACAGTAAGTGGAGGTCAGAATATATGTTATCCAAAGTTGATATTGATGTATTAAAGGGTGAATATGAACGTACCATTGCCAAGAAGGATGCGGTTATATCTGAACAGAACCATGCACTCTCTGAAAAAGATCAGGCACTCTCCGAAAAAGATCATGCATTGTCCGAAAAAGACCAGGCATTGTTCGAAAAAGACCAGGCACTTTCTGAAATGAATTCAAGAATATCCGAGCTTGAAGCACTTATTGCAAATCTTTCAGGCAAAGATAATCAGAAATAGAAACAGAGGCTAAATATGAATGAACTTGATGAACGTTACAGCACAGCTGAAGATGCAATAATAGATGCATTTTTCCTGCTTATCAAGGAAAAAGACTTTGATAAGATCACCGTTGCGGATGTTATAAAAAGAGCCGGCATTGTACGAAGCACTTTTTATAACCATTATGAAAATATTCCTGCACTGGTAACTGCAGCTGAGGATAAAACCATCGATGACATTTTTCATATGATGGAGAGCTTCCATCCTGAAAACAACAAGGATCTCTGCCGCTCTTATTTCCTGGCAATCTGCAATTACACAAAAAAGAATCCTTTCCTTGCAGGGCTTCTTGAAAGTGCCCGAGGTGACGGATTCTTTGAAAAGGCTATGCTGATGTTCCATAAATATGTAACAGGCAGGTCAGATGAATACCATTTCCGGAACGTTTCTAAAGAGCAGTACACATATATGATTGCCGGTACAATCGGTGCCACAATCGGTGTCCTTCACAAATGGACAGCCGAGGATTTTGCATCCCCGGCTGAGAATATAGCAGATATTCTTACCACTATCTTTTTGAACGGTATTTTCCCATTTATGTATTAATTCATACCTATTATGCTGCAGGATTCTCTTTTAGAGCATCCTGCCTTTTTATTTTGCCTGTAGTATTTCTGATAAAAGGTGTCTTACGGATAACCAGTGCGGTTATATGTCTGTAGGTGGGCTGAGATTTATTGAACTCATCGATGAAGTTCTGAAGTTCATTTCTTATCTCATCCTCTGAAAGCTTTCTTTTATCTACCTGCTCCGGCTCAGGGAAAATCCTTGCTGTAAGTCCGTTGTTTTCACCGGTTATGACTACTTCAGCGATAAGTGGATGCAGAGCCAGTTTGTTCTCTATCTCTTCGGGAGACACATTCTCACCATTGGACATAATAATCAGGTTCTTTACTCTTCCGTTTATGAAAAGATAACCGTCCTCATCCATATATCCCTTGTCCCCGGTGTGAAGCCATCCGTCTGTGATGGTCTCCGCTGTTTCATCAGGCATCTTGTAATAACCCTTCATAACGCTGCTGCTCCTTACAAGAATCTCTCCGTCCTCAAAGGCTATTTCCACATTCTTAAGTGGCTTTCCTATGGATCCGGGCTTATGGTTCTCTGGAGTATTACTTGTGATAACGGGTGAGCACTCACTCATTCCATAACCCTCAAGTATATCAATTCCATAATCTGCAAACTTCTCTATATAAAAAGGATCAAGATGAGCTCCGCCAGTAAAGATTATTCGAAGCTTACCACCGAAGACCTTTTCATAAATGCCCCTTCTTATGGCATATAGTACATTATTTGGTATTGCTGTTTCAGGAACACCTGCTGCCTCCATGGCTCTTGCTATGGCATCCTGCTCAGCTGCTGCCACCTTCTTATAGATAGTCTCGATCATAAGAGGCACCATAAGCATTACTTCAGGCTTAAATATGGCCATATTCCTTACCATGTGCATAAATGAATCGTTGATGCATACAACTGATCCAAGGGAAAGGGTCTTAAGGTAGTCCATAACAAGGCAGTATGCATGATGGATTGGAAGGACGCTTAGCACCACGCATCCGGGGGCCGCGTCATATACAACATTATTTACATTCTCGGCAAGATTCTCCTGGGTGAGCATAACGCCTTTGCTTTTTCCTGTTGTTCCGGAGGTATAAATAATTGTAGCTATATCAAAATCTTCAGCTCCCAAAACTTCGATATCATGCTTAGGGAATGATGAAAACTCATCATCTGTCAGCATCCAGATATCTCTGATCTTTGGACAGCGCTCTTCTGCCATTTCTTTTAATTCCGGTCTTTGGCATGTAAGAAAAAGCGCTTCACAGTCAGCTCTCTGCAAAAGATCAATAAGCTCATCATCAGGAAGATTTGCATCAAGAGGCACAGCGATATTTACTCCCGTAACTATTCCAAGGTATCCCTCAAGCCACTGCTCTGAGCTGGTTCCTATAAGTGCAATATGTGATCCTCTGTAGCCGCTTTTTTCCAGCATGGCTCTTATATCTTTTACCTTCTCATCTATTTCGCCGTAGCTCTTTTCATGGATATTCTTTTTTGAAAGCCACCTAAGAGCCGGAAGCTTTCCGTATCTATTAACTGTCTCATCCCAGATAGATCTGATATTTTTCATGGTCTCCTCCTTATGTTATGCCAAGTAGTTCTGTTAAGTCTTGCAAAAAGCAACTGAGTACTCTCATATCAACTTGCCATATCAAGCTCATTCAAAAGTTCTAACGCTTCACCGACTGTCGAAATTGATGTAGCCTGCTCGATCTCCAGCTCCACATCAAACTCATCCTCCAGCTCTCCAAGAAATGACATGAAATCCAGTGAGCTGAAACCCAGATCCTCCCTGAACCTTAAGTCACCTTTCATTTTCTCCGGTAAAACCTCACAGTACTGCGCAATAATAGTTTTGAACTTCATCTCTCTGCTCATAATTTTCTCCTCCTAAAACAATGATGTTCTGCTCTCGCTTCGCTCGCCAGAACTAAGTAGTACACTAAGCTTGAAAATACCTCGCTAAGTGATTACTTAAACAGCTTCCATCAATTCCCCAACCGTCATATCCGGTTGCTCGATACCTCTAAACAATATTCTCATCAGGTAATAATTCATCAGCTCCACATCTTTCTCTGTAAGCTTTACTGTCTGGTAATGATATGAGAAATTCATACCGCCATCCTCCGTGTGCGAAACTGTAAGGTACATCTTCTTGGTTGCTGCCCCATTAGCAAACCACTTGGCGTGCATCGGTATATCCTTTAGGAATGGATTCTCCATCTTAACAGGCATTGGCTGATAGGTGAGGTAGCAGCTCTCGTAGGTAGTATCCTTGGGCGTACCGTAACGCTTTTTTATCTCATCGTAGATAAGCGCCGGATCGTAATTACTGTGCATGTATATCCTATTCTGAATATTCTGCACTTCGTATGCAGCGGTAATAAAATCCGTATCAGCAGCTATTACTGTTCTGCAGGGAAACATGATGGTCCTGCTGCCCCCTGATGTCCACTCATCCTTTGTGGCTCTTCTTGATATAAAGTTCTGTATTGAAATATCCTCCTGACCTCCGTTTTGCTTGGACAGATAGGTTCTGATACCAAGAAGCAAAAGGTTTGTCATTGATATATTGTGATTCTGGCAAAAATCAAACAGTCTCTTTGAAGTCTCAGGATCAAGCTTATAATCCTTTACTGTCACAAACAGTTCCTTTCGCTCTATATCAGCACTTCTTAGCTTTTTATTCTTATGCCTTTTCCTTGACTCCTCCAAAACTGAAGGTCCCTGGATATCCGAATACAAAGGCTCACCAAGATTATCAAGCTGCTCATCCCAGAACTTTTTATCTTTGTTAAAACGCTTCTCATTACCTGCTTTTTGCAGATCTGATTCAAGGACGCTTTCAAAATCTGCAAGATCCTTTGGATATTCAGCTCCAAATCTGTAATGGGTATAAAGTGACATTATGTCATTAGTCATAACCATTACTCCGCAGGAATCTATAAGCCTGTGATCCATGTGTATGAAAAATCCCCTATATCCCTCAGGCAGCTTTACCATGAAAACTTCGCACATAGGAATATCATCACCATCAAAGGTCTCATATGCCCAGCTCTGCATCAGGTCATCCGCTTCCTTTAAAGTCATTCCCGTAAGATCCTTTAGAGGAATATCTCTGGAATCCTTTTTCAGATACTGCTTTACGTTTCCCTCTTCGTCAGCCTTGGTAAATCTAAGCCTCATGCAGCCATATCTCTCCATCTCAAGCTGTATGCACTTTTTAAGAAGTCCAAAATCAATCTCGGCCTTTAGGGAAGCTACAACGCTAAGTCCTGAAACCTGCTGAGTCCCATATTCCTTTATCCATCTGTAATGCATATTCTGGGCCGGAGTAAGGGGGTATGTCTTTTTCATAATGCTCTCCTCGTTTCCATAATCTCTTTTGTTTTCTAATAACAATATGGACGGTATCACAATTGTTTCCCGCGTTCTACCCCTCACAGACTTTAACAGACACATGCATAAAAAATGACCGGAACATATCGAACACTTTGATTTCAAATGTTCGATATCTCCGGTCACTATACTTTTATTACGCGCATATAAGCCTAAAGCTTACATACTAATATCACATACCTGTCTCTATCTCGATGGTACTTCCGTTCTTTTCCTTTTTTACCTTGATCTGCTGAGGGATATTCTCTACCAGCTCCTCTCTGTGGCTTATAACACCGACAAGCTTATTGGCATTTGAAAGGCCAAGTAGAATATCCATGGCATTATCTATAGACTTCCTATCCAGAGTTCCAAAGCCCTCATCTATGAAAAGCGCATCCATCTGAATTCCGCCCATACTGGAAGATACCGTATCTGAAAGGCCAAGAGCAAGACTAAGGGAAGCCTTAAAGCTCTCACCGCCTGACAGGTTACCTACAGGTCTTCTCTTTCCGGTAAAATTATCAAGAACCTCCAGATCAAGGAAGGTGTTACTCTGTTTGCCCAGAGAGTCCTCCTGTCTGAAAAGCTCAAACTGGTTATCACTCATGGGATAGAGTCTTCTGTTAGCAGCTCTTATAATTCCGTCAAAGCCTGCTGCCTGAATGTACTGCTCAAGGGTTATCTTACCGTTTCCTGTTGTGCCCTTGACAAGGCTGTACAGACGCTTACAGGTATCATGTTCCTTTACTGCCTTTGAAAAAGCATCATCCTGAGCCTTTATCTTATCCCGGCGTTCTTTGTTGGTCTCTATGCGAAGTCCAATTTTGCCGGCATCGCCTCTAATGCCGTCCACCCTTTTAGTCAGCTCATCCACATTCTTCTGAAGGGCTTCTATATCTACATAGCTTCTTCCCTCTGCATCCTTTTTGGCTTTTTCAAGATCCGATGCACAAAGCTTAACCTCTGTGTCATAGTCCCTACTGCGCTTATCGCCATCTTCTATCTCTCTTTCAGGAACTATATACTCCTTAAGGTCATCAACAGATTCAAAGGACATCTGACTTATTAAAAGTGAAAACTCCTTTTCTTTCTGAGCATACTCATCGCTGTCATTTGTAAAAGCTTCATTAAGGGTTTTTATAGTTGCCTCAAGCTCTGCTGCCTTTTTATCAAGGCCCTGCTTATCCTGCCTTGCATCATCAATCTCACAGGTTATGGCTTTATATTCTTTTTCTGCATCCTTCATGGCGGTCGTCGCTGTCTCCAGATCAGGATAACTAAGTCCTTCCAGCTCCCCAAGAGCTCCTATGCATGAAGAATACTCCACTGAGTTTTCTCTTTGCTCCTTAAGCGCTTCTTCCTTACTCTGTAAAAGGTCATCCCTCTCTTTTCCCTGGGCATTTTTAAGCTCGGCATCAGCCCTTCCAAGTGCATCGCTATCGGCTTTTGCTTTGGCTCTCTCCTCTTCCTTTTTACGTAAAAGAGATTTAAGCTCATCTCTTGCAGGTACGGTTTTCTCTGCTATTTCATCAAAGGATGCGCCTTCTAAGCTGCTCTCTCCAAAAATATCCTTTTCAAGGATATCCATTGCATCTAATCTTAGCTGTCCTTCGATCTCTGTAACGGAAGCCTTATCCTTTTCAGCCTCTGTCAGAGCTTTATTCTTATCACTTAATGCCTTCTCGCAAAGTCTTGAAAGCTCCTTAAACTCCTCCTCTGTAATGGATTCCTCGGGAAGAGATGCAGGCTCCGGGTGATGGACAGATCCGCATACAGGGCATTTTTCACCCTCTTTTAACGTAGCAGCCAGAATTCCTGCTCTGCTGTTTTCAAGGATTCTCTCTCCGTCATTTTTAGCCTGAAGGGCCTTATCATAGGCAGCTCTTGCAGATTCAAATATATTCTGCTTTTCCAAAAGTGACGCCTTCTTATCGTTAAGAGAAGGAATTCTCTCATCAACTATCTTATTTAAGTCTGCCAGAATATCAGACATTTCCTTGCAGGATGCATCAAGAGCCGTAAGTCTCAAAGGCGCATCAGAAAGCTCTGACACAGTCTTTTCAAGACTCTCCGTTTTTTCTTTTAGCTCTGTTTCTTTCACAGCAATAGCTTCGAGATTTGCTGTTATGTCTTCACCGGTTTTCCTTAAAGCTTTAGCCTTACTACTTAAATTTTCTCTGGTCTGATACTTCTCTTTTTCATCTTCGATCTTTTTTACAAGTGTATTTAATTCAAGGGCTCTGTCATTCTTGCTCTCTGCATCCTGTAATCTCTTAGCAGCTGCTTCAAGCCGGCTCTTATTCTCTTCTAAAGCTTCCTTTGATTCATCTATAGAAGCCCTGGTATTCTTAATGCTTAAGCTGATCTTTTCAAGCTCATCAAGACTTGGCTTACATTTATAGACCGCATTTTTCTGCTTCTCGATAATGCCCTTAAGCTTATCCATCTCTGGCTTTTTCTCATCCAGCTCATTTTTCCTGTTAAGGGTAGCTTCAAGAGTCTCTAAAAATTTGTTATTGTCCGTAGCGGTAGCAAGCTCCTTATTGGCATTTGAAAGCTCTTCCTCAAGCTTACCAAGCCCTTCCTTTATTTCCTTATTCTTTTCTTCATCTATCTCTACTATCCTGTCTATGGAAGTAATCAGCTCTTCTGTATTCCATATACTCTTTGCAGCCTTAACCCGCTCCCTTAACTCAATGATATCCTCAGGCAAAGTTTCGGGATCAGCAATCGCAACATCATTAAAATACTGCAAAATACTCTCCTGGGTTCTGATCTTTACGCCAAATGCTGCGTCCATTTTTGCCTTAAGCTTAAACTCGATATCCTTGTAGCTGTTTGTCATGAAAATGGTTCTGAGAATATCGGTTCTCTGATCTGTATTAGCATTTAAAAGAGACCAGAATTCTCCCTGGGCTATCATGGCTATCTGCTTAAACTGCTTATAGTCTATTCCCAAAAGCTCTTTTATCTCATTGTTTACAGGAGTTATTCCCTCAATTGGTGTCTTATCATCCTCATAGAGAATCGCCTTTTCTTTTACGGAAACCATGCCTGTTCCGCGCTGCTTGGGTCTCTCATAAGATGGCTGTCTGTATACATGGTACTCGTGTCCCTGATGCGAAAAATAAAAATCCACGTAGCTCTCTGTGCCCTCAGAAGCATACTCGCTCCTAAGATTCTTGGTATCACGGTAGCTTCCGCTGGTCTGTCCATACAGAGCAAAACAGATGGCATCAAAAATAGTGGTCTTTCCCGCCCCGGTGTCACCGCAGATAAGGAAAAGTCCCTTTTCTTCAAATTTTGAAAAATCTATCTCATTGGCCTTTCCGGCGTAGGGGCCAATGGCACTAATTATTAGTTTAATCGGCTTCATCCGCTACACCTGCCTCTCTGCCAACTTCCTTCATTATAAGGAGCTCGTCCTCTGTGATCTCGCACCCATAGACCTGCCTGTAGAAATCTGAAATGAGATCTGTGAAAGATCTTTTCTCTGCAAAAGCTGCCGCATCCACATGCTCTATGCTTCTTGTGTGTTCGTTGTCATACTCAATCTTTATGGTGTATGGATAGTACTGCTGAAAAATACCCATGGCATCATTTACGATATTCTCATCAGTAAGGATCACATATATAAAGTCCTCTGTGTCCGTCACATTTTCACTCTTAAGGAGCTGCTTTAGTTCCCCTTTTATACGTCTAAGGTCACGCTTTGGCTTAAGAGGTATAAGCTCTATATCCACGTCGCCCTTTTCGCCTATAGTTACAAAAGGCACTGACTTATCATTATTTACTTCGCTAAGAGAATACTTGATTGGTGATCCTGAATATCTTATGTGCTCATGGCCCACCTTCTGCGGGGAATGTATGTGACCAAGTGCCACATAATCAAACTTCTCCATGGTGCTATAGGATATTTTCTCGACTGTTCCCACACTGAGCTGCTGAATATGCTCAGATCCCGCAAGAACAGGGTCCGCGCTTCCGGCAACAAACTGATGGGACACAAGTACGTTCCTTGCATTCCCATCAAAATCAGAATGCTCAAGGACGCATTTTACCGCATCGTCATAACTCTCTATTTTTTCATCAGGGAAAAAGTGACGAACCTGCGAAGCCTTAACAAAAGGCAAAAGATAAATATTCACATCTCCAAAGGAATCAGTGACCACGTATTTTCGAAGCTGTCCGTCAAATTTAGAAGAAATAAAAATCCCGCTCTCCTCAAAAAGAGCACTTCCAAAGCCAAGTCTCTCATCAGAGTCGTGATTACCGCTGATCACAAAAACCTTGATATTATTTTCAGATAAGCTGCAGAAAAAAGAATCAAGAAGGCTGACCGCTGCTTCCGATGGAATCGCACGGTCATACACATCCCCCGCTATGAGGATGGCATCTACCTTCTTTTCTTTAGCAATATCAATAATTCTGTTCAAAATAAATCTCTGATCAGTGGTAAGATCGAATTCACCAAGGCTTTTTCCAAGATGAAGATCACCTAAATGTAAGAATTTCATATTTCCTACTCACCTACCTTATCGAAAAAAGTATAATCTTTAATATCAAGCTCAGGCATAAGCTCATGATTTATGATATCAAGCATCTCATTTAGCTTGGCATAGTCCTCGGGAGAAAATCTCTCCTCACATCTCTTCATAAGGAGCGTTAAATAGTCCTGATTTATCTGCCTGAAATCCATATACTTTTTGGTAGGCCTAAGGTGATATTCTCTGGCATCATCCTTGGACTGAATCTTCTCAACATAGCCCTTTTGCACAAGGCATTTGATTCTGTGGGCTGCGTTTGGAGATGAGATATTTACTACTCCCGCAAACTGGGCAACAGTAGGCTCGCCAAGGGCCATAATGACCTCCATACTGAAGGACTCAACTGTGGTCAGTGTAGCCTCTCTGTTTTCAAAACGGGAATAGACCTTCATGTAAAAATGCAGGCGAAGTTTGTCGTAAATCTCACTTATAGATGTATTGAACATTAGCTAAATTTCCTTTAATCATTTTTATAAATTATAGCATAAAAGGACGACCTTCAATCAGGTTATTGTCTGATTCGAAAGGTCGTCCTTAATTATCGTTTCTACTTTTACTGTGTACTAAATTCAGGCGGCGATATTAGAAATCAACCTCTGTATCATAGTAGCAGCACTTAAGGAGCTTCTCCATCTCTTCCTGGCTGGGCTGACGAGGATTGGAACCTGTGCAGGCATCAAGAATAGCATTTGCAGCGATGTCATGAAGTCTCTCAAGGAATACATCCTCAGGAACAAAGCCCTGCTCTGCCGGAAGACCGTCAGCGCCGTAGTGATTGATACTGTGAGGAATGTTGAGGTCATCATTCATCTTGCGCAGATAATCGATAAGGAGCTTAACCTTCTCATCATCATTCGATCCGCCAAGGTGCATATAATCAGCGATAACGCCATAACGCTTCTTAGCTACAGGATCCTTTGCGTTGAATGCAACAACCTTGGGAAGGTACATAGCATTTGCAGCGCCGTGGATGATGTGAGAACCAAGATCAGCGAAAACAGCTCCGGTCTTGTGAGCCATAGAATGAACGATACCAAGAAGAGCATTGGAGAATGCCATTCCTGCAAGGCACTGTGCGTTGTGCATAGCATCTCTTGCGTCCATATCTTCATTATATGACTTAACAAGATTATCCATGATCATCTCAATTGCATGAATTGCAAGAGGATCTGTGTAATCGCAGTTAGCTGTTGAAACATAAGCCTCAACGGCGTGTGTCATAGCATCCATACCTGTGTGAGCAACCAGCTTCTTAGGCATTGTATGAGCGAGCTCAGGATCTACGATAGCAACATCGGGTGTGATCTCGAAGTCAGCGATAGGGAATTTAATACCCTTCTGATAATCTGTAATGATTGAGAAAGCTGTAACCTCTGTAGCTGTTCCTGATGTTGAAGAAATAGCACAGAATTTTGCCTTGGTACGGAGCTTGGGAAGTCCGAATACCTTGCACATATCTTCAAATGTGGTATCAGGATATTCATACTTGATCCACATAGCCTTTGCTGCATCGATAGGTGAACCGCCGCCGATTGCAACGATCCAGTCGGGCTGGAACTTCTGCATAGCTTCAGCACCCTTCATAACTGTTTCAACTGAAGGATCGGGCTCGATACCCTCAAAGAGCTCAACCTCCATTCCGGCTTCCTTAAGGTAATCCTCTACCTTCTGTAAAAAGCCGCCCCTTTTCATGGATCCGCCACCTGTGCAGACGATGGCGCGCTTGCCCTCGAAAGTCTTCAGTGCTTCAAGAGCACCTTTTCCATGATAAATATCTCTGGGCAGAGTAAAACGTGACATACCAAATACCTCCTTTAAAAAATAATCTTGTTAAAAAAATAACGTAACCCAAAGATTATTATAATCGGTAAATTTCTATAAATCAAATCTTGACTTTTCAAAAATATTCACGATTTTTCCAAAGCTTTATAATGTAATTTCAAATATTGCTATAAGATATGTTTAAATTTGAGTCCCAAAGATTTTCATGAATCATTTTGAAGCTCAAATAACAGAAAATGTAATCTCTGCCCTGGTGACAACATTGCCATCAACAAGTGCCCTCGCCTCAGCAACACCCACAGGTCCTTTACTTCTAAGCATGTTTACACGAAGCTCTAAAACATCCCCCGGTACAACCTGCTTTTTAAATCTGGCATTTTTTATTCCGCCAAATAGCGCAATCTTACCTTTATTTTCAGGAAGTGAAAGCGCAGCCACTGCCCCTGTCTGAGCCAGTGCCTCGATTATAAGTACTCCCGGCATTATGGGCTTTCCTGGAAAATGTCCCTGAAAGAAGGGCTCGTCCATACTTACGCATTTTTTGCCAATTGCCCATACTCCCGGTTCATAGTCCAGTATCCTGTCAACAAGGGCAAAGGGATACCTGTGTGGTAAAATCTCAGCTATCTCCTCAGCTGAAAGTACGTTTTTCTCATCTCTTACAATTACTTCTTCTAACATTCCAAACCTCGCAATGCATTACGCTTTCTTGAAAATAAGGCAGGCGTTATGTCCACCAAATCCAAGACTGTTGCTAAGAACATAGTTAAGCTTTCTGGATACTCCCTTGCCGGGAACATAGTTCAGATCCATCTCGGGATCTGTTTCACGAAGGCTGGCTGTTGGCGGTACAAAATCATCCTCCAGAGCCTTTATCGAAAATACAGCTTCAACTCCTCCTGCTCCCCCAAGAAGGTGGCCTGTCATTGATTTAGTGCTTGAAACACAAAGCTCATACGCATGTTTTCCAAAAACCTTCTTAATAGCTGCAGTCTCGTACTTATCATTAAGACTTGTGGATGTGCCATGAGTGTTAATATAATCAATATCTTCTGCTCTAAGCCCTGCATCCTTAAGAGCAAGCTCCATACAGGCTGCACCGCCCTCGCCATCAGGTGACGGTGACGTTATATGGAATGCATCACAGTTACTGCCATATCCCACAATTTCTGCATATATATGGGCGTTTCTCGAAACAGCATGCCGGTATTCTTCAAGGACCAGGATTCCACTGCCCTCGCCCATTACAAAGCCGTTCCTGTCCTTATCAAAAGGGATGCTGGCTCTCTCAGGATCTGTAGTCTCAGACAAAGCCTTCATGTTCTGAAAGCCTGCAATACCAAGAGGCGTAATACAGCTCTCTGTTCCGCCGCAGATCATCACATCCTCATATCCGTCACGAATTCTGAAAAAGCTGTCGCCTATAGCATTGCTTCCACCTGCACAGGCTGTCACGGGACATGAGCACATCCCCTTAAAACCGTGCTGTATGGCAATCCTCGCTGCTGCCATATTGGAAATAGCCATGGGCACATAGAAGGGATTAACCTTATCAAATCCCATTTTGCTTGCGCGATCAAGCTGCGCCGCGGTAACCTCAAGGCCGCCAATTCCACTTGATACTATCACTCCGCATCTTGCAGCATCTGAATTCGAAACCTTTGATGAATATGAAAACTCATCACCTCCGCAAAGTCCTGAATCTTTGATAGCTTCCTCAGCAGCAAAAAGTGCCAGCTGTGTAAACCTTGCCATATGACGGAGTTCTCTTTTCTCAAGTCTTGTTTCGGGAGCAAAATCCTTAACCTCCGCAGCAACCTTAACCTTAAAATCAGTGGTATCAAATGCTGTTATGAGTCCCACTCCGCTTTTTCCGCATTTAACTGCTTCCCAGCTCTCTGCCACACTGTTTCCCGTAGGATTTATGGTCCCAAGCCCTGTAATAACTACTCTTCTTTTTGTATTCATAACCATGTAATCTCCAACTCACATTCCCATTCCGCCATCAACCATAAGCACCTGCCCTGTGATATATCCGCTTTTTTCATCTGCAAGAAAAAGTACCGCATTGGCTATATCATCAGGCGTCCCCATCCGGCCCGCCGGTATAGTGCTTTTTATCTGATCCTTTGTTTTATCGCTAAGGCTGTCCGTCATATCTGTTGCTATCATTCCGGGTGCCACAGCATTTACCGTAATATTCCTGCCTGCCAGCTCCTTCGCTATAGACTTGGTCATACCGATCAGCCCCGCCTTGCTGGCAGCATAGTTAACCTGACCTGCATTTCCATGGACACCAACTACGCTGGAAATGTTTATTATTCTTCCATATCGTTTCTTCATCATGGGCTTAAGGGTCTTCTGCGTAAGCAAAAATGCACCCTTAAGATTCACATCAATGACTCTGTCAAAGTCATCTGTTTTCATCATGGCCATAAGAGTGTCTTTGGTAATACCTGCATTATTTACAACTACATCGATAGCTCCAAACTCATTCATCGCTGCATCAACAAGAGCACGGGCTGTATCCTCTTTTGATACATCTCCCTTTACGCTTATGATGTTGCCATCTCCGCTTTCTTTGCAAAGCCTGATGGTCTCTTCTGCGGCTTTATCATTCCCCGCATAGTTCATAACCACGTTATATCCCTTTTTATAAAAAGAGATTGCAATCTCTCTTCCTATGCCTCTTGCCGCGCCTGTTACAATGGCTGTTCTTTTATTGCTGTCCATATTCTTTATCCTTTCAGGGCTGAAACTGTGCATATTTCTGTAAAGTTTTCCTTAGCTCCAGCCTGATGCAAGTGCTTCTATATCTTCCGATGTTTCTACTGTGAAGCATTCAATATCATCTATCTGCTTTTCTTTGGCACATCTTTTCACAAAACCTGTAAGCGCTTTTCCGGGGCCAATCTCTACAAATCTCCTGACACCCTTATCAAGCATATAGTTTAAGCTGTCTGTCATCTTTACGCCGCTTTGCACCTGCAGCTTAAGAAGTTCAGGTATGGACTGATCAGGCAAAAGCTCCTTACCTGTAACATTGAAAACAACAGGAACTTTCTCTTTGCCAAAATTCACATCCTCAAAATATTTCTCCAGCTCATCTCCTGCGCTCTCCATAAGGGAAGTGTGAAAAGGTCCGCTTACATTAAGCGGCACGCACCTTCTGGCCCCTCTGTTTTTGGCAAATTCTGCTGCTGCAGATACAGCTGCTTTCTCTCCTCCAATAACAAGCTGTCCGGGACAATTGTCATTACAGATGGAAACAACGCCAAGTCCCTCTGCTTCATTTACGCATTGCTGAAGTTCTTCTCTTCCAAGGCCCATTACTGCTGTCATTGCACTTTGGATGCCATCAGCAGCCCTTGTCATGGCATTCCCTCTGAATGCCGCTATCTTAACAGCTGTCTTGGCATCAAAAACTCCCGAAGCACAAAGCGCTGAATACTCTCCAAGAGAAAGTCCAGCCAACATATCCGCCTTTATTCCATGTTTTTTTAAGATATTTGAAACGCCTGCCGCAAAAGCTACCATACAGGGCTGAGTGTATTTTGTCTTATCAAGCAGCCCTTCCTCGTCTTCAAAGCAGACCTTTTTTATATCAAAATCTGTTTCCGCATTGTCGAAAATCTCTCTGAACTCCTCATAATCCCTGTAGAGATCTTCACCCATGCCCCTATGTTGACTTCCCTGCCCTGCAAATAAAAACGCTGTCTTCTTCATCTCATTAGCTCCTCAAAAATCTCTCTGACAGGTCTGATTTCTTTTATCTGACCACAGGTCTGACCCGCCATAAGGCTTCCTGTTTCTGTATCCCCTTCAAAAACCGCTCTTCTAAGACTTCCAAGCGTAAATTTCTCAAGCTCTTCGATGCCCGCTCCTGCCTTTTCCTGTTTGATATACTCGCGGCTCATCCTGTTTTTCAGAATTCTTACAGGTGTTCCGCCTATTCTTCCTGTGACGATGGCATCTGTACCCTTTGCCTTTATCACAGCATTTTTGTAGTTTTCATGGATTGGACACTCATTACTTGCAAGAAGGCATGTACCCACCTGAACACCGCAGGCACCAAGAGCAAAAGCAGCCTTTACCTGTCTTGGATCGGCTATGCCTCCCGCTGCGATAACGGGGATATCAACAGCATCCACTGTCTGAGGAACAAGTGTCATTGTCGTCATCTCTCCCACATGACCGCCGCTTTCACAACCCTCAGCAATGACCGCGTCTGCTCCTGCTTTTTCAAGATGCCTTGCAAGAATGGGAGCAGCTACTACAGGAATTACCGTAATTCCCGCTGCCTTCCATTTCTCCATGTATTTACCGGGATTCCCGGCACCTGTCGTTACAACCTTTACATTTTTCTCTACTACAATCTCTGCAAACTCATCTGCGTCAGGATGCATCAGCATAATATTTACGCCAAAAGGCTTATCTGTTTTTGATCTGCAGATATCAATCTCATCTCTTAGCATCTGCGGGTTCATGCCACCTACGCCTATAAGCCCGAGTGCACCAGCGTTGGAACATGCCGCTGCAAATTCACCCGTTGCTATATTTGCCATTCCTCCCTGGATTATTGGGTATTCAGTACCAAGTATTTCATTTAGCTTTTTCATGTTTTCACCTTTATCTATGGATATGGGATGTGGGTAATTATACTAGCGCTGTGAACCTTGTTTACGTCCCCACGGAGCATTTTCCGTCGTATTCAATGATCACTCCGGCCCAGGTCAGACCTCCGCCAAAGCCTACCAGCATCAGCTTATCCCCTTTATGAATCTTTTCCTGTTTAACCAACTCATGGAGCGCCATTGGTACCGAGGCTGCGCTGGTATTGCCGTATCTGTCCATGTTTTTATAGAACTTATCAGAATCTGCCTTTAGCTTTTTTACGCAGTGATCAAGAATCCTTGCATTTGCCTGGTGGCATATAACCTGACTTACATCGTTGATGCCGATGCCTGTTTTTTCCTGCAAGTCATCTATGCACTTTGGAATCGCGGCTGTGGCAAATTTAAAGACTTCCTTCCCATCCATTTTTATTTTGCTTATCACAGGTCCTGCGCCTTCTACCTGTATCTCGAAGCCTCCTCTTGCACCAAGAACCGATGCATAGGTTTTCTCTTGATCAAGTTTTACAACTGCTGCGCCGGCGCCATCTCCGAAAAGAACGCAGGTACTTCTGTCAGTCATGTCCATAAGTCTCGACAGCTGTTCACATCCAATAACCAGGCCATACCTGCCATTACTTCCATCAAGAAGTCCTCTTGCCACTTCAAGCCCGTATATAAATCCGCTGCAGGCTGCGTTGATATCAAGAACAGGAATATTTTCCTTAAGTCCAAGTTTTCTTTGGACAACGCAGGCAAGGCTGGGCGTAATGTATTCAGCAGAGACTGTAGCGCATACGACTGCATCAATGTCTTCTATATTTACGCCTGCCTCAGTGATCGCCTCTCTTGCTGCAGTTTCTGCCAGAGTATATGTACTCTCCCCCTCATCGCAGAACCGTCTCTCCTTTATGCCTGTTCTTGTGGTGATCCATTCATCACTGGTATCAACCATCTTAGAAAGATCCTCATTTGTGATTTTTTTTCCCGCTGCGGACATTCCGGTTCCGACTATAGATATTTTCCTCATAATCTCATCCAATCTTCCTGAATTTCATCTGCCTGTCATTCTTGATCTCTGCTTCCGAAAGGGTCATCAGGTCCTTTAGATGTCTATAGATCGCTTCATCAAGATTTCTCATAACAGTCTTATAATCTCTCTGAGCTCCTCCAAGGGGCTCTGCTATAACTTCATCTGCTATTCCTGCTGCAAAAAGATCTTCGGCCGTCAGCTTCATGAGCTCGCAGGCTTCCTTGCGTCTTCCGGAATCCTTCCAGAGAATACTTGCAAAGCCCTCAGGACTTAGAATTGAATAAACAGCGTTTTCAAGCATAAGTACCCTGTTGGCAACACCTATAGCAAGGGCTCCTCCGGAATTTCCTTCGCCTGTGACAATAGAAATAACAGGCACGTGATACTGACTCATCTTGGCAAGATTCATGGCAATGGCTTCACCCTGACCATGCTCCTCTGCCTCCATTCCGGGATATGCTCCGGGAGTATCAATGAAGGTTATTATCGGTCTTCTGAACTTCTCAGCCTGATTCATGATCCTTAGTGCCTTGCGATATCCTTCAGGGCAGGGCATCCCAAAATTGTATTCCATGCTTTCCTGGGCACTGTGCCCTTTTCTGTGCCCAAGGACAGTTACCGGGATTCCATGGAATTTCGCTATTCCTCCATAGATACTCTTATCCTCATCAAAAAGATGATCACCCTTCTGCTCAAAAAAATCAGTAAAAAGCGAATCTATGAAATCATCGATATGAGGCCTTGCACTATGTCTTGCAAGATAAACCTTTTCATCAGGGCTAAGATTCCTGCAATCACTAAGGAAATATGCCCGCATCTCTTTGAGCTTTTCAATCTCCTTAGAATGCCTGTCCCAGCTGTCATACTCAGAGGTTACGCTCTCAAGCTTCTCTATGCTTTCACTTGTCTTTTTAACAAGAACCTTTGCTTCCTTTCCCGCTGTACTTTGCAGTGCATCTATCTGCGCATCTATTTTTTCAACTTTTTTAAGTATCGTTTCAATCATCTGACCATACCTCGTGGCGATTATTATTACCGCTGTCGATGTTTCAGTTCGCTCTCTTCTTACCTTCCATGAAGTTCCAGCAGCTTTATCAGAGTGGATCTCATCTGATTTCTTGGCACTATCTTATCCACAAAGCCGTGGTTCTCAAGATATTCACTTCTCTGAAAACCCTTGGGGAGCTTTTTATGGATTGTCTGCTCGATTACTCTTGGACCTGCAAAACCGATTAGTGCTCCCGGTTCAGCCAGTGTGATATCTCCAAGAGATGCAAAACTTGCTGTTACTCCGCCTGTTGTGGGATGCGTCAGATAGCTGATATACAGTCCGCCTGAAGCATTGAATTCTTCTATTGCTGCCGCAGTTTTTGCCATCTGCATCAGACTGTAGATCCCTTCCTGCATCCTGGCTCCGCCGCTGGCTGAGAAAATGATAAGTGGCATCTTTTTCTCTGTGGCATATTCTACCGCCCTTGTGACTTTCTCTCCCACTATGCTGCTCATACTCCCCATGAAAAACCTGCTGTCCAGCACTATGACAGTAACTTTATATCCGCCGATTTTTCCTGTTGCTGTTACAGCAGCTTCCTCAAGTCCGGTGCTCTTTTTCTGCTTATCAAGCTTGTCCCTGTATTCAGGAAACTCCATGGGGTCCTCAGCCTTAAGATCGGCATTTAGTTCATAGAAGGTTCCGGGATCCAGAATCAGCGATAGTCTGTAATAGGCTCCAATACTTCTGTACTTGCCACATACAGGGCATACATAGAAACTGTTTTGCCAGTCCTTTTTCAGTGCTCTTCTTCCACAGGATTTGCAGGTAATGAAAACCGGCTCCTTTTCTTTTTTCAAAAAAGCATCGCCGATATCCTTTTTTACCTTCGCAGGAAAAGATATGGCATTCATTAAAGGTCCCATAAGTACCTCCTGCTTTTCTTATTTGTTTTTGTTGATAGCTTCAAGGACATCACTTACAGTATGAAGATCAGAAATTGCTTCATCCGGAATCTTTATTCCGAGCTTCTCCTCAATCTCCATGTGAAGCTCAACGATTGCAAGTGAATCAGCTCCAAGATCGTCAATGAGGTTTGCATCAGGTGTAACCTTGTCCTCATCTACTCCAAGTGTCTCAGCAATAAGTTCTTTGATTTCATCTAAATTCATTTTAGTTATCTCCTTTTTAGTTAAATGCTTTTTAGCTAATTACATTTGAAATATTATAGCCGGATTTTTTATTTGTCAACAATAAACTGTTTTTGTGGATTTGGGTTTCCTTGGAAAATGAGCAAAAAAAGATCTTTGGCACTAATCGCCAAAGACCTTTCTGCTATCAATCATTCACTTTATTGCCATCAGTATTATGAGTGCTATCTTTATGTTTTTAGTTCAATCACTTAGCTTTCTGCACATTATTAACCTTTTGAACTTCTCTTGGTTTTACTCCAAAAATCTGATCCATAAGAGCAAACTTCTTCTTTCCGCTTGAATCAAGAGCATGTCCCGGTTTTACCTTGGGATCTCTTGTGAAGTTCTTCTCATTGAGTTTATAGTTCTGATAATCGTTGGCTTTTTTCTTCACCTGGTTCCAGGATTTAGAATAAGCCCTTAAAATATCAATATTTTCGACTATTCCGTTTTTGGCATACTTGGACAATCTTTTACGTGTGTCTGAGTTGAAACTGCTAAGAGGCATATTGGTCTGATAATTTTCTTTGGCTTCAATAATCTTTTCTGCCAGGTTGGTGAATACTTTGATTTCATCATAGAATTTATTATACTGTGATGAATTCATCTTACCCTTGGCAGCTTTCGCCTGATTCTTAAGATTCAATGCCCATGCAGTTTCTTTTTCATTATAGAGATCCGGTGCCTTAGCCATGTCCTCGGATTTATCAATCACATTCTCTACTGTTGTAGCTCGCATTGAACTTGTTCTTGAGACATTCGATTCACTTTTTCGTACATTGTCAAGCAAATCATTAAATGTAGTAGGTCTGACCGAAATCTTTTCATCAACGATTGAAGCAACCTTCTCATTTTTTATCTCCTCAATTTTCTCCATGTCAAGACCCCAATCGAGATCCCTATTGAATCTTCTCAGATCACTAAAAAATGTCTCAGTATCTGCCTTTGATAAACCGTCTGTAAGAATATCAAAACCGGTTCTTCCATCATCTTGAGGCTCTGTAAGAAATTTGTTGAAGTTCTCAAGTTTTTCAAGCCCATTCTCTATTAAATTGGGGTCATTCTCAACAAGGCCACAAAATCCCTCAAACAGATCCATTAAAATCGATCTATTTGGATCTACAACACTCGTGTGCATCCAGGTTTGATTCACACGCTGCTCTATCGCTCTTACTGAATCAGAAGCATATAGTTTTTTATTGAATATTTCTGACGCTGTCTTAGGCATATCATTTCCTCCTGCAATATCAGATTAAATTTATATTTTTATTGTCACTATTATATATGCATCAGATATAAAAAAACCACGCATTCAAATAACAAAGTAAAATAGGATTTCGCTTGCGAAATCCTCGCGCGCGAGCGGTATTGCGAAGCAATAAACTTCAATTCCGCGAGCTGCGCATCCACACGGAGTGTTTTTTATCTTATAGCTTCCGTAGGAAGCTATAAGATAAAAAAAGGTCTGCAACCACATGGGTTACAGACCTGAAATCGATTATTTTTTGTCTTTTACAATAGGCTCTATCTGAGATACCAGATTGTCGATATGTTCGAACACGCTGCTCTTTGTAGTACCAAGGGAATTAACCCTGTCAAGCTGATTAACAAGAGCATCATATCGCCTGTTTATCTCCGTGAAGCTGTTGCCTATTCTGTTAAGCTCATCGGAAGCCGTATTCGCTGTATCGGAGATTTCCTCCTGAACTACATTGGCACCGTTTGCGCTCTCGATGATCTCATCAAAGGTTGCATTGGTCTCATCAACTTCCTGAAGGCTCTTATCCATGGCAGCGATCGAGTTCTGAATATTGATAGAAAGCTTCTCACTCTCTTCACCTGCTGCATCAATAGATGCATTAACCTGGCTGATCATAACCTTGATCTCATCTGCCAGTTCTCTTACTTCCGTAGCAACAACTGCGAAACCTTTTCCTGCTGCGCCGGCTCTTGCAGCTTCGATTGAAGCATTAAGTGCCAGCAGATTAGTCTGGGTTGCAATACCGATGATCTTTTTCATGTAATCGGAGATCTGATCAACAGCACTTTTGAAGTTCTCGAAGCCCTGTGTCATCTCATCAAAGCTTGCTCTTACTTCATTGGAGCTGTCTTTTAATTCAGATACTTTATTCTGGGCATTCTGAACGCTGTTTAAGATATTTACCTTAACATCTTCAAACTTACCGGCGCTTTCGTTCACAGCTGCGAACATCTCATTAAATGCTTCCATCTGATCTCTGAGGTCATTGTTACTCTTAATAACATTCTCTACTGCTTCACCCATATCATGGATTTCTGTAAGAGAGCTAACCTCGTTCTGAACGAGCTCCTTCTGGAATTTTTTTACAGAATCAGCAATATAGATAAGCGATTTCTTCTTACTCTCATCCATATCTTCCTTAGGAGCGTTTACTTCGATATCAGCTTCTTCTGTTTTCTTTTTAAAAATATCTGTAAACATATTCGTCTCTCCCTCATTCAAACACAATACATGTCATTGTCTGGTTAACAAACTGGGTATTGTAATGTTCTCCAAATCCAATTAGTCCGCAGGATGGTCCAAGCTGAGCTATCTTACCAAGATAGGTGTTCAGTTCTCCCCTCTCCTTCAGAACAAGGTATCTGAAAATACAGTTGACTGAATATATACCCGATATTTTTGAAAAATCATTTTTGATTCTGCTCACAGTCTGCTCGGCTACTTCCATGGGGTTCTTCATCTCAAGAAGTGTGAGGATATCAGAGTCGTTTATCTGTCTGTACAGGATAAGTCCGCTTCCTGCTACATCCTTGATGGAGCAGATGCAAACATCATTTCCTATCATCTTTCCAAGAGGATTCTTGAAGGTCTGGTCGATGATTTCTTTATCAGACTTTGCGCCTGTCAGATCCATATAAACCTGCTTTGCGGAGCGTCCGTTAAGCTCTCCAAGATAATACTTAGCCTTATCTGTCTTGGATGCGATAAGCTGACGGTTATCCATGGGCTCGTAGATGTTCTCCTTATAGGATTTAACCTTGCCGCCCTCATTTTTGATAACGGCATAACTCATGGCATCTTCATATACCTTACCGTTTAAGGAAACCTTGCCGGCATCACCTGTAGCGCCCATAACCTGAAGATTATATCTGTCAAGAAGGCTTCTGAGTGTGGTAAGAACTGCAGCGTCATTTCCTGCACAGAAATCGATTATCGCAGTATTCTCCTTGCCGGGTTTAATCTCGTCAAGGTCTTTCTCAAGACTTCCAACATCACGAGCAGGCATTGTTGATACCTTCTCAAGAACGCCGGTTCTAACCTTCACCCCTTCAGTAAAAGCAGTAATTGAAAGACCTGCTTCCTGAATCGACGCATCATAACTCATACCCACACAACCTATGCTGGGAATACCCGGGAATTTCTCCTCAATCTCGGCCACATTTTTATCAAAATGATCAGCATCACTTGTAAAAATGATAAGCTTAGGTGCAGCAAGACCTCTTGATGCCTCTGCTACATTTGCAGATGTACTTTTTCCGTTAAACATTTTCATAAGGCATATTCTCCTATTTAAAGAAATCAAAAATACCCATCTGTTAACATAATATCATTTGAATAAGTGTCATAACAGTAGTAGTGTGCTATATTTTGTTAAATATTCTATTAAAATTTAATAAACTCTGAACGTGGCAGAGACACACGCCAGATGTTTTTCTTTGGTGGGTGCATTCTCTTGATAGATTTGTTGATTCGTTGCGTTGATTTGTTACGGTTGATTTGTTGCTTGCCATACGTGGATGAATGGCATTTTTCTTGATCATCCACGTAATCAAGGCTCAATTCACTGCTATTTTAACGGGGATGAATAGTATTTCTCTTATTCATCCACGTAATCAAGGCTCAATTCCCTTCTATTTTAACGGGGATGGATGGTATTTCTCTTAATCACCCACGTAATCTAGGTTCAATTCACTGCTATTTTAACGGGGATGAATAGTATTTCCCTTAATCATCCACGTAATCAAACTCTAGACATACCCCAAAAAGCTCGTTGCATCATTAGACTCGGAAAGCGCTGACCGAGCTATCATTGGTTCTCATTGAATGGTTCACTTCACTGCATCATCAGACTCGGAAAGCGCTGACGCACTTCCCTCGTTACCGTTGGTTCTCATATGAATGATTTACCTCGTTGAATCATTAGACTCGAAAATGCTAACGCATTTCCTCGTTATTTTTTGTCGGCATATGCCTCTGTCGGTGAATAAGCCTTACCCAATGATTTATCTCTCGATTGATTCAATACGTACAATAGGACATAGCGCGTCTTCGACGCTACTGAAAATAAAAAAGGACAGCTTATTTCGAGCAAGCTCGATAAGCTATCCTTTTTATTTTCAAGTGCTTCGCACTCTATGTCTTATTTTACTCATCGACTAAAGTCGAGGGTTGAAATAATGATGAACAAGGGCTTTTCCCCTTAACGAGGCGCATGCCTCGTTATTTTATTACATCATTCCCATTCCGGGGTTGCCTGCGGGCATGGGAGGAACGGGCTCTTTGATTGTTGCTACGGCAGCTTCTGTTGTGAGGAAACTTGAAGCAACAGATGTTGCGTTCTGAAGAGCGCTTCTTGTAACCTTGGCAGGATCGATGATGCCGTCCTTAACCATGTCTACATACTCTTCTGAATATGCATTGAAGCCGATTCCCTGCTTGGATTCTTTAACCTTGTTTACGATTACAGAACCGTCAAGACCTGCGTTGTTTGCAATGTGGAAAAGAGGAGCCTCAAGTGCCTTAAGAACAACCTTAGCACCTGTCTTCTCGTCGCCTTCGAGCTTCTCAGCAAGCTTAGCAACTTCCTTGGATGCGTGGATGTATGCGCTACCACCACCGAAGATGATGCCTTCTTCTACTGCTGCTCTTGTAGCATTGAGAGCATCTTCCATACGATACTTAGCTTCCTTCATCTCTGTCTCTGTAGCAGCACCTACTCTGATAACTGCAACACCACCAGCGAGCTTAGCAAGTCTCTCCTGAAGCTTTTCTCTATCGAAATCAGATGTTGTATCCTCAATCTGCTTCTTGATCTGAGCGATTCTAGCCTGGATTTCCTTCTTGTCGCCAAGACCGTCAACGATAGTGGTCTTCTCCTTCTCAACCTTGATGCTCTTTGCACGTCCAAGGTCGTCAAGAGTTGTATCCTTAAGCTCAAGACCAAGGTCAGAGCTGATTACCTTACCGCCTGTAAGAATAGCGATATCCTCGAGCATAGCCTTTCTTCTGTCGCCATAGCCGGGAGCCTTAACAGCTACTACATTGAATGTACCACGGAGCTTGTTAACGATAAGAGTTGTAAGAGCCTCACCATCAACATCCTCAGCGATGATAAGAAGCTTAGCGCCAGTCTTAACGATCTGTTCAAGAAGAGGAAGGATATCCTGAATATTGGAAATCTTCTTATCTGTGATAAGAACATAAGGATCATCAAGATTTGCTTCCATCTTATCCATATCTGTAGCCATGTAAGCTGAGATATAACCACGATCGAACTGCATACCTTCAACGAGGTCGAGCTCAGTCATCATTGTCTTGGATTCCTCGATTGTGATAACACCATCGTTTGAAACCTTCTCCATAGCATCAGCGATCATCTGACCTACTTCGTCATCACCTGATGATACAGCGGCAACTCTCATGATCTGATCCTTGCCCTTAACCTTTGTAGCCATCTTGCTGATTGATTCAACAGCTGCATCTGTAGCCTTCTTCATACCCTTTCTAAGTACGATGGGGTTAGCACCTGCTGCAAGGTTCTTAACACCTTCATTGATCATAGCCTGTGCAAGAACTGTAGCTGTTGTTGTACCATCACCTGCTACGTCGTTAGTCTTGGTAGCTACTTCCTTAACAAGCTGAGCGCCCATGTTCTCATAAGCATCCTCAAGCTCGATCTCTTTAGCGATTGTAACACCATCGTTTGTGATTGTAGGTGCGCCATAGCTCTTATCAAGAACTACGTTTCTGCCCTTAGGTCCGATTGTAACTCTTACTGTATCTGCAAGCTTATTAACGCCTTCTACCATAGCTGTGCGGGCGTCAGCGCCGTACTTAATTGTCTTTGCCATTTTTAAAATGCCTCCATTTATTTTATTACCCTCATCCGGCGCTACGCGCCACCTTCTCCCTTTTTGAGCGAAGGCTTTGATGATGAATCTAATTACTTGATGATAGCGAGAATATCGTTCTGCTTAACGATGATGTATGTAACGTCATCAAGCTTTACTTCTGTTCCTGCATATTTTGAATAGATGACATTGTCACCCTTCTTAACCTGCATCTTTACTTCTTTACCATCAACGATTCCGCCGGGGCCTACTGCGATAACCTCAGCCTGCTGGGGCTTCTCCTTCTCAGCGCCGGGAAGAACGATTCCTGACTTTGTAGTCTCTTCAGCCTCAAGCTGCTTAAGTACAACTCTGTCTGCAAGTGGTTCTAACTTCATTTCTAATGCCTCCTTATATCTTTATTGCATTTATTAACTTTTCAAATTGTTAGCACTCATTTAATTCGAGTGCTAATCATCAAAAAATATATTATATCCATTCATGATGTTTGTCAAGAAAACAAGCAAAAAAAGGTAATAAACAGCTGTACTTATAAAATATAGAATTAATTAGTTTTGATTTTTTCTGGGTATATCCTTACCGGAGAGGTCAATATAATTATTTTTCAGTGCTTCTGCCCAATACTTCTCCGGGATATCGGGCCAGCGCACCATTCCTCTCTCCTCCTCGCAAAGTCTCATTGCCTGCAGAAGTATGGCTTCACTAAGGTCTATTCCTGTCCTGATGGTATGCATCTGAATTGCTGCCCAGGCCGGAGCATACTCGCTCATTCCGGATTTTGCAAATTCTTTTAGAAGTTCATGCCTGTCATATTTTATCTGAACAAGCTCTTCATCAAATCCTGATGCGCTTCCATGCAATATGGCAAATTCCGTAAATTGCCTGCTGTTTCTGGGAAGCCCAAGAGATCCCGGATTAACTGCCTTCCTGTCCCTGTATGAAAAGCTCTCCTGAACATGAGTATGAGCATGTAAAAGCATATCCGTCTTACATTTATTCATCACTCGTTTAAGACTTCTTTTTTCTGCAAAAAGTACCTCCGAAACTCCCGTGGGTGAACCATGACAATATTCAAAGCCAGGGAGCTTTCTGGGATTATAAATGCCATAAATTGGCAGAGATTCAAAAAAGTCAAAGTCCTTATCTGTCAGCTGTTCGTAAGTATAAAGAAGTGACCCACTGGCAGATCCCTTGTACCATCCGTTCTCTCCGCTTTTCCTGTAATTAAGCAAAAAGTCCTCTCTATTGCCTCTTACAATGTAGCAGGTAAAGTACTGCTTAAGTACATATATCAGCTCCATAGTTTTCCTGGGATTTGGCCCATCTGCTACAAAGTCCCCCAGCAGAATATAGTTCGTTATTCCTTTTCCCATGCAGTAATCTATAACTGCCTGCAATGCCACATGATTGCTGTGAACATCGCCCAAAACCGCTATGTCCATATCATCCTCCGGTGTTTTATACACTTAATTCATGATATCATTTTTCTAGCTTTTTTAATATTTTTATAATAAGTTGTTAATACACAAAAAAGATTCTTATGAGAAAATACTAGTGGTATCGATTTTGGGCTGACCAAATCCCATTATGTACCCGGGATTATATAAAAAGTGAAAGATTGGAGGATCAAAATGGCAAATAATCGTGAAGATCTGATACGCTCTCTTGCAGGCGTTATGGGTATGAGTGGTGAGCAGAAAAAACAGGATTCTCATTTTGATCCTGCTACAGGAACTCTCTATTGCGGTAGCAGAGTTTTCACACAGACAGATATTGCCGAAGCAAAAAAATTCTGCATTACAAATATGAAAAAAATGGCAGAAATCCAGGACAACGCTGCAATGTATTATGAAATAGCTGCCTCTGCAATTGAGATGCTGGAGCAGGACAGCGTCAAAAATGGCGGAAAAGTTGTAGTAAAAGATAATTAAATATAGCATTCCCAAAACAGAATTTCTGTGACATTGTTCTACATATTTTAAAGCGGTATCGACTAAAACAGTCGGTACCGCTTTTACGTGTCTGATACATTCAATTCAGCTGTGAATTACAGTAAGTGAGCTCTGAGCTCCTCTCCGCTAAGCTCTGAAAGATATGCCGGTGCAATATCCAGCATGGTCTTGCAGCCTGTCTGGCCTTCGCTCTTCATGCGATGAGCTGCTCTTGCAACAGCTACAAGAACGCTTGTAGTAAACTCAGGGTTAGAATCGAGCTTCAGGCTATACTCAATGATGTGATTATGCTCTTTGTCTGCACCTGTTTTACCGCTTCTGAATACGAAACCGCCGTGAGCCATTCCGCTGTGATCTCTAAGAAGCTCTTCCTCACTGATAAAATGAACTGTTGTGTCATAGTCAGCGAAGTAATTGGGCATCTCCTTGATTTCCTTCTCAACAGCTGCTGCATCAGCATCTTCCTCAAGAACCACAAAGCACTCTCTGGTGTGCTTCTGTCTGGTTGTAAGTTCAGGATTCTCACCGTTTCTTACTGCTTCAAGAGCTGCTTCTACAGGGATTGTGTACTGTTTTGCATTCTTTACGCCCTTTATGCGACGGATTGCATCTGAGTGTCCCTGTGATACTCCCTTGCCCCAGAAGGTGTAATCTTTACCATCAGGCAGGATAGCATTTGAATATACTCTTGCCAGTGAAAACATTCCGGGATCCCATCCGCAAGAGATAACAGCCACATTGCCTGCAGCCTTAGCTGCTGCGTCAACGTTTGCAAAATGCTCAGGTATTCTTGCGTGAGTATCAAAACTGTCAACAACATTAAACAATTTCGCATACTTAGGTGTCTGTTCGGGAAGATCTGTAGCACTTCCTCCGCAAAGGATCATTACATCGATCTTATCCTTATAGCTGTCTACATCATTAACGGATACTACCGGTACACCCTCTGTCTTGATCTGAAGGCTACCCGGATCACGTCTTGTGAAAACAGCAACCAGTTCCATATCAGGAGCTGCCTTTACTGCAAGTTCGACACCTTTTCCAAGGTTACCATATCCTAAAATTCCAATTCTGATACTCATTGTCCTGTCCTCCGATTTTTAAACTTTGGTAAAAATAATACACTACCGCGTCACTTTATTAAAGTGTTTTTTCTATTATTTTTACTATTAATCAATTCTGAGGATAAGACCAAGAATATTCTTAGCAGCTTTTTCAAGTTCTTCTCTGGTAATGCCTCCCTTTTCAAGAGCAGAAAGGATTCTCTCGGGATAACCGCAGCCCATCTTCATATCGTTACCGGCTTTGCATTCCTTGTAGTTCTCACCATAGGTCCACCAGTCGGTTGTAACCATTCCGTCAAAGCCCCACTCTCCTCTGAGGATGCCTTCAAGCATGTCCTCATTTTCCGAAGCTCTTCTGCCATTGATGATATTATAGGATGTCATGATACTCCAAGGCTGTGACTCTTTAACAACGATCTCGAAAGCCTTCAGATAGATTTCTCTGATTGCTCTCTCTGATGCACGTGAATCACTGTTCTTTCTGTTGGTCTCCTTATTATTAAGTGCAAAATGCTTGGCTGTAGCGCCCACTCTGTTGCTCTGGATACCTCTTATCATACCTGCAGCCATTTTACCTGTAAGATAGGGATCCTCAGAATAATACTCAAAGTTTCTTCCGCAAAGAGGTGAACGGTGAATATTCATAGCAGGAGTAAGCCATACACCGATATTATTCTCCTTAACCTCTTCTCCGCCTGCAATACCTACCTGCTCAGCTACAGCAGGATCCCATGTACATGCAAGAAGTGTTGCGCAAGGGAATGCTGTGGTCTTAACGCCAACCTGTGGCTGAATTCTAAGACCTGCAGGGCCATCAGCTGTCATTACATTAGGAATACCGAATTCTGAATTATTTCCATAACCAAAGGTATTAGCTACGGCTACATTAGGCTGTCCGCCAACAAGCCATGCGATATCCTCATCTGAAAGAGCCTTAACAAAATCATCAAGACTGATCTTGCCATCTGCCACTTCTTCAAGCTGCGGCTTACCTGAAGGCTCAAAACTGTGCCTGTATTCTACAGGACGAACCTTTGGCATAGCGTGAAGCGGTCCTTCAAGCTCCACATCCTTAAGAATATTATCATTGTATTTGGATGCATCACCCAGAGGCAGCTCTTCAAAGCTTCCATCTGAAAGCATTCTCTTCTTAAGATCTACAGGAGCCATTCTTTCTGTAAGCTGGCATACTACTTCATCTTTGTCCTGAACATAGTCAGTATCAGCCTTCTTAACATTTCTTACATCTGTTCCGACATAGAAGGTGTATTTACCCTTCTCAAGAACATAAGCAGATTTCTGCACCTTTCCAAGATCGTCGTAAGAAGCCATGTCTCCAACATTGAATTCTATTATCACGCGCTGTGACTGACCGGGAAGAAGCTCAGCTGTCTTTTTAAAGCCTATAAGAGTTTTTTCAGGTTTTCCAAGCTTACCCTGAGGTGCGCCAAAGTATACCTGTACTACTTCTTTTCCGGGATATTTGCCAGTATTTGTAACATTAGCTTTTACTGTAACCTTGTCATCTTCAACTGCAACCTTGACACGATTCAGATTGAAGTTTGTGTATGAAAGGCCGTATCCGAAGGGATAGATAACCTTCTTATCAGCATCCTTTATGGTCTCAAAATAACGATATCCAACATAGATATCCTCTTCGTATTCAACATAGTCATCAGAATCATGGAAATGCTCTGTTCCGGGATAGTCAGCAAGATCTCTTGCGAAAGTATCTGAGAGCTTACCGCTGGGTGTTCCGATTCCAAGAAGAAGCTCAGCTGTTGCAAGTCCGCCTTCCATACCGCCCTGCCATGCTATAAGAGCGGAATCAATCTTCTCATTTTCTTTAATCCAGGAAACATCAAACATTCCGCCGATATTAAGAACTATCACTGTGTGAGGGAATGCTGCTGTTACCTTATCAACAAGCTCCTTCTCAGCCTTGGACAGATAGAAATCGCCTCTCTCAAAAAGCTTATCTGTCTCATCCACAAGGTCCTGTGCTACATCCTTGTGCTTTCTGCCATCGTCGTTATCAGCCTTCCTGTCCCAGCCTTCACCTGAATATCTGCTGATTGAAATAACGGCAGTATCAGTAAATGCCAGCGACTGTGTAAGAAGCTCCTGTGGAAGCTCAGGCTCTGCGATAAGTCCGGGCATCTTGCCTTCCTCATACAGATCTCTGACATACTTCTCATAGAACTTTACTGTGCCTTCAAACACACTTACTTCAGATGAAAGCTTCTTAAAGCCCTCTGCAAGATTAGTAACATAGGGAACGGTAACATCACCTGATCCGCCGCCACCCTTTACATAATCAATAGAAGCTTTTCCAAAAAGAGCTATCTTCTGACCTCTCTTAAAGGGCAGAAAACCTCCTTCATTCTTAACCAGGACCATTCCCTCTTTTGCTGCATTCTTGGAGATCTCAATGTGCTCCTTAGATGCCGTAACCCTTGTTCCATCCGCTCCAAGAGGGAGATTCGGATGATACTTAACTCTTTGCCATTTTGCCATTTAAATGTACCTCCATTACATTTACCCAATTAGTATATGAACATTATAAATGGTATTTCCGGGAATCTATATCAATAATTCCCTAAAAATATAAAAATACACAGAAAAAAATCGGACATTACCTTTACGATAATGTCCGATTCATTATTTATTACTCACTTAACAGGCAATTTTATAATTACTTGTTTGCGATAGCTGCCTGAGCTGCTGCAAGTCTAGCAACAGGTACACGGAAAGGTGAGCATGATACATAGTCAAGGCCAATCTTGTGGCAGAACTCAACTGATGAAGGATCTCCACCGTGCTCTCCGCAGATACCAACGTGAAGCTTAGGATTAACGGGCTTACCAAGCTTAAGTGACATATCCATAAGCTTACCAACACCTGTCTGATCAAGCTTAGCGAAAGGATCGTTCTCGAAGATCTTCTCATCATAGTAAGCGTTAAGGAACTTACCAGCGTCATCACGAGAGAATCCAAATGTCATCTGTGTAAGGTCGTTTGTACCGAAGCAGAAGAAGTCAGCCTCAGCAGCGATCTCGTCAGCTGTAAGAGCAGCTCTCGGGATCTCGATCATTGTACCAACCTCATACTCAAGCTTAGCACCAGCTGCAGCGATCTCAGCATCTGCTGTCTCACATACAACCTTCTTAACGAACTTAAGCTCTTTAACTTCACATACAAGAGGAATCATGATCTCAGGCTTAACGTTCCAATCAGCATGCTCCTTCTGAACCTCAAGAGCAGCACGGATAACAGCCTTAGTCTGCATCTTAGCAATTTCAGGATATGTAACTGCAAGACGGCATCCTCTGTGACCCATCATAGGGTTGAACTCGTGAAGAGAAGCGATGATAGCCTTGATCTCCTCTACGCTCTTACCCTGAGCATCTGCAAGCTTCTTAATGTCTTCCTCTGTTGTAGGAACGAACTCATGAAGCGGAGGATCAAGGAATCTGATTGTTACAGGGCAACCCTCAAGTGCCTCATAAAGAGCCTTGAAGTCTTTCTGCTGATAAGGAAGAATCTTCTCAAGAGCAGCTTCTCTCTCCTCAGCTGTGTCAGAGCAGATCATCTCACGGAATGCAGCAATTCTGTCTTCCTCGAAGAACATGTGCTCTGTACGGCAAAGACCGATACCCTCAGCACCAAGCTCACGAGCCTTCTTAGCATCAGCGGGTGTATCAGCGTTTGTACGAACCTTAAGCTTTCTGAACTGATCAGCCCAATCCATGATACGTCCGAACTCGCCGGCGATCTGAGCGTCTACAGTCTTGATAACGCCATCATAGATGTTACCTGTTGTACCGTCGATTGAGATGAAGTCTCCCTCGTGGAACTCTTTACCAGCAAGTGTGAACTTCTTGTTCTCCTCGTCCATGTTGATGTCGCCACATCCTGAAACGCAGCACTCACCCATACCACGAGCAACAACGGCAGCGTGTGATGTCATACCACCACGAACTGTAAGGATACCCTGAGCAGCCTTCATACCTGTGATATCCTCAGGTGATGTCTCAAGACGAACAAGGATAACCTTCTCACCTCTCTCAGCCCAAGCTACAGCGTCATCAGCTGTGAATACAACCTTACCGCAAGCAGCACCGGGTGATGCACCAAGGCCCTTACCCATAGGTGTTGCAGCCTTAAGAGCAGCTGCATCGAACTGAGGATGAAGAAGTGTATCAAGGTTACGAGGATCGATCATTGCTACAGCTTCTTCAGGAGTCTTGTGTCCCTCATCAACAAGGTCACAAGCGATCTTAAGAGCAGCAGGAGCTGTTCTCTTACCGTTACGGCACTGGAGCATATAGAGCTTCTTGTTCTCAACAGTGAACTCCATATCCTGCATGTCGTGATAGTGGTTCTCAAGTGTATCACAAACCTTGATGAACTCAGCGTATGCTTCAGGGAATTCCTTCTCCATCTGAGCGATCGGCATAGGTGTACGAACACCTGCAACTACGTCCTCACCCTGAGCGTTGATAAGGAACTCACCCATAAGCTTATTCTCACCTGTAGCAGGGTCACGTGTGAATGCAACACCTGTACCGGACTCATTGTTAAGGTTACCGAATACCATAGGCATTACGTTAACAGCTGTTCCCCAAGAATAAGGGATATCGTTGTCACGACGGTAAACATTTGCACGAGGGTTATCCCATGAACGGAATACAGCCTCGATAGCAAGCTTAAGCTGCTCTACAGGATCTGAAGGGAAATCAGAACCAAGCTGGTTCTTATACTCAGCCTTAAACTGCTCAGCAAGCTCCTTAAGATCAGCTGCTGTAAGATCTACGTCAAACTTAACACCCTTCTGCTCCTTCATCTTGTCGATGAGCTGCTCGAAGTACTTCTTACCTACTTCCATAACAACGTCTGAGAACATCTGGATGAAACGACGATATGAATCATATACGAAACGCTCGAATGCAGGATCAGGATTGCCCTTGATCATTGCAGCAACTACCTCGTCATTAAGACCAAGGTTAAGAATTGTATCCATCATACCAGGCATTGATGCACGAGCACCTGAACGAACAGATACGAGAAGAGGGTTCTGAAGATCGCCAAACTTCTTGCCGTTGATCTCCTCCATCTTCTTAACGCCTTCCATAGCCTGAGCCATGATCTCGTCGTTGATCTTACGACCATCTTCATAGTACTGTGTGCAAGCTTCTGTTGAAATTGTGAAGCCCTGAGGTACAGGAAGACCGATTGATGTCATCTCAGCAAGGTTTGCACCTTTACCACCGAGAAGGTTTCTCATGGTCATGTCGCCTTCGCTGAACATGTAAACGTATTTTTTCGCCATTTCACTACCTTTCTTACCGATATTCGATTCGGTAAATCCCTTTCCATTTATGTTACTATTTATAATTATCCATGCCCTGGCACAGTAATTATCCTATTACACGCCTCCTGGTGAATCATACCGGGAAGGCCAAAAATTAAGCGGGAATAAATCCCTCAAATATGAAAATATCAAACTTCTCTCTGTTCCTGTCCAGCTCTTCCTGACTCTTGATAGTCCATGCTGCAGCCGTATTCTTATAAAGGCTGTGACACAATGTCCTTGACAGGTTACCTGCATGCTTGTGATTATAAGCCACAAAATCAGGTCTTGTGAGGAAATTGAAAATCAGGAATGCAAGCATAAAATAAAGCGGTGTATGCATTACCTGGTCTATCTCGTGGAAAAATTCCTCAGAGAGCTGTCCTCTGAATATCTCGCTGTGGTTTTTCTTAAGCCAGTAAACACCAAGCGGATTAAAGGATTCGATACAATAAACTCCATTGTATTTTTCCAAAAGATCGTAGGCCTTTTGACAAACTGATAAGTCAAATCTCTCAATCTTGAGCTCTACAATAAGCGGTACTCTTCCATCAACCAGTTTAAGAAAATCCTCAAACATTGGAATTCTCTCATCCGAGTCCAAAAGATGGAACTGCTGCAGTTCCTCATAGGTGTAGTCGATGACCTTGCCGGCTACTCCAAGAGAACCGTCCTCATTCCTTACAGCATCTGAAGGAATCTGTCCCTCTTCATATCTGGCAACTCTTGCCAGTGTGAAGTCGTGAAAAACTACCGGAACTCCGTCCTTAGTGAGCTGAACATCGAGCTCAATTCCGTACCCTCCATCAACAGCCTTCTTAAAAGCAGCCATTGAATTCTCGGGAGCTTCTGACTTATTGTCGTGCAATCCTCTATGGGCATATAAATTCTGTTTTAGCAGTTCATGGGATATCGGCTTTTTGCTCATCCCGGGCATAATTGCCAGAAAATAAAGGATGATTAAAACCACGATAATTATTAGTAAAATCTTTAAAAACATTTTTCACACTTCCTGCTATTTGGTCTTACTTAGACGCCCATGATATTTTAATATCTTATGTCTTTTTTGACAAGTGCAAAATTCAAAATGATAGCGTAAATTGATATTCGGAAACAAAAGGGTGGAATACACCCGGAATCATTTAAGATCAGACTTTGTCTCCGTTATTATACAGCACTGAAGCCCCCGTTACCAGCCCCTAGCCGTTTGTTCCCTGCGGAACCTTGTGTTCCGCTTATATTCCTTGGTCTGCTTGTTGACTACTTTATCTGCCAGGAAATATCAGTCAACCCCAAAGCCGCTTTGCGGTGCGCCGTGCGCAGGGTTGACAGATATTTCCTGACAGATATTCTGTAGTCAAGCAGATCAAGGATA
>NZ_AUJP01000027.1 GCF_000424285.1 Butyrivibrio sp. MB2005 | reverse complement strand
GTGCAGATACCAATGCTGATATTTGCAGATATGCTAAGATATAAACTTGCTGAATACGGGATAAGGTTTGCGCTTACGGAAGAGAGCTATACATCCAAAGCGGATTTTCTTGCGATGGATGAGATTCCTGTGTATAAAAAGGGAAGTAATGCTGACTATGTTTTTTCCGGAAAAAGGATAAAACGTGGACTTTACAGGCACTACGATGGGACAATAACAAATGCAGACATAAACGGAGCTGCCAATATCTTAAGAAAAGTATTCCCAAAGGTAACCCAATGGGATAGGGGCATAGTGGACATGCCCTGTTCTTTGGGATGCACTAAGCATTCCAAAGGTTCATGCCGCTCTGCGGCATAACAGAAACCTCTTCCGACGCAGAGTCGGTGGAGGTAGTTCATTTTGTCATTTTTGTCCTGTATTCTTTAGGTGTCATATGAAATTGCTTTTCAAACAGAGAATAGAAATGTGTCCGGTTGGAAAACTGCAGGTTCTGGGCAATAGATGTGATGGATGCTTTGGTTGTTGTCAGATCTTCTGCAGCTTTTTTAGGAAAAATGTCATACCATAATCATAAAGGCACATGCCTGTAAATTTGTTCACGATTCTGTTGAGATAATCGCCACTGTAGTTTAGTGCTTTTTCAAGTTCTGCACGGCTAATTCTGCCATTCTTCTCATCCATAAGATGGTCTATACGGCTGAAAAGAAGCTGGTCGTTTCCCATACCCATTTCAACCTCAGTACAGTGATAATTAACATTGGAGGATATGAAATACAGAAGCTCACTAAGAAGACTCCTCATTTTATATGAGAATCCAAAGTGAGGAAACATCATTGTACTCAGCATTTCAGTAGCCAATTCACCAAGCTGCACTAAGCCAGACGACCTATTAAATGCTGGTATCATATCCAGATATGCCTTGCGGTCAGGGGTATCCAGATCAGATATGATGAATTTGTATAGATCACTCTTCATAAATTCTTTTTCTGAATGGAACGAAGAATGTTCTGCTACTGTAAACAGCTCACCTATGATTAAGCTGAATCCTTGTCAGATTCCTGAATTTGTAAATGCTGCTTCTAAATGCGAGTTTGATGTAGATGTTTCATACAACAGGGTAACGATTGATGCAAAATCAATCCTTGGAGTTTTTGGGCTGGATTTTCGATCTCCGCTCAAAGTAAGCTATATAGGTTATAATCAGGATTTCGAGAAATTTCTTACAGACCATATTGCTTGAAATATGGTAATACAATGAATTGTAGGTATATAAAAAACAGCCAACCCTACTGGGCATATTGCCAAGTAGAGATGGCTGTTTTTTAATCCCTGCTCTTTAAAAACGGTGGAATCTCCAGCTGTACGGGTTTTACCCTGGGAGTGATCTCACGTGCCGGTCTTACCGGAGGAACAGTTTTAGCGGATGCTGGTTGGAGGACACTGACGTTTAGATCTTTGTTTTGGACAGGGGTATTATCTGCAGCTTTTGTGGTATTAGTTTGCGGAATGGGAGCCTTAAGTTCGCGATTGTCAGCCTTGGGTATTTCCTGCTTCTGAGGGAGAGGAACATTTTTTGTCTGTTTCATTCCTGTTGCAATAAGTGTGACAACAACCTCTGAGGATTCCGTGTCACTACCTACCGTTCCCCAGAAGATGTTTACATTTTCACCTGCCTGTTCCCTGATGTAGGCAACAGCTTTATTAAGGGCGACGATGTCGATCTTACCACTTGTGTTCAGAAGAATGTTGGATGCTCCGGTTATGTTTGTTTCAAGGAGCTGCGAGCACATGGCTTTCTCAACAGCATCTATTATTGTCTCATCATCTGTTGCAATACCGATCCCGAAAAGTCCATAGCCTTTGTCCTTGAGGGTTGACTTAAGGTCGTTGAAGTCAAGATTGATGGTACCGTGATTGAAGATGATATTTGTTATTCCTTCTATCGTGTATTTAAGTACAGAGTCAGCAAGCTTGAAGGCTTCATCCATGTAGAAGGGTTTATCGGTTATGGTTAGCAGCTTGTCGTTAGGGATGACAAGGAGGGTATCAATATTCTGTTCAAGATTCTTAAGACCTGCTTTTGCTGCCATGACCCTTGGCTGGCTCTCAAAAGAAAAGGGCATTGTTACCACGGCCACAGTAAGGATTCCAAGCTGTTTACATATCCTTGCTACAACAGGTATCGCACCTGTCCCAGTGCCACCGCCCATACCGCAGGTGAGTATGACCATGTTTGCATCCTTTACAAGCTCTGCGATTTCCTCTTCGCTTTCTTTTGCTGCAGATTCCCCGATAACAGGGTCTCCACCTGCACCGTAACCTTGCGTTAGCTTAGAGCCAAGCTGGAGCCTCTTGTTTGCAGGGCATTGTTCAAGCGTCATGGAATCAGTGTTAAGTGCTATATATTCCACATATTCGGAAGCATCACTAACCATACGGGAGACCGCGTTGTTTCCGCCTCCGCCTATTCCTAATACCATGACCTTGGGCATATTTGAATTGTTCTTTGCTCTTATTTCCAACATTTTCCACCTCCGGATTTGCATCAGTGCAAGAAAACTGATGTATCAGATTTGCATTTATGCAAGTAATTCTATGCTTATCAATATAGCGTTTATGCAAATATGTGTCAATAGAAAATTTGCATAAATGCAAATATTGATGTAATATAGTTTTTACAGACGAGGTACTTGAACATGAATATAGGCGAAAAACTCAAAAAAAGAAGGAAGGAACTAGGGATCTCTGCAGAGGTAATCGCTGAGAAACTGGGTGTTTCATATACCACCATATACAGATATGAGGCTTCGAGCATTACCAAGATCCCGGTAGAGACATTTAACAAACTGTGCGGGATACTGGGAGTAACCCCGGCTGAACTCATGGGTGATTCAGAGGAGGCAAAGGATACCGCGGATGAAGCAGCAAAGCTGCCAAGTCATTTTGACAATCCGCAGGAGGCTATTGAATTCATATTGAAGACTCCGACGCTGGCTGCTTTTGGAGGGTATGACCCTGACCAGATGGATGATGAGACGATCCTTGAATTTGCAAATGAACTGCTTGGACACTTAAAGGTCATGAGTCACAGGTATCAGAAAAAGGGGGCATCGGGGGATGAGAAGACAGGAGATCGTTGATTTCGCAAATGATCTGAAGAATACGTATCAGACAAATGATCCGTATGAGATCGCGGAAATATACGGCATAAGTGTCCATGAGAGGACTGAATGCATAAAGGGCTTCACTGCGCAGGCCATAAAATTCAAAGGCTATGTGCCATACATACTGATAAACGGGAATTATCCGGAGAGGTCAAGAAGGGTTATGTGTGCGCATGAACTTGGACATATCTTCCTGCATGATGACACACTTAACAATTTTGCAAATCCGGGTGGCAGGATCAACATGGATGCGGAGTACGAGGCAAACCTGTTTGCACTTGCGCTCCTTGAAGACCAGGATAACCTTGCCATGGATATGGCAGACATACCAGCATACCTTGTCCATAACATTGTTGAAGAGAGTGTTGATAAGCTGTAAATATTGTATAATCTTGAGAGTCGGGATTCAGTTCCGGCTCTTTTTGTCCGTTTGGGCAAAAATGCGCAAATGCTATAATAAGCAATGAATGATATGAGTTTTATACGTTAATAGAGTATCAGTGATTATAAGCTGATGGCAGGTGGGAGAAAAATAGTATGGCTGACAAGGGGAAAATAGCGAAAGTAAGCTTAAATCATATATCTGAAGTATTCCTATATGAGTATTATGTATCCGGTGGCAGTGAGTATGAGATTTCAGAGACAGATTATGCCGGAGCTCATAAGGAAAAGGCAAGGCAGTTAATGTCAGAAGGTAATACAGACGCTGCAATGCAGGAGTGGATCAAGGCTCACTTTGAAAATCCTGTGGATATGGAATCAATTCTTTCAATAATCTCATGCTGCAAACAGCTTGGTGATATTGAAGGAGAGTATTCATATACAAGAGATTCCTATAATTTCTGCTGCACAAGAGCTGAGATGGGGGCTTATTACAGAAACCTGGGTTGGTATTACCTTGAGAAATATGATCCGGAATTATCTTCAGCCTGCTATATGTATAGTCAGTTATTTGAAAAGACGGAACAGGCTGAAGATGAGATAAAGTTCCTGGAAAAAGCCCTAAACCGGGCAGTAGAGGAAAAGAGCCCTGATGAACTTCAGAAGATATTGAAAAGACATGATATTCCTACAGAGGCAAATGGCGTAACTCTTGCGCTTTTATATAAAGCAGGCGGTGAGGCAGAAGCAGCCGGTCAATATGCACAGGCTCTGGACTGCTATCGTATGGTATTTGACCTTACGCAAGATGCGGAGGTTGAGCTAAAAATCAGCAATCTACAAAAATTGTATGAACAGGAGATTTAATCTGTGGCAAGAGAACTGACAGAAGCAGAGAAAAATGAATATAATGCCATGGTTGAAACTGCTAAGCAGCTTAACATCTTTGGTTAGGAAGAGGAGCTGGATGCAAAGGATTTCATAATAGAGATCTGGGGAAGTGAAGATGGGGATTCACAATGAACATGGGCAAAATGCTCGTAATATAAGATTCACACGACTATTCAATCCCTGAGATCAAAGAGATAGAGAACCTATAACCCAAAGCAGCCCCACCAAATAAAGGTTTTATTAGAGACAGTTTTTATCTAAGTTTTTTCCTTACTTTCGGATTACTCTTCGCAAGAATGGTTGAAACGAGGCTTAACCTTAAAAGGATTCGGGGGATTTCCCTTATATTATCCTCATCAAGTGCCACGGCTGCTATGATTTTACAGAATGCATCGCTTTCTGCAAGAAATTGGGATGCTTCCAAGAAAGATACTTTTCCAGAAACATAGGCATATTCTGCCACACTGACTCTTCTGTAAAGTCCAAGCCATTCAAGTGGTGAGATATTAAGCATGCGCTTTTCGAGCTTTTTCTTCAGTCTCTTGTATTTTCTACGCTTTCCCATAATCATTCCCCTTAAACGGATTCTTTTCTTTATGATATTGTAAGTGAATCCACAAAGATAGAACATCCAAATTTCTGCAAAAACAGTTCCTATAAGTTGCGGCTTAAGTTAAAATGGTTGAGGAACAGCCATATTTGTCTGATATATGGGGCATTAGCGCAGATGGGAGCGCATCACACTGGCAGTGTGAGGGTCACGGGCGCTATTCCCTGTTTGCGCACCAAACAGATATCAGTAAATATGCGGGATTGCAGTATCATGCGGGATTCTTTTTTGTATGTTATTTACGTAAGTTATTAAAAAATTAAGGAAAATACTTAACTGCTCATCTATTTTGCATTGCTGGAAATGTGTAATTTTTTCATTATATGGGATTATAATTAAAGGCATAATATGCATATTAGTAATGCATATATGAGGAAGATTTTGTCGGAATATCGTTTGAAACATAAGGGTTTATACACTGGATTTAGCAGAGTGCAGCTTTTATTAAGGTATGCGTCCACTACTTACATATTCAACTTGTTTTTGTTCTGTGATAGAATATCAATAAATTAGATGAACCTTTTCTTTATAAGGCGTTCAGAAAGGAGGATGACATGGCTAAAATTAAATCTGTTCAAGACTTTAAGGATTATCTTAAGGAGAATAGAGATTTATTGCACAAAAATGCTGTTAGAATTGAAAACCTTCCTCCAGATGATGATTGGATTCTAGACGATGAGTGGGATGAAATATATAAGCAAGAGGTTTTGAAAAATGGGAAAGTATAACGTTGGTGAGGTGTGGTGGATTCACTTTCCTTATGGGGATAAGGATGTTGAAAAGAGAAGACCTGCTATAGTTGTAGATGATGATACTATTGCTATTTTAGCAATGTATGTTACAAGTAAAGATAAAGATAATCCATATAGTATAGAGATAGAAGATTGGAAAGAAGCAGGGCTTTCTAAACCGTCCTGGACTAGAATAGATAGGATAGTTAGCATAAGTGAGTGGTTCATGGATAGAAAGATCGGTGATTTATCCAGTCGAGATTTTTCGAAAATAATGGAGTTAGTCACGGAGATTAATTCTAAAAAGTTCCATGAGTTTAGCCTTCTCGCTATAAAAAATAGTAAGAACCAATACTTGCAGATTTATGATGAAAGATGGCAATGTTGGCTGTTTCCATATGTAAGAAGTACTGATGATAACAAGTCAAATGTTGATGCTTATGCAGAAGAGCTGCTTAAGGAACCAGTAAAGACTACTTATGTAACAGTGGCAAAGCATTGCAAATATTCAGTAAGTGACCAGGTTTATAAGATTTATAATCATAAACTCTATAAGGCATTGGTAGAGTCCGAATTGCTTCAGGTGGCAGAAAATGATTCCAAATATAAATGGATGACTATAGAAGATTTGGAGTCAGATGAGGCAATTATGGAGAAAAATGATGATATAGTAGCATTTGTGAAGACCAAGTGTAAGTAATTGCTATAGAATTTTTCGATATTTAATGGGTAATCAAAGTTCGTGAGGGTTTAGATTTATGAGGGAGCAATCAGATTGGTTACTCCCTTTTTCTGACTATACATTTATGAAGGCATAAGTCAATATAAGATAAGTATTGTAAGTATTGTGGAACAAAGCGTGGTGAAGGTGCATTTAAGCCATATCGAAATGTCTCTTACGGATTGTATGGACCATGTGGAACATATTTTTATAAATGCCCTCATTGCGGAAAAATATTTGAGTACTGGACTATTGGCTCAAGTGATGTAAAGCATTGTCCTTCCTGCGGAAGCGAGGTTGAAGAAACTGGTTATAAGTAAGATCAATCTTAGCATACATGATTATTCGTTTTTACCGATCCCAATAAAATGTAACGATTTTTGAAAGATGGGCATATACTGTCCATCTTATTTTGTATTCTGAAATCAGAAAAAAGTGATAGGTTCATCGTAAGCGCGAAATAATTCGGCGGATTTCGCAAACCGCACAATAACTTCATAATGAGTATGACTATATCACTACGTTTTATGGTGAATCATGAGTAGTTCCAAATCACTAAACACTACATTTCATGGTGCATCGGAAAGGAATCTATATGCCATACTCAATGCGTCGTAACCCTGATGAATGGATGAAACTGGTCCTTGAATGCCGCAAAAGCGGCATGTCGGATCGACAATGGTGTAATTCTAATGGTATTAGCTATTACACATTTGCATCAGCTATCAAAACTCTTAGACGGATGAATTATGAAGTTCCGAAGTCTAGAGATCTTGATATACATGACCTTACCATTCCCAAACAGGACGTGGTAAAGGTGGATATCGTTTCTGATATCCAGCCATCCAAGGAAATAGTTCCTATACAAGAGGTGGCTACGCACCTTGACAATTCACATATGATAGAGATTAGTCTTGGAGATATGCACATCTCTCTTTGCAATGGAGCTGATCCTGATCTTGTAGCCAGAACTCTTTCAGCATTAAGGAACTTCGTATGATCGGCGATATAACAGCTGCAGATGAAATCTACATTGTCTGCGGCTATACCGATATGAGAAAGTCCATAGATGGCCTTTGTGCCATAGTCGAAGATAAGCTTCACATGGATCCTAAGAGCAGAGCTCTGTTTCTCTTCTGTGGAAGAAGATCCGACAGGTTCAAGATGCTTCTGTGGGAATCTGACGGCTTTATCCTGTTTTACAAAAGGCTATCCGCAGAACAGGGAAGATATCGCTGGCCAAGGAACAAAGATGAAGTCAGGAACCTTACCTGGCGTGAGTTTGACTGGCTTCTTGCAGGCATCGATATAGAGCAGCCAAAGGCCATTAAAGCGTCTTAAGGATTTATATCCGCTTTTTGTGCAGATTTCTGTATAGTGCCTAAATCGGATTAATACAGAGCTTGTTATTTCAGCTTTTGGGCGTTTCAGCTAGGGGATATACCCTTATTAATAATTGAAGTTGATGAATACGCTGATAGAAATGATAAATTGAGGCATTATTTTAGGTTTTCGCGGTTATGTGATTCTGATGAGAAAACTTTTTCCGCGGATGATATTTTTGTGCCATTTGAGGTAAGCCTTTCTCCATATTATGAAGGAACTTCAATTGAAATAATTGAGCAATATATGGATATAGAGGATATAGATGATGTTGGAGCCTTGATATGGGACATTTTTGAAGAGTTTAGAATCCAAAACCAAATAAGGACGAATCGTGATGGAATAGGATATTTTAATAAATGGGAAAACATTACAAGTCAATTGATCGAGGCGCTTGAACAAGGTGATAGCATACAGTTAAACGTTAATTGGATTGAATCTGATAATTGGAATAGTGTTTTTGCAGATGTAAAGAGTTTTGGAACACACTGTTGCATGTCCTGTATTACATTGTATTGTATATTCCGCTTGGATTCGTGTTTTCAATGGTAATAGCCCTCATCCTGAATACAGAAAAAAAATTTACCGGAGTCATGAGGGTGTTGTTCTATATACCGGTTTTAACATCCTGGGTTGCTGCAAGCCTTATCTGGAAATGGGTGTTAAGTTCACAATATGGAGTAATTAATTCCATCATTGGTATATTTGGAATGAAGGGTCCGGACTGGCTTACAAACAGGTTCTGGGCTATGCCGGGAATCGTTTTGGCATCAGTGTGGAAGGATATGGGATATTACGGCCTGTATATTTTTGGCGGATTAAGAGGAATCGATCCTACATATTACGAAGCGGCAAAGGTGGACGGTGCCGGTAAATTCAGGACGCTTATCAGTGTCACCATGCCCCTTTTATCGCCTACTTTATTTTATTGTCTGATAATGTCCCTTATAAATGCATTTCAGCTATTCCCGCAGGTTCTTATTATGACCGAAGGTGGACCTAATGGAGCGACGCAGGTCATGGTTGAAAGAATCTATACGTATGCTTTCAGCTATTTCAAGATGGGATATGCGGCAGCATATTCATGGTTACTGTTCCTCATAATACTCATTTTGACTCTCATTCAGTTGAAGGTACAGAAAGTGTGGGTGCATTATGAATCATAATACTCAAAAACTAATATATAATGTTTTATTCTACATAGGATCAGCATTACTTGTGGTAATAGTAACTATTCCTTTGTATTGGATGATATCGACATCACTAAAATCAAAAGGTGCATTGATGGCGCTTCCTATACAGTGGATTCCGAAAAAGCCGACACTTAATTCTTATAAAAAGGTGTTTACGCTCTTTCCCTTTGCAAGGGCAATAGCCAACAGCGCATTCATAACTATCGCTTATGTTGTGATCACAGTTTTGTCAGCATCCATGGCGGCTTTTGCCATCTCCAAAATAAGATTTAAAGGTGCAAATGTGGTTTTTGCAATGTATCTGACATCCATGATGATACCGGTTCAGATCACACTTATTCCAATGTTTATCATAATGAATAAATTTTCTTTGATAAATACATATACAAGCGTTATTTCACCTGCTATTTTTAAGGCATTTGCAGTATTTTTGCTGGTACAAAATATGAGAGCACTTCCGGATGATTATCTCGAGGCAGCAAGAATCGATGGAGCAGGAATGTTCAAAATATATAAGGATGTGATAATGCCTATGATGATTCCAACAGTAGCCACATTAGCTATAACAACTTTCATGGAAGCATGGAATGACTACTTATGGCCACTTGTAATGCTATCAGATAAAAATAAGATGACGCTGACTCTTGCATTAAATACACTTAACGGCCAGTATGACACTGAATATAATGTGTTGATGGCAGGAAGTCTTATCTCAATGATACCAATAATAATCATATACATTATTGCCCAGACCCAGATGAAGCAGGGGATTACCGTAGGAGGAGTAAAAGGATAATGATAAAAAAATACAGGATAGGAAATCCGATCGAGACAGATTCTGTAGTAACCAATATAGATATTGAAAATAGTAAAATTCCTTACTTTGAAACACTAAGCGACAAGAGAGAACTGACACTTAGTATGTCAAAAAAGGACAGGATATATGGACTTGGAGAGACAGTAAGGGGAATAAATAAAAGAGGATATATCTACACAAGCAACTGTTCTGATGATCCCAATCACACAGAGGATAAGAGATCCTTGTATGCAGCGCAGAATTTCTTTGTCTATTGGGGAAAAGAAATGGGCTTTGGAATGTATGTGGATACACCTGGACAGGTATCTTTTGATATTGGGTATACCGACAAGGACACCTTTTCCATATTATTTGAAGATTATGATGCATATATTTATGTCATAGATGGAGAAAGTATCAAGGATATTGTAAAACAGTTCCGCAAAATAATAGGTAAAAGTTATGTTCCACCAAGATGGGCATTTGGATTTGGCCAAAGCAGGTGGAGTTATATGAATGAGCAGGAAGTCAGGAATGTCGTAGATAATTATGATAAGCAAAATATTCCTATCGACAGTGTCTATCTTGATATCGATTACATGGAAAGATATAAGGACTTTACCATAGATGAGGAGAGATTTCCGAATTTTAAGGACTTTGTAAAAGAGATGTCAGACAAAGGTATCCACCTTGTACCTATCATCGATGCCGGGGTAAAGATTGAAGACGGTTATGATGTATATGAGGAAGGAATTAAAAATGACTATTTCTGCAAAAAAGAAAATGGAGAAAACCTTGTTGCAGCAGTATGGCCGGGGAAGGTACATTTTCCGGATTTCTTAAATGAGGATGCGAGACGCTGGTTTGGCGACAAGTATAAGGTTCTTTTGGATTATGGAATAGACGGTTTTTGGAATGATATGAATGAGCCTGCTATCTTTTATACAGAAGACCATTTAAAGGAAGTATTCGAGCAGTTAAAGGATTATGAAGGCCAAAATCTGGATATAAGATCATTCTTCAAGATGCAGGATATTGTCGGTGGACTTGAAAATAATGAAGAGGATTACAGAAGGTTTTACCACAACTATAAAGGAAAAAAATATCGACATGATAAAGTTCATAATCTTTTCGGGTACAATATGACAAGAGCTGCCGGAGAGGCTTTTGAAAGATTGTCTCCAAATAAACGAATGTTGATGTTTTCTAGATCTTCATATATAGGAATGCATCGATATGGCGGTGTGTGGTGTGGTGATAATAAATCCTGGTGGAGTCACCTATTGCTTAATATACAACAGATGCCGGCACTTAACATGTGCGGATTTTTATACAGCGGAGCAGATGTAGGCGGCTTTGGCGCAGATGTCACAGAAGATCTTATGATGAGATGGTTAGAATTTGGTATTTTCACGCCTCTTTTCAGAAACCATTCAGCAGAAGGTACGAGGAGGCAGGAATTCTATAGGTTTTCGGATATAGAGAGCTTTAAAAACATTGTCAGACTCAGATATTCGCTCATACCTTATCTTTATTCAGAGTTTATGAAGGCAGTTAACAGCGACGGAATGTTATTTACTCCTTTATGCTTCGAATATCCCGATGATGATATGGCTTATGAAGTAGAGGATCAGCTCTTTGTGGGAGAAAGCATCATGATAGCACCTGTCTATAAGCAGAATGTAACTGGAAGATATGTATATTTACCGGAGGAAATGAAGCTTTGCAGATTCAGAAGTTATGATGATTACGATGTTGAGATAATAGATAAAGGACACCACTATATTAAAGCCGAGCTTAATGAGGTTCTGGTGTTCATAAGAAGAGGACATTCACTTCCTTTGGCATCGCCTGCAGACAGGACGGAAAAAATAGATTATTCTAACCTGAAATATGTATGAGGCACCGGGGATGTTTCAGATTGACGCACTATAAATGAATAGCCTCAATTGAAAATTTTCAGAGTTGACTTAGTAAGATCCTTATGCAAAAACTATAAAAGCCTGATTGAAATATAAGTGTCGGCATGTTATATTAATTCAAAGAGATTTTATTAAAAACAATTTGAATAAAAATGATTTGAATTAAGGAGAGCCATATGTTCATTGGACGAGAAAGAGAATTAAAATCGCTAAATGAAGTATATTCCAAAGCGGGCTTCGGAATGACCATTATATATGGCAGACGAAGAGTAGGAAAATCGTACCTTATTACAGAGTTCATAAAAGATAAGAAGGCCATATTCTACACAGCAACAAAGGTGGGTTCAGAAAGGAACTTAGAGCTTTTTTCAAAACAAGTCCTGGACGTTCTTAATCCTGAATATAGTGATGCGACCTTTCCATCAATTGAGAGCGTACTTGATATTCTGACAAAAAAGCTAAGTGAATCTGATGAAAAGATCATACTTGTAATAGATGAGCTTCCATATTGGGCTGAGAAGGATGAAGCACTCTTATCAATCCTTCAGAAGTATATTGATACAAAATGGCTTGATAAGAATCTGATGCTGATACTTTGCGGATCGGCACTTAGTTTTATGGAGAAAAAGGTCCTTAGTGAAAAGAGTCCTGTCTTTGGAAGGAGAGACGCTCAGATTAAGCTGGAAGCATTTAATTACAGAGATTCAGCGCTATTTGTTCCGGATTACTCATCGGAAGATAAGGCTATATGCTACGGCGTAACAGGAGGAGTTGCAAAGTATCTGTCCCTGTTTGATCCTAAAAAGAGCCTTGATGATAATATCAAGCGTCTATTCTTTAATACAAACGGATATCTTTTTGATGAAACAAAGAATCTTCTTACCCAGGAATTTGCTGATGTAACTCTTGTAAATAACGTTATAGAACAGGTAGCATCAGGAGAAAATGCCCTTAATATCATTGCATCCAAAGTAAAGGAAAAGGATCCGACAGTTCTCTATTCCCTTGAAAAGCTGATAGATGTGGGTCTTGTAGAGAAGAAAAAATGCATCACAGAGGAAAAGAACAAGAAAAAGACTCAGTATGTACTAAAGGATCATATGTTTAAGTTCTGGTATGAGTTTATTCCCAAGGCCATTAGCGTAATAGAGATGGGGCAGGGAGAACTCTACTATGAAAAGGCTGTAAAGCCAAAACTCCATGAATTCATGGGAAGTGTTTTTGAAGAAATGTGCAGATATTACACATTGGAGCAGGGAATCCAGGGAGCATTTGGATCATTCTTAACTGAGACCGGAACCTGGTGGGGCGTAGAACAGCTTCAGGATGCGGAAGATAAGTGGTATCAGCAGGCAACGGACATAGACGTTGTTGGCATTTCCACAATAGACAAGACTGCAGTTATCGGTGAATGCAAGTTTAAGAATGAAAAGATTGATAAAGGAATATATGAAACCCTGGTCGGAAGAGCAAGACCCATTTCCGGTAAATACAATATTACAAAATATTTGCTGTTTTCACTTAGCGGATTTACAGACTGGTTTAATGATATAGATAAGACAAATCTTGTTCTTATCACAGTTGATGATATGTATAAGTAACATTTGCACCTGCCATTTTTCCCGGAGGATTTCGTATGAAGGATGGACACTATGAGAACATCTGTCCATATTACCATGAACTGTAGCAGGGGTCGCTTCCTGTAGTTCGTCGATACACCGTGGCAAATCTTAAACCGGCGCATATGCTGATGATACGGTATGAGAAAAGGAGATAGTATGAACGGTAAATTATTTGCACAGGCAATCATAAAAGTGATCTCGGGGGTGTTCCTGATGGGTATTCTTCTGTTTATACCCGCGGGATCTTTTTCCTATTGGAACGGATGGCTTCTGATGGCAGTTTTGTTTGTTCCCATGATCGTAGCGGGATTTGTCATGATGAAGAAAAGCCCGGAACTGTTACAAAAACGGCTGAACGCAAAAGAAGAGCAATCCGAGCAGAAAACGGTCATCGTATTGAGCGGACTGATGTTTTTTGCCGCTTTTGTCGTAGCAGGGTTAAATTTCCGGTTTGGCTGGATCATTTTGCCAAATTGGATCGCCTATGCCGCAACCGCAGTGTTTCTGCTTGGCTATTTGCTTTATGCGGAGGTTCTTAGGGAAAACGCTTACCTTTCCAGAATTGTCGAGGTGCAGGAAAACCAAAAGGTGATAGATACCGGCCTTTATGGGATTGTCAGACATCCGATGTACTCGAGCACCCTTCTTTTGTTTTTATCAATGCCGCTTGTACTTGGATCGGTTATATCTTTTGTTATCATGCTTGTATATATCCCGATCATCGCGAAACGCATCCGCAATGAAGAACAGGTACTTGAACAAGGACTTGCGGGATATTCCGATTACAGAAAGCGGGTAAAGCACAAGTTGATACCGTGGATCTGGTAAATGGTACTGTTGTTTCAGGGATGATCGGCATATTGTCAGAGGAGCTTTATGGATAATACTATTTGTGATTAGTGGAAATGCTATTCATCCCCGTAAAGAAGACAGCGAGCAAGTAGCGCAAATGAATTAAATGTTTATAAAACCCGACCAAAAATCATCACTTTGCATTTATGAGAATTTATAGAAATTTAAGATTTTGCCAAACCTCTGAAAAGATTAGATATTATATGGGGACAACGAATATGTGTTACATTACAGATTTTAATATTAGTAACAGATAAGACAGAAATAACAGATTTGGCAGATTATGTAAAACAGGAAGCAGTCAATTCGAGTGTAATTAGCGTTGCCAGACAAAGAGGCGTGTAAATGGTTTCATTTGAGCAGCGTAATAGAACTTTGCGGAAAAGTTATGTTTGTGATACTACTTATTCCCCATTTCGGGTATAATGCTGTAATATGGTGTGAGCCATCTATTTGGATTTTCATGGCCATAGAGCTTATCTGGGCCTGGAATTCCAATGATTATATCAAAGGGGATAGTAGTAATGAAAAAAATAATAAGCAAGTTAAAATCTGATCCTGTCCTTGCGGCAGCATGGCTTCTGGCCGTGATCTCAGCTTTTTTCGTGCACCCGGGAAAAGATTATCTCGGTTATATAGATTTCAGGTCGCTGGGCATCCTATGGGGACTGATGATCGTGGTCCAGGGTTTCAGGGAGAACTCCATTTTTGAAAAAATAGGAGAAATTCTTCTCAAAAAGGTTTCAAAAGGATGGCAGGTAGCGGTAATCCTCATCCTCATGTGTTTCTTCGGAAGCATGCTTATCACAAATGATGTGGCGCTGATTACCTTCGTGCCCTTCGCACTTATGACACTTCACAACTGCAAAAGAGAAGATATGATGATCCCTGTGGTAGTGTTGCAGACCGTGGCAGCCAACCTTGGAAGTATGCTTACTCCCATCGGAAACCCTCAGAATCTCTATCTGTACGGAGTTACAGGCATGAGCATGGCGCAGTTCATCGGATGTATGCTGCCATATTCGATACTGGCGCTGGTTCTTCTTATGATATCCGTGCTGTTCATTCCAGGAAAAAAGGAAGGTCTTGGTGACAGGACAGACACTTACCACATAGTAAAAAGCTTCGGAAGCACCGGGCAGGTGGTCATATACTCCATCCTGTTTGTAGTTGCACTTCTTACGGTACTTAGAATAATTCCATGGCAGATCATGGCGGGTATCATCCTGGTTACTGTAGCGATCCTTGATGGAAAAATTCTGCTGAGAGCAGACTACATCCTGCTTCTTACCTTTATAGGATTCTTCATTTTTACAGGAAACATAGGAAAAATCCCTCAGATTCGCGATATTCTGCAGAATCTTGTTCAGGGAAAAGAATTCATAACATCTGTTATAACAAGCCAGTTTATCAGTAATGTGCCTGCGACATTGCTTCTTACGGATTTTGCAGGAGACTACAAAGAGCTTCTTGCAGGTGTAAATGTAGGAGGTCTTGGAACTCTTATCGCATCAATGGCCAGCCTGATTTCTTTTAAGGCATATACCAATGATTACAAAGAAAAAACAGGCAAATATCTGCTGACCTTCACTCTTGTGAACATCGCATATCTGGCTGTTTTCATAGTGGTTCATATATTTGTACGTTAAAATCGGAAAAAATGCCTGTCACTTATACATATCACAAGTTCTGTAAAGGTGACAGGCTTTTTATAACTAACAGAAAATAAATCATTCTAAATGTAAGGCTTTGATTAAAGAGTCTCTGAGCTTTTGTGCTGCCTCAAGGTCGCTTTCCAGCGTTGGACGTATTTCTTCGTAGCGCAGATCATCTGTAAGTTCGCACATAGCTTTGAAAAGCGGCGTCAACGAGAGATCGACACAGGAGCCTTTCATTCTGTGAGATATGACAAAGGCATCCCTGTATTGTTTTTTCTCAATTAATTTACACATATCATTCCAATCATTATTTGATACAAAAGCATCAACAAGACTGAGGTAGAAGACTTCGTCGCCAAGCATCCTTTTTATTGCTGATTCTGAATCCGCTCCCCATAAGTTAAGTGCTTCAATTTGCTTATTGTCCATACAATATCTCCTAGAAAAAAGCGTAAAGTGTCAGGCCTTATCGAGCTGCTTCTGGATAGCCTTGGCAAGGCTTGCAAACAGTCTGTTTTGGTCAATTGGCTTTTCCAGTATCAGATCGATACCTGCATTCTGGCAGCGGCTTTCTACATCGTTAGCCATATCTGCAGTAAGCGCAAAGATTGGAATAACAGCTGCATCAGGCGTAGAAAGGCTTCGAATCTCTTTTGCCGCATCAAGACCCGTCTTGACAGGCATCATAAGATCCATTAAAAGGGCCTGATAATGGTAAGGATCACGTCCTTTGAACATATCAATGGCTTCCTGTCCATCTCTGGCTACTTCTGTATGAATTCCCTTTGTTTTTAACAGTTTAATAATGACTTCCGCATTTATTGTGTTATCTTCAGCAAGAAGAATGGTTTTTCCGTAGAGAATCTGATCCTCGTATTCTTCAGATTGATGCGTATGCAGTGATATCTGCTCATCTGTTGCGAGAGGATATGTAAGAACTATGGTAAACTCGGTTCCCACGCCTACGTGACTAGTGCAGGAGATGGTTCCACCCATGAGTTCTACGAGATTTTTGCATATGTAAAGACCGAGTCCTGTCCCTTCCTGGTATGGATCATCTGTACCACGATACTGTTCGAAGGGCATAAACATACGCTGTTGGAAATCATCACTTATTCCGATACCTGTGTCTCTGATAGTGTATGTATGAACAGAAGATGTATCAGTATAGGTTACATTTGTTGTAAAGATTATCCTGCCGCCTTTTGGAGTAAATTTAATACTATTTGAAAGAAGGTTCAGGATGGATCTCTCCACATGCTTGGTGTCCATAAGGACATAACGATCCTTTGAACCATTTATCTTATATTCAAAATTAAGGCCTGCTTCACGAGCTTGCTCAGCTGTCATAGTTGAAATTGAAGTTATAAGATTTTCCTCGCGGACAGCCGAACTTATCGAAACTATTTTTCCTGCGTTAATCTTGCTTGTCTCCAGAATTTCCTCGATAAGTGTCAAAAGATATTGGCTGGAAGTCATAATCTTATCAAGATTATCCTTAAGTGCAGGTGTTATGGAATCCTCCTGAAGTGAAAGCTGTGTAAGTCCAAAGATAGCAGTGAGAGGAGTTCTCATATCGTGAGACATCTGTGAAAGGAAGGTCTCTTTTTCGCGACTTGATTTTACCGCAGCGCGAAGGGCTTTACCCATTTCATCAATCTGCTCCTGATCATCGATTTGCTTGGTAGTATCAACAAAAGTAAGAACCAGTCCTTTGAGTGCCCGTTTTTTATCGTTGGGTGAGATACCGGATTCTTCAGTTCCATTGATTTCGTGGTAAGGTGCAATGCGGATAAGATAGGTTTTTCCTGCAACGGATGCACATCGTTGTTCTACTGGTTCCATGGTATTAAGAACTACACGACATAGTTCAAGAAGATCTATTGTGGTAAAGTTAAAGCCAATGTAGCGAAGTGATCTACCTACATCCTGATCTGCAATACTGAATTCGGATGAGATGTATTCCGTATATTTTCTTATGTTCAGATCCTTGTCCACCATAAGTATTCCAACAAGGGTGGAGGACAAAAAGTTCGAGATATCGTTGTTTGCAACGGCTAGCTCTGTAACCTTGGTTTGATATTCGGAATTTACAGTATATAATTCTTCATTAACTGACTGAAGCTCTTCGTTACTTGACTGAAGTTCTTCGTTAGCGGTAAGAAGCTCCTCGTTGGCGGCCTGGAGCTCGGCGTTAGTTGATTCCAGCTCTGTTACGGTCTGGCGCAGCGAGTTTTTGGTTGCCTTTAGTTCCTGTTCGAGATCTGATATACGCTGGGATGCCGCAAAATCAACCTTATATTTCTGCATATCGATATTTGCAAGTTCGCGTCTGCGTATAAATGAAACTGCAGTAAAATCTGTTTTATCACCATGATTATCCGAGATAGGATATGCAACAATTGAAACAAATTCTGCTTTACCATCAATTTCAACAGGAATATCTGAGTATGCTTTGCGTTCGCCAGTAATTCTGGCTTCTTTAAGTGCAGTTGAGAGCGCAATTTTAAAATCAGCCCTGATGAGCTGGAAAATATCCAAAGTAACTTGGCCTGTAGGAAGTGAGATGAGCCTTGAACAGTCACCATAACTTCTTACAAGCTCGTTCTTTTCATTAACAAGAACAGTCGCGGGCATAAGCGCTTCAAGAACAGAGGTGTCGAGCTCGTGCGCCTTGTAACTGGTGGTATCTTCATCGTCAATTCCAGAAACATTGATGGGCTCAATAGGGGTTTCGATATTGCTCATGGAATAGGCAAATTGCTCGTGAACGGGTGCATTCCCCTCTGCATAGTGTATGAAAATCTTTTCATCAGCGCACACAACACGGAATACATCCGCATAGTCTATAACTGATTCTGAACGACCAAGGAACAGATATCCCCTGTCGGAAAGAGCCATGTGAAAAATAGCAAAAAGATTCCGTTGCAGAACAGCCTGGAAATATATAAGTACGTTTCTGCAGCAGATTAAATCCAGTTTTCCGAAAGGAGGATCCTGGAATACGTTGTGTTGGGCAAAGATGATCATCTTTCTTATGTCATGATGAATTACATATTTGTTCCCTTTTCGTGTAAAAAATTTGGAGAGTCTTGCGACAGACACATCCTCAATTATGTTGTTTCCGTAAATTCCGCGGACAGCAGTGCTTATTGAGTCAGGATCAAGGTCTGTTGCAAATATCTTTACGCTTCTGTGTGTTGAAAGCTCTTCCATGGCTTCGGCAAACAGAATAGCAATAGAGTAGGCTTCTTCACCTGTTGAGCAGCCGGCAACCCAGACGCGCAGTTCATCGTCGGAATGAGAGCTTGTGATCAACTTTTTGATGACATTCTCTTTTAATACTTCGAAGTAGTCAGGGTCACGAAAAAATGATGTGACACCAATCAGAACCTCCTTCGCAAGGATTTTTGCTTCCTCCGGGTTTGTAGTCATGTAGTTGACGTATTCCCGAAGGTTACGATTATGTGTTACTACAAGTCTTCTTTCTATTCTTCGAAGGATGGTTGTCTGCTTATAGTAAGCGTAGTTTATATTGGTGACATTTTTTAATATTGAAAAAACCTTGGAGAGAAGGTCATCATCGGTGACGCCTAGCTGTGTTTCCGCGTCTACCACAGATTTGGCAATATGCGCAAGTTCTCTGGCAATGGAATCCGGTTTTAACATAAGGTCCACAAAACCTGTACTTATTGCATTTCTTGGCATGCCATCGAACTTGGCAGACTCAGGGCTTTGAACAATAATCATACCATTTTGTTCTTTGATGGCCCTGATACCATTTGTTCCGTCAGAACCTGTTCCTGAAAGAATGACAGCAACGGAACGGTTTTCATAGGCATTGGCAAGAGAGCGGAAGAAGATGTCGATAGGGTGGCTTATCTCCTGGGGGTTTTGCTCCTTGAGACTCAAGACATTGTTATGGATTACTACGTTGTATTTGGGCGGAATCATATATATGTGGTTTCTTTCGACCTGCATTCCGTCCTCTATTTCCTTTATAGGCATTGAATTATATTTTCCAAGTATGTCAACAAGCATACTTTTGTGATTGGGAGCCAGATGCTGGATTATAACAAAAGCCATGCCGGTATTGGATGGAAGAAAAGTCAGAAATTGCTGAAGAGCTTCAAGTCCACCGGCTGAAGCTCCAATTCCTACTACACAGTGCGGTTGAATATTGACAGAAATCTCCTGAGAGTTATACATATAGTGCCTTTCTATGCTCAGCATAATAATTTTATATTTAATTCACTCATTTTTATTAGAATATATGATATTATTATCTCAAGTTTTCAGAAATTTTTCCATAGAAAAGAGAAAAACGATGGACGATATTAATGATAAGAAGCTAATTGACAAACTAATTGATACAGAACATAAGTTAAAAAATAGCAATTCCTTAATTGAGCAGATGAACAGAAGTGTCAGAGGACCACTGTATTCTATCATTGAGTTTTCAAATTTGGCAAAAGAGAGTGGTTATGATGAAGTAGCCACAAAACATTACCTGGATCAGATAAACCGTGCAAGCCATTTGATGAATGCATCTATTGATGATGTTATGGCAATGCGTCAAATTACGTTGAACCATGTAAGATTGCATCCGGAATTTGTTGATTTGGATGCATTACTGGATTCATTGAAAAAGGATGTTGCTAATTTTTTAAGTCCGGTGGGAATAGAGCTTGTCATAGAGAAAAAGGAGCTTAAGAACTGTTACATCAGTACAGATTATTTAATTCTTTTTCGTATTCTCCGTAAGATGATAAGAGTGGTTACAGAGATGATGTCCAATAAGGGTGTTGTTAATCTGGAAGTAGAAAATGTAGGCAACGTCAACAATTATATTGATATAAGTTTTAAAGCCTATGGGGAAGATACAACAATTACAAGCAGTAAGCTGCAGGCTTTAAGGGATGAGTTTGAAGCTGTTGAATATGATACGTATTCCTTTTTGGAAACTATGGATCCAACTATTACTATCATTAGATATTATGCGCATGAATTGGGAGCGGACACTATTAAAGCCACCTCTGATCCTGAAGAGGGAGCAAGTATACAGTTAACGATCCGTTTCTCTATGGTATCGGCTGGAGAGTATGCTGCTTTGATTAATCGCAACTTCGACTTTTCACATAAAAGAATTCTTGTTGCAGATGATGATGAGATCAATCTTGAGATTGTAGACAGACTTCTTAGACAGAAAGGCGCGGAAGTAGTTACGGTACGTGATGGCAGGGAGGCGCTACATACATACAGGACGGAACATGGTAAATTTGATATTATACTGCTTGATATTGTAATGCCTGATATAGACGGATTATCCGTAGCAAGACAGATAAGAGAGAATACAACAATTCCTTCATCCAGGAGTATTCCAATCATAGCTATGACAGTGAATGCTTTCCACGAAGATTACGAACAGAGCATCAAGGCCGGGATGAATGCTCACCTTGTAAAGCCGATTGAATCCAGAAGGCTGTATAACACAATTGTCGAGTATATTTAAGGTTGAGAGCTCAACCTGAGCTTTTAGCCCAATTACATGATATTACAAAGACCTGACACAAGTTTTGTGATATGATTCCCCTAAAGTAGACAATGGAAATAACCATGGAAAATTGAGGCAAAAAATTGCATTTCACCCTATGAAAAGTGTAACTCACCGCAGTTACGCTTTTTTTATGTCTCAAATGCGATAATATCAATTTCGTAAGAAAGAACTACAGTAGCAACAAACACTTTTTGGAAGAAAAAGGATACCTGATTAGGATAATAAATCAGAGGAAAGAGGTACAGTATGAACAAAGCAATTGAAGTAAGAAATCTGCAGAAAAGTTACGGTGATCTTACTGCCGTAAACAATATTTCATTTTCTGTAAATCAGGGTGAGTTATTTGCTTTTCTGGGTGAAAACGGTGCAGGTAAATCAACGACAATAAACATGCTTAGCACAATCCTTCCCAAAACATCGGGAGAAGCCTTCGTGATGGGGCATGAGCTCGGAAAAAATGATGATGAAATAAGAAAAGAGATTGGAATCGTTTTTCAGAATTCCGTTTTGGACAGCAAGCTTACAGTAAAACAGAATCTGCTCACAAGAGGCGCATATTACGGATACAGTAAGGATGAAATAATGAATAGGCTAAGGGACTTCTGGGAGGAGTTTAACTTGGAAGAAATCTGGAATCAAAAGTACGAGAAGCTTTCAGGAGGACAGAGAAGGCGAATAGATATTGCAAGAGCACTGATACATAAGCCGGGAATCCTGTTTTTGGATGAGCCCACCACAGGTCTTGACCCGATGTCACGAAAAATGGTTTGGGATTATATAAATCATCTGCGGGAAAAAGAAAAACTCACGATTTTCCTTACAACGCATTATATGGAGGAAACAACAGGAGCTGGCAACGTAGTGATCATGGACAAAGGAAACATTATAGCGGAAGGAACTCCGGCAGAATTAAGGAGCAGATACACCGCTAAAAAGCTGATCTGGTACACCCAGGCAAACGATGATAACAGAAAAATAATTGAAAATGCCGATGTATTGCAGTACAGGTATGAGGCCGACCATTACAGCATTTCAATGGACGAAGGCATAACTGATTTTGTCTGGAAAAACAAAGATCGCATTAAGGATTTCGAGATAATTAAGGGCACAATGGACGACGTATTTTTAAGACTGACAGGAAAGGAAATGGTGAGCTGAAAATGAAAAAGTTAAGAGGTATATGGGGACTTATTAAGAGAAATATGTTGGTATTTTTTACAAACAAAGGATCGATCTTTTTTTCAATGCTGACACCGCTGATAATACTTGCTTTGTATATTCTTTTCCTAAAGAATACATTGGTTTCGCCTATTGAAAAAGCAGTATCAGAGCTTGGAGAACTTGTATCAAAAGATGATATCGACAGGTTTGTAAACGGGCTTCTTCTTACAGGAATCATGAGTACGGCACTTCTTACTATACCTTACAATGCACTTGAAGTAATGGTAAAAGACAGAGAAGATAAGACTTTCTTTGATATGAGTGCCACACCTGTAAAGAGATCGGAAATAATCATGTCCTACTTTTTTGCAGCTGTAATGACTTCGTTTTTGCAGGTAGTAACTGTGATGTTTTTGGGAATAGGTGTACTTACTGTAAATGGGGGTATGTATTTTGAATCGGCGGATATTTTTAAACTGATGGGAATAGTCTTGCTTGGCACAATATCATCAACTGCTGTATTAATGTTCTTTATGATGTTCTTTAAAAATATGAGCACCTGCAGTGCTTTTATGGGAATATTGTCAGCTGTATCAGGCTTTGTAGTCGGAGCGTACATCCCGCTTTCAGAGTTTAATGAGAACATTCAGAATGTGTGTAATCTGGTCCCTGCCACAGGAATATCCATACTTATCAGGAATTATCTCACAGGCGGCGTTTTAAAGCACATGGATGAATGTATTGGTGGACTTGATAATGGAGAATTTTTGAGATCAATGAAGGAAATATTCTCTTTTAACTCGAAGGTATTTGGCGGAAATTGGGAGTTGAATAAGACTGTATTTTACATAATAATTATTACAGTTGTTTCTATATTTGCAATCAGATTCATTTATCCAAAAACATACAACAAAAACTAAAGGGGAAAAGTTTTGAAGGTCAGGTTCAATAAGATTATACCGGGAGAGGATGAATACGCAGTAATAAATGCCTGTGAGCGTTCTTCTGCGATAGATACCGCAATAGGTCTTCTCGAAAATGGAGAGCAGATAATAGTCGGATACAGGGATGGCGAAAGCATTCCCTGTCCGATTTCTAAGATATACTATATTGAAACCGTTGATGATAAATGTTTTGCATATACAAAGGACAACTGTCTTGAGATACGATCGAGACTTTATGAGATAGAAAAGAACCTCGATTTCAGATTTTTCAGATGTTCAAAATCCATGCTTTGCAATATCAGGAAAATAAAAAGTGTAAAAGCGGAGAGCAACGCAAGAATGCAGGCTGTCCTTTTAAACGGAGAAATTGTCATAATCACCAGAAGTTATGTAAAAGAGATGAAGAAAAGGTTGGGACTGTGATATGAATAGAATAAAAATAATAATCGAACAGACCATGATGGTGAGTTTTATGGTGCTCTGTTATGTAAGCATTTATGGCCTTTTGGCTATGAAAAAATATGATTACACCTTCGATTGGTATATTCCGGGATCAATTGTGCTGGCAAGTTTTATGTGCAGCGTTGTAACTGTTTTCTTTTTGTATGATTTTGATGAGAAAAATGAACAGTCCAAAGTAAGAGGTTGGGTTAGCTTGATCCTGCACTTTGTGCTGTTATATTTTGTTATAATGGGATTTGGATACCTGTGTCACTGGTACAGAGGAACATCAGGTTTCATCGTAACTTCTGTGATCTATGTCATAATATATGCTGGTGCATGGGCAGGAACCACGCTGATATTCAGGCATGATTCGAAAATAATAAGTGAAGCACTTGATAAAATCAGGGATGAAGAATAAAAAGATTGTATAAGGGGAATCATGAACAGATCAGAATTGTTTGCAAGTATACTAATGGAAAAGAACGACGAAAAGCTGCATAAACTTATAGAGGATATGTCAGAACGTGATGCCAAATATATGCTTCTTACACTTACAAGAACTGTTCAGAAGCATGCACCGGCAGGGATGCTTGAGACTTTGTCATTATAGATGCACTAGTGGAAAGATGACGCTTGCCAGTGGAAGGAACTAATATATGGAATAAAGACCTGCGGCTTGACAATAGTACCCTAATTGGGTACTATTTTTATATAGATATCCAATATGGTTACTAGTATAATAATACTATCCAATATGGATACAAGTTTAAACGAACTGATGAGGCAATAATATGGCTGTAACAATAAAAGAATTAAGAGAAAATACCGGTCTTACACAAAAGGCTTTTGCTGCTAAGTTTGGCATTCCTGTGAGTACACTGAGAAAATGGGAACAGGGTGAATCCAGACCTGCTCCATATATCATGAATATGATATCAATGCTCTTACCAATGCCGGAAAAGTATTCAGAAATCATTCAGACAGCAAGTGGCGATAGATATTTCTATGATAAGAGTGCTAACAGTATTAGCGATTCTCTTGGTAACACGATACAAATAGGAGTTTCTCTCGAAGGGGTCAAGAGAGAGAATCTCCGCTTGTATGTTAAAGACATGTTTGATTCTTTTTATGATGTACGTGGGAGATTCGAGCAGGATTGCGAATATGACAAGAACGAAGATATTATATGGAGTTAATAAGTGAAAAAAATTGGTAACGAATACTATCTTATGCACAAAAACATACCGGTATGTCTGATGGAGATTTCTGAGGATGGCAAACTTGGGAATTATAAGAAAAATGAAGCACAAATAGATCATTTTCCATTGGGCGGCAGGCTGAATGACATGCGATTCCATGAATGGTGGAAAGACCGTGCTATTCCCAAGACCAGAAATGGTGCTAAATCTGCGCTTCAAAAGCTGGGATATGAATCTACTAATAGTGCATTAGTGGATAATCTTGCGCTCAGCCTGTCAGATTGTTACTGGATAAAGCCACGTGGTGAAGATCTGTCGTGGGAAGAGGTAAACCTGTTCACAAATGACTTTGTGGATACCTTTGGAGAACTAACGATAAACAAGGATCATGTTATAGATCTTCGCAGGAAAACACGGTTCAAATGTGCAGCGTCTCAAGGAGAATTACAAAAGAAATGGTGCATTGATGATGCCGGACGCAGATATATGGTCAAAGGAAACTATGGTAGTTCTTATCAGCAGAGTTTAAATGAGATTTTTGCAACTGACCTTCATCGCAAGCAAGGCTTTAGCAATTATACAGAATATATTCTTTCTACCGTTGATGTGGAGGGAGGGATAGAAGGTATCGGATGCATGTCTTATGATTTTTGCAGCGAAAATCTGGAGTGCATAAGCGCCTGGGAGCTACTGCAAACAATAAAAATCAAGCAGAATGAATCCCTATACTATCCACTCAAAAAGGTATGTATAAGTATTGGAATCAGTGATGAAGAGTTCACCCGGTTTATGGACTATGAGATTATGACAGATTATCTTATATCCAATACGGACAGGCACATGAACAATATTTCAGTCGTTCGTAACCCGGACACCTTGGAATTCATGGGATTTGCCCCGATTTACGATTCCGGAAATTCCATGTTTTACAATATTCCATATACTGAGCTTGAGCATGTAAAGTTGTCTTCAATAAAAACGCACTCCTTTATAGCAATGGAAAGCAAATTACTGTCATATGTTCAGGACAGGCAGGCTGTTGATTTGGAGAAAGCCTGCATGAATTTTGATATATATGAAAAAGATATGTTTGAACGGCAAATAAGAATACCTCAGCTAAAAAGACTATATGAGCAGAAACTCATGAAACTGGAGGCTTTCCAAAGGGGCAAAGACATATGGAAATGATGAGAATATTAAGATTTTTAAAGTTTTTACCGGTCATCGTATACAGCTATGTATGGTACTACTGTCAGAGCAGGATATCATATGAGGTATCCTCTTACCCGGATTGGTTCACATCGGTGATTCTTTTATCGCTCATACTATCTGTCATAGTAGTCATTTGGCATGGGTGTTTATCTTTTGTGAAGTTGAAGTCGTCTCCAGTATATTGATAGTGAGCATAGATGTATACGAAAATTTGCAAAAAGAGGAGAAATTAAAAGCAAACACGTATATAAGTCTGCTCCATTCCATAAAAGTTTTAGAAGATGATGCATGGACAAATAGAAATCTTGACCCTTTGAGATTGCTTAAAAATGGAGATAAAACTGTTATGTGTGCTTTTTGTAACTCTCTCTTTACAAAAGTGTTCCTAAAATATTTATAACGCGCCATTTTGCACAACATATATAAGAAAAGCTCTTACGTCAAATTTATATACCTATTTCTCCCGTAACTTCTCCGCTCGGTATATAAATTGAAAATGATAATTTGACTTATATACTTTTTCGATAAGCATTTCCTGTAACACTCACCCCTGGTACTTATAAAGCACAGAAAAAAGTATATAAAAGTGCATCATATTTCTATCCTTATATACCTGCCTCGCTCAGTCGCTTACAAAAAGATATATAATTTCTATGTATATTTCTATCTTATATACCTGTCTCCAAGTATTCGTTTTTACAACAACACAAATGTAAAATGGGATTTTTGTAATAAGCTCCAGGATCAAGCCAAGAAAGTGATTGCTGGTCCGAGGGGAGTTTTTATATGTGATGAGTGTGTTGAGATTTGCAATGAGATATTAGCGGAAGAACTTGGTTCTGAAAGCCAATAAAAGGATGTTTTTATAGAGCATCTATTGTACTCCGATGGGAATAATGGATGCTTTCTATTAACTTACACATTTTCTGATAAAGCTCTGCTTAATAGTTTCTTTATGTTTTTTTACATATTTTAGAGATAATTCTATATAATAAAGATATGGTTGCATTAAATTTCAAGATGAGGAAAAGCATTGTATCTGACACAAAACAATCTTAAAACTAACTTGATAGTAAATCAGAATGAGAATATGATGCCCTCGGCTCGGCTCGGCTCGGCTCGGCTCGGCTCGGCTCGGCTTGGCTCGGCTCGACTAACTGCGCCTTTTTTGCGTTTTGCTCCCGCAAGGCGTTTGAAACTGCATATTACCTTTATGATGGATAAATGTCGGATTTGACAGAGTTACTATGCGCTGTCAGATTCGGCTTTTTTGTGTTGTGCAGCATGGTTCAGCGGCGGCCATAACAGCCGTAAAAAAAGTATAAAGGAGAGAATAGCTTATGAAAATTAAGAAACGTTTTTTAGGATTCCTGCTCAGCCTTGTGATGGTGTTGGGCTTGATGCTGGGGATGAGCCTGACGGTGTATGCGGATGGCACAACATATAATCCGGCTTCAACGTATACCGGCTTTGGGAATTTGAATACAAACGATACCGAGGTGACCATTAGTGAGGTGCCCGGGAAAACGTGGTATGTAATAGCCAACGATAGTTCAACGGTCACACTGCTGTCAAAACAAAGCTTTGCGAACCAAGCATTTAACAGTGACAGATCAAAAGGGAATAATTATGAAACATCCGATATCAAAAAATATGTGGATGGATTGACTGGAGAGGGGCAGCCGCTCGAAAAAATCAGCAGTGTGATATCCGATTTGACCCTGATTGATATAAAAACGGCAAAAGGATTGTCTGAGACTAAGAGAAAACTAGCAGGCGCTAACTGGTGGCTCTGCTCGCAGAGTAAATTCGATGTATGTGCGTGGTACGTGCACGGCCGGGACGGGACTGTCTGGGAGTCTGGCCAATACGTGAGCGACCCGCTTGGTGTCCGCCCTGCTTTAAAGCTCAATCTGTCATCTGTCATCTTCGAATCTGGAACAAATACATTTTCGTTGAAGCCGTACAGTGTGACTCTTTCCGGCGGTGCGAATGCAACAACAAGCGGTGGGGCAACGAGCCAGACCGGGCTGACAGCCGCTATGACCACAGTGACTTATACGGCGAACACCGGATATTATTTTGCGGAGTTTCCTGATATAACCAACAATGGTATTACTGCCACAAGAACGAGTAGTACAGTTGTAACAGTTTCCGGTACGCCGACTTCGGATGCGACCATCACGGTTCCCGATGCGGTGGAGAAGACGGCGGCCACGGTTACAAAAGAGAATGCTGATGGCAAAACAATAGTGATTACCAATTACAGCAAGACTGATGAACAGATTTCACAATTTGTCTTCAAAAAAGCAAAAGGAACAACAGTAGACCTTACAAATGTAAGCAGTAATAACATCAAAACTGTTGTAGTTCCAGAAACAGTAAATGTAAATGGCAAGACCTACAAAGTTACAAGAATCCGCAAGGGATTCCTTAAAAACTGCATGCAGGCAACAAAAGTAGATATAGGCAAGAATGTCAACACTATCGACAAGAATGCCTTTAATTACGGTAAAAAGGTTAAGACTATAATCATCAGAGGAAAGCTTACTAAGGTTGGAAAGGGCGCTCTTAAGAACACGAAGAAGAACGTGACCATAGAGGTTAAGACCGGAGCCAAGAACTTTGGGAAGAACAAGAAACTTCTTGTAAAGTCCGGACTTCCAAAGAATGCAACAGTTAAGAGAGCAAAGAATAAGAAGTAAGTTTCATCCTCCTGTCATTATTTCGAAGAAATGGCAGGAGGATTTTTATGCTGTTTTGGCTTAGTGACATATTGTGGAAGGGGCAAGATAAATGGATCCTGTTTCTATTAAGGGTAGGCATGATTGTAAAAAGAATCAATAATAGATCGCCTTATATTCAGTAGTAAATGCTTCGCCGGGTTCAAGGTGTTGCTCAAATTCACGCTCGCTGATGTCTCCGGTGAAGCCCTCGGCATCAGCTCTGCCATACCAGGGTTCTAAGCAAATGAAAGGAGCATTTTTGCCGGAGGGTGACCATACTCCAAGGAGAGGAGCATCAAATACAAGCTTTATGAAGAGCTTGCCGGAAGCATCCTTAATTCCTACGCCTTTAGCCTGGCTGTTTTCAAGGATGATGGCACCGTTATCGAAGGTGTGCTCATCTATGGCGATGGCCTTATCCGCAGTAAGAGGAAGCTCGTAGGTGTCCTTGGCTGCAAGAGGATCGTGAAATTTCCTTACTGTGAGGACGTTCTTATCTGTATCAAATACAACAGAGTTGCCCTTTAATGTGCCGTTTTCATCAAGCTCACAATTAAATGCAGGATGAGCGCCAATTGCGTAATGCAGAGTTTCACTTCCTGTATTCGATACCTTCCAGCCAATGGTGATCTCATTTCCAACAAGCTTATAGGTTATCTCAAGGCAGAAATCAAAGGGGTATTTCGCCCTTGTCTCTTCATTTGAAACCAGTCTGTAATGTGCAAAATCAGTAGAGCTTTCCACAAGCTCATGCTCCATATCTCTTGCAAAGCCGTGCTGACCCATGGGAAATTCCTGACCCTTAGCTCTGTATTTACCCTCAGCAACTGAGCCTACAAAAGGGAAAAGAACAGGAGATGTCCTGCCCCAGAATTTTGGATCGCCGTGCCACATGCACTCTTTGCCGTCCTTAATAACGCTCTTAATCTCAGCGCCCTTTGATTCTATAGATACTTCTAAAATCTCGTTTTTTAATACTGTTCTCATGGATTCACCTCATAATTAGTGGGTAATACTTTGTTTTCTCAGATAAAAACAGTTATTGCAATAACCCGACAGAATAATTTCAGTATTCATATTATAGCAGAGCAAAAAAAGATTTCATATAAAAAGAGAAGTAGACCTTGCTATATAAGGATAGGCCATTTTACTGTATAATTATATCCGTATGAAAGTTTTGATGTTCTGCCGGAATCAGTATTTGCGATGCAGCAGAGCATGGGGAGGTAAAAATGCAGGAAAAATCTAAAACTCAGATACGAGTTCTTTTTGTTGCCAGGGGGTGTTTATGGATCATTGCTCTGGTATCTACAGTCTATTGGATATATTATTCCGCACAGCTTCACAGTCAGGGAATTTTTGCGCCTGAAGAATATGCGCCGCTGTTTAGACCTGTTTTTTATACATGTCTTGCAATATCGATTGCTGCAGTGTGCATCAGCTTTGTTCTTCATGCCATTAGTAAAAAGATAAAAGAAAGCATTAAGGAGTAAGGACAGATGGAATTGTTTGATGGAAGACCGGAAAGCCTTGAAGGGCGCTTACCAAGGGAAGTCAGAGTCTACGACCTTTTGGATAAGCTTGGAATAGAGTTTAAAAGAGTGGACCACGAGCCCGCAACCACCATGGAAGCCTGCGAGGAAGTGGACAAGGCCCTTGGAACGCTGATGTGCAAGAACCTTTTTCTATGCAACAGGCAAAAGACCAGGTTTTATCTGCTGCTCATGCCGGGAGATAAGAAGTTCAAGACAAAAGAGCTTTCAAGTCAGATCAATTCAGCAAGGCTCTCTTTTGCAGAAGCCGAGGATATGCTTAAATACCTGGATATCGAACCCGGAGCAGTAAGCGTAATGGGACTTATGAACGATGAAAACCATGAAGTACAGCTCCTTGTTGATGAGGATGTAAGGGAATCTGAGTATCTTGGCTGCCATCCATGTGTATGCACATCAAGTATGAAGATCAAGACTTCTGATATTTTCGAGAAGTTTTTGCCTGCTGTAGGGCACGAACCCCAGACAGTGCACCTTGTGGGAGAGGATTGACATAAAAAAGCTAAATATAAATCTAATTTTAATCTGATTTTAATCTTTCAAAAATCTTATATTAATCTTGGGTCTGTATCATTTCAGATATCAAATGAACAAGCAATTCATAAATATCTGAAAGGAAGGTAATAGTTATGGAAAATTTTGAAAAGGTTGAAAAGCTCAGAGAGAAGACAGGCGTATCCTACGAGGAGGCCAAAAAGGTTCTTGAACAGACCAATTACGATATGCTGGATGCAATCATCGAATTGGAAAAGCAGGGCAAGGTTATAGAGCCTAAGGAAGGCAGCTATACCACCGGAGCAAACCAGGATATGGAATATATTAAGAAGTTTGAGCTGGCTCAGAGACAGTACGAAAAGGACTGCAATAGGAGTAATGTGAAGGAAGGCTTCAGAAATATCGCGGAGTTCTTCAGACTGATATTCCGAAAGAGTCTTGATATTTACTTTAATATAAACAGGAATGGCAAGAAAATTGCCAGCGTTCCGGTTCTTGTATTGGCACTTCTTGTACTTGGATTCTTCTGGGTAACAGTTCCGCTTATCATTATCGGACTTTTCTTTGGAGTATCTTACAACTTTACAGGTGCTGACAAGGTGGTTGCAGATATGAACAATGTTTGTGATAAAGCAGCTCAGACCGCTGAGACAATCAAAAATGAATTCAAAAAGGATGATGAACAAAACTAATGAGTAAAATATTGATCGTAGAAGATGAAACACAGCTTGCACGTTTTGTGGAACTTGAACTTATTCATGAGGGGAATACCGTGGATAAGGCTGAAGATGGAAGAGTCGGTCTTGATATGGCTCTTTCAATCAACTATGATCTGATTCTATTAGACGTCATGCTGCCGGGCATCAATGGCTTTGAGGTTCTTAGAAGAATAAGAGCAAAAAAGGAAACGCCTGTAATTCTTTTGACTGCAAGAGATGCGGTCATGGATAAGGTGTCGGGTCTTGATGCCGGAGCAGATGACTATATCACCAAACCCTTTGCTATTGAGGAGCTGCTCGCACGTATAAGAGTAGCTCTGAAAAGAAAAGCCGGTGCAGTTACCGCCTCCAGGCAGCTTACGATCAATAACGTAACGATGGATTTGGACAGACACGAAGTACTTGCAGCCGGTAATTTGGTGGAGCTTACACACTATGAGTTTGAACTCCTTAGAATCCTTATGGAAAACTGCAACATAGTCCTTGATAGAGAGCGCCTGATAAGCGAAATATGGGGCTATGATTTCGATGGTGAGACTAATGTGGTAGATGTTTATGTAAGACATCTGCGCACCAAAATAGATGACAAATATGGCATCAAGCTTATCCAGACTGTCAGAGGTGTCGGATATGTAATAAAAGAAGGCCAGCTATGAATAATGCAAAAAATCGTGCTACATCAATTGCAAGAGGTATAAATACAGCTTTCTGGTTTAATAAACTGAAAGCTTTTTTTACATTGGATTTATTGATACTTATGGTTTCCTTTGGGCTGTTCTGCTATAAAAGCTATCTGTCTGTTCCGGAGGACGAGGTTATCAGGAGATTTTTAATAAGCGGTGATAAGATAAGCAATGTTGTCCTCAACTATTATACGGACAGCTCCCAGTATAGCTTTCCGATGGGGGATTATGTTTTATTTATTGGGATAATTCTTGCCGCTGTAATCGCCTACCAGCTTCTTAATCTTCTTGCATCCTTTACCCATACTTCAAGGATTAGAAGGAGACTCCGCCCTTTAAATGAGCTGGCACTTAAGGCCGAGGCCATAAGTGAGGTGCCCCTTGATACTACTAAATTCGAAGAGCTTGAGGAAGCTATTTTGAAGGTTCCTGCCGATAGTAACGGAGCAAGGATATCTACGGGAGATGAAGATCTTGCCAGCATAGAAGCTGCGCTTAACAGCCTTTTATACAGAATGCAGCAGGCCAGAATGCAGCAGGCAAGATTTGTTGACGATGCGTCACACGAACTTAGGACGCCTATAGCTGTTATTCAGGGCTATGCCAATATGCTTGACCGCTGGGGAAAGGATGATCCGGCAGTACTTGATGAGTCAATCAAGGCTATCAAGCATGAATCCGAGAACATGAAGGAACTCATTGACCAGCTTCTTTTCCTTGCACGTGGAGATAACGGCCGTCAGAAGCTGTCTATGGTGAGACTTGATCTGACAGAAATAATGCGTGAAGTGTGGGAAGAGTCCTCGATGATCGATCCTGATCACAAGTATGTTATCGAGGATAGTGATGACTGTTTTGTTTTAGGCGATCAGGCCATGATAAAGCAGTCCATAAGGATATTTGTCCAGAATGCCGCAAAGTATTCCGATAAAGGCAGTACTATAAAGCTTACCGTTAAAAATCTGGGAGAAAAAATAGTTTATACAGTTCAGGATGAAGGTATCGGTATGGCAGGTGAAGAGCTGAGCCACATCTTCGAGCGCTTCTACAGATCCGATAAGGCCAGAAATTCCGCAACCGGCGGGTCCGGACTTGGTCTTTCCATTGCAAAATGGATCGTAGATGCACATAAGGGAACTGTTGAAGTCCTGTCACGTCAGGAAATAGGCACAAGAATAACGGTGTCTTTTGATCCGGAGGTAGTTTCGATATAATATAACTTATATATAAGGAGGCAGGCATCCTCGCGTACATTGGAAAGCAGCCGTGATGGCAGTGAGAATATAGAGTCATACGGCAGAAGCTGACATAATTTCACATAGTGGATAGAAAATTCTATCACTTATTAAGCGAGCTAAATAGCAAAAATCGGCAGGAAGCACCTGCTGATTTTTTTTCCCTGAAATAGCTGTCCTTTTAATTAGTCAATCTGAGTACATTGACAATTTCGGGAAAAAGAAATAATATCATAATAGGTTGCGCACAATACAATCGATTACAAAGAAAGGCAAGTTATGAAATTTAAATCGTTTAAAGCTGTTGATATGACTGTGGGTGCTCCATGGAAGGTCGGTCAATCATTAGCTGCTTTTTAGTTTTTTACAGTTGCTGTTTTGAATTACGTGGGTATCGTGAAAAACAATATTTATCCACGTAAGAAAATCAGGAAATGGCGAAGTGGATTACGGGGATGAAAAAAGAAAAACAATATTTTCCCCGTAATAAAACAGTGAGATAGGGGTTTCTGATATGAATATTTCATTTTTAACAGTTTTTTTACAAGGTATATTGAGCTTTTTCTCACCATGCGTGTTACCGCTTTTACCTGCGTATATGGGTTATCTTTCCGGCGGGGCGCTAAAGGAAGAAAATGATGGTACAAAACATTATGACAGAGCCAGGGTCATGGTGAATACCATATTTTTTGTGATTGGCATAAGCTTTGCCTTTTTCCTTCTGGGAATGGGGCTTAGCGTTCTTGGAAGGTTTTTTAGTGGTAATCAGATACTCTTTGTGAGAATCGGAGGCATTATTATCATAATGTTCGGATTATATCAACTGGGAGTATTTGGTAGCAGCAGGCTATTAAGCCGGGATGTGCGGATTCCTATAGATTTTGGAAAGCTCACAATGTCTCCTATAACAGCGCTTTTTATGGGTTTTGTTATAAGTTTTGCCTGGAGCCCCTGCATAGGACCTGTGCTGTCATCAGTGCTGATCATGGCGGCTTCCGCAGATTCAGCATCCGTAGGATTTTTGCTGATTGGAATATATACCATAGGCTACGTTATCCCGTTTTTACTGATGGGACTGTTTACCACAACACTTTTAGAGTTTTTTGGAAAGCACAGGAGTGTTGTAAAGTATACAGTTAAAATCGGAGCTGTGCTCATGATACTTATGGGAATCCTTATGTTTACAGGAAGACTTAACAGTATCTCAAATTATCTCTCACAGTTCACTGGAACACAGATTAGTGCTGAGAATTCAAAAGAGGCTGACGAGCAGGATGTGGCTGCAACAGAAGTTAGTGAGGAGAACCGGGCAACTGAAACTTCTGAGAAAGAGCGTATTTTAGCTCCTGATTTTACCCTGGTGGATCAGTATGGCGAAACGCACTCTTTGTCAGATTATAGAGGAAAGATTGTCTTCCTCAACTTTTGGGCTACCTGGTGCCCTCCTTGCAGGGCAGAGATGCCTTACATACAGGAGCTATATGAAAAGTACTCTCAGCCGGATTCTGATGTGGCGATATTAGGTGTTGCATTTCCGAACATGGGAGATGAGACCAGCATAGAAGGGATCAGCAACTTCCTTGATGAAAACGGTTACACCTATCCTGTACTTATGGATGAGGGGGCATCGCTCCAACTTCCTTACTACATAACGGCATACCCAACCACATTTTTAATTAACCCTGAAGGCTATGTTCTTGGATACATTCCTGGCGGCATGACCAAAGAAATAATGGAAGATGTGATAAATAAGGCAAGAGAATTAAAATAAGAACTGTAAAAGATTTGCTTAAGAAGTAAAGAAACTACCGCCGTGTGATATCACATGGCGGTAATTCTTGTGCATGGTGTATAATGTTGGTGTGCGATGTAAGCAGCATTCTATTCTATGAAGTAGAGTCTCGATAGATCAGATCCGTCTCAGTATAGACAGTTCTGAAGTTTAAGTCAGGTTGTTCTATTCTGGTAATAATCAGGTTAGCAGCGGAATATCCGATTACCTGGCTGTGAATATGGCTCGTTGAAAGAGAAGGAGTCATTATCTTTGATTCTGGTGAATCATCAAAACCAAAAAGCTTTATATCTCCCGGACAATCAAGCCCCATTTTTTTCAAACCATATAGTACATCTATTGCAACAAAGTCATTGGCACAGATAAAAAGCTGTGGCAGCTCATTGAGCCTTGAAAGCGCAATAGAGATGTAGTCCTTGTATTCGTCTCCATGAGAATGTACTTCTGTTAAACAGAATTTCTCGTCAATAGTAAGCCCATTGATATACATGGCTTCTCTAAAGGCCATAAATCTTTCATAAAAAGAACGGCAATGAGTAACTTGTCCAATGTATCCAATACTACTGATTCCCCTTTTTTTCATATCATTAATTACTGTGTAGATATTGGAAAAGTTATCCATGAGAATAAGATCTGCATTTAACGGTTTCCAATAGCTTGCCACGGGTGCGTCCACCATAAGAACCGGCAGACCCAGGTCACATAGCATTTCACAGTAGGGGTGATTAAACATCTCGATACACATTATTGCTACAGTCTTTTCTTTTATAAAAGAAATAGGAAGTGTTAGATCCTCGATGTTTTTGGAGTCCACTCTGTGCATGCTAAGGCTGTATCCAAGAAGAGAAATCTCATATTGGAACTTGTCCAGCATGGTTGATGCAAAGTGAGAATTGTTCAAAAGATTTCCTGTAAACAGGGCTATTTCTCCTGATGCTTTAGCCGGCTGAGAAAAAGAAGGAGCCTTTATCTCTGATACCGAGCTTGCGTAGGAAAACTGTTTATATCCCATTTCCAAAGCTTTTTGCAATACTTTGTCTCTGGTTGAATCAGCTAAAACGCCTGTATTATTAATGGCTTTTGAGACGGTATTTCTTGATACGCCCAAAGCATCTGCAATGTCTTGTAATGTTACTCTGGATGCCATCTGTTATTCTGATCTCCATTTCCTTGAATTGTTTTCTTCATTATAAAATGTAAAAACCAGGGTGTCAAATGTAAAAGTAAAGTGTTACAAATGTAAAAATATAGTGTTGACATTCGTTCCTGTTGGTGTTATATTTTACACATGTAAAACACAGATGTGCAAATGTAAAATGTTTTGGGAGAATATTATGAATACAAAGACAAAAAAAGGAGAGCTGCATAATACGCTTGTATATATCAGGCAACACTGGCAGCTTTATGTACTCTTTTTAGGACCTGCGTTGTTTTTGACAATACTTTTTAGATATGTACCTATGGGAGGAATACTGATTGCATTCCAGAAATACAATCCGTTCAAAGGATTGCTGGGAAGCGAATGGGTCGGTCTTAAATACTTCAAACAGTTTTTATCATCACCTGACTTTCTCCAATATCTTGCTAATACATTAAAGTTAAGTATTTTCGGACTGTTATGGGGGTTCCCGGTACCGATCATTCTGGCCTTTTTGTTAAACAGAGTGGGAAGCAGCAAATTAAAACAGAATATACAGCTTGTTTTGTACATGCCTAATTTCATTTCAGTCATAGTACTTTGCGGTATGGTAAGAATTCTTTTATCAGTTACCGGACCACTGAATATGATGATGGGAACAAACATCAACTTCCTGACAATTCCTGCAGCGTTCAGACCGATCTACATTATCAGCGGAATATGGCAGGGAGCAGGATGGGCTTCAATTATGTATACTGCGGCATTATCCAATGCAAGCCAGGAGCTTAAGGAAGCTGCACAGATAGATGGTGCCAACATTTTCCAGCAGATCAAGGCTGTAGAGTGGCCTGCAATCAAAGATATGGTAGTTATCCAGTTTATCCTGCAGGCAGGAAACATCATGAGCATTGGATTTGAGAAAGCTTATGCACTTCAGTCAGATATGAACCTCGCGTCTTCTGAGATCATAGCAACCTATGTGTACAAAAAGGGTCTTATTAACGGAGACTACAGCTACTCAACGGCTGTTGGACTATTTAATACAGTAATCAATGTAATTTTGCTGGTCCTTGTAAATAAGATAGTTGAGAAGATGAACGACGGACAGGGATTATAAGGAGGCGTTCAGATGGAAAAAACGATAGTTAAGAAAAAAAGCAGGTTTGCAAAATATGGATTTGGAGATAAATGCTTTCTGATATTCGGTTATGCCCTGCTTGCAGCATTTGTCTTTGCGATAATCTTGCCGATGGTATATATCGTTGTGGCGTCTTTCATGGATCCCATCACTCTTCAGAATAAGGGAATCGTGCTGGATTTTGAAAAGTGGACGCTCACTGCTTATGAGAGAGTTATGACGAATTCGCAGATATGGGTAGGTTTTAAAAATGCAATTATCTACTCAGTGTTGTTCAGCGTAATTTCTGTTTTCATAACACTACTTTGTGCATATCCCATGTCCAGGGATGATTTTAAAGGAAAAAAACTGTTTAACACAATTTTTATAATAACCATGTTTTTTGGTGGCGGACTTATTCCTACATATCTTCTTATAAATAACATTGGTCTTCTGGACACTATGTGGGCAGTAATCCTTCCGGGAGCCTTCAGTGTGTGGAACATGATAATTGCAAGAACTTACTATAAAGGAATTCCGAACGAGCTCAGAGAAGCGGCAGATGTTGATGGTGCTAATGAGCTGGTATTCTTCTTCAGAATTCTTCTTCCGGTATGTACACCACTTATTGCAGTATTAGTTCTTTGGCAGTTTGTAGGTATGTGGAACAGCTACTTTGATGCGATGATCTATCTCAATTCTTCATCAAAGCAGCCACTTCAGCTGGTGCTCAGAGCAATCCTGATCCAGAATGAGCCTGATCCGGGAATGATCGCGGATATGCAGAGTACAGCACAAAGAGCGCAGCTTGCTGAGCTTTTGAAATATGCAACTATCATAATTTCGAGCCTTCCGCTGTTAGTCATGTACCCGTTCTTCCAGAAGTACTTTGACTCAGGAATTATGGTGGGCTCTGTAAAAGGCTAAGAGCAGAACTTCGTTGTTAATAACCCAAAGGGTTCAAATAAAAAAGGAGAGGGAAAAATGAAAAAGGAAATGAAAAGAATTTTTGCCACAGTTATGACAGCAACTATGGTTGCCGGAATGATGGCAGGATGTGGCAGTAGCGATGGAGCCGGAAAAAGTGATGCGGCTAAAGTGACAGCTGAAGACATCAGCTTCCCACTTGCTGATAAGGTTACAATTACCGGTATGATCAGCTATCCTTCAGGAACAGAAGAGAATCAGAACAACAAGACAATCTTCAAGAGACTTGAGGAAGAGACAAATGTACATGTAGATTGGACTGCAATCTCAAATGATCAGTGGGGAGACAAGATAAGTCTTAACATGGCTAACAAGGATGCACTTACTGATTTCGTATTTAACGCAGGCTTCTCAAACAGCGATCTTATCAGATACGCAGATCAGGGTGTAATCATTCCTGTTGAGGAATATATCGATTCAAACATGCCTAACTTAAAGGCTGTATTTGACAAGTATCCTGAATACCGCGCAATGTGTGAAGATTCAGAGGGACATATCTGGGCACTTCCCTGGATCGAGCAGCTTGGTTCTAACAAGACTGCTATCCAGACTGTAGGTAACAACTTTACTTACATCAACCAGAAGTGGCTTGATTTCCTTGGACTTGAGACACCTACAACAGTTGATGAGTTCGAACAGGTACTCCTTGCATTCAAGGATCATGCTTCTGAGCTTCAGGCAGAATTCGGAATTGACGGTGACATTATTCCTATGTCATGCATCATCAATGACAACGATCCCAGCCTTCTTATCAATGGATTTGGCGAAGGCTATGGTGACAATGATATAGGACAGCACATTGCTGTAACTGATGACAAGAAGGTTATCTTCACTGCTACACAGGATGGCTTCAAGTCAGGTGTAGAATGGCTTCACAAGTTATATGATGAAGGACTTATGGATCCTGAATGCTTTACTCAGGACTGGTCTACATATGTTGCTAAGGGAAAATCCCACAGATACGGCGTTTGCTTTACATGGGATGTAGCAAATATCGATAATATCGAGGACTATGTACCCCTTGCTGCACTTGAGGCAGATACAAGAAACGTAACACCTATGAACGGTTCATTCACTTCAGGTTTTGACCGCGGAAGATGCGTAGTAACAGCTAAGTGTGACAATCCTGCATTTGTATGTGCATGGCTTGATCTTATGTATGATCCTTTCCAGTCACCTCAGAACAACTGGGGAACCTATGGTGAAGATGACGAGTTCGATATCTTTGAGCTTTCAACTAATGAGAACGGTGACAAGATGCTTAAGCATGCACCTCTTGGAGATGCTTCACCTGTAGAAGTTAGAGAAGCAGAGGCTGTTGGTGGTCCTCTTGCAATCCTTGATGAGTATTATGGCGTTTATGTAACATGCCCTGATGATGCACAGTATCGTCTTGACTGGATCAAGGAATACTACACAGACGATATGCATTGTGAGTATGTATATCCTAACGTATTCATGTCAGCAGATGACACAGAAAAACTTACAGGAATCCAGACAGACCTTATTTCATATGTAAATTCAAGCAAGTCTGATTTCATTATGAATGGTGTGACTGATGAAGGTTGGAATGAGTACCTCGATAAGGTTAACGCTTATGGTCTTGATGAGTACCTTTCAATCTATCAGAAATATCTTGATGCATTCTATGCTAATTAAGAGCTTTTAATGTAACTAGACAAATAGGTTTCGCCCCGGTCAGATGATCTGGCTGGGGCATTTTAAAAGAGTATGAATTATAAAAAAGTAATTGGAACAGCTCTGACCATATCACTTTTTCTTTGTCAGGGATGTGGAAACGCTAGGGAACAAACGGAAAGCGGAGAGAAGATAGACAGCCTTTTCCCCAATATCGAAGAGACCTGGGTTGGAGATGTGATGGCACAGGCTGACGAAGATGGAATACATCTCAATTACCTGTATGATACGGATCATAACGGTACAGGATATCATCCAATCTACAGGTTTGACACAAAAGACTTCTGTAGCTATACAGACGTCGGAGAGATCATTCCGTTTGGAGAAAACATTGAGGATCCTGATATAGCGGTAGGAACCGGAAGCTTTATTAAGGCAGAAAATGGTAAATACCATGCGTTTTATACAGGACACAATGACTATACGGAAACTTTTGATAATAATCAGGACAGAGAGTGCCTGATGCACGCAGTAAGCAAAAATAATAAATCCTACAAAAAGCTACCAAAAGATACGATTCATGCTCCTGAAGGATATAGCACAAATGATTTCAGGGATCCTCAAGTTATCCGGATGGATGAATATGACGAATATTGGATGCTGGTTGGCGGAAAAAGAAATGATGATTCAGGAAGCTGTATTCTGAAATATACATCAAAGAATTTATCAGACTGGAAATTTGAAGGTGAATTTTATTACAGTGATGAGCTTTATTTTATGGAGTGCCCGGATCTGTTTGAGATAGATGGCTGGTATTATCTTGTTTTTTCCTGGAATAATGTCACATACTACAGAATGACACAGGACCTCGAAGGAGAATGGATAAAGCCTGAAATTGATACATTTGATGGCAACGGTTTTTACGCTGCAAAAACTGTCCTTTATGACGGAACCCGTTATCTAGTGGGATTTCTTGATCATAAAAAGCGTGGCAGCGATATTTTGGAATATACCTGGGCAGGTTCAGTCATGCCGTACAAACTGGTGAAAAAAGATGACAACACACTGGGAGTAACGATGCCTGACCAGTTCACGGACTATTTTGAAAACGGAGCAGACAAAAAAGAACAGGGCATGAAGGTTACTTCTACGGAAAACCTGGGAATACTTCCGCGAAAAATGCTGCTTAAGGGCAAGGTAACCTTCAATAATACAAACGGAAAAGCAGGTTTTTCCTTTGGAGATTATAAAGTAATTATTGATCCTGATCAGCAGGAGATTATCTATGATGCATTTGAGAATTCTCAGAAGTGCAGGCTGGAAGCCGGAAAGACGTATGATATAAAGCTGGTCGTGGAGAATGAAATAGTTGTGCTCTATGTTAATGATGAAAAAGCTCTCAGTAACCGGATTTATTCTGCTGTAGATAACGAATGGCAGATTTATATTGAAGGAGATGCTGAGTTTTCGGATATAGATATGTTTGTTTTTTGAAGAGGAGCCATCATGACGAAGTCATGATTTAGTATGGTTGCTTCATATTAAATTAGATCGGAGTAATTATGAGTGATAAGTTAAGCAAAGCCAGAGAATATGAGGAAAAAAGGGAGAAGCTTATAAAAAAGGAGCTAAAGCCGATTTTTCATCTGGTACCCAGAGTGGGCTGGATGAATGATCCAAACGGCTTTTCATATTATGGTGGTAAGTTCCATATGTTCTACCAGTACTATCCCTATGATACAGTTTGGGGACCGATGCATTGGGGACATGCAGTAAGTACAGACCTTCTGCACTGGGAGAATCTTCCCGCAGCCATAGCACCGGATGAAAAATATGATGATTTTGGGTGTTTTTCAGGTAGTGCTATTGAACTTTCAGATGGCAAGCAGCTTCTTATGTATACAGGAGTTATAAGGGAAGAAGACGAAGATGGTATTTTTCATGATGTTCAGACTCAGTGTATAGCGGTTGGTGATGGAAAAGATTACGTAAAGTATGAGAATAATCCTGTACTTGATGAATCATCTCTTCCGGAAGGCGCCAGCAGAAATGATTTCCGTGATCCAAAGATATGGAGAGATAAGGATGGCTTTAAGGCTGTAATTGCAAGTAAGACTATGGATGCAGATGGTCAGCTGCTTCTTTTTAGCAGTAAGGATGGATTTGACTGGAAATACGAAAGGCTTCTTGCAAAGAACAACCATCGTTTCGGACGTATGTGGGAATGCCCGGACTTCTTTGAATTAGATGGAAAACAGGTATTGCTTACAAGTCCTCAGGATATGCTTCCTGAAGAATTGGAATTTCATAATGGTAACGGAACACTTTGCCAGATAGGTTATATGGATGAAAGTGGCATGTTTAAAGACGAGTATTCTCAGGCTGTTGACTATGGCATAGATTTTTATGCACCACAGACTCTTCTTTTGGAAGATGGCAGACGTGTGATGATCGGCTGGATGCAGAACTGGGATACCACCGGATTTAAACGTGATGATTTCCCGTGGTTTGGACAGATGAGTATGCCAAGAGAAATCTCCATTGTTAATGGAAAGCTGATCCAAAAGCCGCTTAAAGAGATTGAAAAGCTATATTCATCCACTATTGAGAGAAAGAATGTACGTATATCAGGTGACTGCACTCTTTCCGGCATAAGTGGAAGAACAATAGATATGACTCTGGATATAAAGAGAACAGAGAATCTGTACAGAAAGATTGAGATAAGGCTTGCAGATAATGGCAGGTTCCATTCTTCTGTTTTCTTTGATCCGGTTGAATCTGTTTTAAAAATTGACCGCAAATATTCGGGTAGCAGAAGAGCTATCGTTCATCAGAGAAGATGTCAGGTCGGTAAGAATGACGGAGCAGTGAAGCTTCGCATAATAATGGATAGATATAGCCTTGAAGTGTTTGTAAATGATGGGGAACAGGTTATGTCAATGAGTATTCTTACGGACTATCACGCTGATGGTATCAGCTTCAATGTAGATGGTGAAGCAGTGGTAGATGTGTGCCTGAATACTTTAGCTGAGGAATAATAGTTTTGACGATATGGCAGGATTAAGAAGTAATCCTGCCAGTTTTATAAGGAGAAATGAGAAATGTATAGTCGATATGATGTGGTTGCACTTGGTGAATTGCTGGTTGATTTTACTGATAATGGGAAAAGTGAACAGGGAAATTCAATCTTTGAAGCAAATCCCGGCGGAGCACCCTGTAATGTGCTGTCCATGTTACAGAAGCTGGGAAATAAAACAGCTTTTATCGGAAAGGTTGGAGAAGATTTCCTGGGAGAAATGCTGGTTTCAAAAGCAGCTGAACAGGGAATTGACATGAGCGCAGTACTGAAGGATAAAAATGTAGGAACAACACTTGCATTCGTACAAAAGCTTCCAAACGGAGACCGCGATTTTGCTTTTTTCAGAAATCCCGGAGCCGATATGATGATCACAGCTGATGAGGTTTTGGAAAGAGCGTCATACATTAAGAAATCTGATATTTTTCACTTTGGTACACTTTCAATGACCAGCACCTGTGGCAGAGCGGCAACTGAGAAGGCCATTGAAATTGCAAAAGAAAGCGGATGTACTGTTTCTTTTGATCCCAATTACAGAGCACCTTTATGGAACAAGGTTGAGGATGCTTTGGAAGCCATCAGATATGGTATGAGCGTCTGTGATATTTTAAAGATTTCCGACAATGAGATTGAACTTGTGACAGGCAAAACAGATATTGATGAAGGCATAGCTGCCATAAAAGATGAGTTTGGAATTAAGCTCATTTTCGCCACCTTAGGTTCGGAAGGAAGCAGAGCATATTATGGGGATACGGTTGTATCTCATGGAGGATTTTTTAATCCTGCAACAATAGAAACAACCGGTGCCGGGGATACATTTTGCGCCAGTGCGCTTCATTTTGTGCACCATTATGGGCTTGATAACCTTAATATGGATAATCTAAGCAAAATACTTGAGTTTTCAAACGCCGCAGCGTCCCTTATAACTACAAGACGCGGCGCGTTGGCCGTAATGCCTTCATATGATGACGTTACCAAGTATATTCTGGAATTTAAATGATATACCTTGAGCTTTTGCAGATAAGGATAAGACTGTTGATGTAGAGGAGCTAAAGGATTGCAGGAAAAGATGTTCCGGTAAGCGGGAAAATTGAGGACTTTTAATGCTTTAAAAGTGCAGTTGTCAGAGTAATTAACTCTGGCAGCTGCACTTATTTTTTGCAAAACATTTTGACAAGCATCATAAATAATTAAATAATTAGGGTAAATATAGATTCGGAGAAATAAAAAAAGGAAAAGCACCAGCCTTCATGTTAAGATTGAGTTTGCGACAAAAATCTAAAAAGGCGGTGCTTTCCATGTACAACAGTATACTACAGTTTATTCAGAATGATATCAAGGAGATTGAGAAAAATGTCAGAAGTCTCCTTGATGGAGAGAAGGATGCAGCAGATCTTTCAAACGATGTTCATGAGCGTGTGTTAAAGCTTGGATGCAGGCTTATCAGTGAGATATATGAGCAGATTGATGAGGAGATATTCAAGAGCCTTGTAAGAAAGAACAAGTATTATGTCGAGCAGAAGGATATGCCCAGATCTCTT
>NZ_AUJP01000026.1 GCF_000424285.1 Butyrivibrio sp. MB2005 | reverse complement strand
TTATGGCGCCAGACAAAGCCCTTTTTTTATCCATGTTCTACTCCACTAATCCCGATTTGCTTATTTCATTATCCTGAAATTCAAAGTTTTATTATCGTCGCAAGTTTCTTTCCGCATAGAATTCCAAATATGCAGCAACAACAACTCAGTACCACATATAATCCGCCATTCATATATTGTTTCTTCTCAAACAAATTAAAAGCTTCAAGGGAAAATGTAGAGAATGTGGTAAAACCTCCACACACCCCTGTCTTCCAGAAAAGAATGGTATTATCAGATACACTTTCTCGGTTACTGGTAATTCCAACAACGAATCCAATTAGTATGGCACCGAGGATATTTGTAATCAGAGTTAATATCGGAAAATAAGTCTTAACAGGAATCAGACTTATTGCATATCGCGCTACTGCACCCAAGGCACCACCAAGTGCTACAAATAGAAAATTCATATCAACCTCTCTATTGTCATATATACTGAAATTTAAAAAGTATTCTCTGCCTTACTCTTAAGATAGCTATCAGCCTTTTTAAGCATCTCTTTTTTGTTATCATACTCTATGGTATTGATAGCATCTTCAAGTTTAAGAATCTTCAGAGCTTTGACCTCGTCTGGTCTTGTTATGCTCGGAGATGAGTCTTTATACTTAGCAAGGAAATAAACTACCTGCTTTGTCACTCCAGGTTTTTCTGAAAGCGTATACTGTTCGCTTGCTCTAAATTCAGTGTCTAACTCGACTTTCAGATTTGTTTCTTCCTTTATTTCACGAAGCGCAGTTTCTATTTCAGTCTCGCCTTCTTCCATATGTCCTTTTGGAAAGCTGTGAGATCCGCTCATCTCCTCAACTAAAAGATATTTTATTACTCCACCGTCTATAGTGTATACTATTGCCCCGCAAGATTTTTCAAACTTATCATTGAATTCTTTTTTACCCAGTTCCATGTAAATATAAAGAGAAGGATCTTCTCCTAAAGCAATAACATACTCAGGCATTTCTTTCTGAATAAATCCCAACTTACGGTACAAATTTATTGCCTTGGCATTAGCTGGATGGGGATCAACCCACAGATTTTCAGCTCCTTGTTTAAAAGCTTCTTGAATAGAGTATAGTAGCGCCTGCGTTGCAATCCCTCGGCCCCTGGCAAATTCAAATAACTTAATATCCAAAGAAGCATTTTTAGTTTCCGAATCAATACGATATTGAGTCTCACCGCAGTATTTGCCATCTTCAAAAATTGAATAATGATTTTGCTTTGGTCTTGCAGATATGAATCTATCTAACCATTCTCGTACTGCTTCCCCTGTCTCATGCAATCCTCCTGGCCAGATATACTGCATGACGTCTTCATCTGCCCACAGGTTTTGTATATTCTTGATATCATCATATGTTGATTCTTTAATAGTTATCACTTAGTTCAGCCCCTAAATCTTTAGTTTGTCTTAGTCAGTTTTAACTGAAATCTAATCAGCGAAATGAATCACTTCTACAGATTATAATGTCCTAATTTTCTCCACAACTTTTTTAAACTCATCATATCTAATTTGCTCAGAAAAGGTTTCATACCCTTATTTTTTAATAGTTGAAACAAATAAAGAAAAGCCTTGTCATCAAGGCCTTTCCATTATAAAATCCATCTTTAGTTATCAGTTCTCGAATCGGCGAATTAACAAAAATATTGCGTCTTTGGGCTAACCTTCTAGGATGTCCAGTTCATCATCAATAGCTCTGGATACAAACTGGTTTATTGTGATTCCTTCATTGGCAGCATATAATGCAATTTTCTTGTGCTGTTCGGGTTTAATACGGACATTGAAGGAGCCTTTAAACTCACGCTCAGGCTCTTTACCAATCTTTTTGCAGTAATCCAGGTAATTATCTATACAGTCATGCATTGACTGGGAAAGCTCTTTTACCGATTCTCCATGAAAGTTCAGAGAATCATTGATTCCGAGAACATGACCGATAAAAATCTGATCTTCCTGGTCAAATTCTACCTTTGCATGATATCCGTTGTATTCCATCAGTGAACTTATCATTCTATCTCACCTACTTCCTTAAGAAATGCTATGACCATCTTTACATGATACCTGTACAGCTCATTGCCTGGGTGTGGACCGTCAAATTGAAGGATGCGCTTGGTTTCAACATGATAATAGCCTATTCCTGATCCTCTTCCGCCCTCGAACTTTTCGCAGCCACATTGCTTCATAAGTGCGTCCAGTTCTCTTATTGTAAAACTTGTCGGTGCGGGTTTGGACAGTATTTTTTCTAGTAATTTTGATTTCTTTGGCACAGTAATTCCTCTTGCAACTATTTTCTAGTTACAATATAACACTTTAGCCCTACCTCGTCAATTCCAACAGAGTAACAGCTAGCATTTCCTTATTTCATACATATCTTCATGTTTCAGATACAATACCTGATATGTCGGGATTATTAGTGTGTTCCATGGATCAGATATATATACTCCGCCTGTAGACGTTGCTGATTTCTTGAACTGGATCCATAGGTCATCTATCATATCTGACATGATGAAAAGTTTAAGATAAACTTTATCTGCTTCAGATTCGCCAATTTCGTAAAAACGTATCCCACCTACACAAGTAACATCTTCCAGAGTATATGACCGTAAATTTCTTTGCATTACAGGCCGGATGTTGTGTCCAAGGCAGGCTGCGCTGATAGCATCACCGGGCTCTTCGAAGCCCTGCATTATCCATGTGAAGCATATTGCGAGCAGTGTCATATCCGAATCACGGATACTGTCCACGTAATGTAAGGTGTTAACATCGTTTTCTGACAGTGAGAAAATGCCCTTGCCTATGATAGACATATATTTTGCGAATAAAAAGCAGTCAACCATATCATAAGAGTCATACTCTGCAGGCATAATACGGAAGAACTTCTTTATGCGCTCAAATGGGTTATATACTACATTCTGCTGATTAAACCACGTGAAGAAACCCGCTTGAAAACAATCATATGTTTCCGGGCGTCGATCAACATACATTTTCGATATTATAGGCGTTTTATCTGCTTCTTTAGAAAGAATAGGTGAATAAAGATAACTTATATTTGAAGTGTACACTTTCCCATATTTTTCAAAAGATCTATTGATCACATCTGTATCATAAAAGTCATTTGGATTAGTCCTGCAACAAGGAAGGGGTAATAAATAAGCATTAAATCCTGTCCCTTTATCATACGGACTGCATCTGATTCCTTCAGCGTGATAAAAATTATGTTCAAAAACAAATCTCCCATCCGTCCCTGTTCCCGGGTGGAAAGGGCAGGTCTTTACATAATGGAACTGATGGATTATGCTATGATATCCATCTTTCAGGCATTTGGGGCATATTCGCATATGATATGTACCAAAATAAGATCTTGCAGTGTTATAATCCATATGCGCAAAGATTTCCATTTTGTCTATATACCACTGGGGCAAAATTTTATTAAGGCACTCGATTGTTTCTAAACTGTTTCTGCAATGTCCATCCATCTGAAATCCTTCTATATATTTCTTCTCGTTGGTCGCTTCAGCTCCAAGCATTTTGAGCGCATGTTTACTTGAACATATGTTGACCCTGCAAAAGTTTGCAAGAATGCTGAATATGGATTCATAAGGTCTCACCCATTTTTTATCCCATCTGTATTTTCTGGAAAAAAGTAAATCCTCTTTATTTAGTGTATTCATCATCTGATTCACCATAGCCCGAAAGCGCTACACAACTTTCAAGTTCCTTTCTCGTAGGGAATGCAATTGGACTGCTTCCCAGTTTTCCATGCTTATTGAGGCAGATCACCAGTGAATCTATGAAATATTTCATGGGAATATCTTCTGCCGCAATCCTCTTTTGGATCCTTACACTCTGAAATGCTTCCCAGAAGTCATTGCTGATATCAAAAAAGGTCTTACCATCTGCGTAAGGAAAATAAAAATCCACAAGTCCATCCGATAATATTTCATAGTCTGTAATGCAAACATGAAGTTTATCTACCGAAGCCATGCAGAACTGGAGCTCTTTGGGATCCTGTATACCAAAGAACTGGCTTTCATTGATCATGAAACGTCCAACTATCTGATCTTTGCCCTGAAGTTTAAAGGAATGCTTAAGATCCTTAAGTTCCCTTGTCCCGTACATGAACACAGATAACTGGATATCTTTTCCGCTAAGATTGTTATATAAATCCATAAGCCAGTAAAAATCCTTTTCCCTTAGTTTCCATGCTTCATCAATGAACATGACTGCTTTCTTAAAGGGGGTCTCGTGAGCACGTAATATAAGCTCATTAAGAACTCGTTCTTTTAGTATTAGTGCGGTACTGTATCTGGGACATTCATAGCCCATAGCCATAAGTATCGAGGCATAGAAGTTTCTCTCAGTTTCGGGGTGGTCAGTCACATTCCATATAATGACCATTTCACGGCTCCCATATTGATTTCTTATGGATTCAGCTACATAGTTCATGCACACCGTCTTGCCTATCCTGGCTCTTCCATAAGTAATACTCCCACAAGCTCCTATGCCGAGCCATGAATTGATTCTCCGTTCTTCATCAAGGATGCTCTTAGTCGGAAATACAAGCTTATGGGAAGTAAGATAGCGGATAGTCATCTGTGATATGAACTGTTCTGATATATTATTAGCTGATACAGCTTCTTTTGTAGAATACACGCATTAACCCTCCTTTCTGCTTTGGAACATCAACGTATAAAGGTCTTCCGGTGAAAGACCTTTAATATCTTCATATCTTAGTACAGCCCCAGTTTCCTGTTTTTTACGTACAGTCTCCAGGTTATATGTATTATCACTTTGCTGTTCTGCTGCTATGCCCTTGCTAATCTCACGTCTGACTATATCTGCCATGGTAGCGTTTCTCCGGCTTTTCTTTCCTTTGACATCAAGGCTTGATATATATGCATCTATCGGTGTATCAAATATTAGTTTTGATCTCCCACGCTCTCTGGCAAGCTTCAGGGCATTCTTTCTCGTCCTGACGGAATGTGATTTTGTACCGAATTCCCCACTTGCCTTAAGCGTGTCTATATATCTGCCATCCTGATCATATGCCTCAATACTGGAAATATCCCTGGGGTCATAAAGGATGGTCAGTGACTGTCCAAGGTAGTGTTCAGTGGCAGAGAGTATCTTGCTACGATACTCAGTACCCATAAACTGAATATATGCGTGTTTGCCATGTGCTGCCCTACCTCTGACAGTGCGTTTGTCCATCCTCATGTTCAGACGTTCTATGACTGATATGATCATATCTTCGTCAGCCACATATGGGTAAAGCCCTGCTTGAAACAGTTTGCAGCTCATGCACTCTAAGGGTGAAAGTCCATCTACCCCTTTATGGGGTGTGTTATTATACTCAGCTATGAGAACATCTATCAGTTCAGTCATCTGTTCATATGTGACATCATATTTTATTGCATTTTTTTCAGGGTTTTTTCTGACAGGATCTTTGGTATCTGACCCGGTTGTTGATGGCAGCATATGGAATCCTCTGGACTCTAGCGTTCCGAAAAATCTTTCAACAATTCCTCTTGTTTCGGGAGTTGCAACAGATCCATAGTTAACGCAGCAGCCAAGCTCATCTACAAGTTTTCCTACCGTGTATGCTGACAGATGCGATTTTGCATTATCCAGCATTATTGAATCAAAGACTGCATATTTGAAATCAGAAAACGCGGTTGAATAGAAACCGCCATTAGATGGATACTGAAGTCCTTCGATGGTCAGATCCAGCAGAGTTTTCGGTATGATGGCATTTTTAATAGCATCCATGACATCATACTGGTCGTAATTAAATTCCTGAGAAAGGGAATATCCAAGGATACATCTTGTTGCTATATCTATCACGGCTATTAACCACGCCCTTGTAGCAACAACCTTGCTAACAGTGCCGTCTGTATTGGGTACATCAATTACATATTCGATATCTATGATGTGGCCGTCAATCTGTACTGTAGCAAAAGGAGCCACCGGATTGACTGTAAGCCTGTGCCCAATCCCTGTAGACGCAAGCTTCTGGGCAGTATTTTTATCAAATCTTCTGGCATTTAAAGAAATGTTATCAGCTTCAAGTTTATGGACGTAGGCACACATGCTGACATATCCACGGTTTTCTGTAGTAAATGGGTACTGCCACTCTGTGATGCCAAGATTGCGGCATTCTTTAAGAAATAACCTGTGAAGTGATGTTATGTTCATGTTCCTGACAAGCGTATATTTCCTGTCACCAAAATAACACCCTACTATGAACTCTTTCAATTGAGGATACTTCTCCAGAAGCTGATCAAACTCTCTGCCATGTCCTGATCTCGTTTCTCTAAAGGGTTTACTTCCTGTTAAAAGACCGTGATATCCAAGAATATTCCCTGTATCATTTGAAGAAAGACATCTTTCTATCAGCGATACCATTCTCGAACCGGGGATACCTGTCATTTCAGTAATCTTTTTTACAGATTCGCCATCTATGTACATATCTACAGCCTGCTTATTTAGCATATACCTACTTCTTTTAGATTCAGGGACAGTACTGATAAGCGGTTCAGTCCACATGCTCCTTGCCTGGCGGAGTTCTTCGATATTATATTTTTTATTAGCCAATGGAGATCACCTCCGTATCTGCAGAGATGCAGTCTGTATTCATATTGCTCAGTGTGACCAATCCTCTATAGTACAGATCTGAAATATAATCCAGCGCTCTGTACTTTTCTAGGCGCCCCATCTTTTCAAGTTCACCGATACATATATGCCTTTTTGCCTGGATAAAACTTAGGAAGATCCTGTCTGCATTTAATCCACAAGCTGTGAATCTTCTGGCCCTGGCTGCAAGAAGCGATATATTTCGGATATAGAAAGGTCCTATTTCAATATTCTTTTCGTTTCGGAATACAAAATTGACATCATTCTGTAAGCACCACGCCGACTGGCAGGCAACCTTCACATGATCCTTACTATCATCAGAACTGCAAAGATATGCAACACCTTGATATTCTTCTGTTCCGTCTTTATATTTTACCCATGCATTGAACAGAACCTTTGACTCCTTCCCTCCTATATAGACAGTAGTTTCCAAAGGATATTCACAGTACCACTCCACATCAGGATTCATCTCAAGAGTAAGAATATTCTCATATTCAAGGTTAGAAAATACTGCTACTCTTCTCCGAAGTTTTCTGCTGTGAAATACCCAATAGTTACTGCCATAGCTTGAACTTCTCAGCCTGAAAATAGGTTCCTCGTATCGATACATTTTTAGTGCACCTCCTATCGATAAAATTAAGTTTATATAACGATAATATTATCGGCATAATTATATCCTTGGCACTCATATTCGGCTTTTTACACTTTTATCTATAAAATTACGGCTTTTTACAAAAATAGCTTAAATGGTACGGCTTTTTACGATTTTTAGCTTTAAAAATTTAACCTAAATGGAGAGTAATGTAAAATGTGAAAAAAAAGAAAGCCCATGGTTGTGAGCTTTCTCGTATATGTATATTTTACTGTTTTAGGTTAATCTGACAGATGACCATCGAAGAAAATATGAGAAATCTGGAAAATATGTTAAAGCAAAGCGTTGAAGACGGGCGATTCATCCCCGACCGACATCGTCGGAAGGAGTTTTCTCGCTAATTATTCATAAATTATGCCCCATTAATTGGCGAGACCAGACAATACTGAGAAAATCTCAAGCACTGCCTGGCCTCTAAAAAATAATTATTTGAAGTTTTTGTAATTCCTCGTCCTGTAGAAACATTTTAACTTGTGATAATGACTGATTCCTATTAGCAGAATTACCAAAAACTGCCTCTTTTGAAAGACTCATTCAAACCTGAAACAATCTGATGAAAGTGTTTTCCGAATCTGCTATACTGAACCCAACAAATATCAAGGAGGTCCTGTATGAAACGTGAAAAAATAGCCTGCCACTGCAAAAATGTCAACTATGGAATGATCCTTGATGCCGTAAAAGGCGGCGCTGACACCTTCGAAAAAGTCCAGGAGGTCACCGGATGTAGTACCGGCTGTGGACAATGCCGCGATTTCATCAGCACTATGGTTCGCGATATCCTGATGTTTCCTGAGGATTACGAATCCTGATTCCTAAACCATTTCTCCGCACCAATGCTCTTGGTGCTAAATAATCATTTTACCTTCACATTCTTTGACTTTGACCAGTCAGAGTAGTATTTCACGTTGTTTTTTTCTACGTATGTTCTGATCTGGAAGTAATACTTCTTGTTTTTCTTAAGCTTTGAAATGGTATAAACTTTCTTACTGCCTTTAGCAGATTTTGCTTTATTTATGCTAAAGGTTTTTGTTTTAACATTTTTCCTGAAATTCTTGTCAGTTGAATATCTGATCTGATAACCTGCAACATCATTTACTTTCTTGAATGTTACGTCTACCTTCTTATTTCTGACAGCCTTTACCTTGGCAATTGAAGACTGACTGATCTGGGCGTTATTCAGTGAGAATGAATATTTTGAAGGCCATCCGTTTATATGGAGATAGTAAGTTCCTGTATTAAGGAAAACATCAACCGATTCATTAGAATTCTCATAACCGTCTTTTGCTGCTACTTCACGAAGATCGACATCTTTGAGAGTGAATCTTACAGTACTCTGAAATGATGAATATCTAAGAGTATATTTTCCGCTTCCGGGAATAGTTACCTTGTACCAGTCCTCACTGTCTGTTTTTGTAAGGGCATCTGTGTAAGTGTTGCCCACTACTAAAGACTTAGGTGAATCATAGCTGTCAGGAGTCTCTGAAAAACCGAAGTTCTCGTAAGTAGTCTTTAATTTGTATTTGCCACTTGATTCACCGAGTCTGTTTTCAACAGTAATATAATATGTTCCTGCAGAAAGAACAGTAGCTTTAGTGTTTGTATATGGTGAATTCAAGTTCTCGCAAAAAACAGAGGTACTTTCAAGAACAGATGCGTTATCAAGACTCTGAGCATTTCTGATACAGCAAACCATATCTGATGAATTCTGTGCCATAAGAATTACTGTATATTTGCCATCTGCCGGAAGAGTCACTTTATAACAATCATGCTGACCCATTGCCAGGCCATTCCAATTCGCTGAATAATCAGTGCTTGGCTGCATGGAAGTAGGATTGGTGATGCTCCCCGCTGCCTGAGCTTTAATGGCTGCCTTAGGTGCAAATGCTGATGCTGATGTAAAAGTAAGACATATCGCAAGTGCTAACGTTAGTAGTTTCTTTACATTTACTTTTTTCATACTTAGTTCCCCTTTCAATGCTCTATAGAGCAATTTCCCCATACCTTTTCACAACTCAATATTAGTCAAAATCGTATCTTCTTATCTCACAATTCTTTATGCCGAAGCTTGAAAACTCCTCGTTATCCATCTCCCTAAAATAGGACTCCACAATCCTTGCAATGCCGTTATGGGCCACCAGGATATATGTCTTATCATCATCCCTTATATCATCAAGAAGGTTGTATATCCTCTGAGCAAGCTGCATCATGGATTCACCTGTAGAAAAACGGCTTGCCATGTGCTTTTTGGCTTCATGGAACTCCGCTCCGTCCCTTGGAGTTGACTCATATCTGCCAAAGTTCTGCTCAATAAGACGCTGCTCGATCCTCATAGGGATCCCTGTCATCTCTGATATATGACGTGCTGTCTCGGAAGCTCTCACAAGCGGTGATGATAAAATCTCATCGGCCTTAATCCCTTCCAAAAGAATCTTCTCCCCGGTCTCTATCGCCTGCTCATGTCCTCTATATGTAAGCGCTATGTCTGTGGCTCCGCAGATTTTGTTCTCTACGTTCCATACAGTTTCGCCATGCCTTACAAAATAAAAATGATCACTCATTCAATATCTCCCTTTTCAAAGCTTGGATAACAGCTCCTGTGCAAGACTGCTTCCCTTTTTAGCTGCATAGCTTGCCCATTTCTTTGCTTTAGCCGGATTCTCATCTCCGTATTTACCTGTAAAATACGCTTCAGCCAGCTCAGCTGCTGCATCTATGCTACCCTTTGCAGCCTTATCTATAAGCTCAAGCATGGATAATTTATTCAGCTTTTTACCAAGCTCTGCCTTAAGGTACAGATACCTCTCATGCTTCTCTTCTTTTCCGAAGTGCACTTCCCTGAGCTGTGCCGGGTTATTCTCGTAATTAAGAACCTCATCCCCAAACTGCTCACTGGTAAGATCAAAGGTCATTCCGTCGATTACGTTGTAGCAATGGAAATTTCCGTCTTCAAGCTCTGTTCCGTAAACCTCTCCTCCAAATATGTCCTGAATGAGAAATGCTGTGATGGAACACTGTCCAAGCGTCATGTTTTCCTTAGTCCAATCATCTCTCATCCTGGGCGCACATGTCTCCCTGCACCAAATCTCGGTCATGATATCATACATGAATCTGAGATCCTTTATTTTCTCAAATTCAGGGGTCTTGGGAGCTACCTTATCTGCATCCTGCCACCCGAAAAATTTATAAGTCCTCTTTAATTCCAATTCCATGTTTCTCTCCTTGTAATTCCTCTTAGCATTTATTCCATGAACTTACTCATCAGTACAAAGTTATCAGCGGGATAAAAGCCTAAACCGGAATAGAATTTCTCATGCTTGTCATCATTAACGCTGCTAAGCTCAACTATTGAAACCCCGTTCTCTCTGACTACCTCTTCTAAATGCTTCAGGAAAGCTGTGCCGTAGCCTTTTCCCTGATGGCCCATAAATATCACGATTTCCTCAAGAAAATAGCCCCGTATATCATCATATTCCTTGAAATATCCCATAAGATATCCGGTTATATTTCCTTCCTGATCTGTCTGAACCATACACATGGAATCCTCCATAGTTAAAACCTGATGGATTCTCTTATATGCCTTCTCATGTGTCCAGCAGCATTCCTCTACAGTGTTGTAGTATTCTGTGTATTTCTCTGCTACATACTGCAGGTCGTCTTCTGTCATTATTCTGTATTCCATTGTTTGTTAAATACGCTCCTGCTTTATCATTTAGAAATAAACATACCATAATCTTTAGGTAAGTCAAACGCCCCATCCAAATGCTGCCGGTTCCGCAGCCAAGCTCCAAAACCTTCATGCCTTCCGTGATCTCATAATTCGACACAATCCAATTACCATATCCCTGCTTGTTCGTGGAGCACTTATCATGAAATGATAATCTCGTATTTATCCCCTTTGATGATGAGTACTGCTCCTTTACTGCCTTTGAATCGTTTGAACTACCAATCTGCATTTTCTTAACCTCGCTTTTTATTATTGTGTTTAAAGCATAAAGTATTCCCTAAGGGCAAGGTCAAACATATTTTAAAAAATTATCACCCCTAAACTCTTTAAGGCTGTCACGCCTTTGATTCAAGGAACCATTTTGCTCCCCCCGGACAGTCCTCAAAATACAAATGTACCTCTTTTCCATCTACGATACACGTATAAACAAGGCCTGCTCCTCCTGCACGTCTGCTGGCTCCCGGAACGCAGTCCTTGACCCTTGTGATCTCATACCTCCTGCCATCCTCCCATACAATGGACAATGGCCTAATCTCCCCGTCAGACGAGAACCTTACAGTCGTATCCACATAAACCTTATAACCTATTCTCTTAGCCATAATGCTGCTATCACCTGCCATTCCGAAACTAAGGCATGCCCTGTGTACACTGCATACCCTGAATCAATGTAAAACCCATGCATGGTGAACAATTGTTCTGTTTGTGTTTCTAATTATACGAATGTATGTTCTGTTTTGCAACCACTAAATATAGTGCTGGGAAATTTATTGGACTCTATCGTCCGAAAGGCACATGGTGCCGTAAAAAAGCTGTCCCTGATCCATTTTCAGAGACAGCTATATTCATTAAAATTGTGCCAACCGCTTAGCATAGTTTTCTTTTTCCATTTATTTATTCTATTTGCCTGATCCTGAGGATAAAACCGTAACTCCCGCATCCTCAAGCTCTTCAAGCACCTTTTCGTAGATTTTCTCATCCCTGGCTCCGACGCATGACTTGACGATCTTGGTCTTATAGCCGTATTTTATGGCATCCATGGCTGTTTTCGCGATGCATGAGCTGCCATCAACGCCCACAAGCTCAAGCTCTGTGGCTTTCAGACATTTAATTTTATCAGTAAAAGCTTTTGATGAAAAAGCGCTGGGTTCATCCTTTTCATACACAAGATCAGACACCAAAAGCAGACCATCAGAAAGCTCATATCCGGCTCTGCTTCCGGTTAACCCAACATTTTTTACATAAACAATGGAAACATCCTCTTCTTCGTGCGCCAGACGGATCTTGCGATTTATGCTCTTCAAAAGCCCGTCGTCGTACTCATCAAGATATTTTTCCTGCATGTCAATGACTACAAGTGCCCTCATTAGTCCCCCTCTCTAATCCGTTTACCTGTTCATTGCTGCTTTTATTGATGCTTACTTTAAATTCTATCCCTATGCATGCATTTTTACAAGAAAAAATCTACTGAATCTTGTTTACGCCGCCGCATTTGTCGATTGTATCGATGGAACCGTCGGCGTTATAGGAAAACTCTGCCACGCAGACGCTTCTGTGGAAAAGGCTTCCCCCGGGCAGATCTCCTGTGTGATAAAAGAGATACGAGTGTCCCTTAAAATCAGCAATACCGGGGTGATTGGTGAAAACACCGTCCTCCTCTGTCATGATAACGCCCCCGTAAACCCAGGGACCTGTGGGTGATACTGAGGTTGAATAAGCCAGATGCTCATCCTTTTTATCTACGCCGAAGGCCGCATAAACCATGTAATAAAGGCCATCCCTCTTATAAAACCAGGGGCCTTCACCATAGGAAGTACCTGTGTCATGACTGCCCTTCGCAAAGGATTCCTCAGTCATGGGGATCTTCACTACGCCTACCTTTTCATCATAAGAAATCATGTCCTCATTCAGCAGAACGTAGCGCAGCTCCGGATTTCCGAAATAAAGATAAGCCTGTCCGTCATCATCTATGAAAACTGTGGGATCTATGTCATTCCAGTCTCCTTCATCCACAAGTGGATGGCCAAGATCCTTAAAGGGACCTGCCGGATTATCGGAAACGCCGACAGCTATGGCCATTCCTCCGTTTTTCTTATGAACAGGGCAATAAAGGTAGAATTTACCGTTGCTCTCTACCGCCTGAGGCGCCCAGGCTCTGTCGTCTGCCCATTCAATATCATCCAGTGAAAAAATAACGCCGTGATCAGTCCAATTCACCATGTCAGTGGTTGAAAAGCAGCGCCAGTCCTTCATTGTATAGAAATCATTAATAAGCTCATCCTCGTCATGAGTTGTGTAAAGATAAAGTGTATCTCCCAAAACCATCGGCGCAGGATCAGCGGTATAGATGTTTTTTATAATCGGATTTTCACAAAAATTCTTATCTCCCATTGGGTCATTCTCCTTAAAATAATGTATTAACCAGGAATCGCTGCAGAACCTGAGAAACCACCAGCAGAGCGCAAATTGCAGCGATACTCATGAGCCAGAACTGCGCAACACTGTACTTAAAGCTCTTCCAGCACTTGTAGATTCGAACCAGTGCTATAAGATAGAACGCAATTATCGGAATCATAACAAGGGCAAACACCTGATATGAAAACAGGAAAAATATGAACATACCTGCCATTGTTCCTGCCCACAGCTTCATAAGTGAATCCTTGGGATGCTTATCCGTAACCTCCAGGGTCTTTTCCGAGATCTCATCCACGTCCATAAAAATCTTTTTAAAATTGATGGTAAAGCGACCCTCGTAATCCTTAAGCGCCTTTACCTCAAAATCTGTATCATCGCCCCAGTTTCCCATACAAACCTCCAATACATTAAAGTCACCCTAATTATACCCACAAAAAGAGCAGTACACTATTCACTAATAGTCATGTACTGCTCAAATTGTGCTATTTATTTGATATTAAGACTTCCCTCACCGGATACTTAAGGAAGTCTTACCCTTATCAGCCCTCAAATTCCTTGGCAACGTCCTTAAGCAGAGCGCGGATCTCCAGGTGCTGAGGGCAGGCATTTTCGCAGCCGCCGCACTCGATGCAGGCACTAGCTTTACCCTTATCGCCGGATGTAATTACGTTTTCGTAGTACATCTTCTGGTTCCAGTCGTTGAAGATCTTTCTGGTGTTCATGCAGGAGAAAATCTCCGGAATCATGATGTTCATGGGACAATGATTCTGCTCAACGCAGTAATGACATGCTGTGCAGGGAATTGTATCAAGGCCCTTGTAGATGCCTGTAACCTTAGCGATAGCGCCAAACTCGTTCTCATCAAGAGGCTTAAAATCCTTCATGAAGGATACATTGTCCTTCATCTGCTCGAAATCGCTCATGCCGGAAAGAACAACTCTGATACCTTCCTGTGTAGCTGCGAATCTGATAGCGTAGCTGGCATTTGATAAGCCTGAACCGGTCTCATCATATACCTTCTGAGCTGCTTCAGGAAGATTTACAAGGCTTCCGCCCTTTACTGGCTCCATTACAACTACGGGCTTGCCATGCTTTTTGCAAACCTCAAGGCACTTACGGCTCTGAACGCCGGGATCCTCATAGTCGAGATAGTTGAACTGAATCTGTACAAACTCAACATCGGGATAAGTTGTAAGGATATTGTCCAAAACATCTGCGCTGTCATGGAAAGACAGACCTACGTGCTTGATCTTACCCTCTTTTTTCAGGTCAAATGCTGTCTCGTATGCTCTGCACTTCTTGAAGTGCCCGAAATTCTTGGCATTCTGCGCATGCATCAGATAAAAATCAAAATACTCTACGCCGCAAAGCTCAAGCTGACTCCGGAAGAAAGGTCTGATATCCTCTTCCTTGCTGAAATAGGGCTCTGTCAGCTTATCTGCCAGAAGGAATTTCTCTCTGGGATATCTGTCAGAAACAGCCACCTTAACTGCTTTTTCTGATTTTCCATCGATATATCCGTGTGCGGTATCAAAGTAGTTAAAACCGTTATCGATGAAGTAATCTGCCATCTGCTTAAACTGCTCGATATCTACTTCTGTGCCCTTCATCGGCAGTCTCATGCAGCCAAAGCCAAATAATTTTTTAATCTCCGGAAATGAATTATCCATATATAGTCCTCCAACCTACGCTTATTTCTGCGTTTATTATCTTTTTACGGTAAAAACTTGCCTGATGCAAGATACAGTTCATACCACTCATGGTGAGTAAGATTAGCCTTTGTTGCATCACAGATATCCTTGAGATGTGCGGGATTCATGGTGCCTGCGATAGCCTGCATCTTTGCGGGATGCCTTAAGATCCATGCGATTGCAACAGCGGTCTTGGAAATTCCGTACTTATCGCCGATCTTTGCAAGTGCTGCATTAAGCTCAGGGAAATCAGGATGATCAACGAAGCAGCCCTGGAACATGCCGATCTGCAGAGGTGACCAAGCCTGAATAGTAATATCGTTAAGTCTGCAGTAATCCAGAATGCCGTTATCTCTGTCGATTGAACGGTCTGTTGTCTTATTATTTAAGTATAGCACAGTATCTATAAGCTGTGTCTGATCAAGTGAAAACTGCAGCTGATTGAAAACAAGAGGCTGTTTAACATATTTTTTTAAAAGCTCAAGCTGACCGGGAGTAACGTTGCTGACACCAAAATGTCTTACCTTTCCCTCTGAATGGAGCTTGTCAAAGGCCTCTGCCACTTCCTCAGGATCAAAAAGAAGATCCGGGCGGTGGAGCAAAAGTGCATCAAGATAGTCTGTTTTAAGTCTTGCAAGTATGCCGTCAACACTGCTTAAAATATCTTCCTTACTCCAGTCAAATTCCTGGCGGTCAAAATGTAGGCCGCATTTGCTCTGAATGAAAATATCCTCTCTATTAAGTCCTGTAAGCGGGAATGCATCGCCAAAACGTGTTTCTGCCTCGCCATCCCCATAGCAGGTGGCATGATCAAAATAATTGATTCCGGCTTCTGATGCGGTTTTAATGATTTTAGCAGCACCATCTACGTCAAGAGCAGGCATTCTCATGCATCCAAGAATGATTCTTGATACGTTCTGAGGCCCATTTGCTACATTTATATAATCCATGATTTTTCCTCTCTGTCATTAAATCAAATGTGCACAATTTATGCTAACAAATTGCGGACTCTCTTACTTATTATGGATTGAAATGGGTATTATCATTTTTTGTTGTGATAAGCTTCATCTTCTCTGCGCGGCTAAGCTGCTTAATATGCCACTCCCTGCTCATGGCTTCCTCCTTTGTTTCAAAGGCTTCGTAATATACGAGCTTAACCGGAAGTCTGGGCTTTGTGTACTTTGCTCCCTTCCCGGCATTATGGTCAGCCATGCGCCTCTCCAGGTCATTGGTCCAGCCGCAGTATAAGGTTCCATCTGCGCATTCAACTAAATATGTGTAATTCATTTTTATCAAAACCTCACCTTATACCTGCAATTGTCGATCTCTCCTACGGGAGAATTCCTTTTTATAAAATCAATCAAAAGATCCGGCATCTCCTCGGTATAGGTTCTTACGGTCCTGCCCCTGGCTATGCTCTTATATCCGCCGGTTCCTGTGGCCCTGTAATTGCTTGTCACGATGGTGTACTTTTCATCCGGAAAAATCTCAGTTCCATCAAGCTTTTTGAGCATCACAACCCTGTCACCTACAGGCCTTGATATGTCGAACTCATAACAAAGCCCTGCAAAATAGTCATAGTTATAGTGCTCAACCTTAGGCTTCAAAAAGGCCTCCGACACGCAGATTTCTCCGGTTTTTTCATCTATGGAAAAATACTCTGCGGAGCGCTCAAGGGCTTCCTTTAGGTCTGCTCCAGTGATCTCCTTCACAACCTCTGTATTGGCAAAACGGTATATGTTAAGCACATCGCGAACAGTAATATTCTTCGGAAGTCCCAGAGGATCATTGGAGATGCTTGTACTTGAAAAATCTGCTCCTGTAAACTCCAATTGAACCTGATTGAAAATCGCCGCAACCTTACTGCCATTAATGGCACATTCAAGCTTTTGTTCCGACTCAATTTCTTTTTCAAGGCAGCCGATTGGCTCATCAAGCCATATCTGCAGATCCTGATTCATCTTCTTAAGTCCCGGATTTGCATCATTAAGCTTTTCAAAATCTGCGTAGTGCTTCTCCACCGGTATCAGGAATGACATAACACTCCATCCACTGCCTGTAAGGGTTCTGCCCTTTACATCCCTGTCCTCATCCTTTCCCACGTACTCAGCGTCAAGAACGCAGTATTGCATACCCTTGTCAGGGGGCTGTACTCCGTAGGTTCCGCTCATGGCGATGCCCTCTATGGGCTTATGCTGATGTCCCGTCAGAATAATATCGAAATTCATCTCCCTGATTATCCTGCAGGCCTGATTTTCCTCACTATCAGATAACTTACTGCCTGTAGTAAGGTCCTCCTCAAAGCCGCCATGGTAGATGCAAACCTTGATGTCGCACTTTCCCTCAAGCTCTTCATTCTCTTTTTTCAGAGCTCCTATCGGATCTTCTACTATATAGTTAATGAGATTCCTTTCCTGCTCCCAGACATTCACAAACCCTGTTACAGCGCCTGTTATGCCGACTTTTGTGCCATCCTCCAGGATGTGGATCACGTGCTTTTTGATGTTAAGTCCGCCTGTTCTGTCTATAACATTGGCGCACACCAAAGTGGCCTTCATGGCTTCTGCGAAATCTCTGAAAGCCTCATATCCATAGTTAAAATCATGGTTTCCGAAGGTATAGTAATCAAGCCCCATGGCATTAAAGCCCTCCGCCATGGGATTTAAATCATACTCATCCATGTGGCTTAAATAATATGCCATAAGAGGCGTACCCTGCAGATTGTCGCCGCCGTCGATTACAAGGGTGTTTCCATCCTTTTCTTTTTCGCCCTCCATCTGGGCTGCGATGCTCAATAGCCCGGAATTTTCCTGCTCCCCCGTGGCATAATTTATTGGAAAAACATGACCATGTGTGTCTGAAGTAAAAATGATTCTCATTTTTATTTTCCTTAGTAGAATAATGAATTTATAAAAAGGCTTTCACCTGCGTATAAACTAAAAAATCTGAGTGAAGTGCTTTCGCACAACACTCAGACTCTGGATCATATATTATTATTCGATGGTCAAAATATCACTAAAGCCTGTCACCTCGAAAATCTCGCTGATCTCATCACTGACATTTTTGATGACCATAGTGCCCTGCTTGTTCATAACCTTCTGAGCAGACAAAAGTACGCGAAGACCCGCAGATGAGATATACTCCAGCTTTGCAAAATCAAGTTCCAGCTTCTCTACACCTTCAAATGAACTCTTCAGTTCCTCTTCAAGCTGAGGCGCTGTCGTGGTATCAAGTCTTCCCTCAATCGCTACCTTTAAGCTGTTACCATCTTTATTCTTGTTAATCGTCATTACTGCGCATCTCCTTTCAAAGACTTATTAGTCTCAACTAGATTATAACCTTGAAATCATAATAAAACCATGCGATAAATCAACATATTTAATTAAATTTCTATTAAAGCATCTTCTTTAATTCATCATGAACGAACTGTACCTTAGGTCCTACAATAACCTGAACTGTTGTCTTGGAAGGACGGATAACACCTGCAACACCGGCTTTCTTAATAGCCTTCTCATCCACCTGAGTATAATCATTTATCTCAGCACGGATTCTTGTTGCGCAGTAGTCAAGTTCTTTGATGTTTTCCTTACCGCCAAGACCTGCAAGAACAAGGCTTGCAATAGATGTGAAGTCATCATTTGCAAGAACAGCGCCTTCATCCTCTTCTTCATCATCAGCTCTTCCGGGAGTCTTTAAGTCAAACTTCAGAATAACGATTCTGAAAATAACATAATAGATAACGCCAAATACCAAGCCTATCGGAATCAGGATCCAGGGATTAACAGCCATAGGAGCCTTGAAGCTGAGTATCCAGTCTACAAGACCTGCTGAGAAGTTGAATCCGATTCTGAAAGGAAGCAGTGTACAAATGATAGCTGATACGCCTGTAAGAGCTGCATGTACAAGGTAAAGGCCGGGAGCCATGAACATAAATGCAAATTCAAGAGGCTCTGTGATACCTGTAAAGAATGATGCCAGAGCACCGGCCATAAGCAGTGCTGCAGCTTCTTTTTTCTTGGTATCCTTGGCTGTGTGATACATTGCAAGAGCACCTGCGGGAAGACCGAACATCATAACCGGGAAGAATCCTGTCATGTACTGTCCTGTAACACCCTTTACTGCTCCGTCAGCGCCTGACCAGAAAAGGCCAAGGTCGTTGATTCCTGCTGTATCGAACCAGAATACCGCATTCAGTGCGTGGTGCAATCCAAGAGGAATAAGCGCACGGTTAAGCATTGCATAGATACCTGAGCCCACAGGACCAAGGCCGATGATAGCTGTTCCGAAAGCAACGAGTGCAGCAAAGATAAGAGGCCATACAAAATAGAGAATAGCCGCTGTAATAATGGATGCACCTGCGGTTACTATTGCTACGCATCTCTTTCCGCTAAAGAATGCCAGCCAGTCCGGAAGCTTAGTGTCCTTAAATCTGTTGTAGCAGCTTGATCCGATAACACCTGCGAGAATACCGATAAACGCATTGCTGATCTTGGAAAAAGCTGCAGGAACTTCTGATACGTCAACCCCTTTGTACATGGCAACAGCGCCTGAACTAAGGAGTGTCGTGATCATAAGGAAAGATACAAGACCTGCCAAAGCACTAGTGCCGTCATGATCCTTTGCCATGCCCACGGAAACACCGATAGCGAACAGGATCGGAATCTGATCAATGATAGCGGAAGCAGCTTTTATAAAAAACGCCGCAAGAACGCTGTTTGCGCCCCATCCGCTGGGATCGATCCAATAACCGATACCATAGAGAATACCTGCTGCAGGAAGAACCGCTACAGGCAACATCAGTGATTTGCCGATTTTCTGTAAATACTTCATCATACAACAACACCTCCCACTACTTTATTAAATTGTTAGTTATATTACTGACTAAGAAGGATTACAGGTTCCCCGACTACCGCCTTACCACTCACCTTTTCAAGCCCCTTAAACTTGGCGTGATTAGAAATAATCACAGGCGTTATTATATCGTAGCCGGCGCCCTTAACGCCTTCTATGTCTACTTCTACGATCAGGTCACCCTTTTTTACTCTGGTTCCCTGCTGCGCGTGTATTGTATAAAATTCCCCATTTAATTTTACAGTGTCTATTCCGATGTGAACCAAAAGCTCGGCTCCATCATCAGTGTTTATGCAATAAGCATGTCCCGTAGGAAAAACAGCCACCAGCTCACCGTCCGCAGGAGCATAGAACTTGCCCTCAGAAGGAATAATAGCCACTCCTTTTCCTACCATTTCCTGTGAAAATGTGGGATCGCTCACAGTGTCTATGGGAACGATCTCTCCATTTACAGGTGCTGCTATCTCTATTTTGTTGCCATGAAAAAGCTTATCAAACAGTCCCATTTTTATGTCCCCTCGAATAAAATCTTATGAAAAAATTACAGTCTGCTGATACCGTCATCCTTGTACATATCATAGCTCTCAGGATCCGCATCAAAGGTGATGTAGCTAAGATCATCCCAGCTAAGATCATCCACACATTTCGCGGGTTTTGTTAGTGGAAGTGCCTTTCCGGGTCTTACAAAAACAAGAACTTCGTTAAGCTCTGCCTTTACATAATGATCGCCTGCTTCAAGGATTTCCTCATCAAAATCGTTATAGCTTCTGAATCTGATAAGCTTCATCTTTTCAGGCAAATATACATATCTGCCGGTCTTATTCTGCTCATAGACAGGTGCAACCATGATGGAATCGCCCACCAGAAGCTGATCCTCTATCTCGCGACATCTCTCATCATCCCTATACTCAAAGGAAAGAGGTGCCATGTACATTCCATTATTCAAAACAGCCTTCATGAATTCTGAATAAATATAAGGAACAAGCGAATATCTGAGTTCTACGATATTCTTGAAGTCCTCAGGCTTTCCGAACTGATAAAGCTCCTGCTCTCTGCCGCCCAGGGCACAATGGTTTCTGAAAAGAGGTGTGAAAATACCAAACTCAGTCCAGCGCATAACAAGGTCCTCTGTGGTATTGCCGCCAAAGCCGCCCACATCAGCGCCGGAATAAAGGAATCCTGTCATACTAAGTGATGGCATCTGCTTGATATTCAGCTGCAAATGACTCCACCATGAAGTGTTATCTCCTGTCCAAACGCCGCCATACCTGTGCATTCCGGTATAGGACGATCTTGAAAACATAAGAATTCTCTTATCCGGATTGTTACGCTCAAAGGCTTCGCCTGCGGATCTTGTCATGTAGAAACCATAAAGGTTATGAACCTTGTCATGGCGTACTTTCACGCCGTCAAAATCATGATAAAATCTCCTGTAATCCTCAGGATTGTTATCAATGGAGCCTATGAGATTTTTAAATGCAAAAAATCCCCAAATATCAAGCTCTCTATTTTCATAGTCCTTTATTTCTGCAAAAACTTCCTTGAGGTGATCCTCTGTATAGAAAATAGCAGGCTCGTTCATATCATTCCAAAAGCCCTCTATTCCTGCATCTGTAAGTAGCTTGTACTTATCTCCGAACCATTTTCTTGCAGCGCTGTTAAGGAAATCCGGAAAGTGAACCTTACCGGGCCAAACAGCTGCCACCAGGTTTGTACCATCCTCTTTTTTACAAAAATATCCTTCCTTAACGCCTTCTTCATAGACGTCATAGCCTTCCTCGATCTTAACACCGGCATCGATAATGGGAACAAGGCGGATGCCCTCATCCTTCATCTCCTTAACGAATGCCTCGAAATCAGGGAAACGCTCAGGATTAATGGTAAAGTCCTTGAAATCCTGCATATAATCGATATCCATGTAGATCATATCAAGGGGAATTCCAAGCTCTTTATATCTTCTTGCCACCTCACGAACATCATCGGCAGTCTTGTAGCCCCAGCGGCTCTGACCAAATCCAAAGGCCCAAAGCGGAGGAATATAGCTACGTCCAATGAGTTCTCTGAAGGATGACACGATCTCATAAGGTGTCTTTCCATCTATAACGTAGAAATATGTATCATTATCTTCAAAACGGATGGTGAACTTATCTGCGTCAGTATATGCAATGTCAAACTGAACGATTCCGGGATTATCCACGAAAATACCAAAACACCTGTTACCGTCATCCAGCATCAGGAAGTTCTGAGATGCGTAGAGGCCGTGCTTGGTCTCCTCATGGTGCGGTTCATCTGCATTATTGCTTATATAGAGCCATCCGCGCTTGTTTATACCGCGGATAGTCTCGCCAAGACCGTATACCACATCCTTTTTGTTAAGAGTTGTAGTGATTTCTTTAGAACCCTCATCATAGGTAAAACCTGTGGGAATTCCCTCTGTTTTCGGAATGTCCACAACAACAGCACCTGTATTTAAGGGCTTACCGAATTCGTATTTTTTGATATTTTCAAGTGACATAGTACTCTCCTTTCGAGTTAAAAATGATTAGTTAGTTAATATGAGTTTGTCCGGATCGATTTGAAAAACCTTCGTCACTTCTCAAAAATGAATTATGCTCCGATTATGTTGATCTGGCATGCTTTCATGGCATCCAGCGCAGTCTGATGGCTCTGTGGTGTTACTCCGGCGCAGCAGGATGCATCAACAGTAATTTTCACTTCAGGCAGAAATGCCTTTATGAGAAGTGCGTTTGAGATTACGCAAATATCTGTGCAAAGGCCGATGACCTCGATTTCCTCAATGTCATTCTCCTTAGCCATTTTTTCAAGACAAAGTCCAAGTTCCTTGGATCCGAAGGTGGGCTTATCAATGATCAGCGCATCCTCACTTACAGGAAGTGCTGAAGAAATCTGCCATCCCTCGCTATCCTTAATGCAATGCTCAACAGGCAGGTTATGTCCCTCCTGTGTGCTCATGTAATCTGTGTGATGAGTGTCTCTTGTAAAAATAACCTTGCCGTCGAAGTTCTTTATTTTCGCAGCAACATTATCCACGATCCCCACTGCTTCCTTTGTGCCAAGCGCCTGATCTATAAAATCATTCTGCATGTCAACAACCACCAAAACTTTCATTTTCATTCCTCCAAAATGTCAAAAAATAATCCGCCATTTAGCGGCAAAAAATCTTTGATTTTTCAACAATTATTATAACAAAAGCCCCGCATCTCTCACAAGAAAAATGCAGGGCTTTTGTTGTGTAATATGTGAATAAAGTTTTTGGAAGGGGCTTGTTTATGATGTAATAATATCAGAGCTTTTATCACACAAGTGTCACACAGGTAACAGTCTCAGAATATATGAGCTAAAGGGTGGTATCTCAAGTACTAAATCCTCAGAATTTTCCCTGATACTGACTATCTCGCCAAACTCATCTGTTACGTCTAAAGTTCCTGCTGCGCCAATCTGCCACAGTGGAAGACTTATGGTCTTAGTTTCATCCTCCATGGATATTATGCAGGCAAACATGTTGTCTCCATGAAACCTGGAAACGGCAAGTATTTTTCCATCGCTAAAAAGGACCTTCCTTCCACCCTGGGCAAAAGCCTTTTCATTCCTTCGCAGCTGGATCATCCTGCGATATATCCTGAAGAAATCTGCTCTTTTGCCTGTGATCTCATCCCAGTTCATGGGATAGCGAAATCCGGCATCATGTTCAGTATAACCGTCAATTCCCTGCTCATCCCCGTAGTAGATACATGGGATACCTGTCCAAAGGAGCTGTGAAAGAACAGCTATCTTCCATTTGGGAAAGTCTATTTTTTTATAATTATGGACTCGCGGAATATCATGACTGTCAAAAAGATTCATCTGACAATCCGCAATGGCCTGGGGAATACTGCTGTAATGGTCCGCAGTTCTTTTTACCACATCCATGGCAGTCATTTTGTAGTCCACCTGTGCAAGGTCCCTGTTCCTTGATACGAAAAGCTCGGGAAGGCCGATGAATTGCCTGATGATCCTTCCATAACCATAGTAATTCATAGGCGTTGTCCAGAGGTCGCCCTGAAGGTATTCGTTACAATCAGCCCAGTGTTCGCCTATGATAATGGCATCTTCCTTTTCTTCTCTGATGGCATCGCAGACTTCCCTCCAAACCCCTGAAGAAAGCTGAACCTCATCATTTCTTGCAAGGACATCTGCCACATCAAAGCGCCAGCCGTCAATATTGTAAGGCGGCTTCAGCCATTTCCTGAGCACGGAATTCTCACCTCTGTAGATCAGATCCCGCAGCTCCTCATTCCTGTAATCAAGAACAGGAAGAGACGCAAAGCCTGCCCATCCCTTCAGGGAGCCATCAGGATTCTTAAAATAAAATTCCGGCTTCTCCTCTGTCCAGGGATGCTTTATACCTGTGTGGTTTATGGATATATCAAGCACCAGCTTCATGTCGTTTTCATGAAGTGCCTCTGAAAGCTTTGCCAGTGCCTCATCTCCGCCGAAATGAGGATCCACATGGAAAAAATCTATGCAGTCGTATTTATGTGTCGAATATGCCGTAAACACTGGGTTTAAGTAAATCGCGGTAACTCCCAGTTCCTTCAGATACGGTATCTTCTGAATTATCCCCTGAATATCACCTCCAAAGAAATCAACAGCTCTTCCCTGATCCGGCAAAAGAGGCTTATCATCCCAGTTATCCATGTGAATAGTTGGAATGCCGTTGTACTCATACTCTGCATTTCTCACATCATTCGACCTATCACCGTTACAGAATCTCTCAGGAAAAATCTGGTAAAACACCGCTCCATTTACCCAATCAGGTCTGTGGTTATCTGCAAGGATCACAAAATCATGCCTGTAATCAGGAACGTAGGTTGTTACTCCCGCCTGATTGTAGTAATAGATGATATCCTCTGTCATGAACACGAAAATATATTTTACGGAGGGCTCATTTATCTTAATCTGCGCCTTATAGTAGGTAAGATTCCCCTTAGTTTCGCCCTTTTCCATATCAATATATTCTTCCGCGCCATTGGTCATTTTTCGCAGGAAGACCTTTTTCACGGGAGAAGTCTTATATAATCTTACGGAAACAGTGATGCTGTCACCCAGCTTTGGATCAGCATCTGACACAAAGCCGGGTGTTCCGTCGCTGTAAATACTGTCTAGCCAATTTTTCATAAAATCACCCATATCATCCCTTTACTGAGCCTGAAAGACCCTCAACATAGAATCTCTGAAGCCATACAAAGAGGATTACGATAGGCACCGCAACAACCACTGCACCTGCGGCGAACTGTGTGTAATATGTATCGATTCTTCTAAAGTCAGTTAGCCAGTAAAGACCTACTGCTGCAGTATATGAACTCTGCTTGTCTCCAAAGAGCATGCTGGGAAAAATATAATCCGACCACGCTCCAAGGAAGCTTCCAAGCACCGTATAAACGATTATGGACTTTGATAACGGAAGTGTAATATGTGTAAATATCTGAAGTCTTGAAGCGCCGTCGATAATTGCCGCCTCATCTACTGCCTTCGGGATTGTGTCAAAAAATCCTTTACTTACGTGATAACCCATGGCTGCTCCGGCCGCACCTACGATAACAAGGGCTGCAAGAGACTGATTAAGTCCAAGACCTTTAAGGATGTTATACACTGCGATAAGTGACATAAATCCGGGGAACATGCCGATTATCATAAGAACATTCATAAAACCTTTTCTGCCCTTAAATCTGGTTCTACTTAAGGTGAATGAAGTCATAAGGATAATCAGTGTATTGATAATACAGCTGCAAACCGCAACTATCAGTGTGTTGAGCCACCATCTTCCAAAAGGAAGTACGCTCTGGTTACTGAACAGATCTATGAAGTTCTGGAAGGTAAGCTTATGAGGGAAGAAATAACCCACATAGTAGCCCTGCTCTGCTCTGAGAGCTGTCAAAAGTATCCATAAAATAGGGAACATCCATATAACGCCCAGAATTGTGAGAATGATATATCCTCTGTTTGTCTGAGTAACTTTCATAATGTACACAAGTGCGAAATATGTTGCGATAAGTCCAAGGAAGAAACCGATTCCCAGATACTTATTCATGAAGCCGCTCTGGAGTCCTGCCTTCTCAAGGATTGTCTTTGATGCAAAAAGCAAAAATGTCCAGAACGCTGTGTTAACTACTTGTATTGCCTGCCAGATTTTCATGCCCTTAACTGATGTTTTTACAAAGTTAAAAACAGCACAGATAAACGACAATGTCGTAAGGGCAACAGCCACATAGACGAAAAATGTTATCTTTGAAGTCTCCTGTGCTTTCAACAGGTCAAGCGCTGTAGAAACCATGGAGCTGCGGCTTCCATCTCTTGAAATATAAGGTAAAAAGAGACAGATAAAGGACAGGATAGCGCCTGCTGCAGCCCGCACATAATATATGAGATTTAATCCTATTACTGTTTTTTTCATTACTGGAATCCCTCCTCATTTTTCATAGCATTTGACCTTGAAAACGAGATAAGTGTAAACACTGCAGATATTACAAAGATTATGATTCCGATTGTGGATGCAAGGTTGTAATCGTTGCTGTCCTTGGTAAGCTTATACAGCCATGTAACAAGCAGATCTGTTTTTCCCGCACCTTTGTAATATGTAAGTGTGTGAGGTTCTCCTCCTGTCAGGAAGAAGATGGTGTTAAAGTTGTTAAAGTTACTTATTAGATTTGAAATAAGATACGGTGTTGTCACAAACCACATATAGGGGAATGTGATTTTTCTAAACATTGTGAACGGACCGGCTCCGTCTATTCTTGCGCTCTCATAAAGCTCTCCCGGAATATTCATCAGGATTCCGCTTACCATAAGCATTGTTACCGGAACGCCGATCCAAAAGTTAACTACAATTACCGAAACTCTTGCCCATGTCGCATTTGACAAAAAAGGAAGAGCGCTGCTTGTGAATCCCCACTGCTGAAGAAGAACATTGAAGATTCCTCTCTCACCCAGCATTGTTGCAACAACTCGAAGAGATATGAAAGAAGGGATAGCCATAGTAAACACAAATATGGTTCTCCAGAACTTCTTGAATTTAATGCCCTTTGAATTGATGATCATCGCAAGTATCATTCCGCCAAAATAGCAGGTAAATGTCGCGAAAAATCCCCATACGAGAGTCCATCCCAAAACAGGCCAGAAGGTTGATGCAAGTCTGTCACCTGTTGCAAGAAGTGTCTTGAAGTTCTCTATTCCAACCCAGTCAAAAAGATTTCCCGGGGGCTGATGCTCTGAATCATAGTTGGTAAAAGCCATCAGGATCATGTAGATCAGAGGAGTTACAGTAAATATTGAAAGTCCCGCTACAGGAATTGACAGAAGCAGGAAGCGAATATTCTCATTTGTAAGACTTTTTACATCCTGTATAAAATTGTTTACGTGATGTCCGGTTTCCTTATTTTTTCTGGCATTCTCACCTGAACGAATTGAGAAGTTCCAAAGAGCGATAAATGCTGCTGTGATTACTATCGCCATTACGCCGTAAAGCAGGATCAGCATTGAATTATCACCCTGCTGCATCTCATAAATGCCAAGTGACTCATTGTATGCCATACCCTGAAGATTTTCTCCGAGAGTAGAAAGATCATGCAGAAGGTTTCCACCTTTAACTGCCATGAAAACAATGTATAAGATTTCTAAAAGTAAAAATATTGACCCTTTGATAACCTGGCCATAACGAATATTGGCTAGACCGCAAAATATAAATGATAACTTTGAAAAAATATCACCCTTGGTAAAAATTGTGATCAGATTTCTATCTTTGTATTCTGTATTCATAATGAACTCCATTTTGATAACGATTAGCAGGCTCATAATATAATGGGGCTGCTAAGAAGCGCAGCCCCAAAACTAATCAAAATCGCCTTAAGATTACTCTGTAAGTGTACCTGTGATACTGTCTACAAGAGCATCGAGGTTCTCCTGAAGGTTGGACTTGTTGATATCACCTGAATAGATGCCTTCGCCAAGTGCCTTAGCAGGATCCCAGTAATCACCCATCTTCGGAATGCTGGGCTGGTTTGTTGCAAGTGCTGCCTGATCGTTAAGAGCAGATGCTACAAAATCATTCTTGATCTCTTCACTTTCGGAAAGAGACTTAAGAACCGGTACATCGCCCTGTGTGTTGTATCTTGTAAGGCAGCTGTCAGGATTTGCCATGTAAACTGCAAGCTGCTGAGCTGCTAAAGGATGAGCTGTATTTGACTTAACTGTAATTGTCTTAAAGTCAACAAAGTTTGAAAGCTGTACATCCTTGCCACCGATATTTGCTGTAGGAAGAGCAACTGCTCCAAGGCTGTCACCAAGAGCATCCTTAAACTCAGGTGCGCTCCATGCTCCGGATGTTACTGCTCCGAGATTACCTTCCTTAAATGCAGAACCGCCTACACCGTCAGCATCCTCAAGATACTTACTGTTTGTTGCAAGATCAACGATGTACTCAGCTGCTGCAAGACCGTTTGCGTCGTTGAAGGTACAATCTGAAGCATCCTTACCGTCAGCACCGAAAAGTGTGCATCCGTTACCAAGGAAGAAGCTCTCGATATACCATGAGTTTGTGATCTGTGTACTGAAGTTCCACTTTCCATCACCAAGATCCTTTGCCATGATTGTATCAAGGCTCTTTACTTCATCTTCTGTGAGTAGATCCTTGTTGTAATACATGAAGTATGTATTGGGTGAAAAAGGAACTGCGTATGTAAGGCCATCAATTGTTACTGCATTGATAGCACTTTCAGGAAGGTCACCTGTTAATGTATCAAAATCCTTGGTTATAGGAAGAAGAAGGCCTTTACCTGCAAGATCTGCAACACCGCCTGAAGGTGTGTAGAAAATATCAGCTGCTGTATCAGCGTCAGTCTCAAGTGCCTGAGGTGCTTCATCGATTCCTACAACGGCGATTTCGTATGTGATGTCGAACTCATCATGAGCTGCATCGAAATCCTTTACCATCTGATCTGTGATGTCTACTTCCTCTTCAGGAACCCAGATCTTAAGGTTAACTGCCTCGGTCTCGCCTGTAGCAGCTTCCTCTGTAGCCTCTGCTGTATCTGATGCTGTTGTGCTGTCAGCCGCTGTACTCTCTGCTTCTGTACCCTGTGCTGCAGTTTCTGAAGCGTTGCTGCTTCCACATCCTGCAAGAACGCCTGCTGTAACAGCAGTGGTCATCATAAGCGCTCCTAACTTTTTCAATTTCATTTCAATTCCTCCTAGATTTGTTGCTTGTAAAATTTGTTTCTCTAACGTGTTTGGTTAATCGCTTTACTAGGACTATACGCCATGCTGGTTAAGCGGTCAACCTCTTTTTAACTTTTCTATACTTTGAATAATTCTAAGCTTTGATTCTTATTGATTTTTCACAATTGATTATTTTGTTGTTTTATGTTATTCGCTTAACCAAAGGTGCACTAAAAAACGCAGGACAAAATCCGTTAAAACCGGGTTTAAATCCTGCGTAATCAGTTAAATTTATGTTAATCTGCCAGGTTACGTACTGAATGTCTCTCCATTACTCTGATAGGCTGGCGTATATCTGCCACCAGATCCCTTTCTCCTGCGATCATGCGGAACAGATAATCTCCCGCTTTCTCAGCTTTCCAGCTAAAATCCTGCGCCACAGAGGTTAACTTAGGTGTCATGAAATCGCAATCAGGTAAATTATCAAATCCCACAACCGACATATCGAAGGGCACTCTGATACCGCACTGGGTAAGTCCCTCTATAACGCCAAATGCCACGATATCAGACATGGTCGCAACAGCTGTGTAGCCGTTACCCGAAAATACCAGGTCCTGTCCGATTTCTACAGCGCCGCCGTAAATAGAATCGCAGATGTAAATATCCCTTGAGGGTTTAAAATCGATTCCGCTCTCCTTGCAGGCATCGATAAATCCCTGCTGTCTCTCCTTGATAACGCCCTCTCCTGTTATAACAGGGGCCACAAGTGCAAGATTTTTATGGCCTTTACCTATAAGGTATTTTGCGGACAGATATCCGCCTCTGTAGTCCTCAATGCCCACGTTAACTATGTTTTCACCGGGTGCATAGGTATCGATAAATACCATGGGAATATCGATTCTCTCTTTGATCTCACGGACCTCTTCCTTATAAACCCCCAGGAAAAATGCGCCATCCACGTTCCAGGAAGACAAAAGAGGAATGATCTCCCTTGGTGCCCCCACGCAGCGAAGCATTATGTAATAGTCGTGCTGCCTTACATATCTCTCAAGGGCTGCGATAATGTGTGCATTATATGGGTTAGAAAAAAAGTCTTCGTCCTTACTGAGATAAGGAACCACAACGCCTATAAGATGACTCTCCTTTTTAGCAAGGGAACGGGCCATGACACTGGGCTTGTAGTTGGACTCTTCTATGATCTTCTCTACCTTACGCCTGGTATCCTCTGAAACCTTGTGATAATTCCCATTTATAACGTTTGAAACAGTTGCTGTACTTACTCCGGCAATCTGTGCAATAGTCTTAAGATTCATTTTTGCTCCGATCACTATAAAAACATCATTGTTGGTTTAGCGATTAACTTATTTTAACTATATATAAACCTCACAAACTATGTCAAGCTACAATTAAAAACTTCCCACAATTCCCTAATATCTCAGCAATATCCATGCATGCCTGATACCGGAATGTGGGAAGCTTAATAAATTTTACTGGTTAATTATTTTACTTTAATCTTACAGGTTGCCTTATACTTGCCATCCTTAGTTGTTACTGTAATCTCTGCTGTTCCTTTTCCGACAGCTGTAACCTTTCCGTTTGCATCTACCTTTGCAACCTTCTTGTTACTGCTCTTCCATGTAACATCAGTAATTGTGGCATTCTTAGGCTTAATTGTAGCCTTAAGAGTATAACTTGCCTTAACCTTTAAGGTTTTACTCTTCTTGTTAAGCTTAACTGATTTAACCTTAACGGGATCTGTTACCTTAACCTTGATGGATGCAGTAAATCCGCCATCCTTTGTTGTAACTGTGATTGTTGCAGTACCCTTCTTCTTGGCCTTAACCAGTCCTGAAGCTGATACTGACGCAATTTTACTGTTGCTGCTCTTATATGTCACGTCTTTGTTTGTGGCATTTGCAGGAGCAACATTTACAGAAAGCTGCTGTTTTCCGCCTTTACCGAGCTTGATTGTCTTTTTGTCAAAGCTTACACCTGTGACAGCTACGCTTTCCTGAACCTTTTCAGGCTCTGAAACCGCGGGCTGAGTCTCCTGAGGTGTTGTTACATCATTGCTATTCTCAGTGCCGGCATTGTCCTGCTCGGAATTACCTGTATCTGAATCGCCTGTCTCAGTATTTCCATCCTCTGAGCCACCTGTTTCGGCATTTCCACCCTCAGAATCACCGGTTTCTTCATCTCCTGTGCCGTTTTCATCTGATCCGGGCTCTCTGTCTCCAAGAGCCTCTTTCGCAGAAGGATAACCATCTGTGTCTTCGGTGTTAAAGTATACGTTTGTGGCATTTCTTATCATCTTGTCATTAAGCTGAGTTCCGTTACCGTTGTTGATGATAAGATGTACATCACCGTCTTCCAGTGCTTCCTCACGAACTTCAACACTGTAGAAGCCATCTTCTCCCTTGGTCATTTGGGTTCCGGGCCATCCGCCAAGAAGATCGTTGTATACCTGATCTGTGCCGCCCCAGATGTAAGCATATACTTCATCCCATTCGTTATCATCATAGTAGTAAACCGGCTTGTACTCTACTACGCCTGAAATCTTCTTAAGGGCAGCTTCTTTTGATGCAAAATTCTGATTATCTGCAATATATCTCTTAGTAATATCTGTTACTTTCAGGTTGGAGGTCTGCTTGCCATTATTGTTATTATTAAAAATAATGTTGAAGTCAGAGCCTGCACCTGCGGGAATAACTACCTTCCACCAGCCGTCTCCCTCATCAGTAGCAGGGATTCCGGGCCATTCGCCTGTATCGTAGGCTTCCCACATATGAACATGAATATCTTCCCAGTTATCCATATTGTAGAAATATACTGTGGTCATATTTGCAGAGATTCCAAGAGCCTCCTCTGCAGCCTCTTTTGAAGCATATTTTGTAACTTTCTTTGCACCTGATGACTGAGCCTCATCCATAGCAATATAGATGTTTTCATCATCAATTTTAATATCCTGTGTCTGTGAAGTGCCGTTATTAAAAATAATATTGATAGGCTCTTCATTGTCCTCGCTTACCTTAAGATCAGCTCTGATCCAGTAGCCGCCAACGTCTGTTGTGCTCTTTCCGGGCCATGCGCCTGCAAGCATTGTTCCATCGTCAAACCATGCATAAGCCTTTACATCTTCCCAAAGAGAAGTGTTGAAGAAATATACTGACTCTGTCTTTATGCCAAGAGCCGCTTCTGTAGCCTCTGCAGAATCAAATACATCGCTCTTGGAAGGTGCGATATAGCTTTCTTTGCCGCCGCTGATGCTGTAAGTGTATGTACCAAACTCTGCGCCATCGCCGAAGCTGATTTCAAAATCCTCAGCAGGAACATAGAATCTTACCCAGCCGTCATTTTCATCAAGGCCTGTAATAAGCTCGTCCTGTCCGGATATTCTTGCCTTTACTGTGCTTAAATTCTCTGTGTTGTAGAAATGAACTGTTGTGTACTCGTTTTCTGCCTTTTCATTTAATACAACAACAGATTCTGCAGCGATAACACCGCTCAGTGAGCCGTTCTTTACTACAAAAATATCATTTTCGCCTTCTACGGCATTCATATATGTTCCGTCAGCAAGAGTGGTATCACCCTTTACTGCTACAGGTTTGGATGATGAGTTTACAAGAACCGCACCATCTGCAACCTCTGCGCCTTCATCCATTCTCTCAATGAGGATAAGATGATTGTCATTGCCGGGATTGGAGAGAGCTTCGTCCTTACCTGCCATATCTCTTCTGAAATTGTTTATAGCCTTAACTTCAGGAGATTTATAGAGATCATTTCCTACAGCGCCTAAAATGTTGTCACCAAAAGGATTGTTCTTGGAGCTGTTATTAGGTCTTGAGAAGAAAAGAGGTGTTCCGTCTTTTCTTGCTGTAATAACCGCCCATCCAAGTACTGTATCGCTGTCATTGATAGATGTATAAGAAGTATCATTGATGTAGTTGTCATGTGACTCTACCCATGTTACAAGCTTATCCTCATCTGCCTTGTAATCGCCTTCATCTGCGATTCCATAATCTGAAACCCTTGATACAGAGAAGTTGTCATTGGCAAGAGCAGATCTGATGGTGCTTCCGTAGTTGCTGGCTGTTGTTCCGCCGATATACTGCTGATATGCAGGAAGTCTTGATGCGGAGCCCTGAAGAACCTCACCGTAAACAAACAGGTTGTCATATTCTTTTCTGCCTGTTTCGTTTGCATACTCGTTAAGAGCTTCTACCATGTTGGGATAGAAATCGTTTCTGTCCGGCTCATCTGCATAAGCTGCTGATACTTCGTCATCAGGTAATGCTATATGCTTAGCTGTATCAATACGGAATCCATCTGCGCCACAGTTGATGCAATCCTGAAGATATGCATAGAAATACTCCTGGAAATCATCATTTTCTGTATCAACGTCCGGAAGTCCGCCCATATCATCATAGGTAACAGACAGACGATTGCTGTAGTTCATGCTGCTGTTCTTACCCTTGTGATAAAGGTTATCAAGGCCGCCCACAGCATCGATCATATCCTGTGAGATCTGGCTTGTTGTAGGTGTTGTATGGTTCGGAAGAATATCTACTATAACACCGATTCCATACTCATCAGCTGCGTCGCAAAGAGCCTTAAAGCCCTCTCTGTCACCGAGCTGATAGTTACCTATAGTCCAGTCTGTAGGCTGATAATGATAGTACCACTGTCCATCACCGGTTAATGTGAGTGCAGGGTGGGTATCAATCACCTTATTGATAGGTGATGTCTGAATCGCTGTAAAGCCTGCATCAGCTATCTCATCCATGTGCTCGATTATAGTGTCAAAATTCCAGCAAAATACATGAAGGATGGCACCATCATGGATGGATTCTCTGCTTACGCTTGCTGAATCGTTTTCATTACCGTTGCTATAAGCTCTTTCCTTCTGCTTTGCAAGAACTTCAGCTTTTCTTGTGTCAGCGTCTGTATCCTGCTCAACAACTGTTTCTTCCTCTTCTTCGAATACTGAGGTGATTGTCTCCTCTGCGTCTATTTCCAGTTCTTCCTCAGGATCCTCTGTTTCCTCAGTAAGCACTTTTTCCGGTTCTGTGCTTACCTCTTCAGAATCTGTACTATTCTGATTTTTAGTCTCCTCTTCGATTTTCTCTGTTTCAGACTCTTCTGCCTGAGCTTCCTCCACCTGAGTTTCCTCTGCCTGAGTCTCCTCCGCTAAGTCTGATTCCTCTGTAACTGTCTCGATATCTGCTACAGTTTCATCCTCTGCAGCAAAAGCTGTGCCTGTGGTGATCGGTGCTCCCACTAATAAAGAAGCACTCAGTCCCAAGGCTAAAAATCGCTTACCCCATTTACCATTTTTACGCATAAAACCTCCCTATGAAGCGTATTAAAGTGACGTTAAGCGATTAACCATTTAAACGATACTAATTATATTAAAATCGCTTCATAGTAGTCAATTGGTCATTTTTTGCGTTTTTATTTGGTTAAATTTGTGCGAATTACATAAAATCCAATTGCCAAAAAGCTTATATTCAAAAACAATTACAGTCCTATTCCCCTGTTGATCTCACGAATTTTATCAGGATTTACCTTAAACTTGCGGTCTATGGTCATGAGACCGTTCACTTCCTGCTGCACATCGCTGACCTGTGTATAGCAGAAGCCCTTGATATAAGGGATGCTCATTATGGCATGAGTAATCTTCTTATAACGCTTAAGGAACGCCTCCTCATCGGAAACACAGTTACCATAGCCCCACTGATTATCATCCTTTGATGAAAATGCGATTCCGCCGTACTCGCTGATGATCACAGGTTGACCCTTGTAGCCATAGCCCTCCACAATAGCCAGATTCGCTCTGTTATGACAGTAGGTACCATTAAGGATCTCATCCTTGTAATCCACATATCTCTTCTTGAAAACATCACCGTCCTCTTCGTAATCGTGAAGAGTCAGAAGATCTGATACAGTGTGCTCCCATCCGTCGTTTACAATGACCGGTCTGGTATCATCTATACTCTTTGTCAGATTGTAGATAGCCTCTGTAAACTTCTTCTGTTTCTCATTCCTTGCGATCTGCGGAACTCCCCATGATTCATTGAATGGAGTCCAGGTGATGATGCATGGATGTGAATAGTTCTGTTTTACTATCTGAACCCATTCGTCAGTGAATTTGCGAACTGCCTCATCCGTAAACTCATAACAGGCCGCCATCTCGCTCCATACCAGCATTCCCTTTACATCGCAGTGATATAAAAAGCGCTCATCCTCAATTTTCATGTGCTTACGAAGACCGTTAAATCCAAGCTGATGTATTTTGTCGATATCCTCTATAAGCGCATCCTCGCTGGGAGGTGTAAGGTGAGAATCTGCAAAATAGCCCTGATCAAGAATAAGCTTCTGATAAATCGGTCTGTTGTTAAGGAGCACTTCGCCGTTCTCTATGCTGACCTTGCGCATTCCAAAATATGAACCGATTTTATCAACACACTCATCGCCTCGCCTGATTTCAAGAGTCATATCATAAAGATTGGGATCATAGGTATCCCAGAGCTTTAAGCCCCATTCTGTCAGCTCGTAGTCTCTAATATCAACCTTTAGCTCAGTCAGATTCTTATGGATATTCTCGCAGAATGTTTTTACTGTCTTGCCGTCAAAAGAAATCTCACCATATAAACTGAGGGCGGCTTTATCATTCGTGCCTTCATTATCTGCAGGTGCGCCGCAGATTCCGGCATCGGCACAGCCCACAATTCCCTTTATTGCTGCTGTAATTTCCACTGCGCCATCATCAATATCAGGTGTTATCTTCAGTTCGTCGAAGTGTACCTTGGGCACAGCCTCCATCCATACAGTCTTCCAAATACCTGTAGTCTGAACATACCAGCAGCCGAAATTGTTGTTTATCCAACGCTGTTTTCCTCTTGGCTGCGATATTGAGAAAGAGTCCGATACTCCTATAACAATTCGGTTTACGCCTGTTTTAAGCGCATTTGTCATGTCATAGCTCGCTCTCTCATAAGCGCCTTCATGGCTGCCAATTAAACTTCCGTTTACCCAAACTTTAGTCAGGTAATCACTTCCCTCAAGATGCAGGATGTACTGTTTATCCTCTGCTTTTTCTAAAGTGATCTTTCTCTGGTACCAGACATGATCGTGCCTTGTCTCATCACAGATTCCGCTGAGTTTTGTCTCATAGGTAAAGGGCACCTGAATCACAAGATCCGAGTCAAAACCCGCATTCCAGCCCTTCTCTTCTCCTCTGTTTTCATCATCGAAAGCAAAATCCCAGCTTCCGTTCAAAAGTTCGAAATCATCGCGGACCATCTGCGGTCTCGGATAATCCTTAATGTAGCTTTTTGTAGCCATTTAAATATTCCTCTCTCCTCAATCACCCTGTCCTAACGGGTGAATAATAATTCTTCTCTTTTTCCTCATCCTTTAACGCCGGATGAGATATTTATTCCTTTAACAAAATACTTCTGAGTAAACATGTACAGAATGATCATAGGCACAATCGCAATAGTAGCTATGGCACTCATCTGCGCTATCTTATTGCCGTAAACGCCCTTTGCGAGCTGGAGTCCTGCCGTCAGTGTAAGTCTGTCCAGGTTGTTGATAGCGATGGAAGGCCATAAAAAGTCATTCCAGCTGCCGGTAAAAGTAAAGAGTCCCACAGCGATAAGAATTGGCTTACAGCATGGAACTATTATGTGTCTGTAAATGAAAAACTCATTAGCTCCGTCAATTCTTGCGGATTCAAGCAGTGAATCCGGAATGCCTATTATGAACTGACGTATCAGGAAAATATTGTAGACACCGGCAAGTCCCGGAATTATCAGTGATACCAGGTGGTTTAGCCAGTGAAGGTTGTGCATGATCTTGTACATCGGGATGATGTTGGTAATAGCGGGAAAAGATGATAAAAACATCATAGAAATAAAGATAAAATCCCTTCCCTTAAATTTAAGTTTAGCATACGCATACGCTGATAGTGAATACAATATTACAGCAAGAATTGTATGTAATCCCGATACTACAAATGAATTTACAAACCAGTTATAAACAGGAAGCTGCTTGTTGCCAAAATCCAGAATCTCCCTAAAATTCTGTAATGTCCAGGTCTTAGGGAAAAACAGGAATCCACCTGCCTGAATTACTTCACTCTCAACCTTAAAGGATGATATGAATATCCAGAGCATGGGCACCAGCATCACTATAGCAACCAAAAGCAGGCATATAAATGCGAAGATCTTAACTCTTTTTTCTCTTGTTCTCCCCATAGCTTAAGCCTCCTGTTTTCTAATCATTATTATCTGAATGACTGATACAACACCTATTATCAGTCCAAGAACTGTCGACATCGCACTGGCCATTCCCGCAACAGATTTTCCTGTTCCGAAAGCCAGATTTCTAATGTACATAAGGAGCACATGCGTACTCTCACTGGGACCGCCGCCTGTGATCATTAGAGGCTGTCCGTAGATATTGAACTGCGCAATAACAGATACAACAATCGTATATGTAAGAGGGAACTGTATCTGCGGAAGTGTTATATGGAAAAACTTCCTAAAACCTGTAGCTCCGTCCAATGCTGCAGCCTCTGTAATCGACCTGTCGATTCCTGCAAGGGCCGCCACATAGATGATCAGATTTCCTCCGATTCCCCACCACAACGTTGCAATAACAATAGTCATCCAGGCGTAGGGCTGCTCGCCATACCAGTTGATGTCAGTACCAAAAAGATGGTTGAAAAGTCCCAGCGTCCTGTTGAAAATGAATAACCATGTAAGTGTCACCGAAGTTATTGAAAATAGCGTCGGCAAATAAAAAATTCCCTGAAAAATATTCCTACCCTTAGGCTTTTTATCCAGAAGTACCGCAATTATCAACGGCAAAGATATCTGAAAAGGCACACATATCAGCACGAAAGTAACCGTATTTTTCAGACCATTCCAAAACTGCTTATAAAACGTGGAGTCATGGTTGAAAAAGATGGTTTCATAGTTGGAAGTCCCGATAAAGCTGGGACTTCCAAACAGATTCCATTTGGTAAAGGATGCATAAATTCCATACACCATAGGTATCAGGAAAAATGCAACGAACAATAAGATATGCGGTGCTATGAAAAGGTAGGGAGTTATGCTAAATTTCTTCGATTTTTTCGTGTTAGTCTTGGTCTGTTCAAGTGGTATATCGATAGCATAATCAGAACTGTTCATACGTACCTCCCGGGTATTATTCACCCATCTCTATCTTATCCTTGGTTTCCTGAACTGCCTTATCAAGAGCTTCCTGGGCTGTCATTCTCTCAAAGAGAACATCACCAAGAACTACATCAAGGCTCTCAACAGCATATCCGTAATACTTGTAGTCATAGATCTTGAGCTCATCGTTTTCATCAGCAAGGAAAGCCTGAGGCATATCCTGGAACTCTGCTACATCCTTGATGGAAACGTGTGCGGGACACTGTCCGGCTTTTGCCCAATCAAGGGAGTGATTACCCATGAAGTTGATGAAATCAAGGACTGCCTGTGTCTTCTCATCGTCTCTGTTATCGTTCTTGGGAATTACGAACTGGTGTGAAGATGTCCAGTTACCTACGCTGTTTGTGTCAAATACCGGGTAATCCAGCATCTTTGCGTTAAGGCCTGCTTCCTTGATGTCGTTGTACATCCAGATTCCTTCAGGACAGAAAAGCATTTTGCCTGCAAGGAAAAGCTGCCAGGGATCATCGCCGTCCTTGTGTGTATAGCCTGCATCATAGAGCTCGTTCCAAGTGTTAAGGACTTTAAGTGCGTTATCGTTGTTAAAATCAGGTGTCTCTCCGTCAGAGCTGAGCTTTCCGCCAAGCTGTGCATAGGATGAAAGGAACTTAACTCTCAGCCATGACATTCCGATGGGAATAATGTCGTCTGCTACGCAGGCATCTCCTACAGATTTGATCTCATCCCATGTGAGAAGGCCGTCATCAAGCACTCCGTTTCCGTATTTTTCATAGAGATCCATGTTCGCATAAAGAATATAAGAGTGAACATCCAGCGGTATTCCGTAGTGTCCGCCATCCAGCTCTGTCATCTGCCATGCCTTGGGATTGTAGTTCTCAGCGCTCACCTCAGAATCTGCAAGGTAAGGTGTGTAATCCTCAAGGTATCCGTTTTCCTCAAAAAGCGGAACTCTCTCCACGTGGTTGATGCAAACATCCGGCACATCCTCTCCGGACTGGATAGCAAGTGGCATCTTCAGATAAAGATCATTTGCTTCCATAGCTCTGTGATTTACTGTGTAGTCGGGATTTGTGGCATTGTAGGCATCTACCATGGCCTGCATGCTTGTTCCATCAGCGCCTGTAAACACTGTCCAGAATTCGATAGTTCCTTTTTTTCCGGGTTCAACTGTGGGAACCTCCTCAGCTGCCTCATCCAAATCCCCTGCTGTAGGCACTGCCTCGTCAGATACCTCTGTTGCCTGTCCGCTTCCGCATCCCACTACGGTTGCGAGCATTGCTCCTGTAAGTAACCCTGCCAATACATTTTTTCGCTTCATCATACTTCCTCCTAGAAAAGCTTTGTTGTTTTTTACAAGATAATTATTGCTGTTTTTGTACTGGTATTTCAACATGATTGTTGTTAAAAAGGGTGGTTTTGAGCGGATTTTTAGTGATTTGAACATGATTTTTGTTTAAGTGATTCCATATAGAAAAAGTGCAACAAAAAAACGGAGCATTAAACTCCGTTTTTCCCGGAACCGGCGTACTGATAACCGATTCCCATTACTATTCCCTGGGCGTAATCTCCGAATTTCCTGCCAAAGATGTTGAATCCTCCCATATGTTTGGCATCTTCTTTGTTTCCAAATCTGACCTTGATCTTGTGGGAATCCATAAGTCTTAAGTCTTCCACTGTCACCTGACCGCATTTCTTGTTATTAACATAAGTTCCTTCCCTGGTGACCTCAAAGGTTACAAGCTCTCCGTACTGAGTTCTTCCATTAGGCCAGTAATCAGGATTGTTAAGGCCTTTTCTCTCACCGTAATCCCCTCCGCATAGCCAGGTAGCACACTCCTTATCGTTTATCCAGAGCGTTATGTCAGATTTCCATTCCGGATTAAAGCCCGGCGCCTCAGAACACATCTCTGCAGAAATATATATTCTGTGTACATCCGCCTTAAACGGCAATGAGAAAATCTGATTGGGGAAGGAATACTCAATATATCCCTGTCCTGACCAAAGAATCTGTGCATTTATGTGTTCCGGAAGATAAAAATTCTCTTCCCTGTCATCCATACTGATTATGCCGTTTTCATCGGCCAGTCCGCATGGTTCTGCAACGCTTACATTAGTATATGCTCCAACGGGCATCTCAATTTTCAAAACATCATCAACGTCCTTTTCAGGTTCCACAAGTCTGATATCGATTCTGTCTACATTTCTGGAGCATACCTTGATGCTGCCTCTTGTACCGGGAATCTGCTCTACACGCACCAGATCTGCCTCCTGAAGCGCTTTAATATGAGATGCGCAGCTGGATGCAGGAATCCCCAGTTCCCTTGCTATATCAGCTATACTCAAAACCTGCTTACTTATAATAGATAAAATCTGCGCCCTTATAGGCACAGAGAGCGCTCTGCCAACGGCAGTAAGTTCTTCAGGCTTCCCCAAATTTAAATGCATATTTTTAGCCACAGATTATACTTCCTCCCATCTTTTAGCATCATTTCAAAAATCAGCACCTCAAAAATTGAGGTGCCAATTAGATTATCATAATATTTTGCTGTTTAATTCAGGTTATCTTGTTGCATCCCGGCGCTTGTCAGGATGCTTTTCATAATAGGCTTCCTTATCGACGTACATCCGCTCGTCAGCCTTTCTTAGCGCTGTTCTTATTTCTGCTGAATTCTCCACGACAGCATATCCCATTGCGAAGGAAACGTCCTCATATTTTTCAGCTATGGTTCTGACCTCATCAATCTTAACTGCCAGATCGTTCTCAGTAACTCCCGGAGCTATAATGGTGAATTCATCGCCTCCTGCACGATATATATTATCCTCATCGAAGACTTCAGCCAGTACCGCAGCTGCATCCTTCAACATTTCATCACCTGCTACATGACCTTCATTATCATTAATGGCTTTAAGTCCGTTAAGATCTGCAAAAATGATGCCGACAGACTTATCAGAATACTCTGCAGTGCCATTGACATAACTGTCAACCATGTTATTCATCTCATTTCTGTTCTGTACACCGGTAAGCATATCCTTGGAGCTAAGGGTTTTAAGGCGTCCCAGCAGCAGATAATTGTATATCTCAGAACTCAGAATAAATGAAGCAGCCTCAAGGGCTTCTTTAAGACGCGGTGCCTCAGAAGATTCAAAATTGATCACCCACATATAACCAAGAAGCTCAAGTCTGTATTTCAGAGGGAAAAGAACAATGGTCTTTACTCCCGCTGCCACCAGGGACTCATACCAACCCGGATTGCGTTCTTTAACAACCTCCATTTCCTGCTGATCCTTAACTATAAGACAGTTACTGCCTGAAATTGTATCTTCCCATGTGGATGCAATCTCATAGAATCTATCACCAAAAGCTTCCTCTACTTCTCTGACTCCTAAGCTCTCATCAAAATCATCTCCAAGAACAGTGACTGTTTTTTCGACATGATCCATGGTAATCAGACAGCACCTGTCACCCTTACACAATGATCTTACAAAACCGACAATATCGCCTATCGTCTTTATAAAATTCGTTGTTCCACGGAGCATGATACAGGTCTCAAGTACGGCAGCTGCGATATCGCTGGATATATTGGACATTCTGGCAGCATCTGCTTCCTGATTGATTTCCATGGAATACGTACAATAGCAGATATTCCCATCATCAGGCCACAGCGGCATAAAAGTCATATTAAACCACACATCGAAACGATCCGGATGTGCATAGGAATGCAGACACTTTTTCTCAACTGCGGATCTGTAGCAGAAATCCTCGAAATTCAGATCCTTTGGCAGATATGTGGTGTACTCGCAGTTTGGAACAAACTTATCCGTAAGCATAGCAACCCCATCCATAGGGTGTTCTATGGAGTCAATATAAGCCTTATTGCCCGTGACAATACGTATAGTGCCGTGTCCTCCACCTTCAAGCTTTTCAACGGATACTATACAGGTCATTGCTTTTATGCTATCTGCCACATTCTGAAAATTCATAGCTGCAATCCGCCTTTCGTATGCAGAGTTACAACAAATATTGTGTCACATACAATTATAGCAAATCATTGATAATCTATTTCTTATGAACTTATTATTAATTTATGAATTAAGTATCAAAAAATCGCATTACACCATCATTTGACAGATTTTGCTGCAACAACATCCTGTTTTGCCTTCTCCATTGCAGCTATCACGTTGTCACAAAATGCGTCAAATTCAGGATCTTCCTGATATTTCTCGGGATGTGACAACACGTAATCAAGTGAAATACGAACACCCTTATGGAAAGGAATTGTTGTAGTCATGGTGGGTGCAAGCTTTTTAAGCTTACTGTTATCAAAAACTACAGATACAGCCTTATCTCCTATAAGACTTCCTGTGAAATCATAGCCGTATGCCTCTCCTGCAGCGCTCAAAAATTCTGATGAAACATGGCAGGCCTTAAGCTCTACTCCGAGGGCATCTGCGATTGTCTGATAAATCTGGTTCCAGGATAGAATCTCATCACCTGTAATCTGGAATGCTTCGCCAATTGCGTGTCTGTTACCCATAAGAGCTGTGTAACCCACTGCAAAATCTCTGTTGAAGGTCAATGCCCAAAGCGATGTTCCATCTCCCTGAATAATTACGGGTTTACCCTGCTGCATACGCTTAATTACCTGATAAAAGCCTTTATTTCCATGTACGCCAAGGGGCACATTTCTCTCATCATAAGTATGGCTTGGTCTTACGATTGTAACAGGGAAGCCCTCGCTGCGGTATTTTTCCATAAGGAATTCCTCGCAGGCTATCTTATTTCTGGAATACTCCCAGTAAGGATTGGCAAGAGTTGTTCCTTCCGTTATCACATAGCTTGCAGATGGCTTGTTATATGCGGATGCCGAGCTAATGAAAATATACTGAGCTGTCTTATCCTTAAATAATCTGTAATCACGCTCTGCAGCCTTTACATCAAAAGCGATAAAGTCGCTTACCACGTCGAATTTCATACCCTCAAGCTTTGAAAGTACGCTGTTTTCATCATTTATATCAGCTGTTATCTGATGAACGCTCTCAGGGACTTCATCTGCGCGGTTTCCTCTGTTTAATAAATAAACCTCCCACTGAGGATCCTCCGCAAGCTTTTTTACTATTCCCATACTGATTGTGCCTGTACCACCAATAAAAAGTGCTTTCATTAAAAAGTACCTCCTCTTTTATTCATCTAATATTTAATTCTAGACAAAAATAAGCCCTATCGCTGTTAATATTTCGCAATAGGGCTTATTATTATTTGTCATATGCTTTTCTCATGGCTTTTCCTGCTTTGTGGAGATGCTCATAGGATACATAACGCTCAACCATCTCATATATCACAATGTCAGGATCATAGTCTTCAATCCACTTGGGAAGCTTCTTGTTTATGTCATTCCATATAACCAGCGTATCTCCAAAGGATTCCGCAAAATCCTCCTTAAGATAATTAACGATAAAGCTGTTACAGATAATAAGGACTTTTGTGTCATTTCCCGCATTCTCATTGGTAAAATGGTATGTTCTGTAGCCGTCAAAGGCCTCATGCTCCTCGTCGTAATCCTCGTTCATGACTGCATGAGTCTCTTTTAGCTCGAATGCCTCGGACATATTGCTTCTCTTAACGCCGCCATAAAAGCTCATGCCCTGATCCGTCATGGTTATATTGAAATCATCATCTGTAAGGACCTTAAAGGGCTCATCCCTTCCCTCATTGATGACATTCATGGTCTCTGTATAGCCTATAAGCGCTCCTCTGGGAGTCCAGTGCACAGGATCGCCGTATTTACTGTAAACCTCGTAATTGGACTTTTCACTGATGAATTTATCCTTTAGTGGAATCACATTTACATCTGTGTTCTCTGCAAGAGATGTAAGCACCTGGTCCGTTCTTGAGATATCCCCGTATTGCAGCACACTGTCAGGAAAATACTCAGGGTAAATTGACTGCTTATCCCAGCACTGCATGTAATAAAACTCGGTGCCTCTCTTCTTAAGACCATCGGAAATGGATTTAAAATCAGCTGTTACTTCTGCTAATTCCTCATCAGAAAACAGGTTTGCATGCTGATAGGATTCCACCATATCGCTCTCAATGATGTTAAACTCGCCGTCGGGACCAAGTCTGTATCTGGTGCCGTCTTCCATTCTTCCGAATACGTGATATTGCAAAAGAGCATTGGCTGAAATAAGAAGATCGCGAAAGCCGATTCTGTCATCTAAATAACTCTCGATATCCACAGGAAGATTCTTATTTATGCTGCCATCCCTTACAATCTTTGGAAGTCCGGTAAGAGGCCTGTTCTCCTTCTCCGAAATGGCGTCCGGATCCCTGTTTATCGTAAGAACCGGAAGCAGCAGAATCAGCGCAACGCCGGCGATATATATTTTTTCAAAAATCTTTTTTTCCATATATTGTTACTCCGTGGGAGTTTTTAACGGTAAGCTCCTACATCTCTGAATTCTTTCGACTCTCTTAAAACTGGAAATAGATGAAAGGATTATAGGTTCCTGACATAACTCGCATGATAGAGAGAATCAGGATTCCGTAAACCACAACTATTTTTGCCACTTTACAAAGTGCCGGATTTAAGCTGTTCTCCACAGCTTTTCTAAGGCCCATGAAGCCTCCTGCTATGTCCAAAGCCGCAAGGATAAATACGAAAATAACCCAGTTGTTCAGATACCACATAATGGTAAAGCCCGGTGTTTGTGAGATTCCAACACCGAACATGGTTCCGATGTACTTAAGAGCAAGGCTGAAATTATCTGCCCTAAAGAGCACCCAGCCAAGATTTATAACAAAAAGTGCATAAATGTGGCCGAGAATCTTCAGTGCAAGGCCGGATGAACCGGCTGAAGATTTGCCTGTTGCTACGGCTCCATTACCAGCATTGCTGTTCTTGTCAGTGGGCTTTTTCCTAAAGCGTCTCTCAATGACCATGAACAGGCCATTCCAGATACCCCACAGCACAAAATGCCAGGAAGCTCCATGCCAAAGACCTGTAAGCAGGAACACTATACTGAGGTTCCTGTAAAGATGCCTTCTGTTTCCTCCAAGAGGGATATACACATAATCTCTGAACCAGGTGGACAGCGAAATGTGCCACCTTCTCCAGAACTCCGTAATACTCTTTGAAATATAGGGTCTGTTGAAGTTCTCAATAAAATGAAAACCAAAAATTCTTCCGATTCCTATCGCCATATCACTGTAGCCTGAGAAATCATAGAAAATCTGTAGTGAATAGGCTATACTTCCAATCCATGCAATTGCAACAGTGTTGTTGGTAACGCCTGCGTTCCAGACACTGTCCACAACCTCCGCCATTGTATTGGCGATGATGGCCTTTTTTCCAAGACCTATCACAAATCTGGTGATTCCCTTGGTAAAATCATCGATGGTGTGTTTTCTGTCATTGATCTCATTTGCGATATCGATGTAACGAACGATGGGACCGGCGATAAGCTGCGGGAAAAGCACCACGTAGAGCGCAACCTTAAGAGGATTCTTCTGAACCGGCACATCACCTCTGTAGACATCGATAACATAGCTCATTCCCTGGAAGGTAAAGAATGAAATACCTATGGGAAGCACGATGTTTTTAAGCTCTAAATTCAAATGAGCCAGGTCGTTTACGGTCTGTATCATGAAATCCAGATATTTGAAGTAAAAAAGAAGGAGCAGATTTACCGTAACTGCCACAAACAGGATAAATCCCGTGGGAATATGTCTGTTCTTTTTTTCTTTAGAATAAGCGATTATATAGGCCGATAAGTAATTGACGATGATACTGACAATGATGATCCACAAGTACCCGGGCTGAGACCAGCCAAAAAACACCAGACTCATTAGAAGCAGCCAGGTGTTTCTGTATGTAGGATTATTTATTATGAAATATCCGATGATGGTCACCGGAAGAAAGCAGAACAAAAATACTGTTGAGCTGAAAACCATTATTAAAATTCCATTTCTACCATATTAGTGTGTAAAACACATTTCCTATTTTAATACGGTTACGTTATTTAGCGCAATATGGACCCCGTCCCCATGGTCCATTAAATAAAAACAGTCCGGAAATGGCGAACCGGACTGTTTTTAACACTATTATATGGGAGGAATTAAAAAAGGAGTTTTATCTCGTTACTTCCGTTATTGGTTTACTACTCTTTAGTATGTTTCGTTTGGTTCAACCTCTGAGAGCTCGGGCCCTCTCGGGAAGTGCTAATACAGAAACCGGAGTCTTGTCGCGTTCCCTGTATTTTTATCTTTCTGATAATATTATCGGATAATTTGTTATTTACTTTAGGTTATATGATTAAAAAAATCATTTTTTACAGAGAAATGGTATTGAGAGGATCTTTTCCTCTAAAATATCGATTTCTGTTCCCTAAAACATCATCCATAAGCTTAAGCTTTTTCCTGTCATCACTGTTAAGCGTCTTCTTAGCAGGATCAAGTTCTTTTTCCTTACTTGAATACTTGTACGCCTTGTAAGCTCTGGCTGTCTCTTTTAAGTGCTCAACTGCTTCGTCGTACTGTTTCTGTTCACGAGCCAGCTTTGCCGGGTCATAATTTCTTTTCTTTGAATGCTTGTTAATATCCCATGCTAAATCATGGCAAATGACCATAGCGTGTACAAACTCGTTGTACTGCCTTGAATCGCGGAAAAATCCACGGCTCATGTTAGCAGTAGCAACCATGGCCTGCAAATAAGAAACGGTATCCCCATTTACAGGATATGTCTTTTTCAGACAGCCGGGAGTCTCACTACCTAAGATAGGCTGGTAATGCAATCCCTTCGACTTATTCTGACGTTTATTTCCTCCATTAACGGATTCTTCAATGTTGATCAGGTTAATGCTTTTAACAGCTTTATCTTCCTTGATAATTACAGATTCATTATCAATAATTCTGCTTTCTTTGCTTCCGGCGTTGATAATGTCATTTATAATGCCATTATGGTTTCCTTTAACGATGACATCACCTTTATATTTAGAAGTCATTGGCATAGGAGTGTCCATTACAGGAATGATGTCGGGATCGTCGACCATCTGTTTGTTTAATGGTTTTTCTATGCCGGAAACCTGCTTTTGCTGAGCCATCACTTCTTTCTGAAGGTCATTTGCACTTACCTTCTTTACATTATCCTTTTTGGCTTTAGCAAAAGGATTCTCGCCTATGTCGTCAGGCTTCTTCGCTTCAGAGTTTTCATTGCCGGTAGGTGTGTTTACATATTTCTCTTCATCTTCATTCTGCTTCTCATAATTTGAAAAGATACTAAAATCATTATCATTCTGATCTTTGACCTGGTTTTCCTTTGCCTCATCTTCGATATCATAGAGCTCAGGTTTTTTGTTTACAAAACGGAGATGCTCAAGATCATACTTAGCTTTTTCCTCAGCTTCCTTTGCTCTGCGAATTTCCTCTTCGCGCTGTCTTTGCTCTTCCCTGTATTTCTCCAGGACCTCTTCTACATCTTCATCGATGTATACTTCTCCAAGCTCGGGCTCTCTGATATTAAACATATCGCCGAACACATTATTATTTTGATTCTCATCAGGATTATGTTCAGGATCATTCTGATCGTCATTTAAATAAGGATTATCTATTATTTCCTTCTCCTGATTCTCGGAGCTTTCAATAATATTATCTCCTGAAGGAGTATTATCATTTGTATAAATTTTATCTTTTCCAGCCATTTGTTGTTCCCCCTTTTGAAACAATTAATAATTTTAGTCACATCGCTTGATCTGATGCTGATTACATCATATCAATCTTACTGTCACTGTTTTATCACACAATGTCCAACAAATGTCCGTAGCCGCATTTCTCAGTTTTATCGCTCCTACTTATTGTAGGAATCCATCCCGCTTTATACCGTGATCAGGTCGTAAATATCATGTATGAAAATCTCGGTTTTATCTGCCAGGACCAGACTTTTTTTGTATGAATCTATCTTCCTTATGGTAACTTCCTTTGTCACATATTCTCCTCCGGATTTATAGAGATCCGGAACAAAATATGTGACAAGCATTTTCACAGGACCATCTTTGATATGTGCGGCAACTTCTGAAATCTTCTCATCAAGCTCCCGTATTCGCTCCTCAGTCAGATCGATTTTTTCTGTAGTAAGGCGCCCGGTCTCTTCCACTGCATCATCATAGCCCGTAAGGGCGGCAAAGGGCATGAACTGTGCAGCCCTGTTTTCAAGAGCCATGGGTCTGTGATTTCTCGATATTGGTCTTTCCATATTTATTATGTCGTCGTATTTTCCCATTTCCCTATCCTGTCTTTGTTGCCGCTTCGCTATATTACAACCGGGCCTTAAATTCCAAGATTAGCAGTACTCAGGCCTTATGACCTCCTATCTGCCTTCCTCTGTCAAGTCCTGTTGCCCCTTCCTGCATTGAGGTTCCCTTTACTATAGCGTTATTTCCAAATCGCTTTTTTATCTCAAGAGCAGCCTCCTGAAGGGCTCTTTCCTTCTCATTCAGAACCTTTTCCTGCTGCTTTTTCTCTTCCTTTTGGTTTATATCTTCAAATAACGAAAGCTGTTCAAATGCTTCGCTTTCTATCTTTACTGCATCCGCTTCATCAATCACGTGGGCAGCTACTATATTCACGCGCCGGATAAGCAGATCCGGGTCTACTTTTTCATCAAAAATCGAAAGTGCCGCATCTATGATATGACTGCCAAGGCAGGTAAATTCTTCAAGACTCCGGCTTCCGTGGGCATGCTCCGGGACTGCTCTTCCATAGTAATCCTTTTTGATATTACCTTTGAATTTACGGGCAATTTCAGGATTATCAAGACTCTCCCTGTCATAGCCAATTGAAAGCACCACCTGATCCGTTACCTTATGTTCACCAAGAAGCTGCAAAGCCAGTGCATCAGCCATCTCTCTGACAATTATCCTTGCTTTGTCATAGGTGTAAGGGCAATGAAGGACCTGTCCCTGGCTAAGGCTGTTGTTTTCAGGCTTGTAGGCCTTTATCATCTCCATGGTGCAGGGCTCATATCCCCAGGCATGATCTATCAAAAGCTCTGCATTTATCCCAAAGGTCTTGTATAATAGCTCTTCATTATAAAAATCCCTGGCGCCACCGATACTGCATCTTGCTATATCTCCCATGGTCTCAAGACCAAGGGCTGAGAGTTTTTTCACATATCCTCTCCCGACACGCCAAAAATCCGTAAGGGGTTTGTGTTCCCATAGCTTTTCTCTGTAGCTCATCTCATCCAGCTCTGCTATACGTACGCCCTTTTCATCTGCTTCTACATGCTTGGCTACTATATCCATGGCTACCTTGCACAGATAAAGGTTGGTTCCGATGCCTGCAGTAGCTGTAATTCCCGTGTTTTTCCTAATCTCCTCTATCATGGTTGATGCCAGCTCCCTGGGGGTCATGTTGTAGATTCCAAGGTAGTTCGTCACATCCATGAAAACCTCGTCGATGGAGTAAACGTGGATATCCTCAGGTGCGATATATTTAAGGTAGCACTTGTAAATTCTGGTGCTGAGCTCCATGTATCTGGCCATTCTGGGTGTCGCTGCAATGTATCCGATTTTGAGTGATGGATTTTTGGAAAGCTCCTCGTCATCATAGGATTCACCTGTAAAAACACCGCCCGGTGCCTTTCTAAGTCTATCTCTGTTTACTTCTTTTAGCTTTTGTTCCACCTCAAAAAGCCTTGCTCTCCCCGGTATTCCCCATTTTTTCAGGGACGGCGATACAGCAAGGCATATTGTCTTTTCGGTCCTGCTTTTGTCTGCAACCACAAGGTTCGTGGTCAGCGGATCCCGGCTTATATCCATGCACTCGACAGATGCATAGAAGGACTTTAAATCTATTGCCACATAAGCTCTTTGTTTCACTGTTTTTTCCTCATGAATATTATAGTAAAGTAGCAAAGTAAGGGCAAACATTATGCAGCCTGGAAAATATTTATGACATAAAAATCCCCTAAGCAGATTTTCATATCTACTTAGGGGATTTATCACATCAGCATTTGGTATTTATAAATATTATTCAAATGAAAGTGAATCAATGATTGCTGAGAGATTGTCAGATACAGCCATATCCATCTCATCATCTCCTGCTACATGCTGTGTAAACTCGAATATAAGGTATCCACCCATATACTCTCTTACAAAAGCAGAAGCATAGAGGCCGGGGCCTGTCTGTCCGGGAACAGCATCTACATAGAAGCCTTCAACATCCTCTGTTCCGGGGAATACGCAATCTGAAACCATTGCCTGATCGCCATAGGAAGCAGCTAGATCCTCTGCAGCTGTCTTTGCATCCTTATCAACGTCGTATGTAGCAGTAATCATGCATGTTCCTGCGCAGTCACCTGTGTAAACGAATGTTGTTACAGGGCCACCCTGGTTAACTGTGATGCATGAAGGATTGTAATGTACGCTCCATCCGTTTGCATCTCTGTATACATTATCTCCACCGGTCATAGAACTCAGATAATTAACAGCACTGAAATTCTCGGGATCAGCATCTGCAACAGGCTCGAATACCAGCTCACGCTCAGGAACATCCTCGAAGCAGCCATAGATCATTCCGTTCTCAACACCTGTGATTACGAGAACATCCTTGGATTCCTCTGCGCCGCCGAAGGAAAACTCTACCTGTCCGTCAGTCTGTGTAATATCAAAGGGAACGCCCATGTCGTCGTTCTCACCGTCTGCTGTGTAACCATATGAATCATCACTGAAAACATAGAAATAGGTCTTAGGCGGATTCTCAGCATCCTTAGAGTAGTTCACATATACGCCCTTAGAAAAATAAGGTGCTGCAGGAATGTCTGTAACAGCCTCTTCTCCGGAAGCAAGAGGAACCTCTTCATCTGCTACTGTTTCTTCTACGATCTGATCTTCCTCAGTAGCATCAGCAGCTGTACTATTACCGCATCCTGCCATTGCAGCCATTGCCATCATTGTTGCCAGAGTAACTATAATACCGTTTTTAAATGTGATCTTTTTCATTGATTTTCTCTCCCTCACAAAAGAAATTTTAAATTTACATTTTGAATTATAATTTCCATTGTCCAACAAATGTCTAACACGGCTGGTTTTTGCCTATTTTAAGCCATTCTTCGTTATATAAATGGGAGATTTTTCAATAATTTTTCCGTTTTAAACCCTGAATTTCCAATAAATTCCATAGCTTTCCTTGTACTGATTATAGTGAGTTGTGAAAACAAGATTCCTATTTGTTCCTGTCAGGTCAAACTCCATCTCGCCATCACGTTTAACAAGATGATCACTGATATTGGTGATAAAATCATCCACACTCTTTTCGCTCTCTATGACAATCTCATCAGAATCTACCGCCTTCTCACAGGCAACACTCACTGCAACTCCATGGGATTTAGTCAGCATTTTTGCTGTGCCAAGTCTAGCAGAAAGCACGTAAGGTCCGTACATAAATGCGTAGGTATCCTTGCCATCCTGCAGGTTGTGACAGGTAATTTCCATAGGTAATTTAAGTACTATCTCACAGCCGCCTGAAAGCTCATCCTCGGGAACAATAATGAATCCGTCCTTTTCTTTTGCCTCATACTTACTGCCTTTTAATGTAACGGTCATCTCTCCCTTAAGCCATGTGGGAATAACAAGATACAGATCCTTAGTAAAGCTCTTGCCTTCTGCAGGAGTTACAATGATTTTTACCTCATCGGAAGATACAAAATCGCAGTCCATAGCTACCAAATAACACTCAGTTTTAAGCTCAGCTGCCATATAAAGAGCAATAACGAGTTTTTCCTTATCCTCGAAAAATACGCCGTCCTGGAGCTTTGTAAAATTCTCATAGCCGGTTCCTGTGCAGCACCAGAAATTACCGTCCAGGTTATTGAATACCTTCTGATAACCCGTAGCCATTGCCTGAAAATAAGTGGTAAAGCCGGTCTCATGATTCTGAGAAGGCATTATGGCATTTACAAAGGTTCTGTCTGCATAATCAAGATATTTCTTTTTACCTGTCTGCTCATAGAGGCGTCTTGCGAACTTAAGCATATTGTGGGTATTGCATGTCTCGTTATTTACATTGGTTCTCTCTGCATCAAGGACATTGTCCTCACCAAAATGCTCATTTTCACTGTTTCCGCCTGTCACATAGGTATGTTTGCCAATCACAATGTCAAAAAAGGCTTCGGCATAATCAAGATATCTGGTCTCCTCATGGAAGGACTCATATCTTGCAAGTGCTCCGATAAACTTAGGGATTGTGGTATTGGCATGAACGTTATTAAAAATGTTCTCTTTCCCTGACAAAACCTTCTCAAAAAGCTCTGTATCATCAAAGCGATGAGCAGCCCTCGCAAATCTTTCAAATTCAGGATGGAACAACTCACTTCCGCTCTCCTTCAGATCGCGGTTTATCTGATAAAGCTCATAGAGACAGTCATTCATTCCGCCATACTCTATGCCTAGCACGGTCCTGTTTACCTCTTCTGACCAGCTCTCTGTCCTCTTTGAAATCCAGATTCCAAGGTCGTTTGCAATCTCCAGCGCAAGAGGATCCCCTGCAATCTTAAAGGATGCATTTAAGCCGGTTAAAATCTTGTGCATTGTATACCACGGCACCCATGCCTGTGTGAAAAGCTCCTGAAGTCCATGCTCTACGTTGTCAAACTGCAAGAAGGGATTGTCTCTGAATTCCTTTGATGGGAATGATGCGCCAAACAAAAAGCCTTCGCCCTCTGTGCCTTTTACAAGCTCCTGACACTGCTTAAGAGCCACCAAAATATATGTGAGTCTGTCTGATACATCCTTTTTCTCTGAATCAGAAAGCACGGGATTAACCACAGCCTGAGCCAAAGCCGTAACATAATGTCCAAGAGTATGTCCTCCGATAAGTCCATCCTCCCACATTCCGCCGTAGCGCTTTTTTCCTTTCATAAGTGCTATACAGCCATCATCATCCAATCCCTTAATAAGTCCTGCTGTCTCGCGAAATCCCGCAAGAAGCCTGTCCGGATCCAGCAAAAGCAGATTCTTTACTTCAAGATGAAATGCTTCATCCAAATATTTGTCGTTCACACTAACGTCTGCAAGTTTTGATGCGTAGTACATTTTTTCCATAAAAAATCTCCTATAATTCTGATTTATTTTATTTTATTCTCTCTTTTTACAAAAGTGTTCCTAAAATATTTATAACGCGCCATTTTGCACAACATATATAAGAAAAGCTCTTACGTCAAATTTATATACCTATTTCTCCCGTAACTTCTCCGCTCGGTATATAAATTGAAAATGATAATTTGACTTATATACTTTTTCGATAAGCATTTCCTGTAACACTCACCCCTGGTACTTATAAAGCACAGAAAAAAGTATATAAAAGTGCATCATATTTCTATCCTTATATACCTG
>NZ_KE384160.1:16257-53897 GCF_000424285.1 Butyrivibrio sp. MB2005 | reverse complement strand
CCGTCAAAAAATACATAGAAGAACAGCGCACTGATGACCATCGAAGAAAATATGAGAAATCTGGAAAATATGTTAAAGCAAAGCGTTGAAGACGGGCGATTCATCCCCGACCGACATCGTCGGAAGGGGTTTTCTCGCTAATTATTCATAAAATGACCAATTCTACTTTCGAGGGGTGTCATTTTTCCGAAAATTCAATACTATAGTAGATGGCACGGATGATAATCAGACCAAAATCTCAGAACAAAATCATCTCTGCCGGAGGAGAATTTGTATGGATCTTGTGAAAATTGGCAGATATATCGCAGGAAAAAGAAAAGAACTGGGTATGACACAAAAACAGCTTTCTGAAAAGCTCGGTATGAGCGATAAGTCTGTTTCCAAGTGGGAGCGAGGCGTGTGCCTCCCTGACGTATCAGTATATTCGGAGCTCTGCGGAGTATTGGGGATAAGCATCAACGAATTTATTGCAGGCGAAGATCTTTCCCAGGAGACAATAGTTCAAAAATCCGAAGAAAATATCATGGGTGTAGCAACAGACAGCAAAAACAAACAGAAATTCCTAAAGAGAACAATCTGTGTTCTTCTGATAGTATCCATTCTTGCACTTTCAATAATTGGCGTTATTATTTACAAAGCCCTGAAACCTCGCAATTTCATTGAGCCCTTAACTTTTTAAAGCAATGAGCTTGAAGCTATAAAACTTGCCGCTATCCCTAATGACATATTTATCTACAAATATATTACCACCGATACATACAAGTACCTGAGGCTCTACTACTCCGATGGCAATTTAGAAACGCAAGACGACACCGGTGTAATTGAAATGAATTTTGAATATGACGGTTCGCCTGAGAATGGTGAAATCATTCTTATACCGGATTACGCTGCAGGCGAGGTGAAAATAGCTATTTCTGCAGGAAAATCCATGATTTCCACAGAAGTCCCGCTGTTTGAAAATACAGTCGATTTAGGCGAACTTGGTAAAGGTTCAACAATACCTTTGGCAGCAACAGACATAAAATACAATGAAAAGCAGCCTCTATTAAGCTTTTATTTGAATAAAAAAGAGATCCGGATATGTGATACCCGTGATCTCTTGAATGCACGACCTAAGCCATCTGCAGAAAATGAATATGCGTGCAACTTCTATTTTGAATTCAAAAAGTAGTTGAACCCGGAAAACAGACTCATTTCTCAAAATGAAGCTTTTCAGCTTTGAACGTACGAATGTGTCCCATATCATTGAAAAGCTCCAGCCTGGGAATTATCATCCCGCTTTTCTCCATGGAAAAGCTAATGATTGAAACTGAGCAAACACCGTAGGGCATGGAAGTCAGCACATAGGGAAAAGGCAAATTGAAAAGATGCGAATACAAAATAGCCCCAGAGCCGCCGTGAGCAAAAAGAGCAACCGTATCATCGAACTTGTCCGCCACTCCATCATTTCCTGCTTCTGAAACCACCTTTCCTGCGTGGTACTCATACAGCCCGTTTTTTCTGAAAAGGCCGTATTCTTCAAGCAATTCATCAATGCCTGCAGAAACCTTTTCATAATACTGAAGACAAATATTGTCCTTGAAATAATGGTGATTTCTCCATTCCGGGCTTCCAACAAACTGCGAATTCTCGGTTAAAAGCTTATATCCAAGAGTCCAGGGATGTCCGTCATATTCAAGCTTTTCATCTTCGCTTACAGCCTCTCCTCTCGCATCACCCCAGTCGATTTCATGCATGAAATCAAGGGTTTTAACAGTAAGTCCATGATCCTTTGCTGTATACGAAGCGGTTTCTACTGCTCTACCCATGGGAGACGCGTATATCGCCCTGATATCTTCGTCTTTTAATCTTTCAGCAGTGCATGCAGCCTGCTCTTTTCCATTCTCAGTCAGGCAATCCTTAGCATAATTGGGCTCACCGTGCCTTACAAAAATAAGTCTCATATCATCATTCCTCTTTTTTTAATTCCTTAAAGCCTCGCAAGCATCATGAGATTCTGTAAAAATACCATATCTTTGCGAAAAATCCACTAATCCTCATCAAAAGGACTATCCATCATAATCTCATTCCACCTGGCGTTATAGTGCTCGGCGGTCTTTTTATCGATGATTCGCTCTCTGTCGCTAAGTATGGCAAGCATCTCATCGACAATCTCACCCTGAGGCGGATGCGAATAGTGTGAAAGATAGCCTATCATGCGTGTCGCGGTAAAATCAGTATTTAAATTTTGTGTTATAAGATCGCAAAAACGCTCTTCGTAGCCATCATTTAACATGATTTCATATAGCATTCGGCTCATCTTCGATTTTGGTTTCATGCATCTCCTCCACAAGAAATAAAACTACGTAAGGCCAGAAAACACCTCACAGAATGTTCTGCTCAAACAAATACAGACCGCTCCAATCACGGATATCGGTCTGCTTTTTGTTTTCATAAATTTGAAAATGCCATCCCGCAATAAAGGCGACATCTTCCATCAATGATTCAATTAGCAATCTCTTTTACTACTTCAAATTGCTTATTCCATTTTAGCTCTAAACCATCCCATAAGTAGGTGAGCTCCCCATTTGGATATAAACTTATAAATCGACTGGTGATATCAGAAGGATTATCCTTTGAATCATAGTACATTGCGTTGTTATGCGCACTTTTCCTCTCATAAACGAAACCGTCAATAGTTATTCTCTGTGGGAACTCAGTTATCATCACTGCCTCCTTTGGAATGAAACTGTTTGATTGTTTGTTTTCACATCATATTGTACAGTAGATAAAAATCAGATACAACATATAGCGTGTGCTATTTTAAAAAATTTTTGATGCAGTTTATAAAAAGACTTAACCACGCCAAATATGTTTCACAGAGCTTTATAATCATCATTTTCATCAAGGGAAAATGTCATATCAGCGTCGAGGGAATCATTTAGGCAGATTCTTACGTTTGCCATATCGCTGAAGTCCACAAAAGCTGTAGCTTTTTCCAGAGTATTACCACTTTTAGCCTTGCGATCTATGAGGCGATTCCGCAAAAAATCCTCGGTTGCGGTAATCCTTATGGTGTAATCCGCATAATTCCTAAGATCGCGCCATCCATCCTCGTTCAAAAGAAGATAATTACCCTCTAAAATAACGATCTTCTCAGACACAGTATATGTATCCTCCACCGGGTTATGAAGGTGCCTGTCGTATGAAGGCCAACCGCAGGTTTCACCGGAAGCCACTCTTTTAACAGCTTCAGTAAGCTTTTCCAGGTCAAAAGTTATAGGCGCTCCTTTTATTTCCACCATTTTTATGGTCTTTCCATCCCGCTCCGTGTCGTGAGAAAGGAGATATTCCTGCCTTCTGTGGAAACCATCCATACCAATTGCCTGCACATTGCAGATATCGTCCTGTTCTTTTGATAAAGCCTCAAGGAAGCTGCTTAGTGTGCTTTTCCCTGCTCCTGGAGGCGCGGCGAGCATCACAAGAATACGTCCATCCTTTTTCTTCTGCATGTCTGTGAGCCTTTGCAATAGCGGCAAAAAGACTGTATTTATCGTGGTTTCGCTGTATTTTGCATTTACATCTATTCCGTTGATATTTACGTTATACTCTCTCATTTTCCTGTTCCGTTTTTCCTGATTTATAGTTATTATGATATAGAACTTATACGTGTATATCGCTACCATCGCTGTTCTATTCCATTATATTAACTATCTTAAAAAAGGTATACCGAAATAAATGACAAACAAAAATCAGTATAATTTTAATCGAAATAGAAAACCCCATAAAAAGAGCTCACATCCTTTATTGTCGATATTATTCGGCATGTTTCTTGTTTGGGGAATTACGTATGCCTTAATTCAGATTAGATCCGGCAATTCTGATGAATCCTACATCCCTTTTGAGGTTTCTTCTGATCTTAACGACGTAACCGGAAAAATAGTTTTCTACGATAAGGCTGACAGTCCCTCTGAAAAAGAGGACATTTGGGTACTTTATCAGGGGCTTAGCGATGCGGATAAGGTAGTGTATGATCTTTTCCTGGATCTGGCGAAAAACCGTGACGGCGATGATTACACCAGCGTTATCATAATCTCCCACGAAAAAATGGAGGAGCTTGATCCCGACCATCTTTGGAATGTTTATTATGCCATGTGCTACGACCATCCGGAATATTTCTATCTTTTCACCGGAGATGAGAAAATTCATTCAACATTTTTGTCCTATGATAACTACGAAGTTCATTATTACACCATGGAAAAACCCAATGAAGAAGATGCCGAGCTGGAAAATAACTTCCGGGCTGCAACTAAAGAATTTTTCAAGAACATTGATATGGACGGGTCTGATGAAGAAATTGAGCTTGCTATCCACGATAAGCTTATTGACACCGTCAATTATGATTATGAAATTTTGGAAGACAATCACAATGATGGAGTCTGGGAACTTGGCGATACCGCCTACGGCGCTCTTGTATGCGACTCCGAAGGGCGGCCAAATCATGCTATTTGCGGCGGTTATTCATTTGCTTTTGAATATCTTATGCATGAAGTCGGAATCCCCTGCGCCTATGTTTCGGGTAGTGCAATGTATATCCCGCCTTCTGATGATGACCAGCCCAGTCACGCATGGAATGTAGTAAAAATCGGTGAAAAATGGTACGAGGTTGATACCACCTGGGATGATCAGGAATACGAAGAAGGCGAATATGATGAGTTTTTTGCATCATTGGAAAAATATGAAGATAAATACGACAATCTTCTTCACCATTACTACAACAAAACCACTGCAGAAATAGAGGATCTGAAGGCCACAGAGGATACGCTTTTCTATGTTGATAGCTACTCACCTTATAATGCCGTATACGACAGCTCCCACGTCAGGGCAACTACGGCTTCAGAGGACAGCAATCCTATAGAAATCTTTGTAAATTCACTGATTCCGATTGCTGAATGAACCAGCCTTGTCCATTGCCTGCTCTTACAGGTTTTTAGCATAATTTCATTGCCATCTATTACAGGTTTTTAGCCGCGTATATCAGTCTCATTGCCTGCTCTGCTGCATCTGCCAGGTTGTTTTTCGCATTTTCTGCATCCATGGCTTCATCCAGAGTGCATACTCTTCTCAAAATAGGGAAAAATGCATCGATTCCGCTGTCGTTGCAGGCTGCCGCATCCTTGGAAACAGCTCCGGAAAAAGCTATTACGGGTTTGCCAAAGCTTTTCGCAAGTCTTGCAACTCCAATAGGAGCCTTCCCCATGGAAGTCTGGGCATCAAGCATACCCTCTCCCGTAACAACAAGGTCGGCATCTTTTATATAGTCGACAAGCGCCGTCTCTCTAAGTATTATGTCTATTCCACTTTCAAGGGATGCATTTAGGAAAGTCCTTAGTGCAAAGCCCATTCCGCCTGCAGCGCCGCTTCCGGGAATATCAGGGTCTGCATCAGGCTTTACTGTCTTCGCAAGTTCTGCGTAGTTTTCAAGCCATTTATCCATCAGCGCTATCATCTCGGGATCAGCACCCTTCTGAGGTCCAAACACTTTACTGCATCCAACGGGTCCGCAAAGAGGATTTGTTACATCGCAGGCCACATGAAAACTGCACTCAGCCAGCTCCCTGCAGACGTTTTCACAGGAAATACGAGTTAGGTTCTCAAGGCCTTTTGCACCTAATTCGATTCTTCTTCCGTCTTTATCCAGGAGATCAAAGCCAAGCGCCATCAGCATTCCCGCTCCGCCGTCATTTGTAGCGCTTCCGCCTATTCCGATAATGAATTTTCGACAGCCTTTTTTAATGGCATCAAGAATCACTTCACCCACGCCGTAAGTCGTGGTATTTAGAGGATTTCTTTGCTCATTGGTAACAAGCGTTATTCCTGCAGCGCCGCTCATTTCTATAACTGCGACATCTCCGGGAATAATTCCATAGCGACAAAGGACCTTTTCAGATAAAGGTCCCGTTACGCTAACCTCCTCAAAATGACCACCGGTACCAACGACAAGAGCATAAACAGTACCTTCTCCTCCGTCAGCAAGTGGTCTGACTATGGTTTCAATATTTTTATTTACGCGCTGAAAGCCTTCTTTTACAGCATTACCTGCCTCTATTGAAGACAGGCTGTCCTTGAAGGAATCGATTGCTGTAACTACTTTCATACTGCCTCCCGATAAAACGCTGATGTCTCAAGCTTTGTAGTCATCTATTGGTCCCACGTGCTTTATTTTTTCCTTTTCATCTCCGCAGGACACTTATGCTGAGTAAAAGGTCCGTACTGACACCTTGCGCATTCAAAACATTTGACATAGGATTTTCCTTCTTCAAGAACCGCCTTGGGGAAATTGGGATCGGCAAGAACAGCTCTAGCGAGATCAACAGTATCCGTAAGGTCATTTTCTATCAGATATTTAACCTGCTCAGGCTCGAGCAGGGAATTGACGCAGGATACCGGAACTTTTCCCTTAAAATGCTCATGGAAACGAACGCCCAAAGAACATATCAGGTTGTAGGGCTTGGTAGCATCCTCAAGTGCGGAATCAATCTCTCCTTGCCCATGAGATACCTGAAGATAGTCGCAGCCGGATTTTACGTACTCTTCCGCGATTTCTATGGCATCGGAAAGATCGGGGTCTGCACCTATAGTTCTTATGGAAATAAGAAAATCATCTCCGCATTCTCTTCTAATATCGCGGATTATCTCAGCACCGAATCTGGCTCTGTTCTCAGTACTTCCGCCGTACTCATCAGTTCGAAGATTGGTCTTTTTTGCGGCAAACTGATTGATCAGATATCCGTGACAACCATGAAGCTGAATTCCGTCATAGCCTGCTTTTTTCGCTCTTATCGCAGCATCTACAAAGGCAGCCTGCATCTCATGGATTTCATCTGTGGTCATGGCTCTGGACAATCCGCCATCTCTTGTCTCAACTGCAGACGGCCCGATTGCCTCGCCGCACTGGGGATTTGCGGTTATTCCTGTGTGATTAAGCTGGATTATAGCCACAACGTCATTGTCATGGCAGTTTTTTACTATCACTTTGTGACCATCAATCTGGTCATCACTCCAAAGCCCCAGGTGATTTTCTCCAAATCTTCCACCGGGAGTAACAGCGGTAGCCTCCACGCAAATAAGGCCGATTCCGCCCTCTGCGCGCTCTTTATAGTGTTCTATATGTTTCTCAGTGACTTTTCCATCAGGCCCAGCAAAATCAAACTTTACTGTGGGCGCCATGGTCATCCTGTTTTTCAGCCTTTTCCCATTGATTATAAGCTCATCATTTACCCTAGTCATACTCTTCTCCTCCGTTTGTTAAAGCTTTTTAAAGACTTGTTTCATGTAATTTCGGCGAAATCCATTACTGGAAACTATCATAAATGCATATCTATTTTATGTAAAAATGTATGAATTATCTTATGTAACTGTACATACCCACTTTACTATACATTGCATTTTAGTGCTACAAAAAGCCGCCTAATAGTTTTCCTATTAGACGGCTACTGTATCAATTATTCAATTTATTTTCCACTACGACCTTCTGCTTTTCCGGACTGCATATAATGATAATAATACTTAGGTAAATCATCTCCAAATGTAGCATTTAAATCCGCGTTTTTTGATCTATAGCTTGAAACGTCAAACTCATCACAACCTCTACGTCCTTCCTTCATGCCGGATGTCTTAAAATGCTCAAATATTCCGGCAGAATCACCCGGATAAACTTTATCCACATCAGGGTTACTGGCTCTATAATATGCTTCATTATAGATGCAATCCCAACCGGAGGTTTTGACCTGATTCACAGCCGTAGGATTCTGAACAACCGGAGCTGGTGCAGAAGCTGTCTGAACATTGTTTGTAGGCGCAACATCTAATGAACCAGGATGACATTTTGAGCAAGGTGAATAACCTCCTGCAACAGCATCGCTCAATGTAGTTGGAATTTGACTCTTTCTAAGGCTGCTACAGCCACTTGCATGATAGCAACTTCCTGTTTTTGTCAGATATACAATCGTATCACCACTTGCCGCACTAACACTCATTGTAGGAATAATCATTAGTGATAACAGTGCTGTGATTACATATACAGCTATCAGTCTTTTACCAGATCTTGTTTCCATTCACCCACCTCCTATAATCAAAGAACTACTAAAATCAATTATAGGGAGCCGCAATAGTCGAAACTATTAAATGAATATTAAATTAACTGTATTTGAAATAATCATTCGCACTTTATGCCTCTGCATTGCGAATTTATTACAAATTAGTATTACCTTTGCAGATTGCTGTCATATGCATTTCATCAAACTACTATACAATCGGCATCCTCAGAATAGCTTCGGAAGCATAGAAAGCTCTGTTGAAAGCAGCTCTGAGTCATTACATATAATCGAAGTTAGGATATAATCTATTCCCTTCGCAGTCATGCGGCGCTGGCCTCTGAAGATAAGGTGCATCTTCTTGTCCTCTGTCATATACTCCTCTGAGGCAGTTACCCCGGGATCACTTCCTTCGAGGACCTTTCGAAAATCGCCAAGAAAAGCCGGGATTAGAACCTTAGCGGTTTTGCTTCCGACCTCCGGTCCGTATGTTTTATTTATTTCATCCTGTAAAATTTCTTCTATTGTCATGGATTTACCACCTTCCATCTATATGCTTGCCCATGTATGACATGGGCACTTTCTATCATGACTTCAAAACCTCTCTGAGCAGAGGAATTCTTCTTTTTGCCCTTTTTTGAGGCGTGAACACCCACTATCATGGCTCCGATACCTCTTTCCAAGCAGAGGAATTTTTCTTTTTGCCCTTTTTTGAGGCGTGAACACCTACCAGCATGACTCCAAACCCTCTTCCCAAGCAGAGGAATTCTTCTTTTTGCCCTTTTTTGAGGCGTGAACACCCACTATCAAGGCTCCAATACCTCTTTCCAAGCAGAGGAATTCTTTTTTTTGCCCTTTTTTGAGGCGTGAACACCCACTATCATGACTCCAATACCTCTTTCCAAGCAGAGGAATTCCTCTTTTTTCCCTTTTTTGAGGCGTGAACACCCACTATCATGGCTCCAATACTTCTTCCCAAGCAGAGGAATTCTTCTTTTTTCCCTTTTTTGAGGCGTGAACACCTACCATCATGGCTCCGATACCTCTTTCCAAGCAGAGGAATTTTTCTTTTTGCCCTTTTTTGAGGCGCGGGCTTCTCATATCAGGTTGCTAAGCCTTGCCCCCTACCCTCAGAGCCGACTATAAAGCGTCAAACCGGATCGCGGTAGATGATTTGCTCAAGCCAGTCGCTGTGAACGGTCTGCTCAAGCCGGATCGCGGCGGACGGTCTGCTTGCGCCAGTCCACGGCGCCGCATCTGGTGCAGCCGTAGTGTCTGTAGTATTTGGTGAATCTGCTGTCACGCTTGCGGTAAATAGTGGCGCCGCAGCCACCGCAGGTAAAAACATACTTTATGGCGATGCTGCGGGGCTTGTAATTCTCAACGCCCTTCTCATTGCCGGAGGTCACGCGCTTAATATCATAGCCATAGCGCCTGTTCATAAGCTGTGCATAGACCTTCCATTTACCCTGATGCTTCATACAGCCCTTACAGGTATGAAGCAGTTCGTGGATTATGGTCTCTTTGCAGGCCTTCTCTGAGATCCGGTCATCCTTCAGAAGCGCCTCTGCTATTTGTATTGAGTAGGTTCCGTCCACTTCCTTCTTACAAAGTCCCCATCTGCTGCGGGCTCTGGTGTTTATAGACCAGGATTTGATAGGGCCAAGCTCAATCCCCACCCCCTCTATTTCCTCAATACATTCCTGCTTAAGTCTGTTAAAATCCTTCATTAATCTATCCTTCAATCATCCTGGCAGCGCTAATTCCCCGATAATCACCCTTTTATCCATCTGCCAGCATCAATTCTCAACTAATCCCTCGTCAATCGCCCACAATGGCGTCAATTCCCTAAGATTCATTCCTCAATCGCCCTGATGGCGTCAATTCTCTGAGAAAGTGTAGGATGCGAATAGCCTATCTTCACCACAAAAGGATGCGGGTTAAGATTGGAAAGTGCATCTCCGCTGAGCTTCTTAAGGGCCGAAATAAGCGCTTCTCCATAGCCCTCTTTGGCAGCAAAAGCATCCGCCTCGTATTCGTGTTTTCTGGACATGTGGTTGCCAATAATGTCAAAAACCAGTGAAACCGGCCAGCTTATAAGCTCAATCAGTAAAAACGCAAAATAATAATTCACTTCAGAAAATCCAAAGGCCTGAAACAATACCTTGAAATTAAGAATAACTCCCAGCGCAAGAACCGTTATCACTGTCCTTGTAAAGCTAAAGGGCAGGGATTTAATCATGTGATTGAACTTAGCATGTCCGAATTCATGCGCAAAAACAGACACAATCTGGTCGGTGCTGTACTCGTTCACCAGATTGTCATCCAAAGAAATCGTCTTTTTCTTGGTAAGACCGGTGCAGAAGGCATTAGCCTTGGTGGTTCGTCTGCTGGCATCCCTGACGCACAGCTTCCTTACAGTCATTCCGTATTTATGACAAAGCCCCAGAATGGCATCCTTGAGCTCTCCCTCCTCCAAGGGATCAAACTTGTTGAAAATCCTCAAAATAGGCATAACAATCAGATTTATAAGAAGTGATAACAGGATAAAAGCCACAGCGGTAATTATAATCGCCATGTTCCCGAATCTCTCGAAAAAGAACCTGACCAACATCAAAAGGCCATATGACACCACCACGGAAATGATCGTCTCCTTGATAATATCAAGAACAAAGGTCTTCTTCGTGGTCTTGTTCATGCCATATTTTTCCTCGATCACAAAGATACTGTAATAGGAAAACGGAATAGAAACCACCAGCGAAATAAGCTCAAAGGAAAGCATCATAAACAGATATTGCAGATAGATTCCCTGCGATGAAAAAGCATTGAATATTTTGCTATATACATCAAAAGCCAGGTATGAAAAAAGCAGAAGTCCGGTAACAATATCCTTGATAATTGAAACCTTTCCTCTGTCCTTCTCATAAGACTGCCACTTTTTATATCTTTCTTCATCGTAAACATCCTTCACATTGTCAGGCAGCTCTTTGGCGAGGTACGAATTATCAAGATAATCCAAATACTCATGAAAAGCAGTCTGTAAAATAAAGGACGCGATTATTATCCCCTTAATCAAAGTAAAACTCCTCCGGTCTTAAAATTCCTCTGCTTATTATACCAAGCTTGGTCCGTCAATAAAACACCATGCACCATGTTCCATATGTCAATAGCATTTCCCTCACGAAAACTGCCGCACCGAATTAAGCTTCTACACAGAAAAACTGCCGCACCTAAAGGTGCGGCAGCCGTGAAATTCTTTTTAATATCAACCGATATTCATTTATCAGGATCCATCAGAATCAATAGAATGAGTAGAGACGGAGCTTATAGCTAGCCTGCTTAGCGCCTGATTTCTTGAATCCCTTAACGAGCTTATCATACTCCTTCTTCTTGGTAACGATCAGGAAGAATGTCTCGTCATCAGTGGACTTAAATGCATCAGACTTTATACCCTTCGCCTTAAGACTGCCATAGAAGTTCTGAACTTCTACCTTCTTAAGCTTTGTCTTACAGGTAAATGCTTTAGCTCCAATTTCCTTAATGTTAGGGCCGATTGTAACTGATTCAAGCTTCTTGCACTTTGCAAAAGCCTTAGAAGCAATCTTTGTAACCTTATAGAGCTTTCCATCAATAACTACAGTTGCAGGAATTACTACGTTCTTAATGTTCTTATTCTTGGGTCCTTTGTAAATAGCTTCGCCGTTCTTAATCACATAACTATGCTTTCCGGCGTTATTATTTGAAATTCCTAAAGTGCCATAAAAACTTCCTACATAGCCATCAAGCGCTGCAGTCATGGTGACTTTCAATTTTGCATTGGTTCCACCCTGTACTTTTCTAAGAGTTATATATGGCTTATCGGTTGTCCACTCACCTCCGGGAACAACTTCGTACTTGCTATTCTCTAAAGGAGTAATCACACATGCACTTAAAAGTGCGGCCATCGGTACCAACTCATTGGTATATGTATATACCGGAGCAACGTTAAACTCCTTATCATCTTCACCTTCAAAAAGTGTTGTTCTGTTTATGGAGCCATCAGCATCAACAATACCAAGTGTCATGATACTTTCATCATCAAGCTCGTCCAGCTGATAGTCAGCAAGAGCATTCTTGGTATACTTAGCTTTTCCTGTTGAACTCGGGAAATCGCTGCACCAGTCCACACGCTTTCTGCCTAAAGAAGCCATAGTACTCTGTGAAACATTAAATGCATCGAAGTCAATCTTACCCTTTTTACCATCGCAATATGCAATGTCTGTCTCATACCATTTAACACTGGTAGTACCGGCCTTAATGCGAACCTGGTTCCATACCTTGTTTTCAGAGAAAAGAATATTGTTATCAATATCTTCTTCGTCTAACAGTGCTGCAAATGTAAGAGCATAGCCCTGATATGAAGCCTTATGCTTAACAAGTGCGCCGTAAGGTGTGTTCTTAAGGTCCTTACTATCAATATTGCAAGCAGAATATGTAACTGTATCAAGAATTTCATAGAAAAGATCAACCTCGATAGCGAAGTCCTTCTGATCCTCATCTATTCTGTTGATGATGTTCTTGATAGCACTGCGGAGCTGTTTCTCCTCAGCTGCATAATTCTTATCGCTGCTTCTCTTAAGATATGCATAGCAACTGAATTTGCCGGCATCGTTCTTAACATAAACGAACTTCATGGTAGCCATTGCTGAAGCCAGATCTGTAGGATTTGAGTAAACATAAGCTCTGCGAGCATATTTCAGATCAACCTTTGAAATTTTTCTCTTCTCATCCTTGTTTTCATAGATGGTATAAAAACCTGATGAGTCAAAATCCTTGAAATTAGCGGCAGTGACTTGTACATCCTTGTCCTTGATACGTGAATCAAGATAGTCATAAGCTCTGTAGATAGAAAGCTTATCTCCTGTAAGATGGTCGGCTACGTTTGAATAGTAAGCCTTTGCAGTTACAGGCTCCGCAACCTGAGGCAATCCGGGAACGACCGGAATTGCAATTGCCGCAGCCATGACTACCGCAGCAATCCTCTTCAAAAAACTTCTCTTCTTTAACATTAAAAGTTCCTCCTCATAATAGAAAATAAAATTAGATGGTGCAATTATATACTAATTAGACGCAATCTAGTGTGTTAGCAAACAATATTTTATAAAAATTTTATAAACAAACAGCCTTGAAACCCTCACAAATTGCTGCTTTTCAAGAATGCCCATCACTTATTGCTAATGCATATATAATTATTTAATATGCTCCTCGAACCAGCCTGTAATTTCCTCCAGTCTTCTGATTCTGTGCTTCGGTTTTCCTGACCTTGAAAGCTCATGATTTTCGCCGTGGAACACTATCATTCTGGTCTCAATGCCTCTGACCGTCATAGCCTGCATCATCTGCATTGCTTCAGGCAACGGACATCTGTAATCCTGGTCACTGTGCAGGAAAAGTGTGGGTGTCTTGGCATTCTCCACGTATTTAAGAGGTGAATATTTCCACAAAATCTCTGTATGATCTGTATCAAACCACCTTCCAAACTCAGCGCCGCACTGGTCAGGTCCAAAATAAGGTCCGATGTCGCTGATATAACTCATGGAAATCCAGTTTGAAATTGATCTCTGACTTGCTGCGCAGCAGAATCTGTCAGTGTGAGTTACAATCCAGTTAGTCATGAAGCCGCCGTAGGATCCGCCTGTTTCACAGATTCTATCCTTATCGATTGCAGGATATTTTTCCAATACAGCATCAACAAAGTCCATCAGATTCTTAAAATCTGTTCCGCCGTAATCCCCGCGGATATCCGCAAATTCATCGCCTCTTCCGTCACTTCCCTTGATGTTGGTGAACATGACAACAAAGCCCTTTGCTGCCCACACCTGCATTTCATGGAAAAAGCCTTCGGAATAAACGCATCTGGGACCGCCGTGGATATCCAAAACTGCCGGATATTTTTTATCAGAATCAAAATCCTCCGGAAGCAGCACCCATCCGTGAAGAACAAGCCCCTCCGATTCGTAGTCGATTCTCTGAGGCTTTGCCACATAAACATCCTCAAGCATACTGTCATTGTGATGGGAAATCTGTGTAAGGTCTGCCTTAGATCCGGATGGTGTGTAGGTTCTCTGATCCTCTATCTCTACAGGCTCAAGGTCGCGCTTATAGGCAACATAAATCTCCGGCAGACTGTCAGGTCCCGTATAACCAAGAATAAACCTGCCAAATACAATGTCAAAGAAGTGAATATTGCCGGGCATATCCAGTATTGTCTCTACTTTTCCTGTCTCAAGAGTGATCCTTGAAATCGCAGTGTGATCCTCTATGGTTGAAATTGTATAAAGGATGATATCCTCGTCCTCCTTCAGAACCCTCCACTGTCTTCCGCCGCCAAGAGCAACGTCTCCAACGATACTGTTGCCGCGGGAATGTGTGGGCTCATAGCCCTCAATTTTCTTAAGCTCACCGTTTTCAACCTTATAAAGATATGCAGAACCGTTGAGTCCATGGGCTTTAAAGTCGTTTGCAAATACGAAAGTCTTGCCATCCTTTACAAAAAAGCCCTCAAAGCCCACATCATGCTTGTCGTATAACGTGGTAACCTCATCTTTTTCCAGATCATAGGCCATCAGATCGCAGAAAAAATCAGGAATCTTTGTGGCCTTAGCCCCTGCGAAAACCACCTTATTGCCATCAATCTCAAAATCATAGACGCTAAAGTCAGGTGCTGTAATTCTTTTTAATTCAAACCTGCTCTCAGGCGCTTTTTCTGCATCATCGGTGGTCCTTATGATGAAAAGAGCATTTCTCTTGCCGTTTGTTACGCCTTGGCCATTTCCCCAGTAAGGAACCTCTGTGTAAACATCATAGTCACTATCAAGGTTCTTTTTCTTTTCATCCTGCTTCTTTTTACGGGTCTCTTCATCATCAAGATATGCGTCGGGATCGCTCTCTTCTATCTGAACCGTCGCAGCATACACACCGTCAGATACCTTCTTGATATCTCCAAGCGCTATGGGGAGCTTTGCCCAGATTTTTGCCTCTCCGCCATCTATCGATATGGAGAAAAGCTCCGTATCCTCAGACTTCTCATCCTCAGGCTTTTTCCTGTTCAGAATAACCTCGCTGTCGCTGTTCCAAAAAGCCACAGACGCGTCAATTGTGGCTGTGAGCTGAAAAGGCTTATCCTCCTTCACTGCCCAAACATCCCTTTTATAGACGTTCTTCTCTTCATCAGCATAAGCTACGTTGTACACGTAAGCTGTTCCTGCAGGGTTAAACATCGGATTTTCCGGATATTTGTACTTTAAAATGTCTCTGATTTCTACTTTTTTAGTCATTGCCAAGCTGTAACCCTCCCTTTTTCAACAGTAATATTTAGTGTCTGACCGTTTTGTATCTGTTTCCACCAGGATTCCTGAATTTCGTAGGTCTCTTCCTTAGTTCTGTCCTTGAAAAATGATCTGTAATGCCTGATTCCTGTCATGGTGTACCTAGAATCACGGCCACTTTCCCGCTCTTTGTCATTCAGCGTAATATCGGCCCAATAAGGATTTTTATCTTTGCCGGTGGTGGTCTCAGTTCTCTCGTAAACCCACCTGTCTATGTCGTAATAGTACTTGGTATCGTAAACCGGCTCCTGCCTGTACACAGGCTCATCCTCTTCGTAATACTCCGTGGTGTAATCCGTCACATAGGTGGAATGCTCGGTGAAGGTTCCATCACCGTTATCGGAGTAGCTGGTCTCATAATGACCTCCGTCCGGAACCTGTCTTGATTTGGTGACTGACTCATAATGGTCCAGAACCGATCTGTAGCTCCTTATTTCCCGGTTCGTTTCCACAAGCCGCGCGCCGCTTGGCAGACTCCAATCCGACTCCCGAAAGGTCTTGTACTCCTCAATTTCAATGGAGTTCTCCCAGGTCAGCTCCTTGACGTCATAGGTGTAATCCCTTGGCTTTGAAATAAATGAGGATATCAGATTCGAAACAATAATCAGAAGAATGATACCCGCAATTAGCTTTATTGCCAGGGATGACTGCTTTACCTTATGAATTATGGACAGCGGATCAAATGATGGCGCTGTAGCCTTATGCACAGAAGGCTCCGGCTGCTTTGGTTTCGGTGGATTTTTCAGTGAAAAGTAATCATCCTTACTTTCTGATTTAGGTGAGCCGCAGTTCTCGCACACAGTTTTGCCTGCTGAATTCAGTGCACCGCAATACTCGCAGTACCAGTCTGCGCCTACAACCTTATGGCCTGCCACATATTCGACAGGGCCTGATCTCATATAGAATTTCGTCTCTTTACCACGCTGTCTTCCGCAATTTGGACAATCATACGTGGTTCCGGGGATTCCTTTGCTGCCACAAGAAGGACAGTCCCAGTAACCCATTACAATTTTATCTGCCATTATAAAAACTCCCTTCCAACCTCTTAAGTATAAGGGATGGAGGGGAGTTTTTGAAGTAAAAACGCGGCAAAATACTACACTTTTGCCCTATTTAGTTCGTAAATTATTTCTTGCCTGTAACCTTGTTTACAACAATTTTAACAGCGCGCTTTGCAGCGTAAGGACCAACCTTCTTAAGCTTGTCCTCTGAGCGAACCATTGTGCTGGCTTCAGGAATATCTCTTGTGAGGTGGATAGCATCAAACTCGCACTTTGTGGTGCAAAGTCCGCAACCGATACACTTATTCTCATCTACGGTAGTTGCTCCGCAGCCAAGACATCTGTTAGCTTCTGCCTTAACCTGCTCCTCTGTAAGAGTGAGTCTGAGATCCTCGAAGGTCTCCTTGGCGATTCCTGCCTTTTTACCGGGAATCTGTCTGGGTGCGTTATCAAAGCTCTCAACAAGAATATCATCCTTATCAAGCTCGATGAAATCTCTTCTGTCTCTTGCAAGGTCAAGTCTGTTTCCGGGATGAACAAAACGGTTCATTGAAACAGCAGCTTCTCTACCGCCTGCAATGGCATCGATAGCGAATCTGGGACCTGTAAATACGTCACCACCTGCAAAAATATCAGGCTCTGCAGTCTGAAGTGTAAGAGGATCAGCAATTACGCCACCATTGGGACGAAGCTCAACCTTTGTGCCCTTAAGGAGGTCAGCCCATACGATTGACTGTCCGATTGAAAGAAGTACATTCTCACAGTTGATTGTGATAGTGTCGTTCTCATCATACTGAGGATTGAATCTTCCGTCAGCATCCTTAACTGAAGTGCACTTCTTGAAGATAACAGCCTTAACCTTGCCGTTCTCTGTGAGGATTTCCTTGGGACCATAGCTGTTAATGATCTCAATTCCTTCTTCCTTTGCCTCTTCTACTTCATCCTTAGCAGCAGGCATTTCTGCAAGGCTCTCAAGGCAAAGCATTGTAACCTTGGATGCACCTGCTCTTACAGCGCTTCTTGCAACGTCGATAGCAACGTTACCGCCACCTACAACTACTGTCTCGCCATTAAGCTTGTTTGTATGGTCAGCGTTGATCTTTCTAAGGAACTCAACACCTGTCTGAACGCCCTCAGCGTCCTCACCGGGAACGCCGGCTTTTCTTCCGCCCTGACAACCGATAGCCAGGAAAAATGCCTTGTAGCCCTGTTTTCTAAGGTCTTCTATAGTAACGTCCTTACCAACCTCTACACCGCACTTGAACTCGATACCCATCTGCTTCATTACGTCGATCTCAGCCTCGATGATATCTTTTTCAAGACGATAGCTGGGAATACCGTTCATAAGCATTCCGCCGGGACGCTTCTCTTTCTCGAATACTGTTACAGGATAGCCGTCTCTTCTAAGGAAATATGCAGCAGCAAGGCCTGCAGGGCCGCCACCGATGATAGCCATCTTGTAATCATCTGACCACATACCGCCGTCATGCTTCTCGCAAAGAGGAATGTATCTCTCATCCTTGTTAAGATCCAGGGATGCGATATACTTCTTGATCTCATCGATAGCAAGAGGCTGATCGATGGTACCTCTTGTGCAGGCATCCTCACAACGTCTGTTGCAGACAGCGCCGCAAATCATTGGAAGTGGATTATCCTGCTTTATAAGCTTAAGGGCATCCTCATATCTGCCTTCAGCAGCCATCTTGATATAACCCTGAACTGAAAGATGTACAGGACATGCTGTCTTACAGGGAGCTGTTCCCGTTTCATAACAGTTGATTTTATTGTCATCTCGGTAGTTATAATTCCACTTATCAGGACCCCACTTCTGTCCATCGGGAAGCTCAGCCTTGGGATATTTAACCTCTGTTCCGTCCTTTTTGCAGAGCTTCTGACCAAGCTTAGCTGCACCTGCAGGACAAACCTCTACGCACTTACCGCAGGCTACGCACTTACTCTTATCAACGTGCGCACGGTAAGCGGATGCTGAAAGATTAGGTGTATTGTAAAGCTGTGATGTTCTAAGAGCGTTACATACACCGGGAGCGCAGTTACAGATAGCTACGATCTTGCCTTCACCATCGATATTGGTGATCTGATGCACATATCCGTGTCTCTCAGCTCTCTCGAGGATCTCGTAAACCTCTTCTTTTGTTACATAGTGACCGATTCCGCGGCTGTCCATGTACTCAGCCATGTCACCCATACCGATGCAGTAATCACCGCGAATCTCACCTGAGCCTTCGCCTCTCATTGCCTGCTGTTTTCTACAGGAGCACTCTGAAATACCGTATTTATCATACATATCGATCCAGCGGGAAAGGTGCTCAACTGAAACTGACTGATTCTCTAAGCTGATAGCCTTCTCAACGGGGATTACGTGCATTCCCACGCCTGCGCCTCCGGGAGGAACCATCTGTGTGATTCCGCCAAGGGGAAGCTGTGTCATCAGATTGAAAAAGGTTGCAAGCTGCGGGAACTCGTCTGTGAGCTTCTCCTGCATCATCATAAACTCAGCAGAGCCAGGAACGAATATAGGAAGCTCGTACTGCTTGTGCTTATCTGCAGTCTTGGCGCGGTTCATCTCGATGATACCGATCCAGACAAGACGATCTACCATCTTCTGTGTCTCTTCCACGCTCATGTTGTTCATGGAAGCCAGCTCCTCAATGCTGTACGGAACCCTTGTCTTCTTGAAATTCAGAAGGAACTTGACCTGAGCCTTATCAAGAATCATATCAAGCATCCAATACTCCGGATCTCTGTTATTAATCTTGTTAAAAAGTTTCTTCACATAGCGGTCCGTGATAAGTGTAGCCAGCTTAAGTACCAGCTTCTCCTTCTCCGGGTCCTCTGCCACGTAGTTGGGATCCTGCCAATAATCATTCTCATTGATCATGGGATCACCAATTTGCCATTCTTTGATACTGTTCCCCATTTAGAAAAAAACCTACCTTCCATTAAATAATGTACTTTATCTTATCATAATTTCGTATCTAAAATTGTCTGAAAATAGGCAGTTTTAAGCGGCTTTCCGAAAAACCAAACACTTATTATCAATGAAATAACATCAAAAAAAATCGTCCAAGATATCGTTTCTATCTTGAGCGATTTTTAGACAATTTGCCGTATTGTTTTAATGTTTAGTTTTCTTGCGACAAAAAAACTGAAATCCAAAAAAAGTTTTCCGATTATGACTCCTAGTCATATTTTAGATGCCTTTTTCAATTATTCGGCTTAAACTTCCTCGCAAATGTAGATTTTTTTGTTTTTCAGCCACAAAAGAGCTTCTTTTTCATCAGAAAAGCTTTGACCTGTCAATGAATTAAAGGCTTCCAGGTCAGTAATCTTCGCCATTATCACAGGATCATCAGGCAAAACCTCGCCGTTATCCTGCTCTCTGAAGGCATCTTCTATCTCCATTCTCCTAATGTAGACATCATCCCTAACGCAGTACATATCATAGTTTTCACGGATTTCATCAAAGGAAGCTATCTTCTCCAAAGCAAAATCGCATATTTTCTCAAAGCCCATCCAGGAATAAATTGCTTCATCCACAGGCATCAGAAAAACCAGCGGTATTCTCTCATCTTTAAGAAGCTTAAATGTCCTTTCAAACACCTTTGCCATCAGACCTTCACGGCGTCTTTCTTCTTTTGTGGCAACGGCAACCACGTAGTAACTCTTAAAAACCGAGCCATCCAAAGAAATCCTGTAAGGATTAAGGTGAAGCATGGAAAGCACTTCGCCGTCCTCCACATCGGCAATAATCCTGTTATCTCTGCATTTATCCTCGTAGTAATAATCTACGAATTCCTTTGGATCATCGAAAGCTTCTTCATACAGCTTCCTTGTGCAGTTTTTATCTGCTAATTCTGTAATCATTTATTCTCGAATCCTTTGATATTATGGTCTTCTGCCATGATAGTATTAAGCGGTTTTGCAAAACTGTCCAAGCACCGCACACTTCTCGCAAACTCTGTATTTTCTGGCATAACCGATGGGACTATAGCTTTCCTTAGCCTGTCTTAAGCCATCGATTCCCATGTCATCTTCTCTGTTTACAAGCTTTGCATCTTCGTATGAATTAAGCAAAAACTGCTGATTTATCACCTGGTAAATCCCCGGAATCTCAGAATTTCCCTTCTCTATGCTGATGACAACCATTTTTTCTCTGCTGTTGTAGGAGCCTATCGTAAAGGCCTGTAAAATCTCATCAATGAAAATTCCGCCTATCCTATAGGTAACCTTGTCGCAGTTTCTGAGCAGCTCTATGACGCCTTCCTTTTCAAGAATGAGGGTTTCTTTGCTTTCGACGCCCTCTGAGAGTCTCTTTTCGATCCAGTTATTCATGAATTCCTCAAGGAAATACTCATCTACGCAGCACATGGTCTTATAATTCCATCTGCCATCGTAATCCTTCATGAACTTGTTTATAAGATTTCTCTTTTTCTGAAATTTCTTGCCCGGAAGGGTTCTAAGCTCCTCTGCATCATAGAGATAGTCCTTAAGGTCAAACTCCTCCTCTACGATAAATCCCGGATTGTCCAATAAACCCAGCGCATTAAGAGCATTCTCATCAGCAAGATCAATCCTCAAAGGGCTTTTCAGCTCGTCTCTGAAATAATCTCTTAGCGCCTCAAAATACTGAGGGAGCTTCTCTTCGCTGCAGTAGGGCATCGCCGCAAAATATCCCTTATCGTCCTTCATGAGTACAATAGCGGCTTCATCCTCTACGTAAATCTCGGTATTATAAAGATCTTTCCAGATAAATGTATCCAAAACCGTGCTGTCACAGGTTTTATTATCTCTTAGTGCGTATATTTCAGCCAGCTTTGCAGCTTCTTCGAACAACGGTTTATGAAATACAAGATTTTTGTCCATAAAAAATACTCCCAATATCAGTTAACGGTTGCATTTTGTTTTAATAGATTGTGCACAATCAATTTACTCCAAAACTTGCATTTTGTCAACCTATCGGGAGTATTGTAAGTCTTACTCAAAGCACTGTGAAATCTCTTTATTTCCCATCATGACTCGCGTTTTTTAGTACTCAAAATAAAGATACCAAGGAAAATAACAGCTGCAATTATTCCTACAGGATATGCCACAACCACTGATAAATTCAGGCATTCCGGTGCGCAGAAGAAATAGGTTACAGAAACCGCCGACATAAATACTGCAGGAACAACTGTAATCAAATAATTACGCTTGTTTTTAAACAGATACATGGATGCTGTCCAAAGAGCTATCATAGCCAGCGTCTGGTTGGACCAGCTAAAATATCTCCACACAACGGTGTAGTTGAGCTGACTGATAAATGCGCCTGCAAGAAGCAGCGGCACACAAAGGATGAGTCTCTTGGAATAGGACTTCTGGTCGATCTTGAACCAGTCTGCGATAACAAGTCTTGCTGAGCGGAAGGCCGTATCACCGGAGGTTATGGGACATGCAATAACGCCAAGCATTGCAAGAACTATTCCAACGCCGCCCATGGTTTTGGTGCAGATATCGTATACACAGGCTGCCTGGCCATTTGAGAGCATCTCAGTAAGTCCTGTGGTGAGACCTCCGGTTTTCTCATAAACTGCACTACCTGCAGCTGCCCAGATAAGAGCTATAATGCCTTCGCTTACCATAGCGCCGTAAAATACCATGTGGCTTTCCTTTTCTGACTTACAGCAGCGAGCCATCAAAGGCGACTGGGTTGCATGGAAGCCGGAAATAGCTCCGCAGGCCACAGATACGAACATCATTGGCCAAATGGGAGTTTTAGAGGGATGAAGATTAGCAAGCTGAATCTCAGGAATTGTATAACCATGGGTAAAAATGCCTATTGCCACGCCGATAGCCATCACTATAAGACAAATGCCGAAAACGGGATAAAGCTTACCTATAATCTTGTCGATTGGAATAAAAGTTGCAATGAAATAGTAGATAAGAATAAGAACAAGCCAGAAGGTAGTGTTTGTAAAAAGCCCTGTTGTGCCCTGATTTCCTATAAGAAGTGAAATAAGCCCTGCAGGTCCGACCGCAAAAACAGTACCTACCATTAAAAGAAGGACTACGCTGAAAATGCGCATAATAGTCTTCATGACATTTCCAAGATACATACCTGTAAGCTCGGAAACGCTGACTCCGTCATGACGCATACTCATAAAGCCCACGGAAAAATCATGAACGCCGCCGGCAAGAATGGTTCCGATTGTAATCCATAAAAACACGGATGTGCCCCACTGAGCTCCCGCAAGAGCACCGTATATGGGTCCAAGTCCCGCAATATTAAGTAACTGAATAAGGAAAAGCTTCCATTTGGGCATCACAACAAAATCAACGCCGTCATTGATCCTGACAGCAGGAGTCTCTCTGTCATCAGGCCCGTAGATTTTCGTGACGATAGCACCGTAAACAAAATAACCTGCAATTAAAACGCCTAAACATACAAAAAAGCTTATCATATTGGTACCCCCCTTCCCGGATACACAAAGCAGTTATTGTAAGTCTGTAGAGGCCATATCAGGTCATCCAGGCTTATTGTTTTTCCATATTCAATTATAACGCGCTATCGCAAAAATGTTTAGTTAAGTTCAAAAAGTCGATATATTTTTTATACATTTTCCCTGTGCCATTACTGCCTGGCCTGCGCAATTACTATCGATTCTGCGAAGGCAGACTGCGCAGAGCCTGCCTTACAGATTATTTCTTCGAATTTATAAAAGCTGCAATGTCATCATAGACATTATCACCGATACGCTGCTCGACCTTGTATTCCTTAGCTGCCATTCCGATATCATTATAGATACCCTTTATGAAAAGATGGTTGAGATCAGCGTAGTAACGGTATTCCACGTTCTTCCTATCCTTTAAAAGCTCTTTAAAGCCTGCAAAATCAACATCTGCAAGAACCTGGAAGTCCATTCCGCCCTGCATTATAAGAGCAGGCTTTTCAGATTCAAGAAGGTAATCAGCGGCGCCTTTTCTACCTGCCTCCTTGAAATACCAAAGTGTTGTACCGCCGGCAAACTTCTTATTTTTCGCCTCTTCATCTGACATTTCATAGAGACCGTCGAATTTTTTAGAAAAAATCTTGTCCTCAAGTTTACCGGCAAACCTCGTAATCGCACTCTTTGAATTTCCTGCCTGTTTAAACTGTCTGATCATGATATCTTCAAGGCGATAAGGTGTTCCGGCCATAAGAATAAGTCCCTTGAAAAGTCCGCACTCCGCATCAATTCTGGGTGCAAGCATAGCTCCCATACTGTGACCCACTATGAAAATATTATCAGGATCAACTGCGGAATGTTCACCAAGAAGCTTTGCTGCAAGGATTGCATCATCAATGGTTTCTTCTTTCATAGTAATGCCCTGCTTTATCATTTTTTTCACATGGACAAAGGATCTCTTGTCGTAGCGAATTGATGCTATTCCACGTTTTGCAAGGCCTTCTGCCAGATCCTTAAAGGGTGTGTTCTTGAAAATCTTTTCATCCATATTGCTGGATCCGGAGCCATGCACGAAAACCACTCCGGGAACCTTCCCTTCTGCTTTTTCAGGAAGTGTTATCATTCCGTTAAGGGGATATTCTGTTCCCTCGCCAACTATTATTTTTTCATTCCTAAATGTATTCATAACCTACCTCATAACTTTTCAGAATCCATCGGCACCGGAACCGATTAGATTCTGACATTTACACACGGATTACTTAATATCAAACTCCGGTGGCTCATCAAGGTGCTGTGATACATATTTTCCGTCCTTTTTCCTCTGCTTAACGCATTCGGTCAAAAGATATTCTATCTGTCCGTTGACTGAGCGGAAGTCATCTTCTGCCCAGGCAGCTATCGCATCGTATAACTTTGCGCTCAGTCTAAGGGGTACCTGCTTTTTTTCTGCCATTAGTACAGGCTTCCTGAGTTAACCACAGGCTGTGCGTCGTGGTTACCACAAAGAACTACAAGGAGATTTGATACCATGGCTGCCTTACGCTCCTCATCAAGTTCCACAAGTTCTTTCTCATTAAGGCGCTCCAGGGCAAGCTCTACCATTCCTACCGCGCCGTCAACGATAAGCTTTCTGGCATCAACTACTGCTGCAGCCTGCTGTCTCTGAAGCATTGCTGCTGCGATTTCAGGAGCATAAGCAAGATATGTGATTCTCGCATCCACGATCTCAATACCTGCATCTGCAACCTTGCTCTGAATCTCTTCCATGATCTTACCTGCAACAACCTCTGTTGATCCGCGAAGACTTCCGTCATCTGCGTTGCCATCACCGGTTGTATCAACGTTCTCAGTTACGTCGTAAGGATAAAGCTTTACAACGTTACGAACTGCGGTGTCACACTGAAGTGAAAGATATTCCTTGTAGTTATCAACTGCGAAAACAGCCTTTGCTGTGTCAGTAACCTTCCACATAACTGCTACAGCTATCTCAACAGGATTACCAAGGATATCATTTACCTTCTGGCGTGAGTTTGAAAGAGTCATCACCTTAAGTGAAATCTTCTTGCTGGCAGGAATCTCAACCTTTCCGCTACTCAGCTCAAGGCTTCCCATGATGCCCTTCTTATTATCAGAAATATCACCGCTCTGTCCCAGCTTGGTGTCTGCCGCAGGGTTAACTGCTGTGCAGAAGGGATTTACGAAATAGAAGCCGTCTTCCTTGATAGTTCCCACATATTTTCCGAAAAGTGTAAGCACCAGAGCTTCACCGGGTTTAAGAACCTTAAGGCCCATGTAGGGGATCCAACCAAGACACAGATAAACAATACTGATTATAAACAGGATATTGTTACCGGCATCGTTCTCATCAAGCCCCATAGCTGTGTGAATAAGAAGTGCTGTGACTGCAGCATATAAAACTGTTGTAATGAAAAGTGCAGCCATTCCGTTTTTGTGTCCACTTAAAACTTTTTCTTTTATATTTGTTGTCATAAATATCACCTCCAGTTGTTATGACAATTATCTAATTGATATCATTATGATATCACATTGATTGAAATAGTAAATTGCTACTTTGGCAAAATAGATATCCCGTTTTTTCTGAAATTGCGCAAGGCGAAACTTATCGATAAAACAGGCTTTCCTGAATATCGCGAAAAAACCGCCCCGGGCTATCTATATCAATAGCTCGGAGCGGTCTGTTTTCTTTAGTCGATCTCTCTTGTAAGATTCTTAACCCATATATGTTTGTTGTAATGCCATCTAAGGAACGGCAGCTTAACTATCTCATCAAGGCACATGATGATGTAGACCACCAGTACCGGTAATTTCAATATGAATGCCGCAATCAGTGAAGCCGGGATTGCAAAGCACCAGGTTGCAAAGAACACGCTGACGGCATCATATTTGGCATCTCCGCCCGCAGGCAGCACGCCGCAGGTAAAAATAGCATTATATGCATAAGCAAACATGTAGAATGCCATGAATATCAGCATTACTACAAGATAATGCTTGGCTGTAGGCGTAAGAACATAGAATATATACACTATAGGTCCTATAATCGCCATCAAAATCGCATTGACGATACCGTTTACAAAGGAAACATCAAAAAATCTGTCTCCATATCTAACAGCTTTATCAAGCTGTCCTGAGCCAAGAAGCTCTCCAACCATAATGCCTGAACCCCCGGCAATACCCTGAGATACGCAGGAAATCAGCTCCTGAGCAACGCTTGTTACAGATGCCGCAGCCGTTGCATCGGATCCAAGATGACCCATTATGATATTGTGCACCGTAATGCTAAGTCCCCAGGAAAGTGCGCTTGCAAGCATAGCAGGAAGTATCGACCAGAGATCCTTCTCAAAATCCTTTGAGAAAAAGGTGAAGCTGCTAACACCAAGCTCTATGGTCTCTTTGCGCTTAGCCCACACAATTACAAAAACAAGGGCGAACAGCTCAACCACAATAGTGGAATAAGCAGATCCATTAGCGCCGAGGGCAGGAACCCCGGCTTTTCCATAAATAAGGAAATAATCCAGCACCATATCGATAGTAACCGTCAGTGCGGAAACAATTACGCTAAGCCTCGCATCCCCCGTAATTTTCATATTCATCAAAAAGCAGCTTGCGATTGCCGCGAAAATATATGAAAAGCTTACAATCCTCAGATATCCGGCGCCTATTGCGATAAGGCTTGCATCTGTTGTGAAAATCTTCATCAAAAATGATGGAAAGCAAAATGCTGCAAGGAAAAATACAAGACTTACTCCCAGCGAATACCTTATAGCCATAGCGAGGAATCTTCCCGCATTTTTATAATCGTTTTTGCCCCAATACTGCGCTATCAGAACACCCGCAGACCCTGTTATGGAGCCTGAAAAAAGTGTCATTATGAAAAAAATCTGATTTGCCAGCGACACTGCTGCAATAGAATCCTGGTTCAGCCTTCCGAGCATAAGTGCATCAGAAGCGCCAACCAAAGCCCCCAATAAAGTCTGTAATCCCAGCGGTACAGCAAGCTTCCTGAGTTTACTGTTAAATTCCGCTTTTTCTGTCCTATCCATATGCATTTTTACTACCCCCGAACCTTGACCTAAGGGGTACCGCTTGTGGTGGATTCCTTAGGTCACAATACTTTCTTCTCTTATCAAAGCATAACAAAAGAGAGCTGATAAAATCAACTCTCTTGGTAGGTATTTAATATTTTGTTATCTGTACATTTCTTCCTTCTCGCCGTTGTTAAGTCTGAATCCGACAGGCTCAGCATCGATATACTCATGCTGCTCGATATTTCTAGGTGTTTCCTTTTTCACCTGATGATTCTCTTCATCATCCGGAACATAATCCGGTCTGTCGCTCATGATAAAAACAAGAAGAATATAGATCCAAATGCTTGTGCCCCAGGCAAAAGCAAGTATGCCCCAGATAAGTCTTATAATAAACGGATCAATTCCGAGATACTCAGCAATTCCGCCGCATACACCACAGATTTTTCTTTCATTGGATTTGTAAAGTCTCTTTTCACTCATGATTACTACCCCTTTTCCTAATACCATTTCTCCGAACGTTTCAGGCGATGACCCTAATTCATGCCTGCCATCTGTCTTTTATATTAAGAGTATACGACGTGAAAAGCAACATATATATGCCTATTACAGCAAAAGATGTGACGTTATTTCTCTTTTTTAGCAGGTTTTAGAAGTGCGAAGTATGAGAATGCCGTTTGCACCAAGGGTTCCGGACTCCAAACTATCTGCCATCCATTTGCGGGAATATAGTACTTCTCCAAAATCACGGACATCTATCTGTACATCCTTTTCCTCGCAGTTAAGATATACCTGGATGCTCTCGTTATCTCCTATTTTTATATAGGAAATAACTCTGTCCTGAGGGATATCGTTAGGAAAATGGAAGTTCCTGCTCTTACAGGACTGGAGCGCTTTTCTCATGGCTATAAGCTTTTTCATCTCACCAAGCTCTGTGTCCTTTTTGCCGGAATCGATCTCATCCCAGGGCATACATCTTCTGCAGTCCGGATCGTAGGTTCCGTCCATGGCAACCTCTGTGCCGTAGTAAATGCAGGGGCTTCCCGGCATTGTGAAAAGAACCGCCAACTGCTGATAGAAAATATCTATGTTGTGACCGGCCTTTTCAAGAAGTCTGTTGGTATCGTGGGAATCCAGCAGATTAAAAAGTACGTCATTAACCTGTGAATAGTACATGGTAAAACAGCGGTTTATGTCATATTCGAAGGTCTCTCTTCCCCTGTTTTTATAAACCCAGAAATCCGCAATAGCTGTGGAAAGCGGGTAATTCATAACAGAATCGTACTCATCTCCGTGAAGCCATGAAATGGAATCATGCCAGATTTCTCCAAGCAGGTAAAAATCATCCTTCATTCGGCCTGTCATGTATCTTAGAGCCTTAAGGAATGAGTGGGAAACCTCATTTCCTACGTCAAATCTCAGGCCATCAATATCAAAGGTCTCAATCCAGAATTTTACTATATCAAGGAGATAGTCCTGAACCGCAGGATTATTGGTATTGAGCTTGGGCATATACTCAGCAAAAGCAAAGGAAAAATATCTTCCGTCTCTTGTGTCCCTGCCCTGCTCGATGGGCCATTTGTTTACCATGTACCAGTCTGCATACTCAGATTCCTGACCCTTGGAAAGAACATCCTGCCACATGGGATGATCTGCGCCTGTGTGATTGAAAACCGCATCCAGCATGACTCTTATGCCTGCTTCGTGAGCTTCATCTACGAGCTTTCTAAGATCATCATTGGTTCCAAAGTGAGGATCCACCTTCTTGTAATCACGAGTGTTGTACTTGTGGTTACTTTTGGATTCAAATATAGGATTTAGGTAAATGCCTGTGATTCCAAGATCCTTAAGATAAGGAATCTTATCCCTGATTCCCCTGATATCACCGCCGTAAAAATCCTTCATGCCAACCTTACCTGTCTGCCAGGGAAGAACATTCTCAGGATCTATGCTCTTATCGCCGTTGCAGAATCTCTCAGGGAAAATCTGATACCACACAGTATCATTGACCCACGCAGGAGTCTTGCACACATCTGCAGGATTCATCCAGGGCATGATGAAGTAAGAAAGCATCTTACCATTCATGTTCATCTCATCCTCTGTTAAAAATCCATCCTCGAAAAGATACATGCACTCATCGCCGCTGTGAATCTCAAAGTAATACTTGCATCTCTTGTACTGTGGACGAAGGGTTGTGGTCCACCAGATGTGATCCTTGAGGCGCTTTTTGAAGTAGATCTCTTCTCTTTTACCGCTCCAGTGCTCACTTCCGCCCATTATTCCGGCATCATAGGGATCTCCCCAGATTATCCAGACTTCATCTATGTCATAGCCTGTTTTGATATTGATTACAAGCTGCTCCGAATCAAGGGGATAGCAATACTGTTCTGACATTCTATGGTAAATTGCACTTAAAATCATAAAACCTCCTAAAATAAGCGCCAGTTCGTGTCTGACTAAGACTTTCGAATCGAATTATATGCTGTGTAATGTTGCTTTTAATTTTACGGAAAACGTTTTCCGTTGCAATCAAACTATACCCTAATCGGGTTATGAATGTCAACATGAAAATTTTAGATAATCTGCTATAAAATCATCTGCGTCTTTATAACGCAGCACATCTAAGCCAATCTTCTTATACTCCTGCCCAAAGCGCTCCAGCTCTGAATCAAACAGCTCAGCGTTATGCTTAAGGTCATCAGCTCTGTAGTCCTCCATCACATTGAACTGCGGAATGTCCAGCTCGCTGCCGATATCGTCCATCATTGACTGAAGACATGCAAGATTCATAAAAGAGCTGAATATATCGCCTCTTTCCATGGCGTCATACATCTTGTTTCTCCAGTTAGAGAAGGACTCCTCGTATGCACCGGCAATGGTTTCCGGCGTTGGTGCTGGCTTCTCTGAAGTGATGGTTGTAAAAGCGACCATTGACTTAAGGAGCTTAGTTGCGGAAGTAATCAATTTTTCTGAACTATCAGCCCGAACGATTCCATCGATATTTTCAGAGAAATTCTCAGGCACCTTCAGACCTTTAAGTTCCTCAAAGACATACTTGCCGCTTCGCTTAAAATATTTGTGATTCCATAGGATTACCGCATCAAAACAAAGGGATATCATAAAGGCTGCGTGTGCTCTCTGCATTCCGATAGAATCAGCAGCAGCCACATATCCATATTCGCGGCTAATCTGATCGCGGATTTCAAATACTTTTCCTATTACAGCATCAGAAGTCAGTACTTCTGCGGCCTTCTGCCTTAGATCCTCAAGGCGCTTTGCAGCAGCTTCATCCCTGGAGTAGACGATCTCTGAATCCATCAGCTTACTGATATGACCGTGACCACATTCCGCATCCCCTTCAAGCATCTCCCAGGATGTGCAATAAACATCATAGCCAATGCCCTCATCCTCCAGAATAAAAGTCTTACTAAACCGGCTGGCATTGTCGTCATCAACAACTATAAGAAGATCCAAATCAGACCTTGAATGCTCCTCCTTCGTGCATACAGAGCCATATATCCCCACCAGCGCAAGGCTGTCAGGGCATACTTTTTTAGCCTTCTCGATTACTGCATCAATTATCTTTTTATGTACTTCTCTCATACCCGACTCCCCCACTGTTTTATTACGTGGAAAATATTGTTTTTCTTTTTTCATCCCCGTAATTTTTAGCCATTTTATCGCCATTCTTACGTGGATGAATCTCATTTCTCTAAGCACCCCCGTAATCCTGAGCCTTTTTTCCGCCAATCTTACGTGGATAAATCACATTTTTCCCATTCATCCCCGTAATCCTGAGCCTTTTTTCCGCCAATCTTACGTGGATAAATCACATTTTCCCATTCATCCCCGTAATCCACTTCACCATTTCCTGATTTTCTTACGTGGATAAATATTGTTTTTCACGATACCCACGTAATTCAAAACAGCAACTGTAAAAAACTAAAAAGCAGCTAATGATTGACCGACCTTCCATAAATCGATTGACCGACCTTCCATAAATCATTTGACACTACCAAAAAATATTAAACCTTATTCCGCATCTGACCTGTCTAGGTTTGACGCTTACTTTAATTCAAAACAAATCCAGCATGCTGTCCAGGTAAATCTCTTCCCTGACTTTTAGCTGATAATCAGGCTTTGTCATATAGTACAGCAAAAACTCCAGGATTATGGCGCTTCCAAGACTTCGCCCCTCAATCTTAAAGTTGGAAAAGCCATCTTTCATATATTCATCTTGTATAGAAGAAATTCCGATAAATCCGGGATTTTTCATGGCTTCTGAAAATGTATAACCCTTATCCGCATCCGGTGATACGCAGATATGGTCTTCTACATTTTCCCCAAGGCTCTTTCTGCTGACATTTTCGTAACAGTTTTTCCTGTCGTAGCAGTCGTACCAACAACATTCATTGCATAAAAACTCAACCTTATCCTTCTGCTCTTTTGTAAGCGCTCTTAACCTGTCATGTTCTTTATTTAGCCTGAAATCCGGCACCACATATTTAAATTCGCTGCGGTTTAGCTCTGCTTCGAACTCATCAAATTCCGTCAGAACCTTGGTGGTTGATGATACAAAGTAAAATCCCGGATATTTCTCACTAATATAGTCCATTAGCAGGTCTGAATGGATTATCACACCGCTTTGAACCGGACCGTTATTCTCTAATAATTCGCAGAGAGCGTTGCATTTTCTGTCCCCTAAATGACTTTCCCTTATAAGAGAATTGCTGAAGGTGAGTCTTGCAGAAATGCCATATTCTTTAATCAAAGCTGCAACGTCCAAGGGGCTCTCATCTCCAAAGCCCACGCGGCCTCCGCCCCAGATACAATCTGCCGGAGCACCATATATGGAGCCTATCTCACACCAGTCGTAGAAATACTCTCTATGCTCCCGGAAAAGCGGCAGGAATCTTCTGTACAGTTCGTAGAACTCGAACAGTCCCGGTAGATGATAATATGCCTTTTTTACAATTTTCATTTCGATCTCTATTCCTTAAACCCGAAAATATACTGATTGGGAATTCTTATTCGTTTACAATTATTATGATATAACAATTATTTATTATCAAAACTTAAAATTTCTCTAAACAATACAAATGTCACGGTTTCGAGCAATTTAGGGATGTATAATCCTAACTATAGAATAATTTTTTCTTATGAGGAGGAAAACAATTTATGAAAGCTAAAATTGCATTTATTTGCGCTCTTTTCTGCGCTGCGTCTCTTGCAGGCTGCAAAACGGAGCACACATCAACAACCACCATGAATTATTCAGTAGAGACAGATGAAGGCACCACTTCTGCTGAATATAAGGTTGAAAACAATAACGGCGAAATAACAACTGAAAGCACAGAAACCAGTACTCCTGCAGAAGCAGAAGACGTGACTGAAGAAGCAGCCGAAACCGATGCCGGTGAAGAATACGATATTCCTGATGCTGTTGTCCAGAAGGCTGAGTGGATTGATCAGCTTCTGTCAGAGCAGTGGGACAGCGATACTACATCGCACAATACAACCTATGATGAAAGCTGGATCTACGTACAGATAGCCGGAACCGGTATTGAAAGCGCTGAAGACGCAGATGCAGAATCATTCACACAGGAAGTAATCCCGAGCTGGTTAGATGCAGTAAACAGCTGGGAAGAAGATTGGGCAGAAGACGATTCAGCCCCTATCCCTGTATGTCTTCAGTACACAAATGACGACATGACTACTGCTCTCTTCACCATCGAGGAGGGCCAAATTACCTACTCTGCTTTTGACGAAGAGTGATCATCTTCACATGTAAGCTTAACCTTAAATGAAATCTGCCTTGGAGTCTCCATCTCATCAAACTGGACAAGGTAAGACTGATCCTCGGTATTTAACTCCAGAATAGTACCCATACCAAGAATCGCATGTCTTACTCTTTGTCCGGGCTCCAGCAGATTCATTTTTTCTGCGCCTTTAAGAAACCTTGATTCATTATCTATATATTTCTGAACAAAGGTCATCATGTTTTCATCCGGTTTCTCCGTGAATTCAAGAAGATTCCTGTCTATATCAAGTATAAATCTGGAAGGATACCTGGGCATTCCTTCAAAATTCATGCCTCCCGCTTCTGAGATAAAGAGCCTTTTCTGGGCTCTGGTCATGGCAACAAAGGCAAGACGCCTCTCTTCCTCCATTCCCTCCAGGGTACGTATTTTTCTCGATGGAAAGATTCCTTCATTCATCCCGCAAAGGAAAACATAGGGGAATTCCAGTCCCTTGGCTGCATGAACAGTCATAAGACGGACCTTGTCCTCCTGCCCTGCGTCCGAATCCGCATTGGTAAAAAGCGCCACATGCTTAAGATAATCCTCAAGCCCCACCTCTTCACCGCAGGTGGTCTCATACTCAAAAACAGACTGCTTAAGCTCAGCCAGGTTATCAAGCCTGTCCTGAGCTCCTTCTGTTCTCAGCATCTCCTCATAGCCGCTCTCATTGAGGATCTTCGAAAGAACCTCCGAAACCGGCAAGCCTTCGTAGCTGTCAGAAAAACGTTCTATGAGATCTATGAATTTAGCAGCCTTTGTTCCGCGCATTATCTCGTGCTCAAGGTTCTCACTAAGGGCCTTATATAATGAACAGTTATTCTCAGCAGCATACTGCTCAAGAAAGCTCATGCGCCTTTTTCCAAGATTCCTCTTGGGTACGTTGGCAACTCTTCTAAAGGAAATATCATCCCTGTATACGATCATTCTGAGATAACAAAGCGCATCCTTTATCTCCATTCGTCCAAAGAACTGCACGCCGGAATAGATGGTGTAGGGTATTTTCTCCTTCAAAAGTCCCTCTTCTATAGTCCTCGTCACATAGTGGGCTCTGTAGAGAATCGTCATGTTTCTGTAAGGGACACCCTGACCCTTAAGCGCAAGAATTTCACCTGTTATCCAATCTGCTTCATCGGCAGTATTAGGCGCAAAATGGCAAAGAACACTCTCTCCATCAGGCAAAGTTGGTAAAAGGTCCTTTTTTATCCTCTGCTTATTAGTATCTATAAGAGAATTCACCGCTGCGAGAATCTGAGGCGTGGAGCGGTAATTGTCATTCATCATAATGGTCTTCACATCAGGAAAATTCTTATCAAAATCCAGCAGGTATTTAACATTAGCCCCTCGCCAGGTGTATATGGTCTGATCGGGATCCCCCACTATGAAAAGATTCTTGTGATAACCTGAAAGAACCTCCATCAGCTCATACTGAAGGCTGTCTATATCCTGAAACTCATCGATCATTATGTACTCAAGCCTCTTTTGCCACTTAAGCTTTATATCCTCATTTTGGCTGAAAATATAGAGTGAAAACTTGATGAGATCGTTGTAATCAAGACCAAAGCACTTTTTCTCCTGATAGAGATATCCGTAAAAAAGAATGTCCTTGACCTCTGTGGCACTGTCATATTTTTCCTTAAGAGTATCAAGTGACATGGTGATCATATCAAGGTAATACTCGGGTTCATTAAAGATCTTGCGTATCTCGAACATATCCCTTGCAGCGCTAAAAGTCATATCTCTAAGAGAAAGCCCCCTTTCCTCGTATATGATCTTCAGCATGTCATCTATGTCTGAGTTATCAAGCACAAGAAAATTCTTGGGATATGAGACAGCATGGGAGTCCTCCTGAAGCACGGATACGCAAAAACCATGGAAAGTATTGATGTATCCTGTGTCATTATCCCCTGTCAGTCTGTGAATTCTCTGTCTCATCTCATTGGCAGATTTATTGGTAAAGGTAACGCAAAGGATGTGCCCGGGCATGATTCCAAGACCGTTCACAAGGTATGCAAATCTATGGGACAGCGCTCTCGTCTTGCCGCTTCCTGCCCCTGCTATCACGCGCACATATCCTTCTGTGGTAGTGACTGCCTGCCTTTGCGCATCATTTAATCTGTCCAGAATCTCCTGCATTAATTTCACCTCTGATAGTCATTTGTTTCCAATATTCTACCAAACAGGCGTTCTGTTTTCAATGATTTATTTGCTATCTCGGGTAGCTATTAACGCAAAAATCGGATGCGCTTTCGCGCATCCGATTTACCTACTTCACTAGCTTATTCTGTTACGTTTGAAAGGGGTGTGAGGCCAAGCTTCTGGTAATAGCTCTCAAGCATTTCCAGTCTGTCGTTGTAGTCTGCCTCAGTCATGGGCTCCCAGTTATCTTCGTTTTCATATGCAACAAACCAGGGATTAGCTTCATCTGTATACTCATCGTACTTAATTCCGTACTGGAAACCAAGCTCTGTGCTGTTGGGATAGATGATATATGAGTAAACACCGTTTTCTGCTGCGCCATTAAAGAAGAAGTTAGCAATTCCGCCGTACTCTTCAGCATAGTAGCCATTTCTTGCTGTTCCGCTTACTACAAGTGCGGGAACCTTGTCTACAACAGTGTAAATATCATAAATAACTGTGGGCTCATCTGTATCTACAATATCGCCGATAAGAAGCTCATCTATACCATCGTTTGTAACATCCCTGTATACAAAACCGATCTTATCTGCAGCTTTATCGCCTTCTGTCTGAGTAAGTGCATAGAACTCAGGGCTGATACCCTCCTGCTCCATTTTGTTTGCATCCCAGCCTTCTTTAATAGCCTGCTGATACTTAGCAAGAACATCGCCGTAGAGATCTTCGCCTCTTGTGCCTGCCTGATAAGCAAATACGCAGCCCTCAGTGCCCTTAATATTCTCGATGATTGCGTCCCTGGCATCCTCGAGCTTTTTGTAGGTCTCAGGCTCATCGTCCGGATTGTTCCAATCCCACTGGATTTCTGAAGGATAGCCTACGCATACATCGCAAACAGCACCTTCTGTATCGGTAATTTCTCCAACCTTTGTATACATTCCGCCGGGAATAAGATTTTGGTCTTTATCTGCTGCTACAGAAAAAACAAATCCGCCGAATCCATCATCAACGCAGCTCTTGTCATAGATGCTCACCATTTCGCCATCAACTGCCGCATAAAAAGTACCTTCAAACTCATCAGGTACTGTCACTGTCATAAGGCTTGTAGAGATTACCTTATCCTCAATATATTCAGGTGTAGGAAAAGCCATCTCATCTTCTGTAGCTTCCTGCTCCTCTGTACTTCCTTCTTCTGTAGCCTTAGAGCTCTCTGTAGCTGCATCTTCTGTCTGATCCTCAGCGCTCTCTTCCTCTGTAGCCTCCTCTGTCTGCTCAACTGATACCTCTGTCTCTGCTGCGGGCTCCTCAGATCCTGCAGTACTTCCGCAACCTGCACAGATTGAAAGGCCCATTACTGCAGCAATTGTTAATGCAACACCGTTTTTTACATTGTTCTTTCTCATTATTTTCCCCTCATTTTAAAACTTTATTTTTTTCTCTGTCCTTGTTACGAATGTAATAATACTTCAAGAATTATCACAAATCTATCACAAAATTGATTTTATCTTCAAAGCCTACTGTCTTATCGTTCAATCGGCACGCATTTTTTAGAAAGTTGTTTTGAACGTCAGATGGCTAAGGCACGGCAGAAGCACTCTCATATTTACCCTTGCGTTTGTGGTTTGGCTGTGCTATTATGATTTCTGCGTCATTCCCGACGCGCCGTAAAGCATTCATGCTTTCGGAATATTCCATTTATTATTGATGCGCGCAAAGATGGATTTAGTTATTAACACAAAGGAGATTTTTATTTTAATGACAATCGAAAATAATAAGCATAAAGACACAGTCTTTAGAATGCTGTATAAAGACAAGCGCAATCTGCTTGAACTTTATAATGCAATAAACCACAGTAATTACGACGATCCTAATGAACTAACGATAACTACCCTTGAAGGTGAGACTTTCCTCCACATGAAAAATGACATCTCTTTCCTTCTGGATTTCGAATTAAACTTGTATGAACACCAATCAAGTCCCTGTCCAAATATTCCTCTTAGAGATCTTCAGTATGTCGCAAGCATCTACAGATCAATCATCCCTTCAGAAAAAACATTTAAAGCTGAAAGGATAATGATCCCTGAGCCAAAATTTATTGTGTTCTACAATGGAACTGTTTCTATGCCGGATGAGGTTACCTACAAGCTTTCTGATATGTTTGAAACAAAGGGTGCAGAACCACAGCTAGAGCTCATTGTGCACCAGTACAACGTAAATGCCGGCCATAACCCTGAGCTGATGCAGGCCTGCAGCACATTAAATCAATATTCCCTTTTTGTTCAAAAAGTGCGAAAATATAGAGAGGAATACATGAGTTCCATCGATGACAGGCTGCAGAATGATTCCGATTTTGATGAAGCTTTGTTCAAAAAGGAAGTCATTCGCAAGGCAGTAAAAAGAGCCATCGATGAATGCATAAAAGAAGACATTCTTAAGGATTTCTTTGTCAAATACAGGAAGGAGGTAATCAAAGTGGGCGTACTTGAATATAGCGCTGAACGTCATCTACAGGTCATTAAGGACGAGGGCTATGCCTTGGGCTGTAGGGACAAGGAAAACGAACTTAGGCCACAGATTGACTCCCTGACTGAAGAGAATGTCTCTCTGGCAAAAAAGAATATCTCTCTGAATGAAGAGAATGTCTCTCTGAATGAAGAGAATGTCTCTCTGAATGAAGAGAATGTCTCTCTGACTAAAGAGAAAGATATTGCCGTTAAGGAAAATGAACGCCTAAAAAAGCTTCTTGAAGAAAATGGTATCAAGTTATGATTGCATGACTT
>NZ_KE384160.1:0-15962 GCF_000424285.1 Butyrivibrio sp. MB2005 | reverse complement strand
CATTCTTAAGGATTTCTTTGTCAAATACAGGAAGGAGGTAATCAAAGTGGGCGTACTTGAATATAGTGCTGAGCGTCATCTACAGGTCATTAAGGACGAGGGCTATGCCTTGGGCTGTAGAGACACAGAGAACAAACTCCAACCACAGATTGACTCCCTTACTAAGGAAAAAGAGGAAGCGGTTAAAGAGCTTGAACATCTCAAGCAGCTTCTTAAGGAGAATAATATAGAAGTATGATAGCATACTTCTAGTCTGTTCATGAATTCGTTGGAACCGGTAGTCGTTGACTGCCGGTTTTATTATTGGCTTAAATCCACGGCTGCTTTCTAGGTATGATCGAGATTCTGGTCTAATAGACACTCATATCTTTAGAAAAGCTTTAAGTGCGTGCTCTATACAACTGTCTTATGGTTCAACTAGCACGTATTCCCTAGGAAAGCTCTTAAATACGTGTCCACGGCAACCGACTTAGTGACGCATATCGCTTCTCGTCTCTATTGTGCGTGCTGGCTGCCGCAATACCCATGACGCATTTCAAGACTTTTTCCAGTTCTGCGTCATACTAAAGACCGAAACGAGCACGCATCATCCAGGTCTTTCCCACTCTGCGTCATCCCCTGAGCTGAAACGAACACGCAAGAATTAGGGAACACTTCGACTACGTGTTATTAGCTATCTCTCACACTGATTCAGGTGAGAAATTGGTGATTCCAGTGCGTGGGGAATTTGGAAGGGATTGTGAGGTAGGGTTGAAAAGGCTATTTGCGCACTGATTCAAGCGGAAAACTGGTGGTTCCAGTGCGTGAAGGATTCGAATAGGCTGGCAGGGAAGGTTTGAAAGGCTATTCGCACACTGATTAAGGCGGAAAACTGGTGATTCCAGTGCGTAGGGAATTTGGAATAGCTTGTGAGGAATGATTGAAAGGCTATTTGCACACTGATCTAGGAGGAAAATCGGTGGTTCCAGTGCGTGGAGGATTCGAATAGGCTGGCAGGGAAGGCTTGATTGGCTATTCGCGCACTGATTTGAGGGAAATCGGGCAAATTCAGTGTGTAGCGGGTTCGGAAGGGCTATTTGAGGAGGCTTTGGGCGGATACAATAGAAGGCTTGGAATTGATGCTGGGAATGGATACTGAGTATGAATATCTGGGAGGATCGTTAAGAATTGAGGATGGATTGAGGAGGGACTATGCTGACTAATATGCCGGGGCATAGAGAAACTCCCCGGATTGCTCCGGGGAGTCGAAATTCTCTTGATGTAAGCGCTACGCTTACTCTCAGTTTGGATAAAACATCACTAAGTATGAATATCCTCCTAATTGTTATTAGGAAAACCGCCACCAAGTGTAGTTGGTCGCCTTATTTTCAGGGGACTCATCACCAAGTGTGGTTGGCACCTGATATTCGGAAAGTATGTCATCACGATGGATGGCTGCCTGCCTTATTTAGGAACAAGCACTTAGGATATCTTATTAGCCCTTAATTACTTAGATACAGAACGTGTAATGTAGAATGTATCTGTTCCATACTGCTTTGTAATCTTGTTGAAGTATGTAATTCTGATAGCTGTGGTTGCATCAAAGTTTCTATCCTTTTCAACATTTGATACAGATCTATTCTCGCCTTTTCTATTTTTGTAATACTCATACTTATAAGTATAACTACTAGAAGAGCCATAGCTCTCTCCAACAGTACTGAGTTTAAGTGTCTTTCCGGATTTAATCTTTGACCACTTATATGATACTCTATCCTCATACACTCCATTTATAGTATCATCAAAGTCACCATCGCCATTCAGGTCTACCTTATGAGTTGTTTTCTTTCCGGAATAGCTATATGCGGAGTATGTATCTGAATACTTTCCAACCGGATCACCATCTTCATCATATATAGTATCATCCAAGCCTCTTGTATCGTTCTCAGTGTATAGTACTCCTTTTTCTATCTTCTTGATAACAAAATTCTTGTTGGCCTTAGCTACAAGCTTGCCCTTTGCTTTTGTTGTATAGAAATAATTATCAGGGATAGCATAAAAACTCTTCTTATCCAAATCCTTTTCTAAAAGAGACTGTCCACCAAATGAAAGTGTCTTGTAAATGCTAGTATCATCAACTACGTTGATAGTTGTACTAACCTTTGAAACGTTACCATTCTTATTTTTAATATTGAATGTAAGCTTTGACTTACCGGTTTTGTTACCAACAATCTTAATATAGCGTACAGCTGAAGAAGCTGTCATCTCTGCACCCTTTGCTGCCTCTTCTGCTTTGTCACGATCATCAAATGTTCCAACTACTACTTTTGCTCCAACTGTGGTGCAGTAATAAACAGTGTATGTTGTCTTACCTGTCGAAGGATCTTTCTCAGGTCTAATTTGTACATTATCTTTATTTGTTGTTGTATCAGAACTCATCTTCTTATAAACGCTAACCTTGGCGATTTTCTTTTTAGAAGATTTTACGTTACTAATCTCAGTATCACCGCCTGAAAGAGCAACTCTCAAATATGTGATTTCGCCCTTCTTAACCATTATTGCAGACTGGAAACTATTAAACTTAGCCTCATCTGCTGTATAGTTATTATATACTTCATTCTTATAGCTACTAGACTTTTTAGTCTGGGTATTATAAAATGTGCATCCTTCAAAATATCCCTTATACCCAACTATATTTTCATCAGCATCATCCCACACAGCAGAAGGATTCGAGTTAAAGTAAAAATATGTATTTGAATAATACAGAGTACCATTTATAACATGGATATCCCAAGAAACAGTATCAGCCGGTCTTGTCGTACTAATAAATCCTTTTTCAAGGGCAGCTTTTTCGAGTTTTTCAATTACTTCAGCTTCAGTAGTACCTTCAACTTCAACTCTTGTCCAGTTTTTGTCAATTAACTCATCTTCGTCTGCCAAAGCACCCTTCTTTTGAAGTTCAGCAGGTGTCTCATTCTTCGCAGCCTGAGCCTGTACGGGTGTTAAAAAAGTTACGGAAAGTGCAAGTGCGAGCGCAGCTGCACCAAATCTAGAGAGTTTCCTCATATTGAATTACCTCCACTCATAATTTTTTTACGGTTTTGCAACCGAATCTCGTGACAATTTCGATTCTAACATCTCCCAAATATAAGTCAATCCCAGTTTTGGTGCGGTTTCAAAGCACTTTATAAACTTTATAATTTGTTTATAATTTCGTTTATAATTTTTGCTGATAAAATCAAAGCTTTACCGATTATTGTCACATTCTTATACAATTTATGATTGGAGTAAATTTTATATTTTTTATATTTTTATTACATGCATTTTTCTCATGGAGTTCCGGACAATTTTCATCCAAAACTGTACACATTTATAAGGACTAAACCGCAGATAATTCCTGTAACTAGGCCTGCAAAATGACCGATGGAATCTATCTTTTTGGAGGTGGTCATAAGAGCCAGGATTATGAAGGTGGATGCCATGGAACGTATGGCAGAAAAACCCATTACGGAATAGGCGATAACCACGTAGATTCCAATAAGTCCGCAGATTACTCCCGAAGCACCGATGCAAAGGGTGAAGGGTGAGGTCTTTTTATGGATTCTGACTGAAACAAGGCCGCCTACGACCATTATCACGGCATAGCAGATGGCGTAAATCTCAGATTTGAGCGCACGCTCCATTACTCTTCCAATGTTGTACAGGGAATACATGTTGCAGGCCAGATGAAGAAATTCCTGCTGCGTGAAGGCCGCTGTGATTATGCGATAGTACTGCTTTTCCTGAAGGCTTGTCATGTATGATGAGCCAAGGGCAGGCACACTAAGAACCTTTAGATTAATTAAGATGAAAATGATTATGTTTACAGCCATTATCCCGTATGTCACAGGATAAGCGCCAAAATCTAACTGATCAATATACTGCATGTCTATACATCCTCCGCATTCATCTAATAATAACATTTTGTGGGATGTTTGTTCATATTTTGCCCGTAACTGTGATAAGATGGAATAACTGAGTTCGTTGAAAGGAAACTATTATGTGCGGACGTTATCATATAGATCCGGAACTTGCCGTTGAAGTTCAGGAAATAATCGGCAAAAACATGAAGAAACTACGCTTTAATGAAAAGGACATATTTCCCGGATCCAAGGGGCTTATTCTTATGCCTGGAAACGAAGCCATAGTTCCTAAGGAAATCATGTGGGGGTTTCCCGGAAAAGATAAAAACAAACTGATCATCAATGCCAGGTCCGAATCTGCCCTGCAAAAACCCATGTTTTCAGAAAGCCTGGAACACAGAAGGTGCATAATACCTGCCCGAAGCTTCTATGAGTGGGACAGGGAGAAAAATAAGGTGACCTTCAGCAGAAACGACGCCTCAGCTATCTACCTTGCGGGAATCTACAACAGGTTTAATGATGAAGACAGATTCACAATTCTGACAACTGCTGCAAATGAGTCAGTTCTGGATACCCACGACAGAATGCCCGTGGTTATTGAAAAAGAAGCAATTTCAGACTGGCTTTTTTCATACGAAAAAGCGCCTGAGCTTATGCGACAGACTATGCCCATGTTTTCAGCGAAAAAGGACTACGAGCAGCTGAGCTTAGACCTTTGATCACACTAGCTGACTCTGTGCCCGGAAGGATCCAGTGAAGATCCCAAAAACTCACAATTTTTTTAAACTAAAAACCAGAATGGAGGCCTTATGGCAGGATTACTTATTTTCATCATATATCTTTCTTTTATCTCACTTGGATTACCGGACTCGCTCCTTGGCAGTACCTGGCCCAGCATGTATACGGACCTTGGCTCCACTATTACAGGGGCGGGAACCCTTGCCATGCTTATAAGCGGATGTACCATCATATCAAGTCTCATGGCAGATAAGGTGATCCACAAATTCGGAACAGCGAAGGTTACGGCGTTTTCTGTTGCTATGACAGCGGCTGCTTTGTTTGGCTTTAGCACCTGTACAAGCTATCTTCAGATGGCACTTTGGTGCATTCCCTACGGTCTTGGCGCAGGTGCCGTGGATTCAGCCCTTAACAACTACGTGGCGCTTCACTACAGCTCAAGGCACATGTCCTGGCTTCACTGCATGTGGGGTGTTGGCGCATCAATCGGTCCCTGGATCATGTCTCTTTGCCTGACAAACGGTCTTAGATGGCCCAGCGGCTATCGCACCATCTCTCTGCTTCAGGTAATCCTGACTGTTATTCTGGTATTTTCAGTGCCTTTATGGAAAACAGAATCAAGTGCGGAAAGTGATGAAAAAAGCAGAAATGTCCTGAGTCTCAGACAGGCTATCGCCCTGCCCGGCGCTAAAACGATACTTATAGCATTTTTCTGCTACTGCTCTCTTGAAATGGCAACAGGTCTCTGGGCTCCCAGCTGGCTTGTTACGGAAAAAGGAATAAGCGCCACCGACGCAGCAGGTCTTGGCGCTCTGTTTTATCTTGGAATCACTGTGGGAAGAGCCATCAGCGGCTTTATCTCCAATAAGCTCGGAGATCAGAACATGATAAGACTTGGTGAATTCATCATCGTGGTTGGCGTTGCCATCCTGATGTTTTCAGGGAATCTTACAGCCTCAAAATGTGCCCTTGTGATGATAGGACTTGGCTGTGCTCCGGTTTATCCCAGCATCATCCACTCTACACCTGCGAGATTCGGTAAAGAAAATTCCCAGTCTCTTGTAGGTATTCAGATGGCTTCAGCTTATGTGGGATCCACCTTTGCACCCAAGATTTTCGGACTTATAAGTGATTACATCGGAATGTTCATGTATCCCTTCTATCTTTGCTTCTTCGTGGTTCTGATGATCCTCATGACAGAGAGAGGGAGCAAACATATCAGCTGATATTTATAACCGGAGCAGGCACAAAATCGCCCTTTAACGCCGTTTTCGCGGCTAATTCATTATCGCAGGGTGCAAAGTGTCCGCTCTGTTTTCATGTCATGATAAATATAAAAATCCGCAGCTGAGACATCATAGGCCGCAATGATATCCTTCAGTGAGTTGTATTCTGAAGCTTCATCGGCAAACCTGTTCTCAAAAGCACTAAGAAGATCCCGGTTAAATACCCGGGTCTTTTCATTTTCAAAAATGGCATTGTAGAGGATGCCTGATTCCACCAGGTCCTGGAAAAAGTGACTTCCGTAAGACAACTCCGGATTGTAGCCAACCTTGGAATCCGCTATCTCGCACACGGCGTCGAATTCACTGATATCTGAAAAGGTAGTGGGCACGCCAAGTTCGGGAGATGTGGTTCCGACTCTTCCCGGCACCATAAGGAGCATATGCTTATCCTGCCCTCTCATAAGCCAGTTGACTCTGCCGATGGCCCTTGCCACCTGGTTTTTGTCCTGATAGGGCATGCTGTAGTATTTTACAGGGTCCACGTAGACGATATAATCAAGCTTCTCAGCCCTCGACAGGCCCATGGCGGATTTATTACAGTCAAAGAGTATCTTTTCCTCTGCTACATCCTTCGGAATCTGCATTTCTTCTGTATCCTGATACACCTGAAGAGGTCTGCACTGCAAAATATTTATCACGTAGTCACCATTTTCCGAGAAATTGATGGTGAACTCTATATCCACAGGATGCTGATATTCCGTCTGGAGCGCCTGCAAAATCTCCTTCATCTGAGCCATCAGCTCTTCTTTTCGCACTATTCCCCTACAGGAAATGAATTCAATATCCCTGTCCTCGCCTCTGTCTCTGAACATCCGCTCAGTATCGGTATCGTGCTCAAGCAGCAGTCTTTTTAGGAAAAATGGCATGTACTGCTTCACATCATCCAGTGTTACCCTCTCAAGCTGCCTTGTGGCGCGGTTCATAAGCTCAAGCTTTCTCTGGGAATATTGGTGTCTCTCGATGGAATTCCGTGCCGTAGTCGCTGTGGGATTATCCATGCTGACAAGCCTGGGATATGACCCTTCAGTCCTGTCTACAGCAGAGGTTCCAAGGCCCATTACAAGCCTTAGCATGCCTGCCGCCTGATTGATGGATTCCATGAATTTGTAGGGGCTGTAGGAATATCCAACGCCAGCTGCGCAGGGCATATAGAACTCGCCGTAATAGGAGCCGGACACTCTCTGCACCAAAAGGGCCATCTGCTCATCTCTCTCCTGAAGTCCTCTCCTGCTGCGGTAATCAAGGGCAGATTTACTCATGGTGCTGGCATAAACAGTGCGGATTGCGTTTTCAAGCTCCTCAACTCTCTGCTCCATGGTGCCTGTGTTGGAGCAGAAAACGGACTCATATTTTCCTGCAAAAGCATTGCCAAAGCCGTCCTCAAGGATGGAGCTGGACCTGACAATTATGGGGTCCTGACCGTAGTATTCAAGAAGCTTCTGGAACTCTTCTTCCATTCCCCTTGAAAACTTGCCCCGCTGAAGCTGCTCGGCAAACTCCTCAGCTACGGAGAAAAACTCCTCCTTTGTCCTCTGCCTGATTCGCAAATCCCAAAACTGATTATCAACGATAAATGTATAGAAAACATCAGAGCCGATATAAAAGGAATCGTGGGGCTCCAAAAACTTAAATATTTCAGGTCTTCTGTGCTCTATGATCTTCCGTGCCAGCAGCATACCGCAGGCTTTTCCGCCGATCATGCCGGTCCCGATCATCCTGTCCTTCACATCAAGGTAATCGTCCGGGGTAAAAAGCTCCTTAATCATCTCACGAAGCCTTGAATCCCTGGTCATCATGATGTTACACATGCGGCTGCAGTTCTCTGTTACATCCTGCCCTGCCTGGTGCATCATTTTGGTAAGGGTGAAAAACCTGTCCCAGCTGTCCATGTTTTCAGAATCCGTAAGGGATCCGCTTTTTCCAAGAACCTGATAAAAATGGCTTGCCATAACACCATCAAGAATAGGCTTAAAATCGCCGTTTTCAGGGTTATAGAGCTGCGGCAGGAACATGGTCTCGGAGTATCTGTTCCAGACCTTATCGGGTCTTACGTATACGTTTTTATCATCGGAATAAACATCAAGAAAAAGCTGAGTGGTGTCCCTTATTTTCGCAATTGCCTGAAAAGAATGCTTACCACGGATCAGCGGGAAAAAGGCAACGGTATCAAGAATGAAAAGATAGGGGCAGGTCACACGGAAAAAGTTACCCATCATCAAATCTGTGGCCCAGGCAGTCTGAAGCTCTGATAGGCAGTCAAAGACATAGAAAGCATCCCTGCCCTCTCTGCTGATGATCTCATGTATCTCCACGGTGAAGTTCTCGAATCTGTGATTTAACTCCACGTTGACGATCTTTAACCCCTCCTGAGGCTCAAGGAACGGCTCATGGGCAGCGAATCTGATGTAGATGAGGTTTCTTTTATCTGCGATAGCCTGCTTTACATAGGGCTTTACGAAAAGCCTGAATTCATCCAGGTTATCAACACGCCAAACCACGTTGTCCCCAAGGCGGATATTGTCAAAAACCTGATCCATCTGAGGTATTCCCGAACAAACTCTGTCAAATGCAGCCATAATGCCCCTCCTTAGACTTTAGCAATCTTATAAGATAGGATTTCGCTTGCGAAATCCTCGCGCGAGCAACGAAAAAAGGCAAAGGTGCTCAGAAATTAAGCACCTTTGCCTATCTGTAATTATCATATCATAGCCCAAACTCGCAGGCAATATAAGTAATACCGTCTATTTCGTAGTACGCCACCCCCACTTTGGTAAATCGCTTCTCCAAAAGGTTCTGTCTGTGGGACGGATTCAGATACCACCCCGCAGTAATGTTGAGATTTCCTGCCTGCACCTCCTTAAACTACAAAAAGGTGAAAGGATCAACTCGAACTGCCCCCATAGCTCTCGTCTAATGATATTTTATTCTCTAAAAATGTGCAGATTCTAAAGGGAGTGTAAAAATAGAATTAAAAAAATATGAAACCGTTATAGCGCGTAGAACTTGACAATTTGGCGCTTTTGTATTGTAATTGAAAGCTGTTGTACAAATTAGATTTATCGGCGGACCTTATGTAATCAGGTCGCATTTTGAAAAAGGATTTATTTAGATGAACTCTCTTGGAATATGGATTATCGCCACTCTCGTGGCTTTTTTTATTAAAGGGCTGTGCGGTTTTGCCAACACGCTGGTTTTTACCTCGATTCTGGGCTTTGGTATAAATAATGTAAACATCTCACCTGTGGAGCTGGTTTTGGGCTTTCCCAGCAACGTGATCCTAACCTGGAGCAACAGGAAAAAGCTTAATCCCAGGATTTATGTGCCTCTTATAATACTGACTATTTTGGGCAGCATCCCCGGCGCTTTTCTTCTGAAAAACGTGGATGCTCATGTGATAAAAATCATATTCGGCGTGGTTGTCGTGCTGGTTGGTATAGAGATGCTTCTTAAGGAATATGACAAGCTTAACCTGAAGTATTCCACACTTGCCCTTTTTATCATCGGCATGACCGGGGGACTTATGTGCGGTCTCTTCGGCGTAGGCGTACTGATGGCAGTATGCGTCAGCAAGGTGACAGAGACAAGCTCAGAATTCAAGGCGAATCTGAGCATTATCTTCATAGTAGAGAATATAGTTCGAATAATAACATATGCTTTTGTTGGAATAATAACTCCGGATTCACTGAAACTGGCCTTTATTCTCATACCCTTCATGCTAATTGGAGTTTTCACAGGCATGAAGAGCGCCACACTTCTTGATGAGAAAAAGGTCAAAAAACTGGTTATTGTGTTACTGATCCTGTCCGGAATCTCTCTTATTGCTAAAAATCTGGCATAAATTATAGCCGTGATACAGGATAAACACTGACAGCAACAGGAAAAGGTGTGTGTAGAACACGCCCATTATGTAGTAGTTGCGTTCAAGGAAAAACTCAAGCCAGAAGCCCAAATAGCAAAGCCCGCCCGAAAGCAGCATTCCAAGCATCAAAAGCGGAAGCCTTAGGAATACATTTTTGATATTTTCAAGGAAGTCCGCAAAGGATGCATCAAAATAGACGAATCGTCCCACCATCAGCCCCAGGTAATACATCATTACCGGGCTGTATTCACTCTCATCTCCTATCACGTTCATAAACATCAAAATAATGATCACATAAAACATGGAAAGCATGCGGACTGATGCGATTTCTTCCTTCGCCAGCTTTTTAAGCGGGATTATGAACTTGTCCAAAATCGAGTTAAGTACGCAGGAAAGGCAGATTAAAAGCAAAAGAACGAAGTCTTTTCCGTTTTCCCAAATGGTCATCAAAGGCTCCCACTGCATAGCCGGGGTTCCCGACTGCACCAGAGAGTATACGTGGTTCAGGACCACGTAAGCGCAGGCAAAAGACATAACGGATGTGGCAGAAATGATCATCTCATAGAAAAGCTGAATAAGAGAGTGCTCTCTTTTTTCCATATATTCCAGGTCTTTGGCTTTAGGCGTACCTGCCGCGATAAGCTTATGTCCTCCGCGGATCAAAAGATCACAAAGCAGCACCGCCACAAAGGATATTGCAAAAAATATTAGCTTTTTTACCCATGTAAAATCAGGGTTCATGTAAGCATCTATTGTCATTTCATTTCCCTCCCGAAATATAGACCGATTTTTATAAAGAAATAGGTCGTAGGGCTCAAAACACTTAAGCCATACGACCTCTATTATACTTATAAAATCAAGACTGTAAAACCCCTATATGTTCAGCAGGTATCCTGCTAAACATTCCCTTGGAGCAGAAATCCTTATGCCATCAGCATACGGAACATCTCGATAACCTGCTCTTTTGTTGCTTCTCTCGGGTTGCCGGGATAGCATGCATCGTTAAGAGCATCTGTTGCAAGTGTATCAAGATCCTCTTCTGTGATCTTATCAAGAGTCTTCGGAATTCCAACGTCCTCAGAGAGCTTCTTAACTGCGTTAATAGCAGCATCTCTGTACTCTTCCTGTGACATGTTGTCAACGCCTTCAACACCCATAGCTCTTGCTACTTCACGAAGTCTCTCGCCTGTGTACTCACGGTTGAACTCCATGGAAATAGGAAGGAACATAGCGCATGCTACACCGTGAGGTGTGTCATAGTGAGCTGAAAGTGTGTGAGCCATAGCGTGGTCGATACCAAGACCAACGTTTGAGAAGCCCATTCCTGCGATGTACTGACCAAGTGCCATGCCTTCACGACCTTCCTTGGTGTTCTCAACAGCGCCGCGGAGGTTCTTGGAGATAAGTCTGATAGCCTCAAGATGGAACATATCAGTCATTTCCCAAGCTGCTCTTGTGGTGTAACCCTCAATAGCGTGTGTAAGAGCGTCCATACCTGTAGCAGCTGTAAGGCCCTTAGGCATTGATGACATCATCTCAGGATCAACGATAGCTACGATAGGCATATCATGTGTGTCTACACATACGAACTTTCTCTCTTTCTCAACGTCTGTGATAACGTAGTTAATTGTAACCTCAGCAGCTGTTCCTGCGGTTGTAGGAATAGCAATGATCGGAACGCAGGGGTTCTTTGTAGGTGCAACGCCCTCAAGTGAGCGAACATCTGCAAATTCAGGGTTGGTGATTATGATGCCGATTGCTTTAGAAGTATCCATTGAAGATCCGCCACCAACTGCTACGATGCAGTCAGCACCTGACTTTTTGAAGGCCTCAACGCCGTTCTTAACGTTCTCGATTGTGGGATTGGGCTTGATATCTGAATATATCTCATAAGGGATCTTAGCGCCGTCAAGAAGATCTGTAACCTTTGCTGTTACGCCGAACTTGATAAGATCGGGATCGGAAGCTACAAAAGCCTTCTTGAAACCGTTATTGTTGATCTCATTAACTACTTCCTGGATGGCACCTGCACCATGATATGATGTGCCGTTCAATGAAATTCTGTTTGCCATTTTACTTTGTCCTCCTTTTTCAAAACCTGCGTTACACGGGATTTTTCTACCATTAGAAAGCATAGCATTTATGGGCATTCAAAAGAAGTTACACTTAACGGCTTGTGTAACATAAATGGCAAATATTCAGAAACTATGATGTGAAAATTAAAGGATTTGAAGCTCTGTAAAAAGCGATGCCAGCTCCGGGGGCATGGCGTCTATCATAAGGTCCGCCAGCTCTTCCTCCGGCTCCTTCATGCCTTTAAGAACCCACTGCACCGTCATGTAGATGGATGCCTGACAGTACATTTCAAGGAGCTTTCTTATCTTTTTCTCCGGGAGTTCTCCGGATTTTTCTCTGATAAGCCTGCAATAGTGCTCAAAGATCATGTAAAAGTCGTGCTCTTTGAGGTTGTTCTGTTCATCCACACGAAAAGCAGCTGTAAAAAACAGCCGCTCTTCTTTGATGTATCTGAACTTTTTAATTAGACCATCTCTAAGAGTCTCTCCGCTTCCCATTTCCTTAAAGGACTGCTCAAGAAGACGGTCAAAATACCAATTTATAAGGTCATACTTATCTATAAAATTTCGATAGAAGGTCTGCCTTGAAACACCGCAGACGTCCACGATCTGCTTAACCGTGATATTCTCCACAGAGGTTGTTTTCATGCACTCCTTTACCGCCTCTGCCAATTTGTATTTACTGTTCTGCATATATGACTGCACCTCAGCTGGTAATGATTACGGACAGATAATGGGAATCAGTAGCCAGATCAACCACTTCGTCCGTTTCTAATATTTTAATTATAGGTCGCAGCGGATAAGACCTGTTCTGCTTTATAACAATAGCATGCTCCGAGTTACTTAGCAAAATCTCCGACCCGTTGGGATAGACGTTGATAATATCCAGAAATGCCTTGAAAATATTAAGATCGAACTTGCTACTCATAGTAAACATGATCTCAATAGCCTCTCTTGGCGTCATGGCTCTTTTATAGGAGCGTTCTGTTACAAGAGCATCGAAAACATCAGCAATAGTGATGATCTTGGCCATATCGCCGATGTCCTTATCCACAAGCTTTCTTGGATATCCGGTACCATCCTTGTTTTCATGGTGATTAAGCATACCTTGCCTGATCTCTTCCGGAATTTCCTTAGCTTCCCTCATGATCTGATAGCTGTACACCGGATGCATCTTCATGATGTTGAATTCCTGGGCGCTGAGCCTTGATGTTTTGTTTAGAATTCCACTGGGAATTTTCTCTTTTCCAAGATCATGAAGTATTCCCGCAATGGATACGCCGTGAACAAAATCAGAGTCGTAGTCCATGTTTGCAGCTATTACCGCAGAAATCGTTCCCACATCAACGGAATGCTTGTAGGTATACTCATCGCTGATCTTGAGCTTAGCCAGATTCACGCCAAGGTTCACAGAGCTGTTTACAAGTGAACACAGGTCAGAACTAAGATTCTCCACGGTATCGACGATCTCGTCCGGCTCATTGATATTTTTATAAATGTTGATAATGCTCTCGACCGCATACCTCTTGAATTCTTCATCAAAAAGTATGGACTCGTCTGCTTCAACATCGGAATCGGAAATCTCTTCTTCATCCACAGTGGTGACGGATATGCTAATAAATCCTCGATAATTGGAAACAGACTTTTTAAGCTCCGGAGTCACCACCGTCATTCTTGGCAGCAAAAGCACATTCTGTTCTGTCAACAGGTCGCTTTCAAGTATGCAATTATCCGGAAGATCTTCAATGTGCCCAAATATGCGTTGTTTCATATAAATTATCCACTTATTTTGCTTTAACAGTTACTGTAATACTCTTAGCAACGCCATTCTTAGCGTACATATAAATCTTGCACTTGCCAACACCTTTTGCAGTAATTTTTCCTTTTTTATTAACCGTAGCGACTTTTTTATTGGAAGATGAATACCTGATGTCAGGCGCATACTTCTTGGGAAGCTGCTTTTTGCTGCTGCTCTGAAGTTTAAGAGTGGCATTGATTGTGGCCTTCTTGCCTTTCTTCAGGGTTATCTTCTTTTTAGCAGGCTTAATTGACTTTACATTGGTATAGGTAGGATTGTCCTTGCCGGCAATGAAGCATTTCATGCTGGTTCCGACTTTATTACCTTTTTTGTCATAAGCAACAACTTCGACTGAAAAATTCTTCTTGGTGTCGATTTTCTTGTTGTTTATCTTGGTTACAGAAACGGAATTGGCCGTTGTGGTGGCTGTCGGGGTACTGCCCGCTTTTTTACCAAGGTATGCAATGAAAACTTCGAATTTGTCGATGTTTTTGCTCTTGCCCCAGCTTACTTTGATGGCTTTCCTGGTCTGCTTGATCTTCAGATTCTCTCCAAATACTGCGTGGAGCTCTTCGTCAGCGTCAATAGGCTGAACAATCTCAGTCTCAAGGCGTGCCGGCTTGGTCTCTGCGCCGTCCTTATCTCTGTAGATTATGTACCAAATGTAATATATTCCGGGCTCTGTGGCTGTCGGAATGGTATCAGAGTATGCCGATTCAGCAGGCTCTGTCTCTGTAGTCGTAAGGGCGTATTTTATCTTGTAGCCCTCAGGAAGGCTTTCAGTAGGCTCATTTACAAGTGTTATGGGTTTTCCTGTGTATTCGGTGCCTTCTCCGGTCTTGGCTGTAGGACGCTGCGCAGCGCTGATCTCTGAATCGGGGATAAGGGGCTTGCTGACGGTTACCTTGAATGTCGACTCTCTGCCTATTGAGTCATCACTCTTTGCGGTAATGGTCGCCTCTCCTATTCCAACACCCTTTAAGTAAACTGCTGTTAATCCGGTCTCACTTGCACCAACTTCTTCTGTGCAAGCTTCATCCTTATATAGTTTTACAATTCCTGCAGGAGAAGCAGACCACTTAATAGCGGCTGTAGCTGCCAGAGATGTCGGTAAAACTGAAACGTTGAGTGTAGTCGTTTTACCAAATTCTAAAGTTGAAGATGAACTGGTAAAATCGATATTGGATACTGTATCTGCCTGATGAGGCCTAATAATAAAACGTTTATATGTCTTGCCATCGTTGTCCTCAGAACACATATCTATCTTTAGAATTTCTATACCATCAGGATTATCAATTACCTTACCATCAGGATTTTCTCCCTCCGTCAATGTGGCTTTCATAGCACCACACACATAAGCGCCATGGAGGATTACAAAAGCTGATCCCATGCCATCTTGATCATATGTATTCACTGATCCATCATCATTGAATGTAACATTGCCTCTTCCTACTGTGTATGTATCTGCCGGAAGATGCGCACCGCCTCTCTCATTTGGATCAGGGTAAAAGCATACCTTTGTGCTTGTAACAACAACATTGTCACCTACTTTAAAAATAGTTCCTACTTTAAATTCACTCTCATTGAGTGTCGCTGCCTTTACGTCCGTCCTGATCATCGTGAACATCCCAAAAATCAGTGCAACAACCATCAAGCTACCGAGTGTCTTAGTAATTGCTTTCCTTCTTGTTTTCATAGACATATACCTCCTTCTATTCTTTTATACGGATAATCCGGGATTGTTTTCTTCTATGGCCTTCAGGCTTCATAAAGGCTTCTATTCTTCCTGCGCAGAGGAATTTCAGATTTTGGCGTTTTTCTATGCGCGGCGGCATCTTCTCAAGCATCAATCTCGCCTCTCGCGCAGAGGAAATCCTATTTTTTCTCAAAATATATGCGCAAATGCCTCTTTGCTTGGTTTTCTCGCGCTTCTCGCGCAGAGGAATTTCAATTTTTGGCAATTTTCTATGCGCGGCGGCATCTTCTCAAGGTCAAGTCCTTTATTGTGTGTAAATTACCTTTAGGTATCCAATTGTCAGGCCGCTAAAAGTCGTTGCTGTTCCTTTGCAATCTCTATCAGTTTCGCTGACGAGTTGTTCAGCTCATCAAAGTCTTTTCTGGTGAGTGATATCTTATTCTGAGCCATATACATGTCATTTTGCTCAAGTAAGACACTTCCCATGATTCTGATAATGGATTGTACATTTGGAAATACACCGATCACATTTGACCTGCGTTTTATTTCCTTGTTGAGCCGTTCCAGATAGTTTGTAGTTCTATAGAAACGTCTCATACGCTCAGGGAGTGCCATTACTGTCATTACGCTCT
>NZ_AUJP01000023.1 GCF_000424285.1 Butyrivibrio sp. MB2005 | reverse complement strand
AGATCAGAAACTTGCTTAAAAAGGAAGCCAGAGGCTGACGCCTCTGTCCTTGAATAAAGTGCGCTGAGGCGCACAGATATCCTTGATCTGCTTGACTACAGAATATCTGTCAGGAAATATCTGTCAACCCTGCGCACGGCGCACCGCAAAGCGGCTTTGGGGTTGACTGATATTTCCTGGCAGATAAAGTAGTCAACAAGCAGACCAAGGAATATAAGCGGAACACAAGGTTCCGCAGGGAACAAACGGCTAGGGGCTGGTAACGGGGGCTTCAGTGCTGTATAATAACGGAGACAAAGTCTGATCTTAAATGATTCCGGGTGTATTCCACCATTTTGTTTCCGAATATCAATTTACGCTATCAATTAAATATAAACAGGTGCTTTTAGGTTGTATTAGCTGTAGAATAGCTAAGGAAAACAACAAATCGAGGAGATTATAAAATTATGAAAAAAGCAGCACTGAGTTTGATTCTTGCGGCATCCATAGTAATGACAGCTGGATGTGGTGATGGAAAAACCGTAGAACCCACGCAAAATAGTGAGTCTGCCGATCCCGGAATTTTCGTAAAAAAGGTTGAAAACATGACAGATGATTTTATTACCGGTATAGATATAAGCTCATTTACCGCCCTTAGGGACAGCGGTGTTAAGTACTATGACTACGATGGAAATGAGCTGGATGATCAGGGCTTTTTTGATTTTCTTCATGAGTGCGGCGTAAATTACGTGAGAATTCGCGTATGGAATGACCCTAAGGATGAGGAAGGCCACGGCTACGGCGGCGGAAACTGCGACCTTGAAAATGCCAAGAAAATTGGACAGCTTGCCACCAAAGCAGGCATGAGAATTCTCATAGATTTTCATTATTCAGACTTCTGGGCAGATCCCGGGAAGCAGACAGCACCTAAGGCCTGGGCTGATATGAAAACAGATGACAGAGCGGAGGCACTTAAGGAATTTACTAAGGAGAGCCTTCAGTATCTTATAGATAATGGCGTTGATGTGGGCATGGTTCAGATTGGTAATGAGACCAACAACGGACTTTGCGGAGAGACTGATTTCTACAGCATGTGCAAGCTCTTTAGAGCTGGAAGCGAAGCTGTAAGAAGCGTTTCTGAGGACATTCTGGTGGCAGTTCACTTTGCTAATCCTGAAAAGCATTTTTCGCAGTACGTAGAGAAGCTGGATCAGTACGAGGTGGATTATGATGTATTTGCATCATCCTACTATCCATACTGGCACGGAACTCTTGAAAATCTCCAAAATGAGCTTGAATCTATAGCGAAGACCTACAATAAAAAGGTAATGGTAGCAGAGACCTCCTACGTATATACCTTAGAGGATGGCGATGGCTGCGGAAATACACAGAATGAAGCGGATCTTGAGGTGGATGAGTTTAATTTTGACATTTCTCCTCAGGGACAGGCAGATTCTGTTCGCGCCGTTGTGGAGACCGTATCAGCTATAGATGGCGGAATCGGCGTGTTTTACTGGGAACCGGCATGGCTTCCCGTGCAGGTATTTGAGCTTGGAAAAGAAGGCTCAACCCAGATTCTTGCCCAGAACAAGGGTATTTGGGATGAAAAAGGCTCAGGCTGGGCAACGGGCTATGCCAGCGAATACGACAAGGACGTAAGAAGCTATGGCGGTGGCGGCGCTGTTGTTGAAAACGAGGCATGGTTTGATTTTCATGGACATCCGCTGTCTTCTGCCAGAATGTATGCGGATATGCGAGAGGGCTCAGAGGGCGTACTTGCCATGACAGGCGTAACCACTGAAGCCGTGACAGCAAAGCCCGGTGAAGACATAGAGCTTCCGGAAAAAGTAAACGTCAGATATAACGACGGCTCTGAGAAGGAGCTGGAAGTAGCCTGGGATGAAACAGCGCTAGATGCCGCAAAAGAAGCAGGTATCGGTGAGTACGAGATTCCCGGAGTTGTCACAGACGGCGATTCAGAGATGGCAGTGACAATTCAATTAGCGATAAAGGCGGACAATCTTCTTGAAAATCCCGGATTTGAGGACGGCAAGGAAGCCTGGGAAGTCACAACAGAATGCGCCTCTAAGGATGTGAGCATCATGCAGCACAGCGATTGCAGAACCGGCGAGTGGTGCATGAAGTTTTGGTATGAGTCGGACTTTGAATTCAAGGTTGAGCAGACCCTTACTCTGGATAAGGGAACCTATGCCTTTGACGGCTATATTCACGGCGGTGACAGCAAATCCGGCGATGAGTTCGTTCTGTACTGCATTAACGGTGACGAGACCATTGAAGAGAGCACCAAGGTCACCGCATGGCGCGAGTACAAGCATCCCGTAATCGATAAGATAGAAGTTAAAGAGGACGGCACGGAGGTTACCCTTGGAGCCAGAGTTAAAGCATCAGCAGGCTGCTGGGGCGCATGGGATGATTTCACCCTGCAGAAATTGGATTAAGATAAAGGAATCGCGCTTAGTATTTCTTTCGCAGTTCAAAAATAATAGTAGTTGGAGTAAGTTTTGAAAAGTTTTGTTGTAAAAGGTAAAGCAATACGTTATTTCTGGATCCCGGTGGGAAGTGTGCTTGTGGCATATTTTGCCACCGTGTGGTTCTTTAATTTTGTAAACAGTAATCCTGAGAAGGTCATGAGCATTTGGGCGGAAATACTGGTAACTGCCTTGTATTTGTGCGTTTGCAGATGCTGTATTATCGCACTTGAATTTTATGTGACCACGGTGCTTTCAAAGGTCACGGTAGATGGAAGAGAGATCACCATAAAGAAATTTCTTCGAAAGCCTGTAACAATCGACGTTAAAAAGCTGGACGGCTACAGGATAGAGGATATAACGGACTGCCTTGACACTGTGTTTGGCATAATGAAGATCGTTATTCTTTATAACGGCGACAGTGTTTCCATCGTGGAGTGCACTCATAAAAATTTTGACGATCTGTTCTCGTTTCTTAAAAATGAGGCGCAGTACAGAGATAAGACCAAGAAAGTAACGACAAAAAAACCAAGAAATCTGGCATTTAGGATATACTACAAAATATTTGGCATAATCTTTTGCATTATAGATATCCCTGTTGTGTGCATGTTTATCGCGGATTACCTTTTTGCAGGCTGCAGGAGCGTTTTATCTCCCTGGACAATGCTTTTCTACTCACTGTTTGTAGCTCTTAGATTGATGATAATTGGCGGTCCGGTGGGAATTCTTGAGAGAACAGAAGACCTGAATTTGGCCCATCTGTTCTCGTTTTTATGCATAACATTCTATTACCTTTACCAGATGAAATACACGGATTTACTGAATTCTCCAAGGACTAACACGAAAGTTGCTTTGGTGCTTACGGCCACAGTCATTCTGTTTTTTGCTGGCGAATTTATCAGGCATATTATTCTCTGGGTTAAAGATGAGCAGGAAAAATACTCCTTTTTTAATGTGGCATTGGGACTGCTCCTTGTACTTCTCCTTATGAATACCGCAAGCTACGGTGCAGGAATGGTGTTTACAACATCTGAGCCTACCTACGAGAATGTCACAATGAACAAAACACATTCCAAATTGTCGGGCAGCAAATACAAAACCCGCAAATTCTACATTGATGTTGAGTATGATGATGGTACTAAGGAGACCTTTACCGTTAAGAGAGGCAGAGCTATTCAGGCCCTTGAAACCGGGCAGGCCCACATAAAAATATATCACAGCATATTCGGATATGATGTCAAAATTTTAGAAGTAATGGGACTTGAATAAATAAATTAAAATTCGCACTTATATTCTGAAAATATAATACGAGCATAATATTGCATTTATAAATATTTAATATTTCGATGATAGAATGACTATATGAAACTAACGTTTTCTGCGAGGATATCGTATGGCTAACCACAACGGAAAAAGAGCGCTAGGTCATTACATAGTCGATCATATTGAAGAAGCGATCGCAGCAGGGGATATTAAGGTCTATTATCAGCCTGTTGTGCGTTCACTTACGGGGCAGCTTGCCGGGGCTGAGTCACTGGCAAGGTGGGTTGCGCCTGATGTGGGCTTCTTATCACCTGACGAGTTTATCAATGTTTTGGAGAAAACCCAAAAGATTCATAAGCTCGATTGTTTTATGGTTGAAAGTGTGTGCAGGGATATCCATGACCTTATAGCGAGCGGAAAAACTGCATTCCCTGTATCCGTGAATTTTTCAAGACTGGATTTCATGGTCTGCGACATGCTTGAAGTTGTTGAGCGAGCAGTTGAGAAATATGATATTCCCAGAGATTATCTGCATATAGAACTCACAGAGAGCATGATAGCCCAGGATAAAGCATTGATGACAGGTGTTATTGAAAGCTTCAGGAACAGGGGCTATGAGGTTTGGATTGATGACTTCGGTAGCGGATACTCTTCTTTAAATCTGTTAAAGGATTACCATTTTGATGTACTAAAACTGGATATGGCTTTCCTTGCAAATATGAGTGAGAGGTCCAAGACCATTGTTCGCTCATCTCTTGCAATGGCCAAAAAGCTTGGGATCAAGACGCTTTCTGAAGGTGTTGAAACCCAGGAGCAGGTGGAGTTCCTAAAGGCTATCGGTTGCGGTAAGCTTCAGGGAGCTTATTTCGGCTTGCCAAAACCCTTAAATGAAATGCTTGAAAGCATTGAAAAGAAGGGCATCACCATAGAAGAACGTCAGTGGCGCAACTATTACGAGGTTGCCAGCTTCAATACAAGGGATACTGAGACATCATTGCAGGTTGCGGAGTATGATGGAAAGCGCTTCAAGACGTTGTTCATGAACGATGCCTACAGACAGCAGATCAGGGTTACTACAGATGATCTTGAGTATATTGACAGCGTTATTTATAACCCTGCATCACCGCTTCTGGACAAGCATGAGCAGTTCCTTGAAAAAGCCATAAAAAGCAGGAATTATGAAAGTTTTTATTATACAGATAAGGGAAATTATTACTATCTTAAGGGCAAGGTTTTGGCAGAAAATGATGACCGTTATCTGTTCAAAACTACCATATCGAATATATCCTTGGACCAGAATATCAAGGAGAGAGACAGGCTGGATTACAGGCTAAGAGAGCTCAATAACCTCTTTGAAGTTGTTCTTTTGATCAATATAAGTACAAATAAGGCATCACCTCTTATTGGCGCTTACAGATATATGACAGGCGGCGCTAATATCTATCAGAATTTAAATGAGATGGTTTCACTATTTGTTCAGGAATGCGTATATCCCGATGAACGTGTTTCATTTATGGCGTTTATTGATACAAATACCATCAAGCAAAGGGGAGAAGAGAGTAAGAAGGGCTATATCGCAAGAAACTTCAGGCTTCGCCAAAAGGATGGCAGTTATAAGTGGAGAACGATCATACTTCTTATGGTGCCCGGAACCGATGGAAATGAATATCTGTTCACGATCAATACTTTATCCAGGGAGATGGGTGAGGCTCTTGATAATCTGACATACGGAGATGCAGGACATGACAGTCCTGAGCTTTCTGAGAAGGTTAAGGAATACGCATTAATCTGGGAAAATATAGTAGATAATTCTGCAACCATGCATTTCTGGAAGGATAAAGAACGGAGATTCAGGGGTGTCAGCCAGTCATTTTTGGATTTTTATGAGATTGGCTCTCTTGATGAAATTATCGGTAAAACAGACGAGGAGATGCACTGGCATGTCGATGACGGACCCTATCAGGGCGATGAGCTGGATGTGATCGGAAAGGGCAAATTTATCTTTAATGCCCGTGGACAGTGCATAGTTAACGGTGTCGTTCACAACATCATCTGTAATAAGATGCCCCTTTATGACAAGGGCGAAATAGTAGGTCTTGTGGGTAATTTCGCGGATATCGACCAGGAGCTTTACAGAGTTCAGAAGCTGGTTAACCCGTCAAAGCTGGATAATATGACAAGACTTATGAACTTCAGGTCATATATGGATGTTATGTCGGACTATGCGATGCAGTATAACGACGCCGGCAGAAATTACGGCGTAATTATCATCCATAACATGAACCATAAGAGGATTACTGCGGATTACGGTGAAAAGCAGGCCGGCAGAGTAGTTCGTGAAATAGGTGAAAAGATAATAGAATGTATCGGTCAGAGCGCAGCTGCTTCGAGAATTAAGGAAGCTTATTTCAGTGTGCTTACATACACTGATTCCAGAGAAAAACTTGAAGAACTGGCTGCAAAGCTTAAGAAAAGCATTGAGGGTATAAATGAGGTTAATGGTAAGAGCGTTACCATTAAGGTCTCAATGTCCATGAAACTCAGAACAGATGGGGGCGTAAAGGACGAGAATATCTACTATCAGGCCCTGGATGAGCTTGATGAAAAGGAATCCAGATAATCATCAGATCCTGAGCATGGAGGGGTGCTTATGAATCAGACCAGAGACGGAAAAAAAGATTTATTATGGCTGTTCCTTTTTCTTGTAGTGTTCATCAATGGATTTGAAGCCGGTGGATATCAGGCAAGCCTGTACAGTATTGGCCAAACCTATGATCTGTCCATAACAAATATGGGCCTTTTTGCTGCCGTAGAGCTTTTGGCAACTATGCTTGCACCGCTTATCCTTGGAAACTGGGCAGATAAATCAGATAAACTTAAATGTATTCTTATCCTGCAGGTGATACAGGCTGCTTTTGCCTGCGCTATTTTCATAAGTTCCATTCAGATGCTGTTCGTTGTGGGAATCTTTTTCCTTGGAATGACCACAAGTGCGCTTCAGTTCATAGCTATCGCTGCTCTTGCGGAAAGCTATCCCTTAACAGGTAAAAAGAAGATAGGAATCATGACCTCCATGTATGCCCTTGGAGCCTTGGTTTCGCCACTTTTTGTGGATTTTTATCTGAAAAGAGGAATTAGCTGGAGGATGTTCTTCCTTACATTGTCCCTTGGAACGGTGATCACTCTGGTGGGAATTGTGGCCAATCGAGACAGCACAGGAGAGGTAAAGGATCTTGCAGATAATGAAAAAGTGGGAGACGGAGAGTTTATTATCATCGGAGTCCTTCTGCTTTGCGTAGTTATGTGCATCTATGTGGGATTTGAGAATGGTTTTGCATTCTTCGTAGATACACTTTTTACTGATGTTTTAAAGTCATCCCTTGGAAAATATGCTTTATCGCTGTTCTGGGCGGTTATGATTCCGTCCCGCGTGCTGGTGGGCTATTTCTCCGCTCATGCTAAGAAAATACTCATTACTTCAGTAATAGCCATTCCCGTGATTACAGTGATCATAGCTCAGATGAACAGTGCAGCTGTAGTGCTGGCTCTTTGCATTCCTCTTGGTTTTGCCTGCGGAGCCATTTACCCCAGCGTTCTGACCACACTTCTGCAGTTCTCAGGAAAAAGAAAGGCCACCGCAACCGCGATGATAACTGTATCAACGGGTATAGGTGGCGTTGTGTTCACAGCACTTACAGGCATTCTGGCAGGAGCCATGGGTATTACCGGTGCAATGATGTGCCTTGCAGCGTTCTTCATTTTGTCAATAATAGCGGTATTATCCCTGCATACCCGCTGACTGTCTGATCATGTCCTCAACTACGATATCGTAGATTTCTCCAACGGTATTGCAGTATTCAAGGATCTTCCAGGGCTCATTTGTGTGGAAATGGATTTTAACGATCTCCTCGTCGCCTGCGGCGATAAGAGAGTTTCCTTCAAAATGTGTAGTGATATAATCTGCTATTTCATCCTCATCCAAGTCCTTATCACGTCTGTCGATAAGAAGCTGTGTGTCATAGCGATATGCAAACTGATCGTCTTCAGCATCAATACTCTGTACAGGTTCCATTTTATTTTTCCTCCTCTTTATGCATATTAAAATATTCAGCAAGCTGATTATACAATAATTCAATTGATGGTGAAACAGTGCTTCTGTGCCATGCCATGGATATGGGCAGATCCTTATTGAGTTTCAGGGTGTGAATTCCGGGATGATGTATTCCCTGATACCATCCATCCAAAACGGCCACGCCAAGTCCGTTCTCGATATTTGCAAAAACAGTTGATATGTTTGCAGCTGCAGTAAACTTAGGGACAAAACCGTAGGGACGGAATATGATCTCAATATCCTGACACAATTCACCGATTCTGGGATCATCCACCATATAGAATGTATATTCTGACAGATCTTTGGGAGATTTTACTGATTCAAATCCCGGAAGAAGCTCCGAATATACAATGATTCTGTCTATCGACGTGAACTTGTTTCGCACAAATTCTGTTCTGTTCTCAAGATAATCGTTGGTGGTGATAATGGCATCAAGTCGCTTATCCTCAAGGGAATGGGTGAGCTCCTTAAAACCAAGACATTCAAATATTATGTTGAAATCAGGGTCAATCTCGCGACATTTACGGACTACCTCAGGCAAAAAATATGAGACATTCCATCCGACATTGTAGCCAAGTCTTATGAGAGTAGTGCTATTGGACAGCATGCGTCTGATGTTGGTGAACTCTGCATAATATCTCTGGAAAAAATTGAAATATACTTTGCCGGGTTCTGAAAGTGCAATATTTCTGCTGTTTTCACGCACAAACAAAGTAGTCCCCAACTCCTGTTCAAGAGCGGAGATATAACGGCTTACCGCAGGCTGCGGAAGATATAGATTCTGCGCGGCCTTGGTGAAGCTTAGATATTTACCTGTTTCTAAAAAGCATTCTATCTGTTTATCATTCATAGACACTATAATACCAAAGAAAAAAGTGGCATGAAAGCCACTTTTTTCTTAAAGGTAGTCTATAGTAATGGTAGAAACTAGCGATTTAACTCAGTCGGAGTTTAAACTCCGGCGTGCAAAACTTCCAAGCGAGTCTTGATTCTTACACGAGGCTCTTAAGGATATATACGCCGTCGTGCATTGCATTAAGGTAGATATAGCCTCTGTCATCCACAACAACGTCTTCAGCAGTGCCAAGAGGCTTGTTGGGCATCTTCACATCAAAGCAAAGCTTCTCCGGATTCGGAGGTATGAAGTATGCAATTTCTTTCGGTACATAAGGATCGGAGATATCATAAACCCTAAGACCTGCATGGAAATAGCAGTCGTAGGCACGATCCTTGTTGTTTTCAATCCAGGGCTTGCCTGTCATGGGCTCATGCAGGTTGTGAGGGCCGAAGGATGTGGGGAAGTCATCTCCCAGCTGATTGAAGTTCTTGTAGGGGAAATCCTCGGGAACTTCAGGATAAGGAAGGATGGAGATAAGTACCGGGTCCTCCTTATTGCTTATATCAAACATCTCGATTCCGCAGAAGGAGTGAACTCCGAAGTGCTCATACTGCTCACGGCCGTATGTCCACTGACGCTCGCCTTCCTGCATGCCGATTGCGTAGTTGGTGCCAAGTACAGGCATGAATGTGTGGCAAAGTGCTCCGCCGAACTTGGTAGCAAACGGCGGTGTCATCTTGCATTCGCCAATTACCTGGGGCCATGCGGGGTTGGAGATATCAAGAATCTTGAATCCGCCGCCGGCACAGCTAAGGTAAGCTGTTTTTTCATCATCGCCAACATAAGGGAAATGAACAAAGCCGGGATATGTGTTGTAGCCCTGCCATCCGTTCCATTCCTTCTTACGTGTCTTTTCGGTCTGATTTCCGAAGAACTGTCCGGGATTCCACCAGCGACCTACTTCTGTAGGATTTGTGGGATCGGAGATATCTACTATTCTATAGATAAAGTCCTTAAATCCAACTGCAGTAGCGGATAAGTGCATGTATTTTCCGCCGTTATATGTAAAACGGTGAACACCTGAACCGGGAGTTCCTTCGGGCTCTCCTGTTGACCAGAATGAGAGCTTTTTGGGGTGTTCGGGGTCTTCTTTTAAAGAGAAGATATGAACTCCGCCGGGGGCGGGAGTGAAGTTCTTAGGAGCAGGTCCATGCAGGAATTCAAGACAGTTTCCGTTCGAAACTATCATAAGATCATCTGCAATCTGGATCTTGGGAGTAGACATATATGTATATTTCTCAGGATCCATAACAGGCATGTACTGTACATGTCTGGGATTGGAAGGATCTGTTACGTCAAGAATCTCAACGCCGTTTCCGTAAAAGCATCCTCCATATAAATAGTATTTTCCGTCAGCTGTCTTATAAAGCTGTGACTGGAATAAGTAATGGTTGTCGCAGTCGTGATGTGACAGGACTTCCATGTTCTTTATATAACCCTCGTTACCGGGACTCTTTGCGTAGAATTTATCGCTCATTTTGTAACCTCCTTCAAAATACGCCGATACGCTTACTAAAAGAATAGTCTGTATAAGAGAAAAAAGTCTAATGCCAAAATTGATATCAAAACATTCAAATTTTGGTATTTTTTTTGTGGCGATTTCTGTGGCTATAATTCTCCTTGTCAAAAACAACATTGACCAGGAGGTTTATCTTATGGCGTATGAATTCAACTTGCTTAGAAGTCTTATCTATGTAGGACTTGCAAAAGAAGAGTACAGAGCGAAACTCGAGAACTGGCTCTATAAATATCACGTTCCCGAAAGTATCAGTAAATTTTCCCCATATGTAACAAAATATGCTTTTTATCAGGCATATCCCACTCCCCCGGAGGGCGACAGATTCGGAGCAAGGAAAATGCAGCTCACTGAGCATTACTGGCTCGTAAACGAACATCTTCCGGAGATGGCAAACAACATATTCCAGGAATACATGCCAATGGATGTACTTAGATGGCAGGGATGCATTCCTGATGTAGATTCCGCAACCGTACATAATAATGCAGAATCCGGTGATGCCGGAAGAGCAGTAGGCGGCGGTGATTTCCCTCCCTTTATCTTTGCTTTTGTTCCGATCAACTGGGAAGAAGATTTTAAAGGAAAAGAAAGAACACCTGAGGATGGTCCCAATTTCCGCTGGCAGTTCCTTATTCAGTATCCCGAAGGATGCTCAAAGGAAGAGGGAGAGAGATGGTTCCATGAGGAACTGGTTCCATTCTTTACAGGAAGCGTGAGAGTAAACAGACTTGTCAGCAGCAAGGTTTCAGTTAATTACGGTGCACCTTCCGCACAGTTCGACAGAGTAGTTGAAGTATGGTTCGAAGGTCCCGAAGAGTGGTACGAGCTTTGCGTAAACTTAGCAAAGGAAAAGCTGAAGAAACCCGAGTGGGCACAGCAGGACGAATTCCCGTTCCTTAAGCCCCAGCACAACATCGCTTCAGTATTCCTTGGAGACAGATGTACTTCCGATAACCTCTCTCAGTATCGCGGCTTTATCTCTATGAGATAAGTGATTTTGAGAGTTAACAGATAGAATGAGGCTTTTATGAGATTTATTGAAGATGCCTTAAAAATGGGAAAAACCAATTTCATACTGATTGGTGAAGCGGGCTGTGGAAAAAGTGAAATTGCATTGAACCTTGCAAAGTTTTTTGCAGACACCGGTGATAAGGAAGTCCACTTATTTGATATGGACATGACAAAACCGCTTTTCAGATCAAGAGACATGTTGGATAGCCAGGAACTGGCGGGAATCAATTTCCACTTTGAAGAGCAGTTCTACGACGCACCCACAGTTGCAGGTGGCGTAAGAGCACTTCTGCATGACCACGACAGCATAGTTGTAATGGATGTTGGTGGTGACGACATAGGCGCAAGATCAATTGGCGGTTTCATGATGGGAACCGATAAATCCAAGCTTTGCGTAATGTACGTCCTTAACTATTATCGCCCCTTCTGCCAGGACATAGATCATATAGATCAGTTTCTCTCAGAGATATTGGCGGTTTCAAGACTTACATTGGATGATATCCACTTCGTGGATAATCCAAACGCAGGAATTACAACTACCTTGGAAGAGGTTGTGTCAGGATCAGAGAAAATGCATGAACTCATTTCCCAGTATCGTCCTATCGAAATGACTTGTGTTGGAGAGGATGTCGCCGGTGAATTTTCAAAAAAGACGGAACAAGCAAATTCACGTTCTATCATGCCTATTCATCTCTATCTCACATATGAGTGGTTAAAGAACTAATTTGAATGATTTCAGATTGGAATTGTTAGATAAACAGCCAAATAGGAGGTTTCAAAATGGCAAAATTTAAGATTAATGTTGTTGCCGAGCGCTGCAAGAGCTGTGGCTACTGCATCAAGTACTGTCCTAAAAATGTACTTGAGGTAGGCAACGACGTAAATGCCAAAGGCTATGAATATGTTGTGGCTGCCAGACAGGAAGACTGTGTGGGCTGCCTTACCTGCGGCAGAATGTGCCCCGATGGAGCAATTGAGATTTATAAGGAGGGCGAGTAAAAATGGCAAGAACATTTATGAAGGGCAGCGAAGCTGTTGCTGAAGCTGCTGTTAGAGCAGGATGCCGCTTTTTCGCAGGTTATCCTATTACCCCTCAGAACGAAGTACCTGAGTATTTTTCCAGACGGCTCCCTGAGGTAGGCGGAAATTTCGTACAGGGTGAGTCTGAGGTTGCATCCATCAACATGGTATATGGTGCTGCATCAGCCGGTGTCAGAGCTATGACATCATCAAGCAGTCCCGGAATCGCGCTTAAGAGCGAGGGAATTTCATATTGTGCATCCGCGCGTATTCCCATGGTGTATGCCAACTTCGCAAGAGGAGGCCCGGGTGTAGGGTCAATCCAGCCTGCTCAGATGGATTACTTTGAAGCAACAAAGGCTGCAGGAAACGGCGGTTTTCAGATGATCGTTCTTGCTCCTTCAACAGTTCAGGAAGCTGTAGACCTTACAGTAAAGGCCTTTGAGCTTGCTGACAGAGACAGAAATCCCGTTCATCTTCTGGCTGACGGTGTTATCGCAACAATGATGGAGCCTGTAGAGCTTCCCGAGATGATGTCAGAGGAAAAAGTAGCTGAGATAAAAGAGAGTAAGAGAAATTGGGCCCTTGTAGGTCATCCCCTTGATTATAAAAACCGTTCATGGATCCAGCCCGGACAGTGGCAGACAACAAAGATGCAGCAGTGCAACGAAGAAGCTGCAGCTATGTACGAGTCATGGAAAGCCAATGACGTAATGGTTGAAGAGTATAAGGTTGAGGATGCTGAGATCATCATGACAGCATATGGAATATCAGGAAGAATCGCTAAGTCTTCTGTAGATATCCTCAGAAATAAGGGTATTAAGGTTGGATTGATCAGACCTATAACTCTCAATCCTTTCCCGGTTGAAAGCTTCGAGAAGCTTGATTATTCAAAGGTAAAGGCAATTCTTGATATTGAGATGTCTATCCCGGCTCAGTATGCATCAGATGTTGAGGCAGTTGTAAGAAAACGTTGCCCTGTAGAAAAGTGCCTGTGCTCAGGCGGTAATGTAATGTCAAGAGAGGCCGTGCTTGAGGCTGTAATGAAGATAGCAGGACAGGAGGCTTAACATGGCGGAATTATTATACAGCAGAACAAAAACAATTCAGGAAGATAAGGTATCCGGATTTTGTCCCGGATGCATGCATTCCACAGTTATGAAACTCATCGGCGAAGTAATTGATGAGATGGGTATTATCGATAAAACAGCTGCAGTTCTGGGAATAGGCTGCTGTGGTCTTCAGATGGATTACATGGCTTATGACAACACAACAGCACCCCACGGAAGAGCTTGCGCCGTAGCTACAGGACTTAAGAGAGCTAACCCCGACACCATCTACTATACATACCAGGGTGACGGAGATCTTGCATCAATCGGTCTTGCTGAGACCGTATCAGCAGCTAACAGAGGAGAGAACTTCACTGTTATTTTCGTAAACAACGGTATTTACGGAATGACAGGCGGACAGCTTGCTCCCACAACTCTGTTCGGAATGAAGGCTTCAACAGCCCCTAAGGGCAGAATTGCAGAGGAACATGGCTATCCCATGCACGTATGCGAGCTTCTGGATAAGCTTACAGCTCCTCAGTATCTGGTAAGAACCAGCTGTAACAATCCCGGAAATATCATAAAGACCAAGCAGGCTATTAAGAAGGCCTTTGAATATCAGATAGAAGGCAAGGGATTTTCACTTGTAGAGATAGTTACAAGCTGCCCAACAAACTGGGGACTTGATTCACTTAAGGCTCTTGATTTCCTCGAGGAAAACATGCTGAAAGAATACCCTCTCGGTGTTATCAGGGATAAAGGCTGAGGAAGGAGAACAAATGGAAACAAATTTATGCGTAGCCGGATTCGGCGGACAGGGCGTTATGACCCTTGGAAAATTTCTTGCTTCTGCAACATGTGATTCTACAGATAAGAATGTTACATTCTTTCCTTCTTACGGTGCGGAGCAGCGTGGTGGTACAGCTAACTGCTATGTAGTTATTTCAGATGAAATGATCGGTGCACCCCTTGGGGATGTAATGGATGATCTTATTGTTATGAACGGCCCATCACTTAAGAAGTTTATCGGAACTCTTAAGCCCGGCGGAAGACTTTTCATCAACAGTTCAATCGTAAAGGACAAAATTGACAGAACTGACGTTGAGATTGTTGAGGCACCTGTAACAGAACTTGCTCTTGAAATGGGTAATTCAAAGGTTCTGAACGTAATAATGCTCGGTGTCTATGTAGGATATACGGAAGTTGTTGCTCCGGAAATCGTCTGGGGAACAGTAGAACATAAGCTTGGCAGTAAGCCAAAGCTTCTTCCTCTCAACAAAGCTGCTTTTGATAAGGGCCTTGAGATTGGAAGAGCCGCAAGAAAGTAAGAAAGAACGCATCTGCATTATTGATACAGATGAGATAACAGAAAGGATTAACAATGGTTTTTCATAATTTTGACGAACTTATAGCCAAGGTTAAGGGGGCTCCCGAGAAAAAGATCATGGCAGTTGCATGTGCAAACGATGACCATACTCTTGAAGCTGTGGTTAATGCACGCCGCGAGGGTATCATCGAGCCTCTTCTTGTGGGCGATAAGAAGATAATTCTTGAGATATTAGACAGACTTCAGGAGAAAATCCCTGAGGAAAATATCTTTGATGTACCTGAAGAAGATCTTCAGAAGGCATGCGAAACAGCAGTTAAGCTTGTCCGCGAGGGAAGAGCCAATTTCCTGATGAAGGGCAAAGTGGATACAAAGATCATCCTCAAGGAGGTTGTTAATAAGGAATATGGCCTTGGAACAGGTAAGCTTATGAGCCATTTCACCATGTTCCAGATTCCTTCATATCACAAGCTGATTCTCCCCGTAGATGGCGGAATGGTAACATATCCGGATCTTGAGCAGAAGAAACAGATCATCGAGAACACAGTAGAAACACTGCGCTCTATGGGCTATGAGTGCCCTAAGGTTGGTGTTCTTGCCTGTGTCGAGAAAGTAAATCCTAAGATGCCTGAATCCGTAGAAGCTGCTCAGCTTCAGGAGATGAATGAAAAAGGCGAGATCAGGAACTGCATCGTTGAAGGTCCTATCCAGTATGACTGTGTAATGAGAAAAGACCTTGCAGAGTTCAAGGGGCTTGAGTCTAAGATCGCCGGAGATCCTGATGTTCTTATTGCTCCCAATATTCATGCAGGGAACATCATGGGTAAGATGTACGCCATCAGCTGCGGCGGTAAGATGGCTGGCTTCATTGTAGGCGCCAAGTGCCCTATTGTAATGGTTTCAAGAGGATCCACAGCAGAGGAAAAGTACCTTTCTATCGTGGTATCCGCTGCAGCAGCGCAGTAAGGAGAAGTATATGACAAACGAGAAAATTCTGGTGATAAATCCCGGATCAACCTCAACCAAGATAGCTGTTTATCAGGCTGATGAACAGCAGTGGATAGAGAGTATCAGTCACAGCCTTGAAGAATTAAAGGCTTACACCACTATCTATGACCAGCTTGAAATGAGAAAGAGTCTGATAGAAACATGCCTTACAGCTCACGGTGATGAGCTTTCATCCTTCGCCGCAATCGTAGGCCGTGGAGGAGCGCTTCCTCCGGTAAAAACCGGTGCCTATGAAGTAAATGATCGAATGGTTGATACCCTTAGATTTCATCCTGTAGATCAGCATGCAAGCAATCTTGGTGCAGGAATAGCCTATGAGCTTGCTAAGCAGATCGGCGTAAAGGCTTATATCTATGATGCGATCACTGTTGATGAGATGACAGAGGTCAACAAAATCACAGGACTTAAGGGTGTTCGTGTTCCTGCAAAGGGTCACAACCTTAACACCCGTGCAGCGGCGCTTAAGCTCTGTGCGGATAAAGGCATTGATTACAACAAAGTAAATATAATCGTTGCTCACCTTGGAGGCGGAATTACAGTTAATCTCCACTCCAATGGCCAGATCATCGACTTTTTCAATGATGAGATTGGCACCTTTGCACCTGAGAGAGCAGGCGGACTTCCCACATATGCTCTTGTAGATATGTGCTACAGCGGCAACTACACCAAAGAAGAGATGATGAAGAATCTTCAGAGAAAAGGCGGCATGATCTCATATTTTGGCACTGCTGATATGCGCGAAGTAGAAAAAATGGTTGGCGAAGGCAATAAGGAAGCTGAGTTGGTATTTGAGGCAATGGCCCTTAATACTGCCAAGACTATCGCAAGAATTGCTCCTTCCGTAGACGGAAAGGTTGACTATATCGTCCTTACAGGAGGACTTGCATATTCTGATAACTTTGTTAACTCCATCAAGAAGCACGCAGGCTTTATCGGCCCTATCGAAATAATTCCCGGAGAAAACGAGATGAAAGCTCTTGCCGAAGGAACACTTAGAGTTCTTAGAGGTGAGGAAAAAGCAAGGATTTACGAATAAGGAGTAACCCGTAGAAAACTACGGAAGACATTGATATGAAACATATAAACAGATGGCTTTATGCTGTTGCCGGAGTCGCAATTTTACTGTTTGCCGGACTTATCTATGCCTGGAGCGTTTTATCAAGTCCTATAGCCGCTGAGTTTTCAGAATGGAGCAAGGGATCACTTTCTCTTACTTTCACTCTTGCCATGAGCTTCTTTTGTCTTGGAGGACTTGTGGCTGGCTTGCTGGCTGGAAAGGTCAAAGAAAGAATTCTATTCATAATTTCAGCGATTTTACTTCTCGCAGGATTTGTACTGGTAAGTACCATTCAGAGCATTGGGCTTTTATACCTTGGATTTGGAGTTCTGGCAGGACTTGGCGCGGGTTTTTCATACAACACGGTTATGGGAAGTGTGACTAAATGGTTCCCGGATAAAAAAGGTCTGATTTCAGGAGTCCTCCTTATGGGATTTGGAATAGGAGCATTTATTGTAGGCAAAATCTATGCTGCAATGCTTGCCACCTATGACTGGAGAGTTCTGTTCAGGATGCTTGGAATCGCAGTATTTATCGTGATTTTCATTGACGGAATGATCGTAAGAAAGCCTTCAGCAGAAGAGGCAAAGGCTTATTCAAAATCAGAAAGCAGTGCGACATCAAAAAAAGGCGATGACTACACCACCAAAGAGATGATTACGAAGGTCTCATTTTGGCTCTACTTTATCTGGGCAGTTCTCATGAGTGCGGCAGCACTGGCACTTATAGCACAGGCCAGCGGCATTGTAAATGAGAGTTCAGCGGGCCTAACAGCGGGAACAATAGCAACTATAGTAGGACTCATTTCTGTTTTCAACGGAATCGGAAGAGTCATTTTCGGAGGTCTGTATGACAGGCTTGGACAGAAGAAGACCATGCTTATCAACAATGGGCTGTATCTGGTTTCGGTCCTTATTACAATGGCAGGCCTTAATGCAAATAGTCTCCCTCTTGTGGTTGCAGGATTTGTTTTCTTCGGTCTTTCCTACGGTGGAGTAACTCCAACAAATTCAGCGTTTATCATGGATTTCTTTGGTGTAAAGAATTACCCTGTGAACTTTTCCATTATTAACCTGAATCTGCTTCTGGCATCTTTTGGAGGAACTCTTGCAGGGGCAATCTACGATAAACAAGGCTCTTACATGAGCATTTTTGTGATAATGATCGCTGCTATTGCGGTGGCTACAGTATGTACGCTCCTTATCAAAAGACCGGCGAATAGCAACTAATACGTAAAGACGAATTAAACCTTAAAAATCTATGGATAATGAAAAATTTTTCAGATGGAACATCATAACCAATATATGTATGGCGTTGTCCATCAACACCGCTGCAGTGGTTCTTGCAGGCGGTGATACGCTCCAGGGCTGGGTAAAAGGATGCTGCTGCGCTTTCACAATAAATACAGTAGCTGCAATTATCATTCCTGTGGGGATAATCGGTAAATGGTTTGCAGAAGATATCTGCAAACAAAGGCAGGGAACATTTTGGGAGATGCTGACCAGGAATTTCATCATAAATGCAATTTATGTGACCATCGTCAGCTTTTCTATGGCGATCATCAATGTGGGGATAGGGAATAACCTTATAAATGCGTGGTGGTCCACATATCCGATTCTGCATGTAATAGGACTTATCACAAGTATAGTGATTGAGAAACCGGTTCACTACCTGGTTTATAGAAAACATGCAACAAAATAAAATGCGACCGCAAGGCGGTTTATATATGCATTAAATAACAAAAAGCTTTTATAAGTAGGAGGTTTCAATGAAAATTTTAGGACTGTCCTGTGGGACAAAAAACGGTAACAATGATACAATGTGCCGCGTTGCCCTTGAGGCTGCAAAGGAGATGGGGGCTGAGATCGAGTTCATCCATGTTTTTGACTGGGATATTAAGTACTGCTCTGGTTGCGTTGCATGCTCCAGAGGACTTGTAATGGGTAAGGGTATGATCTGTTCTCAGAAGGACGATTATGCTGCACTTTTTGATAAGATGGCTGAGGCTGACGGTGTTCTCATCGTAGATCCTATCTATGAGTCAGGCGGATCAGGACTCTTCCATGTACTTTGTGACAGAATGGGTCCCGGACATGATATCGGAATGCTCTATATGGCTGACGGAAAGCTTAAGGAGCAGGGACTTCCCGGACTTGATCCCAAGTATCTTAAGAAAAAGGCTATTTCATTCGTCGGTATCGGTGGTTCAGACTGGGCATGCCGCGTAGAGACAGATCACGCTATGCTCGCAATGAGTCCCGCATGGACTGTAATTGATAACGATTACTTCTCATGGTCAAAGGACGTTATCATGCAGGATGACAAGATTGAGCGCATGAAGCAGATCGGCCGCAACCTTGTAGAAGCTGCCGGTGATATTGAGCACGCTAAGTGGATGGGAAAGCCCGGCGCATGCCCTCACTGTAATGGTAACAACTTCTATATTCATCCCGGCACAACAGACTGTGAGTGTGAGCTCTGCGGACTTCACGGAACTCTTGAAATCGTAGACGGTGCATTCAAGTTCAAGTTCGATCCCGCTGATGAGGCTAAGGCACACGACACAATTTCAGGTAAAAAGATGCACGGCGATGATATTTTCCAGAACGAAGGCAGACTTATGAATCTGTTTAAGGATCCTGAATTCAAGGCACGTAAAGCACACTATACAGCTGTATGTGAGCCTACACCATCACCGTCTAAGGCTTGATATAAAGGGAGGAGAAAAAATGGGTAAACCTAGTTTAAAATTCTTTATTGTATTTAATCTGGTTATGAATATTCCGCTTGCTACAGCGATGTCAATTGGGGGAATGGTATTTTCAGGAAATGCGGACAAGATGTTCACAACACCTTCACTTGCGATAAACATTCTGGTGGGATTTGTTCTTGCATGCGTAGTTAATGCTCTTGTACCGGTTCCGCTTATCGCAATGGGATTTCCCAAGCTTTTTAAGGTTGATCCTGAGAGTGTACCCGGCAGATTCCTTGGTAATGTACCTGTAGTAGTTATCTTTGTCGTAATAATCGGACTGGTAATGAACCTGCTCAATGTTCAGGTATTTGCAGGAGCTCCGTTTCCGGCATTTATCTTTGCATTTATTGGTACATTTATTCCCATGTACATTCTGTGCTATGTAATTGCGATGATCTTCATTCCGATAGCTCAGGGAGCAGCAGCAAAGGCTGATAGATAAAAGAAATACATAAAAAAATTTAAAGCTGAAAACGACGTTATTATCGTTATTTTCAGCTTTTTTGTATGATATTATATTTTTTTTTCATATTTATTTAATAGGAAAAAAGCTGCGTAAATGCTATCATTTACTATATAGTGCTTGTATTATGGGCAAGTATCTTTTCATGAGGGGAAAAGAGTGAAGATAAGCATTTCGCATAAAGATAAAAACAGAATATTGCGCGATGCACTTGTGCTGTCCGGAATTGCGGCCAACGTATTACTGGGCTTTATTATGAGCAGCCTTAAACTGCCACTTTATCTTGATACGACGGGGACCATTTATGTCACTCTGATAGCAGGTCCTTTCTTTGGCATTTTAACAGCGGTTGTGACTAACACTGTTTCTATGTTGTTTAATCCAACAAACATGTATTTTTCTGTTATAAATGCTCTTATAGCTATTCATACCTCAGTTTTCTCAAGAAAACACTCCTTTAGAAAAGTTAAAGATGTATTTGGTTATATCCTGATGTTAGCGATGATATCGGGCATACTTAGTGTCATTATCCGTAGATTTATCGGGATGGATACGCAGGGCTCTGTGGTTGACAACGCAGCTATTGAGTTTGCTGCAGCAACGGGATTTCCATATTTGCCTGCAGCTATGATGCTTGATGTTTTGGTTAATGTCTTTGATAAAGGTATTTCCCTTGGATTGGCAGTTTTGGTTATTCGTATTCTTCCGGATGATATTTCTACCAGAATCGCGAACAGTATTGTAAAGCAGCGCGTAATGACTGAAGAGGAAGAAAACAGGATATATAGGTGGAAGGCTGATTCAAAGGGGTCCGTACGATGGAGGGAGAGCAGTAAGCTGCTTCTGACTTCATTTGTACTGGTAATTGCTATGGCCTGGATTGGGCTTACCCTGTATTTTAACAGTGCTAAAAATGACAGAATAGAGGCCGCCAGCGACGCCTGCAGGTTTGCTGCAGAGATAGTCGATCCCGACATGATTGATACATATATGATGGAGGGCGAAAATACTCCGGGTTATCTTGAAACAAAGGAAATGCTCTACAAGATACGGAATAATTCACTGGGTGTTGATTACCTGTATCTGATCAAAGTCGAGCAGGATGGATGCTATGTAATTTTTGATCTGGATACGGAAACAGAGTATGGCTATGACATAGGAACAAAGCTGCCCTTCAAGGATGAGTTTTTACCATATAAAGACGCTATTCTTGCAGGTGAAGAGATAGCCCCCATAGAATCAAAAAGTGATGAAGGCTGGCTTCTTACTATAGGCTATCCCCTTAAGAATAGTGCAGGGAAGCTGGTCTGTTATATCATCTGCGATGTTTCTCTTGAGTACATGGCAGATTATATGATCGATTTCATCATAAGGATTCTGCTTATAATGGCGGGATTGTTCATTCTTATTATTGCCTTTGAGTTGTGGACCACAAGTATTTACACCACATATCCTCTTGGAGCAATGACAAGCTGTGTGGAAGATTTCGCTGAAGCCGGCGACGATCAGGTGAGTCTTGATAATAATGTGCGAAGAATCAGGTCCCTGAATATCCATACAGGAGATGAGATAGAGGCGCTTTATAGGACAATCTGCGACCTGACGTTGAATCAGGCTGAGCAGATGAGAAGCATAAGACATCTGTCTGAATCTACTATGCAGATGCAGGACGGACTTATCATAACAATGGCAGATATGGTCGAGAGTCGTGACTCCGATACCGGCGCCCATGTCCAGAAGACCGCTGCCTATGTAAAGATCATCGTCGAAGGCCTGAAAAGAAAGGGCTATTACGCAGAGAAGATCACCCCTAAATTTATTTCTGATGTAGTCAGATCAGCGCCTTTGCATGATGTAGGAAAAATCAATATCTCCGATAAGATCCTGAATAAGCCCGGCAAACTTACCGAAGAAGAGTATGAGATCATGAAAACTCATACTACAGCCGGTAAAGAGATAATAGAAAAGGCGATCAGCACCGTTAAGGGCGGAAGTTACCTGAAGGAAGCCAGAAATATGGCTGCATATCACCATGAGAGATGGGACGGCAATGGGTATCCCGAGGGGCTTCACGGGGAGGTTATCCCACTTTCAGCCAGAATCATGGCTGTTGCCGATGTTTTTGATGCTCTTGCTTCGCCAAGAGTATATAAGCCTGCATATCCGTTAGATAAAGCTATTGAGATCATACAGGAAGGTGCGGGAACACAGTTTGATGCAAAATGCGTGGAAGTATTTATAGAATCGCTTTCTGAAGTAAAAGTTATTCTGAAGAAATACGATCGTATGTAATTTGGAGGTTGCATGTCATTGAAGTATTTTCGATATAAAAACTTCATAAGTACAATTGCAATCCTGTCTGTTTTATCACTGTTATGTCAGTCACAGAGCGTTGCAGCTGCAGAAGATGGCGAAGAAAAGGCGGGTGGCGGTTATGCGATTACCGGTCAGATAACCCAGGAGGGTTATACGGCCGAGATTTATGATGCCTCCAACGGACTTATCACCTCAGATGCCAACTATATTATGGGAGATAGCAACGGATATATTTGGATTGGCGGCTACAGCGGAATCATGAGATATGACGGCACTGAGTTTGAGAGGCTTGATACCTCTGACGGTCTGACCAGTGGTCGTGGTCTTTTTGAGGACAGTAAGGGCAGAATATGGGTAGGAACCAATGATAACGGTGTTGTTGTGATTGATGGTGAGACAAGGACTCACTATACCTACGCAGACGGTATGCCGTCATCTTCAATCAGGATTTTTGCTGAAGACAACGAGGGTAATGTTTTCCTGGGAACTATTGCGGGTGTTGCTTATGTGGACCCGGAGGGACAGCTTCATACCATCGATGATAGCAGGATTAATGAAGAGCGCGTTCTAAAGCTTGATTCGGATTCCAACGGAAGGATATACGGACAGACCAAGAACGGCAAGGTTTTCTCTATAGAGAATTGTAAAATAACAGATGTTTTTACAAGCGATGAACTGGGAATGGAGCCTATAACCACAATATTGGCAGATCCCAACAAGCCCGGATATGTCTACATCGGTACAGAGAGTAAGTATTTATACTATGGAGCCTTTGGTGATAAAGGACCTACGATGGTAAAGATAGTGATTGCGCCTATTGATAACGTCCATTGGCTTAGCTACGATTGCGACAGAGTATGGGTTTCATCAACAAGCCGCATAGGATATCTTGATACAAAGGCGAAATTTCACGCACTTACCGATCTGCCTATAAACAGCTCCATAGAAATGACTACATCAGATTATCAGGGCAATATCTGGGTTGCTTCATCATCTCAGGGCGCCATGAAAATTGTTGCTAATAATTTCCTTGATCTTGCTGAGGTAGCGGGTATCGAGAAGAATGTTGTAAACGCTACCTGTAGACATTTGGGAAGGTTATATATAGGAACTGATAATGGTCTTTATGTACTAAATAATGACTCCACTCCTCTTTACGATGCGCTGACTGACTATATGACAGGAACCCGCATCAGATCCATCATGGAGGACAGTAAAAAGAATCTGTGGGTAGCAGGCTACAGCAATGATAAGGGGTTAGTATGCTTTGACGTAGACGGCAGAATAACATCATATACAACCAAAGATGGAATGCCCCATGATCAGATAAGGTGTATTTACGAAGCAGCGGATGGAAGCCTGGTTGTAGGCACCAATGGCGGAGTGGCAATCTTAAAGAACGGTAAAATAGTTAAGACCTATGGTCATGAAGAAGGGCTGAAAAACACAATTATTTTAGCAGTTATGGTTGAAAATGGCGGCAAGATTTTTGCGGCTACTGATGGTGATGGGATATATGTAATAGATGGTGATACCATTACAAAAATTGGACGCGAGGATGGACTGACCAGTGACGTAATAATGAAGATTATCAAGGACGACGTCAATGGTGTGATCTGGCTTGTTACCTCCAACTCGATCCAGTATTTGAAAGATGGAGTTACGCATACCGTAACCTCTTTCCCTTATAACAACAACTATGACCTTTATTTTGACAATAATGATTCTGCCTGGGTAATGGCATCTTGTGGAATCTATAAGGTGGATACTAAGGAACTTCTTGATGATGATGTCAAAAATTACAGACTCTATACTATAGCAAATGGTCTACCCTATGCAATAACGGCAAACGCAAACGCCGCTCTTGATAGTGACGGTAATCTTTATATACCCGGCAGATATGGTGTTATCAGGGTTAACATTGACAATTATTATGAAGAAAGTACTGATATAAAGATTGCAGTGAACTCCGTTTATAACGGTGATACAAGGATTCTTCCGGATGAAAATGGCAGATATGTAATACCGCCATCCGATGAACGTATCAGAATCCATACGGCTGTAATGGATTATACAACCTTGAATCCCACTGTAAAACTGTTTTTTGAAGGCCGTGAGGAGTCAGGAATCACATTGAAAAGAAGTGAGCTTACGCCTCTTGAATATACCGGTTTGCCCTATGGTGATTATCATCTTCATATTCAGGTACTTGGAAGTAATGATGAGGACGTCATTATTGATGAAGTTTTTGAAATAGTGAAAAAGCCAAGACTGAGAGAACTTTTGGTGTTCAGATTGTTTATGGCGTTGCTCGTGGCAATTACTGCAGGCTTTGTAGTATATAGAATAATGAAGTCTACCATCATCACAAGGCAGTATGATGAGATTAAGCAGGCCAGAGATGAGGCGCAGAGAGCCAATACCGCCAAAACAAGGTTCCTTGCCAATATTTCTCATGAGATCAGAACACCCATAAACACTATAATGGGTATGGACGAGATGATCATGAGAGAGGATCCGACAGATGTACCAAAGAGTTACTTCCTGTCCATGATAAATTATGCCTATGATATACGTAATGCTTCAGAATCTCTGCTTGGACTGATCAATAACCTTCTTGATATGTCTAAGATAGAATCCGGCAAAATGCACGCTGTAGAGATAGAATATGATGTTCAGGATATGCTGAGGTCAATTGTATCCATGGTCAGAGTAAGAAGTACCCAGAAAGAGCTGACCTTTGATGTCGTGGTGGACGAGATGCTGCCCAAGAAACTTTATGGCGATTCGGAAAAGATAAAGCAGATAGTCATTAATCTTTTGACTAATGCAGTAAAGTACACGGATTATGGCGGCTTTGTCCTTAATGTAACAATGCTCAGAAGAGAAGATGATACTTGTAAGGTGGCCTTTTCCGTAAAAGATACCGGTATGGGTATCAAGGAAGAGGATATGCCCAGGATTTTTACTGCTTATGAGAGACTTGATGAAGAGAAAAACAGTGGAATACAGGGAACAGGTCTGGGACTTGATATATCAAGACGTTTTGCTGAGCTTATGCACGGAACTCTCACCTGCGAAAGTGTATACGGTGAGGGATCTGAATTTACGCTGACTGTAGACCAGAAGATAGTAGATGAAACACCTCTCGGAAACTTCGTAGAGCATGAAGAACATGCGGTGGATGGACCTTATGTGCCTAAGTTCGTTGCGCCGGATGCGGATATTCTTGTGGTGGACGATAATCCCATGAACCTGAACGTCATCCAAAGGCTTCTTAAGGCGACAAAGGTATTTGTAACTACGGCTTCCAGCGGAGAGGAATGTCTTGATAAGATTGCTGAAAACAAGTTTAACGTGGTATTCCTTGATCATATGATGCCGGGAATGGACGGCATTGAGACCCTTGCAAGGATTAGGGAGAGATATAAGGATCTGCCTGTTTATGCGCTTACCGCCAATGCAGCTCTCGGAGAGAAGTATTATACGGATAAAGGCTTTAACGGTTATCTGGCAAAACCTGTGGACAGTAGGGCTTTGGAAGAGACCATCATGCGACATCTTCCCGAGGAGATAATGCAGAAGGCAGAAGCTGCAGATGCTGTGGAAGATCTTAAGGAGCTTCCGGAGAACATGCTTTGGATCAATGATGTCCATGAGATTTCCGTCGATGAAGGTATTAAAAACTCAGGTGGTATTTCAAGCTTTATCATTTCATTGCAGCTTTTCCTTGAGACCATTGATGCCAATTCCAAGGTTATTCAGGATGCTTACAACGGTGGCAATATAAGGCTTTATACGATCAAGGTTCATGCACTTAAGAGTTCTGCAAGAATCATTGGTGCGGTAGAGCTGGCCAAGATGGCGGCAAGTCTTGAGGATGCAGGAAATCATGAGGATGTGGAGTTTATTGATGCCCATACCGATAAATTCATGGCTGACTATTTGTCCTTTAAGGAAAAGCTCTCAAAACTTACCGTCGAAGATGAACAGGATGACAGCAAGGAGCCTATACCTGAGGATGAGCTGAAGGATGCTTATGATGCCCTTGCAGATGTGGTTCCGCAGATGGATTATGATGCTGTTGAGATGATAATAGGGCAGCTTAAGAATTATAAGCTGTCACCTGAGGATGAAAAGAAGATAAGCGAACTGGAAAAGCTCCTCAGGACCTTTGACTGGGATGCTATGGAAGAATTACTTTCCTTATAAAACTTGATATTATACCTAGAATTAGAGAGGGAAAAGACGATGGCTGCAAACAAGATGATAGTTATCGGAGAAAAGGAATCATTTATAGTACGTGTGCTTATTCAAAAAGCGCAGGGCGCAGGCTGCGATACGGAGTTTGTTCATCTGAGTGTGGATGACATTAACGCCAAGATACAGGATGTGTCGCTCATTACACTTTATCTGGATGATAACACGATGCCTCACGAGGATGTCCTTCATTATCTGACGGATATTATGGATGAGAGAAATCTTCAGATGATACTTATAGGTGAGCAGATAGATATTGAGCAGATTCGCAAGCACCTGCCTGAAGAGCTTATCTATGAGACCTTCTGCAGACCTGTGGATAATGAGAAGTTTGCAAGAACGGTATCGGAATATTTTTCAAAGATGGCTTCCGGTGATTTTAAAAAGAGCATTCTTATAGTGGATGATGATCCTCAGTATCTGACACTTGTCAGGGAATGGCTTAAGGGAATCTACAAGGTATCCATGGCTAATTCAGGACTCAGAGCCATCAAGTGGCTTGCCAAGAATAAAGTTGATCTTATTTTGCTGGATCATGAAATGCCGGTTACTACCGGACCACAGGTTCTTGAGATGCTTCGAAGTGACCCGGAGACAAGAGATATTCCGGTTATGTTCCTTACAGGTAAAGGCGATAAGGAAAGTGTTATGAAGGTTGTTGCCCTGAAACCTGAAGGGTACTTCCTTAAAAACATCGATAGAGCAGAGCTTATAGAGAAGCTGCAGGAGTTTTTCATTCTGCACAGATAATTATAGAAGAGTTGTAACTGTTAACCGAAGGAGAAGCCGGTAGATGTTTGAGTTTATAAGAGCAAATCAAATGGATATTATGCTTGCATTATGTGCCATGTGTATGATGATGGCACTTCTGCTTGGCATTACCAGATTTTTGCCCCGGAGAAGGAAATGGATTCTTATAGGCATGGAACTGGTAGCTACATTTTTACTCTTTTTTGACAGACAGGCATATTTGTATTCCGGAAATCCAAGCAGAATCGCATTTTATATGGTAAGAATATCCAACTTCATGGTATTTTTCCTGACTTCAGGTATAGTCTTCACGTTTAATCTATATCTTATAGATCTTCTCAGTAATGAAGGAAAAGTCACAAATACGCCCAGAAGACTTATTTTTACCGGCGTTGCATCTATTCTTGGTATGCTTTTGGTTGTATTATCCCAGTTTACAGGGTTCTACTATTATTTTGATGAAACCAACAAATACCACAGAGGCCCGGGATTCCTTATCTGTTACCTTATCCCCGTAGTGGGGCCGATTGTGCAGTATACAGTTGCTTTTCAGCATAGAAGAAAGTTCAGTAAATTTATCAACGCAGCTCTGTTTTTGTATATTTTTGTACCGATAGCTGTAGGAATTCTGCAGATTTTTACGTATGGAATTTCCATTGTTAATATGTCGATGGTGCTGGTTTCCATATCTCTTTACATCTTTTCATATTTGGACGTTAACGATGAGGTTTTGCGGGTTCACAGGATGGAGATGGAGAATCTGCAGAATGATAAAAAGAGTATGAGGCGCCTCTTTGATCAGACGGCTACTGCATTCATTACTGCAGTAGAAAAAAAGGATGATTATTCCCGTGGACATTCCACCCGTGTGGCAAGTATTTCAAGGAAAATTGCAGAGGCTGCAGGAAAAACTGAGGAAGAGTGTGATGAGATATATTATGCTGCATTGCTTCACGACGTAGGTATGATCGGCCTTCCTGACAGTGTTATAGGTAAGGATGATGATCTGACGGAGGAAGAATATGAAATCGTTAAGAATAAGCCTGTCGTCAGCGGAGAGATACTTTCAAATATTACGGAGTATCCGTATCTTAGTATTGCAGCCAGATATTGTAATGAAAAATATGACGGATCCGGCTATCCAGAGGGACTAAAGGGCGATGAAATTCCGGAGATGTCGAGAATAATAGCGATTGCCGATGCCTATGCAGCCATGAGATCCAAGAAAAGATACAGAGATCAGCTGCCAAAGCCCATTATAAGAGAAGAGTTTATCAGAGGAGGCGGTATTCAGTTTGATCCCTACTACACGGATATTATGGTCAGAATCCTTGATGCTGACGCCAATGAGTATGGTCAGGGTGAGAGAATACCTGTAGAAAAAGAGATCAGATGTGATAACTACAGAGGTTCCATTACAAGAGGCATATCAATCGAAGATCATGTAAAAAAGGTAAATTTCGATTGTCTGTCTACAGTTGCCACAAACGAAAAAGATTTCAGCGGACCTGCCATAATCCTGTTTGATTCTTTTGATGAGACGGTTCACAAGACTGAGAAGGGTATAGCCGCTTATCATTATGTTGAATATGGTGAGGTCTGGTTTGATGGCCACTATGTTTCTACATCTGTAAGAAACATGGAGGTCAATGTAAGTGATAAGTCCAAGGCGGATGCTGAGCCTTATAAGGATTCCGAGATCAAAGAAGAGAAATACAATATAACTTCCTACAGATATCAGGATCATATTAAGGTCATTCTTGAAAGTAGAAGCAAGATTGTTGAGGTAGTAGCAGCATTGCCTGATAAATCGAAGTCAGCATATATAGGGCTTACAGGTGAGAACTGTTATATAAAGAACATTACTATAGAAGATACGGCTGAAGTGGTTCATGAGGGTGAAATTCCAAGAATAGCAGATGATGTTTACTATACTGATAGAATCGAGTCAGATATCCCTAACATTCAGGTAGACAGGACCCGCTCCGCATCTACAAAGGGCGTTCCCATCAGAGATTATCTGACCCTCAAGTTCCACTCCTTAAGTCTGCCATCCTCTACACTTATCTGGCATTGTCCTTATGTTGTGCTTTATTCATCTGATGATAAGGAAGTAGGCGGCAAAAACTACCGTGAATATGCTATGGTTAAGCTAAACGGCGAAAGTAATGTTCCCAACGAATATGCCACAAATAAGTTTGTTGTGGAAAAAACAAGCGAATTTACGAACTGGGATAATTTCAGAAAAGCATGTAAGGCCGGCATAGAATGCGAAGTGCAGATCAGAAAAAAAGGAAATCGCGTCTCAATAAAATCTGAAACACTTGGCATAGCATTAGAGAACATCACTACGATAAATGATCCACCGGCTGAGGTTTATGTGGCTCTTACCGGAGATCAGGTAGCACTGACGGATATCAGAATAAGGTGATTTGCCCGGTGTGACGGTGTATTTACCGGAAGATCGGAATATGTATAATAGTATTATTAAAGCCGGATTTTCATAAGTCCGGCTTTTTATGGAGGAAATATAGATATGGCTACCCAGGGACAGGCAAAAGAGCGAACAAAGAGCATGATTAAAGAACCCAGGCAGTTTAACGTCATCATGTACAATGACGATTTCACCACCATGGAGTTTGTGGTGGATGTGCTGGTTGATATTTTTCATAAGGATGAAGTAACAGCTCAGTCCATTATGCTGAACGTACATAAAAAGGGACAGGCAGTTGTGGGGAAATACCCCTATGATATCGCATCCACCAAGGTGAATGCGGCACTGCTGCGGGCAAAACAGGAAGGTTATCCTTTCCGCATGAGTGTGGAGGAGGCGTGATATGAATCTGTCAAAAGAGGCTATGGAGGCTATCCAGAAAGCGATAGCAATGGCCAGTGAAAATAATTACGAATATGTGACACCTGAGATGGTGCTGCTGATGATATTGGATGATCCCTCTTTTTCAGAGGCTTATGAGTCCTGCGGCGGGGATCTTGTTGCACTTAGTAAGAATCTGATGTCATATATCAGGAAATATATTGATAAAACAAGTGGCCAGGAGCCGGAATTATCCATTGCTACGCAGCAGATGGTGAATTTTGCGGGGCAGAGCGCTTTTTCCAGCGGTTGCAGCCAGATTCACATAAGGCATCTTATTCATGCGATCTGGAACCTTGATAACAGCTACGCTGTCTATTATATGGAACAGGACGGGCTCACAGAGGCGGATCTTTTGCAGGAGCTGTCCTATATCGAGGATGAGAATAAGATAGAGGGCGGAAGTGCCACTACAGGGAATCCGGAGAAGCAGGAAGATACCGGTAATCTGAAGATTTTTGCGCCATGTCTCAATGAGACCTTAGAGGATGTGAATCCGCTTATTGGCAGAAAAGAAGAGCTTGAGCGTACCATACAGATACTTTGCAGGAAGGATAAAAACAATCCCCTCCATATAGGAGAGCCGGGTGTAGGTAAGACAGCCATTACCTACGGCCTTGTGGAACTTCTTAGAAAGGACGAGGTGCCGGATGCCATTAAGGGTGCCAAGGTATTTGCGCTGGATCTTGGCGGAATGCTGGCCGGAACCCAGTACAGGGGCGATTTTGAAAAGCGCTTTAAAAAGGTTCTCTCAGAAATTGGCAAAGAAGAAAAGCCAATTATTTACATAGATGAGATTCACAATCTTTCAGGTGCCGGCGCTGTGGGAGAGGGTTCATTTGATGCTTCCAACATGTTAAAGCCCTATCTTGCAGACGGACATATCAGGTTTATCGGTGCCACAACTTATGAAGAGTATAAGAAGTATTTTGAGAAAAATAAGAGCTTAGTGCGGCGTTTTCAGAATGTGGAGATAAAAGAACCTACTGAGGATGAGAGCATTAAGATTCTCGAGGGCCTTAAGGAAAAATACGAGGAATATCACGGCGTAAAATATGATGACGAGGTGCTTCCTTATGCTGTGAAAATGAGTGCCAAGTACATCAACGAGAGATATCTTCCCGATAAGGCAATAGATATTATTGACGAAGCAGGTTCCTTTAGAAAGCTACATCCCACAGGCAAGAAGACCAACACGGTTAACAAAGAAGTTATAAACGAAATATTGACAAAGATATGCCGTGTGCCAATCGAAACTGTGGAAACAGATGATATTACAGGGCTTTCAACCTTAGAGGACAGACTGAAGGGCAAAATTTTCGGTCAGGACGAGGCTATCAGCCAGGTTGTAAATGCAGTTAAATTTTCAAAAGCCGGGCTTTCAGAAGAAAATAAACCTCTTGCAAGTCTTCTTTTCGTGGGACCTACCGGTGTTGGTAAGACAGAGATTGCAAGGCGCCTTGCAGAAGAGCTTGGAGTAAAGCTGGTGAGATTTGATATGAGTGAATACGGTGAAAAACACGCTGTTGCCAAGCTTATCGGATCTCCTGCAGGTTATGTGGGCTATGAGGAAGGCGGAATACTTACAGAGGCCATCAGGAAAAATCCCTCATCAGTGCTGCTTCTTGATGAGATAGAGAAGGCACACCCTGATATTTTCAATGTGCTTTTGCAGGTTATGGATTATGCCACTCTGACAGACAATCAGGGCAGAAAAGCAGATTTCAGGAATGTGGTTGTGATCATGACATCAAATGCCGGAGCTAACCGCCTTGGAAAGAGTGGAATAGGCTTTGTCAGCGAAGGTCACGATGACAGCGTCCTTATGGAAGAAGTTAAGAGAGTGTTCCAGCCTGAATTCAGGAACAGGCTAAGTAAAATCGTATCCTTTAACAGCATGGATGAAAAGATGGCCGAGCTGGTTGTTGAAAAGAAGCTCGCTGAGCTTAAGGATCAGCTTATTGTTAAGAAGATAAGCTTTAGTGCTGATAAAAAGGCGAAAAATCTCATTAAAAAGCGCGGAATCAGCCAGGAATTTGGTGCAAGAGAGGTTGACCGCGTGATAAGAAACGATATTAAGCCGCTGTTTGTGGATGAGATTCTCTTTGGAAAGCTCAAAAACGGCGGAAAAATCTCCCTTACGGTTAAGGATGGTGAGTTTGTTACTGCAGCCGGCGGGAAGGGTAAGTGATTTGAGTTTTGACCGTTTTGTCCGGACTTGTGATTAAGGCGGTGGGATATCTATGGCAGTTTATAAGTTAGATGATAAAGAAATATATTTTCCCAATCCTGTTCTGGCAGATGATGACGGGCTTTTAGCAATTGGCGGTGACCTATCTGTGGAAAGGCTGGTTCTTGCCTACAGTAACGGCATTTTTCCCTGGTATAACGAGGGAGAGCCTATTTTGTGGTGGGCCCCTAAGGAGAGATTTATCATAAAGCCCGGCGAAGTACATGTTTCACATTCAATGCGAAAGTTCTTTAAAAAGCATGAAACTCATATCCTCATAAACCGCGATTTTGCTGATACTATGCACAGATGCAGGTTAAAGAGAGAGGATAACGTGGGCACATGGATAACGGATGATATGGAAAAGGCTTATGGCCAAATGGCGGAAAAAGGGCTGGCTTTAAGCGTGGAATCATACGTTGATGGCGAGCTTGCCGGGGGCCTTTATGGAGTTAGCCTTGGTAAATGCTTTTTCGGGGAGAGCATGTTTTCTGATCTGCCAAACGGGTCTAAGATTGCTCTGATAATCCTGTCGCATGTGCTTTTACAGAATGATTATGTGATGATCGACTGCCAGTTTGAGACGGAGCATCTTAAGAGTATGGGTGGTTTCACCATCAGTTTTGATGAGTATCGAAAGCTTCTGGACCAGGGGCTTAGGAATAATTAGCGAGCCTCCACTATTGATGCAGAGTCTGTTAGGGAAGTTCATGACAAAAAATGAGTAGCCATGCCCATAAATGTAAGTAGATGGAGCTTTTAAGGTTTGGTATATTTTCGTGGTTGCGATTAAAGACGGTAGTGTCAAATGATTTATGGAAGGCCGGTCAATCATTAGCTGCTTTTTAGTTTTTTACAGTTGCTGTTTTTAATTACGTGGGTATCGTGAAAAACAATATTTATCCACGTAAGAAAATCAGGAAATGGTGAAGTGGATTACGGGGATGAATGGGAAAATGTGATTTATCCACGTAAGATTGGCGGAAAAAAGGCTCAGGATTACGGGGATGAATGGGAAAAATGTGATTTATCCACGTAAGATTGGCGGAAAAAAGGCTCAGAATTACGGGGGTGCTTAGAGAAATGAGATTCATCCACGTAAGAATGGCGGAAAAATGGCTAAAAATTACGGGGATGAAAAAAGAAAAGCAATATTCTCCCCGTAATAAAACAGTGAGTAAGAGGAACGGAAATGAAAGATAAGAATTTGGCAAAAAGAACCTGTATGACGCTTTTTGGCGTAATTATTTGTGCTATAAGCGTTGGAATATTTAAAATAGCGGCTCTTGGCGTTGATCCCTTCCAATCCTTTATGGCGGGGCTTGACCTGGTGGTGCCCATCAGCTTTGGAACACTTTATGTGATAACCAACGCAGTTTTGCTGACTTTTGCCCTGATTTTTGACAGGCATTACATCGGAATTGCTACTTTTATAAATCTTTTCCTGCTTGGATATATCACTCAGTTTACCTATGAATTCCTGCAGACAGTGATAGTTAATCCATCTATCATAGTGCGGGTTTTCTGCCTTGTAGTGGGCGTAGTCATCATCTGCTTTGGCTCTGCGTTCTATATGACAGCAGATCTTGGTGTATCTACCTATGACGCTATTGCGCTTATTATCTGCAACACCTGGAAAAAGGGTAAGTTTCAGTACGTCAGGATCATCACAGATCTTGTGTGCGTTATCCTGGGTGTGGTTTTGTTCCTTATATCCGGTGGAAAAGTCATGAGTATCCCTACAATTGCCGGAATCGGAACCATCATTACCGCATTTTTCATGGGACCTCTCATTGAGTTTTTCAATGTACACGTTGCTCGTCCCATTCTGGCAGGAAAAGAAATTCAAAAGTAATATCAGATTTAAAATAGTAATTAAGAATTCGTAAAACACAAACGAAAAAAGGTGGAAAAATTTGTGAAAAATTAATTCACAAAAAGCCTTTTGTTTGTGTTTTTTTATTTCAAAAATTGCTAAAATGTTATTGCTATACTGTAAGTTAATAGTACCTAAGTATGGTTTAAGACATCTACCATTGCATATCAGGAGGGGGATTATGGCAGATATACTGAACTTTAAGTGTCCTTGTTGTGGGGCTAAACTGACTTTTAGCGGCAAGACAGAGCAGATGACCTGTGAGTTCTGCGAGGCCAGCTTTACCATGGAGCAGGCAAAAGCAGCGCAGGAAGCTGAGGCTGAGGATGCAGCATCCTCCAGTATGACCTGGACTACCACAGAGCAGCTTCTTATAACCGATGAAAGCGGTAAGGTTGCAGGTTACAGATGTCCTTCCTGTAGCGCGGAAATGGTAGCTGATGAGCATACCGCCGCCACCGAATGTCCATATTGCGGTAATCAGGCCATAATTCCTGATTCTTTCTCCGGTATGTATAAACCGGATTATGTGGTGCCTTTTGCAGTGGATAAAGAGAAAGCGAAGGCTCAGCTTAAGGAATTCGTCAAAGGGAAAAAGCTTCTTCCCAAATCATTCACAGCTAATAACAGAATAGATTCTATTACGGGATTGTATGTTCCGTTCTGGCTTTACAGTTGCAAAGCAGATGGCTCTGTGACTTTTGAAGGCGTCAAGAAAAGTACCCGTGAAGACAGCAATTTTACATATGAAAAGAGCGACTTTTATCGCGTAAAAAGAAGCGGCGAGATGGAGTTTGAGAAGATTCCCGTAGATGCTTCCAGTAAGATGGACGCCACGGTTATGGAGTCTTTGGAGCCTTTCGATATGGCTAAGGCTGTGAAGTACGATGCGGCATATTTTAGCGGTTATCTTGCTGACAGATATGATAAAGAGGAGAAGGATGCCCAGCCAAGAGCCAATGAGCGTGTCCTTAATACCTTCAGAGATAAGATGAGAGAGCAGGTAAGCGGCTACGATACCGTGGATGTGAAGGGCGAGAACATTAATTTATCCAATGCCAAGGCAGAATACGCCATGCTTCCTGTTTGGATGATGACCACCAAATATGAGGGGAATACCTATACTTTCGGAATCAATGGCCAAAGCGGCAGGATGGTGGGCTCTCTTCCTATCGATAAGGGACTGTACTGGATAAGATTCGCTCTTGGAACAGTGATTCCCTTCATAATTATAATGATGGGAATAATATTCTTTGGAAGTAACGGAATCACAGCGAAAGCTGCGATAATCGACCTGGTTGTATCGATAATCATAGGTTTTATCTATGTTTCTATCCTCAAATCCGGGATGAATAATGTACATCAAAACCGCGAAGCCACTAAATATATGAAGGATTCTTCCTATAAAAAGGGCAAAGCCTTCGATATTTTCATGTACAGCAAGACAGAGAAGAAACAAAAGCCAAAACAGGCTTAATGTCTCGATATTTCAGAGTAACTGAGGATTTTGTGAAAGTAGCAACCGGCTATTTGAATTTAGCCTGTGAAGCTCGGTGCTATGTGGAGGAATTCTATGAAGCATAAGGAGAAGAAACCCGGTAAACACCTGAAGAAACTGACACTGTTACATTCAAATGATATGCATGGCGATTTTTTGGCAGAAAAGGCAGACGATAAGCTTATAGGCGGCGTTTCGTTGCTGTCCGGCTATGTCAGCAAGGTGCGTCATGAGGAGGAAAATGTCTTATACGCTATTGCCGGAGATATGTTCAGAGGATCGGTAATAGATTCTGAATTTCACGGAATTTCGACAATACAAATTATGAATATGTTGGCACCGGACATTGTTACTGTGGGTAACCATGAGGTAGATTATGGTGTTGCACATCTTCTTTTTCTGGAAAAATGCGCAGATTTCCCGATAATAAACGCTAATTTGTACATAAAAACCAATCACACAAGACTTTTTGATCCTTGCAAGGTCATTGAGATAAATGGCATGAAAGTTCTGTTCATCGGTATTTTAACTGAGGCGGCTCTGGCACAGTGCAAGATGGACAAAATGATAGGCACCTTCATTACTTTGGAGGATGCAGCTAACGAAATCGGCAGAATCTGCAATACTTATAACGCTATTGATGTTGATCTTACGGTTTTGCTGACCCATATAGGCTTTGAGGAGGATCAGAAGCTGGCAGAGCTGCTGCAGCCCGCATGGGGAGTGGATCTAATTATCGGAGGCCACTCGCATACCTTCTTAGAGGAGCCATGCGTTATTAATGGTATCCCCATTGTTCAGGCAGGAACCGGCACGGACCAGATTGGCCGATTTGACCTGGTTGTGGATACTTCAAAGAATTGTATAGACAGTTATAAGTGGGAGCCAATTCCCATCAGCGATAAGACCTGTCCAAGGGATTTGGCTATCGAAGATATTATTTTAAATTACAAAAATACCACAGATGAAAAATATGGCAGAATCATCACAAAATTTGTTCGAAAGCTAACCCATCCTTCCAGATATCAGGAGACAGAGCTTGGCAATCTTTTCGCAGATATTATGAAGGATGCTCTGGGAGTGGATATATTCCTGCTGGCTTCAGGGTCAGTGAGACTTAAAGAGCTGGGACCTGTGGTTACAAAAGGCGATTTTGACGCGACTTTTCCTTATGACGATGCAGCATTTGTCACCTATTGGACAGGAGCCCAACTAAAGCATGGCATTCTTAGAATGCTTAGGGATGAGGCTTTTGAGGGTAAGCACACGGAGTTTTATCAGTTATCCAAGGGCTTGGAGGTGGAGTACGACCAGAAAACCCACTCAATTCTGAAGTTTGATTTTGAAGGCGAGCCTATTGATGATGAAAAGATATATTCTGTGGGAATGCAGGAATATCATTTCAAGAATCTGCCGGATTCCTTCGATCTGACTCAGGAGGAACTTAAGAAAAATCATTCATTGCGCGCTGTAGCTACGTCATGTTCTCAGGTTTTGGAGGAAATGCTTCAGAACGGACTACATCAGGATGCGGTAGTTGAGGACAGAATTAAGTTACATCTCATTTAATGATAGGGGGACAGTAATAATGAAACATTTAAAGAAACTGACACTATTACATTCTAATGATATGCATGGCGATTTTCTGGCTGAGGAAATTGATAAGGATCTGGTGGGAGGAGTATCCCTTTTATCAGGTTATGTCAGCAAAGTGCGCCATGAAGAGGAAAATGTTTTATATGCTATTGCCGGTGATATGTTCCGTGGGTCGGTAATAGATTCAGAATTTCACGGAATATCGACAATTCAGATCATGAATATGCTTTCACCGGATATCGTAACTGTTGGAAATCATGAAGTAGATTACGGAGTAGCACACCTTCTTTTCCTGGAAAAATGTGCGGAGTTCCCGATAATAAATGCCAATCTTCATATAAAAACCAATAACGCGAGACTCTTCGAGCCCTGCAAAGTCATTGAGATAGGCGGAATGAAGATACTTTTCATCGGTATCATAACCGAGGTTGCGCTTATGCAGGTTAAGGCTGATAAGCTTATCGGAACCTTTGTAACACTGAATGAAGCTGCAGAGGAGATAGGCCGAATCTGTGATACCTACAATGCCATGGATATTGATTTTACGGTACTTCTTACCCATATTGGCTTTGAGGAGGATCAGAAGCTTGCTGAGATGCTTGACCCTGCCTGGGGTGTTGATGTGATCATCGGAGGTCACTCACATACCTTTATAGAGGAGCCTGCGGTAGTAAATGGAATCCCGATTGTACAAGCGGGTACCGGTACTGACCAGATTGGTCGATTTGATATCCTGATTGATACGGATAACAATTGTATAAACAGCTACAGCTGGAAAGCGATTCCCATAAACGAGTCTACCTGCCCCAAGGATCCGGGCATAGAGGAGATAATAAATAACTATAAACACAGCACTGACGAAAAATATGGCAGGATCATCACAAAATTTGTTCGCCAGTTGACACATCCGTCAAGAATCAGAGAGACAGAGCTGGGGGACCTTTACGCAGATGCACTGTGCGAAACCTTAGGACTTGATATGTTTTTCCTGGGGTCAGGTTCCATTCGAACAGAGAAATTGGGGCCTGTTGTGACCAAGAAGGATTTGGATGAGAATTTCCCTTATGACGATAGTGTCTTTGCAACATATTGGACGGGAGCGCAGATTAAGCACGGACTTTTAAGAATGCTTAGAGATGAGGCCTTAGAAGGCGCTCACACTGAGTTTTATCAGCTCTCTGAAGGATTTGAGGTTGAGTATGACCAGAAAAGTCATTCATTTTTAAAGTTCAATTTCCAGGGAGCTCCCATTGATGAGAATAAGGTTTATTCTGTAGGCTTGCAGCAATTCCACTATACCAATGTGAAGGATTCCTTCGATTTAGAGTTAGAGGATCTTGATAAGAATAAGAAATCAAGGCAGGTCTGCACCTCCTGCGCAGGTGTCATCGAGGAAGTATTGCAGAGAGGTCAACATCAGGACGCCTACGGAACAGGCCGCCTCATCGTTCACCTCGCAGACGGAACAGTGACAGGGGTGTGAATCGAAGAACTCTGCGGATCAACACGAAAATTGCGAATATGTTCTGAAATTAAAGAAAGCTAGCCTGTTTATAGGCTAGCTTTCTTAATGAGGTATAAATGCACTGTATTTATTGATCCAAATCACCATATAATTCTATATACTTTTGCAATTTTGCATCTCTATCAGAAATAGCAGAGTGTAGTAATTCGTTCTCAGAGACAAGGGATTCGTTCTCAGAGACAAGAGATATGTTCTTAGAGGAAAGAGACTCGACTTCAGATGTAAGGGACGCATTCTCGGAAGTCAGTTCTTCAATCTTTTTCTTCTGGAAAGCTTCGTGTGCTATGGCGTCCTCACGCCTTCTGCACAGCTCACGAACCTGCTCATCGGAGTTGTATAAATAAATTGATTCAGCTGTAGAACTAAGTGAAGGATTATTCTTTGTGATCATCTTGATTTCCTCCCAGCTATTGGCTTTGAAAAGTCTTGCCCAGACATCAATACCGTACTGTTTATCTTCGTCTGATGCCATATCTGTGTGATTTAATTCTACCACCAGAAGATTGAACTTGTCAGTATAAAGATAGCCGTCACGAGCGTTTCGCATCTGATATCTTGCGAAAAATTCAGGATGGTCTTCGAACAAAGTAAAGTCCAAAAAGCCAATCTGATAAACGGGTTTAATTACAGAGTAATCCTCGCCTCTGTGGAGGTTGTCGAATTTTCGGCTTAGATATGCAAGAGAGCGCAGAGGCCAGTTGTTATAGTTTAGTACCTGCATCTCAAGGTTTATATAGGTGTTGTTATTGAGAGATACGTAGATATCAAGCTGATATTCCTTATCATCAATAGCTTCGCCCGGGGTGATGGGATTTTCAATAATCACATCATCAACTTCATCTCTGGACAAATGCAAAACAGAGCATATAAGTCCGATCAAAGTTTCGCGGTCTTTCTGCAGAACTATACGAAACATATAGTCATTAGTCATGTTGTATTGAAGTCTGCCTTTGGCAGACATGAATTTATAATTCTTATTTTCCATTCTTTTCCTTTCAAACTAATTTTATAACTTAACAATACCGGTAAAGTCTGGGGAAATTGGCAGTCTGCCAAATGAAATGCAGGTCTGAGAAATTGACTGCACCAGCGAATATATCAGAGTAGGATTGAAAAGAAAAGCGAATTAAGAAAACATTAAGGAAAAATGCGGAAACTTAAGAATCTTAAGAAAATCCTTAATTTCAGGTGACAGGTGTGTGATTTTTGGCGCATTTTCCGCAATAAAGGTATATACTGATTGAAGTAGACTAATTTTAAGACAGGAGATGCGAACATGAAAAAAGTACAATTAAACAAATACACAGATTTTATAGTGGAAGAGACCACGAAACTTCTTAATATTGATTCTCCCACAGGATATACAGAGGAAGCTGCAAACTGGGTGAAGGAAGAGTTTGAAAAGCTCGGTTTTAAAGCTACAAAGACCAATAAGGGAGGCGTCGTTGTGGACCTGACAGGTAAGGATAAGAAAAACGGTCTTTTACTTGAGGCTCACGCAGACACTCTTGGCGGAATGGTTGCAACTATCAAGGATAACGGAAGACTGCAGCTAACAAACCTTGGCGGTATGAATCCCAACAACGCAGAGACAGAGAATGTTCGCGTTGTGACCAAATTTGACGGAATTTATGAGGGTACCTTCCAGCTCAATAATGCGTCCATCCATGTAAATGGTGAATACAACGATACCAAGAGAGAATGGGATAGCTGCGAGGTTGTTCTTGATGAGGACGTTAAGAGCAAGGAAGATACTGAGAAGCTTGGTATTTCAGTGGGTGATTTTGTTTGCTTTGAGCCCAATGTGAGGGTTACAAAGACCGGATATATCAAGTCAAGATTCCTTGATGATAAGCTCAGCGTAGGAATTTTACTGGGACTTGCAAAGTATATCAGCGAGAAAAAGATCACTCCCAAGAGAGCGCTTTATGCTCATATCACGGTATTTGAAGAGGTTGGACACGGCGGATGCGCAAGCGTTCCCGAGGGCTGCACAGAAGCTATTTCTGTAGATATGGGATGTGTTGGCGATGGCCTTACCTGCACAGAGAAGCAGGTTTCCATCTGCGCTAAGGACAGCGGTGGCCCCTACAACTATGAGATCGTAAAGGGTCTGGTTGAAGCAGCTAAAAAGAGCGGCGCAGATTATGCTGTCGATATTTACCCTCACTACGGAAGTGATGTTGAAGCCACTCTTGAAGCCGGCAACGACTTAAAGCACGGACTTATCGGAGCAGGCGTTTATGCTTCCCATGGCTATGAGAGAAGCCACAGAGATGGCGCAGAGAATGTGCTTCGTCTTTTGATCGAGTATGCCCTGTAAATTGACGTATTGCTGATTCGAAGGAAAATATTGCAGATTTTTTTGGAAAAAATTGGTAATGGAATAAAAACACCAAAAGTGTATAATGGGTTTTCTGACTTATATTTTTAGCGAGGAAAAACCATGAACAATACACTGTATATTTATGAAGAAGTTTGTGACCTGATCAAAGAGAGAAAGCTTGATCAGTATGAGAGGGAGGGAGCTAAAGATAAGTTCATCTGGCAGTTTGCCAAAAATGGTTCATCACTTCATGTAAAGACTGTAATGCAGAGCCGTTACGTTCTCTATGCTACAGAGAAGGACTATAACCTTCTTATGAGAAAGGCAGATGCCGCTAATCTTGGCATAGTGCTCAAGGAGAGCAAAAAAGAAGCGCTTGAGATGCTTGTAGCTCAGTATGAAGAGGTTTCAAGTAAGGCAATATTGTTTATCAGAAATGGTAATAAAGGACTGCTTCAGAATCCTGATGAGAAGAAGCTGTCTCACGTAATCTATTTCTTTACCAATGAGAATCTTGAGTTTGTTCTTGATTGTCTCTGCGAGAACTACCTTGAAAGCAAGGAGCCTAAACAGGTTAAGACCATGACAGTTTCAAGGCCTCTTGTACAGAAGGTTGTTCCCATTCAGAAGCCTGCTCTTCCGGAGCTTACCGATGACGAGATCAAGAATGTAATCCCTGAAGGATGCGCCGTATCACATAAAAAGTATGGAAAAGGCACAGTTAAAGCCATTCTTGAGGGCAAGATCAGAGTGCTTTTTGAGGATTCTGCTGAAAAAGTATTTGCTGCGTCAGTATGCATCGATAAGAAATTACTTACAGTTATTTGATTTAAAGCCGGGTTTAATGCCCGGCTTTGTTTATTTAGAAGAGTTTATAGGCCCACATTAGTGAATTGCCCGGTTACTGGTAAATTAGTTCGTTTACAAGTTCTTTTACTGTCACAATTTCGTTAACTCTTGATGCATTTTCTCCGCAGAAGAAAAGACCTTCTTCTCGATTTCCTTCAACAGCGGCAATCAGAGCTCTGCTGATACAGTAAGGTATGTTTTCACCTTTAGGACAGGCTGTAAGGCAGCTGTTGCACTTCTTTGCAAAAAAGGTTTTGCCCTTCTCCAGATTTTCCAGAAGAGGAGTATAAATAGCTCTTGCAGGCATTCCTACGGGACTTTGAATTATCCCGTGTGCCAGTTCTTTTCCATTGATATCCATCTGAATCTCCCTATCTATTCATTTAAAAATACCTAAAATAAATATAGTTAAATATTATTGAGATAATATAACAGAATGGTTAGGATGTCAATTTATATCTAAGTCTGAAGTGGACCAGAGATGCCTGCTATTGGAATATTTAAATGTCACAAAAAACATTGACAAGAAATCTAACCGGAGTTATATTGACCATATAAACAGAATTAGTCAAAAAGGATGTGAAAAGAAATTGCCTAAGTGTTATTCGGATGAGGAAAGAGAATATATCATAAGGCGCCTGAAGGAAGAAGCAGCAAAGTGCCTCGCCCAGTACGGAGTTCGACGCACTACGGTTGATGAGCTTGTAAAAAGGGTTAACATTCCCAAGGGTACCTTTTATCTTTTTTATAAATCAAAAGAGATCCTCCTGTTCGAGGTGATTCAGGAGCAGCACGATGCCATAAATAATGGTTTGGCACAGGCGCTTTCGAAGATTTCTGTAAAGGATATGTCGGCTGATACTTTTACTGATCTGATCTTTGATTTTTTTAAAAAGACAGAGGAGATGCCCATTTTAAGGCTTCTTAACACTGACGAGGTGGAGCTTCTTGTGCGAAAGCTTCCAAGAGAAGTGGTTGAAGCACATCTTCAGGAGGATACAGGCACTATCGAGAAGATGCTTGCCATGTTCCCTATGAAAAAGAAGGTGGACGTTAAGGCCATAAGTGCAGCTTTTCATGCAATATATTTCGCTACTTTGCATAAGGCGGATATTGGAGAAGAAAGTTATGATGAAGCCTTGAGGATGCTGATTTACGGAGTAGTGAAGCAGATAATGTGATAGCTCAAGAAGAGGATAGGGTCAGGCTATCAGAATTGGCTAACCATAAAACAATAAGGTCCGGCGACTCGTCGGGCTTTAAATAAAAATATTTATTGACTATTTATTCGAAAGTAGTCAAAAAGATATGAGGAGATGACCATGATACAGGTAAAAGATCTTACTTTTAGTTACACAGGAAAACCTTTTATTCAAAATATGAATTTCAACGTGGAAAAGGGGGAAATCTTCGGATTTCTTGGGCCTTCCGGTGCCGGAAAAAGTACTCTGCAGAAAATCCTTCTGGGTATGCTTCCCGGTTATGAGGGCTCTGCCACGGTGGGAGGAGCTGAGTGTAAGAAGCATAATTCTGATTTCTATCAGTCAATAGGCGTTGATTTTGAGTATTCAACCATGTATGAAAAGCTCTCTGCCAGAGAAAATCTCGGATTTTTCTCATCCCTGTATAAGAGGAAAGTCCGCAATATTGATGACCTTCTTGCATCTGTGGGACTTGAGAACGACGCCGATAAGAGGGTTTCAGATTATTCAAAGGGCATGAAAAGCCGACTGAACTTCATAAAGGCTCTGATACATGATCCGGAGCTGCTTTTCCTGGATGAGCCCACAAGTGGCCTTGATCCCACCAACAGCAGACTTATGAAGGATATGGTACTGGAAGAGAAGAAGAGAGGCAAAACTATACTTCTTACTACTCACAACATGCAGGATGCCACTGAGCTTTGTGACAGAGTTGCCTTTATCGTGGGTGGTCAGATATATGCGCTGGATACTCCTCACAATCTGATAATGTCCAAGGGAGCTGCGAAAATCACATATTCATGGATTGATGGCAGTGAGCAGACGGCGACTTGCGAGTTAGATGCGGTATCTGGAGATGAAAAGCTAAGACAGCTTATAGCAGAAAACCGCTTGCAGTCCATACACAGCAGCGAGCCTACATTAAACGACATTTTCATTGAAATAACAGGGAGGACTCTTGTATGAGATTTAGAAATCTTCTCGCCTGGGATATGAGATTTCAGGCAAGGTACGGCTTTTACCTGCTATATGGATTTCTTACGATTTTTTATATGGCGGTACTTTTTGCTCTGCCTTCTTCAGTAAAAAGTAAGGTCGCAGCAATGCTGATCTTTTCTGATCCTGCGGCTATGGGACTGTTTTTCATGGGAGCCATCGTACTTCTTGAAAAAAGCCAGCGCGTGACATCATTTATGGCCATAACACCCATTAAGGCCTTTGAATATGTCAGTTCAAAGGTGCTGTCATTAAATGCCATTGCTCTGGTGGTAGCAGCGGTTTTATCTATAGTTTCAGGCACAAAATCCCTTGGGCTGGCGCTTTTTGGCACCTTTTTGGCAGGATCGGTTTTTACGCTGTTTGGCGTGATTGTTGCAACCAAAACCTCCAGCCTTAACCAGTTTCTGCTGCTTACTATTCCTGTGGAGATATTTGGCTTTGTTCCGGCTATTTTGCACCTGTTTGGGGTGTCCGGAGTCTGGGGAAGGATTTATCCTGCAAGTGCCTGCATGGAAATGGTGGCTGGTAGCGGGATTTCTGTAATAGGGATTCTTTTAACACTTATATTGATTGGATTTCTGGCTTATGCAGCCTGCCGCTGCGTAGAGAAAATGTGGCAGGAGCAGGGTGGGGTGAAGATATGAGAGCTGTAAAGATTAGTTTTTTTCACATGTTAGGATTCGTGCGAGAGGACATGATGCTTCTTGCTGCGGGAATTTTGCCATTTTTGATTGGCGTGGTCATCCGCCTGGGGATTCCCTATATAGAAAAGTTACTTACGAACGCTATTGGCACAAATGCGGTTCTTCAGCCCTATTACAGCCTTTTTGACATTTTCTATGCTGCAATAACACCTGTAATGTTTTGCTTTATCGCGGCAATGGTAATGCTGGAGGAGCACGACGATCACATAGACAGGTATCTTTTCGTGACGGAGCTTGGGCGAAGCGGTTATTTTGTCTCCCGAATAGTGATCCCTGCGGCAGCTTCATTTGTGGTAACCATGGCGGTTTTGCCGATTTTTTGCATATCAAAACTGTCTGTATTTGAGATGTTTTCAATGGCGCTTGGGGGAACGTTACAGGCGATCATAATATCCATGCTGGTAGTGACGCTTTCTTCCAATAAACTGGAGGGGATGGCCCTTACTAAGATTTCATCACTACTTATGCTTGGAGCCGTAGTTCCATATGTTATGCCAAAAACCTACGGTTACCTGTTGGCCTTCATGCCATCCTTTTGGACAGGCGCACAGGTTACGGAGAAGCAGCCATTTTTTCTGCCGGTTGCGGCAATGGTCTCCGGCGTGTGGATTTTAGTTTTAAAGAGAAAACTGGAGGTAAAGATAAGATAGGGATATAATGGAGTAGACGCTTTTTAGATAACTATCATAGTTTACGGGAGGGGAGTTCCTTTGAAAAAAGTCTATGAATTTGGGGATAAGTCAGCTTCTAAGGTACTTGTGCAGCCTGTAGATGGCCATGACCTTGAGGTGATAGAAAACGAAATTGCAATGATCAAAGAGAAGACGGGGGAAGATTTCTTACTGGTCGCTTTTCAGGTAGATAACTGGAATAGCGACCTATCTCCATGGAAAGCCCCGGCTGTTTTCGGAAACGAGGATTTTGGCGAAGGTGCAGAGGATACCCTGGCAGAGATTCTGGATTATTGCAAGGATGAATCAAAGAGCTACTACATAGGTGGCTATTCTTTGGCGGGGCTTTTTGCGCTTTGGGCTGTATATCAAACAGACCTTTTCAAAGGCGTTGCGGCTGTTTCGCCTTCCATGTGGTTTCCCGGATTTGATGATTATATGAAAGAGCAGGAGATTAAGTGTAAGAATGTCTACCTGAGTCTTGGCAACAAGGAGGAGAAGGCAAGGAATCCTGTGATGGCTACAGTCGGAGACAGAATCCGCGAGGCACAGGCTTTTCTCAATGAAAAGAAAGTAAACTGCACTCTCGAATGGAATGAGGGTAATCATTTCAGAGATCCGGATTTAAGAAGCGCCAAAGGTTTTGCATGGAATTTGGGACAGGAGGTGTAAGAATATGGAAATATTATATGCAATTCACTTAAGACACAGTTACAGAGGCAAATTTAAGGGGTAATAGCCTTTTGATGGATGGCAGGAAGCCAATAAAAAAGAGGAGAAATAATGAACTATTTTGTTGAAGGATTACAGGGAAGCGGAAAGAGCACATTAGTAGGGAAGCTTTCTGAAAAGCACCCGGACTTTAAGGCAGTGCGAGAAGGGGATTATTCTCCTGTTGAGCTGGCATGGTGCGCTTATATAAGTAAAGAGAAGTACAGTGAAATTCTGGAAAAATACAGTGAGATCAAATCCATGATCGAGCCCAAGAGCTTTGAAGAAAATGGGGAGATGGTAGTGTGCTACACGCAGATACTCACTGATGTTCCCGGTTTTCATAAGGATCTTGAGCAGTATGAGATTTACAACGGACGAAGGGATTTAGCTGAGTTCAAGGAGATAGTACTTGGCAGATATCGCAGCTGGACCGGAGATAAATCCATTTTTGAGTGTTCACTTTTACAGAACACAGTTGAGGATATGATCCTTTTCCGTGTGATGACAGATGATGAGATTGTGGACTTTTATAAGGAAGTAAGAGAAGCCCTTGATGGAAAAGATTACCACATCTACTATCTGAAAACAGACGATGTAAAGGCAAATATCGATGTTATCAGAAAAGAAAGGTCGGATGACAAGGGGAATGAGCTCTGGTTCCCGTTGATGATGGGATATTTTAATGATTGCCCCTATGCAAAAAAGCATGGCGTAAGCGGAGAAGAAGAACTTATCAAGCATTTGCAGCACAGACAGGAATTGGAACTTCGCATCTGTAATGAGATTTTTACAGACAGATGCACAGTACTCAAATCCAAGGGTTACGAATTATAGTATTTTAATAAACAAAAAATAGTAGCGTTTTGTGTTGGACATCTGTTGGACTCGCCTTGATATAGTTTCAAAGTAAACTGTTATGAGGAGGGGAGTTAGTTTATGAGAAATAAAATAGTAGCTACTATTGTTTTCGCTTCACTTGCATTGCAGCTTGCAGCATGCGGAGCAGCAGAGAGCACCGCAGAGCCGGAGGCTGCAATTGAACGTGAGCAAAAAGAGATCATTGAAGAGGAGACATCTGCAGAAAACGCTGATGTAGCTGAAGATGCAACCTCAGAAGAAACAGCTGCAACAGAGGTGATCGAGCCTGAGGAAGAGCCGCTTTCATCTACATTTGAGGATGATGATATTCAGGAAAAGAGAGTGCCATTTGAAGGACAGTATTACGCAGGTCGCGGCAATCTTAGCATAACCGGTAAAGGCAGTGATGGATATCTCATCGAGGTTTGGTGGGGAAGCAGCGCATCAGAGCACAGCGAGTGGGTAATGCACGGCGATTATGATGAAGCCACAAAAACGATTACCTACAGCGACTGCGAGAAACATGACTACACACTTCAGGAGAATGGTGAGATCGATTCAGATATAACTGCTTACACCGACGGAACCGGAAGTATTCAGATCGTGGATGACAGCTCAATCATCTGGATAGATGATCAGGATCATATCGCTGACGATATTACAATGACAAGATGAGAAAGTCTGACGGGAAAGCCCTAAGTTTATTTGGGGCTTTCTTTTTTATTCAATATAAAGATTTTCTGAAATAAGTCTAAATTCATCTTGCAAAGTAGACTTGATCAGTCGATATCTAATACAATGAAAATATAGTAGACTGAAGTCTCCATTAGTTATGCATTTAACAGATAAAGGAAATGCGTGTGTATGAAGAGAGACGAAGACCCAAATTTTGTGCTATTTGGCAGAGAATATGAAGGATATAGATGGTTCAAACCGCTTCAGGTCATTCTGCTTACCATAGTATTTTATGCAGTGCTGTTAGGAATTGTGTTATTGATGGCTTTACTGGCGGGACAGTTGTCAGGAATAAGTCTGGGAGAAATACTTTCCGGAAATAGCGGTGGGTATGACACCGTAGATATGTATTCACCTGTCGGTGCCATCATGAACATTGGAAGTATTGCTGTTTCATTACCTGCACTCTTTTTTGCCACTTTAGTCGTGGGTTACAGACCGTTTGGCTCATATCAGTCCGTCACCGGTAAATGGAGAATGCGGCATTTCCTGATATATTTTGTGATGGGATTGATCGTTGTCGCTCTGCCTCTGATAATCTCTTCTTTCATCAAAGGTGAAGCTACAGGGGAGATTCATTTTACCGTAGCCGGCTTTATCATTTGCGTGGTGCTGGGATTCTGTCAATGCAGCGCGGAGGAACATATTTTTCGAGGGCTTCTGATGCAGACATTTGGCGGGTGGACAAGAATTACGATCGTTTCGATCGTTCTTCAGGCGGTCCCCTTTGCCGTAATCCATCCATATAATATCACCGGAAAACTATCTGTACTCATATCCGGAATTCTCATGGGAGTTATGGTATATATCAGCGGGGGCCTTGAGGCATCCTGTGCTTATCATATTCTGAACAATGTAACCTTATATATCATAAATGGTTTCGGGATACAGACAGTTTCAACCAATCTAAATATATCAGACCTTGTATTTGACGCCCTTGTTCAGGGGGTATTTATCGTAGTGATAGTTTTCCTTGGTGGTAAGATAAAGGAGCAATAAAAGCACTTGCCCAGATTTTTTATGGGATTAAAAATGTGGAAATAATTAAGGCAATCGGTCTTGATATTGTGGGGGCAGATGTCCCGGCCATCATGGATGAAGCTATAAGTAACATTAAACTCAAAAAGGAGAAGGACAGCTAATGATAGGCAAAAGATGGAATGTATTCAGAAAAACTACTTCAGTGATACTTTTGACTGCTTTGGCTATAATGTCTGCCGGATGTGGAAACAAAGAAAGCAAGGCAGGCTCTGACATATCTTCTCAGGAAGTAGAAAATTCAGATCTTTCCGGAGTGCCCGGAGGAGGAAAATGGGTTGATTCTGACGTTTCCGGCATGGTCAAGCAGGAAGATAACATACGTCTTCAGGACGACTTTGCTGCGGCTGCGAATAAAGACTATATTTTGTCTGCGGTTATGGATCCTGCTTATGAAGAGGCCAGTATAGTCCTTGATGCATCCAAGCTGGTATATGAAAGATGTATGGCAATTGCCTCTGACGATACTATGACAGACGACAATGCTTTAAAATACAAAACCCTGATAAAGCTGCACTCTGATTGGAATGAGAGAAATAAGCTTGGTGTAGAACCACTAAAAAAATACATTTCAGACATACAGAGCATATCTTCTATAAGTGACCTTACAGAATATCAGGGAAGCACCACGAGAAACCCCTTTGGCCTTGGGTTACTAATACCGGAATCCGTAGGAGTACAATTGCAGTTCCCGGACAAGAGTACATTAAATCTTAAGGCTCCAAATCTTTCCCTCGGATCTGCCTCTTCATATGTGCAATATACAAGTAGCACATTATCAGCAAAGGAAAGATGCGATGATGTAATTGGATATTATCTTGGAAGACTTGGTTTTTCTGAAAAAGAGATCAAAGATACCTTAAAAGGCAATTACAGAATAGAAACTTTTATCGCAAGAAGTAGTAATATAGATAACTTCGGCATAAGAGAAATGTTTACACAGGCACAAAATAACAGAGAGGGGATAGGTGCCCTGCAGGGGGACTATCCGCTCTTACAGATACTGGATAGCAGAGGCTATTCGGGATGCGATAGTTTTTATGTGGATTATACATATCTTAAGTCTCTGTCCGGTATTTATACCGAAAAGAATCTTAAGGATATCAAGTCATTTCTTATAGTCCATACCATTGATTCGACCAAGTATCTTTATGACCGCGAATCATATGAAAAGATGGCCATGCTTTATATGCCAAGCGCCGGCAACCATGAGGGATTATCAGATGGGCAGCTTAGCGTTCTCTTTAGAAATGATATGAAAATCTGCGGCTTTCTTCCATTATTGGATACTTTATACCTGGAAAAATATTTTAAGGGCAGCGAAAAAACAGATCAGGTAAAAGAATTTACTGATGCACTGATAAAGGCTTATTTGCAAATACTTGATGAAGAAGACTGGATGTCAGATGATACAAAAACTGCTGCAAAAGAAAAATTGCAAAATATGGCGCTGCATCTCATAAAGCCTGATAATGTTGCGGACTATTCCCTGGCAGAAATAAAATCCTACGAAGAAGGAGGCAACCTTGTTGAGGCTGCTGCTGAAGGCAGGCGTGTAGTGGAAGCTCACAGGGCAGCTATAAGTAAGAGTCCGGATTGGGACAGATTCAAGTGGGATATTTATGACGCAGATAGAACTACTACAGAGGTTAACTGTGTGTATTATACAACCGAAAACGGCATCTATATAATGGCGGGGTATTTAGCTATGTGCGATGCTGCATTCGGAGAGGATTCATCAATTGAGCAGTTTGCGGGAATCGTAGGAACTACTATTGGTCATGAGATAACTCATGGCTTTGATTCTAATGGAACAAAGTTTGATCTGTATGGGCGGCAGTTTGATGAAAATATAACTGCCATTGACTGGATGGCTGTAGAGGACAGGTCAAAGATGGATGAAAAGGGATCAATGCTTGCTGGTTATTTCTCACTGGCAAGACCTATTCCCGGGCAACAGAAAGTGAATGGAAGCATTATAAAAGATGAAGCCATAGCTGATATGGGAGGCATCAAGTCAGTTCTATATGTGGCAAGGGAATGGCCTGATTTTGATTATGACGAGTTTTTCAGAGCTTTTGCAAGGCAATATGCGCAGCAGACAACTAAGGAAAACGAGCTTGGAACAATGAAAAGTGACATACATCCCCTTCCATTCTACAGAATAAACATTATGCTTCAGCAATATGATGAATTCATCGAAACCTATGATATTAAGCCGGGAGATGGAATGTACTTAAGCCCGGATAGAAGAGTCAATGTCTGGTGATGTCTTATTCAGGAAGGAGTCTAATTATGGGATCAGAGATTTCAAATGCAGCAATAAGGCTTGATAACATAATCAAGAGCTATGGCAAGCATGACGTACTAAAAGGCGTCACTATGCAGGTTAATAAAGGCGACATCTATGGTCTCGTGGGCAAAAACGGTGCAGGAAAAACCACGATATTCAAGATGATTCTTGGATTGTCGGAATACACTTCCGGCAGTGTTTCTATAGACGGCTCGCAGAATCGAAAAGAGCTGTTTGAAAACAGGTCAAAGGTTGGATTTTTCGTAGGCTCCAATTTCTATGGATATCTTTCCGGGAGAGCAAATCTTGAATACTATGCAGCTGCAAAGGGTATCAGGGGAAAAGCGCTGAAGCAGGAGGTGGATCGTGTTCTGAAGGTTGTGGGTCTCGTCGATGGTAAAGAAAATCAGAAAGCCAAGGGGTATTCCCTTGGAATGAAACAGCGTCTTGGAATAGGCAATGCAATCCTTGGCAATCCTGATATTCTCATACTTGACGAGCCGACCAACGGTCTTGATCCTCAGGGTATAGCTGATATCCGCCACATGATACGGCGATTCAGGGATGAGTTTGGTATGACTGTCATAGTGTCGAGCCATATTCTTGGGGAGCTGGAAAATACCGCAGATCGCTTCGGCATAGTACACAATGGAGTTATAGCAAAAGAAATCACACAGGATGACCTTTCTGCAAAGCGCCCTGAAGTAGAACTGACAGTTTCTGCCGGTAATCTGGAAAGAGCCAAAAGTATTCTTGCGGAAAATGGTATTGATGTCCTAAAGGAAGGAAAAGAGAAAGTTACTCTGGAAGACTATTACTTTGAACTCATTGGAGGATCAGCAGAATGAGAGATTTGTTAAGAGCAGATTTGAAACGTATCTTTCGGGTTGGCCTTATTTACTTTGGTCTTTTGCTTGCGCTGATCTACATCTCATATACAGTTCTTGAAGGTGTTGTAAATGATGGTTCAATCGGACTGATAAATGGTGTGCAGAAATCACTTAGCGGGGCACCTATAGCTCTTTTCATAGTCTTTCCCACGTTCTATGCTGTTTTTGCACATGAGTTGTCTTCAAAATCGATGCAGACTGTGCTTGGTCATGGTATTACCAGGGACAAGCTCATAATCGCCAAGCTTCTTGATGCTGCCATTTTACTTCTTTGCCTTTATCTGGTCATAATTGTAGCGGCTCTTATTGTAATAAATACAGAATCGGCAATCGTATTAAGCCCGCAGCAACAGGTGAATCTTATTATATATATCATCCTGAGGTGGCTTAGACATTTTGGCTACATTGTTTTTTCCGCCATGATCATGTACATTTCCGGTTCTACAGTTCTTGGTATTATCGCATGTATCGCGTTTACGGCCATATTTAAACTGGTGTTTAACATAGTAGAATTTTTTTCTTCTCTTTCATTATATGATTATACCTTTGACGGGTTGCTGGATTGGGCATATACCGGAATAGAAGTGGGAGCGGCTCCCTGGCAGCTTCTGCCAGCTGTCTGTTATCTTTTTGCAGCACTGGCGATTACGACTTATTTTTTCCGGAGAAAGGAGTTTGACTTTTGAAAAATCTAATTTTTGCAGATGTGAAAAGAATCCTGAGAAAAACGTCATATTGGATTGTACTTGGAATTTGCCTCCTTATTTCACTCTTTTGGACTATTCAATCAAAAGGTAGCGGCGGGATGAGTGGATTTTCATTTGCTTCCAGTCAGGGAACAGCTATAAACACAATGAACCTGTTTATAGGAATAGCCATATACGTGAGTGTATATGCCGATGAGTTCACGTCAAATTCGATGCAGTGCCTTATTGGAAGAGGGATTTCAAGAAGGAGACTCCTGATCGCCAAGTTCATTAATTGCGTAATCGTAACCTTTATTTCATATGGAATCTATACACTTTTTATCACCATTACAGGTCTGATTATGGGAGCGAAGATGAACGGAGCAGAAAGCAGCTTTTTATATAGCACGATACTAACCAATGCTTTTATTGTTCTGGGCTATGCAACAATATCCATGATCATTCTTTTCTGGAGCAAGAACGTTGCCTATGCAACACTCGTGGATGCATTCCTCCTTTTTGCTGGAGATACACTGCTGAGAGGGCTGAATGTCATTCCTGTGATCAATCATTGGCATATAGACAGGCATTTTTTTTCACAGGCCCTCGAATGTGCAAAAGTAGATTTGCTGCTTACCGGTGGCACGGCAATTATTACACTTCTTTGGCATGTTGCAAAGATCTGTGCTATTTCCATTATTTTGGCATATTTGCTCTTTAGAAAAAAAGAACTGGATTTCTGAAATAGTTTAAATATGCGATATCTTGAGGATAATTATGAAAATATGAGGAGGTAAAATATGACATCGATTATCAGTTTTGTTCTAAGTTTGATTATTGTGGGGATTCTTTATAAGAATATGATAGCCTGGGAAGGAGATTACAGAATTTCAAGAGGACAAGCTTTGCTGCCGGTAATACTCGGACTTTTATCGGTGCCGCTTTCATTTGTCTTTTTCCTGATAATCGGTCTTGCATTCAAGGCTGTAACCGGGTTTGTACCTACAGATGGATCTCTATTACTTGCCAGTTTCAATCATGCGCTTTTTTCTGCAGCGCTGAATGAAGAACTTGCAAAATTGATCATTACGCTTATTGTATTATGCATCTATAGGAAAAAAATTAGAAATGTATATGAATATATGCTGATAGCAGGTGCTGTCGGATTCGGGTTTATTCTTATAGAAGACTTTGTATATAGTAGCAGTCTTCCTGTTCTTTTGATGAGGTTGCCGGGTATAACAGTGCATATGATGCTGGGGCTTGCCATGGGAAGACATCTTGGACTTGCCAGATATAACAAAGTAACAGGCAGAGGGTCTGTAGTAAAAGAATACCTCCTTGCATATTTTGTCCCTGTGTTTTGGCATACTGTTTTTGATTTTTTTGCAGCAAACATGCTCATACATGCCGGGGATAATGTAGAGACTATAACAGAGGAAATACAAAGAACTGTATATATTGGTGCTGGCATGGTAGTGATCATAGTAGTTCCGATATTCTTTTTCCAGTTCTACATATTCAGACGACTTAAGAAAAATGCAGCAAATCTTGTAGCACTTTCCTTCATGGCTGCAAACAGTACAGATCAGGAGAATACCAATGCTTAAAAATATCCTGATATCTTTTAGTTGCATAAAAACATGACCAACTGGGATTTCGCGTGCGAAATCCCATTTATTTTCCATAAATCTCCATTTTTCTTGATATAATAGTGCTATCTACGGAATTTTGGGAGGTGGCGAGAGATGCCGGCTTATTTTTCAATAGATATAAGTATCAGGAAAAAAGATATATATGAAGGTATTTATGCAGATTTTATCGGACTTTTGCAGGAAGAGGGCCTGAGATTTGCAGGGGGATACATGGAATTCATGGATGAAACTCTTGAGGAGATTATCTCATGGAATGAAGAAAAGCTCCTTGAGGACTTTTCAATCGGAGTAGATGAGCATTATTCCCATGATTTCAGGCAGGTGTGCTTTGATTACCACGGATTATCAGAAGTCAGGATGTTCATTCTGAACGTAACAGAGGATGATGAATTTAATTTCATAATAATCGTTCCCGAGGATGAGCTGATACAGCTAAAGGATGGCAAATTTTCCTATAAACCTGCGATTATGGAGGATTTAAAGCAGCTCATCGTAAAGATATGGGACTTTGAGAGCGTTGCAGCGATCCAGACTACCCTGGAATTATCTGGGGAAACCACCTCGGTTAATGATCTGGAAAAGGGTGCAAGGCCCATGATCGTACCCTTTGCAGTAATTCCCAAAGGGTGGATGAATGATGACTTAGGAGAGGGTATAAGCGTTACGCCCATAGCCGGAGACGGCGTTCTTTTGGAGGATATACAGTAAGCGTCAAAACTTTGCCGATTACAAACAAAAATAATATTACGGGGAATTAATAATGGCAGAAAAACTTAGTCTTTTGTTTCCGAATCAGAAACTCAACTTTAAAACATTAAGTGAAACAACACTCCATGACATTGGCATGGACAACATCGTTACAAAGCTCACAATTCAGAAAAATGAGCAGACCTACATCTACAACGTCATGAAAATGATGACGGATTCACCTGAAAATGCCAGATACAGAGGCGAGATATTCGATGACATCATGAAAAACAAGGAGATGCGCGATAAAATCGTGACACTCTTTGACAGAATAAATTTCCTTAGAGAGTATGGAAGTCACAAGCACGACCACGATCATGAGCCCGGTGTGTGGGACCTGGTGCACAGATTGGAGGAGCTTAACGACTATATTCAGTGCATCGATTCAATGTATGTGTGCCTAAAAAACGCAGACATCAAATCCGAGGGTCTTTTGAAGCTTCGTGATTTTGTTCATGCACTCTACACGGATAACGGCTATGACGGCCTTAAAAAGGATATAAAAGCTCTTCGTGCGGACACGCAGAATCTTAAGAGTGTTACAGTAGGAATCAACCTAAACGAGCGCTTTGAAGCCTGCGGAATCGGCGTTGTTTCCATAAATAACAAGCATTTTACCAAGTCTCATATTGTAAGTCATTTTATAGACAGGGTTTCCGGAAAAGATAACATCCAGAACGGCAATGAATGGAAGGGTGATTACAAATTCGACGAATTCACCGCTAAAAATCCGAATGCCATGGATGGCTCCTTTGTAATACCGGCATTTAGCCCCATGGCCTTCATGAGTCTCAAATATGTCTCTGAAGCAGATGAGACCACAAGGGGCATCACTAAATACATGGACGAGATCACCGAGAGGATGCTTAGTAACACAGCAAGGCATTTAAGGGATGTTCTCGGAAAATATACCATGCTCACAATTACAGACATCACAGATCTGATGCCTGAATTTATCTACTATATCAGATGGGCAGAATATATTGAAAAGCTCATGGATAAGGGCTTTTTCTTCTGCAAACCGGAAGTGATAATGGATGAAAATGCAGACGTTTCCATGAATTCTATTGGCGTCTACAATATGAAGCTTCTTGATTCGGACATCGAGAAAATTGAAGATATTATAAGAAATGACCTTGATTTTAGCGATGAACACTGCATTTATCTGCTGACAGGTGCCAACAGAGGCGGTAAGACCACAATTACTCAGGCTATTGGACAGCTTTTCTTCATGGCCCAGGGGGGAATCTATGTAACAGGAACAAGCTTTGAATATCGTCCCGTGGATGCCATCTACACACATTTCCCTGCGGATGAGGACAAAACTTTGGATCTTGGAAGACTTGGCGAAGAGTGTAAGAGATTCCGCTCCATTTATACCGATGCATCGGAAAACAGCCTGATTCTGCTAAATGAAACCTTCTCAACCACATCCTTTGAAGAGGGCTACTACATAGCAAGGGACTGCACAAGAGCCTTGCTTGGTAAGGGATGCAGGACCATATACAACACCCATATGCACAAGCTGGCATACGACGTGGATGAACTCAACAAAGAAAGCGACCGATTCAAGGCTGCTTCGCTTATCGTTCATTCAGAGCAGGGTGTGCGCTCCTATAAAGTCAGTCTTGCACCACCGGTAGGACTGTCCTTTGCTGCGGATATTGCAGAAAAATACGGTGTTACCTACGATTTGCTGAACGATGAAGATTTTGAAGAAAAGTCTGAAAACGAGGATTGATAAGCACACTATAAAAGGGAGGAAATAGCAAATGTACACTATAAAAAATTCTATAAATGAAATCTTCAAGGATGAAGTAGTAAAGGCTCATTTTGAATATATGATGCCAATGGAATTCATTGAGCTGGTTCCGGAGGATTTGCGGGATGCTACTCTGGAAGAGGTAAAAGAGAAGGTGATGCTGCCCTGGGGAGTGCCCTATTTTAGCGAAGGGGTTGCAGCTATCGCCAATCAGATTCACGAGCTCATCGATTCCGATGCTTATACCTTCATGCAGCTTTGGTCGAAGGAGACGCCGGAAGGGTTCTTCCCTGTAACTGACGGAGAAAAAATGCATTTAGGTCTTCTTAAATTCAATGATTCCTTTAAGGCAGGCAGAAAAATGGCACTGGTAGTTCCCGGAGGAGCATACTCCAACGTGGCGATTTCCAATGAAGGCCTGGATACTGCAAGGGCACTGGAAAAAGCCGGCTATGCGGTGGTTGTTATGAATTATCGCTGTGCTCCAAATCACTATCCTGTGCCGCAGCTTGATCTGTCTCTTGCCATAAAGCGCATGAGAAAATTTGCCTCAGAGTATGACCTTCAGGATGATCTCATGGTTGTAGGATATTCTGCAGGCGGACACCTGGTAGCATCACAGGCAGCCTATTATGATGAAATAGAGAAAACACTGGAAGAAGAGCTGGCTAGGGATCACAGCGAGCTGTTAAGTGATCTTAAAGGCTTTTCAGCGAAGCCCGATAAGGTGGTTTTATGTTATCCCGTTATAAGCTTCGTTTCCGAGCAGCATGAGGACAGCTTCACCAATCTTACAGGCGGTGATGAGAGCCTTCGCGATAAGATGTCAATTGAGCTCCATGTGACCAAGGATTATCCAAAGACCTTCGTATGGGCCTGCGATGATGATGATCTTGTGCCTCCCAGCAATGCATCAAGAATGTACGAATCTTTGCAGAAAGCCGGCGTAGTTTCTTGTCATAAATCCTATCCCACAGGTGGCCACGGCTGTGCTACAGGCGTAGGAACATCTGCTGCAAACTGGATGGAAGACATGATAAGCTTCATGGAAAACAATTAACAAAGGAAAATTATGAAGATAACAGAAATAATAGATGCTGTGAATAAGTATCATCCGGATTTGGGCCCTGATTATGCCGGATGTGATGGGGTGAAGTGCGGAGATCCTGACGTAGAGTGCACCGGCGTTGTTTCAGCGCTGGTGCCCAATATTGAGGTTATCAGGAAAACTATAGAGCTTGGCTACAATTTTCTATACATCCATGAGCCCACATATTATCTGACCCCGGATTATTCGGAGTGGAAGGCAGATTTTGACTGCGAAATATATGAAAAAAAGAAGAAGCTCATAGAGGATAATGGTATAGTTATCTACAGGGACCACGACCACATGCATGCCCACACGCCCGACAGCATTTTCACAGGTGTGCTGAAATATATGGGCTGGGAGGACTATCTTGTGGGGACTCACGACAAGGTGCCTTTCGGATATCTCATCGAGTTCCCTGAGGTCAAAACCGTTGAGGAGATAAACCGAGAGTTTATCGAGAAAAACGAGATGAACGGCACAAGATACATCGGAAGACCTGATGATAAGATCAAGAGAATAGCTATCGTGGGACATATTTATCCGGAGGCATTTATACCTTCCAGTGAAAAGGATGGCTATTACACGGATTATTCAACAGAGATTATCAGAGCCATAGAAAAAGAGCATATTGACGCCATTATTCCCGGTGAGATCATTGAGTGGAACCTGCTTTCATATATTAGGGATGCGATTTCTTTTGGGAAAAATATGGCATGCTTCAATATCGGCCATTATAACTGGGAGCAGCTGGGGGCAAGGTATGCTGTAGACTGGCTCACAGAAATAACAGAGGGAAAAGTTCCGATAAAGTATGTTCCCAACGGGGACATGTGGAAATATCAGCTTAATTAAATGGGGATATACCTGCGAATCTTTTCGCAGATATAAAATAAATAGAAGGAGAAGGTATAGTATGGCAACAGGAAGTTTAAGATTTTTTTCAGCAGCACAGGGGGGACAGGTTAACATCAGATTCGTGATTCCTACAGATTTTCCGGAGATGATGATGGGTGACAATCCGCATTATAAGAGACCAATGAAGACTCTTTATCTTTTGCACGGATATTCAGGAAATGAGTGTGATTGGGAGTATAACGGCGTGGCTGAGGATATTTCAGCAAGATACAATCTTGCTGTTATCATGATCACAACAGGCAATGATTTCTACCTTGATCGCAAGGCTACAGGTCGTCAGTACTGCACTTTTGCAGGAAAAGAAGTTGTTGAGTTTACAAGAAAGCTCTTTGGCCTTTCAGATAAGAGAGAGGATACTCTCATCGGTGGCCTTTCAATGGGTGGTTTTGGTGCACTTCACACAGGTCTTGCATTCCCTGAGACCTTTGGCGGAATCGTGGCTCTTTCATCAGCTCTTATCATTCACGAGATCGCTCACATTAAGCCCGGCGAATCCAACGATGTGGCTAACTACGAGTACTATCATGAAGTTTTCGGAGACCTTGCAACTGTAGAGCAGTCAGATAACAATCCTGAGGTGCTTTTCACGCGTCTTAAGGAGAGCGGAAAAGAAACTCCCGCAGTTTACATGGCAGTTGGAACAGAGGATTTCCTCTATGAGAACAACCAGATCATGAGAAAATTCTTCGAGGAGAACGGTGCTAACCTCAAGTATGAAGAGGGCCCCGGAATCCATGACTGGGTATTCTGGAATAAATATATATTTAGCGGTGTTGAATGGGTACTTAGTGAGGTGGATAAATGATGTCAGCTACAGAAGTACTTACAGTGAATGTCAGAATCACAGAAGTGAACGAAGTTAAGGGCAGTACCGATACAGCCAGAATGATCCTTTTTGACGGCACTGTGGATTGCGATAATTTCAAAGGGAAAATCCTTCCCGGCGGCGTAGATACACAGAAGGAGCTTGGCGGCGCACCAACACAGCTTTCTGCCAGATATATTTTGGAGGGAACCGATAAAGAGGGCAATCCCGCCCACATCTTTATTGAGAACAACGGCGTAATTAATGATAAAGGCGAGATTACAACAACTCCCAAGATCATCACAGACAGCAAGGCCCTTGCTTTTCTTGAAACCGCTGAACTTTTCGGCACAGTAGAAGGCATTGAGGGTGGCGTAAAGATCCATATTTTTCAAAAATAACAAGCGTTGTTCAATCTAAAACATTAAGAAAATTCGCAAAAAAGCAGCAGGCTTTGGGCCTGCTGCTTTTATCTTTTAAACGTTTTCAACCCTTCATGTTCATCAAAGCTCTGAAAAGCTCAATATCATTCTCGGTGATCTTGATATTGCACTGCATTTCTGTGCCATCAGGGTTAGTGATCTTCATATCAAAAACAGATCCCACCTCCGGAGTGTTGTCCTTTACTGCGTTGAAAAAGGGCAGTACTCTTGGGTGTTCCTGCTTGAAAACGTTGAATTTTTGCTGAAGTTCCATGATAGCCATGGGATTTATATTTGGCATTTTCTTATCTCCTTTAGTTATTCATGAATATATATAATACACCATTTTGGTTATTTCGCAATTGTTTAATTATGAATAAACAGGGCAAAAAATGCAGCCTACGGGCTGTATTTTTTTAAGTGTAACTTTAGCCCGATTTTATAGGCATTTTATATATTTGTTGGATAATTAAAGTAGATTTAGTATGTTTACCCGGCCGGAGAGATGACATATGGTTGAATGGATTGAATTTTCCGATATTATCGGCATCACAATTGTCATATATGTCTCTGTACTTACCCTTAACAATTCTTACCTTCGCAAGGATATAAGGATAGGTATAATAGCCACGGGTATTGCGCTGGCCATCTTGTATGCATTGGACATGTTTTGGTATGTGGGTATTTATTTTCTTCCGGTATCGGAGCACACAGATTTTATCCTGAATGCCATAACCTGTTTAGTTTATCTGATGGTGCCGGTAACTCTAAGCCCTTTTTTCATAATTTTCACACTTCGGAAGAGGACAGTCAGGCATAATCTCGGACTTGCCCTTATCGCACTTCTGGCGGTTGCAGATATAGTCAATATTTTCAGGCCTATCTTTTTCTACCATAAGGATTCATATATGTATTATGTTCCCTGGGGGCTTGGAATGCATGTTATATGCTACGGGGCTTTCGTTATTTTGCTATGGGACATGATAAGGAGCAGATTCTTTGATTATGAGGATGTGTTCCTGGCTACATTTGTGGCAGTGACAATGTTTATCGGATTTTTGGCATCCTGGATCAATTACGATCTGAAAACCTTGTGGTTAAGCCTTGGAATTTCATATTTGCTCATGTATCTGGCGCTGACTGCTTTGTTCAATAAGGTTGACGTAATCACGGAGCTACCCAACAGAAATGCGTATGCAAGGGCCATATCCCATATCAAGGATAATTACAACACAATTGTTTTGATCGATCTTAACGGCCTTAAAAAATTCAACGACACCATGGGACATCAGGTGGGTGATCAGTATATTTTTTCGACGGCCAGGACTTTGGCAGACGCATTTAAAGGAATGGGAACGCTGTATCGCATTGGCGGTGATGAATTTATCCTTATTTCCAAATACACCAAGCCAGTACTGAATGACACCATCGACAGCGTACTGCATAAGGGAAAATGCGACGAAAAATACGGCGATTTCAAGATCGATTTTGCCTATGGTATCGCAGAGCGCCTAAGAGGAGATGCAGTGGGCGACGTGGTTGGAAAAGCAGACAAGCTCATGTATGAGCATAAAAAAATCTCAAAACAGGGCAGATGACAGCGCCAAGGGTTGATGGCAGCGGCAAAGGCTGATGACAGCGGCAAGGGTTGATGGCAGCGGCAAAGGCTGATGACAGCGGCAAAGGCTGATGACAGCGGCAAGGGTTGATGATAACGGCAAAGGCTGATGACAGCGCCATGAGAGGGATGTAAGCCGGTATAAGATGCTGCCGCGCATAGAAAATCGCCAAAAATTGAAATTCCTCTGCGCAGGAGGCGCGAGAAAACCAGGCAGAGAGGCATTTGCGCATATATTTTGAGAAAAAATAGGATTTCCTCTGCGCGAGAGGCGAGATTGATGCTTGAGAAGAGTAACGTCCTTATAATGGTGTAAATTGAATATTGTATTATAAAAGCCACAGGCTCTTACCTTTAGGTATAATAGAATCACCACAACCCTAAATAATACCGGAGGTAGAACACAATGGCTCAACTCAATATTACTTTAAATCAGGATGAAATTCTACAATTATTGTCATCAGACCATGATGAGGCATTTCGTAAGCTTTTAACTGACAGCCTTAATGCTGTCCTGGTTGCTGAATCAACTGAGCAGCTTGGTGCTGAACGTTACGAGCGCAGCGATGAACGCATGGATAGCCGGAATGGTTCCCGCGAACGCAAACTCAATACGCGTATAG
>NZ_AUJP01000022.1 GCF_000424285.1 Butyrivibrio sp. MB2005 | reverse complement strand
CTTTTTCAGGAAGAAGGATAAAAAGAGGACTCTACAGGCACTACGATGGAACACTCACAAATGCAGACATAAACGGGGCTGCAAATATCTTGAGAAAAGTATTCCCAAAGGTAACACAATGGGATAGTGGCATAGTGGACATGCCCTGTTCTTCAGGATGCCATAGGCAGACTGAAGGTTCATGCCGCAAAGCGGCATAACAGAAACCCTTTCCGACGCAGAGTTGGTGAAGGTAGTTCATAACGTAAAATATGAGGAAGATTATGGTACTCTTAAAAAAGCAGCAATCGCAAGAAATGCCGATATAGTTCTTTTTGGTCACACACATTATGCAGAGATCAGAAAGGACAAAGAGACCGGCATTGTACTGGTAAATCCGGGTACCATCTGTTATCCACAGTTTAGCAGCGATAAAGGAAATAGAAGCACTATAGTTCACCGTTTAAGGAAAAGGAGAATTCTATGATTTTATTTGTTAACGCTTGTGTTCGCAAGCAGTCTAGAACATTGATTTTGGCTAAGCAACTGTTAAGTACTTTAAAAGGTGAGGTAAAGGAAATCAGGCTGGAAGACGTAGATTTTCCTGTGGTTGATGAAGAGTTTATAAATCATCGTGAAGACCTTAAAAACGCCGGAAAATACGATGATCCTATGTTTTCTCTTGGCAGAGATTTTGCGGCTGCAGACACAATAGTAATAGCTGCTCCTTATTATGACCTTTCTTTTCCTGCTATGCTCAAGCAGTTTTTTGAGCAGATAAATGTCCTGGGACTGACCTTTACATATTCGGAAACGGGCATACCTACAGGTTTATGTAAAGCCGATAAGCTGTATTATGTAACAACCGCCGGCGGGCCGATTTTATCTGACGAGCTGGGATTTGGCTATGTAAAAGCTCTTGCCAATAATTTTTATGGAATAGACGAAGTCTACCAGATTAAGGCTGAGGGCCTTGATGTTGTCGGGGCAGATGTGGACGCGATTCTTGGGGCTGCCCGCGTAGAATGATGTAACCCTTGTGACCCTTTTGGCAAAGCTTGTAGCACCGATAATGACTGAGTCTGCAATATCGAATCTGTCACTGGTGGGATCGGTGTTGATCTTCTGTGTGGGAGTAAATCTTGTCTGGGGTAAAAAGGTAAGAGTCGCAAATATGCTGCCTGCGCTGATTGTGGCTGTTATAGCAGCATACATACCGATATGATAAATCAGTGTATATTTGACCGTTTCTGGTGTAGAAGCGGTCTTTTTTTCTGGGACGAGGTATATTTACTTCAGAAGGAGGGTAGTTAACTATGGAAAATGAAAGAATTAAAGAGATGAAAGCAGAGATTTCAAAGTTAAATACACTTGCAGCAACGCTTCTCTATACTTCATCCGTATTTCAGATAGCAGATAAACATTTTGGACTGGGAGCAGTTTTCTTTGCAGCGGCCACCTGTTTTGCAGCATCTGCACGTTTGAATCGCAAATGTCGAAGCAAAAATGATTCAAAGCCATGACTTTTTCATGAAAATTTACTTCACACAATATGCCATTTTTCATGAAAAAATAGACTTATGAATTTATGTTTTGTGAGTTTTATGGATAATTAAAAAACGCGCGATATTGTTAAAAGATGGAAGAGGAGAAAAACTCCTAAGAAAAGACACGGCGGCAGAAATTTCTGCCGTCTTTTTTTGGCCCATGGGCCATTCTCCTAGTCCTATGCAAAAGCACACAAAAAGGCTATAGTAAAGGAAAGTAATGCGATTATGGATATAGCACATAAGGGGATCAGAATGAAAAAACTTTGTGGTGTTTTGGGACTTATGTTTTTATTGCTCATCGCAGCCTGTGGCGAAAAAGGTCAGGTCATGGATGGTGATGGAATGATTCAGACATTTGAGTATACACAGATATCGCAGGACGAAGCCAGGGAGATGATGGCAAAGGACGATGGTCATGTTATTGTCGACGTTCGTAGGGAGGATGAATATGCAGAAGGGCATATCCCAGGTGCAATTCTAATACCTAATGAAAGCATTGATGTGGACCCGCCTAAAGAACTTCCGGACTTTGATCAGATAATCCTTGTCTATTGCCGAAGCGGCAGACGCAGTAAGGAAGCCTCGCAGTAGCTTGCGGATATGGGATATTCGAAAGTGTATGAATTCGGAGGAATCATCGACTGGACTGGGGATATTGAGACAGGTGAGAGCGAGCCGAGTAAAGATAGTAACGATATGCAGGATCAGGATGCTCTTCCAATAACGGAAGAGGCCACAGATAACAGTAACGCAAATGCAGAAAACGGAGGAGATGACATGGGAGCAGCAAAACTTTTGTATCAGGGACACGCAAGTATGAGGATTACCACAGCTGAGGGAAAAGTGATCTATGTGGATCCTTTTGCCGGGGAAGGCTATGATGTGCCGGCAGATTTGATACTTATGACACACAGCCACTATGATCACACACAGACAGATGAGATAGCTACAAAGAATCCGAATTGCGAGACTATTTCATGGGTTGAGGCCTTAAGCGGAGGACAGCATCAGAACTTTGATCTTGGATATGTAAAGGTTGAAGCTGTGGAAGCAGGCTACAACAAGAATCATGACGTTAATGAATGTGTGGGTTTTATCCTTACTTTTTCAAATGGAGTGACACTGTATCTGTCCGGAGATACTTCCACAACACCTCAGATGAAGGATTTGGCGGAGAGGAATCTGGATTATGCATTTTTCTGCTGTGACGGTGTCTACAACATGGATGTGCAGGAAGCAATTGAGTGCGCTAAAACCGTTGGCGCAAAGCACAACATTCCCTATCACATGATCCCTGCAGATAAGACCAACTGCTTTGATCAGTCTGTAGCTGAGAGCTTTGATGTTCCCGGAAGAATAATTGTTAAACCCGGCGAAGAGCTGGTGCTTGAATAACATGGATATAATTGAGGCTTATCGTATCCTTGGCGCGTCAAGGAGCGATAATGAAAACACCATAAAGAAAAAGTATAAAAGACTTCTTTTTGTCCATCATCCCGACGCGAAAAGGCATAGGGGAGAGGCGTCCGATGATGGGATGATAACCAAAGTCATAGAGGCATATAAGGTAATCAGGGAAAGTCTTGAACTAGAGACAGACAGCAGTGATGACTGGGAGTGGGAAGCTGCCGTTAATGGGGAAGCATTCTGCGAAAGGGCTGTATATGTGCAGTACAGAATCTATGATGATGAGGACCTTCCGCTGTCAAAAGTAGCTGAGGGCAAGTATATCTGGGATCCCGATCTTGAGGATTTTCCTTTCTTTGCGAAAAGCGTACTTGAAGCCGCAAAGGATGTAGCTTCGGGAGCGGAGGACGCCCTTTCCGGTGATGTTCTCATGGGGATTTTCCATCTTATGATGCAGGAATATGTCTTACCTGCGGATGCAGCAAGGAAAATTGGAGAACCCGTTGGCAGTACGGAAGATACAGAAGAGTATCAGTTTATCGGCTATATAAAGAGTTCTGCCAAAGGAGCAGATGCTTTCCATGAAGGTGAGCCTGTCGATATTTTCCTTTCTGACAACAGGGCAGTAGCCCAAAATCCTGTGACCGGAGTGTTCCTCGGAGATATTTCATTTGATGATGATGCACTTTACTACGTGATCTTACCTCTTTTGGAGGAACCTGAAGTGAAGATTTCATCTCAGATGATGAGGCTCATCAAAACAGGTCGCAATAAAAACAGCATAATGTTACGGATAGTCCTTAAGATTCCACAGGGGCTTAAAGACACTCCGGTATCTTACAAAAGGCAGATCCTTGATCTTCTGGGAATGTAGATATGATGCTGTGACATAGGATGATAAAGTAACAAGAAATGTTATAGGGGATGAAATGAAGAAGGAGATAGTATTCGGACCAAGTGTTCAGGGAAGTTTGAGAATGGCACAGATTACCGGTGTTGGAGAATTCCCAAAGTCGATGATCTGTACAATAAAAGATGATTCAGGGAAAGTTCCAGACAGAATCAAAAGACTCAACAAGGAAAATGAAGAGAAGTGGTATAACAGCAGACCTATTGGCGGAAATGCTAAAGATATCATTTGCCTTGAGCTGTCTTTAGAGTATGGCGACATTTCCGGAAGAATTCCCGGGAAAAAGAGAGACCAGGTGATTTATCAGCTGATCAGTACAATGTATCCGGAAAGCAGAAACGGTAACATTGCAAAAGAATGGGTCGATGGGATTGCCGGCAACAACAGAAAATATCTGAAACTTTTAAAGGATGCTATCAGTAACGAAGAAGAGATTAGAATATGGTACAGCAACAGTCCGTCTGAAATAAACGGATTTTACTGGCTAATGAATTATCTTGATAAGAATAAATATTATGAAAAAGTAAGTGCTGTATATTTGCCTCCAAATTATTGGACAGGCAAGTATTATTGTAATGCATGGGGACAAATGCCACCGGAGAAGTGGTTTGACACATTATCATTGGAAAAAAATATTACCAAAGAGCAGATAAAACATTGTTCCGAAAAATGGAAGGATCTTCAAAAAGATAATCTCCCGCTAAGGCTGATGGTTAGTGGAAGTATTGTGAGCCTTCATGAAGAGTTCCTGGATTCTATAATTAGAGATGTTATCAAGAATATGTCTAAAACCTTCAAAATAAGCCGTCTTGTTGGTGAAGTGATGGGAAAAACAGAACTGATGCTGGGTGATTTGATCATATTTGAAAGGGTAAACAGCATGATTGAAAGAGGCGAAATACTTCTCGCAGAGGAATGGCAGGAGTCAGCTATGAGGACTCTTGTGAAGAATAATAGATAAAATGCTTACATGAAAACGAAATAGCTGACATTTTTAAGAAATTCTGATTGTTAACCATGTGCATATGAGCTGTGGATCAAATGCGGAAATGGTTTGAATAATAATGATATTCGACGAAAAGAGACATGTAGTGCCGCTCGTAATCAGCATCAATTAAGCATTGATTTTTGATTATGGGCGGTTTATTATTGCTTTAAGCGTTGCATACAATCAAATGCAGCAAATATAAAAGTCCCATACGATGGGGCTTTTTTAGCAGGAGGACTCATTCTTGGATATCCTGATACCGGAATGCCAAATCGCATACCGCTTGAGACTATGAAAATATTGATATAACCCAGAGCCTTAAAGGCCTTAAGGCGTTTTTGAGACTCCGTGATAAGGATGAAGCCTTTAACGAGGCAAAGGGAAATGGATATATAGGCATTCCTACACTCATTACAGATGATGGAAAAATAATCCTTGACTGGGAGCGCTACTTTACAGAGCAGGGAATAGAGGTAGAAAAGCCCGGAGAAGCAGGCGCTGCATGCAGAGTAGATGGGAAAGGTTGCTGAGAGATAATAGAAATTTAATACTTCCAAAACCCTTTAAGCGAGATTAAATATGATAAGGTATATATAAATCACGCGGATGGAGGTGTTTCATGGGTAAAATCAGCAAAGCCATCGAAAAGAAAAAGAAAGAGCTCATGTGGCTTAAGATAAAGCTTGGACTAAAGGTTGGTGCCATTGTCCTTGTACCTATCGTTATTTTGATAGTTATCCATATCATCAAAAAGAAGACAAAAAAGCACATAAAGAACAAGATCAAGGAATCCATCAGAAATCACGTTTCAAAAAGGCAGGAAGATGATGAAGAACCTGAGCTTTGTGAGACAGGTATATAAGATGTAAATATACATAGAATTTATATATCTTTTTGTATGCGATTGAGTAAGGCAGGTATATAAGATAGAAATTTAATGGGGCTTTTATATACTTTTTTCTGTGCCAAATAAGTACATAGGGGTGAATGTTACAGGAAAGCATATAAAAAAGTATATAAATTAAATTATTATATTCCATTTATATACCGGACGGAGAAGTTATGTGAGAAATAGGTATATAAATTTGCCTTAAGAGCTTTTCTTATATAGGTTGTGTAAAAAGGAGCGTAATACATATTTTAGGAACGCTTTTGTAATAAGAGAGTTAATTTTTATAAGTAGTGGTGAAACGGCCGTCAGATTTAGCAAAATCTGATGGCCTTCTTTTTTCCAAAAGAATGGTTCATGATATACTAAATTACGTGAACAAAGCATATTACGATTGAAAGGTCTAAACTTGAAATGACAGAGACAGACACAGCTATAAATGATAAATCCGGCAATACCATAGGAATGGATAAAAAGGTCTACGACTATCAGGAGCTAATCAGCATGATCCACGAAAAGATGACCCATGAAAAGATGCAGGAAATCTGCGGCACTTGCGAATGGTATCAGATGAGCACCTGCGAGAAAAATATCCTTTCAGGCAAATATCTGCTCGGAAACAAAAATTAGTGAGGTATTAACATGGCTCAGATTAAGTTGGGACAAGCACTGTTGATCGTATGCTGCATATTTTACCTTGTCTGGTGGGGAGTAGCGTTTCATCCTGATCATGGTAATAGCCATACTTCCGGACTTGATGGAATTTTATTGCTGATTACAGTGGGATTTGGTCTTGCCGGGCTATACATAAATATGATGGGGATAATCAAAACTCCACCGAAAAAAGGGTTTATTTCCGGAATAACTATTATAGCCGCTGGCGTTGCTACATATTTGATTCTGCTATATGGAACCAGAGTTTTTCTTCACAGGCAGGTGACGTCTGAACTGTTCCTAATAGTAGGATGGTCGATGCTTGAAGTGGCATCAATAAACCGTGCTTTTGCATGGGAGACAGTTACGATAGACAAGGTGGCTATTCTTCTTATATTAACTGCGATCGCAGCAATACTTAGTCTTTATTTCTATTTGCAGTATTACAGAGTAAAGCCAATGACAGGGTATCTGTTTGGGATGATACCGCTTATTACAGAAGCAATTACAATGGGGATATTTGAATTTTTGACAAAGTAGTCTTTTGATGATATTGAAGCTGGAATGAAAGATGAGAAAGGATGCTTAGAAATCATGAAAAAGGTGATTATTTCGGCTTTTGAGCCATTTGATAATGCAAAGATAAATCCCTCTTATGAGGCTGCAAAACTGCTTCCGAGGAGAATAGGAGAAGCAGAAATTGAAGTGATAAGGTTACCTGTAGTATTTGGCGAGGCTGCAGCGATACTTGAAAAAAGAATTGATGAGGAAATACCTGATGCGATTATCATGCTTGGCGTTGCAGGTATAAGGACAAAGATAACCCCGGAAGTCATTGCCGTGAATATCGATGATGCAAGAATTCCTGATAATCAAGGCAACAGCCCTAAATTCGAGAAGATTGATTCAGAAGGAGAAGATGGCATTTTCTCAACGCTTCCGGTAACAAAAATGGTCGAGAACATGACAAAAGAAGGGATTTTGTCTGAGCTTTCCTATTCAGCCGGTGCTTATGTATGTAATGATCTTTTCTATAGAATCATGAATTATCTGAAAACAAAGGATTTACGTATTCCTGCAGGATTCATCCATGTTCCCAACCCGGCTGATTCTGATGAGACTACAAAATCGGAGATGAGCACATCTGAAATGTCCAGGGGAATTCAGATATGCGTAGAAACTGTTTTGGAAGAAATGGAAGATACCCCATAACCCATCATATGTGATATACTAACGTCTGTAGCAAAGAATTAAGCGTGCTCATAACGAGCAGAAAGGAGGACAATCATGAAATACATGACGACTATATTTACAACTGAAACTAGAAATGACAGAGGCATGATTGTCCGCCGTCTTTATAGCTGATAGTTCTATCAGTTTACCCATTTTTGACAGGACAATTAAGTAATTAGCCTCTGAGAATTAGAGGTGTCTTTTGTGCGCATTTTTGTGAGGACACCAATACGGAGGTTTTGTTTTGATACAAATAACAGGAAAATATACAGATGCAAAAATCATGTGCATGGGCGATATTGCTGAAGGAAACGTGGACCGGTACGCAATTGCTCAAGTTCAGATGATAGCAGACACTGAGGCAGCAACCGGCAGTAAAATCTGCGTTATGCCGGACGTTCATCCAGGGAAGGTTGGCCCCATAGGTCTTACCATGACTGTGAAAGATGCCGTGATTCCGGCACTTATTGGCATTGATATCGGATGTGGAATGAGTATGGCAGCGATTGGAAAAGTAAGAAAGGATTTCCAGAAGCTTGATACCGTAATCAGAGATAACATCCCGGTTGGCTTCAAGAGCAGAAATGTTGTTCACAGAGATGCAGGAGAGTTTGATCCGGACTGGCTTCGCTGTGCAAAGCACATCAGACAGGACAAGGCAATGCTCAGCCTGGGAACTCTGGGCGGAGGAAATCACTTCATTGAGATTGATACGGACGATGATGGCGAGGGATATTTGATCATCCACAGCGGAAGTCGTCATCTTGGCAAGGAAGTGGCTGAATACTACATGGAAAAAGGCCACAAATATCTTAAGAAACAGGGAATAGAAGTTCCTTATGAAATGACCTTCCTCACAGGTGAACTTTTAGCGGATTATCTTCACGATATTAAACTTGTTCAGGAATACGCAGCCCTGAACCGTCAGATCATGATTAAAGAAATCTGCAAGGGTATGAAGTGGAAGATAGAAGACCAGCAGAGCTGTATCCACAACTATATCGAGGAAACAGAAAGCGGAGCAATTTTAAGAAAAGGCGCTATCTCGGCCAAAAAAGATGAGGAGGTAATCATCCCAATCAATATGAGGGATGGCGTGATTCTTGGTAAAGGAAAGGGAAACGCAGAGTGGAACAATTCTGCACCACACGGGGCAGGCAGACTATCTACAAGGGAGCAGGCTTTGAATTCACATACAGTTTCCGAATTCAAGGCATCCATGAAAGGCATTTACTCTACTTGCATCAGCAAGGATACACTTGATGAAGCACCCTTTGCATACAGAAACATTGATTACATAAGGCAGGCTGTTGAGGATACCGTTGAAATCACAAAGATCCTCAAACCTGTTTATAACTACAAAGGCGGAAATGCATAAGAAAGAGGTAATTAGATAATGATACTACAGATAAGCTCAGGTATGGGCCCTGTTGAATGCAGAGCTGCCGTGGGCGGTATATACAGAGCATTAGAAAAAGAATTTTCAGATTTAGAGATAATCGCATCAATGAAAGGAGAAGTTGAAGGTGCGTTTTCATCAATCATTTTTTCATCCGAGCAGGATTTATCAGAGCTTGATGGGACTATGCAGTGGATCTGCAAGAGTAAACACAGACCCGGCCATAAACGGAAAAACTGGTTTGTGGATGTAAGCATAATCCCCGATGCCGATGAAGTGGATTCAGAGCTCACCGCAGATAAGGTGAAAATTGAGAAATTTCACAGCGGTGGTCCCGGCGGACAGAATGTCAACAAGGTTGAGACTGGAGTAAGAGTGACACATCTGCCCACAGGGATCATCGTAGCATCAACTAGGGAACGTTCACAGTATGCCAACAAGCAGGATGCACTAAAAAAGCTTTCGTCAGTTCTTAAAGAGATGAACGCCACAAACAAGGATAATCAAAGAAATGACGCCTGGAGCAAACATGCACAGATTGTGCGTGGAAATCCGGTGAGGATTTATGAGGGTGAGGATTTTAAGCTCACTTTTGTCAAAAGAAAAGAGGAGAATAAAGAGAAATTAACTAACCAATAACAGTAGAAGAAAAAGTCCCTATTTTTTTTTAAGATTTATTGGAGAATAGTTTTATGAAAAGGACAGAGATAAAGACTCAGCTTGATTTTTATGTTGATGTTGCCATTCTCTACTTAAAATGCCTGCCCGATGATATCACACTTGAAAACGCCAAGAAGAAGGATATGGTCAAGTATACTCTTTCTACTCCTGATGATGTGGCATCAGAAAACCTAAAGCGTCTAAAAGGAATACAGGATGTCGAGCATTGCATTGACCAGGGTCTTTTGTGGCTTATAAGATGATTATGTGCGGTGATTTTTTTCATGCAGATCTTCTTAAAAAAGCGTGTACAGGATGTATTGTCCCGTACACGCTTTGCATTTTTAGTATTTCTTGTATTTTGCACCCTTTACTGTTTTTGATGCACTGATGGCCTTTTTATAGGATTTGAACGCCTTCTTCTTTAATCTGAATTCTGCCTTTTTGTTTATCTTTTCAAAAGCATTTTCTCCTATTTCAATCTTTCCAGTTCCCTTAAATGTGATGGTCTTTGCGTTCTTACAGTTGTAGAATGCCTTGTCTCCTATTTTTTTAACCTTCTTACCAATATTAATTGTCTTAAGGTATTTGTTGTCTTTGTAGGCGCCTGGCATTATCTCTTCAACAGTGTATTTCTTGCCGTTTATGATAACTGTCTCAGGGACTGTTCTCGCTTTCTTGTTGCCTTCCTTTATCTTTACTGTTTTGTTTGATGTTATAATTACTACTTCTTTTGTTCTTGTCTTTACGGTATTCCCGGTCTTTGATGTTTTGTTATTTGTTGATGCTGTTGTATATCCATACGGAATGGTGTTATTTCCGTTGTTGTTATTATTGTCGAAGCCGCTATTATCGGTATTGCCACTTTCTGTACCGTTATCATTATTCCCCTGTTGTGTGTTATCGCTTTCAGGAGCTCTTACTACTATTTTACATTCCCATTCTGCATTACCCTTGTTTGTTTTAACCTTTATGGTGGCTGTTCCTACTTTTTGTGGGATAAGCTTTACCTTTGTATATTCAAGGGTATGACTGTTGTCTATTGCTTCTATTGCTATGATGCTTGAATCGCTTGTTGTCCAGGTAACAGCCGTTTCTGTTACTTCCCTTGTACTGAGAGAACCAAGGTGGGCTGTTGCCTCTACTGGGGTTCCTGTTCTCATCAGCCCGCCGCATCCGGTGGCGGGATCATCAGGTATTTCTATCCATACGGAGTTTGGTTCAACGTATCTGTAAGTAGTTCCGTTTGATACGGGAAGCGTCAGTCTGAAATAGTATCCCTGTGTCCATCCGCGCTTTTCTCCCGTATAAGGGTTATAGTCGTATTCAAGTTCCTCATCTCTTCCAAAATGCTCGTGGAAATATCCGTCCATCTGGGCGGATGTTATAAGATAGTATGTGTACTGCACTACTGTCTCATCATCCGGATCATCCCATGTAGAATCCACTTCGTACCATTCATTGTCCTGAAGCTGTATCTGGTTCCATGCGTGCTGTTCACCTGCCCCATATCCGTATTGTACGATAGCTTCTATTCCTGCACAGTTTAGGAGCAGCTGGTAGGCATGTGCGTAACCATTGCACACGCATTCATGGTTTATGAGGGCTCCGTATGCAGTCTGATGTTCCTGCCCGTGTTTATATGTTACCAGCTCCACAAGCTTATCGTGAAGGAGCTTTGCACGCTCGTTCTTGTCAAGTCCTACTGTCTGTGCAGCCATTCCATGTGCTTGGTTTAATAGTGCGTTTGTCTTTGCTACATCGACCACCTTCTTCGTCTGCCACGTTTCGGCTTCCGAAGTGTGGTTGCTTGTTATGGCTGGATGGTCAAGTTCGTATGCGCACTGTACCTGTACATAATCTTCAATGACTACCACATTTTCATCGCCGTTAACGGTATGCTCGTTATGATCGTAGTATCTGCAGAATGTCGCCCAGCTTGGCATGTAGTCACCTGTCTGTATCATACATTCGGCGTAGTCCTTGTATTTCTGTTTATTTTCAGCTGAAAGTTGTTCGTAAAAGTATCCTGTTTCCCTTGCGTATGCAGGATATGTCCTTGCATTTGCCATCGCATGGGCTTTATTTGGTATAAAAAATACAGCCGTTAGGATGAAGGCTGTCAGGTAGAGTGCTTTTGTAAATTTCTTCATAATATTTCCTTTATATATTGCTTTTGTGCCTATATTTATGATTTAACATAAATATCTATGTTTGTCCACATATATTTTAAGGCATCATGTTGCCATGAGTTTCTTTTCCTTCTTTTTATCCTTTAAAGTCTGTCTCTGTCTCCAGTAATCGTGGTCCTCGTACTTTTCAAGGTAGGGACACCGCTTCCGCAGGCATTCATGCTTTTTTAATGTCTTTACGCTGATATTTCCCTTGTGCGCATTGCAGTGGCAGTATGCAACTGACTTGCTCTTTCCGGGCTGGTTTACGAAATATCTGATATTGTCTGTTCTTTTCATAATCTTCCTCCTTCCCGCCATAAGGCGGTTTTGTGGGGATGCCCCCATTTTTATACTGTAATTATCAAATAACAAAAGTAGATGACTCAAAGTAATGGTGGGGGAGAACTAACTATTTCAAATAATGAAAGGAAGGTAACACCATGAAGAGACTGATATTTTGGATTATAACTGCATTATTTTTGTCAAAGAGTTTAAGTTTAGGAGACTTGAGAATGAAACGGAGATATATTGAGATTAACGGAACTGATAACGAATATGGTGAGTCTAGCATGATTGAGAAAGTATAAAACATTACCGCATTTCGCTTTTTTGAAAGATCAGCAATCATAGGCAGGAAAACATCAAAATATACACTATCCCAGGTCGGATAATGAGAAGAAATATGCTGATTTAAAAGCTATGATTGATTAAGTAAATTTGCATAATTCAGACATTCAGGATAAGGAGGAAAGAGAAAGGTATGGCTAAGAAAATTGTTGTTGTAAATGCAGGACCAAGGGCAGGATTCAATACAGATACACTTTTAAAGGAAGCAGCCAAGGGAGGTGAGGACGCCGGGGCAGAGGTGGTGAGATATGACCTCTTTAAGCTTGAACGCTACACCGGCTGCATTTCGTGCTTTGGATGTAAAAAGGAGCAAAATAAAGGTCACTGTATCTGCAGAGATGGCCTTACACAGGTGCTTGATGATATTAGGGAAGCAGATGGACTTATAATGGGCTCTCCCAATTATTTGTCTAACTTAACAGCATCCTTCAGGGCTCTTTATGAAAGACTTGTTTTCCAAAGCCTTACTTATAATGCTGAAACGCCGTGCTGTAATCAGAATGTTATTCCGGTGCTTCTCATACTGACCAGCAATGCACCTGATACAGCGTACACAGAGCTATTAAATGGATACAAGGATACGCTTGATAAGTTCGTTGGGCCAACAAATGTGCTCGTAAGCGGCGATACTTTGCAGCTAAAAGACTATAGTAAAACTGACTGGGAATGGTCATTTTTTGATCCTGAACATAAGAAAGAACGCCATGAAACAGTATTCCCACAGGAATGCAAAAAAGCTTATGAGATGGGAAAAGCACTTTTGGCGTGAGCAGATAAGAGAATTCGGATGACAGATCAGGATGTACAGCAACCTTTGATGAGTTTAATAAATTCTTTATTTACCAGATAATGTTTGAAGGGATGAGCTTATACAGAATAAGCCCATCCCTCATCACTGTGCCCCTGCTCAATAAACTCTTTTTCCATTAAGATATGTCTGTTCTACGTAGCGTTTTCGAATTTCATTTATCGGTGTATTAAAAAGATTATCATCAAAAACAACGAAGTCAGCTTTTTTTCCTTCTTCCAGAGTTCCCACTTCATTCTCAATCCCCAGATTATAGGCCCCTCCATAGGTCCAAGCTTTTAGAAGTTCGCTACATTTTAGCATATTCTGAGAATTAAAGGCGTCTCCACCTTCCGGGAAAAATCCACCTACTGCATGAAAAATTGATTCCGGGATATTATCGATAAGAAGTGGCAGATCAGTACCACAGCTTATAGTTACACCGCTATCTGCCATTTTTCTGCGATTCCAATATCGTTTTCCTCTTTCGGAACCTATTTTTTCATCAATCATAGCTAATTTATCTTTTCTGTTGGCGATAGATTGAATCTGAGGATAAATCTCTGCAATTACGCCAAGCTTTCCCATTCTCTCAAGGTCAGATGGATCACTGAATTCAAGGTCAGTTATACTGTGTCGATTTACGAGTTTTCCATCAAGATTGAGCATGCAGCTTTCGTATATATCGAGAACTTTTGATATTGCAGCGTCACCTTGTGCATGAAGCGAAAAACGAAAGCCTTCAGAATCAGCGTTTCTGGCATCGTCAGCGATTTTTTTCCAATCTATTTCCTGAGCACAGTTAGTATCTGCACATAAATAAGGTTCTTTAAGATCAGCACATAAGTCACTTACGGATCCATCGGTCATTTGGTTGAAACCGGAAAAGCAAATGAACTCACCCTTAAAGCGATCACGCATGGTTTTTCCATATTCCAGAGACATCGGCTTGGAAACAGGCTGACTCATAAAATGGACTCTTAAAGTAAGCTCTTTTTTGTTATTCAACTCCTCAAGAATATCAGTAAAACCAAAGAAATCATCAAAACCCATTTCTTTTACATTTGTTACACCCATACGGTTTAGCATATGCATATATCGTTTGAACAATGGCACTATGAAGTTCTTGTCCGACATTATTATTGGTAACAGAAGGACATAGCTTTCAGGATAACAGGTTTCCGGACTAAATTTGTACATTACTCTTGCTGCTTTATTCATAAGGCATGTTTCGCAGCCTTGAGCAAAAAGAATAACAGGCCTGTGACCGAAGACCTTTTCCAGACGCTTAGTATTCACTTCAGATATTAGTTTTTTTGATAAGCCATGACCAAGAACAGCTTTATCAAGAGGCAGTGAATCAGCGTAATCTACAACTATGGAGAACAGCTCATCTATGGTAGTCGCAGGTGAAAGGTCTACACCCGCATAGCGGACAGCATACCCGGTAAAAAAACAATGTACATCAGTAAATGCCGGAGTGATAGTTTTATCACCAAAATCAAGGTAATTCTCTGTATTCCGTCTATCTTCTTCAGATAATGTTCCCTTTCCCACTAAAATGATCCTTCCATCCTTAACTGCGATATATCCCTCGAAAGGTTTGGCATCATAACCATTAAAGATGGATCTGGATGCCATGACGAAGTCAGCTTTCATATTTACAATATTTTCCTCCCTATATTTTTCATGGATAAATGCCGGAAGAATCGGCGATTTATGGATAAAAGAGAACATGTCGGAAATCTCTTTATCCGGATTAGTTCTTTGGGATAAGAATAGAAGCGTTGGGAGAAAGTCTGCACAAACCTTCATCCCACAACTGTAAAGTACCATGATAGATTTTCTTTGCCTATTGGGAGTTTCTCCAAATTCCGAGAAGTGGATTCAGCTACAAAAATGGATGTGGTCTGTTCATAACTGTTATATTTCAAGCAATTTCGTCATTGTATAAAACATGGTGGATTAATACTCTTTTATAATTTGTGAAACATGACGAAAGTGGTCTGATTATCAGTTTTTTGGTCGAACAGTTTTGAGGTTGTGAATAAAAACCGTTTTTCATTTTCGTGCCAATCATGAATGGAATTAAATATAGAGATTTCGTACAATCAAATCAGTTCAGAAAGTGATCTTTTGCAGTGGCGAGGTCGGAAGCGCTTCTGCATAGGATGGGATAGAATAGAAGCCTTTCATAATTATGTTACGGAGGTGGAAAAGGATATGCACAGTCCTTTTCGGTTAGGTATGAAAGGAGATATTCATGTCTGAAAACAACAAACAGGAACTTGGACGTAAATTGGGACTAGGTGCCGTTATTGCACTTGGAGTTGGCACGACGGTCGGTTCCGGAATTTTTTCATCACTATCAGAAGTAGCTAATGCTGCAGGAAGCAGTCTGTTTCTGATATTGGCATTCTTTATAGGAGGCCTTTTGCAAATTCCTGCCAACTTTGTTTATTCTGAGCTTGCTTCAGCATATCCGGAGGATGGGGGACAATATGTTTATTTCAGGGAAGCCGGATCAAGACCATTGGCATTCCTTTGCGGATGGATCAGCTTCTGGGCAACAGATCCGCCGTCAATTTCCATCATGGCGTTGGCAATAGTTAATTATCTTGCATTCTTTATTCCGGTTCACGGACTGATACTTAAATTTATTGCCGTTGGTTTTGTATTACTGTTTATGAGCATTCATCTTCGTTCAGTTAAAGCAGGTGGAGCATTCCAGACAGTCATTACAGCACTCAAAATAATACCTTTTGCGCTGGTTATCGGTATTGGTCTTTTCCATCTTCAGAGCGGACTTTTAATGTCATCAACACCGCTTGAAGGATTTGCAAAGGGCGGATTTACAGCACTTATTGCGGGCATTGCAGCAACAACATGGTCTTATGATGGAATGGGAGCTGCCTGCTACATGTCAGGTGAGATCAATGATGCTAAGAGAAATATGCCTATAGGCCTTATTCTTACAGCTGTTATTGTATTGGCACTTTATTCAGGACTTACCTTTGTGGCATCCGGAATGCTTGGGATTGACGAACTGGCTTCTTCTGAAGCACCTATTGCACTCCTTGCTTCCAAAATCCCCGGTATCGGACAGTATGCTGGAACACTGGTTGCTATCATGGCAATTATTGTAGTAATCGGATCTCTTTCTTCATGCATAATGTATCAGCCTCGTATTGAGTATGCTATGGCAAAGGATAACCTGTTCTTTAAGTCATTTGCAAAGGTACATCCCAAGTACGAGACCCCATATTTTTCAATCATCGTACAGTGCGCAGTTGCTATAGTTCTTATCTTTGCTACAAATCTGTCAGGACTTCTTGGTTACTTTACAATGGTAGCACTTTTGAAAAATATCCTGACATTCTTCACTATTTTTGTACTTAGAAGAAAAGGCAAAGCGCATGGCTATAACCCATCATATAAATGTCCCGGTGGTCCAATAATGCCTATCATAGCAATTGTAATGACTGGGACCCTGATCTACGGCGAACTTACATATGCACCTCTTCAAAGCATTCTTTGTGCAGTGATTGCAGTTGCAACGGGTCTGCCGGCATTCTATTATTGGGATAGCAGAAATAAGAAGACAGAAAAGGCTGATAAACAGCTTGCCGGCTAAAAATTATTGAGGATTTGAAAATGGAACGGATAAAAAAGATACCCCCACATGACAGGGCAGTAGAACAGATCATATGGTATATCGAAGAAAACAATCTAAAGCCCCACGCTAAGCTTCCCGGAGAGAGAGAACTTTGCGAGATGTGGAATCTGAATCGTTCCACGCTGCATCAGGCTATACAGCAGCTGATTGAAGAAAAGATTTTATACAGCGAAAAAGGATCAGGAACTTTTGTGGCGGAGCCTGTTTTAGAGAGAAATCTGAATGATGGTACATCAACATCGGAATCAATGAGAAAGATGGGATATTTTCTTTGGACAGAGGTGCTCCTTTCAAGAGTAGAAGAATGCAGTGAATATGTATCACATAAATTAGGTATTCCCGAAGGCAGTAAAGTATTCCATTTAGAGAGGTTAAGACTGCGCAATAACACTCCGCTTATGATAGAGACCAGCTACATGGAATACAGTCGCTGCCAAGGGATAGAAGAACATGATTTTTCCGAAGAATCCCTGTATCACCTGTTGGAAGAGTATGGGAACAAACTTGGAGCCGGAGAGGAATGGATAAGTATCACGACGGCAACAGATGAAGAGGCCAAAAAGCTTCATGTAAATCCGGGGCAACAAATGTATTATCTTACAGGTTTTATCAACGACATCAACGATAAACCGGTAGAGTATTTTAAGATTGTTGCAAAACCGGATCAGGTAAGATTTTCCACGGGACTGACCAGAGAGGCTTCGGAGTAGCAGGAGATAATAGTAATGAAACTGGCGGCAGTAGGTAGTAATTGTATTGATTATTATGAAAAACTTGAAGGTGGAAAAGCATTTCCTGGCGGAGGCCCTGTAAATATGGCTGTTTACACCGTCAGAATGGGTGGAGAAGCGGCATATATAGGGCCTGTCGGAAATGATGAGTTTGGCCAAATAATGAAAGAAGCAATAGCATCAAAAGGAGTAGATATTTCCCATCTTAGTGTCAGAACAGGAAAAACTGCAGTTACGCAGGTGGACCTGATAAACGGGGAACGTATTCTTGGAGATTATGACGAAGGAGTTCTTGCGGATTATCGTCTGACAGAGGAAGATATAGATTTTATCAAAGGATATGACGTAGTTGTCTGCGATCTGTGGGGAAAGGTTGGAGGACAGTTTAGGGAATTAAAGGAATGCGGTATTATGACAGCTTTTGACTGTGCTACAGAACCAGATGTACTTGAGAGTCAGACAGCCATTCCATACACGGATTACGTATTCTTTTCAGTTGATGATGGTGATACATCCGAAAACAGAGAGCTTATGAAAAGTATTTGCGCTAAAGGCCCCAGGCTTGTTATATGTATGATGGGTGAAAAGGGTAGCCTTTGCTATGACGGAAATGATTTTCACAGCTTTGGAATAGTCCCTTGTGATAATTTTGTGGACAGCATGGGGGCAGGAGATAGCTATATAGCAGGCTTCTTAAAAGGTATAACCGAAGGAAACACTATAGAACAAGCAATGGAAATGGGAGCTCAGAATGCTACAGAGACTCTGAAGTATTTTGGCGCATGGTAATAAGTCATTAGGGAGCATTGAAATGGACGAACGATACAAAAAGCAAATTGAACGCAATTTGGATGAACTTGAAGGCTTCACTCAGACAATGCGTGACATAAATATGGAACCCTGCATCAGGATTCTTTCGAAGGATATGCGTATTGCAGGAAATAGATATGCAAAGCTTTTTGGAATAAATCCAGAGGATAAGATCATTGCAATCAAGCGTGTATGCTATGCAAATAGTGAACCGGTATCTTTGGAACAGACATATATTCCATATTATCTGGTACCTAAAATTGAAGGAATTGATCTGAATATCTTTTCTATATATGAGGTGTATAAGATGTTCGGGATTCAAATTGCCAATGCAAGTCAGACACTGGATCTTGCTAAGCCTTCAGCTGCAGATGCACGCACACTTGGAATTGATACTGATACTTTGACAATGCTTTTTCAATGCGTGACGTATGACGTAGATGGCAGAGTGGTGGAGTTTAATAAAAATTATACCCGTGGTGACAAATGCAGTTTTAAAGTTCACTTCAAACGTTAAAAAGAAAGCAGGTTAAAATAATGAAATATGAGGCTAAGGCCTGGAAAGAGAAGGAAGGTGCATCTCTGCGTTCCTTCAATGAGAAGGCTCAGATTGACAGTGTTAATGGTGCTCTGGCGCTAAGACCACAGATAGAGAAAATCATAGATAAAATTTGGGAAGATGGATTCGACGGCATATATTTTATGGGAATAGGAGGAACATATGCTTCCAGTTTACAGGTTGAAGTATATATGCGTGGTAAATCCAAATTACCAATATATGTTGAGAACGCGGCAGAGTTCTTGACAACAGGAAATAGAAGATTTACAGATAAATCAGTTGTTATTTATTCTTCTGTGTCTGGAACAACTAAGGAGATGATACAGCTTGTTGACAAGGTTCATGAAATAGGAGCAAGGGTTTTTGCATTTATCGACACTCCAGGATCAGTGCTTACGCAACCCGATAAGCAGGACTTCCTGATAACATATAAGGCTAACGAGCAGCTCAAGTTTTTCATGACAGCTAATTATCTTATGTACCTGAATGGGGAATTTGAGGATTATGAAGAGTATAATAAGGAGATGGAAACGTATCTGGCGGATGCTCTTGCTCAGGTAGAAAAAGATTCTGATGAATGGGCTTATGAATATGCTAAGAAAAAGGTGGAATTTCTTAGAGAACATCCGGATCTTCCACATTATTTTATAGGTTCAGGTAACCAATATGGAGCAACTTATTCATATGCAATGTGTTACTGGGAAGAGCAGATGTGGATCAGGACAAAGTCCATTAGTTGTCAGGAATTTTTCCATGGTATGCAGGAGATAGTGGTTTCTGACACACCTATTACTCTTTTCATAGGAGAAGATGAACAGAGACCATTGGCAGAGCGTGTTGCAAGGTTTTTGCCTAAAGTAAACGCAAACTATACGATCATTGATACCAGGGAACAGGAGTTAAAGGGAATCAGTCCCAAGTTTAGAGGAAGCATTTCTCATCTTGTTATGCATGGTGTGAATAACCGTGTGGATGCATATATGGAGCTATTTCTTCGACATCCCTTATCTATTCGCAGATACTATAACGAGATGGATTACTGATGTATGTGATAAATCAAATGATACAGCATATTAATAATACTCCAGAAATCTTGTGCGTATATCTACAGATATACGCACTCTTTTTATTTAATAGTTAGTCTATAACTACTAAGGCGAAAATACCCATCACAATATCTAGTGGTTGCAAAACAGAACATATATTCGTATAATTACAAATAGAACAGCTGTTCGCTATGCGTGGTTTTTTCATTGATTCAGGGGCAAGCCGGTGTGCACAGGATGCGCCTTAGTTTCAGAATGGCAGGAGGTATGGACAGATATGATATTTGCGGTAGATTTCGATGGGACCATCTCTCTGGGCGACTGGCCTTCGGTTGGTCCTGCCAATATAGAATTGATAGATTTTTTGATAGAAAAGCAGAAACAGGGGGATAAACTGATTCTCTGGACATGCAGAGCAGGAGAACCTCTTGAAAAAGCCATAGAGTTTTGCCGGGATAACGGACTATATTTTGATGCTGTAAATGATAACCTTCCTGAGACAATAGAGAAGTACGGATCCAACTCAAGGAAAATCACCTGTGATGTCTATATTGATGACAGAGCATGCAATGCCGACGAATATGAAAAGAGTACAACGCTTGATTTAGACAGAATAGAAATGGAGCTTTTACGCTACGCTGATATGGTGGCGATGGCAGGATGATGATAGAAAAAGTAGATGATGGGCTATAAGGTTGCATTGTGGGAAATGTTCTACGAGCTGTTAGTTAGATAATATTGCAAGAATGCATCCATGGATATACAATGTATATACGCAAAGGAGGTATATATTATGCAAGCTCAGGTAAAAACATGGGGAAATAGTCAAGGCATAAGAATTCCAAAGGAAGTGCTTCAAGAAGCGGATGTGGCTGTTGATGATGTGCTGGATGTCAAAGTTTCAAATGGAGTTATCATGCTTGTTAAGCCATTCAGACATAAAACTTTGGAGGAGCGTGCTGCCGAATATGGCGGAAAGCTTGATCTTGACGGAGAATTTGACTGGGGTGAGCCTGTAGGAAGAGAGATTTGGTAATGAAAGAAGAAATAAATCAGGGGGATATACTTAAGATTGAAAAAATAAAGATGCCGGTTTTGGTAGTAAGTAAGGATTTTTTCAATCAAACTGGTGAAATTATTGGTTGTCCGATTTACAAGAATGGAGAGCCAGGTGCTTTACATATTAGAATTAATTCTGATGAAGTTACTGGGTATGTTCAATGTGAGAAAATGGCACTACTCGATATGAATTTAAGAGGATATTCTAAATTAGACAGAATACACATGCCAGAAATTATTGACATTACGGATGCTATACAAAGCATTTTTGATTATGTCTGAGGTGGAGAGATGAACGTATCAAACAAGGATGATCTAGGAACTTTTAATGGGTTCCTATTTTTGCTTTTTGTTATTGCTACGCATAATACTGACAAGTAAATTTAACCTAATATTCTGGTATAATTAGTAAATATTATATCGGTATAGTGTGCATATGAATACGTGTTCATTTGACAGAACCAGGCTAAAATATTTACTTGTCGGAGTGCTGATTGCTTTGGCGTTCTTTGTTGTACCAATTATGATAAAGGGGTATTAAGAAGTCGTACTTGTCAGCGCGCTGATCGTTTTGGCATTTTTCTTATGAAGCGGTAGTTCCTCCGTAAGCGAATTCGACAGGAAGACATATGAGAGGAGATGTATAAGGGCTGTCTTCACTAAGGACAAGACTTACGCAGGTTTTGGCTATGGTTTCGACAGGCTGAACTATAGTAGAGCAAATGTATTCAAGGGTACCAAAATGCCTTATGCCATCGAAACCAATTACCTGAACATCTTCCGGAACTTTCAGATCCATTGCCCGCAAGTAGCTGATGACTTTATAGGCAATGGTATCTGTTACGCAAAAAATACCATCAAAATCAAGTTTTCCCTTATGATAGTGATCATGCAGAAATGCATCAAATTCTGAGAATGAACTATTGTCATTCAAAATGCACATGGTGTAGCTGATATTAAGCTCTTCACATGCGTTTACAAATCCATCTTTACGTTTGTTGGGCTCGCTGGAAAGCCTGGAACCGGTTCGCATAAATGCGAGATTTCTGCAACCATTATTATATAGCTGTTGCACAGCAATGCGGCCTCCACTGTAGTTATCGGAGCAGACACAAGGGTAAGAGCCAAAATGTCTGTCAATTGAAACAAAAGACATTCCTTCTGATATTTTTAGACCAGGATTATAAGACAGGCAAATGATTCCATCTACCTTCTTCTGTTCTGCCAAAATAATATATTTTTGTTCAATTTCAGGATCGAAGTCTGTGCTGTAAATAAGCATCTGATATCCGCAGGCAGCAAGTGAAGTATTCAAATAATATGCAAGCTTTCCAAAGAAAGGGTCAAGGAGATTAGGAACAAGAACAGCTATAGTATAAGTCTTGTTGTTCTTAAGTCCTCTGGCATATGTATTAATTCTGTAATCCAGCTTTTTGATAGCTGCTTCAACTTTCGACTTGTAGGGTTCTCCTACAGGAAGTCCATTTACTACTTTAGAAACAGTTCCAAGTGCTACACCGGCTTCTCGTGCTACATCTTTCATTGTGGGATTTGACATAGTAAGACCTCTTTTCCATAGTCATTTCATTACTTCATTTCTATTATATGCAATAAAAATGCTAAAGGCAAGATGTTTCATGAAATAATGCAGATATATTCATGAAATAATTATCATATATTCTACAAAAAAGTCATATAATATTTCGTTTGAATTCACCAAATATTGCTTTTTACAGCAGAAATTGCTCAAACTCTCTTGACGGAAACATCTGAGAAATATATTATAATGACATTCCGTGAAACGTTACATGAAAGGACGGCGAGATTTTGAGTACCAAAGCATCTAATAATATGACCATGATTCACAAAAAGACCCTATTACAACGAATGGCTTCATGTTGGCAATTGTATTTGCTCCTGATACCGGGGATTCTTCTCACAGTAATCTATAAATACATTCCAATGTATGGCGTACAGATAGCCTTCAGAGATTACAATGCATCCTTGGGGTTTTGGAACAGCCCTTTTGTAGGATTCAAGTGGTTTCAAAAATTTTTCACTAACTATAAATGTATGGCACTTATAAAGAATACGGTTCTGATAAGTCTTTACAGCATATTATGGACATTTCCGATTCCAATAATATTATCACTTATGATGAACCAGCTTAGATTTGAAAAGTTCAAGAAAGTGTCTCAGACAATTCTCTATGCACCACACTTCGTTTCAGTAATGATCGTATGTGGTATGCTTAGGATTTTCCTTTCTCCATATGGTGGACTTATATCAATGATTGCTTCTGCGCTTGGGGCAGATTTATCGGTAGGAATTCTAGACAGACCTGAATATTTCAGGACAATCTACATAGCTTCATCAATATGGCAGGATGCCGGTTGGGGAATGATAATCTACATGGCAACTCTTTCAGGAGTAGATCCGGCTCTCCATGAGGCAGCTAAAGTGGATGGTGCCAATACATGGCAGCGAATCATCCATATAGATTTTCCGGCGCTAGTTCCTATGATAATGATTCAGCTGATAATGTCTTTTGGAAATCTGATGAATGTAGGTTTTGAAAAGGCTTTTCTTCTTCAGACTGATCTTAACTCGGCTTCATCTGAGATTATAGCTACTTATGTATATGAGCAGGGTATGCTCAAGAGTATGTACAGCTTTTCAACAGCGGTGGGACTGTTTAATACGATAGTAAATATAGTTTTACTGATTATCGTAAACCGCATTTCCAAAAAGGCTGCAGGAATCAGCTTTATCTAATGGGAAGGAGTATTGCAGCAAATGATTAAGAAAACAAAGATGAGAGGCAGTGACAAAGTAATAGAGATTATAATGCTCGCTGTGATTTTACTGATAGTAATAACGGTGCTGTATCCACTTTACTATGTTGTGGTCGCATCTGTATCAGATCCATACGACGTATATGCCGGAAAAACATTCTTTCTTCCTTCGCAGTTTACCCTTGAGGGATATGAAAAGGTTTTTAGAGAAAGTGCCATATTTAAAGGTTACATTAACAGCATTCTGTACACACTAATTGGAACTATAGTCACCACGGCTCTGGTTTTTATAACAGCATTTCCTTTATCAAGAAGGGAACTGCCGGGAAGAAATCTGGTAATGATATTTTATCTGATAACTATGTATTTCACAGGTGGTCTCATTCCAACTTATATAGTTGTTTCCAAAACAGGTCTCCTTAATTCCATGTGGGCTTTGATTCTGCCCGGTGGAGTATCCGTATTCAATGTGATAGTGACAAGAACTTACTTTGAGAGCAGTATTCCGGGTGACGTTCTGGAAGCTGCGAAAATAGACGGCTGCGGATATTTAAAGACATTTATAGATATAGTTCTTCCGCTATCCAAGCCTGTTATGGCAGTAATGGTTGTATTTGCAATGGTGGCATTTTGGAATGACTGGTTTACAGCGCTGATCTATATGAACGATAAAGGGAAATATCCACTGCAGCTTGCACTTAGACAGATATTGGTACAAAGTGAGGCCCTTGCCAGTGCACTTAGCGGAATGGACGGTGGATATGCAGAGGCTAACAGAATCACAGAGCTGATCAAGTTTTCATCTATTGTTGTAGGTGCGGCACCGATGCTTATTATTTACCCATTTGTTCAGAAGTATTTTGAAAAAGGTTTCATGATTGGGGCAGTTAAAGGCTGATAGCCTTACTAATATGTATTTTATAAAGGAGAGGAAAAATGAAAAGTAAAATGATCAAGAAAATTTTAGGATGCACATTGGTTACTTCAATGGTATTCTCACTTGCTGCATGCGGAGGAAACAGCTCATCAGCAGGATCTGCAGTTAGTACAGAAAATGAAAGCGATAGCGAAGCAGCAACCTCTGACAACAGTGTAAAGGATTTCAATATCTTTGCGGGAATCAGTGCATTATCTGCAGATAATGCAGAAAAACCTGTGGTGCAGAAGATGAATGAGAACATGGGTGTAACTGTAAACTGGAACTGCGTTTCAGGTGATACACTTACAGAGAAGAAGAATCTGATTCTGAATGCCGGTGGAGATGAGCTTCCCGATGCTCTCATGGGCGCCGATCTTACTGATTATGAGATCATAACAAATGGCACAAATGGTATATTTATTCCCTTGGAAAACTACATAAATGAAGAAACAACTCCTAATCTTATGAAGCTTATTGAGGAAAGACCGGAGCTTCTTGCTACATGTACAATGCCTGATGGTCACATCTATTCACTTCCTAACATCAGTGAGATGGGATTCGACTACAAGGATGGAAAGCAATATTTCATAGGTGCCATCCCGCAGTTTATGGCTATTAACAAGACCTGGCTTGATAATCTTGGACTCCAGATGCCCACAACAATTGATGAGCTTCACGATGTTCTTACAGCCTTTAAGGAAAATGATTGTAACGGAAATGGTGATACCACAGATGAGATTCCTCTTTCTTTTGAATGGGGACACTGGTGCGCAAACATGACTTCACTGTTCTCAGCATTTGGCTTTACAGACTATAATGCTGATCACCGCGCAATCCAGGATGGAAAAGTATATTTCCAGGCAGCAACTGACAATTATAAAGATGCTATGGAGTATTTCCACAACTGGTATACAGAGGGACTTATTGACTCCGAAGTATTTTCTCAGACAGACAGCCAGTACATTGCCAAGGGTGCAGACGACAGACTCGGAGTATTTGCATGGTGGGAGATTCCGGAAGTAGCGGGAGACCATGCTGATGAGTATGAATATCTTACTTTCCTGTCCGGCGCAGATGGCAAAATCGGTGTAAATCTCAACGAGCAGGGTACTACAGGACATGGCCTATATGCAATTACCAGTGCCTGCAAAAATCCTGAACTGCTCATGAAATGGGTTGATCAGGTATATGATCCGATTACAAGTATGCAGATAATTTATGGACCTATTGGTGAATACTTTGAAGATGAGCCTGATGCAGAAGGTTTCTATGTTGAAAAACCCGAGGCAGGTGGAGATTTAAAAGCAAGACTTGAGTTTAAAGCTCCCAGCCGTCAGCTCAATTCAGATTTCCAGACCTACTACCATATGGAAGACAGGGCTCAGCAGAGACTTGATGATCTTGCAAATGTATGGTTTGAAAAAGTAACCAATTTTGAATCTTATCCCAGCGTTGTATACACACTTGAAGAAACAGAAACAATTAATGAGTTCATAAGTGATATTGATGAATATGTTAAGGAAACAAGTGCCGGATGGATTACCGGTGGCGGAGCAGATGAAGAGTTTGATGCCTATGTTAAGCAGCTTGAGGACATGGGAATGAATGATGTAGTTGCAGCATGGCAGTCAGCTTATGACAGATACGAAGAAGCAGCAAAATAATATGCAGACATTTGATGGATATACCAACTATACAGTTGGAACTTTGGAAAAAATGTCACCAAACTTTACCATCACTTTGGTTGTTACCCCTTTTACATATGAGACAGTTCTTAGTGGCCTCTTTTCCTGCTTTAACAGAGTGGGGAAGGAGGGGCTGCTCATAGCTATTGGGAAGAGAGGCAAAGTAAAGGTAATCTTTGGAACCGGGAAAAATGTTTACAGCATAGAGAATGTTAATGCAAAAATACTGTATCAAAAAGTAAATGTAATAACATTTTCCTATTGGTCGGATGCCGGATGGTGTGATCTATGCATAAACGGAGTACTTGCAGGAAGATTACAGTTCCCAAGGCATACAGAGATTATTTTCCCGAAAACTGAATATATTTTTGGAAAATACGTAGACGGAGAACTTTTTGTTAAAGATACAAAAAGAGGATACTTTCACGGAAGCATTCACAGCTTTCTTTTTTTCAATGACTATATACCATATCAAAAGGTTATGGAAAGTCATCAAAAAATTCTGATCCCCGAGAAAAAAATATGTTTATACAATGAAGACGCGGTTGCAAAGGATATCTACAGGCCTGCATTTCATCTTATGCCTCCGGGGAAATGGATGAATGAGCCTCACGCTCCGTTTTTTTATAAAGGGCTATACCATATTTTTTATCAGTCCAATCCTCATGCCCCTGTCTGGGATAATCTCTGCTGGGGACATCTTGTGAGCAGGGATATGGTCATGTGGGAATATGCGGGAATAGCCTTAAATCCTGACGATGAAAATGATAATGACATAGATCCCGATGGCTGCTGGTCAGGGAGTGCATGCATTGATTATTCTGGGAATCCTGTGATCTTTTATACAGCAGGTAATAATTGCAAACTTCCAAATCAAAGTGTAGCAAAAGCGGTTCCTTCTGATACTTCTGATATTAAGTTTGAAAAATGGAACAAATTGGGAGTGGCTATAGAGCAAAATCCGGGTAGCGGCTTTTTGGGAGAATTCCGTGATCCATTCGTATTTAGACGGGGCGATAAGTATTTTGTTCTTGTTGGAACCGGTGATAAAAACAACGGCGGTGGAAATGCTCTTGTGTACGAAACCACAGATTTAAAGTATTTTAAAGAGCTTGGCTTTTTGACTGACTATGATTATGAAAAATTCAGCGAAGTAGGGCATGTATGGGAATTGCCGGTGCTTTTGCCTCTTCGAAACGAAAAGGGTGAGCATGCCTGTGATATTCTCTTACTTTGTGCATGCCAGGTAGAAAATGCTCTCGTTGAAACATATTACTATCTGGGGCATTTTGATGAAAGCACCGGAAGGTTTAGTAAGTTACATGAAGAACCAAGGCTTATAGATCTGGGTCATGGTACGTTTACAGGACCAAGCGGTTTTGTTACTCCTGATGGACGAAGCGTTCTTTTCACCATAGCGCAGGGGAGACGCGGACCTGACGAGTATAAAGCAGGCTGGGCACATAACGGCGGAATGCCGGTTGAGCTTTATCTGCGAAAAGGTGAGCTTTGTGTAATGCCTGTTAAGGAACTTAGCAACTATTTCCCAAAGGAATGTGATAAAGACAGTATTCTTCTGGAAAACAGAGTTTTGGTATCATCGCCCGGCGATACGCTAGAGATTAGACTGACTGATGAAAAAGGCGGATATAAAATCTGCTATGACAGAAATATATGCAGATTTTATGCAGTAGATATCAGTACAAATAAGGAAGTATCCATATTCAGAGGCACTATGGACGAAGTTGACATAAAAGATGATTCCATAGAAATGGATATTATTGTTGATCATTCGATTATAGAAATTTACCTGAATAATAAAAAGAGTATGACCTTAAGAAAATACTCTTATGAAAAAGGATATATCATTTCTGCTTATGGTGATGGGGATATCTGTTTAACAGTTAAAGGCAGATAGGACAGCCTATGACTTCTTGCAGATTTTTTTGCTTTTGTCCGCAAGAAGTCAAAAATAAGAAATATAGAAGAGAGAGTGAACTTGTGAGTGAATATACATTAAAAAGAGCCAGAGAATATGAATGTGAAAACAGCGCAAAGGCTAAAAGCCAGGAAAGACCGGAGTTTCATGTTACAGGACTGGTAGGATGGATAAATGATCCTAATGGATTTTCGGTATACAAAGGAGAATATCACTTATTTTTTCAGTATCATCCATATTCCACTTTTTGGGGGCCGATGCATTGGGGACATGTTAAAACCAGGGATTTTGTAAAGTGGGAGAGGCTTCCTGTAGCACTTGCACCTGACGAAGAATATGACAACAAAGGCTGTTTTTCCGGGAGTTCCATTGAGCTTGACGACGGAAGACAACTTCTGATATACACTGGGGCTTCCGAGGCTTTTCATGATGGTAAAGATGTTGACATTCAGCAGCAGTGTGCAGCAATCGGAGATGGCATTAATTACGAAAAAATAGATAAAAACCCGATTATTCCCATTGAGCTTATTCCGGGTGATGGAAGCAAAATAGATTTCAGAGATCCTAAAATATGGAAAGAGAACGGAAAGTATTATCTTGTAGCAGGAAACAGGGCATCCGATGGAAGTGGGGATATTCTATTATATGAAAGCAGCAATTTCGAAGACTGGAAGTATGATCAGACAATTGACAGCTGCGAAAACAGATACGGAAGAATGTGGGAATGTCCTGACTTTTTCAGATTGGATGGTAAGGAGGTTCTTCTCGTTAGTCCCCAAGACATGGAGGCTGATGGGTATGAATTCCATGCAGGAAACGGCACTGTGGTACTTATCGGACATGCAGGAGAAGAGAAAAGATTTGTACGTGAAAGTGCAGGCGCAATTGATTACGGCCTTGATTTTTATGCGCCTCAAACTCTTCTTACTCCTGACGGAAGAAGGGTAATGATAGCCTGGATGCAGAACTGGGATACCTGTAATCAGAATCATGAAGATCGAAATATATACGGGCAGATGACATTTCCCAGAGAACTAAGTATTGTTGATGGAAGACTATGCCAGTATCCTGTAAGTGAGCTGATAAGCTATCGAAGCAAGGCAAAAACTCATACTATTGATCCGGGATGTTATCACGCTACTTTTGATGATGTCAGCGGGCGTGTTTTCGATATGGAACTGGATATAAAGGCGCCAGGCAGGGATACCAAAAAAGAAATAAAGATAAGCCTTGCAAAATCTGAAAAATACGAGACTACACTTACGGTAGACCTGAGCAATAAAACCATGACCTTTGACAGAGCCTGCTCAGGAGGAAGAAGGGATATCGTAAGTAAAAGAACCTGCAAAATTGATGTTAATGATAATGAGGTAGCTTTAAGAATTATAATGGATCATCACGGTATAGAGGTTTTTGCTAATCACGGAATGCAGGCCATGTCATCCATGATTTATACACCCATTGAATCAAAAAGCATTTTGTTTGAAACTTCCGGAAATATCAGCGCAGAGATTCGGTTTTACGATATTGAGATAATCTGATATTATCTGCTGTCATTTTTTGTTACGCTGTCTGGAATTCAATGGTCGATTTAAATTCAATTTACGCTATTCCCATATGTTATGACAATCAACTTACAAAAAACTGATAGGTCACCTAAGCCCCTCAAGCACATTCCTTGTCTCTTTCATGTCAGTTTTGGCGGATTCTGCGTAGATATTAGTAGTATTAAGACTCTTATGGTTGAGTTTTTTCTGCAATTTGAGTATATCGTGGTCTGTGGCCTCATAGAAGCTCATGGCGAAGCTGGATCTGAGCTTGTGAGGTGTGATTTTGTCAACATTGGAGCTGTCCGGGAGGGCAGCTCTTACGTATTTTTTTACAAGGCGCTCAACGGCGCGAACACCGATTCTTTCGCCGGAGAGGGCAGTGAAAGCGGGGAAGTTCCTGGTTTGCTTCAGATTGAACTTGGCTTTCTGCGTGGTGAAATAATCAAGAAGATACCCTGAGCATTCATTTGAAAAATAGACAGTCTGTGTATCGCCGCCTTTTCTAGTTACAACAACGCTGCCTGATGCAAGGTCAAAGTCGTCCATATCAGTACTTACAAGCTCGGACACACGAAGTCCGGTATCAAGGAAAAGCAAGATCATTGCTGAGTCTCGCTTGGTGTACAGATTATGATAATTTGCCTGTGTGGTGGAAAGTCCCGTACCATTGCGGACAGAATCCAATAATTTGGACTGTTCTTCATTTGTTAAAAAAATAACATCCTTTTTGGGAAGATCAATTCGCTTAGATATAGCCATAGGATTTAGCCTGATTTTGCCGGCTTTCATGAAATAACTGTACATGCTGGCAACACTGGCTCTGCGACGTTTTGCAGTGGTGTTTTCGTAGTTTTCAGCCATATCTGTCAGATAATTATTTATGTAAAGCACGTCCAAATTTGACAGATCATCCAGGGTCAAATCCTCCACAGAGATTTTCTTCTTTTTATATTCAGGGACACAATTCACGATAAAATCCAGAAAACGCTTGATGTCACGACAATATTCGAGCTTTGTGTTATGCGCGTCGACCTTGCCAAAATTGTAGATAAAAACAGAAACGAATTCCGGCATTTCTTCAAGAAGTGATTCAATCTGATCTGAACGGCTTTTTCTTTCCATGAAATCCTCCCAAGGTACGAATTGTGATACAATAAAACGTGTAAATGCGGAATAAATCTAAGGATTTTGCTACATACATATCATGATTCCATAATAACACAAAAAGCGACCTTGATACAAAATGAAGTTATTTATATTAAATGTTTTGCGACCAAGTACCAAAAATATAAATTTTACGACCATGAAAGAGGTCTGTTCATAGCAATTCAGTTTTTATATAAGCTACATTTTCTAATGATTCATTCAGCACAGCCTACAAGTACCATGCGTTATTCAACATCCACGACTATATGTGCCACTTCATCAAGATTTTGCATTCTTTCAAATCCTTCTTTATTATCTGCACACACAAAGCCATAGACATAAAGTCCGTTTGCTTCAATATGCTTCTTATATGATCTAAGTGTATCCGGATCAGCATTGCCATCAGGTATCATATAGATTATTTGTGGATTATCTATAAGGTAATCAAGCATACTTGTAACATGTTCAAAAGTAACGTCATACTCAGATGCGCCATCTCTTATAGCCTGCCATGTATCCCAGGCACTCAGATTTGGATATTTCTCCTGATCATAATTCACTCTCATATATGAATATACTCCAAAGCCAATACATGGCTCATTCGTATAAGCGTCATGCTCTATCCCGCTATACATTAGTGGCAGATTTTCCGGATCCCCACCCTGAACATAAGTTGATATGGCACACCAGTCTGGATAAATATCATTTTGCTCGCACCATTTTACAAAATCATCATATCTCATAGATTTCGTCATTGTTACAGATGCCTGATATACATTGTACTCATTCAAGTATGAGATAATATCGGGCTCATAGTCGAAACTACCCTTGGGACTTGTTAACAGGCATGTGCTCTGTCCATTTTCATCTGAAGTGAATGCAAGCTTTATCGTTCTGTTCAGTATATCAGGATAGTATAAACGCAAGTCTCCCTTTTCCAGTGTTCCTGCATAACTGTTTTCCATTCTATAAAGAGATATATAATATTTTCCGTATCCCCTGCTTACTGCATCACAGTTCCATATATTTCTCGTCGGAAGAAACAGTTCAGAGTATGTTGCAACATCCACGGTCAGCCTGTTACTTTTTTCAAATCCGCTTCCGATCTCTTCAGTCGGATTATAATACTGTCCATCTACAATCTTGGGAAGTACAAACATGACAAAACCGACAATCGCCAGAGTTACCAATGCGGTGGTTATTCCGACTTTTATAAATGCTCTACGGATCCTTGAGTTTATTAGTTTAGCGAAATCATCTGCCTCACTTGATGGCTTCATTTCTTTATTATCTTCCGGAATGGCTTCACTATCTGCAATATCATCCAACCCAGGAATCTCGGAGTTTTCAAAAAGAAAATCACTTATGGCATCCTGTTTCTCAATATCCGCCTCGATTTCTTTTTTCTTTTCCTCATCCAGGGTTCCGTTCTTGTATTCCTGTAACAGATCTCGATACTTCATACCCCTTTTTCCTCCATATAGTCTTTTAAGAGTTTCTTGCCTCTGTGCGCCTGCACCCTTACATTTTCAGTTGTCATATGCAGCATGGCAGCTATTTCTTTCTGTGAAAAACCTGAGAAATACTGCATGCATAGTATTTCCCTCTTAGTCTTATCCAAGTGATTTATGGCTTCATAGAGAATCTTCTTGCTCTCATTTTGAATAAGACCATCCAAAATGCTTTCATCACACGTAAACTCGTAGTCTTCAATGTCGGCTTTCAGCTCCGTTCTATTCTGCTTGGCCAATGCATTAAATAGCTGATTCCTTCCAACCATATAAAACCACGCCCTTACGTTGGAATGATCATCGGGAAGAGACATGATTGCCTTAAGAAATGCTTCCTGAGTCATATCTTCCGCCAGCTCATGATCGTGACAAAGAGAGTATAGATATAGAAAAAGCTCAGTATAATATGTGCTGTACAGCTTATAAAGCAAGTGCTTTTCCATACTTTCCTCCCGTTTTACTCTTTCATATATATAACAATTGAAGTAAGAAAATGTTACAGAAAAAATTATAGACATGTACATATTTTTTTATACATGTCTATATTTTGTAAAAAGGCAAAAAGAAGAAAGCCCTGAAACATGGGCTTTCCACGAACTTCGAATTTTACACTTTTAGGTTAATCTGACAATAAAAGTTTATTCTTTATTTGCTCAGATTTCAAACTGACTCATTTCTTCATCAGTCAATGGCCTTCCTAGCCGTTTTGAATACAGAATAGCTTCTCTTAGTCTGTATCTCTTTCCATCAGAAGGCTCTGTAAGTCTGCCGTCCTGCATCTCTTCTCCAAAGCTATCATAATCAATACTATTTAATTTTTCTGTTTTCTCTGCAATTATCATATTCACTGCTCCTTAAAATACTTATGAATCAAATCGGAAGCTCCATATGAATCGATATATAATGTATGCCAGTCCAGTAGATGAGCATTTAAAGTGTTCTCGTAATGCTCTATAAGATCTGTTTTTGCTGTAAACTGAACATAGCCTTCATTTCCTGCATCCCAGCTATGCTTACATGCAATTGCAAACAGATGGGCACCAACGCCCTTGTATTTACCATACTTACCTATGTTCTCCGGAGCAGCTTCTACAATATCAACATGTGTATATAGCTGATCCCTATAATGCTTGAAAGCAATCATCCCTTGAACATGGTCATCATCTTTTAAAAACAACTGATAGATTTCATAACCATTTGAATGTGGAATACTCCAATCAAACTTCCATCCTTCATCCTTAAGCTTTTTTGCATCGCTCTTTGTAATAGTCTGTTTAACAAGTCTATATTCGGTATCCAACTCCTCTCCGGTAAGCGAATCCACCAGGCAGTTGGTTAATGAATCTATAATAATATCTATTTCCATTCTATCCCTTTCGTACTTATATTATACTTTATATCGGCTGTAAAATGTGTGAAACTTAAATTAAATCCCCTAGTTCTGCAGGATGCCTGTCTTAATCATATGCTGAGATACTTTTCTTTATCTTCATTTATGCTTTAGCCATAGAATCTCCTTTTTTGATATCAATTCTCTCTATATATATGATTTAAATATTACACTTGACTGTTTTTTATTCATTAGACTATAATCTAAAGTACTTGTTTGGAGGGTATTCGTATCCTCAAATATTATCCCCCTAAGTGTTTGGTCGCACTTAAGGGGATATTTTTATACTTCAAACAGTAATTCTGGCATCAATGCTCTAAATGATTTCCCATCAACAAATGGCATATCCAGCAAATCTTTGAAATTTTCATTACAGATTACTTCAGTAAAATCTGGTTGAGCTACTATAACATACTCATTTCGCAAACTGGTCACCATATACTTGTTTTCCTTGTACCAAAAAACGGTTTCTACCGTTAAGGGCGGATTGCCTGATCGCTCAGGCCATTCATCCCATCTTTGCCACTTCGAATATTCGTCGATTGTCATTTTACGTACGTGATTGCCATCTGGACCATGCATTAGCCTTTTTCTCCTTCCAAACCTTATTGATTTGTGTGATAAGTTCTTTTTCTTTACTTGTAGAATTTGTCGCACCCTTAGGATTGTCATACTCATTATGAAAGTATCCATGATGAGTATGAGGTAGCATTCCTTTGTGTGGAACATCCAAGTCGATCTGCTTCCGTCTCTTATTATCTTTATCATAATAAGAAATAAATTTTGGATTCCCCTCGTAATCCAATGTTACATATACCTGGTTTTTTGTCATTGTCTCCATTGGAGCCGTTGTATTACCATCTCTTGGCACTACAAATTTGATGTTTCCATATGTCAGTAGCGACTTGTACTCTGAGCCATATGGTATACCTTTAGTACTAATACCTGTACTGCTTCCTCTTCCTCCCATCAGCGCACCACCTTCCTTGATGAAATGTAGTCTACAGTAACTATATTTCCATCCATCTCATCAAAAGGGTTTCCAAAGCATAATATCTTAGAAGGTTCAATGGCTTTCAGCATGGCTTCATATCCTGTCAAAAAATCTTCTTTAGAGTGCTTACATCCTATCATCCCTATTGCAACCATCGAATGTTTTTCAATAGCACTAAAGCAAAACTCGTAGGAATCGGGTAACCCCCAGCTGATTGTAGGAATCACATTCTGTCCTTGGTCCTGCCAGAATGCTCCACACCATCTGCTATGTGCAACGCTTTCTAATTGTCTCCAGTAGTGCATATTAGTATAAGTAGAAAAATCAGGGGTACATAAGAAAGCGTATTGAGATAAACGAACCAATGCTTGTTCGGGATTTTTATAAACTGATTCAAATTTATAATCATCAACGAAAAAATGAACTCCCTTTTTGCGATTGATCTCCTTATCGTTATACTTTGTATCTGATATTGCTATCAACCCAACATTTTCAATGGTAAAGTCCTGCTTCTTTATTATCGGCATTTGAAACTTTCCATCTACTTCAAATTCGTTTCTTAAGAAACGTGGATTATTTCTAAAATCATAACTCTTCATAATAGGCTTTCCTCCTATCATAGTTTGTATGGAGATACAAAGCCTTTACTTGTTTGGAGAGCATTCGTATCCCCAGATTTGTTATAGGATTTCTCTGATTGGTCGTTCAGATTTATCCCGGGGTCCTGTTCATTATTCAGTTTTCTATTCAGTTTTCAAACGATTTTCGTAAATTATCACCTCCATGTCTAATCAAGCAGACTCCTGCATCTTTATCAATGCCTGCTCGTAATCTGTATATCCACCATAAGCATAATGAAATTTTTTCCATAGCTTATAATAGTTCCATGCATACCATGCTGCATCAAAGCTGATATCAAATGCTTCGTAGATATCTTCTGGTCCAGCAGGATTAATCTTCTCCACTAAAACAGGTGGTGCAATCGCATATTTAGCAAAAAAATTGGCTTCTGCCTCTTCAATCTCTGAATTGACACCTCTATGATCAAGAACACAGTGCCCTATTTCATGAAGTATAGTCATATTTATACGCTCATAACTTCTATCAATATCGTTGTAATAAATATACTCAACACCATTTCCTTCGATAAAAAAGCCTTCTTTTTCCTTTTTAACCTTTCGATACTTCCTTTTGCTTAGCGAGGAATAAGGCACCAGCACAATTCCCATTTTATACGCTATTTCGAAACCGTTTATGGGAATTGATTTGATCCCCAATTGAACAAAAAGAAAAATGACTTCTCCCTTAATAAATTCATAGATTTCATCCGGTAATCTAAGACCTTTTTTCATCTTCGTCTCCCATCAAAATGTTGATAAGCTCCATCTTTTCCTTCTTTGACATCTGCTCTACATTTCTTGCTATAAGGCGTCTCGCATATCCAAGTTCACCTTTTACATCATTAGGGATGCCTTCCAGTAAAAACTCCGGTGTAGTATCAAGTGCAATTGCAATCTTTGTCAATACTGTTGATCTTGGCACTCTATCACCCTTTATATAATGTGACATTGCAGCCTCAGTAATCCCTGCTTTCTTTGCAAGATCTTTCTGTGTTATGTTCTTTTGTTCCAGCATTTCACGAATTCTTTCTCCCATTGTATTAGTAGCCATATTCTCCCTCCGTACCATCATCACTGTTATATCTTAAAATTATCATTAGAATTATCATTTTGTCAAGAAAGAAGACAAATTATTGTATAATTCAAGAACAAAAACAACAACATATGGTGATTATATGAACAATGCGCAATTTTTTGTTTATAGATTTCGAGCCAATGCTCACACCTAGCCACCACGTAGCGGCTTGTCTTTGAGAACAAAAATAATAATTGTACATTACTAAAAACGACGGAAAAGACACATGGTTCCTAAGTTCTTCTCCGCCGTTAATTAAGATTTATAAAGTCATTATTTACTTCGATTTCTATAAAGAAAATATCTGTATGATTATAACAAGAGCCGGTTTATATGTTTCTGGTATATTTAAGAAAACCCTTTTGCATTACCCAAAATATATCAATTCTTGATGAATTCTATTTTCCCAAGCTTTATCTTTCCGCGGATATCGATATCCATATGCTGCGGATAAGCTGTTTTATATTTGTAAATACTCATTATTATTCCAAGAAAAGCATATGAGACCAACAGATTACTCAACTCTTCGCTTACAAAAACATCACCTTTCGTTGCTTTCATATTACTATTGAGACAGATATAGTTATATTAGTGGATAAAAAGTTGTCTTTCAAAGGAAAAGGTGAGAGATATGAATAACAGTATTGGAAGAAAAATTTACAATCTTAGAAAACAGAAAGGTATTACCCAGAACGAGTTGGCTCAGTATCTTTTTGTTGCACCGCAAACTATATCAAAATGGGAATCAGGAAATGGATCTCCTGATATTTCACTGATCCCTAAAATTGCTAATCTTTTTGAGGTTTCTTTGGACTATCTTTTCGACATGACTGATGCGCAGCGTGTAAAGGATATGGTACTAAAATATTCTGTGTTAAAGGATGATCATTCATTTGATGCTGCTTCTTCTGTGATTGAAAGCATGCTCTGTGATTCTGAGTATGATGAAATTGAAAAAGCGGATTTTTATGCTCTAAAAAGTCATCTCTACCTCCAAAGAGCCAGAGATTCTATAAATAAAGCTTTGGATTCTGCAAATACTGCATTGGAAATTGCATCCGATTCAAAGAAAACGCCATTGATAATGCAGGCTATCTTGCTGCGCCTGATGAGCGGAGATTATGAAAATGTCAGGGCTGAGACCAAGAATGCATTTGCAAATGAGCCAAATTCTGAGACTCTTTACATTTATCTTGAAGTTTTACTGATACTCAACTGTTATGATGAAATCATCTTAATTATTGAATCAGATGATAACGCAAAGCGCATAATGTCCGATAAGTCTGCCTCTATCCCTGTTTGGATCCAGTATTTTCAAGCATCAACGCATACCAGAGATCTCAAAAAGGCCAAAGAGCTTTATGATAAATTATCTTCTCTTGTACCTCAGGATGAGCTTCTAAACATGTCAGTTGTCATGGTAAGGCTTTACTCTGATCATAACGATCCTGAGCTTAATAATATGAAGAGCATTGCTTTATCATTACTTGATAAAATCGAAATCAACGAATACATAAAAAAGGAAATCGCTGCTCAAATCAATTGAAAAATAATTCCTAACTTTTTCTTATGTCCCAGATGACTTGGATTACCATCACAATCAACATCATTTATTCGAACTTCATATTTTCCAACCCTCAAACCAGGTGTTCTCAGGCTGCTTCTTTATTCATAAATATTTTGATAGTCGTTGCCAGATGCTGATGATGAACTTTGGTAGCATTAAACTTTACCGAGGCAAAAGCCATCTGCATAATAGGGCCTGTTGCAAAGGCACAGATAAGTGTTCCTATTCCTACAGGGCCTCCCAATAGCCATCCGATAAAAGTTGCAAGACTAAGAAGTGTAATGCTGACAATTCCAATAGGAATTTTTTTTGCACGTTTTGCAAGTGCAACAAGCAGTGTATCTCTGGGGCCACAGCCAAGAGAAGCACTCATATACGTGTACTGGGTATACGCCATAATCACCAGTCCAATGATCATTACAGGTATACCGGTCCACAGGGAGTCGCATTTATGTACGACATTCAGTTTATTAAAAAGATCAACTGCCTTGCCTACAACAAAAGCGTCTATAAACATGGCAATGCCAATGGGTTCCTTAAGCGCAATATCTATTCCCAGAATCGCATAAGAAACAGCCACCGATGCTGTTCCGTATAGTATTCCCAGTGTATTCGACAAACCAAGATTAAGTACATCCCAGGGACCGGCACCGATATTTGCCTGAATTGTGAGATATACGCCGAAACCGTTAACAAATAAACTTATCGTTGCCAGAAACATATTTGCAACTATAGCTCTGGTCGTTCTATTTTCTTTTACTACAAAATTTCTAAACATTAATCAACACTACCTACTTCCGAAATAACAATAAATCAAAACTTCGCACCTGTCAGTTAACGGTAACCGCGACTTTCTTTGCAAGGCCATTCTTAGCATATACATATACGCTGCAGCTTCCGGAATTAACTGCTGTTACCATTCCTTTCTTATCGACAGTTGCTACGTTTGGATTGTCAGATCTGTATCGAAGCTTGGCTGCATATTTTTCAGGAAGCGCCTTTTTCTTTCCTTTTTCCATCTTTACAGATGCCTTGATTCTTGCGCTGTTACCCTTGCTCAAAGTTATGGTTTTGGTGGAAAGCTTCACTTGTTTAGGGTTCTTATATTTTTTACTGTCCTTCCCTGCAAAGACCGCAGTCACTGTCTCACCGAGAAGCTTGTTATTGCTGTCATAGCCTTTTATATAAAGCTTTATGTTCTTTGTAAAATCTATCTTTTTGCCTTTGATCTTTTTGATCGTCACGGAGTTAGATTTAACAACCTTTGTGGGCTTTGTTTGGAATTTTTTTCCATAATAGGTTACATATACTTCATATTTAGCTATTCCTGCTGTCTTATCCCAGGAAAATTTTATTTTTCCTTTTTTCTGGGTTATCTTAAGACTCGTATTAAAACTGTAAGTCTCCAGCTGATTTTCAGAGTTGTTTTCAGCTATATATGTGTAAGTGAAGGTTTTATCTGATGTGATCGCCATACCTGTACCGGGTGTCACGTCCCAACTTCCTGCTTTATAGCCATTACCGGGCTTGTCACCGACCTTGGGAATCTGGCTGTTAGTCAGCTTTAACACATCACTTCCATATCCTGAAAGTGTTACTCGTTTATCTTCTATTGTGTCGTCACTCCAGGAGCCATTTACAACTCTGAAGGTCACAGTCTTTGTTATTTTATTAGGTGTCAGCGTTGCTTCTCCTGTAGCAGCATCCTTAACCACCTTATAATACTGATTGTCACTTACAAAATACTTAGCAGGATCCAGGTTTGCTCCACTTAATCCGGTGGTAAAGACTCTGGGCACATCCAAACTCACACCTACTGACGCATTTGCACCAATATTTTCTACGGTAATATTACAATCTTCATTCAGAAATACGTTATTAGGGATATTGCCACCACGGACCATAGTATTGTTACTAATCTTGGGATTTCCGGTGATTTTAAAGCAGTGGCTATCATTTTGATAATTAACATATATTCCACCGCCGGCGGTATCAATAAAATTACTTGTGCCGGTAATTTGGTTATCAGTAATCTGACCTCCAGTAATTGTGCAATTTCCACCTCCGAGACTGACTCCTCCACCTACACCGATGCTGGCGGTAGCCTGGTTTCCACATATCTTTCCGCCATTCATAATGAAGTCGCCATTGGAAAGGACGCCACCACCGGATGCTCGACCGGAGGTTTCTGCAATATTGCCACTTATTTCACCGCCATTCAGTGTAAAAGTACCGGAACTAACGTAGACACCTCCTCCTGAGTTTGCCTTGTTATTGGATATTTTTCCACCACTCATGTTAAAGGTTGCGTTGTCATATAATCCAACTCCACCACCTAACCCAGAACTATTATTGCATATTTCACCACCATGCATATTTAAGGTACCATTAAGAATGTAGATTCCACCAGCAGCGTTCACTGTTTGATTGCCGCATATCTTCCCACCATATAAATTAACAGTACCTTCAATATAAATGCCACCACCATATTTATTACTTCCATGTCCTGTACCACCGGTGATTTCTCCCTTATTTTCTTCATCATAGATATTAATAGTGGAACCAGTCGGCACAATTATTACACTATCGTCAGAAGTACTGCTGGTGTATTTGAGTTTTTTTCCATTAAGACATAGGTTGACTGTCTTTCCGGACGGAACCGTCCAGCCGCTATCAGTCAGAGTCACATCAGAAGTCAGGTATATATTCAGGGGATACTCCGGATGCTCCACATTAAAATCAGATGCTTGCGGCATACTTGTAGAATTATTCCATGGTTCAAAAGTGATATCATCGTGAATATGGTTTCCCGCTGCCACAGCCACTTCAGGCATTAAAGTCAGCATCCCCATTACCAACATCATAGATAAAACCAGTACATAATCTCTTTTAAATAAGGTCTTCATTATTTACCTCCAAATTGATGAACTCTATTCTAATCCACAACTGACTGAATCCATTTTCCGACGATCTGAGTCAGTTTCATGCGCTGTCCGATAAAACTGTGGTTGCTGGCGATTTTTTCATACACGATTTTTCCCCCGGCTTCTTCAAGCTTGTCTGCCAAAGGTTTCAGCATCTTATCAGGTGGAGCTATCGTGTCATAGGATGCTTCCACAAACAGAACATTTTTGGTTAATAAGTCTTCATATCTGTTGAGGATGCTCAGCTCCTGCTGGTTAATAAGGGCATTCTCTTATCCGGTGAAAGAAGATACCCATACAGATGAACTCCACCGCTAACGATATTTAATTCTACTATGTCCGGAAAAAACTGCGGATCATCTGCTTCAAATTCAACAAAAGCTTTTTCATAATCCATCCTGATCACCTCCTCATTTCTCCCTCACTATTGTAAACTCAAAATCCTTCAATTCGCTATCATAAATGCTAAACATGCGATAATAATCGTTAATTGACACATCATGCCCGTAGGAGTATTTGGTCTCACCGTTTTTATCAGTGTATGAATAAAGCAGGTAAATCTGCTTTTCGACACCATTTAATTTTATCCTGGGTACAAAAATGAAAGTTTTTTCAGCAGATTTTACAGAATAACCGGATGCTGTAGAGTCTGCCTTGTTCCCGCGCCAATTTTGCAGATCTATACCTTCGATTGGCGTAAACTCCACATTTCCTCCAAAGACAGTGTCATAAAGAAAGTCGCCATATTCTCGCATATTAGGCTTTAAATATTCCTTCTCTTCGTCTGCCTTCTGAATTGCGCACTCATCCAAATAAGGGCGAAATGCATCTATAGATATGCCGTCCATCTCGGGCTGCAATATATCGAATGGATTTTGCCCATAAAAATCGTTAAATGCTTCTTCCGAAACACAGTCAAAAACATATATTGAACTTGCGTGAAATTTCTTAAGGATTCCCTTTAAATCAAGAGATTTTAGATCGCATCCAACGGTATAGACATAATAGGATGCATTTTCGCGATAGAATTTCTCGGTGTCTGATCCGTCAAAATATCCAGCTTCTATATACCGGAAACCCATTCGACTATCCTGATAATTATGAATAGCCATTACCTTACCATCAAAACATGACGAAACTTCAGCCTGTATAGCCGAAGCTATTTCGTCGCTTTGATAGTCATCCGTTCCCTCATCAGAAGCCTTTTTGTAGGGAATATATACAGTAAAATCTTTACCGTCATGCTGCATTTTTACCTGATAGTTACCGGTAGGGGTTTTGGAATAGCTGATAAAAATATCAGCATTTACATGAACATCATAATCTTTTTTGCTACTTAGAACTTCGGGAGTAAAGCCATACTTTTTTTCAACGTAGCTTATAGCGTTCTTCTCTGCCCTGTTGCGGTCAAGAACCTTCATGATTTTATTGCATACAAACAAGGCAATAGCAACCAAAATAAGTATGGCGATGATTTTAAGTATTACCCCAAAAAACTTTTTCACACCAATTCCCCTTTTTCCCCAGAGTTTATATGGACTATACGTCAGTCATTTTGAAAGCTGTCCACCATCTCCTGAAGCTCAACGTACCTGTCCATTTTTCTCTCTATTTCAGCATCGACTTCCTCTTTTTCCTTACTAAGTGCCATAAGCTTTGGATAATCCGTTGCTGCTTCCCCAATCTGCAACTCCAGTTCAGCACTCTTTTCTTCAAGAGCTTCTATCTCAGATTCGATATTATCGTACTCTCTCTGCTCTTTAAATGAGAGCTTTGTCTTCTCCCTCGGAGCGCGGTACTTACCCTTGGCGGATTTATCTTCTGCTGTGGACGCTTTGGGATTAGAGATAACCTCTGATACACCTGCAGCTTCCTTTTTATGAATGAGAAAATCTGAATAACCGCCCTCGCTTTGATACAGTGTTCCGTCTTTTTCGAAAGCAAAAATCCTTGTAACCACGCGGTCAAGGAAATACCTGTCGTGACTTACGGTGATGATGATTCCTGCAAAGCCGTCCAGATAGTCCTCAAGAATTCTGAGGGTCTGAATGTCCAGATCGTTAGTAGGCTCGTCTAAAATGATTACATTTGGCTGCTCCATAAGGACCTTAAGAAGGTATAATCTTCTCTTTTCACCGCCTGAAAGCTTGGAAATCGGAGCATACTGCATCTCCGGATTAAAAAGAAACCTGTCGCACATGACAGACGCTGAAGTCAGACCATCAGTGGTTCTTATGAACTCTGCAGTGTCTCTTATGTAGTCGATTACTCTCTTGCTTTCATCCAGGGCTTCATTTTCCTGACCAAAGTAGCCTATTTTAATGGTCTGCCCTATTTCAACAAATCCGGAATCGGGAGTCACCGCATCCACAATGCACTTAAGGAGTGTGGACTTGCCGCAGCCATTAGGCCCAATGATTCCTATTCGGTCCAGCTTGCCAAAAATATATGAAAAATCCTTGAAAAGGAGCTTACCCTCATAGGATTTAGAAATCCCGTCAATAATAATGGTCTTATTGCCCATTCTTGTGGGAAGTGAGGAAAGCTCTACCTGTCTCTCCTCTTCCGGGCGCTGTCTGTCACGTAGCTCTTCAAATCTCTGAATGTGGGCTTTTTGCTTGGTTGAGCGGGCTCTTGCGCCTCTTAGCATCCATGCAAGATCTTTTCTGTAAAGACTTGCAGCCTTTCTCTCAGCGGCCTGTTCGTAATCAAGTCTTTGCTGTTTTAATTCAAGAAATCCCGAATAATTGGACTCGTAGCGATACACACTGCCCTTATCAATTTCCAGAATCTGATTCGTTACTTCATCGAGGAAATATCTGTCATGGGTGATCATAAGCAGAGCACCTCTGAAATGCTGAAGGAAATCCTCAAGCCACTCGATCATGTCAGAATCGAGATGGTTAGTGGGCTCGTCCAGAATCAGAAGATCTGAAGGTGTCATGATAGCTGCAACAAGAGCTGCTCTTTTTTTCTGTCCTCCGGATAAAATAGACGGATTACACTCAGGATCATCGATTCCAAACTTTGACAGAGTTGCCTTTATTTCTCCGATTTTGTCCCAATGATCGCCGCCTGCGTAAATGGTACCCGCAATATTCTCCAGAAGTGTCTTATCCATATCAAAAACAGGGTTCTGGGGAAGATATGATATACGAAGGCCGTTACTTACTATTACCTGTCCGCTGTCCGGAGTAGTCTTTCCTGCAACAATAGAAAGAAGCGTGGATTTTCCTGTTCCGTTGGTACCCACTACTCCGATTTTATCTGTATCGCTTATTCCTACGGAAACTCCGCTAAGAACAGGCTTTGACATATATGATTTTGAAACGTTTTCTACATTTAATATATTCATTACATTACCTAATCTAAGATTCTTAATATACTATAGAAAGAAACGTTTTAGATGTCCAATACTATTATCTCCAAATTGGACCACAGGGGACGGGGTTAGTGGACCCAAAAATGAACCACGTCCCCTGGTCCATTTATATTTACACAAAATCAAAAATGGACATTTGCCCATTAATCCAGGACTTCTGCGCCACATCATTGATTTTGTCATCCGGTCTGTAATTTCCTATCAAAAAAGGTGAGTCCGGGTCGTGATTCTTCATATTGGTTTTTACAAGGGAAACGTCATTGTTGGCATAACAATATCTGCACAGATGTCCGCAAGTATCATAAGCACCAATATCGCCGGATAAGTAGCACGCACACTCACTCCTGGCCCCTTTATGCTTGGGAGCATTCAGTTTATTTCCGATGGCACGCTCATAATCGGCGATTGTCATGCATCCTCTGCAATCTGCACCGTATTTTTCAAGAAAATCTCCTTCGGCGCAGGGCTTTACAAGCATGCCGTGCTCTCTTGCTATTCTTATGATTTCCTTTCCAAGAAATAGCTTGTCGTTTTCTGACACAGCCCTTACTTCCGGAAAATTTCTTTTTACTTTCTCATAGAGATCTATAAAACTGATAACTACAATTTCCGTATAGCCTTCAAGAGATGAAGCCATTTTTTCAAAGGCCTTCAAATGATAATCTATTGTATACTTATCGCTTACAAATATTGGATCGTAACGCCAGCCTATAGCCTTGGTTCCAACCTTCCCTGACAAAAATTTAAAAGACTCAATGACCCGCTCCTTATCAGGAACCATTGGCTCTATATCCTTTCCGTAGGGAGTTATGGTAACGTACCAGAACTGCCCAAAATCTTTAACAAGATCAAGGTATGGAAAGAAAGGCTCAGGATTCTTGGAGCAAAAGCCAATAGCATCCACAACCTCAGGATTTATCACGTATCTGCTAACCTGAACCGGGTTATAGGGATTGCGCACACATACAAAGCCCTCTTTTATTCTATTTGCAAGCCACTTGGGGTAAAAGGCAGGGATATCTGTTCTCTGCCCTGTGTTGAGTATCATCTAAAAATACATCCTCTCCATGTACTGGTCCTGAAAAACACTGCTGTCAGCGAGACTGACCTCTTCGGCGGTGGAAGCAACCTCTATAAATCTGCTGAGTATACTTTCATCAAAGGCATACTTAACGGCGCCCTCTAAAGAAGTATTTCCAACAGCACGAGTTCTGTCTAAAAGTTCCTCCGGAAGAAGGCCGATTCCACAGGCTTTTTCCAGATTGATCTTTAGGCCAAAGCCCCCTGCCAAATAGGCAGCCCCCACCTGGTCGTAGCTGATGCCGTATGCCTGCAACAGGGTCTCCAAACCGGCTCTTATTGCGGCCTTGGCAAGCTGAACTTCTCTAATATCTTTCTGTGAAAAAAAGACCTGATCCGCGATCTTAAAGCCTTCTTCATCTATATCTTCATCAAGTAGACCTGTGTCATCAATAAACTTGTTCTTTAAAAGTTCATAGACTATCTCTATAACTCCGGTGCCGCAAAGTCCCACCGGTAGCTGATTTCCGATTGTGTCATATTTTACGGCTCCATCTTCGATGGTGATACTGCTTACAGCTCCCGGAATTCCGGCCGTGCCACAGGATATATTTCCACCTTCAAAGGCAGGGCCTGCCGCGGTGCTGGCCACCATGATTTTGTCTTTATTTCCTATGGCCATCTCACCGTTGGTGCCTAGATCAATCAAAACGCAGGGCTTTTCCGCCTGATCCATGCCCACTGCCACAATACCGCTGACTATGTCCGCTCCCACATAAGTACTTATGCCGGGAAGCAAGGTACAGCCCTCTACGCTGCGGCAGCTTATGTCCACAGGAGTATAAGGTGCTACGCCGAGAGTTTCGCAGGGAAGCCCCTGCCATAGATGCTGCATGGTAGTATTGGCAGAGATGATCTCCGGGACGCTTTCAGCTACACCAAATGAGGACAACAACTCTTTAATATCCCCGCGTATCAGTTCTTTAAGCTCCTCGCCTTTTCCCTGATTGGCTGCCTGAATTCTGGATATTACATCTGCACCAAAGCTGCGCTGATGGTTGACTCCTGTTTCCGTCTTGATGATTTTCTTTCTGTCAGGATCAAGGAGTGCTGCAGCCAAAGTAGTTGTTCCTATATCTATTGCCACCACGGGATTCAGAGGCATTTCGCCCAAATCTTCCTCCGCGATGGCTGCAATTTCCATGGCTTCGTCTGAATCGTCTATCTCAACTGTGAAATCTCCGCTTACCCTTGTCTGACATGCAAGGCGAACGCCCTCTCTCAGGGTTTCTTCTGACAAGTGTTCCTTCTCTATATCCAGCGGCTTTGGAGCATCAGAAATAAATCGCACCCTGCATTTTCCGCAGGTGCCACGACCACCGCAGTCCGCATGGATACGGCTGCCTTTATCTCTCATGATTTCCAATATGCTTTTTCTTCCGTCGGAATTGCCGCTAAAACGTATTGTACTCATAGTAATCGCTGGTTAAAACCTCCTGTTTGGCGCTCTCTATAAATATATTTCATATTTTCCCATAATACCCCTTTAACATCAACACGCGGGAAGAATTCCTGATCAATCAATTACACTATCTGCCCCAAATTTGCCACCATGAAAAAGGCGCTATGTGCTCAATTACACATAGCGCCTTCATACTTATTACATCCGATAGATGACTTTTTTATTTAACCTTTATGCTCTTTACCTTACTCCAGTTGGAATATACTTTCTCGCCGTTCTTCTTGGAGTAGGTGCGAATTCTTACATAATATTTTTTCTTTGACTTAAGCTTTTTGAAAGTCTTTGTGGTGGTTTTTGTCTTGTTAATAGTGACTGTCTTAACGTTCTTCTCAAAGGATTTATCAGTACTGTACTGAATCTCGTAGCCTTTGATGCCCTTAGCAGTTACCTTCTTCCACTTCACAGTAAGTGTCTTCTTTCCTGCGCTGAGCTTAGAAACAGAAGACTTCTTCTGCTTTTTATCTACTGTCTCTGCAGGTGCCTCTTCTGTGGTTGTCGTAGGTGTTTCGTTATCTGTTGTTACCTTTTCAGAGGTTTCAGATGATGTATTTTCAGACTTATTTCCAGCTTCGCTGCCGGTATTACCGCTGTTTTCGTTAGTATCATCATTTCCTGTCTCTTCAGGAATGCTGTCATTTTTGATGATCTCAAGACCTTTTTTAGTGTCATAAACAGCAGTTACTGAGGATGAACCCTTAAGTGTAAGCTCTGTATCTTCAACAAGCTGACCATCAGCATAGATGCTGACGTTATAAGTACCTGCAGTGAGATAATCTGTAAGTCTGTAACCGGTTTTAGATGTCTGTACCATCTCCTTAGTTTCACCGCCTAATGCGATTTCCACCTTTGCCTTACCTGCTTCCTGCTCATATACGCTTCCATCTGCCAGTTTGTAAGCGATTTTTCCTGAGTTTATGGAATCAAACCACTCGCCTGTAGTGGAATTTACAAAAAGAACGAAAGTATCGGTCTCTTTTTCGCTTGCAGGGAATGTTACTGTGGCATTTGATGAAGGAACTTCGCCATTGCTCCAAACGCCGTCAAAATTAATCTTGAACTCGTAGGATATTGAACTTTCAGGAACGGTATAAGTAAATGTGCGTTTGAATACGCCACCGCCGATATAATCAAGACGAGATAATACATTTGCCTGATCCCAGCCGCCAAATTCCTTGAATTCATTTATGCCTGCTCTGTTAAAGAAGTTACCTGTCCAATTTGCGATTTTCTTAATATCCTGTACAACGTTGCCGTTTCCATCCTTGTGTGTGTCAAAACCTGTTACAACCTTGTCGTTATAAGCGAAATATCTGACGATAACATCCTGTGAAGCCTTTGATGCATTACATACTTTTTCTTTGACTACTTTTCCGTTTACCAGAATGCTGACGGTATTTTCACCTGCGCTGAAAGGAAGAACAGCTTCATACATGTTTCCGTCATAAAGTGCCATGTTTGCGGTGTTTTCGCCTACACGTACCTGCAGGAAATCTCCGGGGAAAGCCTTAACGATACCATCAAACTCATCTTCCTCAGAAGGATCTTCCTGATTACCGGAACCCTGGCCTTCGTCTTCGCCGTTTTCATTCTCATCGCCTGTCTCTGCAGGATCATCATTACCGTTCTCATCTTCTATGGTCTCAGGCTTCTGATAATATGCCTCGATCTCAAACATACTTACATAGGGACCTGAGAAGGATGATACATGAACTCTTAAATATCTTCCCTGAGCTTCATCGAATTTAATATCCATGGGCTCTGTGGATGTGCTTTCACCGCTTGCAACAACGAAATAATCGCTATCCGGGGAGTCGGACATTTCCACTGTAAATACTGCGTTCTCAGTATTTACATAGGTTCCTGTTCCGCCAAAATACAGAATTACTTCGTCGATTTTTGTGCTCTTTTCAAAATCAACACGATACCAGATATCAGGATCCTCTTCGTGTGAAACTAAAAATGAAGTATAGCTTCCGTCAGTAAGATTACCTACGTTTCTTGCACCGATACCTCTTGTTGAGCCTCTGCCGTTAGAGGAAGCGCTTCCCTGCTTGCCCTTGGCAAGGTTGGTATTGCCATCCATTCCTCTGCCCTCAAGATCAGGAACGTTATTGAGATCACTGTAAATTCCTGTGTATTTAAGTGCAGTTTCTTCGATCAGATTAACTGTATCAGCGTTATAGGAAACTCTGTTGTTCTTGTAGTCTGCACTCTCAACCAGAGCTGTAAGCGCATCCTTATCTTCTGAAGTAAAGCTGAATGCACTGTCTTTTCCTGTCATTGTGTAGTAAATGGTGCTTGCAGAGATAAGACTTGCAAGATCATTACCATGCACATTGTCGCCTTTTCTGTACCATTTCTTATTCTTGTCAAAATAAAGCTCGTAATATGCTTCACCTGCAGGAGCAAGCTTGGCATTAAAATCCTTTGCTACAGAAACATAAGCATTTGTAACTGTTGTCTGCATGCTCTTAAGTACGTCTTCATTAGCCCAAGGCATGTAAAATACCAGCTGCGGCTGTGAAGGAGCTTCCTCTATCCAGGGATAGAATGCTTCAGCACCCTGACGAAGAAGTGCCTCGGAAAAACCTGAGGATTTTTCCTGAAGTACCACATAATCATAGTCACCGTCTACGATTGCTGCTCTTGTGCTCTCCTTAAGAATGTCAGCCTGGTCAAACAAAGAAGCTCCCATCTGAGTTCTTGTATCTACCTGAGCATCAATTCCATCAAGTGCGAAAAGTGTCTGAAGCTTGCCGGCAACGTCGTTGTATCTTGTAAGGCTGTTACCAACCATAAGAATCTTTACTGTATCTGCGGCAGCTCCATCAGCTTCTTCGGCTTCTTCAAGGGCCATAACTTCGAGCCCGGCGTCAGCTTCATCTGCCTCTTCAATTACCTCAGTCTCAGGATATTCAATATCAGTAATATCTGTTGTAGCGTTATCCTCTTCGACATCAGAATAATCAGCTTCTTCTGTCGCAGTTTCCTCAGAAGTCTCTTCCGGCAGCTCATCACTTTTGTTTTCCTCTGCCTGCTCTCCTTCTTCTGAAGTGTTTTCATCAGTCTGAGCTTCCGGATTTTCCTGAGTTATCTCATTAACCTCATCAAGTTCCTGCTCATTTTGTTCATTTGTCACATCATCCACTGAAACATCCATGTCTGCGGCATATTCTGCTGCAGTCTGGTCCTCAGCAGCAAGTGATGTCACCCCGCCCTGCCCCAGAACAGTCGTTGTCAGGACTGTCGTCAGCATGAGCTTTGCAAAAAGTCTTTTCCACTTGGGACTTCTCCTTTTTGGCCTTTTTCCTCCCATATACATAGGTTTCTCCTTTTCCTCCACCTGCGGATCTGACAGCAAAAATCCCCAGGGATTTCGTTACTGTTTACCCACTAATCGCTGTCAATATGAAGTATATCTGAGGGATAAATTGATTAAAAATATGAAAACCTATATAATCATATATATAAATATATATATGCAAAAAGGAGTGCTCCCCTATGAACCTGCTGGAACTGCGGTATTTCAGAACCGCTGCACAAATGGAAAATTTTTCAAAAGCTGCAGAACATCATCTTATTCCGCAGTCTGCCATAAGCGTAACCATCAAAAAGCTTGAGCGGGAACTGGGGTGCGAACTCTTTGACAGGTCAGGTAAAGCCATAAGCTTAAACGATAAGGGCAAGCGCTTTCTTGAGGCCGTGGACCAATCTTTAAGCGCATTGGATGCCGGAATCAATTCCCTTCGTGAGCCTTCCGTAACAGGAATCGGCATAAATATTCAGAGTGGCATACATTTCATGACCTACCTTGTTCCCGATTTTGAAAAGATAAATCCGGGCATAAGGGTATTTTTCCTGCAGGGCAATTCAGCAAAAAATAAGGAAGCTGATTTTACTTTCTATCAGCTCCCTGTGGATGAAAAAAAATATGATTATGTAGTTTTAATGGAGGATGAAATCATGGTTGTTATGCCAAAGTCTCATCATCTTTCAAAGAAAAAGCAAATTGACTTAAAGGCTTTGTCAGGCGAATCCTTCATCGCATATAACAAGAAGAATCAGCTACGAATCCACACAACTTCTTTATGTAAAGAAGCGGGATTTTCTCCGGATATCGCCTTTGAAGCAGATGATATGAAAACCCTCCGCTCCATGGTAGAAGCAGGTAACGGGATTGCACTTGTTCCCGGCACTTCCTGGATGCAGACATCTTCCAGCTATACATCTCTTATTCCGCTAAAGGGTCATCCCACGAGAACTCTTGTCCTTGCCTATCCCAAAGGCAAGAAGCTGAACAAAGAGGAAAAGCTCTTTCTGGATTTCACCACAGCGTGGTTTGATAAGCTTAGTGCTTCAAAACTAAGGTAAAGTAGGCTTCTTTTTGGAGAGCCAGCCCCTGAACACGCCGCCCTTAAGTATTGAAAGCACAATGAAAAAGAAATCTGCGCCAAGAATAAATATAAATGATGGCAGCATTATTCTGGTGTAATGCTTTCCATATTCTTTTTTACGGTTAATGCAGGCCGCAAGCCATATATCAAAAGTAATGATTCCGCAGCCAAAAAACAGAACCTCTGCGAGATCCTTAAGGAATCCAATGACTATATTTTTATCTAAGAAATTTCCTGTATTCATGCCTGTTATGACGAGATTCAAAACAGCGATTGCGAATACTACCACGATCATGATCCGCATAACATTCATCATTACACCGCCGCCGATTCCAAGGCCGCCGCACCATTTTATACCGCTTCTTATACAGAAATTCTCCATGTTCTGCATAAGCGGCTCATTCTGTCTGCCTTCGATAAAGCCGTTATTTGCTATAACGTAGACCTTAAGATCCGGCTTGTGCTCTTTACACCACGCCTCCATTGTTTTTAAAAAAGGAATAATGTGGGAAGGCACGCCGTCTACATAAAGCGGCATTGTGAAAACCACAGTGTCGGTATCCTCAAGCTCTTTCAGTATCTCTTCATGCTCTGCCCTTGTGCGAAGCTTCATTTTCTTTTTGCTTCCAAGCACAAAAAGGCTTGTCATATCCACTAAAAATCCGGAAGCAGAGAGTTTTTTCTTGGGGCTGCAATCTATGAATAATGTCTTCATATCTCTGATACCTCCAGTTTATCTATAGAATCCGTGAACCTAAGCTCAGTGGATGTGTATCCGTGATTCAATCTGTTTCTTTCTATCATCAGTTCCCAGGTCTTTTTCTCATTATCAGCGATATCACCGTAGACAATGACCTTGAAGTTACCCTTGCGACCATATCTAAGCGTATGATGCATCTGCCATCCGCGATATGTGCTAAAGGGTGTTGATGCTCCGATGGATCTGTCCAGGAGATTCTTGACGTTTGAACTGTAGCCGCCATAGGTGTTATCCGTGATTATGACAAGATCATCTGCCTGTCCCACAATTCTGCACATTTCATGCAGTGAATCGGACATGCTGCAGGTAGCGGGATGCTTGGTCCAGCAATTAAAACATCCCTGACAGGGAGCGTATTTTCCGTCAGCACATACCACTCTGTCGCACACCGCTTTAAGCTTTTCATTATAAGATTCATCAAGGTCATGGATTATTATTTTCATTATCGAAAATCCTCTTTTTCTTTACTCTGTTAACAGTATAAATAATAATGAAATCTAAATGGTATTTCCACTGAAAATAGCTTGTTTTACACTGTATTTTTGTGATAAATTTTTTGTGGGGTGGAGACTGATCGCGTTCTAGACTTCTAAATCTAATTCTTAGAGGTGAGTGTATGAAAAAAAGTTTTAAAAATGCCATTATTATGATAATGGCGACGCTTGTTATTTTTTCAAGCATCAGTATTCACACTATGGCCGCAGGGGGATCAGGCGGCAACGTTATTAAACTGGCAGACGGACGCACTGTTTCCGATGGTGGGGAGCTTACATTGGAAGAGTTGAAAACTGCAAAATTTGTTCTTGGCGGCAATAAGCCCATGTATATTGCTTTAGTGGGTGCTCCATACGCATATTATATTAAAGACGATCCGGAACCTAACTGGGCCTATGAGGCACATATAAAGCCCGGAGATGAATATGATCTTTCATCCTGTGCAAAATGGTTTGCGCCTGATTATGTGGATTTTTGGGGTGATATGCCGAAAAACACCCATCTTACAGTGGAGACCTGCGATGATTATTCAGCTAAACATCCCGAGTATCACGAATATGTTTTCAGAATTCTTAATGGTATAGAATCATCTGAAGAACCGAAGGAAACTCCTAAGGAAAAGCCCAAGCAGGAGCCTGCTCACGGCACTGTTACCTATGAAAAGCGCGAACCTGAAAAGACTGAGCCTGCAAAAACCGAGGCTGCAGAAAACATCGATAAGACTCAGAAAAAGGCTAAATTTACTAAGACAAAATCAACAAAGACATCCATCACTTTGAACTGGAAAAAACAGAAAAAAGGAATCACCGGATATGAAATCCAGTGCAGCATGGACAAGTCATTTACAAAGAATGTAAAGACAGTAACTGTAAGCAAGGCAAAGACAACTTCTAAAACCATCAAAAAGCTTACGCCCGGCAGAAAGTATTACGTAAGAATTCGTACCTTCAAGAAAAATGGCGGCACAAAGACCTACTCCGATTGGAGCAAGCCCAAGGCCGTCAAAACCAAGGCAAAGATTTCTGTATGTAGAAAATAACTCATAAAAAAATTAAAGGTGGCCACGTCGCTTAATCAGCGTACGCAGCCACCTTTTTATGATGATTATTCACCAATGGGTGTGAATTCAATAATGGGCTTATGTTCTCTCTCAGACATGAGCTTGTCGAACTCCTCCTGACCGCCGGTATATTCTAAAGTATCCTCATAAGAATTGTTTTCTCTTGTGAATCCGCTGAATTCATTGGCTCCGCTATCAATACCATCTGAGATCATATCCTTCATCATAACAGAGTTGTACTCATCTGAAATGAAGTAAGTCTCATAGGTATGGTTTGTGCCGGCATAGATAATGCCATCCTCAAGTCTGAGCGGACATGAAGAACCATTGCCCGTAACCTGACCAAGATATACTACTTCCCCATTCTGCTTGCCATAGATAGAAGCCTGATATGCAGAGTGATCATATTCAAAAACAAGATCGGTTACTGCAAGGAGCTCATCCTCACAACCGGTAAGCTTAATGTAAGCATATCCCTGTCCCTCGGTCAGCTCAGAAATAACTTCATCATAGGATTCAAAAGATGTTTTTCCTGACTGTTCCTCAAGGAAATCGTTGGGCATATTCGTAAAGGGCTCATTGTCCTCTGAATACATCTGCTCAGCCACTGCTTGGATATCAAAGCCATCAAGATCTGCTGCAGCAACTGAAAGGGAATATGCAATTCCTATTTCCATATCATACCAGGTGATCATGTCAACATAACCTGTATCATTTACACTGCGATAGGTTTTGCCGACCATGTTTCCACCGCCCCAGTTAGCCATTGTCGCTTCGTCAGGGCCTACTGTCCACTCAACGTAATTGCCTGCAATATCTGCATCCTCTGCTGCACCCTGCTGAGCTCTTGCTGTAAAATTCATACCATCCAGAGAAAAACCAAGCTGAATCAAAGGCCCGATACCTTTATCAGGATTACCAAGTTCTTCGCATTTCATCCAAACCTGATCCTGAGCGCCATCGGGAGCTTTGAACAATCTGTCGCAACATCCCTGAGCCTCACCTTCTGTGATCTCTACCCATGGATTTGCCATTCCAACTGTGTTTTCCTCCTCTGATGTAGAAGCTGCTTCAACAGCATCTGCCTGAGCCACGTCCTCATCAGAAATCTCTGCAGCAGCCGCTTCTGAAGTTTCCTGGGCTTCAGGCTCAACCGGTGCACCTGCTGTGCTGCCGCATCCCATAACGCCGGCAGCGGATACTGTCAATAAAGTGATTAACATTACCATCTTATTTTTCATAATATCTCTCCCTCATAATTAAATCGAAATATTTAGCCCGGAAATAATCAGATTTCCAACATATATCGCTGACTTATCTCCACACAAGCACCTTAACACTGTAAGTCCAACAAAAGTCCAACAAAACAAATAATTAAAATGTTATACTGTAGTGTATGGTTTTTTTCTGCAGGATAGTTGCAGGCAGAATCTGCTATCAATAGAGATTTAGAAGGAATGAAAAGATGAATTTGAAAAAATACTTTGCCGATGCAGGCATGAAAAGAACACTTATCGGCGTAATCATTGGAAATATTTTTGTGGGTCTTGGGGTAGGTATCTTCAAGCTTTCCATGATGGGAAACGATCCATTTGATGGTATGAACATGGCTCTTGCCGAGGTTACAGGAATCTACTACCCTGTTTTGCAGATAATTGTAAACCTGCTTCTTTTTGTAATTCAGATACTGTTTGGAAGAAGGCTTATCGGTTTCGGAACAGTGATAAACGCATTTTTCCTTGGATATATTGCAACATTTTTCTACAATCTGCTCTTTGGAATCGTAGGTGAACCCCAGGGCTTTGTGCTCAGATTGTTTATAGTATTTATGGGCGTTCTGGCTATTTCTCTGGGATTATCCCTCTATCAGACCGCAGACCTTGGTGTTGCTCCATACGACGCTTTGGCGCTTATAATCAATGAAAGATTTCCCAAAATCCAGTATTTCCTTGCAAGAATCATGTGCGATGCCATCTGTGCACTGATCTGCTTCCTGGCAGGCGGCATCGTTGGAATCGGAACACTGGTTTCTGCCTTTGGTTTTGGTCCATTCATTCAGTTCTTCAACAGAACTATTTCAGAGAAAATTTTGGTGAAAAAATAATATAGAAAAAATCAAGGCAGGGTGTCATCGCCCTGCCTTAATCTTTGTTTACAACTTATTAAATGATGTAGGTGTCAAAAGTAAATTTTGACACCATATGATATACGAATTGCTCCGTTTCTTCGAGACTCTCGCAATTCTACAAATATTCGGAAACCGCTAATTTACTGCGTAAATTGCTAATTCCTCATATTTGTTCGGGTCATAAAGTCAAAATGCTTAACATGCAAGCATGTACGCATTTTTGACTTTTGACACCTATATCATTAAATTGAATAGCTCTCTACAGGGCCAAGGTATGTCTGCGGAAGCTCATAGGTATCTTTGTGCATTACGAGTTTTTCAAGCACAAAGCCTGCATCTCCGGCATATACTGACAATGTGTTGAGGCCTTTACGCAGTTCAATCTTAGCGGTAGCAACATGCTCGTGATCAAGGACTGCCTTGTCCCATTCAGCACACTGGTAATCTGTAAAATAGCCATCACCTACACCATGAGCAATGCATACATCCCCATCATTTACGGCATAGCCAAAGTTAAGACGGCCGCTGCGGATAATGGGATTTCTCATTGTGCAATGGAAAACTATATCATAAAGTCCGCTTTCCTCTGCAATAAACGCATACTTAACGCAGGGCACATCACCTGACTTAATCTGTTCTACGCCATAGCTCTCCGTCGCAGGGATTACCTTGATTGCTGATGTTCCGGCTTTTCCAAGGTGTGCTATAACCTTAAAGCCTGCAGCTTCAACATCTGATTTCTCTGTGAAGTTTTCTGCACCGATAACGATAAGGTTTTGACGCTCTACAAAGACGTTCTTTTTATGAGTTGTATCAGCGGCATTAGAGCTACCGGTTGTCTGTAAATCCTCGTTAAGGCCTGCAAGAAGCTCTGACATATCAGAATTATCAGCTTCAAATGAAAGACTTGTCTCGGACACAGTGCCGTTATCAAAGGTGAGCTTTACCCTGGCTTCGGCGGTATCTTTCCCGGAAATAGCATCTCTGTTCACAGTAAACACAACTGTTTTTCTGCCTTCTGCGGATTCTGTAGCACCTGTTTCAATTGAAGATGCACCCGCCGTCATACTTCCGGCAATTTCAAGAGCATTATCAGCTATCTCCACTCTGCCCTTAGGTTCATTGCAGATAAGCCATTCGCAGTCACTTTCAATCTCGTAAGTAAATCCAATCTCTCCTCTGCTGTCTATATCAAGCAGAACCTGCTCAGTGTCAGGTCTTGTGAAAGCATCGCTCATAAGAGCGGGACTTCCCTGCCAGTGCGTGCCAAGATCCAGCCGTCTTGATCCTCTAAATGATATGATAGCCTTTGCTTCATAAAGTGGCGAAACAAAAGAAACCGTAGGATATGACCAGTTATAGGCATCCCAGCTTCTAAAACCTGTGTGGGCTGAGCTCATCATATGATTCCATTTTCCGCCATTAAAGCCGTGGAAATCTGCCACATATTTTATATCTGCGCGAACTCTCTCCATAACGGATTTCGCATAGTGGTTAGCATACACGCAGCCTCTCTCTGCCAGCTCTCTGTTCATGGCTGCTTCCACATTCATAAGAATATTGTTAAGTGAAGCTGCCGCAGGATAGAAAATCATACTTCTATATGTTGTAAGTGCAGGTTCAGCCAGTTCCTTATCAAGCTTTGTGGCTTTTTCCAAAATACGACTTACTTCGCTACGAACTCTGTCACCCTCCATAAAATCTACAGGATTGTACACTCTGGGATTTGTGGTCTCAGGAGTTCTTGTAGAATTCCATGTAGAATACCCTGTCAAAACCTCGAAGATATCATCCTTCTGAGCATTTGATGCGCCATCTCCAAGCTGAGTATCAATCCAATTCCTGATGAAATCTTCGATTTTATCCATATCTTTATTGGCATCATAGTCATAAGCAAGAGCCATGAAAAAGCTAAGGGGATACTCGTTCATCTTAAGATCGCCCACATTCACGATCCACATATCTCTTACCCCTGCCTCGTATGCAAGGCTCATCTGCTCACAGGTTTTAGAAAGTCTGTTGCAGTTTACCCACTCATAGCTTATGGGTGCGCCGTGATAATCAAAGTGATAATACATTCCAAAACCGCCGGGATGCTTTGCTTCCTCTTTTGTGGGCAGTGCTCTCACATGACCGTGGTTATCGTCGCTTAGAAGGAAAATAACATCCTTAAGCTCATCCCAATCCTTCAGTCCTTCTGTATTCTCATCACCGTAGTAGTAATCCTCCACCTCTTTGTAGATTGCAAGCATACGAGGAATACCGGTAAGATCAGGATTCATCTGCTCTCTTAAAATATCATCCTGAGCCTTAATGGCCTTTTTTACTACATCAATATTGTCCTTAAGTGTGGCATCCTCAGGTAAAAGCTTGGAATCAGACTCACCGCGCATACCGATTGTAATGACGTTTTCAAAGTCCTTATTTCGAATTACGCCGTCCTTCCAAAATTCTCTGATGCCCTTCTCATTGGTGATAAAGCTCCAGGCATTGTCATCACTATATTTTTTGTACTGTCTCTGCCACTCAAGACCTGCTCTGCAAAGGGGCTCATGGTGTGATGTTCCCATAATTACGCCAAGGGTATCAGCCAGCTCTGCACTCTGTGTCCCGGGACCATCCTCTGAAAAAGAAGAATTCCACATGGCAGGCCACATATAGTTGCCCTTCAGTCTAAGCAGCAGCTCAAAAATCTCCTCATAGGCATTGGCATTAACATCGCCGTAGCGCTCAGTACACCAGTTTCCAAAGGCAGGCCACTCGTCATTGATGAAAAATCCGCGGTATTTAACTGAAGGCTCCTTTGATACAATCTTTTTTTCAAAATCTAAAACCAGCTCGGCTTTTTTGGCAGGCGCTGCATCACCCCAGAAAACAAGCGGTGATACGCCGCACATCTCTGACAGACTAAACATGCCATAGATAGTTCCGCGCTTGTCACTTCCTGCGATTACCAGAAGCTTCTTAACACTGACATACTCCGGGAAAGGCGCCTCCACAAGAGACATCTTATAAACTTCGCGTTTCCCGTCTATGTCACTTACAGATATTTTTCCATCAGAAATAAGTCTGTCTAAGACAGGACTTTTACCAATAGTAGCTGCAATGATCAGGTTTTCAGAAGTGATCTCTGAAAGCTCATCGTGAATCTCAGGTCTTTTTCCTGTGACGATTTCTATATCCTCTGCCACGGTTTTTCCGATTATTTTTATTCCTTCGAAGGCTTCCTTCTCAATGAGGAAGTCTGCTATTTTTCCATTTTCAAATAAACTAAAGCTACGCATAAAATTACCTCCGAGATTTTTATATTATTGCACATAAAAATCACGGAGGCTTGTCGTATCTTGCGCTCTTTTTGTCAAATATAAACCTTATCCAAAATGAAGTTTAATTATATTCTGTCCGTCAGATAGCCTTCTGTTGCGCTGGCCCAGGAATAGGAACTCATATATTCTCCTCTGAAGCTCTCGATGGCTGCCTTGTCATTATCAAGAAACCTGTATAAATCACAGTCCAGCTTCTCGGGAACCACGCGCATCATTCCGCTCTCTACATCGAAAATATCTAAGATGCCGTATTCTTCCAAAGTATCCTTCAGACTTCTTATTATGGTATCCAGATATTTCTGTTTTGCTCTGTCATAATCATCGTCTTCCCAGAGAATATAGAACAGATCCTTTCTGGAAATGAACTGTCCCCTGCGGTCCACAAGGCAGGCGATAAGCTCCTTTGCCTTGTTTCGCTTGAAAACCACAAGCTTGTCATCCACCAAAATATTGAAATATCCAAAGGTTTCAACCTTTACTTTGGGCTTTTCCTGGGTAGCTGTGCTTTCCTCTTTTTCCTGCAATTCGGGTCCCAAGGCAAATTCAAGCTCTGAAACCAGCTTATCATAGCCAATGGGCTTAAGAAGATAACCTGTCGCATGCATTGCATAAGCATCTATGGCATATTCCGAATAACCTGTAAGGAAAATCACCTTGATCTCGGGATTTTTCTGCTTCAGATTGGTAGCAAGCTCAAGGCCTCCCATCCCCGGCATATCGATATCAAGAAGTGCCAGATCCACTTTCTTTTCATCCAGATAAGCTATTGCCTCAGTGGGATCCATGAAGGCTTCGACTGAATCAAAAATATTTGTTTTTTTCACAAGAGAGGCTGTCCTTGAAAGGATAAGCTCCTCATCATCTACACATATCGCATTCATATAATTTTACCCCGGTATCTTTATGGTTATGGACGTTCCTTCTCCGATCACGCTTTCTATGGAGAAAGTACCTCCTGTCATGTTTATTACCCTGTCTCGAACATTTCTTAGTCCGATGTGATCGCCGTTTTTTGTGGCTTCTATCATCTCATCCACATCGAAGCCCGTACCGTTATCACGAATGGAAATAACATGGTCATCCCCGTCCCTGTAGGTGTCGACGGATACCCATCCGTGCTTATTTCCTCTGACGCCGTGACGTATTGCGTTTTCAACCATAGGCTGAATCGTAAGAGGAGGAATCATGAAATCTTCATCCTCAATATCATAATCAATCCTGATGGACGGGAATCTTACCTGCTCAATATCGGAGTAAACTCTGGTGTGCTCAATTTCCTTTTTTACAGGAATAAGGGATTCCTGATTAAGGGAATGGATATTCTGACGCAGATACATAGCGAATTCTTCTATAACCTTCGATGCACGTTCAGGGTCTGTCTCAGTCAATGCCTGAATTGTGGACAGCGCATTAAACAAAAAGTGGGGCTGAATCTGTGACATCATGATCCTGATTCTCTGCTCTGCTTTTAGTGCGTCCTCATGCTCACGGACAAACTGAAGGTGTAGCCAGATATAGAAAAATACGGTACTTTCAGCCATTGCCACTGTAAGAAACGAAACGCGGGGACCGAAATTCATCGATAGATCCAGATAAACCGCACCTACAACGAACAGCGAAATAACAAGCGGCACAAAGTTTTCTGCCCGGCGATGTCCCTTATAACGTTTATAAGCGCCTACCACAAGAACAACAATCAGAATGGCACTGGCAATAAAAGGCTCATAACCAAGGGGCCCTCTGCACCAGGAACCGTCTTCTGCGAAGGCAAAAACCCAGGGCTTAAAGAAGGCTGTAAAGCAGATGGCCGCATTGACAATCAAAACTCCGTAGAGGAATTTTTTACCCCAGTTAATCCCGGATAATCTGATAAAAAGGTACAGCGTTATTGCACGAAGTACGTAGCTGACAGATGTTGTTAACGTAAGCCAAAAAGGCAGATTGTTTTTATAAAAAACATCAGCGAAATCTATACTGAACTGTGGCTCAAAAATTAAAAAAGCAACGATAGCAACAATTGCATAAACCCTATACCTATTCTCCTTTTTGATATAGGGATCGAGCATAACAGCCAGTGAAACGCCAACGAGCTGCGCTATAAGTGCCAAATTAAGCACCATTATTGTTTGTGTATTTGGATCATTCATATAAGTTACCATGTAATTACTTTATCACAGAAACACCAGGTGCAGCTATTTTAGTCCACACCTGGTGCAAAACTGTTTGTCAGTTCATGGTTAAATTATAAACGCCCTTGTCCATCAAATGTCATACACCCATGAATCGGAGATTCATGAATGTAGTAAATGAAAGGGAAAACGCCGGTAACCCGGCGCTTAAAAATGCGTTTTTATAAATTCTGCGCTTACTTCAGCGCTTTTTACAGGATCATTTTGAATCCAGTTCATGTGAGTTTCCAAGATTACAGCTTCAATGCCGCATTTCTTAACTGCGCATGAAATACCTTCAAGATTCATATTTCCATAGCCCAGCTCTGTAGGATTTTCCTTTAGAATTGGCGTCATATAGGGCCCTTTTTCTCTGTTTCCCCTGTCGTTAATATGCCAGAATCTAAGTCTGGGCCCAAGCTTATCAATGATGGCATACACATCTGCTCCGCCATCTGTCATCCAATAGGTATCAAGCTCAAAATTCACATACTCCGGGTCTGTTTTTTCTATAAGTACGTCGTATGCAGTTACGCCATATCTCACCTTTTGCAACTCACTGTTGTGATTGTGATACAAAAGCTTTATGCCCTGATCCTTTAGTGCTTTTCCTGCACAGTTCAGCCGCTCTGCCAGCTTCTCAACTTCGGTATTATCGCTGTAATCAAACCTGTACATTCCGGTAATCACCACAACGTCAGTGCCAAAGCTTTTTGCAAGCTCAGCAATTGTGGCAGGATCGTTCTCTACAGCGCCAAGATTAGAATTGAGGCTACTGACCAGCATACCACTTTCAGAAATCAGCCTGTGCCAGTCATGATTTCCGCTGTTTCCGATACTCATGCCTCCAAAGCTTGTCAGAAGCTTTACTATCAAAGAAGACTTCTGAACCATGAAATCATTGAGCTCTATGTAATCATAGCCTGCAGCCTTAATCCTTCTTAGAGCATCAAGAGTGGTATCGTGATTTTTGCATACTCTTCCAAGCATTATCTGCTGCACGCCCTTTTTTACAGGACATGCAGCTGCTCCGGAAAAATCAGAACCTGCACGTTGTTCTTCGTTCATAAAAACCTCATTACTATCATTCATAGGTAAAAAATCTAATATGCCAAACACTGGGACTGCTCATGGACATCTGTGCCGCCTCATCGCCGTTTAATCTGCGGCCTGGAATCCATCTGCCCTTTTCAAAGCATCCTTCAGTAACCTCTAAAAAATCCAGGTTTGGAACATCAGGATTTGCCGAATTCAAGGAAATTCCGCAGGCGTTTCCTACTACCCAGCATTCATTATCGCTTACTTTAAGGCAGAGACATGCTCCGTCTGAGCGTGGATTTACTGGACTTTTGAAGGTTACGCTTACGCTAAATGAGCCAAAATTCATAGTGGCCGGTAGAGCCCCGAAGGGATTCCCATCCGCAGCAGGTGCGGGAGAATCTGTTTCCGCTGAAACGGCCTGCAGGCAATCAGTGCCGTAGGCTTCTGCAAGCATGGGCATCATTTCCTTTAAAATCTGACCGTAAGCCGCATATTCTTCGAAATTCTGAGGTGTTTTCAAGGCCGGATCAGTTACGTCCATTCCAAATAAAAAGGCCTGCACTGCAGTAAATGGCTTACCAATATCGTCAAAGCCAAAGGGCGAATAACACATAGCGTGATAGTGCCCTACTGTATAGCAAAGTCTTGGAGCGGCGTAGCCGTGAGTTGCACTCTCCGGAATGAAAAGAGCATTCCCGCGTCTTGTATACTCGTCGCAAACTTCTTTGAACTGCGGTACGTAAATATCCGGGCAATACACGTCAATATTTGGTGCGCAGAAGTCCCACACCTCATGAACCTTGGATATAGGACCGCCTGTAGGATAGGTTCCCGGCTTATCACCCTTATCGAGCCAGCAATTGGCTGCCATGGGAAGCGGATATACCTTTTTTCCGGCCTCAGCCACAGTATTTACGAATTTAGATACATAATATGCAGAGAAAATTTCATCAGCGCAGTCTCCGAAAACTTCCTTCCAGCTACCCTGCTCTTTTCCTGCCAGAACCGCTTCTCTTATTTCTTCTGTCATAGTCTCAGTATGACTTCTCATGTATGAGGCAAAAGCTTCCGGAACAGCTGCCTCAAAAGCAGCATCTGCCGCATCTGACACCTCTCTTGAAGCTCCAAGAAGTCCTGTCTCATTTTCCACCTGAACCGCAATAACAGTCTGCTGTTCTTCGTCATAGGTTTTAAGGAAAGACATGAAAGCAGCAAAGGCCTTTGCATCTGCCTTTACAGTCTCTTCTCCAAGATAAGATAGTGTAGTATAAGGGATTTTTACAGGAAGTGAAGGCGAAATTGCCCGGCCTGCCTTGTTTTTTCCCTTTTCAATCTGAGCTCTGGGGAATCGCTTAAGGTCCTGCTTTACCCATCCTGGAGCATACATGCACTCTGCATTTTTCCAGCTTCCAAACCAGAGAAAGACGATCCTCATTCCTCTCTCTCTTGCCTGATTAATAAGCTCTGTGGGCACTTCAAAATTAAAACACCCTTCCTCCGGTTCAATCATTTCCCAGGTTGCAGGAAGGAGCAGCGTGTTCATCCCAAGCTGACCAGCGATATCCCAGATTTCCTCCATGTATTTCGGTGATGAGGAGTCTGAATTGTGAACTTCACCTGCAAGTAAAATGAAGGGTTTATCTTCAACTATCAGCACCTGCTTGTTGTTTCTTGTTTCAATGTGAGGAATTGTGTGATTCATCATAATTTTGTAACCTCTCCTTCAGTAATGCCGCTTTCGTTAAAACTGTCTACTCTCAAATAGTAATCTCTTCCGGTAACCAAAGCACCTATGCGCTTCTCGCTACCTACAGCATCATCTCCAAGAACCATCCAACTGTGATAAAGCTTTTCAGGTGAGCTTCCCCAGAGAATCACATGGCCTACAGCATTATCTCCTGCTTCAATCTTTACACTCATATCGATGCCGGAATCTCTTTTTGCAGAGAAAACAGGAGCTTTTGGCAGCTCGCCCTCGCCTTTTCCAAATACGCGAATGCCGGAAAGAGCGGGAATCTGTCCATATGGAACTTCAATATTAGAAACTCTGATATATCTTATCTCCCTGCCTTCTTCCATTACCACCAGGTCATGAGTCAGATCAGTTGTTGCTTCTGATTTATCCTCTAAAACAAAGAAATCTTCGCCGTCCACAGATCCTTCCATTTTCCAGCGGGTGCAATAGGTCTTGTCATCGATAAAACGAGCCTGAGTGGTTCCTCTGATCTCACCGGGGATAGGAATATCAAGCTTTCCATCGCCAAAGTTAATTTGCACAGCATTTACTTTATATACGTTTCCAAGATCAACTGTAATCCATTCATCCTTGCCTGTTGATGCGGGACGCCATAGTGTCTGCACATCCTCATCAGTAACATTTTCTGAAGGATTCTCTGAAAGCGCGGATGAGCAGCTTGTCTTTTTGCCATAGCTCAGAAGGAACCAGTCCGGATTTTTCCAGGGATCCTGCTTTGCACCGCTTATTTTAAAGGGCCAGTTACCGTATCTCTGATTGCAGAACAGTTCTCCGTCCTTATCAAAGCCTGCAGGCCAAAGTCCTACTCGTCTCTCAAAGTCGTGATTTACACTTATTCTCATGGTAGCGGTGTGCCAGAGATTTCCGCTTTTATCCTCCATGGTTGAGCCGTGGCCTGCTCCCGGTAAAAATCCGCCGGGATTGTAGGAATAAGGATTGTTCTCAGCCAGCTTATAGGGGCCAAGGGGCGAATCCGATACGTAAACGCCATCACCATAGGTATTGAACTGAGTTCCTGCAAATGCATATTGCAGATAGTATTTTCCGTTATGCTTATCCACCCAGGCGCCTTCGATATAGGGCATATTGGAGAACATACCCTTGATTAGTGGCTTAAGGTCATCGGGAATCTGATCTTCCGTGGTGTTCTGCATAGCAAGAAAGCCCTGAAATCCCTTCTCAATTTCCTCTTGTGAAGCAGGAAAAATAGAATTATCCTCTCCAACTCTCTCATAGCCATACTCTGTGGGATGTCCCTCAAGCATAGGCACTTTCTCGCCCTTTGGAAGCATGGTTTCAGGGTCAAGCTCGCATCCGTAAATGGGCTCTGTATTGGAGCAGCCCCAGTAAAAATACACTTTTCCATCATCATCTATGAAAAGATTGGGATCCCAGTAAGGGAAGTTGCCGGGAATTTTCTCATAGGGTCCGTTCAGAATATCCTTCGTTCTGAAGCGGTCGCAGTTTTCATCTCTTTTTGATGCGCAAAAATATACGTAATCTCCCATTACTCGTACATCCGGAGCATAATCGTATAAAGGAAGCTCATCAGGAAGTCTGTGATTTTCCCACTTTACAAGATCATCAGACACCCATACTCCCAGTGTCATGGATGCAAAAATATAGTATCTGCCCTTGAAAAGGATCATGGACGGATCCGCAGCTTCTCTGCAAATCTGGATTTCTCCGCCCTTTCTGGGGTCAGCATTAAACTGATATCTGTAGTTGATGTTTATCGGGTTGCAAACGTAGCTCATTTCATTTTCTCCTCTATAATTGCTTGCTATTTCTAACTGAGTTCGTTCGAATACGGGGCTCGTAACTAATTACCTAAACTGATGGTATAGTCATACTTTCCGCCGCAGACTGCTGTTTCTTCCATGCCGTGTATTCTGATTTTCGCTGTTACTCCGTCAGGAATTTCTATATGAAAAGAACAATCATTATCATTATACTTCCATTCTACTCTTATCATGCCTTTAGGTGAATCAAAATATCCCTTCGCAAAGGATAATTGTTTACTGGGAAAAGGTTCGATAATTACTGCATCATGTGCGTAATTTATTCCCAAAACTCCTGATATCAGCCACCCGGAAATTGCTCCGTAGGAATAATGATTTAGCGAATCGTGAACGGTGCCATCTTCTCTTATGCCATCCCAGGTCTCCCAGATGGTCGTTGCACCTTTTTCAACGGAATAAAGCCAGGATGGATATGTGCGCTGTAAAAGAAGCTTATATGCAGTATCCACGTATCCATGCTTTGCCAAAACTTCGCAGAGGAAAGGCGTGGAAAGAAAACCGGTGTTTAAATGATATCCATTATCAATTACCAGCCTGTTTAAATCCTCCGCTGCATTTTTCTCTTCGTCCTCTCCAAGAAGTCCAAAAGCCAGGGGTCTTACATATTCACACTGTCTCTCTGAGTGAATATGACCATCCTTTAAAACAAGATACCTGTACGCATCTCTTGCCTTATCAGACAAATCCCTGTAATAGCCTGCGTCATTTGTCTTACCGAGGGTACATGCAATCTCTGATAACAATCTTGATGAATATGAAAAATATGCTGTTGCCACTTCCGGCTGGCCATCTCTAAATGCCGCTGCCAGGGTCTTCATAACATCCGTTCCGGGCTCGCACCATTCACCGTAATCCATGCCTGTATCTATGATGAATTTTCTGTAGGGATTTTTGCCAAAACGGTTCTTTAGCTTGCTTTTGCCGGCTCTTTTCTCAAGAAAGCCTACCCATGCCTTCATCATTTCGTAGTTTTCTGAAAGGATAGATACATCTCCCGATTTCTTATATAAAAAGTAAGGAACAATGACCGAAGCATCGCCCCAGCCCACCGATGCGGAGAACATTTCTGCAATTCTCCCGGGCACACCATTTCTTGGACTGATATATGCCATCTTGCCGTCAGAATGCTGGTTAAACCTGACACTGGAAAGCCAGTTGCGATAAACACCCTCGCAGTCCATAAGATAGGATCCGGTCTTTACAAAAACTCCGGCATCACCGGTCCAGCCGGCTCTTTCCCTGGTGGGACAGTCCGTTGGAATATCGCAGAAGTTGGATTTCATGCTCCATTTGCTGTTTTTAAAAAGCTTGTTTACAGCTTCATCTGAGCACTCAAAGTCCGCTGTTTCTCTCATATCAGAGTAAACAGCGATGCTTCGAATGCTTATGTTTTGGAGAGGAATATCCGTTACGATTTTTGCATAACGAAATCCAAATATTGAAAAATGAGGCTTAAACTCGTTTCTACCATCCTTGCAGATATAGTTAATTTCCTGCTTGATTCCGCCTGCTTTATTTCGGTCTCCCGGCTGAAAATTCGCTATGGTAAAATTTCCGTTTTCATCCAGCGTTTCGCCATGGATTAGAGTAATAGTCTGGCCGGCCACAGCATTCTCAATCATAATTTCCGTGTATCCTGCCAGGTTCTGTGAAAAGTCATAAACGTCCTCACCGGCAGATGTTTTTATGAGTTTTCCTTCAAAAATCTCATGCTCCAGAATGTAGGGAGCGTCCTGCGGAACCAGATTTTCCATATCAAAATCCAAGGTCCTCACAGGGCTCCATTCCTGTATATCCTCAAGTCTTGCATCATAGTTTTCGCCAAGCTCTAAGTCTGTAAGAAGTATGGGCCCCTGCCCTGAGCCTTCCCAGGATTCATCTGTTACAAAGAGCTCTTTTCCTACTCCGTCTATAGCCTCGCAGATAAAAGAAATATCCTCTCCAAAGAAATTCCTGGTTCCGTCAATTCCTATGCAGCCTCTGTACCAGCCATCACCTAAGGTAACGAAAATCTCATTTTCACCTTCTTTTAAAAGGTCTGCAATGTCGTATTGCTGGTACATAAGTCTGTCGTTATACTCTGTACATCCCGGTGTGAGCCTGGCATTCGTAACAGCTTTTCCGTTAACTGATATTTCATAAAGGCCGTGGGCCGTGGCAAAAAGCAATGCATTTTCCGGAACGGATTCAAGTATCAGGATTTTCCTTAAATATCCTGCGCCTTTCCTTACATCAGGCTCTGTCTTCTTCTCCGGCGTTATCCATTTTGCATTTTTAAAAATCTTTTCTGTCATAAAAATCCTTTTAAATTTTCAATATCAGGCACACTCTTTTGCTGCCTTCTTTTTCTCAGAAATCCTGTGCTGTACCTTAACCATTTCTTCCTTTGTGAGGTCGCATTTTCTCATGGCAACGATGGTACAGATCCAGCCGATCATGGCAAGGCCGTACTGCAAAAACATTGTCATCCAAAAAATTGATCTTGTCAGCGGGTCTCCCGGCTGAGGTAGAGTCTGTGTGTAACCCACAAGAGCAACTGCGCCTGTTGCGATAACTACTGAAAAAGCAGAAACAATCTTATCAATTAAGTTGTAGGTTCCTGTCATTACAGCAGGGATAAATTTACCGGTTCTGTCCAGCTCATAATCAATAAGGTCTGATACAAATGCCGAATTTGCTGTGGTTACGCACATCTTTGCTCCGTTAAGAATAAGTGTTAAAGCAACGTAAATTATCATCATGGGTCCAAAGGTTGCGATGTGATGAGGATCAATTACTCCAAAGAAAGCTATAAGTCCCGCAGAAATTCCCATGCATGCCCAGGTCCAGGTTGTAATGGATTCTTTATTTCCGTGATTTCCTGCATATCGAGCGCCAAATACGGCAAATAAAATTGCAGGCAAAATAGCTATCATATTAAGTATTGTTGACAGTCCCATATTTCCGATTACGATTCCTGCAAGTAGTGTTCCCACAATTGACTGACTTGCAACCTGCTGCGCAATTTTATCTGATGCTGCAGCAACTATATAGCACTGAAAAGGTTTATTTTCCTTAACTGCACTGACCATATCCTTAATACTGAGCTTTTCTTCTTTGTTTGCTGTAATGTTTTTAAAGTTTTCAGGTTTATCGTATTCAGACACACCGATACATACAAGCACCACTCCAAGTGCTGATACTGCAAGAGTTAGAATGCATGCAGCTGAGAGATAGGCCTGGTTGTAGGTTCCGCCGAATTTCGGAAGAAGTATTACATTGAGGGCAATACTAAGTGTAATAGGAACAAGATAATTAAATACTGTCTGCCATACACCGATAGTAGGTCTTTGCTTGGGATCATTGGTAAGTAAATTCGGTACCGTAAGCGCTGTCATGTTAGTCATGGTATAGCCGATTACATAAAGTATGTAAAATCCCACAAAGGTTGCAAGGCCGTGACCCTTACTGGAAAAGCCGCTGAACATGCAGAAAAGTGCGATAGCCTCAATAATCCAGCCTGCGACGATAAGTATCCTGATTTTTCCCCATCTGGTATTAACTCTGTCGTAGACAAATGCCAGTAGAGGATCTGTTATAGCATCTAAAATTCTGGTAAATGTTAGGATTCCGCCAACCGCTACAGTTGCGATTCCATAGCCCACATTGGCTGAATAGCTGGCGAGGCCGATCAGTGAATATAGGCTCATACCCACAAGTCCGTTGCAGGCAAAAAGAATTATCTGCCAGGTTTTGGCCTTGTGATATACATTATTTTTATCTGAATTATTTACATTTAAGTTTTCCATGTTACCCTCCGTTTATCTAAATTACCCCCGTTATTATTTTGCTTTTTTAATCTGAGAAAGTGCTTTTTCAAGAGCCTTAACCTCAGGAGAATCTGCATCAAATCCGCCTTGTTTAAGCAGCTTATTAATCGGCTGTCTTGCGATTATTGCCTGCATTGCTTTAGGAATTTTCACTCCTTCTCCCATACCACCTGCTGTTCTGGAATTCATGGCAGCCATCATATTATCAAGTATCGCCTTCCCTTCAGGGACAGCATTTACTTCTGCCATGGTACTGGAAAGTGAGAGATATTCGCTGTCATTCGACACTTCCTCATCCTTTTCGTCAAACCAGTTTCTAACCTTGTCTGCCGAAATAAAATATGAGGGATTTGGCTCTGAAACCTTTACTATTTCCATCTCATCACTCTGTTCCTCTGCCACAGCTTTGATTCTATGTACTGCAGAAATCGGAACCATGAATTTAAATATATGTTTTCCTTCTTTGGTCTCCACTTCTCTGTCATCCACGTAAAGAGTCACCTTATTCAGATTGGAATACACTTTAATCTCTGTGTTTTCTTCTATCCGATCGTGATACCTTCTTCCGCACAGATGAACGAAAGGCTCATCTGACCACCATGCTTTGTAGATGTAATAGGCATCCTTCTTTGTTTTCCTGTCAAAAGTGATAAGTCCTTTATGATTTTTCCCGGGATCCCCTGCATCCTCTCTGCCGGCTGCTGCAAATTCAAACATGTTCCAGCAATAGGTTCCCCAGATATAGGGTCTTGTGCTGAACATTTCAAGCATGTGCTCGTGATAAATTGCCTGATAGCTTTCAGTAAAATCGCCCTTTTCAGGCTTTGGCGACTGCAGCGATATAACTGAATCCGCACCGTATTCCGTAAGGCCGATAACTGTATTTGGATGTTCCTTGTGGAAATCATCAAACCACTTATCATTATCCTCCATATCGCCCACATACCAGCCGTAATACAGGTTATAGCCTCTGATATCAGGAAGCTCCACAAGGGGTGAATCCGTCTCAAGCATGAAAAGATTTGCCATTGCGGATACTCTGCCGGGATCCATCTCGTGAACCAGATTGTTGAGAATCCTGTGATTTTCCATAAGATCCTCGGTAACGCCCTGAAGTGTTATCTCATTGGAAAGAGCCCAGCACATGATGGATGCATGGTTATAATTCTGAGTTATGAGCTCCTTCATCTGTGAAATGGTGTTTTCACGGCCACCATCCATGTGCACTGTGATATATGGAATCTCTGCCCAGGCAACGATTCCCTTCTCGTCACAAAGATCATAGAAGTACTGATCGTGCTGATAATGGGCAAGTCTTATAGAATTGGCACCCATGGACAGGATCAGCTCCATATCTTCATCATGCATCTCTTTTGTAAGAGCATTTCCAACCCCGGCTCTGTCCTGATGTCTTGAAACACCATGAAGCGGATAGCTTTCTCCATTTAAGAAAAATCCCTTTTCAGGATTAAAGGAAAACTCTCTGACTCCAAATCTGTCATAGAGTCTGTCCACCTGCTCAGATTCCTTGAACATCGTTGCTGTGATCTTATATAAATAGGGATCTTCCAATCCGTTCCAGAGATGAGCATTCTCTATTTTCAAACTACCCTTAGCCACTTTTTTGCCGTTTTCTTCCGAGATCTCAATTTCTTTTTCACCGATGCCGTCGATTGATATCAGAATTCTGTCCGGATTGCCAGTAATGTAGGTTTTTACATCTATTACTGCATTTTTTCCATCTATTGAAGGTGTAACATACAGTCCGTTTCCTCCAAAATAATCAAGGTCAAAGTGCTCGTTATCTACTATTATCAGATATACATCTCTGTAAATTCCGCCATAGAATGTGAAGTCAGCTCTCTGAGGATATACCCTATCATTTGGCTCATTGGATACACTCACTTCTATCTCATTTTCATCAGACAAAAAATCAGTAATATCGCATCTAAAGGTGGAATATCCTCCGTCATGAGAGCAGATGTCACTTCCGTTTATTGCAACCTTACAGGAAGAATTAACGCCTCTGAACTCCAGATAGCACCTCTGATTTTCTTCCATGACAGGTTTACCAAATGACTTCTTATAAAAACAGGTGCCTCTATAATATTGCTGCGGTCCTGTTTGACCATCCTCGGCATTCCAGGTGTGAGGAATCACCACCTGCTCTTTGTTATTCTCTTTGATAAAAGTCCAATTGTCGTTCCATAAAAAAGTGCTACGCATTTAACTTTTCTCCAATTCAAATGATAATTATGTGTTTGCAAAATAATGATAGCACTTTGCCTTTCGCATCATTAGAATATTCCTGTTCAAAATAGTATTAATATGTTCGTTATTTACTCCGTATCAGAATTTTTGTGCTATAATTTATTTTAAATATAGTATTATTTGATTTTTATAATAGATTTTTACTATAATATGCAAGATATTTGAATCAAAGAGGTTATTATGAATACTGAATTATTCCTGAGACTTATCAGAAATATTGCGAACGTTCCGGTTTTGGAAATAACAGACTACGACAAGGATCTTCGCAGCTTTGAAGAAAAATACTGCTTTAACAATTCACTGCAGCCCATGTTTACCCGTGAAGCGCTGTCACTTTTGATGAACTCAGCAGATCCTTCCACCATCTATGAAATCGTTGACCAGCTTGGTGTTTGCACCTGCTTTTTTGTCTTTGGTGACAGGATGATACTGGTTGGCCCATACGTACAAAGCGAGTATTCAGAGTCAAAAACTGAACAGATCTTAATAAAAAATAATGTTCCATCCTCCAGCACCATAGCTTTAAGACTGTACTACACCTCTTTTCAGATAATCTATTCAAGTCAGCTACAGGCGCTAATTACATCCATAATGCAGTCCTTCGAGCCCGGTATCCTTGCCTATAACTACAGAAAATTGTCGGGTTTCATTCAGGAATCCTCCGAGGTTTCCCATGGAACTGCGATTGAAAACACAAATTTCAGCAATATTTACAGACGCTACGACAATGAAAGGCGCTTTTTGTCCATGATAAAAAACGGAGATGTAGAAAACGTAAAACAGGCGTATTCTACCATGGCCAACATCAAGGGCAATGAGGAGCTTATGAAGGACAATCCTTCCTACTCAAAACCCGAAATCTCTTTTGCTATAATCAGAGTTCTTGCCAGAAAAGCCGCTGAGGATTCCGGACTTTCTGTTATAACCATAAATGCTATAACCCAAAAATATGTGCAGCTTCTGGACTCCGTAAAGGAGGCAATAATGCAGCATAGTTACATTGAAAGCATGATAGTGGAGCTTACATCTGCCGTGCATGAGTACAAGCTCTCCATGGGTGGCTATTCTGCGTCAATTCAGAAAGTCATTGAATATATAGATTTTCATCTCAGTGAAGAAATTCTTATAGACGAACTATCCCGCACAGCAAACGTCTCTGCCTCTCATCTATCTAAGGTATTCAAAAAGGAAACAGGCAAGACCATAACTGAATATATAGCCGGCAAAAGATGTGAAAAAGCCGCCGGTTTCCTTCGTGATACAGATAATGAAATTCAGGAAATCAGCAGCTATGTGGGTTACTCAGATAATAATTATTTTGTAAAGGTCTTTAAAAAAGTGTATGGTATGACTCCATCAGGTTACAGGAAAAGAAACAGGGCTGCCACACTTACAAAGGGAACCGTTACTGTATCATAACCATTTTTAGTAAACAGTTCTGTAATTGCAGCCAAAGGAGCCGCTATAATAACTGCCGGAAGGCAGTTTTCAATGGGAATATTTCCGACTATCATAAGGCTTGCCAGTCCAAAAGCAAAAGCTACGACCGACATTGCAGCGGTTCCTTCCCAGCTCTTTTTATGATCAACGTGCTTAAATCGAAGCACTTTGTGTTTGCCAAATCTTTTACCTATAAGAGCTGCTGCAGCGTCTCCAAAGCCCCACATAAGTATCGACGCAACAGCAAATTCTTTATGTCCCAAAAGTCCCCAGCTAACAGCAATAATGACCGCTATTGTCAGAAAAAGCTGAAATAAGCTGGATTTTAATTCACCCTCTCTTCTCTGTGAAACCATCTGCGTAAAACGCTTATCTTTTTCTGCATGCAACAATCCGGGATACATAAGAACGATTATCATTATCGGAACAAGTGATGCCGCGATCCAGTTTTTTGCTGTATATATCATAACTATCACAGACGAAAAGGCTATAAAGTGAAGTAGTTTTCTGAATAACTCTTTGGGCAACGGGACAACCTTATTGACAATAAATACGGCTCCCGCCAGGGAAAACATATAAATCAGGAAATACTTAAGTCCAACAAACATATCTACAATAATTTCGTGCATTTTCAATTCTCCTCCATATATTATCTTGCATCACACTGCGCGAGCATTTATCTCTTTATTATCTGAGTTCAAAAAGGTTAATTTCTTTTCTGTCGTATCCTTTTTCAGTTCCTTCTTTACTGATTTCCAGTTGATGATCAGGAATACTACCGCTATTGCACTGGAGGCAAAATCCGCCACTACATAAGCATAAATAATTCCGTAAAAGCCGAAGAAATACTCCAAAATAAACAGTAACGGGATGAGCAGTACTCCTTTTTGCAGGGTAGACATAACTGTTGCTGACATGGCCTTTCCTGTGGACTGAAGGAAATTGGTCGCAAGAAAGAAAAAGCCAAGGAATGGCGAGCTTATCATCAAAAGTACGACTATGGATTCCGCCATGGCTGCCACAGATGCATCCTTCAGGAAAAGCCCAATTGCTGTCTGCCTGAACATAATTACCAGAGCCGTTGTTACCGTGCCTACTGTCACGCACATGATCAGAATTCTTTTCATGACGCCTGATAGCTTCTTAAGATTTCTTGCACCGTAGTTGTAGGAAATAAGCGGCTGAGCTCCCATACAGATTCCCATAAGAATCATTACGATTATCATGTTCACACGACCCGCCGCTGCGTTTGCTGCAATGGAATCAGACCCATAGCCTGACAGGAGTCTGTTTGAAAAAGTGCCGGCAAAGCCAGAAAGGAACGTACTTACAGCATTTGGAATTCCAAGCGCCATCACCGAGAAAACCAGCTGCGGTCTGATAAGGGCATTTGAAAGCTTCATATTAAGTACAACCGCTTTCCTCTTCATGTAATACAGGCTGATCATTGTAGCTATGAAATTTCCGATAACCGTTGCTATTGCTGCCCCGGTCACGCCCATTTTCAAAGTCAGGATAAAAACGGGATCAAGCACTATATTTATAAATGTTCCTGACAAATTTGCGATAAGGCCATATTTTACCGCTCCTTCTGCTCTCATTAGCTGCCCAAGCATATTGCTTAGAAGCAGAAACGGTGCACCAACAGCCAGAATTATCATGTAGGTTCTTGCATATTCGTAGGTATCTGCAGTAGTTCCAAGAAGCCCAAGAAGCGGCTTGTGTGCCGCAATTATGAGTATCGCTGAAGCTATTCCAAGAATAATCGCTCCCCACATGCAGACCGCTGAAACCTGCTTTGCATGTTCCTCATCTTTTGCTCCGAGATCCCTGGAAATCAGAACCGTACCTCCCGATGACAAAAGCATGGCCACCGCCATTATGAGGTTAAACACAGGGCCAACGATTGAAACTGCAGCCACCTGGGCTGTTTCTCCGGTTTGTCCCACAAATACCATGTCCGCAATGTTATAAATGAGGATCACCAGTATGGTTAAAAGCGCCGGCATTACCATTCCAAGGATCGACCACCACAGGTTGTCACTTTCATAAATCTTATTTCTCTTATCTTTCATATACTCATCTCCGTCCTAATGCAATTTGCAACAAATAGCTAATGCCATTCTGCAAATATTTGACACTTGTAAATTATTCAACAATTGTTTATTATTTTTATGTTGATTATAGAAAGCCGCATAAACGCTGGCAACCATCAATATTTTCAAAACTGTTAGTTAATAAACACATTGGAGGAAAGTGTCGATTATGTCAGAGAAAATTAAGAATTATTCACTGAAAAGCAATACTGATACAAAGAAAAAAGAAGACGGCAGAATACGTTATACAAAAATGCGCATTCGCACAGCCTTCTATGAATTATTGCGGGAAATCGGATATGAAAAAATCTCAGTCACAGCTATCTGCAGCCGTGCAGAGATAAACAGAGCGACTTTCTATAAGCATTATCTGGATGTTCCGGATCTGGTAGACAAGCTCCAAGAAGCTGTAATAGATGAAATCACAGCAAAATTGGAAGCTGCAAGCTATGAGAATATCGATGAATTCGTAACCAATACCCTGAAATATATGAGGGAAAGCATGAAAGATGATCTTAGTCTGATGTCCTTTATGTCCCAAAACGGCTCAGAATTTTCAAAAAAATTAGTGCTTCTGTTTTATGATCATTTTTCAGAAGCACTAAGTGTTTATGCTGACTCCGCCCCTGACCTTAACAAAGAAGTGCTTTTTGCATATATCTCTGCAGGCAGCGCCGGAGTAATAGATTATTGGAATAAATCAGGCTTTGCAGAATCTGAGGAACAAATCGCAGCAAAGATTTTAAAGCTCGCTAAAATGACGCTTAGTGGCATTCAATAAAACTTAGGACCACTCTTTGCTATTGGTGTGCCTTTTGTGCACCTTATCAGCCGACCTTAATCTTAAATGTCTCGGTGGTCTTTTTGATACCATCCTTAGCGCCAACTGTTACCTTGAACTTATAAACGCCTTTGGATGTACCCTTCTTAAACTTTACAGTAACCTTTCTTCCCTTAACACTGACCGTTGCGACCTTCCTGTTCTTTTTGGAGGAAACGTCCTTAACAGTAATTTTTCCCTTTGAATTATCTACTTTAATTGTTACAGTCTGGGCCTTTTTCTTCAGCTTCTTATGGGATACTTTATTACTACTGCAGCTAATCTGGGCAAGATCTTTTGCCTTAGCATTTTCAGCATTTACATTACTGCCGGAACTCTTACCCGAACCGGAACTGCTACCAGCGCCGGTACTTTCACCGCTGCTTCCTGAACCACCCTGACCGGATTCACTGCTTGTGACGCCATAAGAAGCGCCTATCTTACTTGCTTTATAATAATTGATTCCTGTTTCATCTACATAAAAAATATCTGTAAAGCTGCGCCTTGTGCCGCATAAATACCAGTAGGTTGTGAATCTGACAGCAAATACATACTTAGCACTGGGGTCCAGATTATATATTCTGGTATTTGAGTATGGATAGTTGACCGCAAGCGCATTGTAATCAGTATTTTTTAGCATTTTCTCAGCTGCCTTGTAGCTTGCCTTTACAGCATTGGCATTCTTTAAGTCAGCCGGAAGCTTGGCATAGCCTATATCAGTTACTGAGTCGATTCCGGGTCTTGCGCAGTATTCACTAAGCACGGTCTGACCGCAATAATTCTTGATGGCATTTGTCCAATCAAGATGGGCCTCGGTACCCTGATGCTTAACAACACCGTCATACATATATGCGATAACCTTGTCCTTGGTCACATGACTTTGAATTTCATCATCAGTTTTTGCGCCTTCAGTACAGATGTGAGTGAGGAAAGGATAAATCTTTTCACTGAAACCGGACTTGTTCTCCCAGCCGCATTTCATTATAACTGTGTAACTGGTAGCAGGTTTTAGACCGGAAAAAGTAAAGCTTTTAGTGGATACATCAGCCTGAAACTGATGCGCATCTGCCTTTTTTGCTGCCTTTCTGACATTAGGTCCGTAATTATAGTTTGGACCATACTTTTGTCTGTCCGCATCCGCATCGTATTGCTCATCCTCAACTATGGCAAAACAGAGCTTTTTCTCATCTTTAGCAGCTTTAATCTTCCTATCTGACTGTTTCTGTTTAGACCAGTCTATGGTAATGGTATTTGCAGTAACCGTAGTTGCTAATGTAACGCCATAGGAGTCGTAGGTAGAAGAAAGATATCTTCCGGCAGCATCACTGTCTTTGCGGGAATCAAACTTAGTCTGCGGCTCAACACTGTTATAGATTGCAGAGTCATCCATGTCTTTTGTTTTTATATCTGATAACTGAACATATTTAAAGAATTTCTTGTAACTACCGGTATTTCCATTACTGGCACCAAGCCACACAGCTGCAACAAATGTATAGCTATGCTTTGGCTTAAGACCTCTCATGTTGTAAAAGGCCTGCTTATTACCTATCTTGTAATATTTCTTTCCTGCAATCTCCTTTGCCTTCTTAAGAGCTGCATCCGTGCCCTCTGCCTGATCTGCATATCCAACACTGACTGTATATGTACCGGGGGTGTAATTTTTCTCACGACATTCGCTTTCAATCTCTTTTAAAGCTTCGCCAAATTCAACAGTAGCCGTTGTTCCGGTGGAGCCTACAAACTTTGCAGTCTTGTTGGAACCGCTTGTTGTGGCAGCATCAAGCACTTGAAAATTATGTACAGTACTTCCTGTTGTCTTGGGGCTGGAATGAGATATTTTCCAATCCACCTCGATTGAATATTCGGTATCAGGCTTAAGCCCCTTTATTGTATACTGTCGCTTTTTGGTATCAACAGAAATATTATGTTTCATTTTATTTCTGTCACAGGGATTAGCCATATAGCCAACTTTGAAATAATCATACTTGTATTTCGTATTGCCGTCAGCCTTCTGATCTTCAAAGGCATCATCAGCAGCCATGCTCCAGTCTATAGTTATGGTAGTATCGGTAGCGTCTACAACATGCATTATATTATTGTATGCATTTACATGAATTGGATAAAAAAAGATGAGCGAACAGAAGATGGCTGTTACAGAAAGTAACAACCTGCGACAATTTTGATACATAATGATTTCCCCAACAAACCCTTTCACAAAAAATTATGGAAACTGTCCCCTCAGATATCAGTATTCTACTATATTTTGTGCAAAAGTGTCAAAGAAATTCTAACGAAGGATAGCGTAAATTGATATTCGGAAACAAAAGGGTGGAATACACCCGGAATCATTTAAGATCAGACTTTGTCTCCGTTATTATACAGCACTGAAGCCCCCGTTACCAGCCCCTAGCCGTTTGTTCCCTGCGGAACCTTGTGTTCCGCTTATATTCCTTGGTCTGCTTGTTGACTACTTTATCTGCCAGGAAATATCAGTCAACCCCAAAGCCGCTTTGCGGTGCGCCGTGCGCAGGGTTGACAGATATTTCCTGACAGATATTCTGTAGTCAAGCAGATCAAGGATATCTGTGCGCCTCA
>NZ_AUJP01000021.1 GCF_000424285.1 Butyrivibrio sp. MB2005 | reverse complement strand
AAGAAGAAGTCTATCAGTGTGAAGACTGCAGTGGTTGTCCCTATGCATCGAAGTGTAAGAAAACAGATAAAAACAAGACCGTAAGAATAAACGAAGAACTGACCGCTATGCATCAGGAGGTTATAAATAATCTTGAAAGCATCCAGGGAGCACTCCTTAGAATGAACAGATCCATTCAAGCGGAAGGTACTTTCGGAATCATAAAAAATGATCGTTGGTATAAAAGAATAGTCCGAAAAGGAATAGAATCCGTAAAACTTGAGGTTCTTTTGGTTTCAATAGGTCATAACTTATATAAATATCACAATAAAAAGATGCGTCTCCAAGAAGCTGCCTAATCAAAAAAGTTTGTAGTTTTTGGGGAAAGGGGCATTATACTCTATTTTTGCCAGAAATAGAATACCTCACAAAAAATGATATAAAAAGGGAGCTGGAAAAAATGATTATCTCATTTTTTCACAGCCCCTTCTATATCCTTTATTAGAGCGTAGCTGTCTTGAACAGCTTTGCATATTCTCTTTTGTTCAACTATTGGTGGTACAGGAATCAAGATAGAATTCATATTATCTTGATTCATTTTAGGTTGCGCTGAGCCGGTGACGTACTTTTCCAGGTTTATGGCATTTATGTAAATACATATGTAATCTAACAGCTTTTTATCTGTAGCATCAATACAATGAGCATGATTGTTAACCCAATATTTGCCTTCAGCAAAAAATGCTATCGGCTTACTTCTGGTAACAAGGTTGGCACCATCTTCACCAATTAGTAGTAGCCTTTCGTCAAACAAATAGTTGTCTATCTTATCTATCTTTCCTGAGGCTCCATAATAGTCATATATCTTTTTTACATCCTTTCGTTTGCTTGTTGAAACTGGCTTTCTTTCACTATCCCTATTGATTGTGATAGTACTAAATCTACACCAATGCCACGTTGTCGGAATATCAAAGGGTAGTTCTTCATCAATACTAATTATGCTTCCGTCAGCAAACTTCTCATAATAAGAGTTATCATCACCTTTATAAATAATTGATTCCTTCTTGTCACGCTTAAGTTTTCCTTGCCTTATTAGATCTTCCTTCTCGGATCTTATTCTTTCAAGCAGTACAGAAGCAGGTTCATCATTTGAGTTCTGTGAAACAAGCTTACCACGGATAGCTAAATCTAAGACTTTAGCTTTGGCAGTGCTTAATATATCTACTAATGATTCCTTTGCATATTCTATGTCCTTAGTCTTTTCAAGTAAATCATTTGCAATAGGAACAATTCGGGCTTGTTCTTGGGCTGGAGGCAACGGAATAAAAAGTTCCTGTAGCGCTGTCCCATTGCAGTTTGGCTGCCCTACCCCAACTGATTTCTTTGTTATTTGTGACCAATAGCAAGCACTGTTAAAGAAATGATACACATATTTCGCATCAATTTCATTTAATAGCCGTATTCGAATGAGATATGATGCATAAACAGATTTATAGGGTGTTTCACTAATCAAAAATGATTTTCCTACTGTGGCGCCAGTTCTGGCAAATACTATATCATTTGGTCGGAGTAGGTATTTATTTTCATCCTCTACAGTGGTAAATGGGACAGAATCCCAATCTACGCGGCCATCTTGTATATCGGTTATTCTTAACAGCCTGTGGCTTCCTGATGACTCCGCGGAGTTACTTAGCCCATATTGGATTTCTGTACAAATAGTGCCTAAACGGCACCACGTCCATCCATCAGATACTTCAAAGGGTATCTCATCCTCAATACATTTTACCGTCCCATCCTGGTACTTCTCATAATGTAAATTATGCATATGCCTACGGCGTTGCATAATATTGAAAGCAAGTTTGATAACGCGATATACTATTTATATGCTAATTGCTATGTAAGACTAAGAAATCAAATTATATTTCGTTGTTTCAATTATGAGGTGGTATTATGCGGGCAGAAGATAAGTCCTTTTATTTTTTATCAACGCCAAGCTATTATGACATTCCTTTTTTTCAGAGAGCATATGTCTGGGGAGAAGAGAACTGGAGTGAATTGCTTCAGAATCTTACAAGTAAAAATCAAAATCATTTTTTGGGATCTATTATACTGAAAAATGAGCTTGCTTCTGCTGGAAGCGTTGCAAGATACTCGGTTATTGATGGCCAGCAAAGGCTTACGACACTGAGTATACTTCTTCGTGCCACATATGATCATATAGTAAGGCATGCTGTTGAGTATGATTATGATGAATCTGTCTTAACTACATGTAAAGTGAGAATGGAAAATCTGCTCTTTGTTCCAGAAGGTGGGATTAAACCTGAATTACATGTAAAAATCAATCATTCACATCTTGATAAGAGCGCTTTTGAGAGTGTTATTAACGGAAAATATACTCTTGATGACAGATGGGAGAACTATGTCAGCTTGCAGGATGATGATACGACAAGTGCGATTATTCAATGCTATTCATTCTTTAGAAATGAGTTACAGGAGCTATCAATCGATAAAATAAACGATCTTTGGGAGCTACTTACCTATGATAAGGTAAAATTTCTTGTAAATATAGACCTTGATGTTCAGGATAATGAGCAGGCAATCTTTGACACAGTAAATTCAGCCGGAGTAAGGCTATCAAGCGCTGATACTATAAAGAACCTACTTTATCAGAAGTATGTTGAGCTATTAAGGTTATCAGGTATCAGTAATGTCGATGAATCAGCTATAAAAGAATATGAAAAGACATGGGTGGATGCATTTGTAGCAGATGAGAGCACAAATGCCTATTGGGAGACCCAGCGACAATATGGTCGTATGAAGCGTAGCAATTTAGAGACATTTCTTCACGCATTCGCTGTACTGGAAGGTTTTTTTAATCCTGCAGAAAGCACCATATCGGATTTACCGCAGGAATACAGAAAGAAAATTCTGCAAATGCAGATTGAAGGATTAGATGCCTTTTTGACGGAATTACATGATTATGCCGGAGTGTATAGGGATTATTTCTCCGGAGGGGATGAAGGCTTCAAATTTGATGATTTCATAGGCAGAGTTTTTAATATATGTAATGTTCTGGAAGTGTCAACTTTTTACCCATATTTGCTAAAGCAGCTCTACTCTTATGAAAAAGGCGTTCTCTCTGAAGATGGATTAAAGAATGAGTTTTTTGCTATTGAGAGATACGTTATTCTTAATGCAATTTGTAAGGGTAGTACCAAAAACTTTAATAATGAATGTAAACAGCTTATAGACGGTAGAAGAACCGTCCAGGATCTATTTGATAGTTGTATGTACATTACAGAGGGTGATTTTGTTAATGGTCTCAGGAGAATGACTACTAATAAATTACCTACTTTGTTGCTGTTCTGGGTTGAATTGTATCAGAGAAAGGTATTGCCTGGAGAAATTGAGAGAATACCATATACTTTTACCTTAGAGCATATTATGCCACAGAAATGGGCTCAGAACTGGAGCTCTGTGCCAGCATATGATACAGAAGGGAATGTTGTCGAAGAGTCTGATGATATAGAACGTGTCCGTAGTCATGCTATATATGAAATTGGAAATATGACGCTGTTAAGTTCGAAGCTGAATACATCTATTAGTAACGGAGCTTTTATAGACAAAGTTAACGGGAAAAAGGACAGAAAAGGAATAAAGGATTTAGCTGATTTAAGGCTGACTAGAGATGTTATAAATAATAATACTGAATGGAATGAACTGAAAATATATGCACGTACAGGGTATATCGAAAATCTTATAAGAGAAATATGGAATGCCAAGGAACTGCCCGCTGAGTCAAAGATAAAGGCAAGCTCCGGGAATAGCGTAGGAAAGCAGACGCGCATACATTTTTGGGAAAAGGCATTACCAATTATTAGAGAAAAGAACAATTATGAATCGTTTGGTAATGTAAATCCAACAGGGTCTAACTTTACATCCGGTGCTTTTGGTATCGGCGGTTTTAGTATTGTTTGCAATGCAAATAATGATAAAGCTCGCGTTGATATGTTTTTATGCCATAAGGATAAGGAAAGAAATAAAAAAGCCTATGATATTCTTTACGCCCATAAAGATGAGTTAGAGACAAAGCTAGAAGCAAAACTTCATTGGGATAGGGCGGATGACCTTAAATCATCATGGATATCATATTCTCTTGATGGTGTTAGTGTGGCTAATGAAGTAGATTGGGAAAAGATGGCTGATTTCCTCGGAGAATGGAGTGCCAAAATCAGACGGGCTATGGTTCCGTATCTGGTCGACAATTTTCCACAGGATACATCTGGGAAGTCTCCGGTTGAAGTAGAAAAGCTGCTTAAGATTTCAGGAATCCTTAGGGAATGGGCGATACGTAATCCTGATGTAATAGAGTCTGACAAAAATAACAGGACATATACAAGATTCATGACAAAAAACATGTCGCTGATATTACCTGACCTTAAGGATGCACCAAGCGGTTGGAATACTGACAATCATTACTTTTATGAAATCGTAAATCGAACAACCACTGATGTGGCAATCCAGCTAAGTTATAGTTCAAGGAATGTAAATGAGGAGCAGCGTAGCATTCTGAACAGAATCAATGAGCTTTCATCCAGAAAGCAGGCTAAAGAAGACTGGTATTGGTGGATCGGATATAAAACGGATAAGATTCCTCTGCCAGATGACTTAGATAAAGACGTTATTTTTGAAAGGCTCAATGCTGCGTTTGACAATATTTTGACTTTTGAAAAAGACTTGATGTCAAAATTGAATATGAATGGAGCGTAATATGGGAAAGTTTCTTTTTGTAGATAATCACAACTGGTCCCTGCGAGAAAACTTTGACTGGGATGGAACCTCATTTGATCTCTCATATGATGGCGAGCTGCATATAATTGTTACATATTGGAAACCTATAGTTGATTGTGCTGTCAAAATGAAAACAAAGGATCTTAACAAGTTAAAATCTCTGATTCCGACTGAGCAAATACCTGAAATAATAGATGCCTTTGATGGTGAGGCATGGTCTTTTGAAGCCTATGATGAGTTGGGGAATGTAATTTTTCACAGGAATATGTGCTACACATATGGTATTAAGCCTTTGGAGAAGATACAGGCGATCTTGAGATCCTATATACCTAGATATACTGTTCCAGAATTCGATGGAGAACCTAGTTATTATGGAACGGATGTCGAGGAATTTAATTAGATGATGACTTTGGAGAGATGCTTCCTATAATGCAAACAGACATTATGCTTTCGCAGGGAAGCAAGGTTTTAATTATCGATGCAAAGTATTACACACATACTACACAGTCACAGTATGATGTCAATACACTCCATTCACATAATCTATATCAAATATTTACATATGTGAAAAATAAAGAGGCTCAACTATCAGCGCAGCCACATGAAGTAGCAGGTATGCTGCTGTATGCTAGGACAGATGAGGCAGTTCAGCCGGATAAAACCTATTGGATGAGCGGGAATAGGATAAGTGTTAAAACACTGGACTTGGACTGCAAATTTGAAGAAATCACAAGACAACTAGATGATATTGTTGATAACTATTTCAGTATTACAAAGAGGCATCTTTTGAAGTAGAGGATTGGCATAAGATATTATAGAAAAGCGAGTGTTTAAAAATGTTGTATGTTTAGTAGAAACCCATTACTAAATTGTTATCTCTTTTAATGTATATACAACAGAGAGGAAGCTTCAAAAAATATTATTTTTAATTTCTAAGGGGAACTTAAATAGAACGGTTGGAGAAATAGATGTTTTGATGTTGTATAAATAAACGAGACTCAAAAAGCTTAGAAGAACCGCAGCTCGAGGTAAAAAGGGTAATCGATATTCGTGAGGGTTTCTCAAAGTTTATGAGGGTCAGTCCTGAGGGGCTGGCTATTTTAGACCTTCCTGTTATTGAACAGTTTACATATTTACTGTTTATAAAACAGAAAAGATGATAATCCAGCACTATTTGTCGATGTGATGAGGCGTCATAGTAAAAACTGAATATATGTTTGACGATAAAGAGCGGTGATGCTAGTATTATATTAATGAAAGGTGCTACCGATAGACGGTTAGCCCTGTTTAATATGATTGGAAAAATAACCGCTCACACAACTTACCAGGCTGTGGCGGTTATTTTTGTGTCTTGGAATCATGCTTGCCAAACATGTAACCAAGACTGAAGAAAGTCGCACACAGCGCAAGCACTGCGATAAGGTCACTGATGGTGAGCATAAGCAAGTACCTCCATTATAGATTTCCCAAAAGAGATTTCTACGGTAAACAGAGGTCACAGTCCTCTGGAATAGGACTAACCGCCTACCGTGATTACTGGTAGCACCAAAAGAAATATTAACAAACATATATTCGATAGCCAACGGCAAATCAAAAGTTGCAGTGCAAAAATCATTAGATGAAACGCAGAAGTCATTTGACAGTTTGATGCAGGAGTATTTTGGATAAATGGCAAAAAAGAAGGAACTACAGGTATCATCATCTGCCGCAGAATATCTTACATATATAGCGTCAACAGGCGATTCGCCAGAGAGTTTTGAAATGCGCTATGAGGATGAAAATATTTGGCTAACGCAAAAGATGATGGCCTCATTATATGATGTAAAAGTAAATACAATTAATGACCATATAGAAACGATATATAAAGATGGTGAGCTTTCTGTGGATTCAACTATTCGGAATTTCCGAATAGTTCAAAGAGAGGGAAATAGGGATGTTTCGAGGAACACTCTCCATTATAACCTTCAAATGATTATTGCTGTTGGATTTAAAATAGACAACGAGAGGGCAGTACGCTTTAGAAAGTGGGCTGGCCAAATAGTCAAGGATTATATCATTCAAGGATGGGTCATGGATCCGGAGCGCTTAAAGAAAGGCCATAAGTTCACAGAAGATTTTTTTGAGAGACAACTGCAGCAAATTCGTGAGATTCGGCTATCTGAAAGAAGGTTCTATCAGAAAGTTACTGATATCTATGCAACTGCTTTTGATTATGATAAAAATGCTAAAACTACTCAGTTGTTCTTTAAGACAGTTCAGAACAAAATGCACTATGCTGTGCATAGACATACTGTCGCGGAATTGATTGTTGAACGAGCTGATGCTGAAAAAGAGCACATGGGACTTACTACATGGGAAAACGCTCCAGATGGAAAAATCCTGAAAGCGGATGTGACAATTGCAAAAAACTATTTATCTGAGGAAGAGATGAATTATCTTGAACGAATTGTCACATTATACTTGGATTATGCAGAACTTCAGGCTCAAAGACATATTCCTATGAGCATGGAGGACTGGGCAAAACGTTTGGATGGGTTCTTGGAGTTTAATGGAAATGAGATATTGACGGGTCCGGGAAAAATCAGCGCAGAAGAAGCTAAGCTGCATGCAGAGACAGAATATGAAAAATACAGAATAGTTCAGGATAGATTGTTTCAAAGTGATTTTGACAGGTTTCTTGAACTTGAAGATAAAATGAAAGAATAAAAACTAGCTTCTATTGAACAGTTAAGTGAATTTGCTGTGGATGAATGAGAAATGGCGAACATTTAGCGTACTCGCAAAGAGGAAAAATATGTCACATTTTGAAGATGCTATGCAGATGAATATAAATCTTGAGAGGCAGCGTATAAGCAGTAATAACGGATTTGGAAGATGAAGCTTTTGCTTGGGCGAACAAATTGTATAAGCTTGTCTATTCGAAGATGGATTATAAAGGGGGAATCAACCTTGTCAGAAAACGAATTCAACCAGATGATGGAAAAGGGCCTATCACAGGCTAAGAATAATGAGAGCAGGCCTGCGAAAGATGTCATATCTGATATTAGAAAAGATATCAGGGACTGGACGAAAGGAGAATCCCATGAACGGACCATTTGACAACATATTCGGAAACACACCCTTTGATCTTAACCGCGACGGACATATTGATGGCGGAGAATGGGCATTTATTAACGACACTCTTTTCTCTGATGACCTTGGCACTGATATAGATGAAGAAGACGAACTTGATGATGAGCTTGATATGGCAGGGCTTGATAGAGATGAGCTGGAGTTAATGGATCCTGAGGAGCGCTGGGATGCCCTGGAAGATGCAGGTCTTGATCCGGACGACTTTGAGGATTTTTAATAATTGAATATGAATAATCTTAACCGTGCAGGCTATGTAGTGATATGATGTAATTACGAATATTTTTTATCAGCAGGAGACTAACTAAAATGACAGGCAAATATCCGGTTATTACATTATGCGGCAGCACACGTTTTAAGGACGAATTTATGGAAGCGCAGAAGAGACTTACTCTTGAGGGCAATATTGTCATCAGTGTAGGTCTCTTTGGTCATTCAGGGGATCAGGAAGTTTGGGAGAATATGGACGAAGGCACTCTTACCAAGACCAAGGAGATGCTGGATGACATGCATAAGCGCAAGATTGATATGGCAGATGGTATTTTTGTAATCAATGTAGGTGGTTACATTGGAGACAGCACCAGATCTGAGATTGCTTATGCCATAGAACACGGAAAAGAAGTGAGATATTTGGAAGATATCAGTAAGTGAACTAAGGGAGACATAGATGATACGCGTCACGATATGGAATGAGTATAAGCATGAACAGGAGCTGGATATAGTTAAGAAGGTATATCCCGATGGAATTCACGGCTGCATCAAAGCTTTCTTATCAAAGGAAGCTGATTTTGAAGTAAGGACAGCGACATTTTTTGATGAGGAGCACGGACTGACAGAGGAAGTGCTTGATAATACAGATGTGCTCATTTATTGGAGTCACGCTCTGCAGGATGAGTTTTCAGACGAGGTTGCGGATAGGATTAAACGTCATGTTTTATCCGGAATGGGTCTTATAGCTCTCCATTCTGCGCATTATTCAAAAATGCTGCGGCTCCTTATGGGCACTACCATGACCCTTAAATGGAAACATGATGAGTCTGAAAAGCTCCGGTGCACGGCGCCTACGCATCCTATAGCAAAGGGAATCCCGGAATGTATAGATATCCCTGAAGAAGAGATGTATGGTGAGCCCTTTGATATCCCAAAGCCTGATGATGTTGTTTTCACAGGGTGGTTTTCAAATGGATATGTATTCAGGAGCGGATGTACTTTTACCAGAGGAAAAGGAAAGATATTTTATTTTCAGCCGGGGCATGAGACTTGCCCCACATACTATATTCCTGAGATACAAAGGATAATCGTCAATGCAGTGAGATATTGCAATCCGGATGGAATAGTAAGGTCACTGCCGCAAAATGAGGAGATAAAAGGATGAAACTTTCGGTATTCTATGATCATATAGTTGAGGCCCAGGAGCAGACGGGGAAAGATATACACAGCATTCTTAAATATGTGAAGGAATGCGGTATTGACGCGCTTGAAGTCAGGCTAAGCCACCTGCAGGAGGATGAAGAAGCAGCCGGCAGAATAAAAAATGCAGGGCTTTCAGTCAGCTGTATTTTTGAATTTTATGATATGGGAAAAGCAGATGAGACAGAGAAAATAAAGGCTCATCTTGATATGGCAAAGGAGCTTTCATCGCCAAATATCATGATCGTTCCGGGCTTTTTGGAAGGCGGAGACGTAGACAAACTAAAAGAATATATGAAGGATGAGGCGAAGCTTTATTCCTTCTTTGATTCGCATGATGAGGTAAAACGCATGGCGGAAGGCCTAAACAAGGCTGTAGCCATGGGTAAAGAAATGGGAATTACTGTTCTTTTCGAAGACTTTGACGACTTCTCATCTCCGATGTCAGGAATTAACGGTGTGGCATGGTTTCTTGATAATTGCCCGGGTGTATCTTTTACCTTCGATTGCGGGAACTTTATCATGCACGATGAAGATGTGCTTTTGGCATTCGACAAGTTTTTCCCAAGGATAAAGCACGTTCACTGCAAGGACAGATCAGCTGAAGCCATACCCGTTGGAGATGGAAGAATTCCAATAAAAGAAGTGGTTACAAGGCTGGTAGAGTCCGGCTATGACGGATACTTTGCCATAGAACATTTTGATGCAAAGGATCAGATGGGCTTTATGGGGAAATCTGCAATGTTCCTCAAATCTCTATGAGGAGAGATAAGCGGCAAGGAAGTGAGATATTTGGGAGAAGGTTCTGACAAATGAAGAAAATCTACATGTTAATTAACCTCATACCACTTGGATTATTCTACCTGTGGGACTGTGTGCTTGGGATTGGCATAAGTCCTGTCAGGCCTATGATTATATTGGGATTTTTGATCTTGGATATTCTTCTTTCTGAGAGCATGAAAGACTACCTGTTGTCAGGACTGATCCTTTTTGCATCATCGGTAATCGGAGTCATCATAAACACGACCTGTTACTATTACACAATCAGTAGTGACTTTGAGACACCTATTGTAGGTGCGTTCATAGCTATAGTTTATGCCATAGGACTTGCGCTTTTCATAGGTATTGGTGCGATAATTGTTCACTTTATAAAGAAAAAAACCGTCGATGAAAAAGAAGATGATACGGAGTTGTTTTTCTAAGCTGAGAAAATCCTTAAGAAATGAGGAAGACCGGTAGTCCTTTTTAGGGAACTACCGGCCAGTGTTATGAAGAAAAGTGTTTGAGGGGTGTTCATCCTTAGGGGATGAGGTTTCTCTACGTCCGCTAGCGGATCGTAGATGGGGGTTGCCAAGAGGTTCTGTGAACCTCTCGATGTATTCATGATAATTCCCCAACCTTAATTGAACTTTAAAGTAATGTGACGAAATTGTGAAAACTTGTAAGTAAGACATTTTAGGAGGTCATATTCTTCTTGGAATATTTTTGGAAGCAGCAGGATGACATCCCTTCGGGACTGGGATATCCGCTATTTGGAAAGGTACATATAATAAGCGCAGCTGTCACTCTGCTTGTTGCGGGAGTACTTATCTTTTGTATATGCCGCATGAAGTCTGACAGACAGCGAAGAGTACTTAAGGGGATTCCTGTCCTGATGCTGGGGATGGAACTGTTTAAGGATGTATTTCTTGTTTCTGTTCGCAGGTTTAGTTTGTGGTATCTTCCGCTACATATCTGCAGCATCGGAATTTTCATATTTCTTCTCAGGGAGTATCTTCCGGGGCAGAGGGCAAAGGATTTCTTTGGGGAGCTATCGTATATTTTGATTTTTCCAAGCTCTGTGGCTGCGCTGATTTTTCCTGATTGGACGATTTATTATCCTGCTTTTAATTTTATGAATCTGTACAGTTATGCGTGGCATGGGATGCTGATCGTCTATCCTCTGGCGCTAAGGCTTAACGGATATGTGATTCCTTCTATAAAAAGAATGCACTGGCCACTGCTGTTTCTATGCTGCGTAACGCCGTTCATATATGTTTTTGATAAGCTTTCGGGATGCAACTTTTTCTTTGTGAATTATCCCGTGGCAAACAGTCCCTTATCTTTTCTCGAATCATTTATGGGGAATCCGGGGTATCTGATTGGATATGCGGGGCTTGTTATCGCAGTGATCACGCTTGTATATTTGATGGATTCTATATGCGCGAAAGCACTTTCAAAAAAGAAATGCTGAATCCATCGGGAGGTTTTTAAGGTATGAAAAAAGAGAAAAAATCCATGTGGGCGTGGTTCCCCATAACCTTTTTGACGGCGCTTTTTTGCTGCGTTCTGTGGGGGAGTGCGACGCCTGCCATCAAGATCGCATATCAGCTTTTTGGAATAGGTCCTGATGATACTGCATCCAGGATCATGCTGGCAGGGGCCAGATTTTTTCTTGCAGGGGTAATGACAATAGGCTTTGGGTCGCTTCTTGCAAAGAGATTTCTTTTGCCAAGGCAGGACTCCTTTGGAAGCATAGCTGTACTGTCACTTTTTCAGACAGTGGGACAGTACTTTTTCTTTTTCATGGCGCTGGCACATATCACAGGTGTCCGGGGCTCTATCATCAACGCTGCAGGGAACTTTTTCGCTATACTCCTTGCTGCGTATCTATTTCATTTTGAAAAGTTCACTCTTAGGAAATTTGCCGGATGTATCACCGGCTTTGCAGGGATATTCCTGATACTTGGAGGGCTTAGTGCCTTTAACGGTGCGGAGTCTGTTTCTTTATCCGGTGAAGGTGCCATGCTTCTTGCTGCGATTTTCTATGCTCTTTCATCCTGCTGTATCAAGATTTATTCAAGAAAAGAGAACCCTGTTGTCCTTAGCGGATATCAGTTTATGCTTGGCGGATCTGTCCTTTTCATAATCGGTTTTACCATGAGTGGACATCTTATTTTTGGAAGCATTTCCTGTGTGCTGAATCTTATTTACATGGGCTTTATTTCCGCAGGAGCCTACACTCTGTGGGGGATTTTGTTAAAGCATAACCCTGTCAGCAGAATATCGATTCTAGGATTCATGAATCCTGTGATGGGTGTTCTTCTATCTGCTCTTTTCCTTGGAGAAAACAAAGAGGCATTTTCTATAACCGGCCTTATTTCTTTGTTACTGGTAGTTGCTGGAATCATCATAGTTAATACAGAGAAAGCGGGTAAGTCTAAAAGATAAAAAGTGAAAGCATGGGATCGCCTTGTTGTTGCCGGGGATGATACAGGGGTTGCCCTGATCCCGACTGAGTTTTACGTGAATATTTTGGATGTTTATATTACCGCTCACGCGCGAGGATTTTGCATGCGGGATCCTATGTAACCATCTGATCACACAATTGAAAATTGTATAAAAAATAGTTGCACAAAATGAAGCTAGCATATATAATATGAAAATATTTGTTAGATGTTGCTAACAAAACAAGTTGCAACTTATTCAATTTAATAGACAAAATATAGACATTACAGGAGATTAGATATGAAAATCAATAAGTTAATTAGCCTTGTGCTTACAGCTGCTATGGCACTTACACTTACTGCATGTGGACAGCCCAATAAGACAGCAGCCTCTGCTGAGGAAACAGTAGCTGAAAGTGAAACAGCAGCTGAAACTGAAGCATCTGCTGAGACTGTTACAGTTACAGATGTAAGAGGTGAGGTGGAAATCCCTGCAAATCCGCAGCGTATTGTAGATTTAAGCGGAAACAGTGATATTCTTTCAATCCTTGGATATAAGGTTGTTGGTACAGCGAACAGTGATGCTTACGACTATACAAAGTTCCCGGCGTACCTTGAAGAGGAGCTTTCCGGTGCTGAGATTTTAGGATATAGCATGCAGGATACAATGGATATCGAAAATGTTATGAATCTTAACCCTGACCTGATCATTATTTCAACAGTTCAGGAAAAGCTTTATGATCAGCTTTCAGCGATCGCACCTACAGTAATGATTCAGCTTGAGGCTCTTAACTGGAAGGACGATATTTACACAATTGCAGAAATCTTTGGTAAGACAGATGCTGCAGATGCATGGCTGTCAAACTATGAAGCAAAGGCTACAGAAGTAGGAAATCAGATCAAGGAAAAGTTTGGCGATGACACATCATATCTTTCATTCCTTGCAAGTGGTGGTCAGTTCTTCGTATTTACAGGTGCAGGCTTCGGTTCAGTTCTTTATGAGGATCTGGGACTTGCAAGACCGGCAGGTCTTCCGGAGCAGGATGACATCAGCCTTCCGGTAGTTACCTACGAAGGATTAGCATCAATCGAAGCAGATGTAATCTTTGCTATCGCAACAGACGATGATAAGGCAGACATGGATTCAAATGCTATCTATAACAGCCTTGATCCGGTTGTAAACGGAAAAGTCGTAGACCTTCATTCATCACCATACTTCAATCAGGGATATAGCTGTATTGGAAGAGAATTGTTGCTTGATGAAATTTCTGATATGTTAGGGAATTTAGAATGAAAAAAATTACTAGAGAAATAGTAATTCTATCAGCTGGCATCCCGGCTCTTGTAGTCGGGGTGCTAATTGCTGTTTTAAAAGGAAGCATGGATATAGGAATAGATGATATTGTAAATGCGCTATTCAGATATTCAGGCTCCCTTGAAGATATGTTAATAAGAGATGTATGTTTGCCAAGAGCAATTGCAGCAGTGATGGTTGGAGGCAGCCTTGGACTCTCCGGAGCCCTGATGCAGGGTGTTACCAGAAATCCAATCGCAGAACCATCCCTCCTTGGAATCAGTCAGGGGGCTACATTGGTGGTGGCTGTTTTTTATGCCTTAGGAAAGTCTGCCACCCTCTTTGGAACTCTTGGAGCATCCCTGGCAGGAGCACTTGTCACAGGTCTTGTGGTAATTATTTTTGCACTTTATAATCCATCAAATATGTCAGTATCCAGACTACTTTTAGCCGGAACGGCCCTTAGTACATTTTTGATTTCCATTACAAATATCATTGGCCTTTTATCAAATCAGTCTCAGATGATTGGTTTTTGGGTAGGCGGCGGATTCAGAAATGCAGGCTGGAGTGAAGCTGTACTTGCAATGGTGGTAGGCATCATAGCCCTTGTGATCGCTATATTTTTTTCACCCAAAATAAATATAGTTAGCCTTGGAGATGATGTTGCTACAGGACTTGGAGCTAATCCTAAAAAGGTCAGATTTTCCACATTACTGTTGATGATCCCTCTTTGCGCCATGACAGTTGCAGTGGGGCGCACTATTGGATTTGTAGGTCTTATTGTTCCTCAGATAGTAAGACTTACAATCGGTGAAGATTATCGCAAGATCATCCCTTACAGCTTTTTGCTTGGCTCAGTGCTTGTGGTATTTTCCGATATCCTGGCTCGCACTCTTTACGACCCCTACGAAATACCTGTAGGAATATTTACATCCTTGCTGGGCGTGCCATTTTTCTTATACATGGCAGGAAGGAGCAAAGGATGAAAAAGAAACTGACATTTATTATTCTGGCTCTGCTGTGTCTTATAGCGTTTCTGCTATCCATGTACTGGGGCAGTTATCGGATAAATGTATCGGAAATCTTTGCTGTGCTTTTAGGCAAAGGTGAAAACATGGCGAGAATTGCCATAATGACAATAAGATTGCCCCGTACCATCATGGCGATATTTGTGGCTGTGGGCCTTGCGACATCGGGAGCAATCCTTCAGACCATCACTAAAAATGATCTGGCGGACCCGGGTGTAATGGGAATCAATTCCGGCGCCGCACTTGCAGCAGTGCTTTTTGTAGAGCATCAGACAGTAGCTTATTACACAGAGCTTGGAGAATTTTCCATTTACATGCTTCCGCTGTTTGCTATAACAGGTGCGGTGATTTCAGCAGTTTTTATCTATGTGTTGTCATGCTTTGGAGGCTTTTCCAACACCAGGATGCTTCTTACAGGTATCGGTGTAAATGCCGGAATCAACGCCTTTATCAGCTTTAGAACATTTAGATTTGGAAACAATGAATACAACAAAATCCTTACCTGGACCACAGGTTCTTTGTGGGGCTCAGGCTGGTCCTATGTAAAGGTTATTGTTCCGATTATAGTAATTACTTTCATCATTGCAATCTACAATAATAAAAAGCTGGATGTGATGCAGTTTAATGATGAAGTTGGTACAGGTCTTGGATTAAATGTAGATAAGGCCAGAGTAGGGCTTCTGATTTTATCAGTAGTAATGGCAGGAACAGCTACAGCGTTTGCAGGAAACATTGGTTTCTTAGGGCTGGTTGCTCCGCATATAGCAAAGAAGCTTTTAGGAAACAGGCACAAAGCATTTATTCCTGCATCAGCCATGATAGCAGTGGTAATTCTCATTTTTTCGGATGCCATTTCAAGAAATTTGTTCTCGCCAATAGAACTGCCTGCCGGAATTACGGTATCAGTAATCGGTGTTCCATATTTCCTGTATCTGGTTTGGAAAAATAAAGAAAGTTAGTGGTGTAATATATGACAGACAATATTGCAATATCCGTAAAAAATCTGGATGTTGGTTATGACAACAATCTCATTATTAACGATATGAATCTTGATATCCCCAAGGGGAAGATATCTATCATCATCGGCGCAAACGGATGCGGAAAATCCACTCTTCTTAAATCCATGGGCAGAATGATAAAGCCGATTGATGGAGAAATCTACATCAACAATAAAGGTATCAAAAAATACAAGGACAAGGATCTGGCAAAGACAATGGCAATCCTTCCTCAGACTCCCAAATGTCCCGACTCAATCACTGTAAAAGAGCTGGTGGGCTTTGGAAGATATCCTTATCAGTCTGCAATGTGCGGAATGTCCAAGGAAGACAATTCCATTATTGAAGATGCCATCGAAAAAACTGAACTTACTGACTACAAGAACAGAGGAGTCAGCACCCTGTCGGGAGGTCAGCGCCAGAGAGCATGGATCGCCATGACCTTAGCGCAGGATACAGATATAATCTTACTTGATGAGCCAACCACATATCTGGACATGGCATATCAGCTTGAAATCCTCACACTCCTTAAAAAGCTTAATGAGGAGAAGGGCACTACCATTGTCATGGTCTTGCATGAGCTGAATCTGGCCTGTAAGTTTGCTGACAACATAATAGGCCTTAAAAAGGGCAGTGTAATCTGTCAGGGAAGACCCGCTGACGTTATTACTACAGAATGTCTTCATGCGATCTATGGCATCGATGCCTGCCTTGTTCAAAGTGAAAATGGTTATCCTATTTGTATTGATTTTAAGTAAAGATTTTATGGTAGAGATTTTTTAAATATATAATATTGGAAAAAATGATGCCGGAATGATTATAGAAATCGATAAAAAGCAGACTAAAGTAATGTGATGAAATTGTGAAATATATCGCTGTAGAATACGTTAGATTATGTAAAGTGAAAAATTAACTTCGATTAAATTTTTAAGTAATGAGTTGTAAATTGAGTTATAATTGTATTTGGTGCATCAGTTCAGATTTAAACAGAGAATAGATGCATCGGTGTGAAATAGAAGAGGTTTTAGGAAGGGGTTACACAATGAATAAGAAGAAATTTGTTTGGCTTTCATTATTTTTGATGGTGCTTGCACTGACCTTTGGAAAAAAGGATGTGCAGGCAGCAGAGTTTGTTTGCGGATTGACAGAGGACAATATTACCTGGAGTCTATATGATGATGGGACACTTGTGATAAATGGAACAGGCAAGGTAGGAAATAAGAGGCAATACAATGTTTATAAAAACCAGATTAAGAAAATTGTGGTTGGGGAAGGCCTTACTGAGATAGATGGTTTTTCTGATTATACTGCATTAGAAGAGATGGAATTACCTAGCACTCTCACCGGAATAGGGTATAATGCCTTTCAAAGGTGCAGCAGCCTTAAGGAAGTAAAGGTGCCGGAGTCAGTTACATGGATTGGAAGATTTGCATTTTCAGAGTGCACAAGTCTTGAGAAAATTAATTTTCCGGATTCCCTGGTTATGCTTTGGTATAGTGCGTTTTCTGAATGTACAAGTCTTAAGAGTGCAATATTACCATATTCACTAGGTGAGGTACCGAGTGATGCTTTTAAGGGTTGTACCAGTCTTAAAAAAGTGAGGCTCCCAAGGAAGCTTTCCCAAATTAATAGCAGTACATTCTATGGCTGTACTAATCTTACAGATGTAGAAATGCCATTGGAACTTGATAAAATCTGTGATAATGCATTTTGCGGCTGTCATAGCCTTCAGGGGATAGTTATCCCTGCCAGTGTTAAGAGTCTTGGTGGTAATTGTTTTAGAGATTGCTACTCACTAAGTGATATTGAGATGTCTGATATGCTTTTTAAGAGTCTTACTGATAATGATAAAAAAAATTATTTTGGAAATACAAAATGGTATCTTAAACAAACAGCGCCATTTATAGGAGAATCTAACGGATGCTCCTATGTGATTAATGCTGATGGTAGCATGACTGTAAATGGAAGCAGCGAGTTTAGATTTTATAAGATCGATTGGAGCTACGAAAGCGTGGTAAGCACTCTTATCATAGGTGCAAATGTAAAAAGTGTATTATTTAATGGAACCACTAATATTGAGAAGATAGTCAATAATTCTGATGCTGTGATTGGGCTTCCAACGCCAAAAGGTTATTCCTGGTGTGACATAAATGATCAGTCGTGTAAAATAAAAGAGCTTGGCAAGGGTACTGCTATCAGAGTGGAAGGAGATCTTCCGGAGAAAACTGAAGGAGGTTCTCAGTCAGGTAGTTCGGAGAGTGGCTCTCAGTCCGGTAATAATGGCAATGGCTCTCAGTCTGAAAATGCCGGAAACGGTGATCAGGCAGCTTCCGAAAACGTAAACACACAGCAGGCGGAAGAAACAGGTCTTAAACCGAATGCAAAGGCGAAGATTTCAGGTGGTATAACTGTTCAGGCCAGTGCTGACGGTTCTTCTGTTCGAATTATTTCTGCAGAAAACAAGAAGAAGCTTACAATACCCGCAACAGTTAAGGTTGAAGGTAAAGAATATCCCGTAACAGAGATAGCCAAGAAGGCAGTTACCGGCAAGAAGGTCGCTCAGCTTACTGTCGATGCAAGGAATCTTACTAAGGTTCATAAAGATGCTTTCAAAGGCGCAAATAAGCTTTCCAAGATGACAGTTAAGAAGGCTAAAAAGGGCACAAAGATTGCAAAGCAGCTAGAGAAGGCTTTAAAGCGAGCAAATAAAAAAGCAAAGATCAGTTATAAAAAGTGAGATTTTTAGCAAAAAAAATGGAGAAAGCCTTAACAAATATCAGGTTTTCTCCATTTTCATTTTATTTATTTTACTTTGACATTCTTGGATTTAGACCAGGCGGAGTAGCTCTTTACGTTTTTCCTGAAGTTCTTGTCAGTTGAATATCTGATCTCATAATCTGTAACGTCACTTGCATTTTTGAATGTGACGTCTACCTTTTTGTTCGTAAGAGCTTTTACCTTTGTGATGGAAAATCCGCTAACTCCCTTAAGTCTATTTAAGCATGGAAGTGATTTTTTCTAACCTGTAAATGATAAAAATGAGGGATGCCGGTAGTTCTTTATAAGGGTTACCGGCCAGTGTTATGAAGAAAAGTGTCATGAGGGGTGTTCATCCTTGGGGGATGAGTGTTCTACGTCCGCTAGCGGATCGTAGATAGGGGGCAAGAGGTCTTGTGTGCCTCTTGATGTATTTATAATAATTCGCGAACTTTATTGAACTTTAAAGTTATGTGATGAAATTGTGAAAAAGTTCTGGGAAATCGGGGAAAACAATATTTGACCTCTAGCTAAAGACAGGGAAGAACGCATATTTATTCTGTGAATATGATAAAATAGTAAGGAATTGTTAAGAAAGAAGTTTTGAAATACAGAAGAGAAGATGATTTTTCAGAGGGAGAATAAGTTGAAGGATATTAAAAAAGATCCATTTGACGAATATATAAAAAATTTACCTCCGACTCGCAAGGAGCTTGGGCAGGCGTGGTCTGCAGCTATTGGCTTGCAAGATGTTGATGGATTGAAACCATCAGAATATTTGTATGAGACTGCCAAGAAGAATATTGATGGCGAAATCTCAGTTGACGAAGCAGGAGAGCTTATTAACAGCTACTATGAGAGTAAAGAGGGTCATGTTGAGCATGGTACAGAGGAAGCCGATAAAGTTTCAGCCAGAATTGCAAAGCTCCTTTCATCCAATGCTTTTGTTTTTTCACCTGCGGAATATCTATCAATTCATAAAGAGCTGTTTCAGGGGATATACTCTCATGCCGGAAAACTGAGGGATTATAATATCTCAAAGAAAGAATGGGTTCTTGATGGAGATAGTGTTTCTTATGGTGGAGCTTCGAATCTTCGGGCAACACTAGATTATGATTTGGGGCAGGAGAGAGATTTCCGCTATAATGGACTAACTATGACAGAGGTCATACATCATCTGGCAGTATTTGTATCAAGGCTCTGGCAGATCCATGTATTTGGAGAAGGAAATACCAGGACAACAGCGGTATTTTTCATTAAGTATTTGCGCCAACTTGGTTTTGAAGCTGATAATGATTTATTTGCAGAGAATTCATGGTATTTCAGAAATGCGTTGGTACGTGCTAATTACAATAACATCCAAAAAGGTATATACGAAACCACTGAGTTTCTTGAGAAATTCTTCAGAAATCTGTTGTTAAATGAGAAAAATGAGCTTCATAACAGAGAAATGCATATTAGCGGAAAATTTTTATTGGGTCACGATGACCCGATAAATGACCCAATAAATGACCCAATAAAATCACTGGATATAGATGAAAAATCTAAACAAATACTTGAAATTCTCAGAGATAATCCAGGCATTACAAGGGGCAAAATGGCTGAATTATTAGACTGTTCTGATTCTACAGTAAAAAGGAAGCTTGGAGAACTGGCTGATAGAAATATCATCAGGCGAATTGGATCCAACAAAAAGGGAGAGTGGATTATCCAGAACATATAGAATTTAGAAATGGGGAAAAGTTTTGGAAATAGTTTTAGCTACTGAGAATGACAGAAAACAGGTAATGGATTTATACAATGAGCAAAAGGGCAGGGAGTTTTGTTTTTGGGATGAGGATTATCCATCAGATGAGACCATTGACTTCGACCTGTCCCGAGATGCTTTATTCGTAGTAAAAGAAAATGAAAAGGTCGTAGCTGCAATATCACTTGAAGAGGATGAAGCTGTGGACAGCCTTGACTGCTGGGATAAGAGCATATTCCCCGGCGGAGAGCTTGCAAGGGTTGCGGTTTCCCCATCGCTTCAAAGTAAGGGTATCGGCAGACAGCTCATCGCCCATGGCATGAAAACTCTTAAGGAGCGCGGTTACAAGAGTATTCATTTCCTTGTAAACAAAGAAAATAAAAAAGCCATTTCGTGCTATTCCCACTTTGGCTTTAACGTGGTGGGGGAATGCTTCATGTACGATCAGGATTTTCTTTGCTACGAAAAGGAACTGTAATAACCTTCTTTGTACTGACAAGGCTTCCTCACTACAACGGTCAGAACAGTTAAATCCTGCAAAAATAATGGTTTTTATTGAAAATTAAGGATTTAATGCCCTCTCAATACCCCGCAGCTGTGATAAAATATAACAAAATGGGCTATACGCAAAACAAGGAGGGGGCATGAGCTGGAACGAAAAAATAAACAAAATTCCTTATGGAGGTGACTACAATCCGGAGCAGTGGCCGGAGGATGTTTGGGAGGAGGACATGAAGCTGTTCAAGCAGGCGGGTATTGATACCGTTACGCTGAACGTTTTTTCATGGGCAGCTCTGCAGCCTTCAGAGGATGAGTACAACTTCGACAAGCTGGATAAGATAGTTAAGCTTGTCACTGAAAATGATATGAATATTATCATGGCTACGTCTACAGGAGCACATCCCGCGTGGATGGCTAAGAGACACCCTGATATTCTTAGAGTCGATTATAAGGGCAGAAAGCGTAAGTTCGGCGGTCGCCACAATTCGTGTCCTTCAAGTCCCACATATAAAAAGTATGCGCATAGGCTGGCAACCAAGCTTGCTGAGCACTATCAGCATCAGAGAAATATAATAGCGTGGCATATCTCAAACGAGTTCGGCGGCGAGTGCTATTGCGAGAACTGTGAGAATGCGTTCAGGAACTGGGTTTCCGACAGATATAAGACTATCTATGATGTGAACAAAGCATGGAATACCTCATTCTGGGGACATACCTTCTATGACTTTGATGAGATTGTTGCGCCCAACGAGCTCTCTGAGGAGTTCGAATTCATGGGAAGAGCACACACTGATTTTCAGGGAATCTCCATCGATTACAAGAGATTTATGTCTGATGCTATCCTTGATTGCTACAAGCTTGAGAGAGATGCCATCAAGGAGATCATTCCCGATGCCAACGTAACCACCAATCTCATGGCATTCTTTAAGCCCCTTGATTATCAGAAGTGGGCAAAAGAGATGGATTTCGTATCCTGGGACAATTACCCCGGACCTTCGGATTCACCTGCAAGAATTGCCATGAGCCACGATCTTATGAGAGGCTGCGGAGACGGTGCGCCTTTCGCACTTATGGAGCAGACTCCCAGCGTAACTAACTGGCAGCCCTACAATGCCCTTAAGAGACCGGGTGTAATGAGACTTTGGAGCTATCAGGCTATGGCACATGGTGCCGACAGTGTTCTCTTTTTCCAAATGAGAAGAAGTATCGGAGCCTGCGAGAAATATCACGGCGCGGTAATAGATCATGTGGGAACAGGGAACACCAGAGTTTTCAGAGAGATAACTGCTCTTGGAAAAGAGCTTCGTGATATAGGTAATGCCACCATCGGCATGAGGACTCATTCTGATGTGGCGATCATGTTTGACTGGGATAACTGGTGGGCAGTTGAGTATTCTGCAGGCCCCAGCAAAGACCTGGCTTACAGAGAGCTGGTTGGTGATTACTACGAGTCTCTCAGGAACATGAATGTCAATGTGGACATCATCGGTCAGGATGCTGACTTTAGTAAATACAGAGTTGTTATTGCACCTGTTCTTTACATGGTTAAGGGCGATCTTGACGAGAGGATCAGAAGCTTTGTGGAAAACGGCGGAACCTTCGTGACAGGATTTTTCAGCGGCTATGTTCAGGAAAATGACCTGGTAATAACAGGCGGTTATCCCGGCAAGCTTCGCGATATTCTGGGTATCTGGGTAGAGGAGACGGATTCCTTTGGACCTGATAAGTGCAACAGCTTCAGTTATCACGGACAGCGTTATCCCGCAAGAATCCTCTGTGATCTAATACATCTGGAGACCGCTAAGATGAAGGATGACTACGGATATCTGGAGGATTTCTATCACGGAATGCCTGTTGTCACCAGTAATAAGTTCGGAAAAGGAAAAGCCTACTATATTGCAACCTCATCAGATGAGAGCTTTAGAGCGGCATTTTTATCAGATGTCCTTGCTTCCTCCGGTGTGCATTCACTTATGTACGCATCAGAGGGCGTAGAGGTTACCAGCAGAGAGGATGATACCGCAATCGTCATTTATATTCTGAATCACGGCGATTCAGAGGGTATCTACGAGCTTCACGACGAGGGCATGGAAATAATTAATGGCATAGAATTTGGCGCAGGTATGCACAAGATCGCGCCTAAGGATGTGCATATCATAAAGATTATGAAGTAAGTGCAGCTGATGCATGTTCAGCAGATTGGAGATTTATGGAGGGCAGCATACAGACACTGCGTTTTAGAGCAGAAGAGATACTTGAAGAGCTGACACTTGATGAAAAGATCGGAATGATCCACGGCAACGAGCTCTTTAGAACAAAGGGAGTAGAGCGCCTTGGCATTCCGCCTCTTACAATGTCGGATGGTCCCTGCGGCGTTCGCGCGGATTTTCAGCCGAGCCAGTGGATACCTGTTGGCAATTCGGATGACTATGTTACCTACATTCCCTGCAACAGTGCCATCGCAGCTACCTGGAACAGAAAGCTTTCAGAGAGAGCAGGAAGTGTTCTTGGTTCCGAAGCAAGGGGCAGAGGAAAGGATGTAATCCTTGCTCCCGGTATAAATTTGAAGAGGACACCTCTTTGCGGAAGAAATTTCGAGTATTACAGTGAGGATCCGTTCCTTACATCGCAGCTTGCTTCTGAGTATGTAAAGGGTATTCAGCAGTGGGACGTTGCTGCATGTCTTAAGCATTTTGCCCTGAATAATCAGGAGAGCGGAAGACTTGGCGTGGATGAAGAGATAGATGATGATGTTTTAAATGACCTTTATCTCAAGGTTTTCAAGGATGTCATCGATGCAGCAAATCCCTACAGTGTGATGAGTGCCTACAACAGAATAAAGGGCGAACTTTGCAGTGAGAGTAAGTTCCTGCTTAACGAGACCCTCCGTGAAAAGTGGGGTTATGAGGGCTTTGTGGTATCTGACTGGGGCGCTGTCAACGATACAAAAAAGGCAGCAGAAGCAGCAATAGACTGTGAGATGTCAGTAAGGGATAATTTTGATGAATACAAATTCGCTAATCCTCTTAAGAAGATGGTTGAGGATGGCGAGATTGATGAAGCTCTTATTGATGAGAAGGTACTACATATCCTTATTCTGATGCTGCGCCTTAACATGCTTGATGAGGACAGACTTATAAGAAAGGATGCTCCATACAACAGCTTTGCCGCAAGGGCGGATGTGCTTGATATAGCAAGAGAGAGCGTTGTTCTTTTGAAAAATGAGGACAATACTCTTCCTCTCATCAGACCTTTGATCAAGGATAAAAAGATACTTGTTGTGGGCGAGAATGCTAACCGCACTCATTCCAATGCAGGAGGAAGTGCTGAGATCAAGGCACTCTACGAGATAACTCCTCTCATGGGATTAAAGGCAAGAGTCGGAGGCAGCACAAAGTTCGACTATCTGAGAGGCTATGCAAGCGCATTAAATGTAGAAATGGAAGCAGGCGGCACCAACTGGCAGGCACTCAGCCTTCAGAATTCCGGCGGCAGCACAGCTGATAAGGAAAAAGCAGATGCAGAGCTCAAGGCCTACAGAGAGAAGCTTCGCAATGAAGTTCTAGATGTTTGCGAAGATTATGACCATGTAATTTTTGTGGGCGGTCTGAATCATGATATTGATTCTGAGGGCGTTGACAGAGCAGACTTGGATCTTCCCTACGAGCAGAATGAACTTTTGGAAGCGCTTCTTGAAAAGCGTCCTGACACTGTTGTTGTTATGGTCGGCGGCGGATGCGTCGATATGACAAGATGGCTTTCAAAATGTAAAGCACTTCTTTATATGTACTACAACGGTATGGAGGGCGGAAATGCTCTTGCTGAAGTTATTTTAGGTGATATATCACCCAGCGGACATCTTCCTGAGACCTTCTATTGCAAGAAGGAGGACTGCTCCGGAATATCTGTTGGAGACTTTGGCGATAAGGAGCTTGTTCATTACAGAGAAGGATTTTTCATAGGCTACAGACATACCTGCAAGGAGAATATCCCCGTACAGTTCCCCTTCGGCTATGGACTATCCTATTCGGAGTTTGAGATTTCCGATATTTCATATAATACCGGAAGACATATTGTAAAGCTGACTCTTACAAACAAGAGCGATATTGACGGATCTGAGCTTATTCAGGTCTACAGACTTCCCGATGAGCAGATGCCGTATCTTAGTCTCGTTGGATTTGAAAAGACATATCTTAAGTCAAATTCGTCAATTACAGTGGAAATCCCTGTTTCTGACAGCACAGGAATAGGAAAATATGCAGTTGGAACTAATGCACTTGATCTTCAAGAGGTAAAATAATCGAATCCTATACAGCAAAATTTGCACTTTGTCAAGTACGAGTTTTGAACAAAATGGTTCACTTTTCGTAGTAACGAAAGGTGAACCATATTATATAATAAGGGTATAAAAATACATAATTGAAAGGACTTGTGGATTAAGATGAAACGCTTTATCGCAGGTATGATCCTTCTGGTCATGATTCTGCTGGGCGCTGGGAATATGCATTACAATGTATATGCTGCTACAGCGGATACAGAGGTGATTGCAGAAGATTCAAATAGATATGAGGAACTCGATGATGAGTCCACCGCTGATGCGGATGCTTCTGCTTCTGAAAATTCGGAGGAGGATGCGGAGGTACTTGGAGCTCAGCGAGACGATAATGATAAATTTATCATTTGTGTAGAAATTGCCATCTGTTTGATTTTTGCAGTCGGATTGATTGCAGCAGGAAAAAGCGGGTATGAAAATTAAATATATTATCTAACTAAAAACGCGGGCTGGGGAGCTCGCGTTTTTTCTTTAAATCAATTAAATTTTATCTTATATATTTCCTTTTAATTCTCACCAATGCAGTTATAACCTTTATTGATAAGGATGTTCTCAACTGCGTGGACATCATCGGTATGCATTACCATAATAGGAAGACCGGATTCGCGGTTGAATGACAGATATGTGTAATTTACGTTGATATTGCTCTCGTAAAGAGAATTAAGTATCTTGTCAAAGGCACCGACTTCATCAGGGCACTCAATAGCAAGAACAGAAGTGGTCTTACAGATAAAATCTGCGGCTTTGAGAACCTCAACGCAGCGATAGGGATCGGATACTACCATACGAATGATTCCGAACTCGGCTGTATCATTGGTAACGGATCCTAAGATGTTAATGTCATTTTCTCTAAGGATACCGGTAATTGTCTTGAAGCATCCTTTTTTGTTTTCAGCATAAATAGAAACCTGTTTCAGCATTTTTTTACCCTCCCGATATGTTATAATACAACATGTTGTAAGAATGAAGCAAGGGTATTAGGATTATAGTATGGCTGCAAAGAAGACGACGGATTATCCCGTAAAGCAAAGACAGATTAATGAAGATATAGCAAACGGAAGCTTTAAGCCCTGCTATCTGATTTACGGAGATGAGGCTTATCTAAGGCTCCAGAACAGGGACAAGCTTGAAAAGGCGCTGCTTGGCGGCGGAGATAAGATGAACCTTCAGCATTACGAAGGCGCCAATCTTAATCCTCTTGAGATAATCGATATGGCAGAGACCCTTCCTTTTTTTGCAGAGAGAAGAGTTATAATTATTGAAAACAGTGGCTTTTTCAAAAGCGGATGCCCTGAGCTTGCCGACTATCTGAAAAGCCCATCAGAGACCACAGTTTTTCTCTTTGTGGAATCAGCTGTTGATAAGAGAAAAGATATGTACAAGGCAGTCCATAAGATCGGCCTTGATATAAGCTGCGATACTCCTGACGAGCAGATGCTTGGTCGCTGGATCGTATCAAGACTCGGTGCAGAGAAAAAACGAATCTCTCCAAGAGCTATCGCATATTTTATAAATCGCGTGGGCACCGATATGTCCAATATGGCCAACGAGATGGAGAAGCTTATCTGCTATTGCATTGACAGGGACGAGGTCACAGAGGCGGATATTGATGCTATCTGCGCTAACTGGCTTACCAGCAGGATATTCGAGATGACGGATGCCATCGTTCAGAAGAACCAGAAAAAGGCCATGGATATCTACTACGAGCTGATCGCATTAAAGACAGCTCCTGAGCAGATTCTGGCGCTGATTTCGAGACAGTTTAATCTGCTTCTTATTACAAAAGAGATGACGGAGATGGGACGCCCGCAGAATGCCATAGCATCGGCGCTGTCCTTGCCGCCTTTTATAGCTTCCAAATATATAGGCTGGGTAAAGGGCTATACGAGAGACGGCATCAAGGCTTCTCTTGATATGTGCCTTGAGAGCGACGCAGCAGTTAAATCAGGAAAACTTGACCATACAATAAGTATCGAGATGATCATTATTAAGGCATCATCGAGAACAGAGTAATCGGTTTATATGGTATAATGCTAATTGCAAAGGGGGAATAATGGACTTATGAGAAAACCATTACCACAGGAATTATACAGACACTTTAAGGGTGGGAAATATCAGGTTATCACCATCGCAAGGGATGCTGATACCGGTGAGGAGTACGTAATCTATCAGGCTTTATACGGAGAGTTTACGGTTTATTCCCGTCCTCTTTCAGAGTTTGTTTCAGAGGTGGATCACGAGAAATATCCAAACGCAGATCAGAGAATGCGTTTCGAGCTTTTTACACCGGGACATGACGACACCGCAGATACCATGGATCATGTGGAGGAGAAGAAGGCTGCGCCTGTGAAGAAGGAGGAAGCCAAAGCGATCGTTCCCGAAAAGAAGGAAGAGCCCGAGAAAAAGAGTCTCATAGATTGGGGCAAAAAAGAAGAACCTGAAAAGAAGTCTAACGTGGTTACTCCCGATGAAGGTGCTGTTAACAGTAATTACATGAATCGCACCATTGAGGAAGAGGCTGAGGATTTTGGCATGAATCCTCTTGTGGTTCGTTTCCTTGACGCTGATACATGTGCTGCAAGACTTGAAGTGCTGAACCTCTTAAGACCCGTTGTCACAAACGAGATGATAGATGTGATGGCTATGGCGATTGACACCGAGATCCCCGGGGATGATCCCGATGAGAGATGCGCCGAGCTTAGAGAGTGCCTTCTTACGAAGCAGAGATTTGAAGTATCAAGACTTCGCAGTTAATATAGAGAAATTTTTATAAGGAGATATGGGAGAAGATGAAGTTACTTAGTATTGCAATTCCTTGTTACAATTCGCAGGATTATATGAGGAAGTGCATTGAGTCCCTTCTTGTTGGAGGAGAGGATGTTGAGATTCTGATAGTAGATGATGGTTCAAAGGATGATACTGCCAAGATAGCAGATGAATATGCCGAGAAATATCCTACTATCTGTAAGGCTATTCACAAGCCCAACGGCGGCCACGGCTCAGCTGTAAACGCAGGACTTGAGAATGCTACAGGCTTGTATTTTAAGGTTGTTGACAGTGATGACTGGGTAAAGGAGATCGCATACAGGAAAATTCTTACTACCCTTGAGGAGTTCGTGGGCGGTAATGACAGACTGGATCTTCTTATCAGCAATTTCGTATATAACAAAGAGGGCGAGCAGAGACACAAGGTTATGAGATATAACCGAATGTTCCCTATCGAGGAGCTTTTCACCTGGGATGATGTAAAGAGGGTTTCCATCGGACATTATCTTCTTATGCATTCCGTTATTTTCAGAACAAAGCTTCTTAAGGACTGCGGACTTAAGCTCCCTGAGCACTGCTTCTATGTAGATAACATCTATGTATTTAATCCGCTTCCTTTTGTTAAGACCATGTACTATCTGGATGTGAACTTCTACTATTACTACATCGGAAGATCAGATCAGTCCGTTAATCAGCAGATCATGATCTCTCGAATTGATCAGCAGATCCGTGTAAATAAGCTCATGGTTGACTACTATGTTGAGAACATCGGAATGATCAAGTCCAACAGGAAACGTCATCATTACATGTTCAACTATCTTGAGATCATTACTGCGATCTCCACCATACTTATGCTTGCTTCGGGAACCAGTGAGAATCTCGAGAAGAGAAAAGAACTCATGAATTATATCAAGAAAAAGAGCCTGCTTCTTTACTGCAAGCTCAGATACAGAATCGAGGGTGTATTCGTTTATCTGCCGGGTAAGGGCGGAAGGAAGATCACTCTTGCAGGTTACAAGCTTGCTCAGAGACTGTATAACTTCAACTGATAAAAAGAAAAGATTAATATGAAAACGCCGGCATTTAACTGCCGGCGTTAATTTTTTGTTACATTCTGTAGGTCTTAAGCTTAGCTTCATGACGGGCGTATGCGTTAACGATAAGCTCGCTCTTATAAACCACAAGGTTCATAACGATTGCAAAGAGGACTCCGCCAAGTACATCGATTACTGAGTGCTGCTTGATAAACATTGTAGAGAGCACGATCAGAATACTAAATACCAGTGAGAAACGCTTAATGCCTTTGCCATATCTGCTTGAATTAGCAACCGCGATATGTGTTCCAATGGCATTGTACACATGGATGCTGGGCCAGAGATTAGTGGGTGTATCTGTCATATACAGATGAGAGATCATAGCTGTAAACACGTTATCTCTGGGCATTACCACAGGTCTTAAATACTGAATATTGGGCCATAATGATGAGATTATCAAAAAGGCTGTCATTCCGGTAAAGAGGAATGCTGCATTCTTGAAGAAATCTTCCATGTCATACATAAGCAGGAACATTACGAAGAATATGGCACAATATGCAAACCAACCAAGATATGGAATTATAAAAATCTCTAAAAACGGAATTTTGTCATCAAGTGCTGCATGTATCTCTGTGTAGTGTACTGCATTTGTGTTCTCCAAATGGAAGAACCAGACAAAATAAATAACCGCATATATGAGAACGAATATCGTACATTTGATAGTTTCAAGCTGACGCTCTTTGGTCCAAGGCTTGTCAAAGTACTTCGATAAACTTTTTTTCATTTAAAAAAACACCTTATTAAGTATAGATATTACAAAATGTTACCTTTATGAAGTAATATAGAACAAAGCTGAGGATTTTTCAAACATAAAAGTGACTAAAAATCATTAAATAATTATAAATAATAGGGCGTTTTTACTATATTTTACATGAGCATACTCAGTTTTTTCTGATGGCAGGTAAGTGTTATGTCGCTGGACTTAAGAAGTACCTCGCCGTCTGTGTGTACCCACAGGGGAAGCTCAGTCTTTATCCTGATTTCCTTGGCTTTAATGTGGTGGATGCCCTTCTGGCCGTAGTGTTTACCGATGTAGGCCATGGGAAGCACCTTAAAGGTCTGGGCCATGCTGATATCACCGGCGGCAACCAGCTCAAAATAGCCATCTGAGAGGTCTGCGTCGGGAGCGAAATTAAAACCGCCTCCCTCATAGTGATGGATCATGGCAGCAGCGAATATGAAGTGGTTGATGTGAACCTTGGTGCCATCATCTGTTTCTATGTCGCAGGCAGGCTGCATGGCGTTGACAATCTGTCTCACTGCTATGGAGCCGTAGGTCAGTTTGCCAAGACCGATTTTGTTAAGGAAATTCTTGGTGCCGGAGGAGAGGGCTTCCTCGCATACAGCGGCATCAAAGCCTATTCCGCAGCTTACATCAAAGCGTCTGTCCTCAGCGATTCTATCATCATGGAGCCTTGAGAAGGTCTTTGTCATATTGTTGTAGTGAACATTACCCACATCTATCTGACGTACCACTTCTCCCTTAAGTATGGTCTCAAGAAGCTCGTCTGTGCGCTTTGGAAGGCCCATGTCTCTTACAAAATCATTACCGGAGCCCAAAGGAATAACGCCGATTCTGACATTATCAAAATCCGCGATTCCTGAAATAACTTCATTTAATGTGCCATCGCCGCCCATAACAAGTATGTTTAAGGGGCCGTCAAGCTTGTGATGTGTATCAGATGTAAGGCGGGACACCACACTCATGGCGTGTCCCGGTCCTTTTGTGAATACTACTTTATAGGGAATTCCGAGACTTTTACATCTCTCTTCGAATTTGCTGTAGATATTTTTGCCATTTCCTGATCTGGCAGATGGGTTAACAATACAATAAAACATTTTTCTATCTTTCTTATGTCAGTAATATTTTGTGTGAATAAAAGCAGGGCTCAGCCAAGATCCTGGATGGCTTTTCTCTGACTTATAAGCTTGTCGTAAAGGGGCTTATAATCCATTTTATCTCTGCTTCTAAGGTGCTCTGTGAGCTCATTTATAGTCTCATACAGGGGTGTAAGCGAAAGATTTCCTATAACACCTTTCAGGGCATGAACTGCTTCGAAGGCTCCGTCAAGATTTTCTTCCTGTAAACAGGTTCCAAGATCCTCAAAACGCTCATCGGAAATGCCGAGCTCGATCATCTCAATATAGAAATCCTCCATGCCCATGCATCTCTCTAAACCTTCGTCAACATTTGCTCCAAAAGCTCTGAGTGAATCTATTGTCATTGCGGTCTCTCCTTATCTGTTTAGAAAATTCCGTACATAATATAATTATACAAAAAAATATAGATATTTAATATTTTTTTATATGTTTTTTTCTTTTTAGGCAAAACGTATATGGTACGATTTATGGTAGTGGCACAGGCTTTTTTGTATTTACTTTTCAGCATTTATGCGCATGTAGAAGGAGATCATGATGAAGGATCACACGATTTTGATTGTGGATGATGAAATAGTCTCTCTTCGTATGACCGACAACATTTTATCAAGCGAATACAATACAATTTGTGCATCTTCAGGACATGAAGCCATCGATATCATCGAAAGCGAATCGCCGGACCTTGTTCTGTCTGATCTTCGAATGCCTGAAATAGACGGGTTCAGGCTTCGTCAGATTGTTCAGGAGGAAAAGGGGATAAATATTCCTTTCATGTTCATGACAGCTGATAAGAAGGGTGAGACAGAAAGCAAAGGCTTTTCAATAGGTGCGCTTGATTATATCAGAAAGCCCTTCAGGGCGGACGTTCTTTTAAAGCGCATATCCAATATTTTCACCAATTTAGAACAGATAAAAGGACTTAAGCAGGAAGTGGGCACAGATCCCATGACCGGCCTTTTGAATAAAAAAGCATCCCGGGATGAGATAGAAAAAATCTGTAAAAAGACCGGTGGAGCCCTGATGATGATAGATCTGGACAGCTTCAAGCCTGTTAACGATATCTATGGTCATGACATGGGTGATAAGGTTCTGATCCGCTTTGCGCAGATACTCTGTTCTGCCATTCGCTCCACGGATATTGCAGGAAGAATGGGCGGAGACGAATTCATCATCTATTGTAAAAACATCAACAAAGAAGAGATCATCAGGGAAAAATCAGCCTATATAAACGAGGAGATTGTGCGCTCTGCAAAGGAGCTTATGGGCGAAGATATGACGATACCTCTTGGGGCGTCCATTGGCTGCGTATTTGCACCTGCAGATGGCAAGGATTTCCTCACACTTTTTAAGAAGGCGGATAAGGCTCTATATGACGTAAAACAGCATGGAAAACACGGCTACAAGATTTTCGTGGAGGAAGATGATAGTTCCAAGAATGCAAATGAGAATGCAAAGGGATTGTCTGCTGCAATGATGCTGATGGGTGAGAGAAGTCCCAAGAAGGGTGCCATGGTTCTGACTCCTGAGCAGTTTAAGCATGTTTACAGGTATTTGAACAGAGTGGTTTCCAATTACAGAACCGCTGCCCATGTGCTGTTATATTCCTTAGAGGCTGACGGTGAAGTAAGCGAAGAGGAAGTTACAGATGCCTTCACTGAAATGGTGAGCGGACTATTACGAGAGAGTGATGTTGTAACAAGATACAGCAAAAATCAGGTGATGATAGCTCTTACCAAGGCAGACAGACAGGACATAAAGGTAGTTACAGACAGAATAGAGAAGAACTGGAGCGATACGGAGTTTTGCGATATTTGCACTCTTTCCTGTGAAATGGGGCGCTTTCAGGGAACATGACTTAATGATTGTTGGTGGGACTAAAAGTGGGAAATGATAATGCGAAATTAAAGCAATATCTTACGCTTGTTGGCGCCTGGGCTCTGGCTTTTGGATGCAGCGTTGGCTGGGGCTCTTTTGTTATGCCGGGAACAACATTTCTTCCCATGGCAGGTCCTGTGGGTACCGTGATCGGCATGTCCATAGGCGGTCTTGTTATGCTGCTTATCGGCGTTAATTATTTTTACATGATGAAGCGCTATCCTGATTGCGGCGGCACCTATTCCTACACCAAAAACACCATGGGCTATGACCATGGTTTTATCAGCACATGGTTTCTCATGCTCGTTTATATTGCGATAGTCTGGGCCAATGTAACGGCTCTTCCTATTATCTTCAGAAATCTTTTCGGAAGTCTTTTTCAGTATGGTTTTCATTACAATGTGGCCGGCTTTGAGGTTTATTTTGGCGAGATACTTTTGAGCATTGCAGTCCTTGTGGCTGCTGGTGTGGTGTGCATTTACGGCGGCAGATTTTCAGCCATAGTCCAGATAATTATGGCGATACTTTTGCTTGGTGGTATCGTATTTTGCGCTGCATATATTTTTTCAGCAGGTGGTAAAAGCATAGCCGGTATGACTCCGCAGTTTTCAAATGACTCAGGCTTCGTAAAGCAGGTTGGAAGCATAGTTTTGCTGGCACCCTGGGCCTTTGTGGGCTTTGAATCCATTTCTCACTCTGTAGAGGAATACCGTTTTGATGTGAAAAAGTCCATAACCGTGATAATAATATCGCTGATTTCTGGCGTTTTGGCTTATTCGCTTCTGGCTCTTATCGCAGCATCTGCCCTGCCTGAGGGTTATATCAGCTGGAAAGCCTATATAAACGATCTTGGTAAGTTTTCAGGAATTGAGGGGCTTCCTACTTTTTATGCAGCAAAGACTTATCTTGGCAGCAGGGGTGTTGCAATCCTTGGAATCGCTGCGGTATGCGGCATCATGACTGGACTTGTGGGTAATCTTATTGCTGCCAGCAGACTGGTTTATTCCATGGCAAAGGACAGGGTAGTTGGAGAAAGATTCGCAGGGCTAAACGAGAGGGGCGTTCCCACAAAGGTATTCGTAATCCTTATCCTTGTGTCTATTCCGATTCCGCTTTTTGGAAGGACAGCCATCGGTTGGATCGTGGATGTTAATACAATCGGCGCCACTGTGGCATATGCCTATACATCCTGGTCTGCTTATAGGACGGCAAAGAAGGAAAACTATCTTCCCATGAAAATTACGGGACTCTTAGGCTTTCTTATTTCCCTGGCATACACCATGTATTTCCTTGTGCCGGGCTTTTGGTCTGTCAGCGAGCTTGCAACAGAATCCTACCTGATCCTCATTATCTGGAGTATGCTGGGCTTTTTGGCATTCCGTCAGGTGTATATGAGAGATGAAAACAGGCGCTTTGGCAGGTCCACGGTAGTGTGGATTTCTTTGCTGTTTCTGGTATTTTTCCTGTCTATGCTATGGTTCCGCGAGGCTACAAAGGAGACCACGGCAGAGGTTTTGGTGAATATCGATAACTTTAATGAGACGGAGCTGTCTAACCACGGCGTTACTCTGACTCTGAATGAGATAATTGAGTCAGAGGATTACATGGCTTCGCAGGTTGAGAGAGTGAACGATTCCATGCAGACCAACAGTATGCTGCAGATGGTAACTATAATCGTTGCGCTTTTCATCATGTTTTCAATATACAATTCCATGATGCACAGGGAGAGGAATCTTGAAGTGCAAAAGGCAAGAGCTGAGGAAAACAGCAAGGCGAAGACTACGTTTTTGTCCAACATGAGCCATGACATAAGAACGCCCATGAATGCCATTATCGGCTATACGGAAATTGCCAGGGATGTTGAAAATATGCCGTCTGAGGGCATTGAGTATCTTGATAAGATCGAGGCATCAAGTAAGCATCTGCTTGCTCTTGTGAACGATATTCTTGATATGAGTCGCATTGAGAGCGGTAAGATGGAGCTTGATATTGTGGAGACTGACCTGCAAAAATCCATGGATGATATCAGGGATCTTTTCTCGAATCAGATGAAGCTTAAGGATATTGATTACACGGTATTCTGTGTGAACCTTAAGAACCGCTACGTTATGTGCGATTCCAACAGACTTAACAGGGTGCTGCTGAATCTTATCAGTAATGCCTGCAAATTCACTCCTGAGGGCGGAAGTGTACGGGTGACTCTTACGCAGCTGTCGGAGGAGACTAGCAGAGCTTTTTACAGGATCAGTGTCAAGGATTCCGGAATGGGCATGAGCCCTGAGTTTGTAAAAAAAGTTTTCGTGGCATACGAGAGAGATAAGGATGTAACGGGCATTCAGGGTACAGGTCTTGGAATGGCTATTGCCAAGAGTATTGTGGATCTCATGGATGGCACGATTACTGTTAACTCCAAAAAGGGTGAAGGTACGGAGTTTATCGTAGAAGTCAGCTTTGCCACGGTGGATGAAGAAACAATCAGGGAAGAAGAGGATGCAGCCGCTAATATGGCAAAGCTTGATTACACTACTATTCGCCTTTTGGTGGTGGATGATCAGCCTGTAAACAGAGAGATTGCCTGTCGCATTCTTAAGAAATTCGGTTTTATGGTAGAACATGCGGAAAACGGAGCGGAAGCCGTAGACAGGGTGAAGGCTTCTGAAGCAGGATATTTTCAGGCTATTTTAATGGATGTGCAGATGCCTGTTATGAACGGATATGAAGCAACGAAGGCTATTCGCGCTATGGAAGATAAGGAAATATCTGAGATTCCGATTATCGCCATGACAGCCAATGCTTTTAAAGAGGACATAGAGGCTGCCCGGGATGCCGGCATGAACAGGCATATTGCCAAGCCTATCGATATAACTAAATTGATTGCTACATTAAATGAGGTTCTTACAACGGAGAACGCCAGCTTATGAAAACAAGGAAACTTAGCCTTACAACACAAATAATCGTATGCGTATCGTTATTTTTGCTTGTGGCAGATGTTTTTTTGGGAGTCTCTCTGACAATGCAGTCCCAGAGGGCCATCAAAACTCTCATAAACAGCAGAATGATGGATATGTCTAATACTGCTGCGTCCATGCTGGATGGAGATGTGGTCGGAAGCTTCAAGGCTGAAGACGAGGGGACGGAAGCCTATGAAAGAGAGATGGATAAGCTTAGGGCTTTCCAAAACAACATGGAGCTTAAATACATCTATTGTATTAAGCAGGTTGGGGAAAAGGAATTCGTTTTTTCCATCGATCCCGCAGTGGAAGATCCCGGAGAATTCGGATCCCCCATCGTGTATACTGATGCCCTTTACAGTGCAAGTAAGGGCGTGGCTTCCGTGGATATGCATCCCTACGAGGATGACTGGGGAAAGTTTTACAGTGCTTACAGTCCTGTTTTTGATTCTGACGGAAATGTGGCCGTTGTGGTTGCGGTGGATTTCAGTGCCACCTGGTATGAGGATCAGATTGCGGGATTTTTCCGTATTATCCTTACAGATATTATGCTGACTGTGTTCATTGGTATTTTCCTAATATTCTTCGTGATGAGAAATGTAAGAAGATATTTTAAGACGCTTTTGACGGATCTTAATGACCTGGCTAATGACGTTGATGATATCACAAAAGAGCTGGCTGCTTCTTCCGGGGCTGCGATCTCGGAGGATAAGAGAGAAATAGGCACTACAGACAGTGATGCCCAGAATGAAATTCAGATGCTGGGTAAAAAAATCCATTCTGTCAGAGATCACCTGAGAGAGTACATGGATCATGCCCAGAGGCAGGCCAACAACATGATCACGGCCCTGGCTTCCGATTACTGGAGTGTTTATTATGTAAATCTTGATCAGGACAAGGGTACCTGTTACAGATCTCATTCCAGGTTGGAGAACGGTCTAAAAGAGGGAGAGACCTTTGTTTTTAGCGATACCTTTGAAAAATATGCTCACGAGCATGTGACGGAGCAGTACAGAGAAGAATTTTTGGAATTCATCGATCCTGAAAATATCAGAAAGAGACTTACTAAGGAGTCGCTTATTGCTTACAGGTATCTCAGCATTAAAAACGGCAGGGAATCCTATGAGATGATCCGTATGGCAGGCGTAAGAAGGGTTGAGGACAGAGAGGATCACATGGTTCATTCCCTTGGCGTTGGCTTTACCGATGTGGATGCTGAGATGCGAAGGACCATGGAGCATAGTCAGGCTCTAAACGACGCTCTCAGTGTCGCGCAGCAGGCAAGTAAAGCGAAAACTGCATTTTTGTCCAGCATGAGTCATGAGATCAGAACTCCTATGAACGCCATTATAGGTATTGATAAGATTGCGCTGGACGACCCTGATATATCCGATAAAACAAGGGATTATTTGCAGCAGATTGGTGCTTCAGCGGAGCATCTTTTGAATATCATCAACGATATTCTTGATATGTCCAGGATTGAATCGGGACAGATTACTATTAAGAATGAGGAGTTTTCGTTAGGTAAGCTTTTTGATCAGATTGATACCATAATAGGCAGTCAGTGCAGGGATAAGGGGCTTAATTACAAGTCGGAGATAATTGGCGATATTGACCGCTATTACATTGGCGATGCCATGAAGCTTGAGCAGATAATCATAAATATCCTGGGCAATTCCGTGAAGTTCACGCCTCCCGGAGGTGATGTTATTTTCACGGTTATGAGAGCCACTCATTTTAATGGCAACAGTCTTCTTAAGTTTTCCATGAAAGACACCGGCGTGGGAATTGATGAGGATTTTTTGCCGCGAATTTTTGATGCCTTTTCTCAGGAGGATGATTCCACCACCAACAAATACGGAAGCACAGGCCTTGGAATGGCTATCACCAAGAATATCGTGGATATGCTAAACGGCGAGATCTCTGTCAGCAGCAAAAAGGACGAGGGCACGGAGTTTGTGGTATCTGTGACTTTGACAGATTCTGACAGGGTCTATGAAGATGAAACACCGAAGAAGGCCGAGGAAACTAAGGGGAAGGATGTTGTTTCGCTTATCGGAAAGAGGATACTTCTGGCTGAGGATATAGAGGTCAACGCTAAGATAATCATGAAAATTCTCAGCATGAAAAAGCTTGAAGTCGACCATGGTAAGGACGGAAAGCTTGCGGTAGAAATGTTTGAAAGTCATCCTGAAGGGTATTATGATGCGATTCTTATGGATATGAGAATGCCTGAAATGGATGGACTTGAAGCTACGGTTGCAATCAGAGCAATGGATAGAGAGGATGCACGGAGTATTCCTATAATCGCTCTCACCGCCAATGCTTTTGACGAGGATGTTCAAAAGTGCCTTCAGGCCGGCATGAACGCACACTTATCCAAGCCTGTGGAGCCTGATATCATTTTTGCAAGACTTGGAGAATTCCTGTAATAAGGGACATTTGTTTATATGAAAATCTGAAAAGCTGTCGCATTGCTAAAAATGGCATGGAGGCAGCTTTTTTATTTTGACACTAAAAAAATAATATGCTATGATACAACACAAGTTTGCTTTAGCACTTTAAATTGTCAAAATTAGAAAGAGGAGAACGGGTATGTATTCATTGGACGAAGTTAAGAATGTTGATGCGGAAATCGCTGCTCTCATCGAGGAGGAGATGGCGCGTCAGAATGATCACATCGAGCTGATCGCATCTGAGAACTGGGTAAGTAAGGCAGTTATGGCAGCTATGGGCAGCCCTCTTACCAACAAGTATGCTGAGGGTCTTCCCGGAAAGCGTTACTACGGCGGATGTCAGGTAGTTGATAAGGTAGAGAACATCGCAAGAGACAGAGCCAAGGAGCTTTTCCACTGCGACTATGCAAATGTTCAGCCCCACTCAGGAGCACAGGCCAATCTGGCAGTTCAGTTTGCTCTTTTAAAGCCCGGTGACACTATTCTTGGTATGAATCTCAGTCAGGGTGGTCACCTTTCACACGGAAGTCCGGCAAATATCTCAGGTACATATTACAATGTTGTGGCTTATGGCGTAGATGAGAACGGATTCATCGATTACGACGAGGTTATCAGACTTGCAAAGGAACATCAGCCCAAGCTCATCATCGCAGGTGCATCAGCATATTGCAGAACAATTGATTTTGCTAAGTTCAGAGAGGCAGCAGATGCTTGCGGCGCTGTACTTATGGCAGATATCGCTCACATTGCGGGACTTGTTGCTGCAGGTGTTCATCCCAGTCCATTCCCTTATGCAGATGTTGTTACTACCACAACACATAAAACACTTCGCGGCCCCAGAGGCGGTCTCATTCTTTGGAATCAGGCAGCACAGGATAAGTACAAGTTCAACAAGGCTGTTTTCCCGGGAATCCAGGGCGGTCCTTTAGAGCATGTGGTTGCTGCTAAGGCTGTATGCTTCAAGGAAGCACTTGATCCTTCATTCGTAGAATATCAGAAGCAGATCGTAAAGAACGCAAAGGCACTCAGCGAAGGCCTTATGAAGAGAGGCGTTCAGATCGTTTCAGGCGGTACAGATAACCATCTGATGCTCATCGATCTGACCAACTTCGACCTTACAGGTAAGGACGTTGAGACATGGCTTGACGATGCACACATCACAGCTAACAAGAATACAATACCCAATGAAAAGCAGTCACCCTTCGTTACAAGCGGAATCCGTCTCGGAACACCTGCTGTTACCACTCGTGGCATGAAGGAAGATGATATGGACAGAATCGCTGAGGCTATTTCCATCGTCATCAAGGGCAAGGGTGAAAAGAACGACGAAGCAAGAAAAATTATTGACGAGTTAACGAAAAAATATCCTCTTATTTGATAAATTTAAGCATAAATTTAATAGATATTGTGGTTATGAGACTACCCGGTACATTATACGGGTAGTCTTTTTATTTCGGGGCTTTTTCAGGATTTGTATTTTCATTCATGTAAAAGAAAAATTCGGTATTTTGAATTGTATATAAATTATATATGATTGCGACAATTTATCAGAAAAACAATTAATAACCGGCAAATAATCAAAATAAAAGAAGAATTTTCAAAAAGTGTATTGACAAATTACTATGGCGAGGGTATACTACAAACATAAATAAACGAGATACATCTTAAATACTTCAGCGGGTGGCTGAAAGAAAGGGAGGTACGGTCCAAAGGGAACATAAGTTAGAACTGTAAATTAAGTTTTTAATTAGTTTCGGAAAGGAAGGTACAGTCCACCGAGCAAATTAGTTTAACCACAACAATAGTGAGTAATTCCATCACAACAAGTTCGAGTACATGACATAGTGGCGAAGAATTAGTCGTCGAGCTAACCGTCACAGCATACGAGTGCAAAGGTTAATGGAAAGAGCAGGGTTGAGAATTTGGAGGTAAGTCCATTGGACAACGAACAATTTGAAAAGGCGTAAGGGCGAATGGTAGAAAAAGATCATTCGCCCTTACGTTTTTTTATTGTAAAAAATGTAGGGGCATGTTCGGTTAAACGATATGAAATTATTGCTTTTTGAAAACATATTTTTCGCTGGAATTTTAGGCACCATATATATGGTTTTCCATACTATATTTAGTGGTTTCGTATCTATGTTTGGGTAGAATTTGTGTTTTTCCTATGCTATACTCTAGGTAAGTTTTTTGGGTGGATTCCATAGGGGAGGATGTATGGAAGATAGAGATAGAATTAGTAGCTCTGAGCGTGATGAGAGACGTGAGATCAGAAGGCAGCGCAGAATTAGAAGCCAGATCATCGCATATTCCGTCATGGGAGTTTTTGTTATAGTTTTCGTTGCGGTTATCGCGTTAGGAATTTCCAAGGCTACAGGATTTATACAGGAGATGAATGCTTCCTACGAGGCTTCACTTGAGGCTTCCAAAGTAGAGGCAGAGCCGGCTGCAGTGTCTTCGCCGGATGAGAACATCACTGAGGCAGAGGTATCCAGTACTGAAAATATGCTTGATACCATTGTTGATACTTGCCTTTCAGAGATGCCTCTTGAGGACAAGGTTGCAGGTCTTTTCATGATCTCACCTGAGCAGCTTACAGGTGCCGATGCCGTTATCAAGGCAGGCAACGCTACACAGGATGCACTTTCTAAGTATGCTGTTGGCGGTATCTACTACAGCACCAAGAATATCAAGGATGAAGCACAGCTTACAGATATGATTTCATCAACTGTTAACATGAGTAAGTATCCGCTTTTCATCGCTACATCAGAGGTTGGTGGCAGCGGAAGCAAGGTTGCCAGCGGACTTTCACTTGATATGCCTGCTTCACCTTCACAGCTTGCAGCAGAGGGCAGCCCCGAGAAGGCTCACGAGACAGCAGAGACAGTTTCAAATTACCTTAACAGATATGGATTCAATCTGAATTTTGGTATAAATGCGAACCTTTCAGACAGCGAGCAGTCCTTTGGTACTGACCAGGCAGTGGTTTCAAGCATGGTAGCTCAGACAGTTACGGGACTTGATACCTATGGCGTTTCCTCTTGCCTTCAGTTTTTCCCTGAGATATCAGACAGCGGAACTACAGCAGAGGGCATGGCAGACATCCTTGCTCCTTTCAAGGCAGGAATCGACGCAGGCGCTGATATGATCATGGTTTGCGCATCAGCTTCATCAGGCATCACTCAGGACGACACACCTTCATGCCTCAGCAGCGCAGTAGTTACAGATCTTCTCAGAGGTCAGCTTGGTTACCAGGGCGTCATCATCACAGATACCCTCAGCGATGAGACCATTCTTGAGAGATATTCAGACGGTGATGCAGCAGTTGCAGCAATTCAGGCAGGAGCAGACATGATCTTCATTCCCGGCAACTTCGAGGAATCCTATAACGGAGTTCTGGCAGCTGTTCAGAGCGGCGTTATCAGTGAAGACAGAATCAACGAGTCACTGACCAGAATTTACAGAGTAAAATACGCCAGCAGAGTAGATGAGATCGCATCAGAGTGATGGCGGAGGTAGAGAATATTAAAGGGCTGCCAATTGATGGCAGCCCTGTTTATGTCTTGAGATGTATTTAAAAGTAAAGTCCCCACAACCTTGTGGCTGTGAGGACTTTACTTTATGGCATATAGGTTCTATGAGAAAAGAGCATATGCTCTAATCGTTTAAATGAACGAATCCATTATGGATGAGTAGTCAGGTGTTACGCTGCCTGACTTGGAATAGGTTGAGCTGTTGCTTGCTGCTTTTGAAGCGGCGCTCTCGATGGAAGATGCGGAGGAAGACATCTGATATGCATATCCGCTGCGGTTTCCAAGGATATTTTTTACAGATTCCATTCCAACTTCCTTCATCTTGTCCTTGTCGAGAGAGAGCTTACCCTTGTCGGATACTGAGATTCCGATGGAGCTGAGCTCATCCTTGAAGGAATAGGTAATCTTTGACATGTAGGAAGTTCTGGTGCTGGTGTTTGTATCTGACGCATCAGCAGAAGCAGACACAAGGCTGTTGTACTTGTTTACGAAATCAGATACAGCCGACACGATTTTTTCTTCGTTGTAGTCATAGACCTGAGATGTGTTGCCATCAGCATCGGTTTTTGTCTTCCATGCTTTTTCAAAAATGGAATCAGCACCTGAATTGGTCAGCTTCTCAGCGGATTCTTCAAGAGCATTTGCACTTGATGCTATTGAAGAATATTTCTTTTTCTCTGCAGCTGCCTGCTGTGATTTTGATTTCTCAGCAGCTTTTGCGTCCTTGCTGTCATCAGCTTTTGATGAAGAATTCTCTCCGTCGATCTTTTTATAATATGCAGAAACAAGCTTACCGTAGCTTCCGTTTTTGATGGAAGAATAGTCGGAAAGCATTCCTGATAAACCCGATAAATAATTGTTGGATGAAGAAGCGCCGGACATACTGCTAAATAAGGTGGAATAATCCATATTTACGTTTATTCCCATAGATATCACTCCTTTGATCTGCGGAAAAAGTATTTTCCGGGAAAAACAGCATCCATGCCGTTACATAGTACCTCTAATTAATTTTTACACCTGAATGTTTAAAGTATCAAATGAAAAGATGATAAATAAAATTAAGTATGTGTAAAAGTTGGCGGTTTATCATAAATTGTTGCTATTTGTGATGTGTATGGGTTATTTGTGATGTGGTGGTTATCATTTTCATTTACAAATCAGATGCGGATAGTGTAAAATGTTTTCGAAACATTAGAAAATTAAGAGGTTTTTAGCATGTCATCAATCATTCAGGACGATCAGGTTTTTAATAATGAAGTATCTTTTTGCAGAGTTTACAGCAGAGAGAGCAAGAAGACACTTGAGGAGAGGTTTTTAGCAAACCGTATATCTTACTACATCGACTGGCATGAGCAGTCATTTTTACAGAAGCTCTTTGGTGGTAACAAGAATAAAATTTATTGCACCATCCGCATAAACAGAGCAGATGTTGAGAGAGCCAGAGACCTGGTTTCAGGACTTGAGGATATTAAGCTCAGAGATTTTGGTGAACACAAAAAAGATAAAAACGGAAAGAAAAAGAAGTAATTAATGGCCTCTGGAGCAGAAGTTGTTCCGGAGGTTTTGTGTCTATAGAGGTAGATTTATGGAAAAGAAGTTTAACAGAGCAGGTAATAAGGCCGGCGTCACCGGTAAAAAAACCGATAATCGCAGGAAACCGGCTGTACCAGGGAGAACCGGCAGACCAGGCAAAGCCGGGGACGCAAAACAGGCACAAAAGAGTCGCTGCCCTTATTCCAAGAAGTGCGGCGGTTGCCAGATGATTGATATGCCTTACAAGAAGCAGATCGCCATCAAGCAGGAGAAGATGGAGGAGATGCTTGGCAAGTTTGGAAAGGTCGAGCCCTTCATGGCCATGGATGATCCTGATCATTACAGGTGTAAGGTTCATGCGGTTTTCACTCATGATAAGAAGGGCAATCCCCAGTCTGGAATTTATAAAGAAGGAACCCATGATGTTGTGCCCATTGACGCATGTCTTCTTGAGAATGAAAAGGCCGATGCCATCATTGCAACAATCAGAGGAATGCTAAGGTCCTTCAAGATCAAGACCTATGATGAGGATAATGGATATGGCCTTCTTCGTCATGTCCTTATAAGAGTCGGTCATAATACCGGAGAAATAATGGTTGTTCTTGTGCTCACATCTCCGATTCTGCCTTCCAAGAATAATTTTGTGAAGGCTCTTTTGAAGGAGCATCCTGAGATCACAACCATTGTTATAAATGTAAATGACAAGCATACAAGCATGATTCTGGGCGATAAGGAGAAGACAATTTATGGTCCCGGATTCATCTACGATACAGTTTGCGGAATGAAATTCAAGATTTCTCCTAAGTCTTTCTATCAGGTAAATCCTGTTCAGACTGAGAAACTTTATTCCAAGGCAGTTGAGCTGGCAGGCCTTACAGGCAAAGAAACAGCTCTCGATTGCTACTGTGGAGTTGGTACCATCGGCATCATCGCAAGCCCTAAAGCCAAGGAAGTCATTGGCGTTGAGCTCAATAAGGATGCTGTTCGTGATGCGAGATTAAATGCAAGAATGAACGAAATTAAGAATATAGATATCTACGAGAACGATGCCAGCAAATTCATGGTTCAGATGGCAGAAGCAGGCGAGAAGGTGGACGTTGTCTTCATGGATCCCCCTCGTGCCGGTTCCACCGAGGTTTTCATGGAGTCCATGTTTAAACTCGCTCCCGACAGAGTTGTCTATGTATCCTGCAGTCCCGACACTCTTGCCCGCGACCTTGAATTCATGACCAAAAACGGCTACGTCGCAAAACGCATCATCCCCGTGGACATGTTTGCCCACACCAGGAGTGTTGAAACAGTCGTTCTCTTAACGAGAACGACTGCTAAGGAAGTTCGAGTTTAGAGACGACTGTTGTTCTGGCGAGCATGCTTGCATGCGAGAGCAGAACTTCCTTGTGAAAAAAGTGGAGGTATAGATGAAGCCCATGATAACTGACGAAATCAGAGAAGAATTATTTAAGCATCAGGACATTAAATACAGAGATTTTCAGGTAAAGCTTATTCCCGGAACAAATCCGGATGACATGATAGGTGTCAGAACTCCGGAGCTTAGAAAGCTGGCAAAACAATATGCTAAGGCAGATGGCATCGATGAATTTTTAGATGACCTTCCCCATAAATATTTTGATGAAAACCAGCTTCAGGCCTTCATTATATCCGGCATGAAGGATTACGATCTGTGCATGGAAAAGCTCTGTCAGTTTTTGCCTTATGTTGATAACTGGGCTACCTGCGATCAGATGTCACCCAAGATTTTAAAAAAGCATAAGGAAGAGCTTCTAAAAAAGATAGATGAGTGGATAGTATCAGATAAGACCTATACTGTCCGCTTTGCCATCGGCATGCTTATGGAGCATTTTCTGGATGATGATTTTGATATGAAATATCCCGAGATGGTGGCAAAGGTGCGCACTGATGAGTATTATATCAATATGATGATCGCCTGGTATTTTGCCACAGCTCTGGCAAAGCAGTATGATTCCATAATCCCGTTTATTGAGAATAAGAAGCTTGATGTCTGGACTCACAACAAGGCAATTCAAAAATCAATCGAAAGCTACAGGATTACTCCGGAGCAGAAGGAGTACCTGAAAAGCCTTAAAATAGCCACCAGAAAAAGTTAAAATAAGGACCTTGACAAAATGAATTGCACGCAATATAATTTCATTAAATCATAAAGGTGATTAACAAAACATTTTTTGAAATAACATTGATAATTCACAAAGAGATTCATTTTTTCATGGAGGTCATTATGGGATTCTACGATTATTCAGTAACAAACGCACAGGGCGAGACAGTTTCAATGGCAGATTACAAGGGAAAGGTAGTTCTCGTAGTTAATACAGCTACAGGCTGCGGTTTCACACCTCATTACAAGGATATCGAGGATATGTACGAGAAATTCCACGATCAGGGCTTTGAGGTTCTTGATATTCCCTGCAATCAGTTCGCAGGCCAGACACCGGGGACTGATGAGGAAATTCACGAGTTCTGCACACTTCATTACAACACCAAGTTCCCTCAGATGAAGAAGTCTGATGTAAACGGCGAGAACCAGCTTGATCTTTACAGATTCCTTAAGGAGCAGAAGGGCTTTGAAGGCTTCGGAAAAGGACCTGCTGCACTTGCAATGGGTGTTATGCTCAAGAAGATCGATAAGGACTACAAGAATAATCCTGATATCAAGTGGAACTTCACAAAGTTTGTTGTAGACAGAAACGGTGAGGTTGTAGCAAGATTCGAGCCCACAGAGAAGATGGAGAATGTTGCTGCTTGTGTAGCAAAACTCATGTAAATAACTAAGGAGAGGGTATGAAATACAGAAAAAACAGACAGGGTGGAGACATCTCTTTACTCGGATTCGGATGCATGCGCTTTACAAGAAAAGGCGCCGGCATCGATATGGAAAAAGCCGAGAAGGAGATAATGAGAGCCTATGAACTTGGAGTAAATTACTACGATACGGCTTACATTTATCCGGGAAGCGAAGTGGCAATAGGTGAGATTTTCGAGAAGAATCACATCAGAGAGAAGATCCAGGTTGCCACAAAGCTCCCACAATATCTTATTGCAAATAAAGATGCTATCGAGAAGTACTTTAAGGAGCAATGTTCGCGCCTTCGTACTAACTATATCGACTATTATTTAATGCACATGCTTTCAGACATAAATGCCTGGGAAAAGCTTAAAAAGCTCGGTATAGAGGAATGGATAGCAGAGAAGAAAGCCTCCGGTGAAATAAAGCACATAGGCTTTTCTTTTCATGGAAATTCCGAGATGTTCATAGAGATTCTAAATGCCTATGACTGGGATTTCTGTCAGATTCAGTATAACTATCTTGACGAGGTATCACAGGCCGGAAGGAAGGGCCTTGAAGCAGCAGGCGAAAAGGGTATCCCTGTTATTATCATGGAGCCTCTTCGCGGCGGAAAACTGGTTGATCTTTTGCCTGAAAAAGCTAAAAAGCTTATTGCAGAGGATGAGAAGCACAGATCTGCAGCAGAACTTGCCTTCAGATGGCTTTGGGATCAGCCCCAGGTTACCTGCGTTTTGTCAGGCATGAATTCTGTCGAAATGGTAGAGGAGAACTGCAGAGTAGCATCCGAAGTAGAGGCCGGCGAGTTCACCGAGAAGGATTTCCAGCTGATAGATCAGATTAAGGCCAGCATAAATGAACGTTTGAAGGTTGGATGTACCGGCTGCGGATATTGTATGCCCTGTCCGAAGGGTGTCGATATTCCGAGTACATTCAGATGCTATAACGCTATGTATATGGATAACAAGGGAACCGGCAGACAGGAGTTTTTCCGAATTGTAGGAATGCGCAAGGAACCGGGACTTCCCTCACAGTGCATAGAATGCGGCAAGTGCGAGAGTCACTGCCCTCAGCATATAAATATCAGACAGGAGCTTAAGAATGCAGATAAGGCGCTTAATCCTTTCTATTACAAGATTGCCCTTGCTGCAGCCAGAAAATTCCTATACAGAAAATAGGTATTTTTATTCACTTTTCCGGAAAGTATGATAAACTACTAAAAAGTTGATTATGAATAGTTTAGCACGCGAGGAGGATGAAAAATGTACGTAACCTGTTTGGATTTGGAAGGTGTTTTGGTTCCCGAGATCTGGATTGCTTTTGCTGAAGCAACAGGAATCCCGGAGCTTAAGAGAACTACCAGAGATGAGCCTGACTATGACAAGCTCATGAAATACAGAATTGACATTCTTAAAGAGCACGGTCTTGGTCTTAAAGAGATTCAGGATACAATCGCTACGATTGATCCGCTGCCGGGCGCAAAGGAATTCCTTGATGAACTCAAATCTATAACACAGGTTATCATTCTTAGCGATACCTTCACACAGTTCGCAACACCTCTTATGAAGAAGCTTGGATGGCCCACAATTTTCTGTAACTCACTTGAGGTTGCTGATAATGGCGAGATCACTGGCTTTAAGATGCGCTGCGATAAGGGTAAGCTTACTACAGTTAAGGCACTTCAGAGTATCGGATTTGATACTATCGCCAGCGGTGACAGCTTCAACGACCTTGGCATGATCGAGGCAAGTAAGGCAGGATTCCTTTTCAGAACTACAGATCAGATTAAGAAGGATTATCCTCAGTTCCCTGCTTTTGAGAGTTATGATGAGCTTCTTAGCGCTATTAAGGAGCAGCTGGCTAAATAATACGCCGGAATCGGATGGATTATGAAACGTAATTATAAATTTGTACTCAGCTATGACGGAACAAGGTTTTATGGCTGGGAGAAACAACCCAATAAGGATATGACCATTCAGGGCAAGCTGGAGTCGGTGCTCAGCAGAATGGTAGGCATGTCTGAAGGTGAAAATGTACAGGTAATCGGTGCGGGAAGAACAGATGCGGGAGTTCATGCAAGAGCCATGACTGCCAACGCTATACTGGATACGGTTTTTACCGAGGAAGAGATTTTAAGGTATATGAACCAGTATCTGCCTGAGGATATCAGCATCAATGATGTGAGAATCTGTTCTGACAGATTCCACAGCCGCTACAATGCTCTTGGCAAGACCTACAGATACACCTGTTATTTTGGTGATACCAAGCCTGTTTTTGACAGGAAATATGTCACCGTTCTTGAACAGAAGCCGGATGTTGCTCTCATGGAAGAGGCTGCGAAATACATAGTCGGAACCCATGATTTTAAGAGCTTTTGCGGCAATACCCGCATGAAAAAATCCACGGTTCGCTGTGTTGATAACATCAAGATCGAGGAGAGCGGTCCTCAGATCAGGTTCTATTTTCACGGCAACGGATTTTTGCAGAACATGGTCAGAATAATGACAGGAACACTGCTTGAGGTTGGCTATGGCAATATCGAGCCGGCAGCAATGAAGGATATCATTGAAGCCTGCGACAGACAAAAAGCAGGTCCTACGGCTCCGCCTCAGGGACTGTGCCTTATGAAAGTGGATTATTAAGTGAAATAGAATAGGGCCCCGGACAAATTGCGAAATGCAATTCCGGGGCCCTTAATGATGTCGTTTTATTTATCAGTTGTAGACTACATTCGGTGTTACGCTGCTTGCCGAGTAGGTTATTACGTAGTTGTCATAATCTGTCGGAACCTGGCAAAGCTCCTGTGTTCCTGAATTACCGCTTCTTAAAGTGTAGCTTGTGTCTGCAATGTTGGTGGTATCAAATGCTACCGGTGTTCCGTCCTTGTAGAAGATTCCGCGAACGTTTACTGCATTTACATCTGCTTTGGAATAGTTGGTTCCTGTAACTGTCAGGGAATTGTCCTCTTCCTGTGCGATATCAAGACCTATGGCGTCATAGTTGCAACAATTGTCATCGGCTACTGAAAAATCGTATTTAATGGCGGATGCAGCTGAGGCGATCTCATTTCTGAACTGTCCGTATATTATGAAATCCTGACCTTTTTTAATGGATTCTGCATTGTCGTATACGGTTTTGATAACGGAGCCGTTTGCATCAAATGCGTGGAAGCTTGCATTAACTGTTACATCTGATCCTGAATTGTTGGTTGCAAGTACTACATATCTTGTATGTAATCCGTCGCTATCTTTTATAAGATACTCGGCTTTAATTCCTATGTCAGATTGTGATGAAACATTTGCACTGACCTGTACAGGTGTGAATAACCCTACTAAAAAAGCCATTGTTACGATGAGAGTTGTGATTTTATTCATACCCGTTTCCTCCTGTATTTCTTGGTAAAATAAGAATAGCATTTGAGGATAAACACCCTATAAAGAGAATCTAAAAAAAATATATACTGGCCTGTTTTCGGGCTCCAAATTTTTTTCGGAATTATTAGTGAATTTGCCAACTTGATTTTTGGAAAATGTTTTGTAGGTCGCAGTAAAATTATGATATAATGCTTTTTGGCTATGTAATGTAGATAGAAATTGGAAATGTGGTAATAATATGCAAACAAATGGGGAGGAACAAAAGCCTTCCGTCGACCGTGCAAAGCGCATTCGTTTTCTGAGAAGACTGATTCTTGCATCGATTGCAGGTGCTATTATTATTCCGATCTGTATATGTCTTGTTCTTGCCATCAGATATGACAGGATAAAGACCAGACTTGATCAGGCAAAAGAAGAGCTTTCATGGTACGAGCAACAATACGGAGAGAGCGCATTGGCCAGGGGGAAGGGCGATGACAAGCCTCTGGAGAAGGAGGACACCGCCGGGGCAGAAGAAGCTGCCACTGCCGATGAGCAACCCGAAGAAGATGTTGCATCAATACCCGAGGAGACTTTAGAAGACCAGACAGACGCGGAGGAAGCCCTATCTGAGAATCAGGATGAGAAGACGGAAGAGGTTTTGGAGAATGCTGACGGTAATATGACGGTCGGCGATGATGTCAGAAGAGTTTATATCACTTTTGATGATGGGCCTAGCAGTAAGACAGGAGAGATTCTTGATGTCCTGGATGAATATGATGTTAAGGCCACTTTTTTCGTAACAGGCAAGCCCGATACCAGGTACACAGATGTATATAAGCGCATAGTGGACAGCGGACACACACTGGGCATGCACTCATACAGTCACAAATACAGCGAACTTTACGAGTCACTTGAGGGCTTTCAGGAGGACCTGCACAAGCTTCAGACTTTCCTTTATGAGACCACAGGAGTCTGGTCCACCAGATACAGATTCCCCGGAGGCAGCTCCAATACAGTCAGCAAGGTCGATATGAGCGAGCTAATTAATTATCTTGCACTTGAAAATATCACATATTATGATTGGAATGTGGCAAGTGGAGATGACAGGAACGGTATTACCAAGGACTTGATAGTTACCAACGTCATGACCGGGGTTCCCAAGTTCCAGAACTCGATAATACTTTTACACGACGCCTCAGACAAGCAGGCGACGGTGGATGCGTTACCTGAGATAATTGAGCAGGTACAGGCACTTGATAACACAGTGATAGTTCCGATAACGGACGATACGTTACCGGTTCAACATATCAGTAATTTGCAGTAAGAAAACGGAGGAAATGAAAAATGGGATTTTTTTCAGAGCTGAAAAGTGATCTCTCTCAGGCAGCAAAGACTATCATACCTGAGGAAAGTAACGATGCACAGATTCTGAAACCTCAGAAAAGCGAAGATATCGCTTCCGCTGTTAAGAGCGAGGCAGAGGTCAAGAAGGATCTGAATGCAATGCTTGATCACCTTGATGAAATCGAGCTCGGAGATGATGGGGCTGATAAGAAAGCTGATGCTGAGCCGGTAATCAGTGAAGAGATTAAAGAAGAGATCAAGGAAGAGATCGAAGAAAAGGCAGAAGACTCTTCAATTGCGGATGTTATTCCTGAAGTAAGCGTAGAGACAGTTCCTAAGGCAGAGACTGTTGCAGACCTTACAGAGTCTCTCAGTTCAGTAGTTGAGACTGAGAAGGAGGAAGAGGTTCCGGTTCGCGAAGAAGTTAAATATGAAGCACCAACAAATACAAAAAGAAATAACGGGGGATTTGAAACAATGGATATTCAGCAGCAGACACCTACAGATGAGACAGCCAGCATTACAGAGGGTATGAAAATTGTCGGTAACCTTGAGACTACAGGCTCACTTGAGCTCGTTGGTAAGATTGCAGGTAATGTAACATGTCTTGGTAAGCTTAACGTAACAGGTGAGATCGAGGGTGATTCAAAGGCAGCAGAGATTTACGCTGAGGCAGCAAGAATCACAGGTGAGGTTCGCAGTCAGGGTAGCGTTAAGATCGGACAGAGCACAGTAGTTATCGGTAACATCTTCGCTACAAGCGCAGTAATCGCAGGCGCTGTAAAGGGTGACATCGATGTACCCGGACCTGTAGTTCTTGATACAACAGCAATTGTTATGGGTAACATTAAGTCTCAGTCAGTACAGATCAACAACGGTGCTGTTATCGAAGGTAACTGCTCACAGGCTTATGCTGAGGTTAATCCTTCTGCATTCTTTGAAGGACTTAAGGGAACAAAATAATGAGAATTTTATTAAAGCTTAGTGGCGAGGCTCTTGCCGGCCCCAATAAGACAGGATTTGACGAGCCTACTGTTCGTCAGGTTGCTCTTCAGGTTAAGGAACTTGTTGATAAAGGAACTCAGGTTGGTATCGTTATCGGCGGTGGTAATTTCTGGAGAGGAAGAACCAGTGAGAATATCGACCGTGTTAAGGCAGACCAGATCGGAATGCTGGCAACGGTTATGAACTGCATCTATGTTTCTGAGATTTTCAGAAGCGTAGGTATGATGACAAACATCCTCACACCTTTTGAATGCGGCTCATTTACCAAGCTTTTCTCAAAGGACAGAGCAAATAAGTATTTTGAAAAAGGAATGGTAGTATTCTTCGCAGGCGGCACAGGCCATCCTTACTTCTCAACGGATACAGGTGCGGCTCTCAGAGCTATCGAGATCGAAGCTGATGTAATGCTCCTTGCAAAAGCAATCGACGGAGTATATGACAGCGATCCTGCAACTAATCCTAATGCTAAGCGCTATGATGAGATTAGCATTGAAGATGTTGTAAAGCAGGGCCTTCAGGTTGTCGATATGACAGCTTCCATTATGGTAATGGAGAACCATATTCCTATGCGGGTATTCGCATTACAGGAAGAAAATAGTATAATTAAGGCAGAGAGTGGTAACTTTAACGGAACCACAGTAACAGCCTGATTATGTTGGAGGACAATGGTATGAATGAGAAAGTTAAGCCTTATGAAGCGAAAATGACAAAAGCTTATGATTTCCTTGTAGCTGATCTTGCTGCAGTACGTGCAGGCAGAGCAAATCCTCATGTTCTCGATAAGGTGAAGGTTGACTATTACGGAACACCTACACCCATTCAGCAGGTAGGTAACGTTTCAATTCCCGAAGCGCGCATGATTCAGATTGCACCCTGGGATAAGAGCCTTATTAAGGATATCGAGAAAGCTATCATGGCATCAGATGTTGGAATCACACCCAGCAATGATGGTAATGTTATAAGACTTGTTTTCCCTGAGCTTACAGAGGAGAGAAGAAAACAGCTTGCAAAGGACATCAAGAAAAAGGGTGAAGACTCTAAGGTAGCCATCAGAAACATTCGTCGTGATGGTAATGATGCCTTCAAGAAGCTTAAGGGCACAGATGTTTCAGAGGATGAGATAGCTGAGCTTGAGGAAGATCTTCAGAAGCTTACAGACCAGTTCATCAAGAAGATTGACGGCGCTGTAGAAGAGAAGAGCAAAGAGATAATGACTGTATAATAGTTGTTATCATAAGTATTAAATAACAATCAATGTTGGAGCCTGTGGGGACATCACAGGCTCTGACTTTTATCTCATAGGAAATCATTTGGTTTGCTTTGAGAAAATCCAGAGAACTTAAAACTTTATTTTTGAAGATAGGAATATGAATATGGAAGAAATGAGTAAGATTCCGGAACATGTAGCAATAATCCTTGATGGTAACGGACGTTGGGCCAAGGCAAAGGGTATGCCCAGGAATTATGGACATATGCAGGGTGCCAAGGCTGTAGAGGACATACTGGTTGTTGCCAGAGATATGGGAATAAAGTATCTGACAGTATATGCTTTTTCCACTGAGAACTGGAACAGACCTGAGACAGAGGTTGCTGCACTTATGAAGATCCTCCGTCAGTATTTGAAGACCAGTATCAAGAAGTCCATGAAGAATAATGTTCGCTGTCAGGTTATCGGCGAGCGTTCACGTCTCTCTGAGGATATCAGAGAAGCCATCGAAGAGCTTGAGACTGCTACTGCAGGTAACACCGGACTTACTTTTACTATAGCTATTAACTACGGAAGCCGTGATGAGATAGTTCGCGCCGTAAGAACAATAGCAGCTGATTGCAAGGATGGAAAACTCTCACCTGAGGATATTACAGAGGAGATGATTTCACAGAAACTGGATACAGGTAATATACCTGATCCCGATCTCCTCATCCGTACCTGCGGTGAGCAGAGACTCAGTAACTTCCTTCTTTGGCAGTGTGCATATACAGAGTTTTATTACACTGATATTGCATGGCCTGATTTTGATAAGGAAGAGCTTCAGAAGGCAGTTGATGCCTATGCAGGACGTAACCGTAAGTTTGGCGGTTTGAAGGATACCGAGACAAAATAAATTCAGGGAGAATTGTGTTTTATGAAGACTAGAGTTGTGAGCGGAGCTGTTTTGGTAGTGCTTCTTGTGGCCACACTCCTTAGTGGTGGATATGTAACAGCCGGCGTTCTCCTTCTTGTGTCACTGGTGGGATATCACGAACTGGTATCTGCATTGGGTGTAAATAACGGAGAAAAGGGATTTAACATTATTGAGATACTTGGCCTTATTGCAGTGGTGGCTTATTATGGCCTGACAGTTGCCTTTGGCGGAGACATGAAATATCTTGTTATGACCTTGATGTTTTTGTTTTTTGCTGAGGCTATCGTATTTGTTTTTTCTTTTCCCAAATATCATTCAAAGCAGCTTATAGCAGCGGTGTTTTCATTTATTTATGCACCGGTGATGCTTTCCTTTATATATCTTCTTAGGATCATGCCAAACGGACAGTTCCTTGCATGGCTTCCGTTTATCGCATGGATATGTGATACCTTTGCATACTTTGCAGGAAGAGCTTTTGGCAAGCACAAGCTTTGCCAAAAGCTTTCTCCCAAGAAGACAGTTGAAGGTGCTATAGGCGGTATTGTTGGAAGCGTTGTTGCAGGTGCTGTTTTTGGATATGTTTATGCGGTTAATACCGGCTCAGCAGCTGTATCACAGGATATTATCGCTTTCATGCTGATCACTCTTGTGGCAGGTGCTCTTTCTCAGATAGGAGATCTTATCGCATCAGGCATAAAGAGAGATCATGATATTAAGGATTATGGTCATCTGATTCCCGGTCATGGCGGAATTATGGACAGATTCGACAGCGTTATTTTCATCACTCCGGTGATATTCTTTATGGCAATGATGCTGCTTAATGTTTGATTTTAGTTAGTAAGAGGTAATTGTTAATGGGAAGAAAAATTGTTCTTTTAGGTTCTACAGGTTCAATCGGAACGCAGACGCTGGATGTTGTCAGAGCTAATCCCGATGAGCTTAAGGTAGTGGGTATCGCAGCCAACAGAAGCGTTGACATGGTAGAGAAACAGGTAAGAGAGTTTCAGCCTAAGTATGTTGCCATGTTTGATGAGAAGGCAGCAGAGGAGCTTAGGGTTAAGATTGCAGATGTTCCCACCAAAGTTCTTTCCGGAATGGAAGGCCTTGTTGAGGTTTCTACAGTGCCGGAGGCAGATACTGTTCTTACAGCTGTGGTTGGTATGATCGGAATCCGTCCCACAATCGCAGCTATCGAGAGTGGCAAGGATATTGCTCTTGCAAATAAGGAGACTCTTGTTACTGCAGGACATATCATCATGCCCCTTGCAGCGAAGAACAATGTAAAGATTCTTCCTGTGGACAGTGAGCACAGTGCTATTTTTCAGTCTCTTAACGGTGAACCTGCTGATAAGATTGAAAAAATCCTTCTTACAGCTTCAGGCGGTCCCTTCAGAGGCAAAAAGCGTGAAGAGCTTGTTAATATGACAGTAGATGATGCATTAAAGCATCCCAACTGGGATATGGGTCCTAAGGTTACAATAGATTCAGCATCTCTTGTAAATAAGGGACTTGAAGTTATGGAGGCAAAATGGCTTTTTGGTACAGACCTTGATCAAATCCAGGTTATTGTACAGCCTCAGAGTATAATACATTCTATGGTACAGTTTGTGGACGGCGCTGTTATGGCGGAGCTTGGTGTTCCGGATATGAAGCTGCCTATTCAGTATGCACTTTTCTATCCTGACAGAAGACCTATGAATGAGAAGAGACTTGATTTCTTCGAGCTTGCAAGTATCACCTTCGAGAAGCCTGATACTGATACCTTTAGAGGTCTGGCCCTTGCCTATGATGCTGCAAGAGCAGGCGGCAGCATGCCTACAGTATTTAACGCGGCAAACGAGATGGCTGTTAAGAAGTTTATAGCAAGGGAGATTCGTTTCCTTGATATTTACGATATGATCACCGGTGCCATGGAGCATCACAATAAGATAGAGAATCCTGATCTTGAGGAGATTCTTGCAGCAGAGGCTGAGACCTATGCTTATCTTGAGAATTTTAAGCTGTAATTTTGCGGGAGGCACTTTTTAAAATATGTTAGTTAGTTTGATCATTTTTTTCATAATATTCTGTGTCCTTGTTACAACCCATGAGCTGGGGCATTTTCTTATTGCCAAGGCAAATGGAATAAGGGTTCTTGAGTTTTTCATCGGAATGGGCCCGGTATTATGGAAAAAGAAAAAAGGGGAAACCACATACAGCATCAGGCTTTTACCTATAGGCGGAGCCTGTGTGTTTGAAGGCGAGGATGTTATGGACGCTGAGAACCAGGAGTTTGATGAGCGCTCATTTCCAAATGCCAATGTGTGGGCAAGAATAGCAGTACTTTTTGGCGGTCCGTTTTTCAATTTCATAACAGCTATGATACTGGCTATTATCGTTGTAGCTAATTCAAACTGGGCATATCCTGTTGTGGCAGGTCTTACAGAGGATTCTGCGGCAGCGGATGCAGGACTTATGGAAGGCGATACCATCGTTTCGATCAATGGCGAGAAGATTCATCTTGCATCAGAGGTAACGCTTATTTCACAGTTCAGCCAGGGCGGTCCCATGCATATCGTATATGAGAGAGACGGTCAGGTGAATTCTACCGATCTCATTCCTCGTTACGACAGCGAGGATAATCGCTATTACATGGGGCTCTACATGGGAAAATATGACAAGGTTAGCCCTTCCAAGGTAATTCCCTACGCTTGGTATGATGTTTGGTATTATCTTAAGACCACCTACAGAAGCCTTGCGCTTCTCGTTCAGGGCAAGCTTTCACTTAATGATGTTTCGGGTCCTGTCGGAATGGTTAAGATAGTTGATGATACCTACGAGGCAGTAAGCCCCTACGGTGTATGGTCAGTAATTCTTACAATGCTTGAGCTTGCAATACTTTTGTCTGTGAACCTGGGAGTTATGAACCTTCTTCCTTTCCCTGCTCTTGACGGAGGAAGACTTATATTCCAGTTCGTCGAGGTTGTGAGAGGTAAGCCCGTACCAAGGGAAAAGGAAGGTATGGTGCACCTTGTAGGAATGGTAATACTGCTGGCATTTATGGTTGTAGTGGTTATCAATGATGTTTCAAAATTCATGAGGTAATAGATATGGCATATCGCGATAATACTAAGGTTGTTCATATAGGAAATAAGATCATAGGTGGCGGCAATCCCATAATGATCCAGTCCATGACCAATACACCTACAGAGGATGTAGAGGCGACTGTTGCGCAGATTCTTGCTCTTGAGGCAGCAGGTTGTGACATTGTCAGATGCACGGTTCCTACTCAGGAAGCAGCAGATGCTATCAAGAAGATAAAAGAGAGAATCCATATTCCTCTTGTAGCAGACATTCATTTTGATTACAAAATGGCCATCGCTGCAATGGAGAACGGCGCTGATAAGATCAGGATCAATCCCGGTAATATCGGTTCAAATGACAGAATAGAAGCTGTTGTTAAGACAGCCAAGGAGAGAAATATTCCCATCAGAGTAGGCGTAAACAGCGGCTCTCTTGAGAAGAACCTTGTTGAAAAATATGGCGGTGTTACCGCTGAGGGCCTTGTTGAGAGTGCTCTTGATAAGGTTCGTATAATTGAGGATTTTGATTATGATAATCTTGTAATAAGTATAAAATCCTCCAACGTTATGCTCTGCGTTGATGCTCACAAAAAGCTCGCGGAGAAAACCAATTATCCTCTTCATGTTGGAATTACAGAGGCCGGTACACTTTATGGCGGTAATATCAAGTCTTCAATCGGACTTGGAATCATTCTGAATGAAGGTATTGGTGATACCATAAGAGTTTCATTATCAGGAGATCCCACTGAGGAGATCAGAACTGCTAAGATGATCCTTAAAACTCTTGGCCTTAGGAAGGGCGGAATAGAAGTTGTATCCTGTCCTACCTGCGGAAGAACCAAGATCGATCTTATAGGACTTGCCAATCAGGTTGAGAAGATGGTTCAGGAATTCCCGTTAGATATCAAGGTGGCTGTTATGGGATGCGCGGTAAACGGCCCCGGAGAAGCCAAAGAAGCTGATATAGGTATCGCAGGCGGCGTAGGCGAGGGACTTCTTATAAAACGCGGCGAGATCGTGAAGAAGGTTCCTGAAGCAGAACTGATAAATACCCTCAGAGAAGAGCTCGTTCACTGGAACGACTGATGTTCATAATCACTTCGGAGATTCTTTGGAATCTTCGAAGTGTGTTTATATTATAGAAAGAGATTTAATGTATGAGAAAACCATTTCTTGAAGTGTTTGCCACACTTGAATTAGATAAACACACAAAAGAAGAATTAGCGGATGTTCAGGTGGAGAAGATTTCAACCACTCAGAAAAAGGATCTCGTACGTATCTATTTATCCAGTAACCGTCTTATCGACAAGGCAAAGGTCATAAAGACTGAGAAGGAGATCAAGAAGCAGCTGTTTAAGGAGACCAATCTTACGGTTAAGATCTATGAGAGGTTTTTCTTATCTGCCCAGTACACACCCAAGAACCTTCTTGAGATGTACAGGGACAGCATCATGCTGGAATTCAAGAATTACGATCCAATAGAATATACGGTTTTAAAAACGGCGGATTTCGAATTCCCTGAGAGCGACAAGGTGGTTCTTGTTCTTGAGGAATCTGTTATTGCGGAGAAAAAGGCTTCTGACATACAGCGCATTCTGGAGAAGATTCTGAATGAACGCTGCGGTTTTGCTGTAAAAATGGATGTCCGCTACAAGGAAGCCGAAGCGAAAAAGAAGGAACATGATTATACCAAGGAGACCATGAAGCTTGTTCAAAAGCTTGAGCAGTCCGAGGAGAAATCTGATAAGAAGCACGAGAAGGAAGCTAAGGAAAAGACTGCTGAGAAGAAGGCGGCTGAGCAGAAGCATGCTGAGAAGAGTAAGTTCCAGGGCGGTGACGGTGGAGCATCCAAGGGCAGTAAGTTTGGTGCCGGTTCCGCGGGCAAATTCTTCAAAAAAGGTCAGAGCGGCGGCTTTAAGAGATCCGATGATCCCAATGTTATCTACGGCAGAGATTTTGAAGATGAAGCTATGTCAATGGATGAGATTGTGGGAGAGATGGGCGAAGTCACCATCAGAGGCCAGGTAATCAGCTACGATAAGAGAGAAATCAAGGGCGAGAAGGCTATTCTCATGTTCGCTATTACCGATTATACGGATACCATTACAGCCAAGCTTTTTGCTAAGATGGAGAATGTTCCTGAGCTGGAGCAGGATATCAAGAAAGGCGCTTTCCTGAAGATCAAGGGAATCGCCATGGTGGATAAGTTTGATCACGAGGTAACGATTCAGAGTATTGCGGGAATTCGTAAGATACCTGATTTTACCACCAAGCGTGTTGATGAAGAGGAAGTAAAGCGTGTTGAGCTTCATTGCCATACCAAGATGAGTGATATGGACGGCGTATCCGAGGTAAAGGATATCGTTAAGCAGGCTTACAAATGGGGAATGCCAGGTATTGCTATCACGGACCACGGCGTAGTTCAGGCTCTTACAGATGCTAACCATGCCTGGGAGGATCTGTGGAAGGCAGAGTCCGGTAAGCGCAAGGAAGCAGGCGAAAAGCGTCCCGACAGACAGGATTTCTTTAAGGTTGTTCAGGGCGTAGAAGGTTATCTTGTTGATGACCTGAAGGAAATTGTTATTAACAATAAGGGGCAGAAAATCGAAGGCAGCACCTTTGTAGTCTTTGATATAGAGACCACGGGATTTTCTCCCAAGAAAAATAAGATTATTGAGATAGGTGCGGTTAAGCTTAAGGATGGACAGATTCTGGACCGTTTTTCAGAATTCATTGATCCCGGTGAACCCATACCCTTCAATATTACCAAGCTCACCAGCATCACCGATGAAATGGTTATCGGCTGTCCCACAAGGGATGAGATAGTTCCCAGATTCGTTGAGTTCTGTGAGGGCTGTATTCTTGTTGGTCACAATGTCGGTTTTGATATCAGCTTTATCAATGAGAACTGCAGACAGCTTGGCATAGATGTTGACTACACCACTGTGGATACCATGGGATTATCCAGAGCATTTTTCCCAAGACAGGCTAAGCATAACCTGGATGCTCTTTGTAAAACCCTTGGCGTAGTAAATGAGCACCATCACAGAGCTGTTGATGATGCTGAGTGTACTGCCAAGATTTTCCTTAAGTTTATGCCTATGATGGAGCAGGAGCAGGCGGATGATCTCACTAAGGTAAATGCCCTTGGTGCATCTAACCCAGAGATTGTTAAGCATCTGCGTACCCATCATGTAATCATTTTGGCAAAAAATACCATAGGAAGAGTTAATCTCTACACTTTGGTAAGTAAGTCGCACCTGGATTACTTCAGCAGATTCCCTCGTATACCTAAGAGCGAGCTGATGAAGCACAGAGAGGGACTTATTATCGGTTCAGCCTGCTGCGCAGGTGAGCTGTACGGTGCTGTTGTTGAGGACAGAGATGATCAGGAGATCGCTAAGATAGTGAATTTCTACGACTATCTGGAGATTCAGCCTGTTGCCAACAACCACTTCATGGTGGATTCAGAGAGATATGAGACCATCAATTCAGATGATGATATCAGAGAAGTAAATAAGAGAATAGTTCGTCTTGGAGAGCAGTATGGTAAGCCGGTTGTTGCTACCTGTGATGCGCATTTCCTTAACCCTGATGATGAGATATACAGAACTGTTATCATGGCAGGTAAGGGTATGAATGAAGAGACCCCGGCTCCGCTTTTTGTGCGCACAACCGCTGAGATGCTCAAGGAATTTGATTACCTTGGAGCAGCAAAAGCAAGAGAAGTAGTTATTGAAAATACAAGAGATATCCTTAAAAGATGTGATAGCATATCCCCTGTAAGACCTGATAAATGTCCGCCTGTAATCGAAGACAGTGACGGAATCCTTACCAGGATCTGCTATGACAAGGCCCATGAGATTTATGGTGAAAATCTGCCTGCAATAGTTGAGGAGAGACTTGAGAGAGAGCTTAACTCAATTATCAAGAACGGATTCGCGGTTATGTATATCATCGCTCAGAAGCTGGTTTGGAAGTCTGTTGAGGATGGATATCTGGTAGGCTCTCGAGGATCCGTAGGTTCATCCTTCGTGGCCTTTGCTTCAGGTATTACAGAGGTTAATTCTCTTTCACCTCACTACGTATGCCCTAAGTGCAAGTACAGTGATTTTGATTCGGAAGAAGTTCTTAAATACGGCGGTAATTCCGGATGTGATATGCCTGACAAAAAGTGCCCCAAGTGCGGACATATGATGAATAAGGACGGCTTTGATATTCCTTTCGAGACCTTCCTGGGATTCAAGGGTGATAAGGAGCCTGATATCGACCTTAACTTCTCCGGTGAGTATCAGTCCAAGGCCCACAAGTATACGGAGGTTATTTTCGGATATGGACAGACCTTCCGTGCCGGAACCATAGCAGGTCTTGCCGATAAGACTGCCTATGGTTTTGTAAAGAAGTACTATGACGGAATTGGTGCAGCTAAGAGAAGATGTGAGATAGACAGAATTACTCAGGGCTGTATCGGTATCAGAAGAGGTACAGGTCAGCATCCCGGCGGTATCATAGTTTTGCCTGTAGGTGAGGATATCAACTCATTTACACCGGTTCAGCATCCCGCAAATGATATGACCACAGCTACCATTACGACTCATTACGATTATCACTCCATCGACCACAACCTGCTAAAGCTTGATATTCTGGGTCATGATGATCCTACCATGATAAGATTCCTGCAGGATTGCACGGGACTTGATCCCAAGACAGTGCCACTGGATGATAAGAATGTAATGAAGCTTTTCATGAATACGGAGTCCCTTAATATCACTCCTGATCAGATTGGAGGAACCAAGCTTGGATGTCTTGGACTTCCTGAGTTTGGTACTGACTTTGCTATGCAGATGGTTATCGACGCATCGCCGTCATCACTGTCTCACCTTATCAGAATTTCAGGTCTGTCCCACGGAACTGACGTATGGCTCGGTAACGCACAGACTTTGATTCAGGAGGGCAAAGCTACTATCGATACCTGTATCTGTTGTCGTGACGATATCATGATCTATCTGATCCAGAAGGGGATGGATAAGTCACTTTCCTTCAAGACCATGGAGTCAGTTCGTAAGGGTAAGGGACTTACTCCCGATATGGAAAACGCCATGATCGAGGCGGGCGTACCTGACTGGTACATCTGGTCCTGTAAGAAGATCAAGTACATGTTCCCTAAGGCTCACGCTGCAGCTTACGTTATGATGGCTTGGCGTATAGCTTATTTCAAGGTTTATGTGCCTCAGGCTTTCTATGCTGCGTGGTTCTCCATCAGAGCGAAGGCCCTCAGTTATGAGCATATGTTCCAGGGAGAGGGTACTCTTCACGTGTGGATGAACAATTACCGAAGCAAAGGTGATGAGATGACCAATGCCGAGCAGAACGAGCTGGCAGCCATGAGACTTGCAGAAGAGATGTATGAGCGCGGCATAGAGGTTATGCCTATAGATATCTTTAAGGCTGCATCAAGATCCTTCCAGGTATTTGGAGATAAGATCATGCCCAGCCTTGTAAGTATTGACGGTCTTGGCGAAAAAGCTGCGGATCAGATTGTTGAAGCAGCAAAGGATGGTCCTTTCATTTCAAGGGATGACTTCAGACAGCGCACCAAGTGTCCTCAGGCAGTAGTAGAGAAGATGGCAAACATGGGTCTGCTTGGAGATATTCCTGAATCTAACCAGATAAGTATCTTTGATTTCATGAAGGGGTGATTGTATATAGAAACTGAAAGCTGTAACCAAGTATTTTACAAATCTTTAATTTGAGCATATTGCTTATTCGATAGTATACTAATATTGCGATATTTTGATAATAAATCTGTTCACTAAAAGCAATGACATGATTTAGGGGGCATTGAGTCAATATGTTCATGAATATGAAAAGAGCCAAGGTGACCGCTTGGGGTATGGCAATATGCTTTTTATTGATACATGTACTTATGATCATGATTTTTATTCAGTGCGGTGTTACGCCCATGGCTAAGTTTAATGTGTTCAGTATTAGCTTTTATATTGTTATGCTCTTCGTTGTGTATAAGGAGTGGCTGCAGTTCTATGCTGTGGCAGTATATCTTGAAGTGGTTGCCCATATGGTGCTCGCAGCGCTGCTTACCGGTTGGGGCAGTGGGTTTCAGATTACCCTTATAGGCATGAATGTTCTGGCGTTTTTTGCCGAATACACCGGCAGAACCCTGAAAATAAAATATGTTCGTATGATGCCGATGTGCATATTGGGAATGTTTTTTTATCTTTTCGTATATGTGTATCTGCATTTTCATCCCGCGCCTTATGTGCTTCCTGCGAAAGCTGAATTTTGGCTTTCATTGCTGTGGGGAGTTATTGTTTTTGTGATTACTATGTTCGTCCTGCAGTTTTTGGTTATTATAGCCAACAAATCAGAAGAACAGCTGGAATATCAGCTGTCTCATGACAAACTCACCGGACTTCCCAACAGATATTATCTGACCAATCACCTGGAAAAGTTACAACGTAAAAATGATGAATATTGGATAGCGATTTCCGACATAGACGATTTTAAAAAGGTTAATGATACCTATGGCCATAACTGCGGGGACTATGTCCTTAAAAGTGTGGGCGAAATTCTATCGGATAGAGGAGCACTATGCTGCAGATGGGGCGGTGAGGAATTTTTGTTTGTTGGGAAAACATCAGAAATCCCCGATGCCTTTGAGTTCTTGGAGAAAATCAGAAAAGAGATTGAACAGCGTGATTTTGAGCATGAAGGCACGCATTTCAAAGTTACAATGACCTTTGGAGTGTCATCTTCTGCTGGTAAAAAAGTCTTTGATACTATTCGTGATGCCGATGAAAAGCTGTATCTTGGAAAACACAGTGGTAAAAACAGGGTAATTACCAAAAAACATACTGTGGAAAATACGATTTCTCAGGTTCAGGATCCTCTCACTCGTGTAAAGAACAAGGCTGCTTTTGAGAAATCAATAGAATCTCTGGATATGGATATTAAACATGGAGCAGCCGGTTTCGGAATAGTTTTGGTAAGGCTGAAAAATGTTGATGAGATAAACGAAAAGTATGGTCAGGATAAGGGTGATGAGTATATTTTAGGAGCATGTAAGTTAATTTGCGGAGTGTTCATAAACTCACAGGTATACAGAGCTAAAGCAACTGAATTTGCAGTTGTAATAGCGGGCAGAGACTTCTATGAGCGTGAGGAACTCATGGCTGAGCTTTCAGATGTATTTGGTAAATCAATTGAGAACGGAGATAATAATCCCTGGCACAGATATCAGGTATCCATCGGTATGTCTGTATATGATGAAAATGATAAGGATGTTTCAGGTGTTATTGGACGCGCCGAAGAGCAGGTTTTGAAAGGATTAGAACAGTGATTGAAGAAATAATGAAGGTTGCCCGCAAAGCAGGTGACATAATGATAAGTGCCGAGCGTCCAAAGATAATGGAGAAGGCCGGACATGCCAACTTTTGTACGGAGACGGATGAAAAGATTCAGAAATTTCTTATAGAGAGTCTGCAGGAAGTGCTTCCCGAAGCACAGTTTCTGGGTGAGGAAGACGGACAGGATGTGTTTTCGTCAAAAATGGAAAAGGGAAATTGTTTTGTGCTTGATCCAATAGACGGAACCTCCAATTTTATCTATGAATACAGACCGTCGGTGGTTTCAATTGGCCTTTTGAAGGACGGTAAACCGCACATGGCTGTAATTTATAACCCTTTTGATGACATGATGTTTTCAGCACAGGCGGGACAGGGAGCGTATATGAACGGCGAAAGGATAATGTCTTCAGAGGCGCCTCTTTCTGATTCCCTTGCGGTATTTGGCACAGCACCTTACTATACCGAGCTTCAGGACAGAACCTTTGAAATAGCCAAAAAGCTTCTTCCGCTTTGCGTCGATCTCAGGAGATCGGGGACTGCAGCTTGGGATATGTGCTGCGTGGCACTTGGAAGATGTGCTTTGTATTTCGAGATGAGAGTCCAGCTTTGGGACTATGCTGCAGCTGCGCTTATTGCACAGGAAGCCGGTTGCACGATTACCGATATTGATGGAAAACCGCTTGATTTTAAGGGGCCCACATCAGCACTTTGCAGAGCAAGGGGTGTGAAGGAAATTCCGACTTGTTTTTCCTAAAAACATAATATGGAAAAGCCATCCCTTTTTAAGAAGAGATGGCTTTATTTATTAAATCTGATTTATCTATATATTCAAAATATTTCTTTCAAAGCAGCAAATGCATCATCAAATGGAATCAAGTCAGCACCTTCCTCGATTTCTTTTTCAGATATAGCTATTGATTCATCAATCGAAGCGTCGAGACTGCTATCAGGGATCAACGCTCCTTCCATGATACCAATGATATAAAAAAGCTTATCATCAGGTATCTGCTCAAGAAGCTCTAAAGCTCTTTCTCTATTACTCATATAACAAATTCCTTTCTATTCTAGTAGTCCCCACCACTTGTATAGACAACGCTATTATATCATTTTTATTGTGCTAAAAATAGCTATAGCTTAATAAAGGCTTACGATTATCGATATATAAATACATGCAAGTTTATGAAATTCTGTCTGAGGTAAAAAGGGGATGAGACTGAACCTAGTTCATTCTCATCCCTAAAAAATTTTCACGACTGTTTATATTTAAATGAACACTTTTTTGCACCTTGTTTTTTGAGCTTTTAAAGAGGTTCTTTGAAAGACTAGTTACTTTACACTTAGACATATCTACATTTTTAAGGTTGGGGCATTCTGAAAATGCTCCAGCGCCTACAGTTTTTATATTTTTTCCGATAGTAACATTCTTTACGTTTTGATTTCCCTTAAAGGTATTGTCTACAGGGATTTGGAAGTCTTATAAAAGCGGATTTCTTTATAGAGGCAAAATATAACAAGAGTACAGCCTATATATTCATTAGAAAAAGAACTGAAGACGATACATATGTTGTGGTCACTTTTTTTCAAAAGAAACGAAGTTTCAGGGGAACAGGGATTTCAAGGTATAACTAATCCATATCCTTACCTTGATTCAAATCCAATATTTTAATTCAATGTAAAGACCTTGAAATCATCTGGCTACATATAATTCTCAGTTTTTTTATATTTTTTTAATGCAGAGTTGTTTGACGCCCTCCCCGACCCATTTTAAACTAACTCTTGATATTACTTTTATCAAATAACCTTATTTATTCAGAAATAGACTTAAAAAATTATACCTGGAGGGTAATTGAGTTATGTTAAAGAAACTTCTTTCAATTATGGCCAGCGCTACTATAGCGGTTTCAAGTGCTTTCTTTATCTTTCCAACTGCTATTACAGTAAAGGCTAATGTAACAGGTCCTCATATTAATGTAGCTGACAAAACATATTCCATTGCTGCAGGTTCGGATACCATTGAACAACTATACGCATATAGTGATACTGCTGAAATAGATTCAAACCTAATTAGCGGCATTACATATACATGGACCAAAACTGATCCCCAAAATATAATTTCCGAAGTTTCAACCAATACATATCAGTATGGTTCTTTTCTATCAATAACTATGAGTAATATCATAACAGATCCTGACGCAACCGCTACCATAACTATTACCGGAACCTATAATACAAGTCAGACTATTACATCAGATGTCACTGTCGCTGTAAAACCCACTTACCATATCACATTTGATCCGAACGGTATTAATTTTACTAAGGGAAAAGCTGAGACAAGAACAGTGACCACCACTTTCTCAGAAGATATGTCTGGTAAAAACGTCACTTATAAATGGAAAACCCCCGATGTTGGAATAGGTCTAACCAATGACACAACTTCAGCTGTCACTATAACTTATCATGGATATACAGATAATAGAGACATCGATGATGAAGGCATAGTATATTTTTCTGTCAAGGTAGACGGAAAAGATGTTGAGCTTATTAATGCCACTACCGGAAGTGTGATTGACGAAGGCTTTTATTATAATGTGTTACCTGATGATAGTTCCAATGAAAAAACTTCTACCCCTACTGATCCAGGTAATTCCGACACAAGTAACCCGCCTTCAGATTCTGGCAATTCAGGCAATTCCGAACAATCAGAAACTGATGGCATCCAATCGGGACAGACATCAACCCTGACATCAGGCACTACTGTAACAGGAAATCCAGACGGAGTAAGTGTTACTGTTACCAAAACTGCTAATAAAAAATCCGTTAAAATTGGTTCTACTGTAACTGTTAATAGAAAGCAATACAAGGTTACAAAGCTTTCTGCGCGTGCCATTTCCGGAAAAAAAGTTAAGAATGCCACAATTAATGCGGCAAATCTTACGTCTGTAAGTCTCAAAGCATTTAAAGGTGCAAAAAAGCTGCAAAAAGTCGTAATCATAGGTGTGAGCAGAAATTCTAAGATTGCAAAGAAAATTGTAAAAGCAGCTCGCAAGGTAAATAAGAACGTAAAGATTATTTATAAAAAATGATTAATATTGGATGTTAAAGGAAAAAATATCTAATGGCTCAGCCACCGAATTATATCGACATCCCAACTATAAACTTGAAGATTAGTTACTATAACAGATGAAGTGAGTAAAATAGCTGCCCATCCTGCAAAGATAGGCAGCTATTTCAGTTTACTATTATAGGCGAGGGGTTTGCGCCACTCTCACGCAACCAGGTGTCTTTTACTTGTGCAATTTATATTTCTATAATTACCGGTACATATACATGTTGATTTATCATATTCACTCCAATCAACATATTTTGCCTCAGCCTTTATCCCCCACAAAGGAGCCGCCACAGTAAATGCCATGATAGCAGCCATCAGCCCCGTAAGAATTTTTTTCTTCATTTCTTCGTTCCTCTTTCTCACTGTTTTATTACGGGGAAAATATTGTTTTTCTTTTTTCATCCCCGTAATTTTTAGCCATTTTTCCGCCAATCTTACGTGGGTGAATCTCATTTCTCTAAGCCACCCCCGTAATCCTGAGCCTTTTTTCCGCCATTCTTACGTGGATGAATCTCATTTCTCTATGCACCCCCCGTAATCCTGAGCCTTTTTTCCGCCAATCTTACGTGGATAAATCACATTTTCCCATTCATCCCCGTAATTCACCATTTCCTGATTTTCTTACGTGGATAAATATTGTTTTTCACGATGCCCACGTAATTCAAAACAGCAACTGTAAAAAACTAAAAAGCAGCTAATGATTGACCGACTTTCCATAAATCATTTGACACTACCCTTACTTTAAAACTAAATTAACTTTGTTACCAACTCCCATCCCTCCGTGGCATGATTTTGGGTAGACATATTTACCACCTCTTTTTTGAAAAAAATGAGGTTTCTCTGAGGTTTCCCTCTAGGAATTGACTTGAGAAAGGATAAGTTGAAGGGCTTAATCACATCTTTCATCACTTTCTGTCTTAAGTTAGAAAAGAGGTAAACATGGAAAATATAAAATTAACAACACTTGATCTAATGATAAAAATTCTTTGGATGATATTAGGGAAGGTTTTTCCGAAAACGAAATAGCCAAAGCAATAAAGGTACTAATAATTGTAAAAATAATAGGAATAATAATCTTCACTATCTTTTCAATTATGATTCTTTTCGGAATCAATTCTATATCAGATGGGATTTCACATTTTGTTTATCATTACTATGGTGGCTTCTGTGAGTATTACAGATGATTTATTAAAAGAGTATAAATTTGAACAATCATGATTTAATTTGATGTACTATCTAAGTAGTGAATAATAATAAATGTATAATCATAATAAATTTGATTTTTCAATAAAGGAGTAAAAAGTTATGATTAAATCAATGATTAAGAGAGTAGCAACAATCGCCCTTGCAGGAGCAATGATAATAGGCAGTTTATCAGTGAATAATCTTCAGGTCGAGGCTAAAGAACATAATACAGGTAAATTATGGTACTCAAGCAGAGAAGATTACTGGGAGCATTGGAGTAGTACAACAGGTGAGCATCCAGCAGACTTCTGGGAAGGTGATTTTGCATATGATAAAATTACTGATACAACAGTAGCAGTTAAAATTTTCATGGGATATGAAAATACAGTAGTAAATATTCCTGCAACAGTTACTCATGAAGGTGTTACATATACAGTAACTAAAGTTGGTGTTAAGTACTGGGAAGATATATATATAGGTGATACTACATTTCCCAATTACCACAACTCATTCACAGGCTTAGTGATTCCAAGCACTGTAACAGAAATATATGATTCAGCATTTAGTGGAATGAATATCAGTGGAAAAATCACAATCCCTGATACAGTTACAAAGCTTGGTGAAGGAGCATTCGCAGCTAATGATACAGCAACTGAAATTGTAATAGGCTCAGGCATAACAAAAATACCTACGATGTGTTTTTCAGGAAACACTAATGTTACTAAAGTAACAATTGGTAAAAATGTAAAGACAATAAGTGAAAAAGCATTTGCAGGTTGTAAGCTTAAGAATGTAGTAATAAAGTCAAAAAAGCTCAAAAAAATAGGTAAGTATGCATTTGCATGTAGTAAAGAAATAAATAAAAATAGATTTGTTCACTATAAAGGAGTAAGCCTAAAAATCACAGTTAAAGCTCCTAAGTCAAAGCTCAATGATTACAAGAAGCTTATTACAAAGTCTTGGAAGAAAAACGAAATTTTCACAAAATCTAACAAATACACCTTTAAAAAGATGTAACATTAAGATAACGGCCCTATCCGATATGGATAGGGCTTATTTTTATGCTCAACCTTATATAAAAGAAAAAAATATTGCCCCACGCGCGGATAGGCGTAGGCGTTCTTGTCGCAGGCGGTGGAGCGAACGCGGAGACGCCGAGCACAGGACGCCGTTAAGCGCCGAGCGCAATGGGCAACTTACCGCAAGGGGGAGGCTGAGGTTTACTATTACAGTAATAAAAATAAAATGAACAAATTATCACAGATAGAAAGAGCAATTTCATATTAACAAGGTTTCCCTGAGGTTTCCCTCATGAAATTTCATCTTTTCCGAGAAAAATAAAAAACTCCGAAACGCGCTTAGCGTCTGGAGTTATAGGGTTGGGCTGTTTACACAGTCAGTAGCTCGTAGCGGAATCGAACCGCTGATTCTGCCGTGAGAGGGCAGCGTCTTAGCCGCTTGACCAACGAGCCATGTTCTTTTGTTTCGCCTTTCGTTTGGCGACTTGATTATATTATTACAAGTTCAAAAATAATGCAAGTACTTTTTTGAAAAAAATTAAAAAATTTTTGTGGTATAATTATTATGTAGCATTTTCGTCTTATGAATCCCGCGCAGTTATGCGTTTTCTTACACACACGAGGAGCGATGAGATATGCTTAATAAATTAGAAAAATCGCTGGTAGTTCTTATTGCAATTTCTTTTGTCAGCTATTTTGCCAGTACGGTAACAGGTAATGACTATCTGATGGATCTGCTGTCGCCGGTTACTGTAGCGCTGGTTTTTATTCTTCTTTTGTCTGAAATTCCACGGCTTGGATCCTTCAAATGGTCCACTGTAGCAATGGCTGTTGGCATGGCTATTTGGTTTGTCGCCGATGTTATCTATTTGTATGCGGATTTTTATTCAGATGATCCTGAGGCCTTAATGAGTCTTACGGATGATATCTATCTTTTGCCTGATGCATGTTTTGCTATGTGCATATCTATTTACATGCTTTCCATGCTGAAAGGGAAAGGAACAGAAATAGCGTTCCTTATGGCTAACACCCTGTGCTTTTCTATATGCGGGTTTGTTATGATCTATAGATTTCACGTGATTGCAGCAGGTCCGGGTCATAGCGGAGCTCATTGGAAAGAGCTTATATTTTTCTTCATTAGCTTTTACATAATAATGATGGATTTAGGGCTCCTTATCCGAATCGGAACTAAGAATATCCACAGGGGAACTGTCATTACCAATATTGGAATAATTGGCTATGCAGTGCTTGATCTTGAGTATGATTTCATGCGAGCGCTAGGTCATGATGCGGAAAATGATTATGCAAATTTGTTATATGTTCTTACCATGATTTTTATGTGCGTGGGGACAACCATTCAGATATGTAAGAAGTACGATTTTGAATTTATTGAAAGGGATTTTTCCGGTAAAGGTACCAAAAGAAGATTTTTCCTGATAGTTATATTCATGTTTATTGATGTCGGGTTCATAATGACAGGCATTCTTACCCAGACACTTGGCATGTATATTTTGATCACCTTTATGTCGTACCTTATTACCAATTACGTACTTCATTCATCACATCTGAATGAGGAACTGATTATGCAGCAAAAGGAACAGAATGCTGTACTTGAAGAGCGCATCAAGGAAAAGACCAAGGACCTTCAAAGCGCAAATGATCAGCTTGTTACGTTGTCATCCACCGATATGCTGACAGGATTATATAACAGAAGATCAGCGGTGGAAATTCTTGAGAAAATTCACAACGAGGCAAAAACAGAAAGAAAAACCTATGCTGTTTTTTGTGCAGATCTGAATCACTTCAAACCCATTAATGATACTTATGGCCATGAGATGGGCGACAATGTTCTTATAGAAATAGGTAAAAGACTAAATTCTCTTCCCGAGAAATTTACATCTTTTAGAATGGGCGGTGATGAATTCCTTATCTGCCTTAAGGATATTAAGGATCATGAAGAAATAGAAACGGCAGCCGACAATATCAGGGCACTTTTTAATCAGTCTATAATTCACGATAATTATATTTTCAATCTGTCCGCCAGCATAGGGATAGCAATATATCCCGATGATTGCCTGGAAAGCTACGAGATACTTATCAATTACGCTGATAATGCAATGTATGATGTAAAAAGGAGCGCCAACAAGGATGGATACAAGTTCTTTGACAAGAGGATGATAAATGAGATTTCCAAGGCTCAATTCATAAGTAAAACAATAGCCAATTCTATTCCGGAGAAGGACTATATTCTGCATTTTCAGCCCCAGATCGATGTTGACAGCAATGAGGTTATCGGTGTGGAAGTGTTCCCGCATCTTAGAGGAGATATGGAAAATATTTCTCCGGCCCAGATCATCCCTATGGCAGAAGAGTGTGGCCTTATGAGCAGGCTTGGAATATGGATAGTAAAAGATTCTTTTGAAACTGTTGCAGAGTGGAAAGAGACCTATGGGAAAAATCTGGAGCTTACGATAAATCTTTCACCGCTTCAACTTCTTGACGCTGAGTTTATTGAGTCATTGGAAAAAATGAGTAAAGAGTACGGCCTGACTACAGACAGGATTATTCTTGATATTTCAAGTAACGTGATCATGGGTGCAGCAAGCTCGGCCAGAGATACCATGGAAGCATTCCACAACTATGGCTTTAAACTGAGCCTTAATGATTTTGGCGGTAACAGTATCAATCTGTCTTATCTTATGAATTGTGGCATCAATTATATTAAGCTCTCGAGAAATCTGATATCAGGTGTTGAGACGGACAAAGCCACCAGAGTTCTGATAGATTCTATAATGAGATTTTCTTCTGCAATGGGCATAATCGTGACTGCGGTTGGTGTTGAGACAGAAAGTCAGTACCACGCTCTTAACGAAATGGGTATAACCAAGATGCAGGGATATCTTATCAGCAAGCCTGTAAGAAGGGATGAATTCGAACACATTCTTACTCAGGGAATTACTCTGCAATAATTAGTGATTAATCAGCAAAAAGTGTAATGCAACCGCCTTAAAAACACAGTATAATTATCATTGTGGCATCATGGTCACAGGATACAGATACTATAGGCAAAACTTAAAGTAATGGGAGGTTGTATATGCTTTATATAGGTGTAGATCTTGGTACATCATCAGTTAAGCTTGTCCTTATGGATGAGACAGGCAAAATTCACGGAACAGCTACAAGGGAATATCCTTTATTCTTCCCTCAGCCCGGCTGGTCAGAGCAGAAGCCCGAGGACTGGTATGCTCAGGCTGTTGAAGGCTTAAAGGAGCTTCTTAAGGACGTTGATAAGTCACAGGTTGCAGGTATAAGCTTCGGCGGACAGATGCACGGACTTGTAATCCTTGATGAGAATGACAATGTTATCCGTCCCGCTATTCTTTGGAACGACGGCAGAACTCAGAAACAGGTTGACTACCTTAATAATGAAATCGGTAAAAACAAGCTCTCTGATCTTACAGCAAATATTGCTTTTGCCGGATTCACAGCTCCTAAGATTCTCTGGATCAAAGAGAATGAGCCCGAGAACTTTAAAAAGATCAAGAAGATAATGCTTCCCAAGGATTATCTTGCATATAAGTTTACAGGTACTTTCTGCACAGATTATTCAGATGCATCAGGTATGCTTCTTCTGGATGTTAAGAACAGAAAGTGGTCAAAAGAGATGTGTGACATCTGCGGCATCACAGAGGATATGCTTCCTCAGCTTTTTGAGAGTTATGAGAAGGTTGGTGAGCTTAACGCAGAGCTTACATCAGAGCTTGGTCTTAACAGCGGCGTAGTAGTTGCAGCAGGTGCAGGCGACAATGCGGCAGCAGCTGTAGGAACAGGTACAGTTGGCAACAACAGATGTAACATCTCTCTTGGTACAAGCGGAACAATTTTCATGTCATCAGACAGCTTTGCTGTTGACAGCAACAATGCACTTCATTCCTTCGACCATGCAGACGGAACATTCCATCTCATGGGCTGCATGCTCAGTGCTGCAAGCTGCAACAAGTGGTGGATGGATGAGATTCTTAAGACCAAGGATTATGCTGATGAGCAGAAGGGTATCGAGAAGCTCGGTGAGAACCATGTATTCTTCCTTCCTTATCTCATGGGTGAGAGATCTCCATGGAACAATCCTAACGCACGCGCTACCTTCACAGGGATCACAATGGATACCACAAGAGAGGATATGACACAGGCTGTTCTTGAAGGCGTTGCTTTTGCTACAAGAGATATGTACGAAGTAGCTAAGAGCATCGGCGTTAAGCCCGAGAGAACAATGATCTGCGGCGGCGGAGCAAAGAGTCCTCTTTGGAGAAAAATGATTGCCAACATCCTCAATATCGAAGTGGATGTACCTGTATGTGAAGAGGGTCCCGGAATGGGCGGCGCTATGCTGGCTATGGTTGCATGCGGTGCTTATAAGAGCGTAGTAGAAGCCGCTGCAGCTATCGTTAAGGTAGATAAGACAGAGAAACCCGATCCTGCACTTGTTGAGAAATATGAGGCAAGATATCAGCAGTTCAAGAATATTTATCCTGCACTTGCAGATACTTTCGATAAGATAATCTGACACGCTTGACGCATTGCAGAAATAGTGCTATATTACAGTTGTTACTAAATAATTATTCAGACTAGAAGTGGGCTTTGCAAAGAGCCCACTTTCTTTATGCCTTTAATATGAGGCTCACGGAGAATTATGTCCAGAAGAGAAGAAATTGAAAACAAAACAGAGGCACTTCTTAAGCCCATCGCTGAGAAGAACGAAGTTCGTATCTATGATGTGGAGTTTGTTAAGGAAGCAGGCGAGTGGTACCTTCGTGCCTACATTGACAGAGATGGCGGAGTAGACATTAACAAATGCGTAGATGTAAGCCATGAGCTTTCGGATGCACTTGATGCCCATGATTTTATCGAGGAGGCATACACGCTGGAAGTCAGCAGCCCGGGACTTGGCAGACAGCTTAAAAAGGACAGGCACCTGCAGAACAGCCTGGGGCTTGATGTAGATGTTAAGCTTTATGCGGCAATCGACGGAACCAAAGAATTTACCGGTAAGCTTGCTGCTTTTGATTCTGACACGGTTACTATTGAGACCGCTGCCGGAGAGCAGGTTTTTAATAGAAAAGAAATTTCAAATATCCGATTAACACTGGATTTTTAATTTTTCATAGAATAAGGAGAAAATCACTATGAGCAAAGAATTGATGGACGCACTCGATCTACTTGAGAAGGAAAAGAACATCAGCAGAGATTCACTGTTTGATGCAATCGAGAACTCACTTATGACTGCTTGCAGAAACAACTATCAGAGAGCAGAGAACATTAAGGTTGAGATCGACAGAGATACCTGTGAATTCAGGTGCTTCTCAGATAAGGAAGTCGTAGAGTTCCCTGATGACGTAATGGATCCTCAGAACATGATCTGCATGGATGAAGCACTTAAATATGTAGATAAGTGTGAGATTGGCGACATGGTTACAGTACCGATCAACTCCAAGGATTTTGGACGTATCGCTACACAGAACGCCAAGAACGTTATCCTTCAGAAGATTCGTGAAGAGGAGAGAGGCGCTATCTACAACGAGTACTTCGAGCATGAGCACGACATCGTAACTGGTGTTGTACAGCGTTTCATCGGCAAGAATATCAGCATCAACCTCGGAAGAGCAGATGCTATGCTCAGTGAGAATGAGCAGGTTAAGAGCGAGCATTATCGCCCTACAGAGAGAATCAAGGTATATATCCTTGAGGTTAGAAATGGTAATAAGGGGCCCAGAATCCTTGTATCACGTACACATCCCGATCTTGTTAAGAAGCTCTTTGAGCAGGAAGTTGCTGAGATTCAGGATGGTACAGTTGAGATTAAGAGTATTGCCCGTGAAGCAGGCAGCCGTACCAAGATCGCTGTTTACTCCAACAACCCCAACGTTGATGCAGTTGGTGCTTGCGTAGGTGTTAACGGAAACAGAGTTAACCTTATCGTTGATGAGCTCAACGGCGAGAAGATTGATATTGTTAACTGGGATGATAACCCTGGTAACCTTATACAGAATGCACTTTCACCGGCTAAGATTGTAGCAGTATTTGCTGATCCCGATGAGAAGAGTGCTAAGGTAGTAGTTCCGGACCACATGCTTTCACTTGCAATTGGTAAGGAAGGTCAGAATGCACGTCTTGCTGCACGTCTTACAGGATATAAGATCGATATCAAGAGTGAGACTCAGGCTAAGGATGCTGTCGGATTCCGTATTGAAGACTATATGGATGATGAAGAAGACGATGAAGAGTTCTACGAAGTAGATGAGAACGAAGGTGAAGAGCCTGAATACGAGGGCGATTCAGAAGAGGAATAATTTATGAATAAGCCTATGCGAAGATGCGTTGGCTGCGGTGAGAGTAGGGAAAAGAAAGAGCTGATCCGTATAATCAGAGATACAGACGGTAACATCAGACTTGACCTTACAGGCAGAGCAAACGGCCGCGGCGCGTATATATGCAGGGATGAAAAATGCCTGGAAATGGCTATAAAGAAAAAGGGGCTGGACAGAACACTTAAGGTTGCTGTTCCGCCTGAGATAGCAGATGAACTGAAGAAGGAGCTTGCAGAGAATGAATAATATGAAGGTTTATTCACTGCTTGGTCTGTGTCAGAAGGCAGGGAAGCTTGCCAGCGGTGAATTTGCGGTGTTGAATGCCATTAAGGGCGGGTCGGCATCTTATGTTTTGATAAGCGAAGATGCATCCGACAACACGAAAAAGAAATTTCGTGATAAATGTGAGTATTATGGTGTTCCGATGTCATTTTTCGGAGATATGGAATCTCTCGGAAGGGCTATCGGTAAGGAAGTTCGAACGAGTATTGCAATCATGGATAATGGTTTTGCGAAGACGCTTCAGAAGAACTTAGATGATTTACAGGACGGAGGAAATGCGAATGTCGAAAATTAAAATATCCGAACTCGCTACGGAGCTTGGTGTTGAAGGTAAGGAGATTGTTTCATACCTTCAGACACAGGGTGTAGAGTCAGCAAAAAGATCTAACAGCTCAGTAGAGGACGAGGAAGCGGAGAAGGTTAGAAAACACTTCGGAAGCGGAAGCGCAGATAAAAAGGAGACTCCCAAGGCAGAAGAGAAGCCTGCTAAGAAGGCAGAGCCTGCAGCAGTGGAGAAGCCTGCTAAGAGTGCAAAAGAAGGTGCTCCTGCGGGACAGGCAGCTCAGAAGCCTGTTAAGAAAAAGAAGACCATTATCATGGTTACCAATCCCAGTGCTTCCAAGAGTGGTAATTTCCAGAATGGAAATAACGGCGCAGGCAGGAATAACAATCAGGGCGGAAGAAACCAGAGCCGTGACAATCAGGGCAGAAACGGACAGAGACAGAACACATTCGCAAGATCACAGAATGTATATCATCCGATAAAGCCTCTCACAGCTCCTTCGCAGCTTGAGTCATATAATAACGATATTCCTAAGTATCAGGAGCCTTCTCAGAAGCCTGCTAAGGAAGAAGTAGCTCCCAAGCCCGCTAAGGTTGAGAAGGTTCAGACTGAAGCACCCGCACCTCAGAAGGAAGCAGCTAAGACAGAGCCTGCAACCAATGTGCGTACTGGTGATAATCAGAGAAATGACAGAAGACCTGCCAACAATAATAATCAGCAGCAGGGCGGACAGCCTCGTAAGAGCGGTCCCAATGACAGAAACAGAAACGGCCAGAATAATGACCGTCAGGGCGGCGATCGTCAGGGTATGCAGTCTGCAAGACCCGGACAGGGTGCGCCCGATAGAAACCGCGGTGGTAAGGGCGGCAGAGACTTCGCTAAGGGCAAGGATCAGAAGGGCGGCTTTGAAGCAGCTCCCATGAATGAAGGCAAGGGCGAAGGAAAGCGCAGAAATAACCAGGATAAGGATAAGAGATCCAAGAAGGATCATATCTATGAAGAGAATGAAGAGATGATGCCCAGAAGTAAGAGGGTTGGTCGCTTCATTAAGCCTGAAGTAAAGAAGGTAGAGGAGCCTGAGGAGCAGATCAAGGTTATCACTATTCCTGATAAGCTCACTATCAAGGAACTCGCCGACAAGATGAAGCTTCAGCCTTCAGTTATCATCAAGAAGCTTTTCCTTGCAGGTCAGATTGTTACTGTTAACTCAGAGCTGACATACGAGGAAGCTGAGAATATAGCTATTGAGTACGAGATCATCTGTGAGAAGGAAGTTCAGGTAGACGTTATCGAAGAGCTTCTTAAGGAGGAAGAGGAGGACGAGAGCCTTCTTAAGTCAAGACCTCCGGTTGTCTGCGTAATGGGTCACGTCGATCATGGTAAGACATCACTTCTTGATGCTATCCGTGACACAAGCGTTACAGATAAGGAAGCCGGCGGTATCACACAGCGTATCGGTGCTTACCAGATCAAGGTTAACGATAGAAAGATTACATTCCTTGATACACCCGGACACGAAGCATTCACAGCTATGCGTATGCGTGGTGCTAATTCAACAGATATCGCAGTACTGGTTGTTGCTGCCGATGACGGTGTAATGCCTCAGACAGTAGAAGCTATCAACCATGCTAAGGCAGCAGGCGTTGAGATCATCGTTGCTGTAAACAAGATTGATAAGCCCAGTGCAAATGTTGACAGAGTTAAGCAGGAAATGACAGAGTACGGTCTTATCGCTACAGATTGGGGCGGATCAACAGAATTCGTACCTGTTTCTGCTAAGACAGGTGAGGGTATGGATGTACTCCTTGATACAATCCTCATCACAGCAGATATTCTTGAGCTTAAGGCTAATCCTAACCGTGAGGCAAGAGGTCTTGTCCTTGAGGCTAAGCTTGATAAGGGCCGCGGACCTGTAGCAAACGTTCTTGTTCAGAAGGGAACACTTCATGTTGGTGATTTCATTTCTGCAGGTGCATGCTCAGGTAAGGTTCGTGCGATGATAGATGATAAGGGTAAGAGACTTAAAGAGGCTCTTCCTTCACAGCCTGTTGAGATCCTTGGACTTTCAGATGTTCCCGGAGCAGGTGAGGTATTCCTTGGACACGAGAGCGACAAGGAAGCTAAACAGTATGCTAATACATACCTCCAGCAGCAGAAGAAGGATCTTATTGAAGAGACCAAGGCTAAGATGTCACTTGATGATCTTTACTCCAAGATTGAGGAAGGTAAGCTCAAAGAGCTTGATATCATCATCAAGGCAGACGTACAGGGTAGCGTGGAAGCCCTTAAGGCAAGCCTTCTTAAGCTTTCAAATGATGAGGTAGTTGTTAAGGTTATCCACGGCGGTGTTGGTGCCATCACAGAGTCTGATGTATCCCTTGCTGCTGCATCAAATGCCATCATCATCGGTTTCGATGTTCGTCCCGATGCTGTTGCTAAGAGTACTGCTGAGCACGAAGGCGTTGAGATCAAGCTTTACAAGGTTATCTATCAGGCAATCGAGGATGTTGAGTATGCTATGAAGGGTATGCTTGCACCTGTATATGAAGAGAAGATCATCGGTCACGCTGAGATCCGTCAGCTCTTCAAGGCATCCAAGCTTGGTAATATCGCCGGTGCTATTGTTACAGACGGTATGATCCAGAAGGATTGCAAGGTTCGTATCAGCAGAGCCGAGGAGCAGATATTCGAAGGCGATCTTGCATCACTTAAGAGATTTAAGGATGATGTTAAGGAAGTTAAGGACGGCTACGAGTGCGGTCTTGTATTTGACGGATTTGATGCAATTAACGTTGGCGATGTAGTTGAAGCTTACATAATGGTAGAAGTACCTCGTGAGAAATTGGATAATAAATAATGAGAAAAAACAGTATTAAAAACATCCGAATCAACGGAGAAGTACAAAAAGTTATTTCTGAGGCCATTAGATTCAGTAAGGACCCCAGAATCAGTCCTATGACATCTGTAATGGATGTCGAGGTTGCACCGGACCTTAAGACCTGTAAGGTATGGATATCTGTCATGGGTAACGACGAAGACAGACTCCGCACAGAAGAAGGTCTTAAGTCTGCTGCGGGCTATATCCGCAGCACCGTTGCAAAAGAACTTAATATGCGCAATACTCCCGAGCTTAGATTTATCATGGACGATTCCATCGAATACGCCATCAATATGTCTAAGATCATCGATGAGGTTGCTGCTAAGGACGCTGAGGCAAGAGCTGCCAGAGGCGAAACTGAGGAACAGGAAACAGAAGAGTAAAACTTAGAGGTAGAAGAATGAGAATTGATGAAATAGTAGCAGGCGCAAAAACCGTTGGAATAGGCGGCCATATCAGACCGGATGGCGATTGTGTCGGCTCCACCATGGCTCTTTATCTTTACCTTAAAAAGAATTTTGCGGATTTGAAAGTAGATATCTTTTTGGATAAGATTCCGGAGAGCTACAGGATAATTGATAGTACAGACGAGATAAATTCTGATTTTACATCTGATGTGGACAGCTATGATGTTTTTTTTGCCCTTGATTGTGGAAAAGAAAGACTTGGTGATGCTGAGAAGTTTTTCGATGCTGCTAAAAAGAAGATCAATATCGATCATCATGTCAGCAACACAGGAACAGGTGATGAGAATTACATAGTTCCTACAGCAAGCTCAGCTTCAGAGCTGGTCTACAATTGCATGGACAGAGAGAAGCTTGATGTTTCCATTGCTCAGGCTATTTACATGGGTATCGTGACAGATACGGGAGTTTTCAAGTACTCCAATACTTCGCCTGATACTATGAAGGTTGCGGCAGATCTTATAAGCTTTGGCTTTGATTTTGGCGCCCTCATAGACCATGTATTTTATGAAAAGAGTTACGTTCAGAATCAGATCCTTGGAAGAGCGCTTCTTGAGAGCATGCTCTTTATGGACGGCGAATGCATAGTGAGCGTTATATCCAAGCAGACTATGGATTTCTATATGGCTCAGTCATCTGATCTTGACGGAATTGTAAGTCAGCTCCTTCTGACCACAGGTACCGAGTGCGCTATCTTTATCTACGAGATTGGCAGCATGGAGTACAAGGTAAGTCTTCGTTCCAAGGGCAAGGTCAATGTGGCGAAGATTGCCGAGCTTTTCGGCGGTGGCGGTCACGCAAGAGCTGCAGGCTGCACCATGAACGGAACGCAGCATGATATTATCAACAATCTTTCAGAGTATATTGAGAAGGATTTGAAGGGCATAAATGTTGTAAAATGACATTTTGTCTTTGGAGAAATAAATGTACAACGGACTTATAAATGTATACAAGGAGGCCGGTTATACATCCAGTGATGTGGTGGCCCGTCTCCGCGGCATTTTGAAAATGAAAAAGATTGGACATACAGGGACCCTTGATCCGGATGCGGTCGGGGTTCTTGTTATTTGTGTCGGTAACGGCACCAAGCTTTGCGATATGCTCACAGATCACGATAAAGAGTACATCGCTGTTTGCAGGCTTGGCGTCACCACAGATACACAGGATATGTCCGGAAGAATACTGTCAGAATCTGAAGTTAATGTAAGTAGCGAAAAGCTTCACGAGACAGTGAAGAAATTCGTGGGTGAGTACGATCAGATTCCACCCATGTATTCGGCCATAAAAATAAATGGTAAGAAGCTCTATGAGCTTGCAAGACAGGGCAAGGAAGTTGAGAGAAAGCCCAGAAGGATCAACATTCAGGCAATCACTATTCTCGATGAGAGTCACCTTCAGGATGAGCATATTTTCACCATGGAGGTTAAGTGCTCAAAGGGAACATATATCAGAACTCTTTGCAATGATATAGGTGAGGCTCTTGGCTGCGGCGCTGCTATGGAGCATCTTACAAGAACAGCTGTAGGAAGCTTCCATTTGGAGACAGCCCACACTCTTGATCAGATCGAACAGCTTCGTGACGAGGGCAGAGTGGATGAAATAGTTGCATCCACAGAGAGTCTTTTCAGAGATCTTGATTATTGCATCGTAAAGGACGACTTTAGGAAAAAACTTGAAAATGGAAACGGCTTCAAGGTTACGGATCTTGTAAGTGAAGCTCCCGAGGATGAGCAGGATTTTGTTGAACCCGAGAAACTCTATGCAGACGGAACAAGAGTGAGAGTTTACGGCGAAGACGGAGCATTTTTTGGAATCTATAAATGCGACGAGAGAACAGGTATGTTCAGAGTAGAGAAGTTTTTCTATACTGTTTGATGGTATTTAGCAGGAAAGAGGCACTATGCGGATAATATCCGGAGAGAGACAATTTCATATAGAAGATAAGACCGCGGTTGCCATTGGCAAATTCGACGGTATCCACATGGGCCATCAGAAGCTCCTTAAGCACATCCTTGATAAAAAAGAGCAGGGAATGAAGGCGACAATTTTCACTTTTGATCCCTCGCCGGCAGTATTTTTTTCAAAAAAGGTTCAGCCGCAGCTCCTTACAAGGGATGAGAAGAGAAGGAAATTTGAGAAGCTCGGAATAGATATCCTTGTGGAATTTCCTATGGATGAAACGACAGCTCATACTGCTCCGGAGGATTTTGTCAGAAAGATTCTTCATGAGCAGATGAATGTGGCTTATGTGGCTGCAGGTGATGATCTGTCCTATGGATATAAGGGAAAAGGTGATTTTGCACTTTTGAACGAGCTTGCACCGGAGCTCTCATACAGGACTCACGCCATTAAGAAACTTCAGATGTTTGGACGAAATGTAAGCTCCAGCTTTATAAAAGAAGAAATAATGCAGGCAGAGATGGAAAGGGCCACAGAGCTTTTAGGAGAGCATTATTACGTGGGCGGATTTGTGGAACATGGCAAAAAGCTTGGCAGAACCATAGGTTTTCCTACAGTTAATCTGCTTCCGCCTGATGAAAAATGTCTTCCTCCCTACGGAGTATATTTTTCAGAGGTTAGGATTGATGGCCGCGTTTTCCATGGCATGACCAACATCGGCTGCAGACCTACCGTTTCAAACAGCGGACAGGTCAGTGTTGAGACATATATTTATGATCTTGATGAAGATTTATACGGCAAGTATTTAGAAATCGCTCTTTTGACATTCCACAGGAAAGAGCAGAGATTTTCTGATGTGAATGCACTTAAGGCTCAGATGGATTTGGATCTTGAAGCAGGAAGAAATTTCTTTATATCTTTACAAGATTAATTAGGTATGGTAGAATCAAATGATTTCTCGCATGAGAAATGAGTAACGTTATTACCGATACTCGGATGATGGTCACTCCAACCGCTTCCTGGTATACGGCAAATTGTAATTAAAAGGAGAATAGAACATGATTACAAAGGAAAAGAAGACAGAGGTTATTGATAAGTTTGCCAGAAGCGCAGGCGACACAGGTTCACCTGAGGTTCAGGTAGCTATCCTTACAACACGTATCAAGGAGCTTAACGAGCACCTTAATACTCATCCCAAGGATCACCACTCAAGAAGAGGACTTCTTAAGATGGTTGGTAGAAGACGTGCTCTTCTTGCATACCTCAAGAAGAAGGACCTTGAGAAGTATCGTAAGCTTATCGCTGATCTTGGACTTAGAAAGTAATTTCCAGAGTAAAAATAGGGCGGGGATGCCGGTCAGAAATGATCGGCTTAGCCGCCTTTATTCTTTTTTAAGCAAACGTATGCTCTATTTAATGCGATAACTAATATAGTTTACATATGTTTATGCGCCCGAGGATGGCGCAAGAAGGAGATGAATATGAAAACATTTTCAACAGAACTGGCCGGACGTACACTTACAGTGGAGATCGGCAAAGTAGGAAAACAGGCTAACGGATGTGCATTCATGAAGTACGGTGATACAACTGTTCTTTGTACTGCAACAGCATCAGCTAAGCCCAGAGATGGAATCGATTTCTTCCCGCTCAGCGTTGAGTACAGCGAGAAGTTTTATTCTATCGGTAAGTTCCCCGGAGGATTTAACAAGCGTGAGGGTAAGCCTTCTGAGAATGCAATTCTCACAAGCCGTGTAATCGACAGACCCATGCGTCCTCTTTTCCCTAAGGACTACCGCAACGACGTAACAATCGAAGATATGGTTATGTCAGTAGACAAGGAGTGCCGTCCTGAGCTTGTAGCTATGATCGGTTCTTCTGTAGCAGTATCAATTTCAGATATTCCTTTCGACGGTCCCTGCGCTATGACACAGATCGGTCTTGTTGATGGAGAGTTCGTGGTTAACCCTTCACAGGAGCAGTGGGATACAGGCGATATGCGTCTTACAGTTGCTTCTGTAGGTGAGAAGGTTATCATGATCGAGGCAGGATGTAACGAGGTTCCTGAAGAGAAGATGAAGGAAGCTATCTATCTTGCACATGATGTAAACCTTAAGCTCATTGAGTTCATCAAGGGTATCGTTGCAGAGGTTGGTAAGCCTAAGCATGAGTATGAGAGCTGCGCAGTTCCTCAGGAACTCTTTGATGCAATCAAGGAAGTAGTTCCTCAGGATGAGATGGAGAAGGCTGTATTCACAGATGAGAAGCAGCAGCGCGAAGCTAATATCGCTGAGATCACAGAGCGTCTTGAAGAGAAGTTTGCAGACAACGAAGAGTGGCTCGCAATTCTCGGTGAGGCTATTTATCAGTATGAGAAGAAGACTGTTCGTAAGATGATCCTTAAGGATCACAAGAGACCTGATGGAAGAGACATCAAGCAGATTCGTCCTCTTTCAGCAGAGATCGATCTTATTCCCAGAGTACACGGAAGTGCTATGTTCACTCGTGGACAGACACAGATCTGTGACGTTACAACACTTGCTCCTCTTTCAGAGATGCAGAAGGTTGAGGGACTTGATCCTTACGTAACAGGTAAGAGATATATCCACCAGTACAACTTCCCGTCATACTCAGTTGGTGAGACTAAGGTTTCAAGAGGACCGGGACGTCGTGAGATCGGACACGGAGCACTTGCAGAGAGAGCACTCCTTCCTGTACTTCCTTCAGAGGAAGAGTTCCCTTATGCAATCCGCTGCGTATCAGAGACATTTGAGAGTAACGGTTCTACATCAATGGCTTCCACATGTGCATCATGTATGTCACTTATGGCTGCCGGTGTACCGATCAAGAAGATGGTTGCAGGTATCAGCTGTGGTCTTGTAACAGGCGATACAGATGATGATTTCGTAGTACTTACAGATATCCAGGGTCTTGAGGACTTCTTCGGAGACATGGACTTCAAGGTAACAGGTACTAAGGACGGTATTACAGCTATTCAGATGGATATCAAGATCCACGGTCTTACAAAGGCTATCGTTGAGCAGGCTATTTCACAGTGTCGTGAAGCTCGTCTCTTCATCATGGATGAGTGCATGAGCAAGGCTATTGCAGAGCCTCGTAAGGAAGTTAGCCAGTACGCTCCTAAGATCATCTCTATCGAGATCGATCCTGATAGAATCGGTGATGTTGTAGGTCAGAGAGGAAAGACCATCAACGAGATCATCGCTCGTACAGGTGTTAAGATTGATATCACAGATGACGGTCAGGTTAGCATCTGCGGCGAAGATAAGGATATGATGCAGCAGGCTATCGACATGATCAACATCATTACTACTGACTTTGAGAAAGGCCAGGTATTCACAGGTAAGGTTGTAAGCATCAAGGAGTTCGGCGCATTTGTTGAGTTCGCTCCCGGCAAAGAGGGAATGGTTCATATCAGCAAGATCGCAAACGAGAGAATCGACCACGTAGAAGATGTACTTACTCTTGGCGATGAAGTTAAGGTTGTTTGCCTTGGTAAGGACCGCATGGGAAGAATCAGCTTCTCAATGAAGGACGTAGCTCAGAAATAATACTAAGCCTGTTTTCTCCCGCAAGAGAGGGTGTCAGCTATGCTGACGGATGATGGCGAAATATGGTAAAATATAGGGGATGCGAGTGCTCGCATCTCCTTTTTAATATTTTACTCAAACTTCCCACTTGTAAAAGTGGATTAGTCCCTTGAAAACTCAATAAAGATGCCATGTCAAATATACATCAGGCAGTCAGAGCCTCTTGCATGGGGCTAAGGGCGCTCTGCATATAATCGGGAAGCCCGCCGAGGAATGCATTGATGAACTCAGTCATCTTGGCTTCAGTAGGCTGGAACACAACTGATATAGCCTCAAACAGTGCAGTAAATATGATCTGCATGGAATCATCGAAAGTGATGTCAGCAATCTCATCAACCATGAAGAAGAATATCTCACCGAGACTACGCTGGTCATCAGAATATCTCCGGTTAATCGCAAGTATCATGTATCTTGTGAAAACAACAGCTATGTGACCACACATTGCATCAAATGAAAGACCACGATATTCCTTCACAAGATGAAGATAACTCTTGCATGTCTTGAAGAAGACCTCTATGGCCCATCTTTTTCCATATTGAGCAATGATCTCTTCTTCAGAAAGGCTCATGTCAGTGCAAATTATAGCAAGCCAGTCCTTCCTGTTGGATCGATTCCTTACATAAACAATCTTTGCCTCTATGGGGTTAAGACCACGTACCTTATCTTCTTTTCCAAGCATCACATCTACAGAAAGAAGATATTTGGAGCGGCCGCGACGTTTTCTGTTGCGTGAGTAGATCTGCTTTACATTAAGCTTTTCTTCCCCAACAAGATAATTGATTTTGGAACTCTTCTTAATCATGGCAATGGTATCAAGGCCCATCTTCTTGATTCGCTGTATGTTAACCGGTTCCGAGAACCAACTGTCGAACAGAACATACTTGGCACTATGACCTGCTTTTACAGCATTTTCAAGAAGCTGCATAACAACATCTGTAGATTTAGTTTGAGACTGCTCGCGTCTGCGATAAGCCAATGTTCTGTGGTCAAAGTCTTTTGCTGAGTTGAAACGGTTCTTTTCATTTGTTGAACTAAGCAGGCAGAAGTCAATCGGAAGGAAAGTTGCTCCATCTGACCAACCAAGTGTCAGGAGCCTGAAGCCTTTTTTATAACCTTTGCCACAGTGATCAAAAACTCGTGATAAAAGCTCAACATTCTTAGAACGAGACCTGTCAAACAGGCTGTCATCAATAACAAAAGCATCACGACGCTCCTTGCTGGTAAGATCTCTGAGCATGTTGTTGATTATGTCAGCAGAGAGCTCAATTGTGTACTTCTGCCAGTTGGCCTTTGGATTGTCAAGAAAGCGATATACTGCGTTCTTGGAAAATGCCTCAGTGAACTTCCCCTGATGCATTTGCATATACATGCTCTTGTTCATAAAAACAAGCTTAAGCAGATATGTAAAGATGACACTTATTGCAACGCCTCTGGCTTTGCCTGCGCCACATCTGTAAAGGTGTTTCACAACCTCAAACTTAGAGATGAAGGAATCCACTGACCGATTTAGATCATTGTTCTGAATCATTTCATCGGAATAGTCAGTTTTCAGGTTATGTGATACAATAGACATGGCGCACCTCGCTTATTTGCTAGTATTTTTGTTTCTCGTCAATTCAATTATACCGCAAATACTGGGCTTGCGCCTTTTTAGATGGCATTTTTATTGAGTTTTCAAGGTTCAACTGTCAATTCCCAAGTGGGAAGTTTGAGTAT
>NZ_AUJP01000020.1 GCF_000424285.1 Butyrivibrio sp. MB2005 | reverse complement strand
ATGATGATCGGTCAACTGGTGATATAAGGTGTAACCGAGGCAGCCCGCCTCATAACCGCATACGAAGATAGTATCGTTTCCGTAGACGGTGCGAAGGAATTCCAGATACTTCAGGACTTCCTTATAATCTGCGGGTGTTCTTCTGGAATAGGAGCCTTTCTCTTTCTCCAGAGTATAAGCACAAAGTGTAAAACTTTCTTTGTGGACATCCATTCCTACGTAAACTGTGGTATTATTCATTTGTGACCTCCTTTTGTATGCGGTAATCCCTGTTACCATTTGTTTTAGCAACTATAGTATACAGGTAAATCCACGTTGCTACAAAATGGAGGTCATTACATATTGTCTAATGGATATAATCCCGGAAAAGTAACGGTTTATGTTGTATGGAGAGCTGAGAAAAAGGGTATTATCGTATTTGATGTTGAAAAATATAAGAAAGATTCAAATTACGTAGTAAAATCATACTCTACAACAATCAGCGAAAGAGAAGCCAAGCCCCAGGACGTAAAAGTGGAAGTTTCCAATGATCGTACTTACATTTACAGATATAAGATCAGTTGGAAGGATGATGGCTTAAGCCATACGTATAGTTATCCCACTGACCAAGGAACAAGTGGCGGTTTAGTTGGTAAAGGGAGTAACTATATATTAATGACAATGGACGACTATGAGAAGAAGGTAGAACTCAGAACTCTATCTAGGGATTATAGTACTCACGCTGATTCAGAACCTGTGACCTTCACTCTTCCTGCAGTTGATACTAAGGCGTTATTCGACAAAGGTGAGTTAACAATAGATCTGTCAGAAGGTTCTACTGAAGTATCAGATCCTATGGATATGATCAGGCGTTCATTTTATGGTTATGATTCATTAGATTTACTTAAAGTTTTGGTGGTTGCTTCCCCGGATAGAAATGGAAGAAGACGAATTGATTTAGACCTTGACGGAGAAATGGACATTGAAATAGTTGATAGACAGGAGACTGATACATATAAGGTACTGAAGACCAACTCTGTTAAGGATAAAGTCACCTTTACTTTAAGTGATGATATAAAAGCCCAATTCATCAAAGAAAGAATACCGTTTTACTCACCTATGACTATTATCTTTCCGGATGAAAAAAAGCAGGGATCCGGAGGCATGACGGAAGAAGAGTGGTTTAATCAGATAGGTAAGTCAGAGGAAGCTTCGCAGAACCCTACAGGCAAGTCAGCTGCGCCTACAACTGAAGGCAAAGGGACTGATGCAGCAAGCGCTCCCAAGAAGGTAATCGTAGATGACATCACCTATGTAATCGATGTTAACGGAAAAGCTACCGCAGTAAAGATAGACTCCAAAAAGAAGGCGGCCCTTAACACAGTCACTGTAGATGGAAAAACTTACCCAGTTGTAGCTATCGCAAATAATGCCTGCAAAAATAACAGTAAAATCAAGACTGTCACCATCGGATCAAACGTAGAGTCAATTGGAAATAAAGCGTTCTATAAATGTAAAAAGCTTGGTAAAGTAACTATCCAGGCAAACAAATCCTTGAAAATAGGTAAAGGCGCTTTCAAGAAGATTAGCAAGGACGCTACCATAAAGGTTAAGGGTGTAAAAGGTAACACCAAGAAAAAGCTTATAAGAGCTATAAATAAGTGATTATATTAGTTATAACCAAGTAATTGTATTTCTGTAAGTATAAGTCATATAGAATAGAACACGAAAAAAGCCGGTTTCAAACCGGCTTTTTTCGTAGTGTCGTCCTTTCGCGTGGAGAAAAAACTCCTTTGCAGTGGATGATTTGTATATGTGATATCTTCGGGTGAAGCATCGCCGCCCTGAATATCTTTCCCCTCAACAGTGAACCGCAGGCTTTATTCCTTGGCTCCGGTAAAGCATCGCTACCTTTGCTGGAATGTTATCCTTTAAGACTTTAGACTCCACCTTGGTAAAGCATCGCTACCGTGGCTGTCCTTGTCTTATGTTCTGAGTTAATAATACTCTTACAAATATCACAAAAGTATCACACTATCTGTTTCGAACACTACGCTTGCCACTTCTCTTTTCATAGTCATCACGGATATCCTCATCCCATGCGCAGCGGTTAAGTTCTTCTTCAGCGTCCATTGCGGTTTCTGCCATCATTACTGAGCAGACTGCCTTTGAAACTCCCGCGTAGACATTCGCTGTTCCGATATCATCACAAACATAATTGACCGCTCTGTCCTTGCGGATGCCATACTTCTGAGCTTCTGCGTATGCATCGATATTTGCTCCGATAAAAATAAACTCCCATCCATACTTCTTTTGCTGTCTTTTTACCATCTTTTCGATTTTCTCTCTGGAGTACCTGCAGCTTGCATTCTCCATTCCGTCTGTAGTGATGACAACGATTGTTTTTTCAGGTCTGTCCTCTTGCCTTGCATATTTATGAACATTCCCAATGTGATGAATCGCCCCACCTACTGCATCAAGCAGTGCTGTACAGCCTCTGACATAATACTGTTTGTCTGTCATCTTCTCAATCTTTTCAATCGGAACTCTGTCATGGATCACTTCGCACACATCATCAAAAAGCACTGTTGATACGACTGCCTTTTCTCCTGTTTTCTTCTGCTTCTCCATCATGGAATTAAATCCGCCTATGGTATCCGGCTCCAGCCCACCCATTGATCCGCTTCTGTCCAGAATATAAACAATCTCTGTATAACCCTTACTCATCTTGCTACCTCCTTCGCAACAATCATTTTCTTTACACTGTCATGTTACAAAAAAGGCAGTAAGAAATGGTCAACCCGCAGGCGACCATTTAAACTTGAAAAGCATGGTGAAATTTAGATATGAAGAAAACGCCATGCACACATTCACATTGACGGCTGAAAGTGCGACAAGCACAGGATGTGATACAATGATGATTGAATCACACTAAAACACTCATATTGAATGAGGGGAATAGATTATGCCATTTTCCATAATCAGAAATGATATTACAAAAATAAAAGCAGATGCCATCGTTAATACAGCGAATCCTGCTGTTGCCATAGGTGATGGAGTTGATGCTGCAATATATAAGGCTGCGGGAGAGGAGAAGCTCCTTAATGCCCGCAGGGAGATTGGAGTTCTTAATCCAGGTGAAGTTGGGATTACTCCGGCATTTGATCTTGATGCGAAGTATATTATCCATGCCAGCGGGCCATGGTGGGAAGGCGGCGATCATGGTGAGGCGCAGCTTCTTAGGCAGTGCTATGACAGGTCGCTTATGCTTGCAGCAGAGAATGGATGCGAGTCTATTGCTTTTCCGCTTCTTGCGACAGGAACTTATGGATTTCCCAAGGAGCTTGGAATTCAGATTGCAATTGATGCGTTCACACAGTTCCTCTTAAGTCATGAAATGGAGATTACGCTGGTTGTTTTCGGTGAATATGCTTACCATATTTCCGGTAAAATCTTTGATGATGTTAAGAGTTATATAGACGAAGAGTATGTAAGCGCTGCTCTTGAAGATGAGTATTACTATGACGGCATACCGGAAGGGCACTACGGACCAAGTGATAGAGAGTCAGGCAGGCGAGGGTTCTTACTTAATACTATAGAGGCCATGGCATCAGCAATGCCCTTTAGTGCAAAAGAAGCTTCCAAGAAGAAAGAGTCATTTGGCGATTTCGAAGATATGATGCTTGGCGCGGGAGCTGAAAAGACACAGCTTCCGAATGAAGATTTCAAAGCTGAAACGGAAAAAACACCGGCTCCTAATGAAGATTTCGAATTTGAGGCGGAAGAAGCTGAGGACGAAGAGTGCGAATGCGAGATGATGTTTCTTGCAAAAGAGGAGGAGCCCCAGTCTCTTGATGATGCTCTTAAGGGGATGTACACGGATTCCTTTGAGAAGCATCTGCAGCAGCTGATAAACAAGAAGGGTCTTAAGAATTCGGAGATTTACACCGCTGCCAATATATCCAAGCAGTACTTTTCAAAGCTCTTAAAGGGCCAGGTTAAGCCCTCCAAGGAGAAGGTACTTTCACTGGCTGTGGGACTTAGATTAAATCTGGATGAGACTGTGGATTTCCTAAAGCTTGCTGGATATGCGCTGTCTCCCATCTCTCAGACGGATGTTGTAGTGAAGTATTTCATTGTCCGCGGGGACTATAGCGTTATGAAAATAGACATAGCGCTCTTTGATTACGGGCTTGAGCCACTGTCGAAGGGATGACGGAATTTCAATAAAAATATAACTTATTTTGACAAATCAGTGTAAAGCGGACCGATATGAGTGTATCATACGGTCTGTTTTTTTGCGGGTGGTATATATATTATCAGAAACCAACAACATACCACGTGGTAATAAAAAAGAAACTAATGAAAGGGGGATCCATTATGAGATTTCACGACGTACAGGACTTAACAAAAGATTTGAAGAGCGAACAAAGAAATGCAACATATGAAAAATTGCATGATGAGTTCCTCAACAGACTTTCAGTATTTAACAACAACAAGAGAATGACTCTATTCGGCGCATCCTTTTTCTTCTAATCAGTAAAGGATCGAAATATAGAGATGAAAACGTCAGGACTTTTTTCGGAAGGTTTTGACGTTTTTTTAGTTCAAAATCTGAGAAGTCATCATGACAGTAATGATATTGATTTAATTCCTGAAAACTGTAAACTTAGATATGGAAGATTTAATAAAGGAAACTAAACAGAATGAAAATATATGTTGATTTTGATGACTGTCTTTGCGAGACAGCAAAGAGCTTTTCTGATCTTGTAGTAGGGCTTTTCGATATACACGTGCCCTATGATAATATGAAGTATTTTAATCTCCAAAAGACTTTTTCACTGACAGATGAGCAGTATGAACACATGATGATAGAGGGGCATAAGCCGGAGGTACTTCTTTCTTATGATGAGACACCGGGAGCCTCAACCACCATTAACAGCTGGATTGATAAGGGGATAGATGTTTCTATCATAACAGGGCGCCCTGCAAGCGCTTATGAGCCTTCAAGGCAGTGGCTTGATGAGCATAATCTGGAGAGGGTTAATCTTTTTTGTCTTGATAAATACGGCCGCGATAACTTCATAAAAGGCAGCTCGTTTACTCTTAAGCTTGAGGATTATTATAAGATGCACTTTGATTATGCGGTGGAAGATTCGCCCATGGCCTTTGGGTTTTTTAGTCACCTGCCGGAATTAAAGGTGCTTGTTTATGACAGACCCTGGAACCGTGATTGCGAGTTCCCTGAGGGTGATTTCAGACGTTGTAATGATTGGGAGACGATAAGAAATATAGTGGGGTAAAGGAAATCAAATATGCGCAGTAGAGGATTTGACTGGAGAGATTTTCTTAAGAAGGTTGCAGTGATAGCAATACCTGTTGCACTGCAGAATTTACTTACTACCACCGGTTCAATGGTGGATACAATGATGATCGCATCGCTGGGGCAGATGGAAGTCGGAGCGGTGGGACTTTGTGCGCAGTTTTCATCACTGATGTTCAGTGGCTACTGGGGATTTGTAGGCGGAGGAATGCTTTTCATATCCCAGTACTGGGGAGCGGGGGACGATGATGGAATTAACAGATCTTACGGTCTTACGCTGACCTGTATGATGACTGTTGCTGCGCTGTTTTGTTTTATGGGGACTTGTTTTCCGCAGCTTGTCATGAAGCTGTACACGGACAAGGAGTCCATTCAGCAGATTGGTATCTCATATCTTAGAATTGCAGGATTTTCATATCCGCTTATGGTATTATCCATGGCCATGGCAGTTATGTTGAGGTGCACGGAGAGAGTGAGAATACCGCTGTACAGTTCTATAGCGTCAGTTCTGACAAATGTATTCCTTAACTGGGTATTGATATTTGGACATCTGGGCTTTAAGCCCATGGGTGTTCGCGGAGCAGCTCTTGCTACAGTGATTGCTCAACTTGTAAGCGTGGCTGTTTTGACCATTCTTGGAATTCACAATAGGCATCCTTATCTGTTGGCAGTTAGCAGGCACTTTGGATGGAAAGGTAAATTTATCGGTGAGTACTTTAAAAAGTGCGCGCCGATCATTGCCAACGAAGTTCTTATCGGACTTGGTAACATGGTAATAAATATAGTTCTTGGAAGGCAGCCGGAAGAAGCCATTGCGGCCATCGCTGTTTTCAGAACTCTTGAGGGACTTGTAATAGGATTCTTTGCAGGCTTTTCCAACGCATCCTCCATTCTTGTGGGAAAAGAGGTTGGAAGCGGCAACATCGATACAGCTTATGCAAGGGCATGGAGGCTGGTTTATCTGTGCCAGTCTGTAATCGGTCTTGTGGTGCTGTCACTGGTGGCGCTCCATACACCTATTTTGACACTTATGGGAATGAGCGGAGAGAGCTTCAGAATAGCCTTTGGATTCCTGTGTATTTACGCTGTTGCTGCATTTATCAGAATGGGCAACTGGACTCAGAACGACACCTTCAGGGCAGCGGGAGATGCAGCCTACGGAACGATCTTAGAGATTACTTTCATGTGGGCTATGGTTATACCCCTTGTCTGGTCAACGGGTATGATTTTTAAACTTCCTACACTGGTGGTATTTGCCTGCTGCTACATGGATGAACCCATTAGATATATCCTTATGCAGGTTCATCTCTACAGAGGAAAATGGATTAAGCCCGTTACCCCTGAGGGCATAGCGGCTATGAAGGGCTGGAAACCGAAGAGAGGATAACGCCGCAATAAATATTTAGGGTAGAAACCGAAAAGATGCGGCACCCGTGTTTTTAGAAAAAATCCGGCAGTGGCCGGCAGAAATAGCATACATGACAATATTTTCTTAATAAGGAGGGACTATGGACAGACAGTGGTGGAAAAATGCTGTGGTATATCAGATATACCCCAGGAGTTTCAAAGACAGCAACGGTGATGGAATCGGCGATCTTAAAGGCATTACGGAAAAACTCGATTATCTTCAGAATCTGGGTGTGACTATAATCTGGCTTTCTCCGATTTATAAGTCTCCCAACAAGGATAACGGTTATGATATCAGTGATTATCGCGACATAATGACTGAATTTGGCACCATGGCTGATTTTGATGAGATGCTTTCTGAGGCCCACAAGAGAGGGCTTAAGATCGTTATGGACCTTGTAGTTAATCATTCATCTGATCAGCACAAGTGGTTTTTAGAGAGTAAAAAATCAAAGGACAATCCCTACAGAGATTACTACATCTGGAAGGATCCGGTTGATGGCCACGAGCCCACCAACTGGGGTGCATTTTTCAGCGGCTCTGCATGGCAGTTTGATGAGACCACAGGCCAGTACTATCTGCATCAGTTCGTACCGGAGCAGCCTGACCTTAACTGGGAAAATCCAAAGGTACGAGATGGCGTTTTTGACATGATGAACTGGTGGTGTGAAAAGGGAATCGATGGCTTTAGAATGGACGTTATCAGTCTGATTTCCAAGCCCGAAGTTTATGAGGATGGTCCTGTAAGACCCGGAGAAAAGTACGCGTTTTGCGGAAACATCACAGCAAACGGACCTCACGTTCATGAGTATTTGAAGGAAATGAACCAGAAGGTTTTAAGTAAGTATGACCTTGTTACCGTAGGAGAGGCAGCAGGCGTAACCATAGAAGAAGCCAAAAAGTATGCGGGCTTTGATTCCAAAGAGCTGAACATGGTATTCCAGTTTGAGCACATGGATCTTGATTCCGATGAGCATGGCAAGTGGACCATGAAGAAACTGTATCTGCCTGACTTAAAAGAGAATCTCACAAAGTGGCAGAAGGAACTTGCAGGTGTTGCATGGAACAGTCTTTTCTGGGATAACCACGACCAGCCGAGAATCGTATCAAGATGGGGCAATGATTCCGATGAGTACAGAGAAATATCTGCCAAGATGCTTGCTACCTGCCTTCACATGATGCAGGGAACTCCTTATGTATATCAGGGCGAAGAGCTTGGAATGACCAACTATACATTCAAGGAAATCTCCGATTGTGATGACGTAGAGGAGATAAACATCTACAAGGATCTTGTTACGGATGCCAAAGTTTACACCCATGAAGAGATGATGAATGTCATCAGCGCTAAAGGCCGCGACAACGCAAGAACACCCATGCAGTGGGATGATAGTGAAAATGGCGGATTTACCACAGGTAAGCCCTGGCTTAAGGTTAATCCCAACTATAAGAAGATCAATGCGGCAGCAGAGGTTGATGATCCTGATTCAGTATTCAACTACTATAAGAAGCTCATAGGTCTTCGTAAGGAAAATGACATTATCGTTGATGGCACATATGAGCTCTTAGAAGCAGCAGATGAGAATCTCTTCATTTACACAAGAAGTCTTAACGGCAGAAAACTTCTTGTTGTATGTAACTTCACAGATAAGACTCTGGATGTTCCAAAGAGTATTGAGACTATGACAGGAGGAGATATACTCATCAGCAATTACAAAGGAAAGGCATCTTCTATCAGACCTTACGAGGCAACAGTTTTTGATCTGAAGGATTAAGTATTGCCCGTTTGGAAAAATGAATATATACTATCCGAGGAACAAAGGCATTGGCCAGAATGCATACCTTGCAGAGTTCATTCCTACACCTTCCGCAGCAGAGCTTGAAGATGAGGAAGTAGTAACAGATGAAACCGAAGGACTTATGGATTTTGGTGAGTTAAAAACTAAATATTTTTATGTGATAATACTGTGACATAGCTTTTGCTAATCTATATTCAAGATAGAAAACAACAGAATCGAAAGATTCTAAAGGATATAGGGACTTCAAGATTTAAAGGAGGTAAGGGCTATGTCAACATTTGCAAGAACACTTAAAGCAGAGCAGCTTTTCATAATGAGAGAGCACAGAGAAGTTCTCCTTGGCAAGGGTCAGTCAATAAATGATGCTTCAACAGCAGATATCCAGAAGCTCATGGCAGATGCAGGCCGCAGGATAATGGTAAAACAGATAAGCTTCGAGCAGCTTCAGCAAAAACTCGCAAGAAGAGTAAGAGCTGAAAAGATGATGCATAGAAGCCATGTTAAGAATATGATCAGATCACTCAAAGAAAAGCGTGAACTTGAGCGCACTATGAATAGTGAGCAAAGAAGACGAGAATATGAGATAATGAAGGAGCAGGAAAGATTACGCCTTCGTAAGCCCATGGAGAAATCCATGACAGAAGGCATGGCTATGTGATAGAAAGGGTGCTTCATATGGAGACTTGGTATTACGTTGTGGAAAGTATTGACGGCGATTATGCGAATTTAAGGAGAACGGATATTGAGTCCGATGACCTTAAGCTTGTGGCAAGAGCTCTTTTACCTGATGGAATAGCGGAAGGAACTCAGCTTAAATACGAACTGATGCAGTATACAATAGTATAAGGCAGTATGGCAGCCATAGTTTTTGGCTCCGATAATGAATTTATAATGCGGTGTAAAACAGACCATTATCCGTGCAGGATGGGTCTGTTTTTTATTATCTGCTATTTTATTGTCAGAGTACTGTGAAAGGAAAACACACCCTTAAAATGACGTAACTGTTAATGACAAAAGTAGTAGATAAAGGGGGATTTTGAGATGTTAGAAATAAAACATTTAACCAAAACCTATGGTGATAAAAAAGCCGTAGACGATCTTAGCCTTGAGATCAAGGAAGGAGAGATCTTTGGCTTTATTGGACACAATGGTGCCGGTAAAAGTACCACACTTAAGAGCGCCGTAGGTATCCTTAATTTTGATGAAGGGGACATTCTTATAGATGGGATTTCCATGAAGTCAGATCCCATCCGCTGTAAGAAAGACCTTGCTTACATTCCGGATAATCCGGATCTGTATGACTTCATGAGCGGAATCAAATATCTGAATTTTGTCGGAGATATATTTGAGATACCCTCAGATCTTCGAAACGACAGAATCAGAAAATATGCGGATCTGTTTGAGATCACAGATGATCTGGCACTTCCTATCGCAGCATACTCTCACGGAATGAAGCAGAAGCTTGCACTTATTTCGGCATGGATGCATGATCCCAAGCTCATAATAATGGATGAGCCCTTCGTGGGTCTTGATCCGAAGGCATCACATCTTCTGAAGGAAATGATGCGAATTCACTGCGATAAGGGCGGTGCAATTTTCTTTTCAACCCATGTACTTGAGGTTGCAGAAAAACTCTGTGACAAGGTTGCCATAATCAATCACGGCAAGCTTATAAAAGTCGGAACTATGGATGAAGTCAAAGGCGATGATACATTGGAAGATGTTTTCCTTGAACTGGAGGCGGTCTAAATGCTTAGGACTCTACTTAAAAAGCAGCTATTTGAAGTATTCAAAGGATATTTTTACGATGCGAAGAAAAACAAGATGCGCTCACCCCTCGCTATCGGAGCGTGGATTGTATTTTTCTTTGTGATAATGGTGGGACTCCTGGGAGGGATGTTCCTTGCATTATCATTTACTTTATGCGGCCCGCTCATTTCTGCAGGGATGGACTGGATGTATTTCCTTATGATGGGCGGAATGGCGATTCTGCTTGGCTGCTTTGGAAGCGTGTATAACACATATACCGCTTTGTATCTTGCAAAGGATAATGATTTACTTCTTTCAATGCCAATTCCTGTTCGCAAGATTGTAGGTGCCAGACTCCTTAATGTTTATCTTATGGGAACCATGTATCTGGTGACGGTTATGATACCCATGGATATTGTATATCTGATGGTTACCGGGGTATCAGCCATGAAGCTGATATGTATGCTGTTGCTGTTCTTTATCCTGTCATTTTTTGTTCTTGCCCTCTCGAGTCTGCTTGGACTATTTGTGGCAAAGATAAGTCTTAAGATAAAGAATAAGAGTTTTGTAACTGTGGCTGTTACACTGCTTTTTATAGTTGGCTATTATTTCTTTTATTTTAAGGCGGGAACTTTTATCAGAGACCTGCTGCTTCATGCACAGGAATACGGCGAAAAGATAAAAGGTGTGGCTTATGTTCTTTATCTCTTTGGCCTTATCGGAACAGGTGATATTGTCTGTGCAATCGGCTTTACAGTGGTGGTTTCTGCTGTGGTTATCTTTATCTGGATGAGGATGCTTAAGAGCTTTATGGCCATTGCCACTGCTACAGGAAAAGTAAAAACTCAGCGCTATGTTGATAAGAAGGTTAAAGAAAAGAACCTCTTCGGAGCAATGCTTTCAAAGGAGCTTACAAGATTTACATCAAGTCCCAACTATATGCTTAACTGTGGCCTTGGAATACTTCTTATTCCTGCAGCGGGAGTTTATTTCCTTTTGGAAGCTAAGGAGTTTATGCCTCTTATAAACGAAGCTATGGCAGATCGCCCTCAGTGCGCAACAATCCTTGTGTGCATGGCGCTGTGCCTTCTTGCTTCGATGAATCTTATGGCTGCACCATCTGTTTCGCTGGAGGGAAAGAATCTTTGGATAAGCCGGTCGCTTCCTATAAAGCCCTGGGTATCGTTGGCAGCAAAGGCAGGACTTCAGATTATCCTTACGGGAATACCGATGCTTTTGGGAAGTATAATGACAGCTATCGGCGCTGATGCACCTTTGGGAGAGAAGGTTTTACTGGTGCTTATGCCTATGGTATTTGTTCTGTTTTCGGCAATACTTGATACCATGATAGCAGTAAAGATGCCGATCCTTAGCTGGACAAACGAGATTGAGCCAATAAAGCACAGCGGCGGAGTATTTCTTGCTATGTTTGGAAGCTGGGTTATCTGCGTGATATTTACTGCATGCTATATGTTCTTTGGATATCTGGCAGGGAACATGGTTTATATGCTTGTCTGGACAGTGGCTTTCGCAGTTCTTTCAATTGCAGTTGCATTTTGGTTAAGGACCAAAGGGGCAAAAGAATTCGCAGCACTTTAATTTTATTATAAAAGAAAGAATACTTCTGAAATTCTCCATCTTTTGTTATCATAGATATGTATGATTAGAGAGAGGGAGAATTTTTATATATGGGTTGTTGTCGCAAATGGGGAAGCCTTTTTGCAGGTATTGGAAAAAGGATTATTTGTTTTTCTTTTTTGATTGTTCTTATAACTGTTTTTATAAGTCCTTTGTCTGTAAGAGCAGAGGATGGCTCTTTGGCAGATCCAGAAGATAAGATCATAAGAGTCGGATACTACGAGAACGAAGTTTTTGAGGAAGGTGCTGCGGTTGGCGCCGTTAAAACCGGTTATGCATACGAGTATTATCGTAAGCTTTCCGAATACACAGGCTGGAAATATGAATATGTCTATGGGAGTTTTCAGGAGCTCTACGACATGCTGGTTAAGGGCGAGATAGATCTCATGGCGGGACTCGCCTGGAAAGAGGAGAGAGCATCTATTATCGCATATCCCGACGAGCCCATGGGTAATGAGACCTATACTCTGGTAAAACATGACAGGGATGGCACGGTATCAAGGAATCCCAAGACTTTAAGAGGGAAAAAGATCGGCGTTTTACGAAGCGCCATGGTGGATGAGCTCGAGAAATATCTTGTGGCAAGCGGTACCACCGCAAAGGTTGTGATATTCGAGGATTATGATTCTCTTTTCACAGCTTTTGATACCAAGGAGATCGATATTCTGGCAGCTGAGGGCTATGGTACCCGTGAAAGGGAGCATGCCGAGGTTATCAGTAATTTCGGTGCCAATGATTATTATCTTTGTGTAAATATTAAAAGAAAAGATATTTTGGATGAGCTTAATTATGCACAGCTTCAGCTTTCTGTGGAGGAACCAAGTTATTTAAGTACTCTTAGAAGTAAGTACTACGCATCCACAATCTCAAGTCGTTCTTTTTCCGAATCTGAAAGGACCTGGATGAGCGAGCATTCAAGCCTGACTATTGGCTATCTTGAGAATTATCTGCCCTACAGTGATACCGATGAAGAGGGTAATGTGACTGGTGTAATAAAGGATCTGATTCCCACTATTTTGGAAAGTTTAGATATTTCCGGAATAGATGTAGGTTATGTGGGGTATCGCAGCTACGATGACATGATTTATGATGTTACAAGAGGCGATATTGATGTGGCTTTTCCTGTGGGAGGCGGCCTTTACTATTCCGAGGAAAACGGGATATACCAGTCAAATGCAGTGATTTCAACATCCAGCGATCTGGTTTACTTAGGAGAATATAACGACGATGTGGTTACTCATTTTGCTGTAAATGAAAACAACAAGATGCAGTACTATTACATCGAAACTAATTTTCCCGGGGCTGAGGTAAGCCTGTATCCTTCGATAGAGGAGTGCCTTGATGCTGTTCTTGCGGGAGAAGCAAATGCGACCACACTTAATGGTCTTCGTGCAAACGATATTTTAAGGAACAGAAAGTATTCGGGCCTTTCCCTTAAGCAGCTTAGTATGGCTGATGACAGGTGCTTTGGAGTAAAGATAGGAAATGAAGGACTTCTAAAGCTCCTAAACCGCGGAGTGAATATCATCGGTCCTGAATATGCGCGGAATATGGCCTATCGCTATGCGGGTCTTCTTTATTCGTATTCAAACATGGATATGTTTAAAGATAATGTATGGCTGTTTCTTTCAGTGATTTTGGTTATTGCTGTAATTGTAATTTTGATCAGATTGTTAAGGACAAGGGTTCAGCTTTTCAGAATGATCTGATGGCTTTAAGTAACGGAGGAGAGTAATTATGGAAACTATTTATTTTGCAGGCGGGTGCTTCTGGGGCACTCAGAGATTTTTTGACCAGTTTGACGGTGTTATCAGTACTGATACGGGCTATGCCAACGGCTCCACCGAGAATCCTACCTACGAGGAGGTCTGCAATGATTCAGGTCATGCAGAGACAGTGAAGGTTGAGTTTGACAGCAGCGTTATCACACTTGATGAGCTGATCGGATATTATTTTAAGGTCATTGATCCCACATCAATTAACAAGCAGGGCGGAGATGAGGGAATTCAGTACCGCACAGGAATTTACTACACAGATGATTCTCAGCTTCCTGTTATCGAGAAAAGAATGGCTGCTCTTGAAGAGGAGCTTGGACAAAAGAGTGCCATAGAGGTTAAGCCCCTTGAGAATTTCTATAAGGCAGAAGAGTATCACCAGAAATACCTTGTGAAGAATCCTCAGGGATACTGCCATATTCCGGCTATTATGTTTGAGATTGGCAAGAAAAAGTCCTGATCTTTTTTATAAATATTGGGTATTTATGATAAATGCAGGAGGCGTTTATGGGAAGCGATAGCGGAAGTGATTATCCATTAAGCAGGTTGCGGAATCCCTTTATGGAATATAACAACATAGAGATTGTGGAGATATCTCCCGAGAAAAGCGTTCTTAAGGCCACCATAACGGAGAATTCCTGTAATCCATACGGGATGGTTCACGGCGGTCTTTTGTATACACTTATGGACTGCGTCGCGGGAATAACGGCCAGAGCCGATAATCACAATTATGTGACCCAGAACGTCTATGTGAATTATCTTTCAAATACAAAGGACGCAAAGGAGATTTTTGCCGAGAGCAGTGTAATAAAGCGTGGTAAAAGTGTTGTGGTTATTCATGCAAGGGTGATAACACCTGATGGTAAGCTGCTTTCAGATGGCAACGTGGACATGTTCAGGTTACCGGATAAAGACCAGTAGGGGGATATGCCATGCAACTAATAGATACTTTTCCTACAAACAGTATTAAAAATTTTTCATACAGAAGAGGGCGCGTGCTGCCGTTTGGAGCATCCCTCTATCATGATGGTGCAGTTAACTTCAGTATCAATTTTTAAAGAAGACCTGAAGTGCATGGTACATGTGGAGCTGCCATGCCTTCATATCGTGAACACCGCCGGAGATAATGAAGAAATCGTAGTTCTTATCCTGAATCAGCAGGTCGCTCTTAGCAACTGCTTTTTCCATGATATCCTTGTGCTCCTCGAAGGCGATGTCCTTATCGCCGTTGCAGCAAAGCATGAACTTAAGGTCGTAGCCATTTTCTTTGCCCTTTTCAAGTGTCTCGCAGATTCTCTTAACCTCAACCTCGTGATCACCGAAGGGGCCGCAGCATCCTGAGAAAGGACCATACCATGCAAACAGATCGAAGTTATTGTAGAAAGCAGCTCTGTAGGTGGTCATTGAACCAAGAGAAAGTCCTGCAAAAGCGCGATGATCTCTTGTCTTAATGAGATTCTCCTCAGATACATCTTTTCCTGAAAATCCTGCATACTTGCTCTCGGCTGCAGGAATCAGGTCTTTGCGAAGTTCGTGACAGAAGTTTTCACATCTGGACTCATCCTTGGTGTGCTTGTCATCCTCATCGTGATAGAAAGTAGGTGTTACAACGATGCAGGAATCGCAGAGCTTTTTCTCTATCATGTTATCAAGTATTGTCACAGTGTCAGGGAAAAGCTTAAGCCACCAGTCCTGTGTAAATCCGCCGCCATGCAGCAGGTAGAGAATGTTGTAGTTTTTGGTTTCATCATAATCATAGGGAAGATATACCCATGCTTTTTTGTGAAGAGTTCTGTTCTCTTCATCATAAGTGTTTGAATCGTACTCAAGCAGCTCGACGCGGCCCTTCTTTTCCGCTTCTACGAGCATTTCCCCCGGCATTTCAAAAACGTAATCCATTGTTTTTTGCTCCTCCTTTGGTTCAGGCTATTTTGATTGGACTTAGGCCCGGATTTTGTCTGTATCCATGGCCATCGGCGCATTCTGCCCGAACTTATAATAGTATCATATACCCTTGTGTGAAGAGCTTCATTTACTGGATAAAGAAAAATGATGCCATAAGACTTGAGCTTGCCCAGGGCATAGCACTTGCTTTGGAATTTAAGCTTGGCGGTGAGGTTTTAAGAACAGTTGTTGTTCGTGAATGGGCTGAGCTTGGAATCCTGGGAGCTATCATAACTTTGAGAGCTGCTCTGACTTTTCTGATCCATTGGGAGATCAAGAACGAGGAAAAGGCTTTAGAAAAATAACACATGAATTTATATATTGAACTTAAATGCAAACAGCTCAAGACCAAAAGTCCTGAGCTGTTTTTCCATGAAATCAAGCAAAAATGATGCGACCCCATGACAGAAAAGAAGAAGACAGACAAAATAAAAAATGCAAAGATGATATTACTGTCAGGAACAGTACAAAACAAGCTAAAAAAGGAGTATCATAGAATACGCTGATTAAGAATTTTGGGGAAGGTATTTGGGGAAATGTCAGTACTTCTTTTAGGAATTTTCGATTTTATAGGCACAGTTGCCTTTGCTATATCCGGTGCGATCACAGGCATCCAGAAGAGGATGGATATATTCGGTGTTAATATTCTTGCCATTCTGACGGCTTGCGGAGGCGGTCTTATGCGAGATATTGTCATGGGCAATTTTCCGCCGCAGATGTTTATTAATCCTTTTTATGTTTTGGTGGCAGCCATTGTTGCCAATATTGTTTTTTGTATAATGTTTTTCCATAAAGGCGTACCTGAGAAGTTTACAGGTATCTATGACAGGGGGCTTTTCGTATCCGATACTCTTGGGCTTGCGGCATTTATGGTTGACGGTGTCATGATCGGAGCAAACTTCGGTTACGCTGATGATCTGTTTCTCCTTGTTTTTCTCGGCTTTATCACAGGTGTCGGCGGAGGCGTGCTTAGGGACGTTCTTTCCAATCAGATGCCTGCTATTTTCGTAAAGCATGTTTATGCCCTTCCCGTAATAATTGGCGGAATTCTCATGGTTTTCATGCACGAACTTTTTCATGCCTGGAATGCTGCGATGGTATGCAGCTTTGTCCTTGTGATTTTGCTCAGAGTTCTGGCAAGACATTTCCTCTGGAATCTGCCAAAAGTGGACCACGGGGACGTGGTTAGTGGACCAAAATAAAGTGGACCAGGGGGACGGAGTCAATTTTATTGATTATTAGGAGAACCGGCGTTGGCAGGGATACAGAGTCAATTAGATTATTTACTGAAAAATTGGGATCTTGATAATCCGCATATTCAAGAACAGCTAGAGGAAGATATAAAAAGACCTGTTTACAAAATAAAAACGAATTCTGGATTTTATATTTTAAAGGGATTTTCTTGCGAAATGCCTGAAACTGTTATATCGAGTAATGTTCAGGCACACTTGTTTTTAGGAAATGAAAAGGGCGTAGCACCAAGAATTATCCCTGCGAAAACAGGTAAATTCTATATATGTGACGGCGATTTTTGGCTTTATCTTATGGAGTTTATTGATGGCAGGCAAATGCAAGAGACTCCCGACGATGAATACATGATCGGTAAAGCATTGAGGCAGTTGCATAAGCTGGAAGGATATAACATTAAATCTCCTTTTACTCAGAGCAAAATGCGTTTTTATGAATGGTTCAGAGATCGCAGCTTTGTCAAAGAATTCGATGCAATTCTGGACGATATCCCCGATTTTGAACAATTGGATCAATGCTTTGTTCACACCGATATAGGTCCACATAACGTAATGCTAAGCGAGGATGGCAAGGTGATATTTGTCGATCTGGATGACGCCGGAATTGGCAGTAGATATCTTGATCTTGGGTGGCCTTTCATCATGCAGTTTGTAGACTTTAATCATGATACCGAAGAGATGAATTATCGCTTTGATCTGGCTAAAAGCTTCCTTAGAGGATATTACGGTGAAGAAGAATTGACGAAAGAAGAATACGATCTGATCTTTTATGGCGCAGAACAGATGCACATTTCATACATGCAGACTTATGGTCCATATGCTGTGGATTCTTTATGGAAGATTCTAAATTTCGGCATAGATAAAAAAGATACACTGTGGGATATGATTACTTGTAAGTAGCAATATCAGGAGGAAAGATGCTGATGAATATTGTGGTATATTGCGGGTCAACAAGTGGGAATAATGAGAAGTTAACAGAGTCAGCAAGGACACTGGGCAAATGGATAGGCGAAAACGGACACACTCTTGTTTACGGCGGGGCCAGCAAAGGCCTCCTGGGAGCTGTAAGTGACAGTACTTTGGAAGCAGGCGGCAAAGTCATAGGTGTACTTCCCGACGTTCCACAGATTCAGGAGAGGAAACATCATGGCCTTACTGAGTACATAGAGACTGCCACCATGGCTGAGCGAAAATCCAAAATGATCGAACTGGCAGATGCTTTTGTGGCTCTCCCCGGCGGCATTGGAACCCTGGATGAAATCACAGAAGTAATGGCTCTTGGGAGTCTTGATATCACTACCTGTCCCATCGTCTTTTTCAATACAGACGGATATTATCAGCCATTTAAGGGCGTCATTGATAATGTCATAAATAACGGCCTTGGACAGAAGGAGTACTTTAGAAGGGTTCTCTTTTCTGAGGATATGGAAGAGATAGCGGAGTTTATAAGCAAGAAGTGATATCATAGATTTATCAAATTGATGCTGGAGTTAGTGCTTGGGGCGATAATGTGGTAAGTGGTAATGCTAATGCCGGGATTGATGCTGAGGCAGTACCTGGTTTTATTGCTGTTGTGGCTATTTGGTTTAGCCTTGTTGAGGCTTTGGGGGAGAGCTTGTCATGAAAAACATCAGACATCAAGTAGAAGAAAATTATTTCACGCAGACATATTTTGGCGTCGAAGACGGGAGAGAATATATAACAGTCTCAGTCAGGTGCCCATTGGAGTTGGCGAAAGACTACGCGGCAGCAGTATTGAAATGCAAGGCTGAAGATATCAAGGTCATTTCCGGTTTCTGGTATGCAGACGACGAGGATCTGTACGATAAAGACCCAAAGATCCCTTGCAGCAGAGTCCGGGTGTTTTATAGGGGATGAAGAAAATATTGAAGAGATATTATAAAAGAGTATAAATAAGTGAATAATATGTGGTTTATCAAGGCGGGAAGAAATTCCTGCCTTTTTATATGGGGAAATACATACCGCCAGTATGTGGATGAGTGATATTGGAGAAAAGTTGCAGATAAAAAATCCATTTAATTATCCTTTAAGCCGTAGTTTATGAGTGTTTTAGATATGTGAGGGATAATAAATATATATCATGGAATAATATGTGTTTCTGGAGTTGGATTGGCAGAAAGGCAGGTGTTTATATGAATTGTCCTAATTGCGGTCTTGATTTAAATGGTCATGAGAGATTTTGTCCTAACTGCGGATATGGCCTGAAAGGTGAACAGTACAGAGCGCAGGTTCCTACGCAGGCGCCTGCGCCGGATAATAGTGAAATATTGGCAGAGCTTAAGCGAATCAACATGCAGCTGGAAGACGGAAACAGGCAGAGAGCTAAGCTTGCGGATGCACTTGGACAGCTTATTTCCAGCGGAGCATTGTTGAACTTTTTGAAGAGATAAATTGTATTATTCATAGTATAACTAGAAAAAGAGCATCGCTTCGGCGGTGCCCTTTCGTTTATGTTGAGTGAATATATAAATTATTAGTCTCAGGGTATGGGGTATTGAATTAAAATGGACCCCGTCCCCCAGGTCCAAAATAATGTAGTATGATATTTATAGAAAAAAGTGAAATGGGGGGTTCAAATATGCATTCTGATTCTAAGAAGAGTACAGTATCGTTCTGGTCATTCGTGTGGCTACTGGGACTTGCCGGACAGCTTTGCTGGAATATGGAAAACCAGTGGTTTAACACCTTCGTGTATGCAAAAATCGCAAAGGATCCGACTATTATCTCGTGGATGCTGGCAATATCTGCCATGGCAACAACGGTGTCCACATTTTTATTCGGATGCATATCCGACAGAAAAGGAACCCGAAAAACGCTTATATCAGTTGGGTATATTTTGTGGGGAATCTTTACAATTCTTTTTGGAACAACGGAATTTCTGAGGAATCAGGAAAATCAAAATGCTTCCATCATAGGTGTTGCATTTGCTGTCATTGCAGCTGACGCAATCATGAGTTTCTTTGGCTCCATGGGAAATGATATAGGTTTTAACGCCTGGATCAACGACTACATGACTCCGGAAAACTCGGGAGCATTGGGTGCTGCTCTTGCAGTTCAGCCTGTCATCGGAACGATCGCAGGAACAATTCTTGGCGGTCTTCTTGTAGGTGCAGATGACAATTACATGCGACTTTTTGTGGTAATTGGTGGAAGCGTGATATTGCTCGGATTGTATTCTCTTTTTGGAATGAAGGATGCCGAGTCTCTTCGCCCTTCTGTTAAGGGAAGCTTTTCACAGCAGTTTTTCTCTATTTTCAATATAAAAGAATACTTAAAGCACAGGGAGCTTGTCTTCGTAAACTTGATGCTGGCAGTTTACTTTATTTCTTTCAATGTTTATTTTTCACATCTTGGAAACTTCATGATCTATTATCTTGGATTTACGGCTGATACCATGGGCCTGATCGAGGGCGTGGGGCTTCTTATCGCCATGTTTACGACCATTCCTGCAATTAAGCTTATTCAAAAAGGAAAATCAGCGCTGATAATTTTGGTAGCTATCATTATCAATTCCATAGGCCTTTTAATAATCGGCCTGCTTGTATCACCCACTAACGTTGATCCTTCCACTATCTGGAATCCGCATCTTTTGGCAGGCGTGCTGTTTGTAGGCATCGGATACATGCTGTTTTTGCAGACCATAACTGTTTGGTCAAAGCGCCTGTATCCTGAGGATTCAAGGGGCCAGTTTGAAGGTATACGTATTATTTTCTACGTCCTTATACCCATGGTGGTTGCTCCGCTTATCTCGAATCCCATCATAAAAAGAAGCGGCGAGTTTGTGGATGAGTACGGCTTTACAGAGTATCTTCCTACAAACTCAGTGTTTATTGCAGGATTTGTCGTAGTTCTGTTAACCATCATTCCGCTGTATTTTGCACAAAGAAAGAGTATGGAAAAATCATGAAAAAACTCACAGACTATGGAAAAATAAGTCGCCTGACTGATCAGATTAGCGTTGAAAAACCATATCCACTTTCAATACTGGAAGGGATTCAAAACGGCGAAATATTTGTGGATGATGTGGACTCGCCAAAGGTTGCACTTATCTGGCACTATTGCGGGTTTGCCAACATCCTTGGCGACTACAATGAGAGATTCATTGAAGAAACTGTGTCAATGATGCGAAAACCACTTGATGGTCACTCGGGGCGTCTGGCGCTGCAGGCAGAAAACGATCTGAAGTTGCAGGAGATGATACTGAAAACGCCGGGAGTTTCTAAATATGATCGATATATTTTTGAATTTCGTGGAGAGAAAAATGTCACAGCACCCGTCACGGGATTAAAGACCAAAGAAATAAACGCAGATAATTACGACTTGATGAGGGGATGGATAGTTCCGACATTTTCATGGGAGAACAAGAATGCCTTTTTGGAAAAAGGATTTGGATATTTTTTGATCGAAGACGGACGTATGGCAGCTTGTGCGTTTTCTGCCGGAGTCTCAAAGGATTATGTGGATATCGGAGTGGAGACGGCAGAAGAATGCCGGGGAAAAGGATATGGAAAAATCGTTGCTTCGGCAATGGTAAAGGAAACGCTTCGAAGAGGGAAAACACCTTCATGGGGCTGCGATACAAGGAATGAAGCATCCATGAAAATAGCTTGCTCTGTCGGATTTGAAATAATCGGAACACATCCATGGTACAAATATGAAGGTTGATAACATAAAAATTCCCTCCGCTATTCATCTACTTCTTCCAGTCTCGCATTGATCTGATCAGTTGTGGTTGCCACTGTATCCATACTTGCTGACAGCTCTTCGAGGGCCGCAGAAGTATTGGTGATGTTGTGTAGTAGTTTTTGTAATAACGGATGAATATGTTTTACTTAAGTTACCTCTAGGACCATCTTTTATATTGATTCTTATCGCGAACCAGAAGTTTTTCTGCGACCATATCGCGACGAAGCGTACAGAAATCGTCATGAAAATCAGCGATGATGATATTTACCTCGCGCTCAGTGTAGCTGCGATCTGGTTCAAAAGCTTTAGCGATTTCCTCAAGAACAATGCGTTCTTTTTTTCGCTGGGTAGGAATGCTTTTAAGCTTGCCATATTCAAAGAAGCTGTCTATTACCTTTTTTCTGTAGTTTTCGTCTCGCTCTGCCTGCAGATCTTTTTCCTCAGACTCTTCTCTTAGAATGTCCAAGATTGATACGTTAAAGACATCGTCATTGATGGAGTAAATGGTATAGTACTGTTCTTTTCGCGATTTTACGGCTCCGACATCCACAAGCTTTTTCAGGTGAAAAGAGATGGTGGCGGGGGTTAAGTCTAATCGCTCGGAGAGACGCTCTACGTACATTTCTTCCTCAATGAGAGACTTTAAAATCTGTATTCTTGATTTATCTGCAAGACATTTGAAAAGAGCAATTGCCTGTGATTCAGTCATGTTGCCTCCTTAAAAGAGATCTTCAGTCTTTTCCAGAATCTCGGAAACTGCAGAAAGCTTGGCTTCTTCGATCAGAATTTTGTAACTGTCATCATGCGCTTTGGCCTGCTCAAGGGATTTTTGCCACTGGCCTGTTATGTTTCCAAATGTTGATAAAAAGGTATCTTTAACATTGCCGTCAGAAGCTTTCTTGGTCGCTGCTCCAAACACGGCTTTGCAGATATCATAGATATTGGATTTGGCCTTTAAGATGTTGCTCTCGTCCATCCTGTCCTGGGATGCCAGATCCTTGACCTCTGCCAGCACTAAGGCCTTTTTCTCATCAAGAAAATCAAATAATTCTTTTTCTTTCTCGTTCATCAGATAATTCCTTACTCTTTCCAAATATATTCTCCGTGGCCGATCAGATCGTTGTGGAAGTCAGCCTCGTTAGTTCCTCCAAACATTGTGTTATCGCCAATGCCAAGATGGAAGGTGCCTATCATTTTTTCATCCAGAACTGCGCAGCCGCAAAGGCTTGTAACTCCGGGATTCATGCCAAATCCAAGCTCGCAGACAGTGACGTTTTCAGGGCCGAATTTTTCAATAAGGGCGTTAAGTTCATCGTTGTTTGAGCTTGTAATAACGCCATCTTTTATGGAGAGTACAACCTTGTCGAAATCATGTCTGGCTCTGGGGTTCTCCGGATCAGGGAGATATATCTTTTCAAAGAAAATCTCACCGTTTGTCTGATTCTCCATGGGTGCGATGTTGATCTCACCGCAGGGAATATCACCGTCTCCCGCATCAATATCCCATGATCTGTCTCCGAATGAAATTTCGAGGCTGTAATTGTCACCGGTTTTAATTGTAACACCACTGAAACGGCTGTTGGCAGATTTGAGTTCCTCGCATTTCTGTCTGAGGGAATTATAATCTATATCCATTGCAGCTTCCATGCGAGCTTTGTAATCTTCAGGGGCAAGGCCCTCTTTTGAAGCCATAACCTCAGTGGGAACGCGAAGCTGAAGCATCTTCTTTTTGGATGCGCATGTCTGGAAAAGTCTACCCATATATCCGCCGAGAAGTCCCATTTTTTCAGGATCAAGCGGCTTGGTAAGAACGCCCACAGGTCTCTCCATAAGGTCGATGATCACATCAGCATCTTCGTACAATTTGAAAAACTTGTCGCTATAGGTGTGCTCGGTGGCATTTTCATTGATAAGCTGACTAATACTGAGGTTCTGTACCACCATTACCGGTGTTGCGCCGGCAGCAGCTATCTCAGCCTGAAGAAAACCAATATCCTCACTGAAGCTGTCATTCATCCAGTACTGAATAAGTACAAGGTCTCCGGTTTCTATGCTTGATGCAGCGACTATTTTTTTATATGTATCTCGTTTCATAATATCCTCCTCACAATTTCTAATTAGATGATTATCTAAATATAAACACATCTATTATTTTTGTCAATATAATATTAGTGAGGAGAGGTTTTTTTATTTACTATATTCTCTGAGGGCATAGTAATAGTATTTGCGCAGATTTTCCTTAAGTGAAGCCGGTTCTATTACTATGGCATCCCTTCCAAAACGCTTGAAGTATTCTTCAAGCTGCAATTCGGGCCAGTCAAAGTAGTAGAGGTCGCCGTCTATCTTTGACACAAGAGGCCTGTTCTTGGTGACAACCTTAAATTTTCTAACTCCATATTTATTTAATTTGATGACAGCAGATACCGTTTTCGATACTGATTGAGGGCTCCGGATAGCTTTTTCCTGGAGCTCTTTTTGCAGCTCTGAATCAATTTCAAATTTATCTGATGTTACGAAGGCACTCCTGATTCTTGAGATTCTGAAGGTATGCGGAGTGCGAGTACGGGCATCGCAACACAGAAGGTAGTTGCATTGTTCTTCTTTAGAAGGTGCAATAAAGTAAGGCTTCACAGCAAAGGATTTGTCATCCTCAGAAGATGTTGTTGTGAAGGTGAGCACACGACTTTCCTTAAGCGCTTTTTCTATATCTTCGTAGGTATCCTTAAAAATGATGGCTTCTCTCTGGCTCCTTGGAATGGACAGATATGAATTGAACATGTCCTTAAGATACTGCGAGAGGGAAGTATCACGTAGCATGTTGTTTTCTATAATTCGGATTATGTCATAGGATGATCCGCTGACAGTCAATGTAACAGCTATATTTTTGGAACTGGATATCCTATCGTTCTTTATGTATGTGCTGACGATTTTATCTGCCAGATGGGCAGCATCTGCATCAGATATGGATGTCATCTCTGTGAGATCGCTCATTATGTTGTTTAACAGAGCCTCGCTGTCATGCCTGTATTGATCGAAGTAGTTGACGATCAGGATTTTCAGGAAGGCATTGAGGTTTACAGTTTCATCCTTCTTAGTGAATTCAAAAAGCTCTGCATCATTAATAAGTCTTGATCTTGTATCCTCGGATAAATAAATTTTATATTTCTCAGTCATGGCATATCTCTTAAATGGGGTTGTAAAAAAATAAATATCTATGTGTTTTATGTGTTTATTGTATCATATTGGGGGTTGTGATATGTATACTAACTGCATCTTTTTATATCCAATTATCTGGGCTAAGATAAAATCACAGAAAGGCGAAAGACACATACAGCAATTTGGTTGGCACAGTCGGATTTCGGTTCGGCTCTGTGGGTTCAAATCCCACCCTTCCCTTTTGGGGAAGTGTGTCTTGTAAGGCTGAAATACAGTAATCAAATAGATACGAACAGCAATAATTCCAATGGTTCGCTACATGGTAGCACCTGGCTTATAACCAGGCATTCGATGGGTTCGAATCCCATCATCTATTTAAAGGTTGTATCTAGTGGATTAGGAGGAAAAGAAAATGTTAGAGTTTTTGAAGAAGGAAGCAAATAAAACATATACAGAAAACGGCGCAGTTACTTATGCATCCACTCAGTCAGAGTGCCTTGATTTATTTGCGACAATCGGTGCCCTTAGAAATGCTTCTGAAGATGATATAGTTTGCAGATTCATTAAGGCTTATGCAGAAGATGCTGATCTGGCAATGAAGATACTCTTTTTCGCAAGAGATATCAGAGGTGGTCTTGGAGAGAGAAGAGTGTTCAGGGTAATCCTTGAGTACCTTGCTATGACTGAGCCTGAATCTGTAAAAAAGAATATTGAGAACGTGGCAGAATACGGCAGATTCGATGACTTTCTTGCTCTAATCGGTACTCCGGTAGAGAAGGAAGTAATGGCTTACATTGGTAAGACTTTAAAGAAGGACATCGAGGTCATGAACGGTTTTAAGGAAGAAAATGAAACTGTTTCACTTCTTGCCAAGTGGCTTCCTTCCGCTAATACAAGCAATAAGGAAGCTGTAAAAAATGCAAGAAAGATCGCAAGAGCCATGGGTATGACTGATGCCGAGTACAGAAAAACATTGTCTGCGCTCAGAGCACAGATCAGAATCATAGAGAATAATTTAAGAGAAAAGGATTACACCTTCGATTATGAAAAGCAACCTTCTAAGGCGCTCTATAAGTACAGACAGGCTTTTTTAAGAAACGACCAGGAAAGATATACAGCTTTCATAACAAAGGCAGAGGCTGATCCTTCCATCATGCATACAGGTACACTTACTCCTTATGATGTTATTGCGCCTGTGATAAAAAGAGTAGCATTTTCAGAGGACGAAAGACATGCCATGAATGCCACGTGGAATGCTCTGGAGAATTATGCTGGTGCCGAAAATTCACTTGTTGTAGTTGATGGTTCAGGTTCTATGTACTGCGGTGAAAATCCGCTTCCGGCAGCAGTTGCGCAGTCACTTGGCATATATTTTGCTGAGAGAAATACAGGCGCTTTTCATAACCATTTCATAACCTTTTCCACCAATCCCAGATTAGTGGAGATAAAGGGAAGAGATATTGTGGAAAAAGTGCGTTACTGTATGCGTTTCAATGAATGCAGCAATACGGATATAGCCAGAACTTTTGCGCTTATTCTCAGAACTGCTGTAAAGAATAACCTTACACAGGCAGATATGCCGGAAAAGCTCTACATCATCTCTGACATGGAATTCGATTACTGTGCGGGTAATACGAATATGACCAATTTCGAATATGCCAAGGCTGAGTTTGAGAGATATGGTTATAAACTTCCTCAGATAGTTTTCTGGAATGTGGAGAGTCGAAACAGTCAGCAGCCTGTGAAGGTGAACGATAGAGGAGTGGCGCTGGTTTCAGGTTGCAATCCTCAGATTTTCTCCATGTTAAAAGAAGGGGATCTTGAGCCATATAGATTTATGATGAGCGTCCTTTCATCAGAAAGATATGAGAGGATCGTTGCTTAAAGGATGAATGGGCTGGCAGAATGGAGCTGACAGCCATATATAAAAGGTGCATACAGCAATGAACTACATCGACTGTCAATCGAACAATCTGCCCCGAGGGGGCAGAGGCACCTTGCAAAGAGGAAAAAATAATGAACACAATTGAGATTAAGGGAAAAGTAAATACAGCCATCTGCTACGCCAAGGTAGTGGAGGATGAGGCTATAGAGCAGATCAGAAGAATGTGCGATTTTCCTATGACAGAAGGATCAAAGATAAGAATCATGCCTGACGTTCATGCAGGAAAAGGCTGCACTATCGGCACGACCATGACCATCAAAGATAAAGCAGTACCCAATGTTGTGGGCGTGGACATCGGATGTGGCATGTACACAGTTAACCTTGGCAAAAATCCAATCGACCTTGAAAAGCTTGATGCGACGGCTTTTCTTATACCTTCCGGAAGAGATGTGTGGGAGGGGAGAACAGAGAAGTTCGACCTCACAGAGCTTAGATGTTATCGAATGCTCAAAGAGACAAAGCGTCTCGAGAGATCCCTGGGAACACTTGGCGGAGGTAATCATTTCATCGAGGTGGACAAGGCAGCAGATGAAACTCAGTACCTTGTGATCCATTCCGGTTCCAGAAATCTTGGCAAGCAGGTGGCAGAGTACTACCAGTCACTGGCAGTTGACCTTGATAAGGGTATCGGCGAGTATTTTGAGGCAAGGGATGAACTTATCAGAACCTATAAAGAGCAGGGAAGACGCTCTGAGATTCAGGCTGCGTTAAAAGAGCTTTATAATAAAAAGTACCATGAATATCCCGGAACCATGCCTGCTGATCTTTGCTTTTTATCAGGAAAATATCTTGATGACTATCTCCATGATGTTGAGATTTGCCAACGTTTTGCCAGAAGAAATCGTGAAAAGATTGCTGAGATATTGGTGGAGAAAGCAGGACTTGGAGGTGGAGAGGCTTTTCATACAATCCACAACTACATCGACACAGATGAGATGATTTTAAGAAAAGGCTCAATAGCTGCACACAAGGGAGAGAAGGTTCTGATTCCAATAAACATGAGAGACGGATCTGTGCTTGCTGTGGGAAAGGGCAATCCCGAGTGGAATTACTCTGCGCCTCACGGTGCCGGAAGAATAATGTCCAGAACCGCCGCAAAGAACAACCTTTCCATGGAAGAGTACAAGGAGTCCATGAAGGGCATCTTCACATCATCTGTATGCGAGGCCACAATCGATGAGGCGCCTATGGCCTACAAGTCACTTGATGACATTATCGATGTAATAAAGGAGTCTGTAGAGATAGTTGATGTGATGAAGCCTATTTATAATTTTAAAGCTGCTGGATGAAATGGGACTTCGCCGGTATGGACCGATAAATTAAGAAAAAATTGGGGGCATATTTTTCAGAAATGGATAGTATGCCCCTTTTTTGTTGGGATATAATAGGTACAGTGACGAACCGGTAAAAAGGGGAAATGGTATGGAAAATGTGAACGGAAACTGGATAATGTACGGTGTGGACTGGGACGACCCGGAGTGCCTGCACACGGTTCAGGATGCAATAAACTACATAAATGAAATAGGATTTCTGCCACTTTTCAAAAATGATATTCCGGGATTTTCACTGGAGGAACGCACTGTTCCGGGCTACTGGTGGTGCGGAGATCCCAAGGTTGATCCCTGGGAGTGGCGAGAGATCATCGCCAGAAGCGGTGAAATTGCATATGGCAAATTTTTTGAAAAAAAGGCCGGCTTTATCTCTAAGGAATGGCTGCCCTATTTCGTCAATTTCAGGCGGGATGGCTATGACTTTGATGCTCTTTGGGATGATGAGAAGGCATCAAGAAAACAGAAAAAGATAATGGACATCTTTGAAACTGAGGATGAAATATATTCCAACGAAGTCAAGTTAAGGGCAGGTTTTGGCAAAGGCGGAGAGAAGGGATTCGAGGGAGTAGTCACCGACCTTCAGGCAAAAACCTACCTCTGCGTAAAGGACTTCAGACAGAGGAAAAACAAAAAGGGCGAGTACTACGGCTGGTCCATCGCGGTGTATGCAAAGCCAGAAACTCTCTGGGGATATGACTTTGTCACCTCCAGATATGGTGAGACGCCTGAAGAATCAGGGAAGGCCATAGAAGAGCACATAAAAGAAATATACCCCATTGCATCCAAAAGTCAGATAGCAAAACTATTAGCTGGATCAGGATCATCGACTAAAAGCAAGAAGGCTCGTGCTCCTAAGGAATGGATCATTCCTGCCAATCCCAAGTACTATGACATAGTTCACGCATTTGATAATGCTGAGGAGATAGACTGGAAGCAGGGAGCAGGAATCATAACCGGAGATACGGTTTACGTGTATGTTGGTGCTCCTGTGTCTGCGGTAATGTACAAGTGCACAGTCACTGAAACGGACATCCCATATGACTACTCGGATAAAAATCTGACCATAACGGCACTTATGAAGATCAAACTGGAAAAAAGGTATCCAGAGGATAGTTTTACTTTCCGGGTTCTTAAGGACAAGTACGGAATAAATGCAATCAGAGGGCCAAGGGGAATAACCGATAGTCTGAGTGACGCGTTAAAATAATGGTCCCCCGGGACCAAAAGCTATCAATGACTAAAGAGTGTTTTTCTCATTAGTCACACCACTCATCCAGTGTCTTCTTATAGTCAATTTTCTTAGCGACTTTTTTGTATACATAGATAAAGCATAGCAACTCAATAACTAACTGAATTACATAGACAATGGTTGTAGAAGCATCACCGGTGATATACGCTTCAGAATCATCCTGGCTTTTATACTCAAATATGTGATTCAAAAAATCCGGAAGGAAGTCATTTAATCCGTGTACAATCGCAAGACCAAGCAGATTCCTCGTCTTCCAATATAAGATCATGTACGTAGCTCCGGTAATTAACAAATTTGCTATTTTCAGAAAAAACTGTAACGTTTGTTGAAGATCTGTAAAATCAAAGGAAACCACATGAACATAACCGAATATAAGTCCGGAAATTAGAGCTGTCCAAAAGAAAGGGTGTTTTGTTTTCTTTAAAATCGGCAAAAGTGCATCACAAGCACATGCTCTAAAGCAGCCCTCTTCATAGACTCCAACTAAGAACATGGAGATGGCAGAAATGATGAGTCCCAGCAACCAATTATCCTTTAAAGGGGGCTTATCAATAAAGTAGGCCAGTACTCCAAACAAAGCAAAAATACCGGAAAAAATCAGGGTTGGCCACAGCATTTTAACCGTGTATCCGGTTTCATTGGTTAAATAGGTAAAAGTCTTTTTCCCTGATATGAGATACAAAAAGCCCAGCGTTACCACAGTTATAATAACAAATTCAATAAGCAGGCCCATATCGGTGCTGTCATCAAAAAATCTTCCGCAGCCTATCATAAGCCCTATCATTGCGGCAACAGATGCCAGCCAAAAAATAACATTAAGCCATTTCAATTTTTCATTTTTTATCATGCTCTTCCCCCTCACATATGGTCATAACGACGCACAAAATAAATCTGTATTGAAAGCAAAACTTTAAATCACACGAGCATACTATCATCTAATGTCCAACAAATGTCCACAATAGTAGTGATAGTTATTCAAAGGGATTACAATTGGGAGTATACGATTCATAAATGAATGGTATGCTTCTTTTTTGTTGGCTATAATAAGTAAAGTGAAAAAGTTCAAAACTAAGGTGGAAAATATGGAGTTCTTTGATATTACAGATGAAAATGGAACGCCTACTGGCGAGACAGTTAGCAGAAGTGAAGCCCATGATAAGGGGATTTTACACAGAACTGCTCACATTTGGGTTGTAAGAAAAAAGGGAGATTCATGGCAGGTGCTGCTTCAGAAACGAAGCGCTGAGAAGGAATCATTTCCCTTAATGTATGACACATCTTCTGCCGGTCACATTCAGGCCGGGGATGAACCACTGGAATCAGCGCAGAGAGAGCTGTTTGAGGAGCTGGGAATCGACGCAGGCGAAGATGATCTCACATTTGCCGGCAAGTTCCATATAAACTATGCGATGGAATTCCATGGGAAGATGTTCAGGGACAACGAAGTGGCCTTTGTCTATGCTTATGAAAAGCCGGTGGATGAGACTAAGCTTGTACTCCAGACAGAGGAAGTTGAAGAAGTAAAATGGTTTGATATTGAGGAAGTCCGTAAGGGCTGCGAGCACCGGGATGGCACTTTCTGTGTGCCGACTGAAGGACTTGAAATCATTACGGAATATCTCAAAAATGGACCACCAACCCCGTCCCTAGGACCAAAATTTAGAGGAAAGCGATGATAACAATTTCAAAGCAACAAGCCAGACAGTTTATTCTTTCAAAGCAGGGACTGATTGGGGCATATCGTTTTAAGGGAAAAGACGGAGCCTATGATTATGTCAGGCAGGCCGGATGTATTCAGTATGATCCGGTGGATGTCTGCGGTAAAAATGCCGAGATGCGGAAAAAGATATTGGCAAGGCTTACGGATGAAGACAAAATCTGTCCTGTTATGGTGGAAGGCATTAAAACCACATTCTATTACCTTTCTTCCGACGATGCCCTGATGAAAAAAATAATTGAAGGAAGTGCGGATCTAAAAACCAGGATGTCGTTTATAGCACCACTTGATCCTTTAATGTGGGACAAGTCATTAGTCCTTGCGCTGTGGGATTTTCAGTATTCATGGGAAATATACACGCCGGCAGTAAAGCGTAAGTATGGGTACTACACCTTGCCCATTCTTTTTGGTGAAAAGTTCGTGGGAAGGATAGAGGCTATTCCAGACAGGAAAAATAAGATCCTTTCCGTAAAAGGATTATGGTGGGAGCCGGGAATCCGGAAAACCAAAAAGCTGGACGCAGCACTTTTAAGTACACTGAAAGCGTTTAGCAAATTTAACGACTGTATTTTTGATGAAGGAGTATCATGAGAAAAGCAAGAACAGAAAAAGAAAATGCGATCAGAGAAAAGATAATCTCTGAACTATATGCAAATGAGTATAACAAGTTCATTGGATTTGAAGTGCTGGAGCTAAGTCCGACCTACAGTAAATCCAGGGTTAAGTGTGATGAGAGACTTTACAACACATACGGAAGCATTCATGGCGGAGCGCTGCTTTCTTTTGTTGATGTCATGGCGGGTGCTACAGGAAGCATGAGCGGTTACTATGTGACGACGGTTTCTGCTAATCTGAATTTCCTTTTGCCTGCAGTGAATACGGAGTATATCTATTGTGAATGCATGAAGCTGAAAACAGGAAAACATATCCTGGTATTTGATATCAGAGTGACTGATGATAACGGTAATCTTCTTGATAGCGGTGAGTTCTCATTCTTCGCCAGCAAGGTACAGGTACTTGGGGATAACTTAAAGTTTTAGGGAGGATCTTTCCGGCGAAACTGAGATCGTATTTTTGAAAAATAAACAGGCTTGAACCCGGAAGAATATAGTGTTTGTCTGATGAGATTGGTAGTATAATATTTTTATCGTTATTAAAACATCGTTGGAGGAGGAATAAAAATGGCAGACATAGCAGGAATTCTCAAACAGATTAATGGTAACAAAGAGTTAATGGCGCAGATAGCCAAGGCTGATCCGGCTCAGGCCAAGGAGCTTTTCAAGAAAGCAAACATTGACGTGGACGAGTCAGATATCAAGAAGGTACAGGCTGCTGTAGCAGATGGAAAACTTGATCTTAACGATATCAAAGATCTCGCAGGCGGATTATTTAAGAAATGATTTCAGCGGAGCGGTACTGAAAATGTACCGCTCTTATTTTTTGATATTAAAAATTATATAGTGGGAGGATTATTGGACTCGATTTTCTGTAACATGGAAAATGATGGAAAAGCCAATGATCCTCCCTTTTTATCTATTTATCTTTTTTTATAAAAAATCTTAAGAAATCGAGGGCAAAATTCTATGTTTATTGACACCGTTAACAATTTCATGACCAGCTTCTTGGCGCAGTTCGGGCTTAAATGGGACTTTTTTTATTTTATGATAGGTTATATGAGTGTTATGTCAGTTTTAGATTACTTCTATGAATTTAGAAAAGAGTTGGATGAAGATGAGGAAGATACCTTTTTTCATAGGCACTAATCAGCGGCAGCGCAGCCTAATGTAAATTGTGGGCTTTATTTTGGCGCGCCTTGATACTACAATTACTGATGGAGCAAAAAACTTGATGTTAGGATGAAACAATAGGTAAATGAAGACTAAGAGTTATGAAGATTTTGCAGTCTGGATTAATGAGAAGTGAAGGAAAAAAGTATGAAGAAAAAGAAACTTCTGGTGGTATTCCCAGGGATTGGATATCACTGTGATAAGCCTCTTTTGTATTATGGCAGGAAAACAGCAGCTGAAGCCGGTTATGACGAGGTTATAAATATCAGCTACAGTTGCCCTGTTCAGAACATTCGCGGTGATAAGGAAAAAATGAGACAGGCCTTTGATGCGCTCTATGCCCAGGCTAAGGAGAGTCTTAGCGGCGTAGCTTTTGATGAATACACAGATGTCATTTTTATGTCTAAAAGCATCGGAACCGTAATTGCGGCTGCATTTGAAAAAGAGTGTGAGATAAAGGGCGTAAGGCATGTGCTTTACACGCCGCTGGCAGAGACTATCGAGGTCCTTAATGGGGAAAAGAATATCGACGCGATAGCATTTATCGGCTCAGACGATCCCTGGAGCGATGTGCCAAAAGTTGTAGAAATGGCAAAGAAACAAGGAATTCCAATGCATCTTTATGAAGGTGTTAATCATTCACTTGAAGGAAAAAACACTCTTGAAAACATCGAGATACTTGGGAAAGTCATGAAGAAAACTAAGCATTTTATAGAAAAATAATGGGAGGAAAATGATACTTGAGGTGCAAGTATCACAGAGAAATTTGTTGGTATAAAAAAGAAATGGTTATGGCAGATGCTCATGAAAGGGAGTGAGTACCTGCCAATTTATGTCTAAGAGAAATTTTTTAATACTCGTATAAAGCTGAATCATCAATGTCCGAAACCTTTGCAAAGCCGGTATTGCTCATGATGTATCGAAGCTCGTTTCCGATTTCTGTAAGGAATTTTGAAACGCCGGGAGCTCCGTCTTTTTCAAGAGAAGGCATCATTGATCTTCCAACAGCTGCAGCGTCTGCTCCAAGAGCCAGAGTTTTGTAGACATCAGCGCCGCTTGCAATGCCGCAGTCTACAATGATTGTCATATCTTTATCTTTTAGTGCTTCCTTGATATCAGGCAGGATCATCATCGGAGGAACTGCATAAGGAAGTCGGCCTTGATGGTGACTTACTATAATTCCTTTTGCACCGATCTCTGCGCATTTTCCTTTTTTGATGTTCAATGAAATTTTGATTCATGCGTTAATGTTGAAAAAATATGAAAGATATAATTTGCAAAATACAGTATAATTATGCAGTAAACTAATATTTTTCTTGGAGGGTGAGATATGAGGTTTCTGGGTAACTTGATATGGATTATATTTGGAGGATTTTTCAGTGCGCTTGGATGGTGGCTTGCCGGGATTTTTTGGTGCATCACTGTTCTGGGAATTCCGATAGGAATACAGTGCTTTAAGCTGTCGACGATTTCCCTTTGTCCATTCGGAAAAGAGATAGTTGATGAAGGCGGAGCAGGTTCATTTCTTTTGAATTTGTTGTGGATGCTCATTTCAGGACTTGAGCTGGCACTTGGCAATGCTCTGATTGGCATTATCTTATGTATTACGATCGTAGGAATCCCCTTTGGTAAGCAGTATTTCAAGATCGCGAGACTTGCACTGTTTCCCTTTGGCGCAAGAGTTGTGAAAAAATAAAAAATAAACGGTTAGTGATTTGAATGATTTCAGTCACTAACCGTTTTTTATTACTCTTCAATCCTTCTAAAAATGTTTGCCAGCAGAGCGCCGGATATGTTGTGCCACACCGAGAAGATAGCGCCGGGAACTGTGGCCATGGCAAGGTCAGGAAATGCTGTTCCTGCAAGTGAAGTCGCAAGTCCTGAATTTTGCATTCCAATCTCGATGGCAAGAGCCTTTTTCCTGGTCATTGGAAGGCCAAGGATTTTTCCAAGGATAAAGCCAACTGCATAGCCAAGAATGTTATGAAGGATGACCACAACAAACACGATAGCGCCTGTTTCCAGAATTCGTTCTGAGTTATGAGAAACTACCGCCACTACGATGAGAGTGATGGCTGTAACTGAGATAAGCGGCAAAACTTCTGATACTTTTTCAGTGTATTTGCCCCAAAATCTGTTAATGATAAATCCCAGAGCAATGGGAACGATGACCACTTTGATGATTGAGACGAACATACTTATCATGTCCACAGTTACAGTTGTTTTCAGCAGAAGATAAGTGATAAAGGGCGTAAGGAAAGGGGCCAGCAGAGTATTCACACTGGTCATGCCTACAGAGAGTGCCACATCACCTTTGCTAAGGTATGTCATGACGTTACTGGCTGTTCCGCCGGGACAAGTTCCAACCAGGATTACGCCGGCAAGGAGCCCTGCTTCAAGTCCGAATATTTTTCCAAGAGCAAATGCCAAAAGCGGCATGATCGTAAACTGAGCAATGCAGCCGATGATGATGTCTTTTGGTCTTTTAAATACTATTGCGAAGTCTTCAAATTTTAGTGTTAGCCCCATGCCAAACATTACTACCATCAGAAGGTAGTTGATCCATGATGTCTGTATCCACAGACATGATCCCGGCACAAATAGTGCAAGCGCAGCAACCACAAGAACAATTACTGCCATATACTTTCCAACAAATTCACTTACTTTTTTCATTTTGAATATCCCCCTAATCCGGCGCCGCTGCGGGTGCCATCTATTGTTTGGGGACAGTATACTGCATCTTTTTAAAATGTACAGGCCCTTTTTTCAAGAAATTTTAAAAAAGTAAAAAATGATTTGAACATCTTGGTACAGTTGATGTTATGATAATTGAGACAGATAGTTGATCATGTTTGAGTATATAAATATACGGTTTTTTATGAGGGAACAGAACATGAAGAAAACACTGATTTTTATCGTGGGGGTCGTTATGGCTTTTGGACTATTTGGCTGCGGTATTAAAAATTTTGGTGGTGATGCCGGCGGGAAAAATGCTGAAGGCACATGCGGCGATAACATAACCTGGAAGTATGATAAAAAAGAAAAGACCATGACTATTTCGGGAACCGGTGAAATGGTGGTTCCTGAAAAATTCATGTGGTCTGATTATAAGATTGAAAAACTTGTGATCGGCGAGGGTATAACGTCGGTTGCAGCTCTCGCTTTTTATTCTAACAGCAGCCTCAAGGGCGAGCTGGTTTTGCCGGAAAGCCTTAAGTCTATAGGTGAGTTTGCTTTTTATGGATGCGATGGACTGACAGGTGAACTGAAGATTCCGGATGGAGTTGAAACTGTCGGGGACTATGCGTTTACAAGGTGTACCGGTTTCTCCGGGCTCAGTATTCCCAAATCATTGAAAAACATAGGCGTAGAGACCTTTGAAGGCATGAGCGGTTTGAACTGTGGTCTTGTCTTTCCGGATGGCCTGGAAAGGATTGAGCGCTGTGCCTTCAACAGGTGCGAGAATCTGGTGGGTGATCTGGTGATTCCGGACTCGGTTACTTTTATTGGAGACTATGCTTTTGCGAAGTGCGGATTCGACGGAACCCTTACTCTTTCCAAAAATCTGACAGAAATTCAAACGGGTACTTTTTCAACTTGTGAGAATTTTAAGGGCGACCTTGTGATTCCTGAGGGAGTAAAAACCATTGCAATGCACGCCTTTGTGGATGATGGATTCGACGGAACATTGACACTTCCCGAAGGTCTTGAATATATCGGAATTTATTCCCTTACATGTAAGAATCTAAAAGGTGATCTGGTGATCCCTGACTCCGTGACATTGATCGATTCGTCGGCATTTCAGAGCTGTGAGGGATTTACTTCACTTAAGCTTCCGGACGGCCTTGAATATATTAACGACAATGCTTTTATGTATTGCAAAGGAATGACAGGGGAGCTGCATCTTCCATCAGCGCTTGTTGTAATCGGCGATGATGCTTTTACTGCCACAGGATTTACGGGAGAACTGGTGCTTCCTGCAGGACTTAAGTCTATCGGCCGAGGAAGCTTTGGGGACTGCAAAGGATTCACTTCTATAAGCGCGTTTCCTGAAAGTCTTAAGCATATAAAACGATATGCCTTTGGCGGCTGTTCTTCCATCGCCGGTGAGCTTGTTTTTCCTGAAAAAATGACCAGCGTAGGAGAGAATGCATTTTTAGACTGTCCTCTTATAACGAAGGTGACTTTTGGAAAAGACATGTGCAGCGTAGGAGAAGGCGCATTCAAAGAATGTACCGGACTTAAAAGTGTTGAATTCACGGGAGATATACCGGACTATTACGGCCATGAAGAAAAGGAACCAAGTTTCCCTGAAGGGTGCAAGGTTAGTGCACCTGCTTCTGCAGTTAAACTGGCGGACACCTGGACTAAGAAGGTGGCAGAAACATCCGCAGGTAAAAAAGAAGACAGTGAACCCGGCGAAGACCGCGACGTGCCTTATTACTGGACGCAGTCCATTACGGGAGAATACTTTACAGGTGCAGGGTACTTTGCAGATGCACAGCTACTACTTGAGGATGAGATACTTCGCGTGTATATCAACGGCAGGGAGCTTATGGATGTTCCCTATTATGCAGATCCTAACGCCGATGGTGAGGATCAGGTCGTGGAGACAGAAGGATTTTTCTGCAGAGATGGAATGATTAAGAATCTTAAATTTGAGCAGGGCTTTAATTCTGACAGGATGCTTATAGGAACGCTAACAAGGGACGATGGAGCCACGGAGGAAGTGGTGTTCCACACTTTATCTGAAGAATGCTTGTATGTTAGCACGTGGTAAAAGGACAAAACAAAAATGGAAAACTTGAAGATTACTACACTTACGCCGGAATATGACCTGGCCCTTGCAGAGATAATAAGAGATAACTTGAAAAAGCATGCTCTCGATATTCCTGGAACGGTCTACTTTGATGATAACTTAAATCACCTCAGCGATTTTTATCTGGCTGATGCCAGGGAGCGCTTTTACTACATTTTGCTTGATGAAAAAGACAGGCTTGTGGGCGGAGTCGGACTTGCAAAATTCGAGTTTAGAGAGGACTGCGCGGAGCTCCAAAAGATATATCTTTCGGATGAAGTTAAGGGCCGTGGGATCAGCTACAAACTCATGTCATTTATCGAAGACAAAGCCAGGGAGCTTGGTTATAAGAGGATGTATTTAGAGACTCATAATAACCTGCCGGTAGCTATTCATCTTTATGAAAAATGCGGCTACAAAGAAATCGAGAAGCCCAAGGAAGTGGTCCATGCCACGATGAATAGGTTTTTCCTGAAAGAGCTTTATTTAGAATAAAACAGTTAAAAAAATGGTTGCCATTGGCGACCATTTTTCTCTTTACGAATAAAACCCGATGTAGTAGAATTTGCCTTGTGGAAAACGTTTTCTTAACTGAATAATTTTTACTTGGGAGGTCGAGGTGAAAAGAGCAAAAAGAGGTATCAATTTTGTCATGGCTTTTGTCATGGCAGCAACGCTTTTTCTGTCGGATTTAGGAGTGTCCATACAGGTAAGAGCGGATGAGGGGGTCACACTGAAACTGCATTATCATAGGGAGGATGGGGACTACGAACTATGGGATGCATGGCTTTGGCCGGATGGCGGCGAAGGAGCAGGTTATCCTTTTGAAGAAGAGGACGGGGATATGGTTGCGACCATGACAGTACCTGCGGGAGCTACAAGAGTCGGTTTTATCGTCAGGACAGAGGACTGGACGAAAGACATCGAGCAGGATCAGTACATTGACATTTCAGAGGTTATATCAGGAACAGTACATGCCTACGTTGAATCAGGCGTAGAAGGCGCAGTTAAAGAATATGGAGATGATGTTGTGACGGGGACAAAATTAAAGAGTGCAAATTATGACGGGAAAAATAAAGTTACGGTACTTTTTACAGGAGAGCTTGATGCCGATCAGGAGAAGTCTTTTTATGTGATCGGAAGACAGGGCAAAACTGAGGTTACCGAGGTGGCATTAAAAGAGAAGGCTTCCGAGAGCGAGTTTTACTATGATCTGACAATCGCAGAAGAGCTTGATGTGAACAGAAATTACAGGGTTGGTTTCGAGGATGAGGAGTATCAGATCATCATGCCCATCGTTTATTCGACACCTGAGTTTGAGGAAAAGTTCACTTATGAAGGCGATGATCTTGGCGCTGTTTACAGTAAGGACAAGACTGTTTTCAGAGTTTGGGCACCCACTGCTGAGACAGTTTTCCTGAATCTGTATGAGTCAGGAGATCCCTGGGAGGAAAATCTCATAGAGAAAATTGAGATGAATTCCGATGTTAACGGTACATGGGTAGCAGAGGTTTCAGGAGATAAAGCAGGAACCTACTACACTTTTACCGCTGTTATAGATGGTCTTAATGTGGAGGCCTGCGACCCTTATGCAAGGACAACCGGCGTCAATGGCAAAAGAGCCATGGTTGTAGATCTTGAAGGCACAAATCCTGTGGGCTGGGATAGCGATAAAAATCCTCACGCAGGAGAGAACATCACGGATGCAGTTATTTACGAGCTTCATGTAAGGGATTTTTCTGTTAATGAGGCAGGTGGAATCGGTGATGCGGGAAAATATACAGCTTTTTCCAAAACGGGCACAAAGACTGCAGGTGGCAGCAGCACGGGAATTGACTATATAAAGGACCTTGGTGTGACACATGTACACATCCTTCCCTTCTATGATTTTGGATCTGTTGATGAGAATTCACCCACTTCAGATCAGTTCAACTGGGGCTATGATCCGGTGAATTTCAATGTACCTGAGGGTTCATATTCCACAGACCCTTATCACGGCGAGGTCCGCGTGGCAGAAGCAAAGGAGATGGTTAAAGCTCTCCACGATAACGGCCTCTCAATTGTAATGGATGTTGTTTACAACCATGTTTACAACGGAAAAGATTTCTGCGTGAACAGACTTGTTCCGGGATATTTTTCCAGAATAAATGATGACGGCACTTATTCAAATGGTTCAGGTTGTGGCAACGACACAGCTTCCGAGCGTTCCATGGTTAGAAAATATATTGTGGATTCTGTTCGCTACTGGGCAGATGAGTACCACATCGACGGCTTCAGATTTGACCTTGTGGGACTTCTTGATGTGGATACGATAAATGAGATCGTGACTGAGGTTCACAAGACACATCCCGATGTTATTTTTTACGGCGAAGGCTGGAGCATGAATACAGATGTAACCAAGGAAGATGTAGTTCTTGCTACGCAGCAGGCTTCGGGAAGGACTCCCGGATTTGCATATTTTAATGATAATATTCGTGATGGCTTAAAGGGTAGTGTGTTCAATTTTGCTGAGACAGGCTGGGCTTCCGGTTCAAAGGGAAAAGAGCGTCAGATGACCACATCTTTCATGGCTGCCGAGAGCTGGAGCAAAGAGCCTACCCAGATTGTGCAGTACACATCCTGTCACGACAACAACACTTTGTTTGACAGGATCGCCGTTGCAAGAAAGGATTTAGACAGAGCATCCTGGATAAAGATGAGTAATCTGGCAGCAGCTTTCTATATGACTGCAGAGGGAATTCCTTTCATGCAGGCAGGTGAAGAGATTCTCAGAACAAAAGTGAAAGAGGACGGAACCTTTGATGAAAACAGCTATAGCTCAGGGGATGAGATAAACTGCATCAAGTGGGAGACCTTGGACGATCCGGAATACAAAGCTAATCTTGATTTTTATAAGGGACTTATTGCTTTCAGAAAAGAGCATGGTCTTCTCAGACTTACAAGCGCAGACGATGTTGCAAAGCGTGTTGTGCCTGTGGAGGGACTTGATAAAAATGTAGTTGCTTTCTCTATGGATAACGCTGATAAGGGTGTTACAGGTGAGAATGCTGAAGGCATTTTCCTGGTATTCAATCCTAATCCTGAAGAGACTACAGTTACTCTTCCCGAAGGTGAGTGGGATGTTTGCGTAAAAGACATAAAGGCCGGAGTTAATTCACTTGGCAAGGTAAGCGGCAGTGTGAGTGTTGATAGCATTTCCGCCCTTGTGCTTGTTAAGGGAGATGACAGCATTGTTGCTGCTGGTAATAGCGATGAAAGCACCGTTACAGGTGATGAGGGCAACGACAAAGAGGAGGGAACTGCCACTACTGGTGAAGCAGGCAGCACATCCGGTGGCGATGCAGCTACCAAAGCTACTTCCGGTGCAGGTGGTCTTAGCGGCGGTGCTGTAGCCGGCATCATAGCTGGCGCTGCAGCTCTTGTTGGCCTTGTGGCCTATCTGTTTGGTAAGAAGAAAAAGTGATAATCGTGCTACAATTAAGTTGATGTTACGCATTAACCAACTCGGAGGACGGTTATGGAAAAGATTTTTCCTGGAAAAGACCGCTCCGGACGAACTTGAAAACGTTGCGAAAAAGTGTAAAGAAAACGAAGTGACTATCAATGATTATTTGATGGCGAAGGCTTTTCTTGAAGACGGTACTGACAAGATAATAATCGCCAAGGACCTCCGCGACGTTCTTCCTTTTTATAACGAAGGGGCATTAGGGAATTATTCCACCGCATTTTTCATTCCTCCGTCATCGCCTGCAATCCGAAAGACCTTAGGAGTGCTCACGGTTAACGGAGAAATGATAACCTGCATAAGTGAAAGGGATAAATAGATAACATCCAAAACCAGAGGATTTGGTGATAGCAGAAAGATTTCTGATGCTTCGCTCAGGGCTGCGAAGCATCAAGCTTTTCTACAAAATCTGATATGAGTTTGTTAATTTCATCAGGTGCATCAGTGTTGGAATTATGACCGGCTCCTTCTATCCATGTGATGGGGAGGCCGGTCTTTTTATGCCATGCCTTGTTGTATCTTTTGCAATAACCTGCCTGGTCCTTGGTGCCGCAGATAAGCTGGGTGGGGCATTTTAGCTCATAGGGCAGATCTGCTGATATAGCCTCAGCCACAATTCTATAGCCCTGGCCCGCCAAAAGAGCATATCTTGGCTGGTCACCGTCGTAAGTCATCATCATACTGTGCATTAAAGAGCGTCCATAATCGGTTGTTGCAACACCTTCGGTTCCTTGCTTAAGGAGAAGTTTCCAGGGGTATTTCTTATAAACTGGCTCCATTCGGAAAAGGACCCACAGTTCCCATGATCTGTAGTAACCTCTTCCCAAAGGCGCAGAATCTATTGATATGAAGCCTTTCATTTTATCAGGGAAAAGCCAGGCATACGCCTGGCTGAGATATCCGCCCATAGACTGTCCAATGAAAACAGGTTCTTTGAAGTTTTCCAGCTTCAGAATTTCATCCAGCCATTTTGCTTTATCTTCGAGACTGAAAGTCATCTTAAAGGGATAGGAAGATGCATGTCCCGGCGCATCCCAGACAAATATCCTGTATTTTCCTGCAAAATATTCAAGCTGTTTTTCATAGAGTCTGTGGTCTGCTGTAAGCCCCGGAAGAAAAACAAGTTCCGGCTTGCCTTTTTCAGGTGTATCGCAGGTCCAGTAATGGATTGTGCCTTTATCAGTTATGTAAGTTTTTTCTGTCAAATTCATAGATGTGTATTTTCTCCTGCATTATTATCGAAAAAGAATTTGCTACCATCATACCACAAAGACAGTATGGATGCGGAAGAAGACTTCTATTTTACCTAATTGTAGAAAATATGATTATCGGAATTGCAATAACAGGCATGTAACTAACCATGAAACCAAAATATACTTAAGACATAACAAAGAAAACGGTTTGCGCCGGGCGAAAAAAAGGCTATCATATAAAAGGTGCCCACTAACCCGGGGCCGAAAAGAGTTGGAGGAAAAGGTATGTTTATTCTTATTGTTATGACTTTAGTTTTGAGTTTGTTATGGGGAATGCTTGCAGGTTTTATTGCCAGCAAGATCATGGGCGAGAAGTCAGGAATGCTGAAAAACATGATTTTTGGCGTGATTGGTAGTATCGTAGGATATAACCTGTTTAAGCTCATTGGCTTTACTGCAACAGGTATCATCGGAAGCATGATTGTTCCTGTTGTCGGCGCTTGCATCTGCATTTGGATCGGCAGAAAGCTGTTTTAATTTGGAACGAGGTTTTAAATGAAATCAATTTTAATCAAAGATACTACAAAGGAAGAGCGCGAGCAGATAGTTGCGGAGTCCATAGGAAATATCAGCGGTTCATGTGATGGTTGCATGGGTGGTTTGGCAGAAATGTATCAGCCTTACATCGATGGACTTAAGGAAATCCGTGAGATTAACATGGAATTCAGAGCGCATTACGAGTCCGGTGTCGACGGCCCGGAGAAATCAGAGTGTGGCTATAAATCATTCTGAGTAACTAATGGTGAAAACAGAAAGGATGGGGAAGTATGGGAGTATTTTCAAAGGTACACAGATTCAGAGAAGCCGGAGAGGTTGCAAATGTCAATAACGTAGATCGTTTTGGTGAACCTACAAAGTCACTTTTTACAACATCAAAAGTTTTTACGCTTCATCATAAGATTGATATAACCGATGCCGGCGAAAATGTGGTATATCATGCTGAGACAAAATTCCCTTCTCTTCATGATAAGACAGATATAACCGATGCGTTAGGAAATCAGGTTGCTCACATCGAAAGGAAATTCTTCACTCTCCACGAGAGACATTTTGTAACTATGGCAGACGGAACTTCTTTTGAGGTTTCAAACGAGCTTTTCCATCTCATAAAAGACATCACGAATATCGAGGGCCTTGGATGGCAGCTCAGGGGCAATATACTTGGTCTTAATTTTGAACTGTATGATCAATATGGAGACATCATTGCTGTAATAGCTCAGAAGATGCTCTCAATCCATGATAAATACTGCATCGACATCTACAAGCCTGAATATGAAAAGAATGTAGTTGCAATTCTTATCACATTGCAGCACATGATCAAGGATAGAGAAAACGCAGCAGATTCTTCTTCATCCTCCTCATCATCTTCAGACTGATGAAAGAGCTTTTTCCGGAGAAAAGCTAACGAATGCTAACGAATTAAAATCCGGAAAATATTATTTTAGGAGTTCACTAAATGGGACAGATTTGGGAAATATTACATAAGCCTGATACGGTGGTTTTCTTTGATATAGACGGTACGCTTACAAGCTACAATTACGGTGATCATCATGCTCACCACGAGCTTGACTATACGCCCGAATTCAGGGACGTCAACATTTATGCAGACTGCAAAAGGCTGAACCCGATATATGAATACATTCAGAGTCATGACGTAAACAGGCTTTATTGTATCTCCAGAGAGCCCCACGGTCATGAATCATGGAAGTCAGAGATGGTGGAGCGCCTCTACGGAATCCCTGCATCCCACTGCTTCTACACCCTGGATGCCTCTAAAAAGCCGGAGATAGTCAAGGACAAGATAAAAGAACTTTTCCCTGACATCGATCCCATGTCAGTGGTCCTCATGGACGACAACGATGAGACCTTAGGCCTGTACATGAAGGAAACACCCTTCTGCACCGCCCATCCTATGATTTTCATGGAGAATTTGTGAGATAGAATCCTACCCTAAATATTTCCACCCCTGGTGCCGATGTAAATATTGTCATGCGAACTTGTTCGCATACCCACTTCTTAATGTCAAACAAGTGTAAAAAGCAGCAGAATTGGTGTGTTAGACATTTGTTGGACATTGTGTGATAAAACTGTGATAGATGGATTGATAATATAACATCATCAACAAGATAAACGAAGAAAACACACAGTTTTGTGAATAGAGAAGAGGGGTATAGAAATGAGAGAGGGAAACATGACAAAGAAAATCGCAATGGTACTTACATCAGTTGCAATTGTTGCAGGAGCAGGCTTCCACAGCCACATGACAGCAGAAGCAGCAAAGACACAGATGATGGAAATCAGCTGCCCGCACTGCCATGAGAATGTAACAGTAGATGTAATGCAGGACGATGTTGAGTGTACACATTGCATGGAGCACATTCACATTGTTGGTTGATTGAAGGTATAACAAACGTTAGATACTTATTAGGGGGTAGATGACTTATGCGTAGAATATTTGAGAGTTTCATGGAAGAGCTTGGATTTATGGATTTTGCGACTACATACAGAAAGCCTTTTGGCAGACTTGAGTCTTCAGATTATAGCAGAATAGAGGCAGCTCTTATCAGATTCGCTGATGATCTCGTGACAGTTCGTTAAGCGAGTTATTAAAAAATACCATTCACTCCGCAGCAAAGGGAAACCGATGCTGCGTTTTTTATTGTCTTATCAGAAACCGCACCATTATTGCGCTCAACTTCATTTCTAAACATTCTCTAAAAGTTTTCTGCAAATCCGCATTTTATAAATAGCCTATTGTAAAATAAATGTACAGCTGAACAACTTGTTTTACAGGTAATACACATGACGCGAATGAGCTTTGCTGATCTGAAACAGAATATTACCGAAGTGACTGATTATCCATCTTTTCTTAAGGAAAACAGGAAGATGGTAAACAGATACTTAAACACGGTTTTGTGGTTCTGTATTTTTACAGGGCCTGCTATTGCTGTGGGCATAAAGTTCGGTGTTTTTTCAGCTGCTACTTATTATACCTGCGTCATAGTATCTGCATGCATGTTGGTCGTATCAGTTCTTCATACGCTTATTATCAGGATATGGCCCTACTCTGAACATGTGGGAATGCTGGCTCTTATTGCCATGGAGCTTCTTTTGATGTTCATGGTATATAACCATATTCATATTAATATTTCATGGTTTTTTGTACCTCTTCTAAGTATTCTTTTTTGCGAGGCCAGGCTGTTTTTTATAGCAGTTGCCACCAACTATGTGGCAATGTTTATTGCCAACTGGCTTGTGTCGCCATATTATGACGCCATCAATCTGATATTCGATTCGGCATTTGAGTATTTCATTAACGCCATGCTGGGCTACACCATTGAGAGCATTGTTATGCTGGTTGGCGGGATCACTCTGACCAATCTTCTTAGGGATTATTTTTATGCACTTTTGGATAAAAACAAGAAAGTCCGTGAGAACGCAGATGCACTGAAAAAACAGATGAATATTCTGTTTTCTATGGCAGAGGTCTATGACAATGTTAATCTGATCGATCTAAAGTCCATGACAGAGACATCCCTCAGTGATCAGTCCTACAATGTACATGATCTTGACTTTGCGAAGCATGCACACACAGTTATGACTCATCAGATAAAAAAATATGTTTCCGAAGATCATTTGGAAAAGTTCTTGGAATTTACCAACTTAAGGACCCTGGAAAAGAGACTTACAGGGAAAAGATTTATATATGGCGAGTTCGTAAATTCAGATACCGGTTGGTTCCGTGCCCAGTATATCAACGTGGAAGCTGATGAAAAGGGCGTTCCTTTTATAGTGGTATTTACGGTTCAGAATATAAATATGGATAAGCGCCGTGAGGAGGATCTGATCAGGATATCTCTGACCGATGAACTGACACAGCTCTTTAACAGGCGAAGTCTTGATGATGACCTTGCCCGCTATAAATATGAGTCCATGGAAGACGACCTTGTATTTGCTTCCATCGATATCAACAGGCTGAAGGCCACGAATGATACTCTCGGACATGCTGCCGGTGATGAGCTTATTATCGCTGCCGCGGACTGCCTTGCATCTGCTATCGGAGATTCGGGAAAAGCCTACAGAACTGGCGGAGATGAGTTTACGGCAATTATTCACACCGACAGTATTTCTGCAATAGATAAAAATATCAGGGAAAAGGTAACTGCCTGGAGCGGAAGCTATAGCGAAAGTCTTGCGGTTTCCATAGGATATGCTGCCCATAAGGACTATCCTGATGCTACAATAGAAGAGTTAAAGAAAATAGCTGATAAGTATATGTACGAAGAAAAAACAAGATATTATCAAGAAACCGGCTACGAACGCCGCGGAAGACCATAGACCCCTTCAAACATGCAAACAGACCCGACGTGGAAACTGAAAAAAGGGGTCTAAAAATTTTTGCAAAACATTTTAAACAATTAAATTGCAATAAATGGCAAAAGTGGTATAATCATCCCGTAACAGATATTGATTCAAATAAGGTAATCAGATGATAAAAGTATTTCATGCAGGATATGAACTTATAATGCGTCCGGACCTTCACAGAGGTCGCAAAAATGCGGACTTTGGACAGGGCTTTTACGTTACAAAGGATTATGAATTTGCAACCAGGTGGGCAAGAGAGAAGTCCGGAGAGGACATCATTTTGAACACCTATGAGCTGGATGAGAGCGGACTTAAGATAAAGTATTTAGACAGAGATGAAGAGTGGTTTAGATACATTTTTTCCAACAGAAGGATTAAGCCTGATGAGTTTTCGGAGTATGATGTAATAGTGGGTCCCATAGCAAATGATACTATTTTCAATACTCTTGGAATTATGACAAGTGGGTATCTCTCCGATGATGAAGCCCTTAAGCTTTTATGCGTGGGCCCCATGTATCAGCAGGTGGTGCTGAAGACCCAGGCAGCAGTCGATAATCTTCATTTCGTGTCTGCCAGTAAGCTTCTTAGTGAATCAATAAAACAAAATAAAGAGATCCTTGCAGAGGAGGAAGAACGCTATCTTCAGGATGTGGCGCAGGTTATGCAGGGATTTGATCAGGAGGAAAAGTAATGAGCGAATTTTTGGAATTGGCGAAAACCAGAAGAAGTGTTAGAACCTTTGATGGACAAAAGCTTGATGATTCAGTGCTGAGCGAGCTTAAGGATTTTGCCAGAACAATAAACAATCCTTATGACGTACAGGTGAGATTTATATTCCTTGACAAGGATGAGAACGGTCTTTCAAGTCCTGTGCTTTCAGGTGAGAAAACCTATGTGAGCGCAGTTGTTATAAAAGGTAAACATGCAGATGAAGCTTATGGTTATGCCTTTGAAGCTCTTTTGATGCATGCACACAAGATGGGACTTGGTACCGTGTGGATTGGCGGAACAATGCCAAGAGAAAAATTCGAGAATGCAACAGGTCTTGCAGCAAATGAGATCATGCCTTGCATGAGTCCTCTTGGAAAGCCTGCGCAAAAGATGTCAATTAAGGAAACTCTGATGCGTAAGGGCGTTAAGGCAGACAGCCGTATTGATTTTAATAAGCTCTTCTTCGAGGGAGATTTCAATACACCTCTTTCTGAGGAAAAGGCAACAGCTGCCGGAGTTTTTGAAGCTCTTGAAAATGTAAGAGTTGCACCTTCTGCAGTAAATAAGCAGCCCTGGCGCGTAGTTATAGATGGAAACGCAGCACATTTTTATGAGAAGAAAGACAAGGGCTTTGCAACTCCTGATTACGATCTTCAGAAGATTGATGTGGGAATCGGAATGTACCACTTTGAGACAGAGCTTGTTTCTAAGGGAATTTCTCCCAAACTTGAGATAAGCGATCCGGGTCTTGCAATACCGGATGATACAGAGTATATCGCAACTTACAGATGGTAAGAAGTGTTTTCATATTTCTCCCCAAAACGGTCACATAGTGGCCGTTTTTCTTTTCTATAACCTCCTGTTTGACTTATAATATTGCATTGAGAAGGTTGGCGCTGCGGCGCCGAAAAAGAAGGTAGGAGGTTACAAAATGAAGTATCAAAAGCTTTTTGAGCCCATTAAGATCCGCGGGCTTGAAATCAAAAACCGCTATGCTATGGCGCCTATGGGACCCCTTGGTCTTGGCGATTGTGAAGGCGGTTGGAACGACAGGGGAATTGATTATTACACAAGACGTGCTAAGGGAGGCATTGGTCTGATAATCACCGGTGTTACATTTTCCGACACAGAGGTGGAAAAGCCCTCTTTCCCCAACACACCCAATTCAACTTATAATCCGGTTCAGTTCGTAAGAACAAGCCGTGAGATGACAGAGCGCGTTCATGCCTATGGAGCAAAGATTTTTCTGCAGATGAGCGGCGGCTTTGGCCGTGTTACTATTCCCACAAACCTTGGCGAATTCCCGCCGGTTTCAGCATCAGCAATACCCCACAGATGGCTTGATAAGACCTGCCGTCCCCTTACAGTTGAGGAGATCCACGGCATCGTTGAGAGTTTTGGAAAAGGTGCTTATAACGCTAAGCGTGCAGGCTTTGACGGCGTTGAGATCCACGCTGTTCATGAAGGCTATCTGATCGATCAGTTTGCTATTTCATTCTTCAATCACAGAACAGATGAATATGGCGGATCCCTTGAAAACAGACTCAGATTTGCCAAAGAAATCCGAGAAGAGATCGCTAAGACCTGCGGTTGGGATTTCCCTGTAGCAATGAGATTTTCACTTAAGAGTATGGTTAAGGATTTCCGTAAGGGTGCACTTCCCGGAGAAGAATTCGAAGAGAAGGGCCGCGATATCGAAGAGGGTATTGAGGCAGCAAAGCTTCTTGAGAAATTCGGCTATGATGCCCTCGATGTAGACGCAGGAACCTATGATGCATGGTGGTGGAATCATCCCCCGATGTATATGGAGAAGGCTCCTTACAGAAAGTTTGCCAAGATTACAAAAGAAAATGTAAATATTCCGGTTATCATGGCAGGTCGTGTGGATAATCCCGATCTGGCACTTGATTGCCTTGAGAGTGATGTGTGCGACATGATCTCCCTTGGACGTCCTACTCTGGCTGATCCTGATATTGTAAACAAGATCAGAAGGAACGCTCTTAGTCAGATCCGTCCCTGCATAAGCTGTCAGGAAGGCTGTATGGGACGTATTCAGGCATATTCACTTACTAACTGCGCAGTTAACCCTCAGGCAGGAAAAGAGAGACTTAATCAGTACAATCCTGTTTGCAAAAAGAAGAAGGTTCTTATTGTGGGCGGCGGCGTAGCAGGAAGTGAAGCTGCAAGAGTTCTTGCAGAGCGCGGACATGAGCCTGTTCTTTATGAAGCTACAGGCCGTCTTGGCGGTAATCTTATTCCCGGCGGAGCACCTTCCTTTAAGGAGGATGACCTTGCACTTGCAAAGTGGTATGAGGATGAGATGGTTCGTCTTGGAGTTGATGTACACTTTAATACAAAGGCTACAGAAAAAGAGATTCTTGATCCTCAGTACGATGCAGTTATCCTTGCAACAGGTTCAAGACCCAAGATGTTCTCTCTTGGTGATGATGACAAGGTATATGCTGCTGAGCAGGTTCTTCTTGGAGAGAAGGAAACAGGCGACAAGGTAGTTGTTGTGGGCGGCGGTCTTGTAGGCTGCGAGCTTGCTCTTGACCTTGCTATGAAGGGTAAGAAAGTAACTATCGTAGAAGCTCTCGATAAACTGATGGCAGTTAACGGTCCTCTTTGTACAGCAAACAAGGAGATGCTTGAAGAACTTATTCCTTTCAACGGAATAGAAGTTGTTACAGGCGCCAAGGTTACTGAGTTTAAGGGCGGTGTATTAAAAGCTTCAGTTGGTGAAGAGACAAAAGAGATCAGTGCAGACAGCGTAGTACTTTGCGTTGGATATGCAAGTGAGAATACTCTTTATGAAGCACACAAGAATGATGTGGACGAGATCTATCTTCTTGGTGATGCAAGACAGGTTTCCAATATCATGTATGGAATCTGGGATGCATTTGAGGTTGCCAATCACATCTGATGATTGCATGAATTGGTGATAATTAAAAATGATTCCCTAAGCAGACGGAGGAAAAATCCGAAGCCTCTTAGGGAATCTTTTTTGTTATATCGGATCATATTGTGATTTTCTTAAGGCTTAATCATAAAATTAATATCAGTGCACAATATTTTCTGTTTGTCAAGTGCGAATTTTGAATGAAACTGTTCATTTTCCGTATCCTACGCATCTCTTTTTTCAGCTACACTTATAGTATAGAAAATCAAAACTTAATAATTCAAAAACCGCTCAGCACGGTTTTGATAAGTAACCTGAGGCAGTTTCTTATGAGGAGGAACAAGATATGCGTAAAAACCATAAAAGACTGTGGGCATTCATAATCAGTTTAATTCTGGTAGCAACTACTCTGAGTAGTGATCTCGGATCAGCCAGAGTTCATGCCACGGGCGAAGAAGTGCTGGAGGAGAACACTGATATAGTGTCCCTGGAAAACAATGGGGAAATAAATGAGGAAAATCTTCCTACAGAAGAAGAGCCATCCTACGAGGAACCTGAAGAAGCGGAGGAAATCCAAGAGGAACCTGTAGATGACAACTCCTATGAGGAAGAACAGCCCAGTGAAGATTTCAGTGAAGAAGCACCTGAAGAAAGCGTAGAAGAAAACGCTGATAACGGTGATGAGGCGGTTTTTGAGAATGACAATTCTGAAAACATTCCCACTGAAGAAACAGAAGTAAATAATGATGAGACTCCTGCAGACAGCGAAGAGCAGGCAGGTACAGACAATTCGCAGGATACCGGTGCTGACACAGCAGCTGATGATCAGGCAGCAGATGAATTACCGGAAGAAGCAGCAAGTGAAGCAGCACCGGAAGAGCCTGCAGAAGAAGCTGTAGCAGTTCCTGAAGCAGAAGAAGCGCAGGACCCTGAAGAACAGCAGATGCCGGCAGTTACTTTTAACAAGAGTGCAGGCGGCGTAAATGTTGCAATTGATGCTCCCGAAGGTGCTTTTCCTGAAGGCACAACAGTTACAGTTACTCCCGTATATGACAGCGGTGTTATTGCAGCTGTTAAGGATACTGTTGAGCAGGAAGTTAATTCAGATACTTCTGATTCAGTAAAAACAGTTGAGAAGGTTATCGCAGTTGACATTACTTTCTACTGTGACGGCGAAGAAATCGAGCCCGCAAAAGCCATCTCTGTAAAGATGACTTCCTCAGAGCTTGCAAAAGCGGAGGATGCACAGGTTGTACACGTAGACGATTCAGGAGATACATCAATAGTCGGTGCAACAGTAAGCGGCAATGCAGCTGAGTTTGAGAGTGATGCTTTTTCAATCTATGCACTGGTTACAGTAAAGGAAGAGGATGAGGAATTTTTCACACGTACATATTTCTTCCGCGATATCAATGAAGAAGATTCCTACGTACCTTACTTCTTCACCAATGAAGCAGGGCAGAAGGTTGATAACCAGATCCTCAGAAACATCGAAGGCGGCAACGTACTTGCAGCTATAGATACTCCTTACCACGCAGGTAAAGTATTCGAAGGCTGGTTCACACTTAATGATGACGGAAGTCATGATACTCAGATTAAGCTTGGTGAAGCCGTAGATCTTACAGGACTTGCAGCAAATGAAGAGGTTACTCTGGTAGCTGTTTATAAAGAGTCCTACACAGTTACATTTAAGGATGAGCTTGGCACAGTAATTGAAAACGAGGTTGTGAATCCTGAAAATGGTCCTTACACCATCGATAAGCAGTACACACCCTACGATCCCGATAAGGCATTCCTTGGCTGGGAAGTTGTAGAGGGTACAGAGAGCAATATTCAGAATGTGAAGAATCCTGCTCAGTACGAAAACAGTGATCAGATCACAATAACAGGAAATGTAGTTTTCAAGGCATATACACCTAAAGGAAACTGGCTTTCATTCGAAGGCAATGGAACAGGATCAAGCTATACCGCTCCTCAGTTTGTAAAAGAAGGTGATATTACATCAGAGCCTACAGCTCCCACAAGATATGGATATATCTTCGATGGATGGTATCAGAATAAGCCTGAAAACGTGGGCGATCATCCTACAGGCGATAAATTCGTATTTAACAGCAGCATAAGTGAGAGAACAACACTTTACGCAGGCTGGTCACCTAATCTTAAGGCAAAATACAGAGTAGTTGTATGGACTGAAAACCTTACAGGCGGCACTTCCTATTATGGAACATATGTAAGACAGGGTTTAGTAGGAACAACTATAGATAAAAACGTAATTAAGCTCAATGATTATGATGCTGTTCTGGTAAAAGATGAAGACAACAATGAAACGAAGATTGAAATAGTTGGATTCAGACCTAAGGAGTTCGATGAGAACGTAGTTATTAAGACAGAAGGAAATGCAATTGTTAACGTAATCTTTGAAAGAATTACTTACACCATCAAATTCAGATATGCAAAAGATTTAGGTAACGACACCTATGAATTTGTTCACTATGAGACAGATGCGCGTTTCACAATAACAGACAGCAGTCTCGTGAACGCTTTCCCTACAACAGAAAAGGATGGCGACTACTATTACATACCGGTAGAGATCACCTACGGCGATCAGTTTGGTAATAACTGGCCTGATTACGACAGGTTTGAGGCTCTCTACAATGTCATGAAGGGCAATAGCGGCTACAACTCAAGCGGTGCCAGAAACTATACCAGAATGACAAGCTGGATCCTTATGGATGGTGCTCCTCTTAAGACATCTACTGGCGGAAACGGCGGAAATACCGTAAAAGGAAAAATTGATACACTGGATTATCAGATTCTTGGCAACTGGAAATCTCCTGAGGGCAATTACCTCACAGCCAGATTTGACAAGCAGCAGTATCAGTACACTTACAGGATTTTCTTCGATGTGATAGACGGAGAAGAGCCACCTTTGGGTAAAGAAATTCAGCAGTTTACCTATGAAGAAGATGGTAAGAGAATAACTAAGAGTTACTACTTTGTAGAGGAAGTAAGTGCAAGATCAACATCTGAGTATGAAGGACAAAAGCCTCCGGCATACAATGGTTTTACAAATGTAGGAAATACTCATCCCACAGGAGAGGCAAATCTTAACCGTCATGTAAGTTTCTTCTACAACAGAAGTACCAATAAGGTTCTTTACTACGACGGTGTATATGTAAGCGGTGCAAATCACAAAGAAATCCTTGATGAGTACGAAAGTCTCGGCCTTATTAAGGAAAGCGATCCCATCCAGGTTGATGCCAGCGTAGCATCAGAAGGAAGCTTCAAGCCTTCAAGTTACGACGGATTTGTTTTCGCAGGATGGTATGGCGACAAAGAGTGCACAGGTGATCCTTTTGATTTCCAAAATGCCACAATGCCTCAGGGCGGTATTGAAGTATATGCAAAGTGGATCCGCAAAGAGTGTCGTGTTTTCCTGCACACAAATGCCTCAGGCGATACTACACTGGATTGGGGTGCAGAAGGACAGGCAACCTGCTTCAAGGTTGATTATGGAAAGAAGATCGTGGGTATAAACCAGGTACACAGAGCAGATTATGAGCTTATCGGCTGGTATTCAGACCCCGAGTTCAAGCATCCTTTCAACTTCGATGCATATGCAATGACAGAGGAAACCACAGAACCTTACGATCAGACTGAGAGTACTGAGCGTGATAAGTGGGGAGATGTTTTAGTAGAGACCAATAAGGATGCCAATGAAAATCGTTACTGGGTTGACAGAAAGATCGATCTCTATGCAAGATGGCGCGGCAAACTTGAAGGCGCTGACGGAATTAACATCGAATATGATGTAGCACTTGGAAAACCCAATGATCTTCAGGTAGTTGTAGATCCTACTCTTTATAAGGATCAGGCAAAGGCAGAAGTACTTGATAATACAGCAGAAGCACCTAAGGGTCAGCGCTTTGATCACTGGGTTCTCATGAGCCCCAACGTAATGAGAAGGGCAGGAGATTTTACAGAATCAGACATTACTTTTAAGCCCGGTAATCTCCTTACAGCAACCAGAGATTATGCAAAGATGCAGCCTGTCCAGGATGCAAGTGCAGATACAGCTTCATATCAGTACATAATAAGACTTCGTGCGGTTTATGTACCTGATACCAACGAAGACATCAGACTTACAAAGATCGTTTATAACGGTAACGGAGATGCAGCTTCACCTGCAACCACAGCACTTGTATCTGACACAGCAAAGAACCTTACGGTTTCTGCAGACAAGACTACAGCTACCTACAGCAAAATTCAGATCAATGCTCCTATTACAGTAGCAGGAAATATTTTCACAAGACCCGGATATGAGTTCCTTGGCTGGGCAAATGAGAATCCTGATGCTACAGAGCCTGATTTTGTAGAAGGTGACCTGGTTGGCGCAGATAATCTTCCAAAGGAGACCAATACTCTTTACGCTATATGGAAAGAGGTACCTCAGGAAGAGGAGAAGAAGGAAGAAGAGAAAAAGGAAGAGAAGGTAGAAAAAGATCCTGAGCCTACAAAGGAAGAGACTTCCACTACATTACCTGACAGTGCAGATATTGAGGATGAAAGTGGTGAGATTGAGGAAGAGGTTATCGATGAGACTCCTGAAACTACTGAGTCATACTCAGATGATGAAGTTACTGTCATAAATGAGGCACCTGTTCCTCAGGCAGCAGTTCTCGGAGCAAGGAGAGAAGCACCTGCAGAAGAAGAGCCCGCAGTTCTTGGAGCAAGAAGAGGCGGAACAGATGATACTACAGATAACGTTTCAAGAATCATAGTTTTACTGCTGGCAGCTGCAGCCCTCGGACTAATCCTTTTAGAGAAGCGTGAAAACAAGGAAGAAAACTGACAGGACCAGATTTCTTAAATAATTAAAAGTTTATAAAATGCAAAATACCTCTTGGAAATGATTGGGAATGCGATAAAATTAAATTGCGCTCAGTTCGTCTTTTCAAGAGGTATTTTTATGGGCATTTTTTCAGACAGACAGAAAATAATCAGTTATTGTCTTAAAATTATTATCATCGTATCAGCAGTTGTTGGTATCTATCTTAGTGCTAATGCGGGTCGTGGTTTTTTCATGGGCGGCAGTAGGACGTTTATGTACTTTACCACTCAGTCCAATATAGTCATGGCGATTATTTCCGCTGCCGGAATTTATTTTGTCAGACGCGAAAAGCATATAATGTGGATCTGGAATATTGTTAAATTCGTTGCGACGGTTTCCATAACCCTCACCGGAGTTGTTTTTTGCACTTTGCTGGCACCGCTCCTTGGCGAACATGCATGGAGTCTTCATAACATACTGACTCATGTGGTTGTGCCGGTTGCTTCAGTCATCGACTTTTTTGTAATAGCAAAGTCTACCAGAATAAGTCACAGAGACGCATTTCTTGTAATTATCCCACCTCTTTTATATGTCATCTATGCAGGAATCGGATATGCAAGAGGTTGGGAATTTGCTGATGGACGTAATTATCCATACTTTTTCCTAAACTGGGGAAGTCCTGCAGGAGCTTTTGGTTTTGCCGATGAGCTTCCATATATGGGAACCATGTGGTGGATTTTTGTGCTGCTGATTTTCCTTATAATGGTAGGAAGGTTCTATCTGGCAATTGCTGATTTTCTCCGAAAAAAGAACTTGAAAGAAAGGAATTTGAAAGAAAAGAACAGTGATGAATGAATAAGATGTCTCATTTTGGCGTAACACCTATAACACGCCAAGATGGGACATTTTCTTTTGCCCCCATTTTCTTAAACTAGAGACATAAAAGTTAATGGGGGTTTTTATGAGATACGGACATTTTGATGAAAAAAACAATGAGTATGTAATAGACAGAGTCGATATTCCCACTTCCTGGACTAATTATCTTGGAGTTGAGGATATGTGTGCTGTTGTTAATCACACTGCGGGAGGATACCTTTTTTACAAGTCTCCCGAATATCACAGGATAACAAGGTTTCGCGGCAATGCCGTTCCTATGGACAGACCCGGGGACTATATCTACATAAGGGATAACGACGACGGGGATTATTTCAGTATCTCCTGGCAGCCTGTGGGGAAGCCTTTAGACGTGGCAAAATATACCACAAGACATGGCATGAGCGTAACCACCTATGAGTGTGAATACAAGGGATTATGGGCCAGTGAGAAGCTGAGTATCCCTATTGGTGACAATGCGCTTATCTGGGATGTCGTCATTAAAAATGAAAGTGATCATACAAGGAATCTAAGTGTATTTTCTTATGCCGAATTTTCTTTCCATCACGTTCCAATAGATAATCAGAATTTTCAGATGAGCCTGTACTGTGCGGGATCCGAGTACAAAGACGGGATAATACTGTACGATCTTTTTTATGAAGAAGAGGGATATCAGTATTTTGCGGCAAGCTTTGAGCCTGATGGCTTTGAGTGCTTAAGGGATAAATTTATCGGAACCTACAATACCGAGTCAAATCCTGAAACCGTGGAGAAGGGAAGTCTTTCCGGCTCCTTTGAAAAGGGCGGAAATCACTGCGCAGGGCTTTCCAAGAATATAGTGCTGAAAAAGGGTGAGTCTGTAAGGCTTATCTATTTTCTTGGTGAGGGCGGCTATGATGAAGCAAGGGCAATCAAAGAAAAATACAGTGATCCCGCAAGACTTGATGCTGCCTATGAAAAACTTAGAGAGTTCTGGAGAGAAAAGCAGAGAACCTTTGCTGTTTCAAGTCCTGAGAAGGGCATAGATACCATGATAAATGCATGGACCTTGTATCAGGCTGAGATAAATGTAATGTTTTCAAGGTTTGCTTCTTTTATCGAAGTAGGCGGAAGAACAGGTCTTGGCTACAGGGATACGGCACAGGATTCCATGACGGTTATAGCAAGTAATCCTGCGGGCTGTAAAAAGAGAATTGTAGAACTGCTACGAGCGCTCACAACCAGAGGTTATGGAATTCATCTCTTTGAGCCAAGGTGGTTTATGCCTGAAGATGAAAAAGAGAATAAGAAAAAGCCCTTTAAGTCACCCACTGTAATTCCGGAACCTGAGGCATCATCGAAGGTTCATGGCCTGGCTGATGCATGCTCGGATGATGCACTATGGCTTATACCTTCAATTACGGAGTATGTCAAAGAGACAGGTGATTTGAATTTCCTAAAGGAGGAATACGGCTACGCTGACGGAGGATCCGGAAGTGTTTATGAGCACATGAAAAAGATTGTTCTTTTCTCTCTTGAGGAAGTGGGCGAACATGGAATCTGCAAGGGACTTCGGGCTGATTGGAACGACTGCCTTAATCTTGGCGGAGGAGAAAGCGCGCTGGTTTCATTTCTTTTGTACAGAGCACTTATCTGTCTTAGAGAGACCGCGGAATATATGGAAGATGCCGACTTTGCCAAAGAACTTTCTGAAAAAACAGATGATCTTTCTAAGCATCTTGATGATGTATTGTGGGATGGTGACTGGTATCTTAGAGGTTTTACAGGTTCCGGAAGAAAGATTGGAACCAGGGAAAACAAAGAGGGACAGATCCATCTTGAATCAAATGCCTGGGCAGTTTTGTCAGGTGTATCCACAGGAGACAGAGCAAAGAAGACTCTGAGCAGTGTTCACGAAAGGCTTGCAACTCCTTACGGAATCATGCTTAATGCCCCTGCATTTACAGAGCCTGATGATGAGATTGGTTTTGTGACAAGAGTGTACCCGGGACTTAAGGAGAACGGAAGTATTTTCTCTCATCCAAATCCCTGGGTGTGGTCTGCGGAATGCAGGATGGGTAATGGTGAGAGAGCCTTTGAATACTATAAGAGCCTTTGTCCCTATTATCAGAATGATGATATTGAAAGAAGATGGGCGGAGCCCTATTCTTACTGCCAGTTCATTTCGGGAAAAGACCACACCACCTATGGAAGGGCGCATCACCCCTTCATGACAGGCAGCGGCGGCTGGGCATATTTTGCTGTGACCCATTATCTTCTGGGAGTACGACCGGGATTTGGCGAGCTTATTGTTGATCCATGCATTCCTGCGCAGTGGGATGGATACGAGGTATCAAGAGTATTCCGCGGCGTTGTCTACAATATTAAGGTTACAAATCCGGAGCATGTTCAATGCGGCGTAAAGAAGGTAGTAATTGATGGTGTAGAAGTATCCTGCGGCTATGATAAGGATTTTTCGAAGGATAGGAGCGTAGCTGTAATACCGGCAGGCTCAGCCGGGGAAGTGCACAGTGTGGAAGTTGTGATGGGATAAAGGGGGCGAAACAATGATCAAATTCGGAACCGGCGGATGGCGAGCCATAATAGGTGATGGTTTTACCAAGGAAAATGTTCAGATTCTGGCAAACGCCATGGCTGCCAAAATGAAGGCTGAGAATGTGGCAGATAAGGGCATTGTTCTTGGCTACGACAGACGTTTTTTATCTAAAGAAGCAATGCAGTGGGCAGGCGCTACTTTTGCGGCAGCAGGCATAAAGGCAAGCCTCATAAATAAATCAAGCCCCACACCTCTTGTTATGTTCTACGTCATGAAGCATGAGCTACCTTATGGAATGATGGTGACGGCAAGCCATAACCCTGCTATCTACAATGGCATAAAGCTTTTTACATACGGCGGCAGAGATGCTGATGAGGAGCAGACAAAAGAGGTTGAAGAATACATAAACAGGGTGACACTTCCTGTAGAAACCATGGAATACGAGGATGCAAAGGCAGCAGGGCTTATCGAGGAGTTCTATCCAATAAACGAATATATAGATAACATTCTTGACCGCATAAATGTGGATGCCATTAAGGCTGCATCCCTGCGAGTGGCTCTTGATCCCATGTACGGAGTAAGTGAGACTGCCATAAAAACCATTCTTCTTACGGCAAGATGTGAAATGGAGACCATCCACGGACGTCATGACACACTTTTTGGAGGAAAGCTCCCTGCGCCAAATGAACCTGCCATGAGCCTCCTTAAATCCACGGTCATTGATAATCGCTGCGATATAGGAATTGCAACAGATGGTGATGCCGACAGAATAGGTGTCGTAGACGACAAGGGAAGATACTTATCTCCAAATGATATTCTGGTTCTTTTGTACTACTATCTTGAGAAATACAGAAATGAGAAGGGGCCTGTAGTCAGGAATCTTTGTACCACACACATGCTTGACAGGATTGCAGAAAAATTTGGAGAAAAGTGCTACGAGGTTCCCGTGGGCTTTAAGCACATATCGGCAAAAATAACGGAAACGGATGCCCTTATCGGCGGCGAATCCTCCGGGGGACTTACTGTGAGGGGACATATAAACGGTAAGGATGGAGTATATGCAGCGGCCCTGCTTGTTGAGATGCTGGCTGTAACAGGTAAGAAAATATCTGAGCTTTACGATGATATTAGGGAGGAGTTTGGAGAGTTTTTCATGATTGAAAATAACTATTCCTTCAGGGCTGAAAAAAAGCCCGATTATCAGAAAATCCTCATGGAGGATAAGGTGATTCCTGCCTTTGAAACGGAGATTGCAAGGACTTCCTATCTGGATGGCTGTAAGGTATACTTTAAAAATGGGGGATGGGTATGTGTAAGGTTTTCAGGAACAGAACCACTTCTTAGGATTTTCTGTGAGATGCCTGATAAGGCCCTTGCGGAAAAGACATGTGATGCTTACAAAAATCTGTTGGGGTTGGAAGAATAATGAAAAAAAGAAATTCTCTTAAATGGCAGATGCTAAGACTTCTTGCACTAGGGTGGATTGTGCCCCTTACTGTCATTCTGGTGGTTTTTCTTGTGGTGGTTTCAGGAAGAATCGACAGACAGAGTCAGCGTATAATTAATACATCTATGGAAAAGGCGGCGGATATCAGTATCCTCCGCCTTTTGGACTGCATCGATTCATCAAAGGATGCATCTTATCTTTCATACATAGGAGACTACTGGGCAGAGTATCAAAGTAGCGGTGATTCCGGTAATCTCTACAATCAGGTTACTACATTTTTATCAGCCCATTATAAATACGATCCAAGTTTTGATATCACAGTGCTTATTTTTACGGATGAGCCTGACACCCTGTATTACACAGGTAATACCACGGGAAGAGGAAGTGTTTCAAGGTTTAAGTTTTTTACAGATTCCGTTAAGGATAAAGCCCTTGAGATTTCAGAGGATCTGGATACAAGGACAGAGTTTTTTGCCATGGACGGTCATGTGTATATGATAAGAAACCTCCTTGGTAGAGGCTTTAAAAAGTATGCGCTTCTTGTCATGGAGATTAATCCGGAAGAGGTTTTCGAGAGCTTAAAGAGCGTATGGGAATATCGTGGCATGGATGTATCCTTTAATGGCGAGAGGCTGTACGGTGAGGGTAACTACAACACGTCAGGCGGTTTTATAAGCTGTGACAGGAAAAGCGTAGACGGATTTTTTACTTTTTCTGTTGCCTATGATGCGACAGCTGTGGGCTTGGAGAGAAGGTCCATAAATATCACATTTTTAATACTATTGATCTTCCTTCTGCCACTTGTGCTTCTTATGTTTTTCTTCTTTAACAGCAGGATTAACAGGCCTATTGCCACGCTTACTGCTGCTTCTAAAAAGATCGCTGATGGCGAGTACGGGGAAGTAGTGGAAGAACCAAAGGGGCACAGCGGCGAGATTGCTGACCTTACAAGGAACTTTAACAAGATGAGTACCAAGCTCGGAGAGCAGTTCAATAAGATTTTTGTGGAGGAGATTGCCCTTAGAGATGCCAATATTCATGCCCTGCAGTCCCAGATAAATCCTCACTTTTTAAATAACACTCTTGAGATCATCAACTGGGAAGCCAGAATGAACGGCCAGGAAAAGGTATCCAGTATGATCGAGGCTTTGTCTGTAATGATGAGTGCCACAATGGACAGAAACAGGCAGTCGCTCATCGCGCTGTCTGAGGAGCTTGAGTATGTAAACGCTTACATATACATAATAAAGTGCAGATATCAGGACAGATTCATTTATGAGGAGCATATAGATAAAGCTCTTTTTCATGTGATGGTGCCAAGGCTTATCATTCAGCCTGTAATTGAAAATGCTGTTGAATACAGCTACTCAGAGGATGGAATCAGGAGGGTCCGTCTTGAGATAGAGGGAACTCAGGACAATGAAAAAATCGATATGAGAATAAAGATAATTAATCCCGGCGTTCCTAGCGACGAGGATTTCGCCAAGATAAAAGAGCTTTTGACTGATACCATGGATATAAAGCCTCTTGAAGAGCGCTCAACGAGGATTGGAATCCGCAACGTTCACAGGAGACTGAGGATACTCTACGGCGCTGAAAGCGGCCTTACAATTGAGACGGATGGAAACAATAATACTATCAGCACTATTTTTGTCAAAAATTGACAATTTCAGCAATCTGATTTAATTAGGAGCACTGCTATCCTTGAATTAGATAATACGAAACATGATGTGTGTAGTAACGCGCAGAAGGGAGACATGTATGAAGTTAAAAAATCTGACAGCAGTGCTTATGAGCGCAATTATGACAATTAGCGTAGCCGGATGCGGCGGCACAGCAACTGAGGCTCCGGCAGAAGAGAGTTCTGTAGAGATATCTGACGAATCTACAGCAACCTCTGCCAAGGCAGGTGGATCCGTAGAGATCACCGTAACAACAACCTTTGCAGGTGAGGACAGCAACGCACAGAACTACAAGAGTGCTGTGGCTGATTGGGAGAGTGAGACAGGCAACACAGTCAGCGACACCTCAGCAACAAGTGATGAGACCTTTAAGACCAGGATCATCACAGACTTTGAAACAGGCTCAGAGCCTGACGTTCTTTTCTTCTTTAACGGAGCAGATGCGGATGATTTTGTTAAAGCAGGAAAGGTTGTATCAATTGATGACATCAGAGCAGAGTTCCCTGAATACGCATCCAACATGAACGATGATCTTATCGCAGCATCACCGGCTGATGGCGTTAAGTATGCAGTTCCTGTAAACGGATACTGGGAAGCAATGTTCGTAAATACCAAGGTGCTTGAGGATGCAGGCGTAGCAATGCCAGGCGCAGATTATACATGGGATCAGTTCCTTGCAGACTGCCAGAAGATCAAGGATGCAGGCTATGCTCCTATCGCAGCAGCCCTTGGTAATATTCCTCATTACTGGTGGGAGTTTGCTATCTACAATCAGCAGACACCGGACAATCACCTGAATATTCCCGGAAGCGCAGATGATGCTACTGGAAAACAGTGGGTTGCAGGTCTTGAGGATATTAAGGATCTCTATGAGAAAGGCTTCTTCCCTGACAATACTCTTTCAGCAACAGATGATGAAACCTTTGCAATGTTTACAGATGATAAGGCTGCATTCCTTCTTGATGGTTCATGGAAGGTAGGCGGTATCGTTGGTTCATGCCAGTCAGACCCCGATGATCCCAGCACTCTTGATGAAGAAAAGCTCAGCCACTTTGACGTAACTTATTTCCCCGGCAAGGGCAACAGAAAGACAACAGACCTTGTAGGCGGACTTTCAATGGGTTACTACATCACAACCAAGGCTTGGGAAGATCCCGACAAGAAAGCAGCAGCTGTAAGCTTTGTTGAGCATATGACAAGTGATGAGGTTGTTCCTGTTTTTGCACAGCACACAGCATCAGCTCTTAAGAACGCTCCTAAGGTTGATTCCAGCAAATTCAATGCTCTTCAGGTTAAGGCTATGGATATGATGAGTGGCGTTACAAGTCTTACAGGCGCTGTTCAGGATATGTTCAACGGTGACTGCAGAGTATCTACTTTTGACGGAATGCCTGACATCGTAACAGGCGGCGTAGCTGCAGCAGATGCAGTTCAGGAAGGTATCGACGTTTATAAAGATTCAGCTGAGTAAAAAGATATGTCAAACATATACAAGAGCAAAAAATACATATTTCTGTTTCTTGCACCGGCATTTCTATTTTTGATAATTTACCTGTATTATCCATTCTTTGTGAATATTTACGGGAGCTTCAGGTCCATCAAAAACCTGGGTACCTACGGCACAAAATGGAATTCTCCCTGGTATGAGAATTACGTTAAGCTGGCTACGGACCCGGTTGTATGGACATCCCTTAAAAACACATTTTTGATGATAATAGCCACTATTGTGGGACAGGTGGGAATAGCGCTTTTATTGGCAATTCTCGTTGACAATATCGGCAGAGGAACTCAGTTTTTCAGAACAGTGTATTTCTTCCCTATTGTAATCTCAGCAACTGCTCTGGGCCTTTTGTTCAACCTGATTTTTCTCTATGACAAGGGAATGCTGAATCAGTTTCTTGAAGCTTTGGGCAGAACGGAGCTGATAGATTACAAGAGCGAGAAGCTTGCGATTGTGACCATGATGATCCCTGTTGTATGGCAATATGTAGGATTCTACTTTGTCATACTTCAGACAGGACTCAACAACATCTCACAGGAGTTGTATGAATCCGCGGAGATAGATGGTGCCACCAGATTCCAGAGGGTATGGTACATTTCACTTCCTCTTCTTAGGAACGTGATCTGTACATGCCTCACTCTGGGGGTTACCGGAGCTCTTAAGGTCTTTGATCTTCCATGGACTATGTTCCCCAAAGGAATGCCTCTTAAAAAGACATTCCTTACGGGTACATATATGTACTATCAGACTATGGAGGCCAAGAACGTGGATTACGGAGCAACACTGGCAGTGCTTATAGTTGTGCTGGGAGTTGTTTTGTCAAGAATCACAAGACGCGCCTTTAAAGAAAGCGAGGACTTCTGATATGAAGAGAAACAAGATCGGTCTCGCTTTTCTTTATGTAATACTGAGTGCCTGGGCTCTAACCACTATTTATCCATTGTTCTGGGTCTTGGAGAATTCATTTAAGGCCAAGGACAAGATACTAAAGCAGAGCTTTGCCCTGCCTGTGGGAGACCTTTTCACTCTTGCCAATTACAGAAGAGCCTTTGAGAGACTTGATATCGGTCATGCATATATAAACAGTATCTTTATATCCGGCTGTGTGACATTGGGAGTTATGGTGCTGGCTGGGCTTGCGTCATTTGCTCTTGTAAGATTTGATTTTAAGGCCAAAAAACTTTGTCACACTCTGGTAATAGCAGCGATGATGTTTCCTGTTTTTTCCACTATCATTCCTGTTTATACTATGGAATCGAGCTGGCATATCACCAATACATCCAACTGGTTTTTAAACATGATTTCGGTAATACTGCCGCAGATTGCAGGTAACATGAGCTTTGCCATAATCGTTCTTATGGGCTATGTTCAGTCACTCCCCTTAGAGCTTGAAGAGGCAGCACATCTTGAAGGCTGCTCAATACCGCAGATTTTCTTTAAGATAGTTGTGCCGTTAGGAAAACCGTCCTTTGTGACGGTGGCAATATTCTCTTTTTTATGGAGCTACAACGATCTGTTCACTCAGATGTTTTTCCTAAGACGTCCTGAGATGCAGGCAATTACAAGGCTTCTTAACGAGCTTACATCCAAGGAGGGAACCAACTACGGTCTTATGGCTTCGGCTGTAACACTTGTAATCATTCCGGTAATTATAGTGTATGTTTTCCTGCAAAAGTATATAATTAAAGGGATGACTGCCGGCGCTGTAAAGGGTTAAGTATGTATAAGGTACTGATTGTTGATGATGAGCCCGTTATCGCGGAGGGGCTTAAGAAAATAGTTGATTGGGAGAAATATAACTGTGTGGTTGCGGGGACAGCCTCTTCGGGAAAAGAGGGTCTTGCCATGGTGGAAAAGTGCAATCCGGACATTCTTTTTACGGATATCAGAATGCCGGGAATGGACGGACTTACCATGCTGGCGGCTCTTCGCAGTGAGCACAAAAATCTTCAGGTGATCATTCTCACAGGATATCGGGACTTCGATTATGCAAGGGAGGCACTGAATCTGGGAGTGTTCAGATATCTTGTTAAACCCTCTAAGATGAAGGAACTGGATGAAGCCATGGAAAGTCTTTCAGAGAGACTTGCCGCTATGGCGGATACTGAGCAGACAGTTGCCGATGATGACAATACCAGTGCCAATAACTTTATCGTCAAGCAGGCAATCGCTTACATGGAACAGCATTACAGAGAGAAGCTTCAGCTTACGGATGTGGCAGAGAAGGTCTATGTGAGCCACTGGCATCTTAGTAAGCTGTTAAACAGTACAGGTAAAAGTTTCTCCGATGTTTTGAATGAGATCCGTATCGAGAATGCAAAGGAGCTGATGGAGGATTCTTCCCTGCATATTGCTGACATCTCAGACAGAGTCGGATTTGCGGATACGGCGCATTTTTCCAGAGTATTCAAGAAATACACCGGAATGAGTGCCAATGAGTACCGGAATAAGTTTTTAAAATAAAAGTTTGAGAAGGGGAATATTATGAAAATTATCAGGGCGAAGGATTATTATGATATGAGCAGGAAGGCAGCTAATATAATATCTGCCCAGATTATTATGAAGCCTGATTGTGTTTTGGGACTTGCCACAGGCTCTACGCCCATCGGAACCTACGATCAGCTTGTTGAGTGGTACAACAAGGGGGATCTTGATTTTTCTCAGGTAACTACCGTCAATCTGGACGAGTACAGAGGTATCACAAAAGACGACCCTCACAGTTACTACTATTTCATGAATGAAAAGCTTTTTTCCAAGGTAAATATAGATACAACAAGGACTTTTATTCCTGATGGAATGGATGAGGATGCAGAGCATGCCTGCAAGAGCTATGACGAAATCATAAAGCGCTGCGGTGGAATCGATCTGCAGCTACTTGGACTTGGTCACAATGGTCATATCGGTTTTAATGAGCCCGGCACTGCCTTTGAAGCCCAGACTCATCTTGTGAATCTGACAGAGACCACCAAAAAGGCGAACCAGCGATTTTTCGCAGAGGATGAGAATGTGCCAAGCCAGGCATATACCATGGGCATTAAATCAATTATGCAGGCTAAAAAGATTGTGGTTGTTGTAAGCGGCGCAGACAAGGCGGAGGCCCTTTTCGCAGCAGTTAAGGGCGAGATATCTCCGGCAGTTCAGGCCTCCGTTTTGCAGCTTCACAATGATGTGATAATTGTTGCAGATAAGGAAGCCTGCAGCCTTCTTGATGAATGATAAACTTTATATTTTTTCGTGTGATAGTTGTGTGATATAGGGGCTGATAATATAAGATCATCAGATGAAACAAACAACGCAAACACATGAAAGAGTTATGGAGGATAAAGCAATGAAGGTTATTGATAAGGTACTTATGTTTTTCGGAATTCACAGAAGAAGATACATCAATTGCCCCTGCAATAGATGAGGTAGAAAATAAAATTAGACAAATCCGCAGCGACGGTGGCGTGTGCTTCACCTTAGCTGCGGTTTTTATTTTTCCACGATTTTCTTCGCAATATCCATACTAAAAGCCACAATTACTGAGTAGCTGAACAGTCGGTTTTTTTCTATATTTAGGGCATGAGATTTGAGGGGATATGAGTGCTTTAAATATAGGAGGAAGATAACAGAGCTTTCAGTAGGTGTGGACAAAGAGACAGACGCCATGTTTGAAAAGCAGGCAGATAAATACGAGGAAATCTTTAATCTCCTTTGCGATATGGACACACAGGGCGGCGGACCTGCAAACATCACAAACGTCACAGTCTTTGGTCTTGTGGATCACTACCGCGAAGGAGATACCACCAATTCAAGACTTTTTGACAGAAGTTATATGCCAAAGCCCGCCTTTGGAAAAATTGTGGAAGTACTGGAGTCTAAGTGCGCATCAAGGTAAAATAGAAGATAAAGTATGAAAAAGTAGGGAGGGGAGAATCATGAAGTTTTCCATGCAGCCCAAAAACATTTTTTATCTTGTGGTGATCGCAGTATCTGTGATCGTCATCATTATCCTTGGAACCGGCTACATAAAAAACAGGGATACGACCTCTGATATCTCTTTTGAGGAAGGCAACACTGTCAAGATAGAGAAAAAAGAGGACAAGGTACTGATTTCAATAAACACACAGACCATCCAGGACGGCCTTGAAAACATGGGCTTTCTGGTAACTCAGGAGTACTATTTTACACAGATTGAAAAGTACACCAAAGAAAAAGAGTTGATTTTTGGCATACCTTCATCATCTGAGTTTATGTACAGTTATGATGGTTCGGTTTTTGCCGGTGTTGATTTTACCAAGATCACAGTAGAAAAAGATGATAATGCAAAGAAGCTTATCGTGAAGCTCCCTGAGTCTGAAATCCAGACTGTAAGCGTGGATAAGGACACCTTGAAAATATATTCGGAAAAGGATTCACTTTGGAATCCTTTGAAGCTTGAAGACTACAACCTCTCGCTCTCAGAGTTCGAGAAGACTGCCAAGCAGAAGGCACTTGATAGCGGAATTCTGGACAGGTCAGATGAACAGGCTAAGGCGCTTATTTCGAATTTTATAAGCAGCATGCCCTCTGCATCAGGCTATGCAGTGACTTTTGAATAAGGGGGAGGACGAACATGGATTTAAAGAAAATTACAATTGTAGTTTTACTGATACTTCTTGCAACCATATCTGTTACCAAGGTGGCACCCTGGGCAGGAGATCCACAGAATCATACGCATTCCATTGCTCAGACCGAGGATAAGATAACCACAGTGATGACGCTTTCGGGAGGTGCTGCGGCTACCTCTGCAACCCTGTCACTTCTTCCGGGGGATATGTGTACACCGATTGCCGAGCAGATGGCAGAGCTTTCCAAGTATTTTTTGATGATACTAAGTGCGCTGTATCTTGAGAAATTCATGATAAGCATATCCGGATATGTTACTTTTTCTGTGCTTATCCCTGCTGCTTGCATCATACTTGGCATAGCAATTCTTTTTGGTAAAAAGAATATGCGGATACTTGCAGCGAAGATCGCGCTTATCGGAGTAGTGCTTTTTATAATTGTTCCTGCCAGCGTGAAGCTCTCTGACATGGTTTATCAGACACAGGCTCAGAGGGTAAACACCGCAGTTGAAGAATACAATAACTTGGATATTGGAAATGGAACAGAGGGCGGTTTTCTAAATGAGGTTGCAACTCTCACGAATGACGCTGTGGACAGTGTTACCACATTCCTAAGCGGCCTTATCGAGTCTCTTGCGGTGATGATCGTGACAGCCTGCATCATTCCGATACTTGTCTTTGTATTTTTGGTATGGCTTGTAAAAACCATTTTCGCATCTAACGTGCTGACTTTGGATACATCAGCTCTCGATGCGTTAACAGGTAAAACAAACAAATAAACCTTATGAGGAGGGGAAAAATGAACATTAGAAATTTTGAAAACGAAGGCAGAAAGTTTGTAAACAACATGGGCAATTTCCATGTGCTTGAGTATCTGCAGGATGCCAGCGTATCTCCCATGAACGCTTCCACAGAGTATTTCATGAGCAAGATGGGCGTTCACAGAAGACAGTTGGTTATCCAGCTTGATGAAAATAATTCAGCTATCGTTCAGGCCGGGGCAATGCAGTGGTCGGCAGGAAATATCGAGGCTACTTCAGGAATTAAGGGTGTGGGCGATCTTTTCGGAAAAATGGTAAAAGGTGCTGTCACAAAGGAATCTGCTGTAAAGCCTGAGTATGTGGGAAATGGATTTTTGACATTAGAGCCCACCTACAAGTTCATTATTCTGGTTGATGTAGGAAGCTGGGGATCCGGAATAACCATCGAAGACGGCATGTTCTACGCCTGCTCAGGTACAGTTAAGAACACAGTAGTTTCAAGAAAAAATCTTTCTTCAGCAGCACTTGGTGGTGAAGGTCTCTTTAACTTAAGCCTCTCAGGTAGCGGCATTGCTGCTCTTGAAAGTAATGTTCCATACAATGAACTTGTGGAGGTTGAGCTTGAAAACGATACTTTGAAAATCGATGGTAACCTGGCTGTTTGCTGGTCATCCAATCTTGACTTTACAGTTGAGAGATCCACCAAGACTCTTCTTGGCTCAGCAGTAAGCGGCGAGGGTCTAGTGAATGTATACCGCGGAACAGGAAAGGTTCTCATGAGCCCTGTTGCTCCCACATCTTCACTGTATGCTTCCACCAACACAATTGCAGCTAAGGCCGCAGCAATAACAAGCAATACCCTTGGACACTAATAAGACAGAAAAAACCAGTGAAAGCCCGAATATATCGGGCTTTTGCCAATTATACAGATAAAGCACTTATGGCATAAAGTAAACTATATAAATATAAATGTAAAATATACTTGACATTATTCATATAACGAGCTAACATAAAATCACAAAAACAAATAATTGTTTTTTGTAAGTCGACTTGAAACTATTAACTACTTGAATGATTTTATGGAGGCTCGTTATGTTTGAGAAAATTTTAGCTTTAGCAATTTATGTTGTAATTGTTGTTGTTCTTTGGGTTATAGTCAAAAAAAGAAAAAAGGATACTAATTTCGATGAGATGCAGGAGAAGGTAAGGGCAGAGGGTTACAAGATCGCGTTCTTTTCAGTACTTGCCATGCTTACCGGAATAATTATTTATGATGTTATTGCAGGTGAGGCCCTTCCTCAGTATGTGCTTAGCGGACTTCTTATTGTTGTAGTAATGCTCAGCTTCACAATATGGGGAATTTATTGTATCAGACATGATTCCTTCTTTGGAATCGGTCAGGACTGGAAGACCTATTTATGTATCTGCATTGTTGTAGGTGCTATTCATTGTAGCTCATTTGTGTCAGAATTTGTTAGAATAATAAGTACAGAGCATGATGAGGCATTTATGCATTTGTTTTTTGCAAAGGCGGCATCAAGTGCAGCAATGACAGTTACTTTCTTATCAATGGCCGTTGCCATCGCTATCAAGATGATTGCATCCAAAAAAGAAAGCGAGGACTAAGCCATGAAGAATTTAAAACTTAAATCCGCCAGAGCTGCCAAGGACTTGTCTCAGGAAGATCTTGCCAGGATCTGCGAGGTTTCCAGGCAGACCATAAGTGCCATAGAAAAGGGAGATTACAATCCCACCATCAAGCTTTGTATATCTATATGTAAGGCCCTTGATAAAAGTTTGGATGAACTTTTCTGGGAAGATTAAATCTGACGAGGTGGGTATTATGAAAAGTAAGCTTGTAGCGGGAATTCTTATGTCATCATTTCTTCTAAGCGCATGCGCAGGAAAAAGCGGAGATACGACAGAATCTGAAAATAAAGATAATCTGATCACCAAGGCTTTGTCTGAAAAGCTTGGGGAAGATGCTGCTGAAGAAACCGAAGCAGCTGATACAGAAGAAGCAGCTGCCGGTGCAACCACGGAAGAGACTACAGATGCGAATAGTGGCGATGCTACTGAAGAAGTCGAAGATACGAACACAGGCGAGACTGCCGAAGAAGTGGAAGTCTCCGAAGATAGCGTCGTATCTGAAGAGACTGAAGAACCCGAACTCTCCGATTATCAGACAGCCTACATGGATATCGTGAAGGAAGGTCAGTTTAATTTTGATGAAAACGGCGACATGGATTTCGAAGAATATGAGAACATGATGCTTGATAAAAGAATATACTGTTACTGGCTTTACGACATAGACAAGGATGATGTTCCGGAGCTGATACTTAAATACGGTACCTGCGAAGCGGATTTTCACGGAAGCGTTTATACGTATAAGAATGGGAAAACAGAGCTTTTAACAGATGAGTTCCCGCTGGGACATACAGGACTTTATTCTGATCCGGGCGAAAATGGAATTATCTGCTATTGGGGACATATGGGATATGCCTCTGTTTCCAGATTCAGGTTTGAAAATGGTGAGACAGCCTACGATTATCTCTATGAGGAAAATATAAACGAACGAATAGAGAACGGTGAAGAGGATGCTGATTATGCAGCGGCGCGCGATATCGTAAATGGCGCATATTACCTTTCAGCTTATGATACAAATACACTTTATCCGATCATAAAATATACTGAGTTTGCGCAGTACCAGGCGGGGAAGAAGCAGCCTGAGTCAGGCCCTTTTGGCTTCCCTGATGCTAATGAGAATATTTACAAAGAGCTGATTGAAAATGATGGAACAGTTATTGCTGCTGCAACGGATGAGTATATGAATTCTCTCGGGAAGGTATCGTTCAGCGAACTTTTAAAGGACGGTGTAATTTACCCTTATACATCAGGCGCTCTTAGAATATTCGACGATGGCTATGCTGATTTTAATTCAGATGGCATATATGAGTATTATTTCTATTTCAACACTGAGGATTCAGATTATCACAGCTATAGGGGCATAATCAGTAAGCAGGGCGAAGAGTTCTATGTCTATCTGTCCTTTAGTACCAGTGAGACCTCAATATCAGAGGATGGATATCTGATCCACGATAATCCTGATTACAACGAGTATTACAGGGAGAGAATGATTTTCGATAAAGAGAACAGCGTCATATTTTCTATGGAATAAGCCTGTGCGGTGAAATGGGGGATACATATGTTTTTTAAGAAAAAGACAGAAATCAAAACCTATGACAAAGAAAACCTAAAGCCTGTGATAAAGGCAAGTATCTGTAACGGCGAGCAGGTGGCCGGTTTTCAGAATATCCATACCGGTGAATTCGAAGAAGTGATGCTCATAAGAGATAACGCTGATCTTGTAGAGTTCACAGCGCAGTACGGCATCACGGATAAACCGGATAAAATCTATTAGACAAGCCTTTTCTGCGCCGCATTTTTGCAGCACAGTAAAAAGGTGTTTATATTTCTCGGGATTAGAGGAATATAGTAAGCAGAATTGCAATCATAAATATGTAACGAAGATAAAGACCGCTATATACTCATATCAGAAACAGACAAAAACGTTTGACCTGTATGAAAAAAGCGCTATCATAGTTATGTGTGCTTAAAAGTACAGGTACGAGAAAAGAATTGGAGGGAATGATATGGGAATCATATGGGGACTTATTCTTGGAGCACTTGCAGGTTTTATTGCCAGCAACATCATGAAGGAGAAATCAGGAACAGTTAAAAACATTATTCTTGGTCTGCTTGGCGGCGTAGTTGGCGGTGTTGTTTTCAGAATCGTCGGATTCGCAGCAACAGGACTTATCGGAAGCCTGATTGTTTCCGTAGTTGGCGCATGCATCTGCATTTGGGCCGGAAGAAAATTATTTTAAAGATGTGGAGCAGCTGATCGGATGAGATTTGCTGCTCTATTTATGTCAGGAGCATTTATGAAAAAAGAAGAAAAGACAAATGTAATGCGCGTACTTGATGGTAAGAAGATTGCCTATGAGAGTCATGCCTATAATCCCGACGCGACCATGAGCGGCGAGGAAATTGCAGGGATTCTTGGAGAGGATCCGGATAAAGTTTTTAAGACACTGGTAACTCAGGGGAAATCCGGAGCATACTTTGTTTTTGTAGTTCCTGTAAAAGAGGAGCTTGATCTGAAGAAAGCTGCGAAGGCAGCAGGTGAGAAAGCGGTAAGCATGATTAAGCAAAAGGAGCTTTTACCGCTTACGGGATATGTTCACGGAGGCTGCTCCCCCATTGGAATGAAGAAGCAGTTTCCGACTTTTATACACGAGACTGCAGAGCAGTATGACCATATTTTTGTAAGTGCAGGAAAGGTGGGCTTTCAGATAGAGCTTGCACCGGCTGATCTTATGAGTGTTGCAAATTGTAAGGTTGCAGATATTGTGTAACCCTTAGATGCAAAAACTCTTTGAGAGTCAGGATAATTACAGATCAGGCTTAGTCCTTTGCTGCATAGAATGCTTCAAGTTCCTTGCGGGTATCTGCAAGAGCTTTGAGCATTTCTTCATTTTTGGAGGGAAAAGCAAACATCTGATCAAGATAGCCCTGTTCTTTTGCCAGCTCCCAGCTAAGGGGAAAGACCAGCTCGAAGGCAAGCGCTGTGTGGCCTATAAGGTGATCGGTGGGTGTTTTCATCACATCCCTTAAAACTGCGTGGTGCTCACGGACCTGGTCCATAACTGCGGGAGTCACTCCGGAATTCATCAGCTCATCGCTTGATACGTTGTAGATATCTTCCATGGGAGTTTCGATGTTTACTCTGAGGATATCCACCTTGTCGGCGTCTCTTAGGATGTTGCAGAAATCGAGAGTTTTGCCTGTTATATCCTTGCGAATTCGGAATTTATTGTGCTGACGGATTACGACTTCAAGGGTATTGTTGCAGGACATATCATCAGTAAAAAGACTGATAAGATTGTCTTTTCCAAAGAGGAGATCTGAGCCAAACTCCGCATGATCTACGGACTGCGAATCTATAAAGGTATTGAATCTTCTTACCTGTTCGAATCTTCCGATGTCGTGAAGCATTCCGGAAAGCCATGCAAACTCTGCATCTTCATCTGACATGCCGATGGATTTCGCTATCTTCTCGCAGCTCTCTGCTACCCTGTAGGTGTGGGATATTTTAAGGGCGATCTTTGGATCCTCCGGATCGTAATTTCTTGTGTATGCAGCGAACTGTTCGCGGACTCTTTTTCTATCTATATTCATAATTTGCTCCAACTAGAATTCTTAAGTTATCAATTTTTATCCTCAAAAATAATATCATAATTTAGCGCTTTCTTGGAGAAAGAGGGTGTTATAATTGATGTTTGAGGGGATTTTTGTTTATTTGACCAGTATTTGAATGGGCTTGATTTTTATACAGGAGACTAATATGAAAACCGGAATTGTTATGGAAGGCGGAGCTATGCGCGGTATGTTTACCTGCGGCGTGCTTGACGTTTTCATGGAAAAAGGAATTACCTTTGACGGCGCTGTGGGCGTGTCTGCAGGAGCCACATTTGGAATTAATCTTAAATCAAAACAGATCGGAAGAGCATACAGATACAACAAAAAGTATTGCAACGATAAGAGATATCACAGCATGGAATCTCTCTTAAGAACCGGTGATATTTTCAACGTGAAGTTCTGTTATTCAGAGCTCCCCTTTAAGCTTGATCTTTGGGACTATGATACCTTTGAGAGCAATCCCATGGAGTTCTACTGCGTGGCAACGGACCTTAAGACAGGCGGCCCTGTTTATCACAGGTGTGACAACGGAATGGGCAAGGATATGGAGTGGATCAGAGCATCAGCTTCCATGCCTATCGTTTCAAGACCTGTGAAAATCGACGGCGGTGTTTACTTAGATGGAGGCGCAGCGGATTCCATACCCTTAAAGTTCATGGAGGATCAGGGCTACGACAGGATTCTTGTAATCGAGACCCAGCCTGAAGACTACGTTAAGGGCAAGCAGCAGTACATGCCCCTTATAAAAATGAACCTTCGAAAATATCCCAATGCAATTAGAACTTTGGAAAACCGTCATATAATGTATAATGAGGAAAAGCGTTATATCAGGGAAAAGGAGAAACTCGGCGAAGTTCTTGTAATTCGTCCCAAGGCCCCTCTTGCAATAAAGCCTACTGAAAGCGACCCCTCTGAGATTGAGAGAGTATACAAGATTGGAAGAGAAGCAGGCGAGGAGTTTCTTAAGAAGAGTAACTGGGTTTCAGACCAGATAAAATAAGGAATTAAAAGAACTTACGCAAAGAAGATGGAATATAAATATGTTTTTCCGGAGGAAAAGTAATGAAGAAGTTTAAGATAACGTTCAATTCTCCAGTAACTTTGGGATTCATTTTTATTTGCTTTATTGTGATGGTGGTAAATTACCTGACAGTTGGACTGTCTAACCAGCTGCTTTTCATGACCTATCGCTGGTCACTTACATCACCTTTAACCTACGTGAGATTTTTCACACACGTCCTTGGACATGCGGGATGGGAGCACTTCATAGGGAATGCCACCTACATTTTGCTTCTTGGTCCAATGCTTGAAGAAAAGTACGGATCAAAGAAACTGATATTTGTCATATTGGTAACTGCTGTTGTGACAGGACTTTTCCACTTTATTCTTTTCCCGGAGGCTGCACTTTGCGGCGCCAGCGGTGTTGTTTTTGCATTTATCTTAATGACATCCTTTACCGGATTTAAGGACGGCGAGATTCCGCTTACATTCATACTTGTCACCATTGTTTTCATAGGACAGCAGGTCTATGAGGGAATCTTTTTGCAGGACGATATTTCAAACCTGACCCATATCCTTGGCGGTATTGTGGGAGCAGTGGCTGGCTACAGACTTAATAAGACAAAATAAGCAGACGCGCCGGATAAGCATTTCCGGCAGGTATGCATAAAAACTACGAGGAGTTATGAAAAAATGAGGCTTTTATTTATCAGACACGGGGATCCCGATTACAAGATTGACGGACTTACAGAAAAGGGAAAACGTGAGGCGCAGTGCCTTGCAAAGCACATCAAGGACTGGGGAATAGATGATGTGTATGTATCCCCCTGCGGCAGAGCTCAGAGGACCGCGGAGTATTCACTTGAGGTTTTGGGAAAAGAAGCTACGACTTTAAAGTGGCTTGAAGAATTTCCTGCACTTTTTAATCCCAACATCGCTGATGAGGAGACAAAGAAGGCTTATCCCAACGAGCTTTTTAAGAAAAAAGATTCCGATGAATATCACAGACGTATTGTTTGGGATGTAATGCCTTCTTACTACAAGGTTCATCCCGAGATTTTTGATACTCACGCGTTCATGGATTCTGACATCGTAAAATACACGGATATGCCGGAGGTATATGAGAGAGTTATTACCGGATTCGAGGAGCTTTTGTCAGATTACGGCTATGAGCGTGACGGCAATGTATTTAAGGTTAGGGAGAGCAACGATAAGACAGTTGCATTCTTTTGCCACTTTGGACTGACTTCTGTCCTGCTGTCATATCTCTGGGGAGTATCACCCTTTGTGCCCATGCAGTTCCTTGCCATGGCACCCACTTCCGTTACAGAGATTGTGACAGAGGAGAGAGAAAAGGGAATTGCGATTTTCAGAACCTTGAAAGTCGGAGATATCACCCATCTTACTTTGGAAAATGAGCAGCCCTCTTTTTCAGCAAGATTCTGCGAACGTTTTGAAAACGAAGATGAGAGACACTAAGAGGCTGTTTCCGGCAGCTTAATAGCTGCCATTACACATAAAAATACAAGGGAGGCGACAGGTTATGGAGATTACCGAAAAATTGGAAGAACTGTTAAATAAGGCAAGAGATGACAAGGCATTAAAGGAAAAGCTCCTTGGAACAAGAGCTTCAGAGAATCCAATAGCAGATTTTTGCTCTATTGCTACAGAAAACGGATTCCCCATGTCTGTCATGGATATTGTAAATCAGGGTGAGGAGTTCTACGCTGAGATAAAGAGAAGTACTAACGGTGGCGGCGAGAATTCACCTGACCTGGATTTTCAGAATGATGAGTATTCGATTTTTATGATGAGGCTTAGGGACCTGTAATTTATGATCTGGTTAGTTGGATTTATTGTTGTTGCTATACTTTGCATCATTGGCTTTGGCTATATGGTAAAGGCGGTGGGCAGGTTTGGTATTTTTAAGAACATTCAGAATAAGTGGCTAAGAAGGCTGGTACTTATTTTTATAAATGCAGCGGGCTTTGCTCTGCCATGTTATTTTATGGGACTTGTAAATGCCTTTGCCATTTATCTGCATGTGCTTGTATTTACCATGCTCTTTGGATTTATCTTTGGGATAATCCGGAAAAAGAGGGACAAGGAATTCAGATATTATTATCAGGGATGGTGCGCCTTGGTGGTATCTGCTGTATACCTGCTTGTGGCTAATTACCTCTGCGTTCATGTATGGCAGACGGACTATAGCCTTGAGACTGATAAGCTTTCTGAAAATGTGAAGGCTGTTTTCTTTGCGGACTCCCATATCGGGACCACCTTTGACGGTGAGGGCTTTGCAAGGGAAATAGAGAAAATAAAGGAAAAGAACCCGGATATCGTTCTGATTCCTGGAGATTTTGTGGACAGCGATACCAAAAAAGAGGATATGGTCCTGGCCTGTGAGGCGCTTGGCTCTGTTGATGCAAAATACGGAGTCTGGTACGCCTTTGGCAATCACGATAAGAGCAGCTACGGACCAAGAGATTTTACTACAGAGGATCTTGTAAGTGAACTTTCTAAAAACGGGGTCCATGTCATGGAGGATCAGGTGGAGTATACCGGTGATCTGTGCATCGTAGGAAGAGCGGATGCCATCACCTCAGACAGGAAAGAACTTTATGAGCTTCTTGATGGAGCTGATACCTCCAAATATATTATCGTAATGGATCATGAACCTACGGATTATGATAACGAATCAAAAACAACTGCAGACCTTGTGATCTCAGGTCACACCCATGGCGGACAGCTTATACCCATAACATATTGGGGAGTATGGATGGGAATAAATGACAGAACCTATGGGTATGAGAGACGCGGCGATGTGGATTTCATTGTGACTTCGGGAATATCCGATTGGGCAGTGGATTTTAAGACCGGCACAAAGTCTGAGTATGTTATGATGGATATAGGGAAACATTAATGGCGTTTTTATAGCAGAAAGCGAGGTACTCATGAAAATCCTGGAAGAGAAGATACTTGAAGAGGGGCGAGTATATCCGGGGAATATACTCAAGGTTGACAGTTTCCTTAATCACCAGATAGATGTTGGTCTTCTGGATGTACTTGGGGAAGCTATTTATGAAAAGTACAAGGATAAGAAGATTACCAAAATACTTACCATTGAGGCATCGGGAATTGCGGTAGCATGCTCCGTTGCGAAGCATTTTAATGTGCCGGTTATTTTTGCAAAGAAGTCAAAGAGCCTTAATCTGGGAGATGATGTGTATGTTTCCAGAATAAGTTCCTATACCTATGGCAAGGAGTACGACGCAGTAGTTTCAAGAGATTTTCTTGGCAATGATGATAAAGTCATAATCGTTGATGACTTTATTGCTATAGGCAATGCCATGAAGGGGCTCATTGAGATCTGCGATCAGGCAGGCGCCAAGATAGAAGGTATCGGTATCTGTATCGAGAAGGGCTATCAGCACGGCGGAGATGATGTCAGACAGATGGGCTATGATGTGACATCCCTTGCGATAATTGATGACATGAAGGAAGATGGAACAATTATTTTCAGAGAGTGAGTTGGTAGCATTTTTATGGCTAAAAATAAAAATTTTGACATGCTAAATGGCAGTCTTTTGGATAAGATTGTAATGTTCGCGCTGCCACTGGCAGTTTCAAGCATCTCTCAGCAGCTTTTTAACGCTGCTGATCTTGCTGTTGTGGGAAGATTTGCTTCACCGGAAGCTATGGCTGCGGTGGGAAGTAATGGTTCCGTAATAGGTCTGATAATCAGCTTTTTCATAGGACTGTCTGTTGGTGCCAATGCGCTTATAGCCATGCAGATAGGCGGCGGTCACAAGAATGAGATAAACGATACGGTTCACACTGTAATTACTCTGTCTCTTATCGCGGGATTTGCCCTTATTCTGATTGGATTTTTCATTTCAAAACCCATACTGATACTGATGGCTGCACCGGAAAATGTATTGGAGCTTGCAATACTGTATCTTAGGATATACTTTTTTGCCATGCCCGCAATTATGGTCTACAACTATGGTTCTGCTGTCCTTAGAAGTAAGGGGGATTCTGCAAGACCGCTGTATGCCATGCTTATTGCAGGTGTCATAAACATTCTTTTAAATCTTTTGTTTGTAATAGGCTTTCATCTGCATGTTATAGGTGTTGCCCTGGCAACGGTGCTGTCCAATATGTTTGGTGCAGGATACATTCTTTTTATTCTGATGAATGAGGAGGAAGCCTTCAGACTCAGCTTTAAAAAGCTTAAGATCAGGAAAAAATATCTTGTCCGCATGATGCAGATAGGACTTCCTGCGGGACTTCAGGGAGCAGTGTTTTCTCTTTCCAATGTGGTCATTCAGTCAGCGGTCAACAGCTTTGGCTCTAATGCCATTGCAGGTTCTACGGCAGCTGCCAATTTTGATTTTATATCCTACTGCGCCATGAGCTCTTTCGTTCAGGCGGGAGTTACCTTCACAAGTCAGAACTATGGTGCCCGCAAATTCGAAAGATGTAAAAAGGTATTCAGGATATGTATGGGATGCGGCGTAGGCATATCTGCGGTTGTGGTATTTGTGCTGGTGACCTTCCGTTATCAGATGATAAGCCTCTTTACCACAGAGCCTGCAGTTATAGATTTTGCAATGATCAGAATTATGAATGCGTTTATTCTGCATTTCCTTATAGGCTCCTATGAGATAAGCGGTGGCTGCCTGCGCGGTATGAACCATTCGCTTTCTCCTGCGCTGATATCCATCTTTGGAACCTGCGTATTCAGACTTATCTATGTGTTTACATATATTCCAAAGCACCATGATTTTGGAACCTTGTTCAGAGTTTATCCGATCTCATGGGCCATCACGGGAGTGATCACTTTGACGGTCTACTTCATCGTAAGGTCAAAAGAATTCAGATCAGGTACTTGAAAAATAGAACATACATTCGTATAATATAGTCATACAAGAACAACTGTTCGAGGTGGCTATTTTTATGAATGATGAGAGAATAATACTTCATTCGGATTGCAATTGCTTCTACGCAGCTGTGGAGATGTTGCATAATCCGGAGCTGCGGGATGTGCCTATGGCGGTGGGCGGAGATCCGGAGGCCAGGCACGGTATCGTGCTTACAGCCAATTATATTGCCAAGAGGCGCGGAGTTAAGACCGGCATGGCTTTGTGGGAGGCGAGACAGGCCTGCAGGGATGTGGTCTTTGTTACACCCAATTATGATGAGTACATAAGGTTTTCCAGGAAGGCCAGGAAGATATACGGTGATTACACTGATCTGGTGGAACCCTACGGACTTGATGAATCCTGGATAGATATAACAGATTCTAAGTCCATGCTCGGAACATCCACAGGAATGACTGTTGCCAGAGAGATATCGGACCGCATCAAGACAGAACTTGGAATCACTGTATCAATAGGCGTTTCCTGGAATAAGATATTTGCGAAGTTTGGCTCTGACTATAAGAAACCGGATGCTATAACTCAGATTTCCAGGGAGAATTATAAGGACATTCTCTGGACAGCTCCCGCATCGGATCTTCTGTATGTGGGGAGGCGCACAACTGCCAAGCTTAAGAAGTACGGGATTATTACCATAGGCGATATAGCCAGGGCAGACCCTGAGTTTTTGCATCAGATTTTTGGGAAAATAGGATATGTGCTTTCAACCTTTGCAAGAGGCGAGGATCAGACCCCGGTTGCGGCAGCAGATGACTATGCACCTGTTAAAAGTGTGGGCAACAGCACCACTACCCCAAGAGATCTTGTAAATGATGATGATGTGAGAATGGTCATATATCTGCTGTCTGAAAGCGTGGCTGCAAGGCTTAAGGAGAATCATTTCATCGGGGATGTTATAGGTATAAGTATTAGGGATAACGGGCTTTACAGCTTTACAAGACAGCACAGGGTCCACATACCTACCAATATTTCCGAGGAGATAGCAGGCTATGCCTGGCAGCTTTTTAAGGCAAATTACGATTGGGAGCATCCTATTCGCAGTGTAGGGGTCAGAGTGTCCAATCTGGTGCCGGATACCATGCCTCATCAGACCGATCTTTTCATGAGAGAGGAGGTCAGGGAGAAATACCTTAAGGCCGATCTTGCCATCGAGGATATCAGGAGGCGTTTTGGTTACGAGTCGGTTCTAAGGGGGCTTATGTATTATGACAAGGCGCTGTCCGGGCTTGATGCCAAGGCAGAGGATCACATGATCCATCCTGTGGGATATTTTCAAAATGGAGTCAATTGCTTTAAAGAATAATGTCCATTACTGCTTTTAGGTTAAAAAGTGGTAATGGACTTTTTATTTTTAGTTTATTATTTCGAAAACAAACTGTTTTACATTTGTGATAAAATGGAATATAGTTGATATTTTTGTCTAATATTATGTGATTTATCAGGAGGTATTACTCTTGGAAAAGTACAAATATAGTGACGAACAAATAGCACTGATAGAAAGCAGCTTTGTACCGTTTGCAGTGTATCAGTTTATAAATAAACATGTGATTACCATAGCTCTTTCGGCGGGCTTTTGCGAGCTTTTTGGTCTTAAGGACCGCGACGAGGCTTATGAGATTATGGACAATGACATGTATAGGGATACTCATCCTGATGATGTGGCATCCATAAGTGATGCTGCCTACCGCTTTGCTACAGAGGACGTACCCTATGATGTGATTTACAGATCCAAAGTGGATGAGGAGTACAGGATCATTCACGCTTATGGTAAGCATATTTTCAAGGATAATGGCGTAAGACTGGCTTTTATATGGTATACGGATCAGGGCGCCTATACCCCTAATATGGGTAGCGACGTACAGGGGCTCACAGCTATGCTCAGCAAAATCCTTGAAGAGAGAAGCAGATTAAATAATATCAGCTATGATTACCTGACAGGACTTCCCACCATGACGCTCTTTTTTGAGCTTGCGGGAGATGGATGTGAGGAGTTAAGGAAGGAAGGAATTAAGCCGGCGGTCCTTTTTACGGACTTCAACGGCATGAAAAACTATAACCGTAAATACGGAATGGCAGAGGGCGACGTTCTTCTTGTTGCCTTTGCAAAACTTCTAAGCAGCTATTTTGGCAGCAGCAGGTGCAGCCGATTTAGTTCTGATCATTTTTGCATCTATACGGATCCCGATGGCTTGGAACAGAAGCTGGAAGAACTTATTGAAAAGAGTAAGCTCTTAAATGGCGGTAAAAGTATGCCCATCAGAATCGGAGTCTATTCTTATGATGATGAGAAGACCAGCATCAGTGCTGCCTGTGACAGGGCCAAGATTGCCTGTGATTTCCATAAGAAAAATTATGAATCCCACATTTATCATTTTGATGATGAAATGATGCGTCAGATAGAGCACAGACAGTATGTGGTTGAGAATCTTGACAGAGCCATAGAGCAGGGATGGATAAAGGTTTATTATCAGCCTATCATCAGAACCGCAAATGGACGAGTTTGCGACGAAGAAGCTCTTGTAAGGTGGGAGGATCCGGAGAGAGGCATCCTGACCCCGGATACTTTTATCCCATATCTTGAAGAAGCAAACAGCATATATAAATTGGACCTTTGCGTTGTTGATATGGTCCTTAAGAAGATGAAGGAGCAGGGAGAGACAGGTCTATATATTGTCCCTAATTCTGTTAATCTGTCCATTTCTGATTTCTATACCTGCGATATTGTAGAGGAGATCAGAAGGCGTGTGGATGAATCCGGCCTTACCAGAGATAAGCTGGTTATAGAGATTACTGAGACAGTTCTGCTGGATGATGTTGATTACATGGCAGATAGGATCAGTGAGTTTAAGAAGCTTGGCTTTAGTGTATGGATGGATGATTATGGCAGCGGATATTCATCGCCTGTAATCCTTCAGAAGATACCTTTTGACCTACTCAAACTGGACATGCTTTTTATTCAGCAGATAGGTGAAAGAGAAAGCGTTAAGATCATACTCACTGAGCTTGTCAGAATGGCTATGGCTCTGGGTGTTGAGACTATAGCAGAAGGCGTTGAAACCGAGGTTCAGGCAGAATTCCTAAAGGAGATAGGCTGTACCAAGTTGCAGGGATATTATTACTGTGAAGCTCATTCTCTTGCAGGAATCATTGAGAGAAATAAAAAGGGTATTCAGATTGGATTTGAGAATCCTTCTGAGACAGATTATTATGTCCAGCTTGGAAAAGTAAATCTCTATGATTTGTCAGTTTCAAGAAAAGATGACGATACGCTTAAGGATTATTTTGATACCTGGCCTATGTGCCTTGTGGAATATCTTGATGGAAAGCTGTATTTAACAAGATGCAACGGGACTTTCAGAGAATTTATGGCGAGAAATTTCCCGGCCAGTATAGATAGTACAGAGGTCCAGGTGGCGGATTTTGAAGGAAAGCCCGGAGCATATTCCCTTAATGCTGCTGTGCAGTGTGCAAAAGATGGTCGAAGACTTATCATAGATGACAGGACCAAGGATGGTAAGACACTGCAGATGTTCCTTAGAAGAGTGGCAGTTAATCCTGTTACCGGAGCTGCAGCTGTAAATGTTGCAATTTTATCTGTCTCAGATAGCCCCGATGATGACACCACCCTCACCTACAACTATGTGGCAAGAGCGCTGTCAGAGGATTATATTCACCTGTATTTTGTAAATATGGATAACGGAGATTATACAGAGTACAGCCCGGATGGGGTGAACCGGGATATGAATGTCTCAACTCGTGGTCATGATTTCTTTGGACTTACAGCAAGTGTGGCAAAGAATAATGTATATCAGGAAGACGCAGAAGAGTTTGTTAAGAGCTTCACCCCGGAGAAGGTGGAAAAAAGCCTTAAGGAAAACGGCATTTTCACATTGACCTACAGGGTAATGATGGACGGAGAGCCTGTCTATGTAAGTATGAAGGTTGTTAAGGTCAGAAATAAGGGCAACAATATTATCATAGGAATCAATAATGTGGATGCCCAGATGAAGCATGAAGAGGCCCTTGAAAAGATGAGGGAGGAGCAGATTACCTATTCAAGGATCATTGCTCTTTCCGGAGATTATATGGCTCTTTATACGGTCAATCCTGAAACGGATGCGTATACAAAATACACCTCCAGCCATTATTTTGAACATATTGGAACCGGCAAAGAGGGTGAACATTTTTATGATGACACCGCGGAAAAAGCCCTAAGCGTTATTTATCCTGATGATCTTGATTATTTCCTCAAAATGTTCAAGAAGGAAAAAGTCATGTCTCAGATAAAGAATAAAGGCATGTTTACTCTTAACTACAGGCTTGTGATAAATGGAAAGCCGATTTATGCCATGCTGAAAGCCACCATGGTGCATGAGGATGGTGTGGACAGTGTAATAATTGGTGTTGTTAATATTGATGAGGAAGTACGAAGAGAACAGGCGTATGAATCAAACCTCATGGAAGCCAAGGAAAAGGCCAATTATGATGAGCTTACGGGCGTAAAGAATAAGCATGCTTATGCTGAGATGGAGGCAAAGCTAAACAGAAAGATCAAGGCAGGTAAAAAACCGGAGTTTGCAATTGCTGTATTCGATATAAACGGACTTAAACAGGTCAATGATACTCTTGGACACCAGGCCGGAGACCAGTTCATCAAGGATGGATGCGATGGGATCTGTCAGATATTCAAGCACAGTCCTGTTTTCAGGCTTGGCGGTGATGAGTTTGCTATTGTTGTTCAGGGTACTGACTATGACAACGTGGAGATTCTCATGGAGAGCGTTGCCCAGAGTAACAGAATAAATAAGTTTGAAAGAAAAGTTGTCATTGCGGCAGGTATGTCAAGATTCGATGATGATGAGAATGTGGCTGCGGTATTTGCAAGGGCAGACAAGAACATGTACGAGAATAAGAGCGCTCTGAAAGGAGAGAGAAATGGCTTCAATAGCTAAGGACATAGATGTCAGGGAGTTCTACAACGCTATCGTAAATTTTGATGAAAGCGAAGAGGCTCAGGAATTTTATTACAAGGTAATGGATACTCCCACAGGAAGAAAGAATAAAAGTGGCAGCGATGAAACAGTAAGAGACAGAGTACTTAAGGCTTACGCTATGCTTTTTTGTGAGGAGGCAGGGCTTGAGCCGGGAGAAAAAGCCGGAGTTGATGAGGTTGCAGATACTGCAGACAGACTCTACATCGGAGGCGCAGGCTATGACCCGGAGCACTGGTACAGGATGAAGTATCATTTTCCTGTAATAGATGATGATAATTACGACAGATTTGCAGCTCTTGTACTGGCAGATATGAATTCAGGTCCTTTGCACGAGGCTGCACTTAATGACGGAGATACTCTTGTGGTAGGGGAGGCGGATCCTCTTCACATGACGGCGCAGCAGCGTCAGAATCAGAAGGTTAAATCCATAACCTTGCCTACAGGAGGTGCGCAGTGAATATATTGGCGGTCGACAGTAACGAGGCATCTCTAAAGAAAATGAAAACCATTCTCGGGAAGGTAAAGCCCGATGCCAATTGTTTTTATTTTGACAGTCCTCTTTCCGCCCTTGCCAAGGCCAGAGAAGAGGAAATGGACGTGGCATTTCTGGATGTGAATATGCCTGAACTTTCAGGTATAGATCTTGGAAAATATCTTTCTGAACTAAATCCTTACATAAATCTTATTTATGTTTCCGATGAGACAGAGCATGCTTATGATGCTATGAAGCTTCATGCCAGCGGCTATATCAAAAAGCCCGGCACCGGAGCGGAGTTTCAGAAGGAACTGGAGTATATGCGCTATCCTGAGATGCGCAAAAAGTTCAAGAGGGTTTTTGCGCAGACCTTTGGTAACTTCGAGCTTTTTGTGGACGGAGAGCCTGTGGATTTTAAATATAAGAGGACCAAGGAGATAGTGGCTCTTCTTATAGCCAATAAGGGGGCGCAGACCACTAATGGTGAGATTATCGCCAACCTTTGGGAGGATGACGGCGACCCTGAAAAAAAGTTGTCTTATCTTTGTAACTTAAGACAGGATCTTCAAAACACATTTAAGAAGCTGAAGCTTGATGGTATAATCCTTAAACAACGTGGCAGTATGGCCATCGCCAAAGACAGAATAGAATGCGATTATTATGACTGGCTTGAAAACAAGGATAAGTCCAAGTATAAATACGCCGGCGAATTCCTGAGTCAGTACAGCTGGTCGGAATTCTATATGGCAGAGCTTGATGAATACAGCTATGACGAGGATTGGTGATGGGCTGTGCACAAATGTCACAGGCAGAATAGTATAGACAAGAAGAGAGGACATTTTATGATTTCATTTGAGAGCGATTATATCTGTGGAGCTCACCCGCTTGTTTTGAAGGCACTTACGGAGACTAATATGGAGTGCTTATCCGGTTATGGAAGTGATAAGTACTGCGACAGTGCAAAGGAAAAGATAAAAAAGGCAGTAGGAATACCGGAGGCAGAAGTTGAGTTTTTGGTTGGCGGAACGCAGACTAACTCAGTTATTATTTCTACCATGCTGTCAGACTATGAGGGTGTAATAGCTGCAAAAACGGGGCATATAAGTTCCCACGAAGCAGGAGCCATCGAGTACACAGGACACGAAGTTTTAGAGATTCCTCAGAAAAACGGAAAGATAGAAGGATCGGTACTTAAGGATTATCTTGCAGGATATTTTGCTGACGAGAATCATGAGCACATGACCAGGCCCGGAATGGTATATATTTCTCATCCCACAGAGTATGGAACACTGTATTCCAAGGCAGAGCTCAGTGAGATTTCTGAAGTCTGCAGAGAGTATGAGATCCCTCTTTTCCTTGACGGAGCAAGACTTGGATACGGACTTATGAGCAATTCCACTGATGTTTCTTTGAAGGATATAGCAAGACTTTGCGATGTTTTCTATATCGGAGGCACCAAGGTTGGCGCACTTTGCGGAGAGGCAGTGGTTTTCACAAAGGGTAATAAGCCCAAGCACTTTTTGACTTCCATCAAAAGGCGCGGTGCACTTCTTGCAAAAGGAAGACTTTTGGGCGTTCAGTTCGATACACTTTTCACAGATGATCTGTATTTTAAGATCAGTAAGCACGCCATAGATATGGCTGAGAAGCTTAAAGCTATTTGTAAGGCTCACGATCTTACGATGTTTTTGGAGTCTCCTACAAATCAACAGTTTGTAGCTTTTGAAGATGAGAAGCTTAAGAAATTACAGGAGAAGGTAGCCGTAAGCTTCTGGGAGAAGACCGATGAAAACCACACGGTTGTCAGACTTGCCACAAGCTGGTCCACAACAGATGAGGATCTGGCTGAGCTGGATAAGGCGTTATCATAATCAAACTTTTTGAGGGTTTGCCAAGCGTTTTGAGGGTCTGACTTGAGGGTCAGGTCCTTTTTGTATGGGAGTTTTTGAGGGTTAGGTTTGAGGGTTCTTTTATCTGGCAGACAGAGTTGGGAGCGGGTTTGGTTTCAGGTTATCTGAGAAAAGCGAATCTATTAGAAAGGCTGAAGGGGAAGGCATGCTAAAACCTTGCCCATTCTGTGAAAGCAATGTTCATGTTGAGTACTATTCCGCGATAAGCGACAGAAACAGGACAGGTATTCCTCCAGAAGGTTCATACTTGGTAAAATCTTTAGTGATTTGTATGAGTATGAGAAGGATATCCTCCGTATAAAATGCCACAATGAAATTTGCCTGTGTCGGAACCTGGCGACCAAATGCAGCTCTTTAAATAAGTTGATAGATTTGTGGAACACTAGATGTGAGCAATCGTTGAATATCCAATTGAAATCATTAAATGTTTAAGCTATATTTTATTATGGAGTTTATAGAAAATTCATACGAATAATCGTTTGTAAACATAATGAAAAACGAGTGGATATAGAATTTGACAAGTGTGTGGAGGAGACAGACAGGGGAACTGACTGGGTATCCATCAATTGATAAGCCATCCGTAGGAGTAGCGACAAAAACATGAGTGCATTAAAAGACCTTAGATCATTCATTTATATGTTATCTCTGCCAAAACCAGATTATGAGATATTCTGCCGCGAAAAGCGATTGGAACGCTACCATACCTATGGAGGACATGTCGAACATCTGCAACTACATTCGTTTGTGCATCATATACTGGTGCAACTTATGAGAGCAGAGATGAGGCTGACAGGTCGACGACTGCATGTAGTCAGAGATGACAGAAAAAAGACATCTCGTCCTATTATTTTCTGTCCTACTCATATAGGTGGTGTGGATATTGAAATGTCTTTTCTTGCAATAAAGAGTCCATGCTGGATTGTGCTTGGAGATCCACATGAGCTGTATAAGGACATCAATGGTATGATGCTCAGAATGAATGGCTGGATACCACTTGATGTGATGCATAAGGAAGACAGAAGAGCCGCTAAAGCCCAGATGATCGCTCTGCTTAAAAAAGGCGGGAATCTGCTGCTGTTTCCAGAAGGTGTCCAGAATATCAGTGCCAATGCACTTGTTGGATATTTGTATGCAGGGGCTGTTGAACTGGCAATTACTTGTGACGCAGAAATTGTACCGATGGCAATATGCAGGAATGGTGATGACTACTATATTGCCCTGGGAGAGAATATAAGCTACGAAGGTCATACGATCGAAGATAGATTTGCTCTTACAGGTGAACTTAGAAACTGCATGGCTTCGTTAAAGTGGGATATTATTGAGCGGTTTCCGATGCTATCTCGTAGAGATGTATCAGAGTCAGCATATGACGATTTCATAAGCAGTATTCTTTCATTGAATGCGGAATACTCACTTACTGTAGAAGATATACAGGAAGAAGCGTTTCACCCAAAAGATACAACAGATCCATCTGATGTATTTTCTCATCAGAATTTACTTGTTCCTAATTTGAATAATGCATTTTTGTTTGACAAAAGAGCTTTTGGCTCTAACAGTTAAGAACAAAATCTAATTGAGTTTCTGTAAGTATAAATGTTTAGGAGGAGAAAGACAATGCTTGACAGACAGACAGGGTATCCGTCTATAGATAAGCCTTGGCTGAAATATTACTCGGAAGAGCAGATAAATGCCGAATTACCTAAATACAAGATAATTGACTATATTGAAGCACAGAATAAGGATTATTCTGATTCAACAGCATTTAACTATTACGGCAGAAAAATCACATATGGTCAATTCTTTGATTATACAAAACAGGTGGCAAAGAGCTTCACAAAACTGGGAGTTTCTGAAAAGGATATAGTTGCCATAATTGCGGTCAGTATTCCTGAAGTTATATATTCGTTCTATGGTTTAAATCGTATAGGTGCAATTTCGAATATGATTGATCCTAGGACAAGTGCTGAAGGGATAAAAGAGTATCTCTTAGAAACAAAAACGACGGTAGTTGTTGTTCTTGATATTGCCTATCAAAAAATAGTTAAGGCTATAGAGGGAACACAGGTAAAAACAATCGTTGTTGTATCGCCATCGGATTCTCTTCCAACCGGAATGAAGATTCTTTACAGATTAACCAAAGGAAAAACTAAGGTTAATTCTGATCATATGATGTGGAATAAGTTTATTGAAATTGGGAAAGATCAGGATTGTAAGGATACCCCTTATCGTGAAAAAGAATGCTGTGTAATAGTTCATACAGGAGGTACTACCGGATTTCCTAAAGGTGTTATGTTATCAAACGATAACCTTAACCAGTCTGCATTTCAGTTAATTAATAGCGAATTCAATTTAAATCGTGGAGATGTATGGGCGGATATTATGCCACCTTTTATCGCTTATGGCATAGGCAATGGATTACATATGCCTTTAATAAAGGGAATGGAAGTAGTTTTGATACCTGCATTTGATCCTAAGAAATATGATGAACTCATGATCAAATATAATCCAACTCATATAGTTGGGGTTCCGTCGCATTATGAAAATATCATTAGCAGTAAAAAAATGAATAAAAAGGATATTTCATATCTTGTTTCGCCGGTTGTTGGTGGTGACTCAATGAAGCCCGAACTAGAGAAGAAAGTAAACACATTTATTAAGTCTCACAATGGTCAAAACAATGTCATGAAGGGTTATGGAATGACGGAAGTTTCTGCAGCTGTCAGTGCATGTATGTCAGATAGAATAAATAAGATAGGCAGTGTCGGAATTCCTTTTGCACATACTATCATATCAGTCTTTGATCCGGAGACGGGCAAAGAATTAAAGTATGGTGAAATAGGTGAGGTCTGCATGACGGGACCTAATACGATGGTGGGATATTATGAAAACGATAAGGAAACGGATCAAATGCTAAGAATTCATACGGATGGACTTGTTTGGGTACATTCCGGTGACATAGGATACATGGATAAAGATGGCTTCTTGTTTATTGAAGGAAGGATAAAAAGAATCATTGTTCGACATGATGGATTTAAAGTGTTTCCAAGCTATATCGAGGATGTAGTTATTAAAAGCGATAAGGTAAAGGAATGCTGTGCGGTAGGAGCGCCTGATCATAATCATGCCCAAGGTATGGTGCCGATACTTTTTGCTGTTTTATCCGGCAAAGGTCAGCATGATAAAGAGCAAACAATAAATGAATTGGTTGAATTATGCGAAACGGAGTTGCCCGAATATGCTCAACCGGGAAAAATACAAATTGTAGACAAATTACCTCTTACCCCAATAGGAAAAATCGATTATAGGTCACTTGAGAAAGAAGCTATATAAATGGTAGGTGATTTTCTCAACGTATGGAGGAAGGTATAAACGCCTCATGAAGAGACCAGATGGTCATCAGGTGTCACCGATACCGATTGAAAATGCTATAAATCACGATGAGATGGTAGAAGATTGCGTCGTGGTTGACATAAAGAAAAGTAAGTTATTACAGGGAGTTATACCGACAGCTTTTCTTGTTCCGACGGAGGGAATAAGCCTTGGTGCAAAATCGGTAGAGGATACGAATTTGTAAAGATATAAAACGGTCTGACAAATGGATAGGCAGATAGAAAAATTTTAAATAGATGGAATAATGCTTACATATTGCTACATGAGGTAAATCATAATGAGTTTATTCGAGAATGCGATAATCGAGATCACAAAGCGAAAGCTCAGTAAAGCTTTGGATCTTGATAATGTTATTGAAATGTCGGCCGACGGATTAAAGGAACACAGGGACATCCCGTATACTAACCGGTCAGGCAAAGAACTTCTGATGGATATATTTGAGCCAATAGTCGCACCGGGGACAGAACTGCCGGTTATTATCAATATTCATGGTGGTGGGTTGATTGACGGCAGCAAAAACTTATCCACAGGGTTCTGCCGTCAGATAGCAAAAAGGGGGTATCTGGTATGCTCACTTGAGTATCGTCTTATACCGAATGTTCGTGTGTATGAGCAGTTTGATGATGTCTGTGCTGGGATGGATTGTGTGGGCAGGAAACTTGTGGAGTTCGATGTTGATTTTACAAGGATATATCTGGTGGCAGAAAGTGCGGGGGCATATCTTGCAACATATGTAGCAGCTATGAAGAAATCAAAGGCATTACAGGATGCCATAGGATATGAGCCGACACGCATGAGTATCAAGGCCATGGGTCTTATAAGTGGGATGTTTTATACAACAAGAAAAGATGATTTGGGACGATTCCTTTCCCGTTCGTTTTATGGAAAAGATGCTCGAAGTATTGCAATGGCTCAGTATACGAATCCTGAACATCCGGAGATCATATACAATATTCCGCCGTGTTATCTCATTACGAGTAAGGCAGATATGCTTGAACGGTACACTCTGGATTTTGCCGGAGAGCTTGGCAATAAAGGCGTGGAACACTTCCTTCGTCACATGGGAAGCGACCCTAAACTGATCCATGCATATCCTGTATTACGCCCGGATCTGACGGAAAGCGAGAGAGTTATCGATGAGATAATAGGATGGTTCCGACAACATGAAAATGCCTTGGGACATTAGTATTACAACTTTTTATTGATATATATTAAGGTATGCTCTTGGGCAGGCAGGATAGTTCAACAAGCAGATATAGTTGATAAAGTGTACCCCTTGTCAAGGACATTTTTCAAAATAGTAGAGTGAAATGTCAGAGACTATATATTGGGGTGCCCTTCCTTGACAACCAACCTCT
>NZ_AUJP01000019.1 GCF_000424285.1 Butyrivibrio sp. MB2005 | reverse complement strand
TCAACAAGAGATCTGGGCATATCCTTCTGCTCGACATAATACTTGTTCTTTCTTACAAGGCTCTTGAATATCTCCTCATCAATCTGCTCATATATCTCACTGATAAGCCTGCATCCAAGCTTTAACACACGCTCATGAACATCGTTTGAAAGATCTGCTGCATCCTTCTCTCCATCAAGGAGACTTCTGACATTTTTCTCAATCTCCTTGATATCATTCTGAATAAACTGTAGTATACTGTTGTACATGGAAAGCACCGCCTTTTTAGATTTTTGTCGCAAACTCAATCTTAACATGAAGGCTGGTGCTTTTCCTTTTTTTATTTCTCCGAATCTATATTTACCCTAATACATATCCAGTGAATAAATAAAAGAATCAGCCAAATGATATAGCCTATGGCACCTCCCGCGGTATTTGTGATCACATCATCCAGCTCAGCGATTCCAAGCCCAAAGGAATACTGGATGGTCTCAATGCAAAGTGACACTAGCATACATACCGGTATGCAAACGAAGGGTTTACGAAAGGCCTTAAATGCACTGGGCATCAGGATTCCCATAGGAATGAACAGCAGGATATTTTCTATAAAAAACGCCTTGGTGGTAACAGAATGTCCCCAGCTTGACCAAAGCTCCATATTCACCCCGGAATAGGTATCCGCTTCCCTGCTCATCAGCACAATGTAGACAAAAGCGGTCATATAGATCAGCAGCATGAAAACAGCAACTGCATGGTCCATGCCAAGTTTCCGCTCTCTTTTCATAAGCTTGCAAATTAGCGTATACAGCAAATAGACCGCTCCATAAATAAGAGCGATCACAATGCCTGCACTTGCATATTTACTTACGTCACTTATATCTTCAAGGATTCTTATAAAAACATCCTTATTCTCAGCAAAAAATTCCAGAATCATATCATTTAACTACAGTATCCCTGGCATAAATTATGCACTGTACGATATTCGAGCGCTGCTCTCTTGTAAGAACATAGCTTACGCCAAAGCTCTTTGTGGCTCCCGAATAAAAATCTGTGATAGAGTCACGGCATGCTGCAATAGCATTACCTCTTCTATCAAGTGCAATAACTGTAACAGGGATAAAATCTATATTTTTCTCTGTCGCATTTGTAACATTTGCTGACAGAGTAAAATAGCCCTTATTGTTACTTCCATATACTATCTTGTCAATATCGTAGTCTATCTTCGGATCGTCGGCACATTTCTGAACATCCAGCATCGGCATGATGAAATACTCATTCACCTTGTATAAGGAAAGTCCGGGATACACAGGCTTCTCAGGCTCGGCCGCTTCAGACTCTTCTGCATTTGCATCTTCAAGGCCAGTTCCCAGTCCACCATCTTCTGTTGCAGAGTCATCTTCCTCTTCGGCATTTTCAGTATCTTCAGCATTTTCTTCCGTCTCATCCGATGAAGCGGATGCATCTGATTTACTGTCAGCACTTTCGGAGGCCTTATCGTCCTCACTGCTGCCATCACTTGCTGCATCTGCTGCGGCAAGATAAATCTGCGACTTCACAAACTGTGTATCAAGTCTTGCATCATCCAGCTTAGTTCCGCTGTCTTCGCTTGAAGAATCAGATGAACTGCCATCTATCGAGGTTCCTGCATCTGCTCCGCCGTTTTCACCGGACTCAGCATTTTCACTGTTTGCATCGCCGTTATCAACGTCTCTGATTCCAAGAGCCTTTTCAAGCTCATCGATATCAACTGCATTTACATCTTCGCCGTTTTCGATAGTACCCTCAATGGTATCGCCGCTCATGGCATCGAGAACTTCACCGGAAAGGTCACCCTCTTCGATAGTGACACTGTCCTCTTTAGTCTTGATCTGACCGTAAGGCACATAGAAGAATCCCTTTTCACCGGGTGCGATTACATCCGGTACAGCTCTTACATAATCGTAGGAATCCACAACGTTAAGAGTTCTGTCTTCTATATTAAATACTGATCCGCTACCAAGGTACAGATTGCCTGATCCGATATTTTCCACAGTTACAACCGCATGAAAACCTGAGTATGAACCATCATCCTCATAGACGAAGTTTGTGCCTGTTATTCTGTAATCTATGTTTTCTACAGCTGAGCCGCCTGCTGATATAGCATTTGCACCGGTCTCGCCATTTATATTCTCTTCGGTTCCATATCTGAAAATCCAGTTGCCATCACTGTCATAATAAGCAGAGTTATCAAGCTCCTCTTCCTCAGGCGTTTCACTCTCAACGGTCTGGACGATGGGCTTGGGATTATACTTGTTATACATATAATATGCACCAAAAATAAAACCACACACCAGCGTTATTATCAGTGCAAAAGATGTAATTGCGTATTTCATGACATTCCCCTCAGACATAGATTAGTGATAAAAACCACTCTACACATAAAATGGTAGCAAACATCTACATTTATAGCAATGCAAAACACATTTTATTCATATATATATCGGCACATTTTGCTGATATTTAAACCCCATTGAAGAAAATCCTTCAGTATTTGCGGTGGTTTCAGGGCGTTTATTATGCATTCAAAAATGCATAAAGCTCATCCATGCTGTTTACTATGGTAAGAGCGCCGTCTTTTATCATCTGCTCTTTATCTCCAAAGCCCCAACCTACGCAGATTGTGGGAATATCGCACTCCGCTGCGCCAAGGATGTCGTAGGAGGTATCGCCGATCATTACAGTGTTGTGCTTCTCAATAGTTGTAGCATCTGAGCCATCTGTGGCGCTTTCGATTTTCTTCTGAAGATATTTAATAACATCCTCTTTGGTCTCGCGGCTTCCATCCATGGTAGAGCCTGCGATCTCATCAAAATACTTTGTCATATCGAAATGATCAAGAACCTCAAGTGCTGTCTTTTCAGGTTTGGAGGTCGCTACATAGAGCATGAAGCCTTCGCTTTTTAATTTCTGTAAAAGCTCTATCATGCCGGGATAGGGGCTGTTTTCGAACTTTCCAACAGTGTTGTAGCGTTCTCTGTAAACCTTGATAGCTCTTTCTTTTTCGCTTTCCGGTATGCCGCCTCTTACAAGGCTGCCCCCAAGAGGTGGTCCAATAAAAGTCTGCAACAGGCTCTGATCCGGCTGCGGATATCCCATTTTTTCAAAAGCATAGTGAAAACACTTAAAGATGCCCTCCGATGAATCTGTAAGCGTACCGTCTAAATCAAATAGTAAATTCTTGTATTTCATAATCTTATCTGTCCATTTTCCTGCGTTAATTCATGCGATTAAGGAAGTCGTTTATATTAAACTCTTTTCCTGTCCTGTCCTCATAAATCTCATCAAAGCTTCTATTCTGATCCTTCGGATCAAAGTCCACATCTTTGGCGTGTGCTTTCATGGCATCATCATCAGATAAAAGCTCGTAGGCCATGTTGTGAATCACCCACTCGTAGGCCATATCCTCAGCTGTTCTGTAGGATTCCATATCTCTGCCATGAACAGGTTTTTCATCAATCAGAGCCTGACAAATAATAATCATATCACTTTCATTATTAATCTTGTAGGAATTCCTGATTTTCCAGTTATCCGTTATGTACTCAGCGCTGTATTGCTCGCCATCATATGTAAATGTGTAGCTCGCTCCGTTACCATCGACGTCAGTAAGATTTATGTCCGCTGTGGATGTGAGGAGGCCGGATGAAGTCTGGAGGGATTCGTCAGATGACGAAACATTTTCAGTTATGTTAGTTGTTACTGAATCCTCCACTGTCGATGATGCCCCATATGATTCTTCTTCATTCTCTTCTTCATTTATTTCTGCAGAATCCTTTGACTGCACTTCAGCTTCTAATTGTCCGCCCCGCTCTTCGAGCTCAGATTTTTCTCCCTGCTCTGCCTCTCCATAAACTTCAACAGAGACTTCTTTCTCATCCGATTCTGTTTTTACTTCCGCTTCTGCACTCTCATCGCCATTATTCTCACTCTGAATATGCGTCCATAGCTCTGCGTTTTCGTTATTAGCCTGCCTTCCGCAACCGGTGGCTATTATCATTGTTGTTATTACCAACAACTGTACTAATCTTTTTTTCATTACTACTGATTTATCCTTAAATAAAATAAAATATAATGTATCATATCCTGCTGAAAGGCCTTCAAAGTCGGATGTCTTGGACACGTAAATGAAAGTCCAGATGAATGCTACGTGTCGAAGTAGCTAAGTCATCCTGCCATATTCTCAACAAAATCACGCATATGTATGCTTTATGAACTTCTGCGTGTCGATATTTTCCGAAAACGACACGCACCTTATGAGTTTTCTTGGCCTTACGTGTTGGCCTCAAAACTGCTATGAAGCAGAATAAGAAAAAATCTCAAAATGCGTCACCGACTTATATACACTGGCCATTCACTGACACGCATATTGAATCACATGAAGTTATGCGCGTGTCGGAGTTAAGTCCCACGGACACGCATATTAACAACATAAATCCGCATGCGTGCCAAAATCTGCCACAACTGACACGTATAATGCAGCTATGAATCAGTATAGGATACCGAATTTCATCAGAAATTCGGCATCCGTAATGGACCAGGCTTTCACGAAGTGAAAGGCGTGTCTGCGGAACGCAGATTTCCGAACGATTTTTCCTTGTTATCGTTCGGAAAGTCATACGTATCGGATGTAAATATCCTCCGCAAAATCCAAGCTACCAAACCGTCTCTCCCGCAAGATCAAGACTATCTCTCAACCTCTTCCATAATCTCCAGGTTATCCTCAGTGACTCTACATAGATAAAAGATCACCTTAACACCTGCTGCCCTTGCTTCCTCAAAAGCTGCAGCGAACTCAGGATCCGTAGTCATATTTGGTCTCACCTCGGTTATGCCCTCGCCCTGGATAACAAAAGCTACTGCTGCCTGATAACCCTCAGAGATAGCTCCCGCCAGCTCCCTAAGGTGCTTAGCTCCTCGCTCTGTGGGAGCATCAGGAAAATAGCCTACGCCATCTACAAACAGCGTACATCCCTTAACCTCCATCAGGTACTTTTTATCTCCCTTTTCCATATAAAAATCAATTCGGGAATCGCCGTATTTATATTCAGGCTTTACGAAGCTATACTCATTTTTACTAAGCAGCCACTCTCTGACAACAGCATTTGGTGCCTGAGAATCTATATTGATTATTCGGCCATCCTTTTCTACAGCCACAAGATCATAGGGCGTTTTCCTCTCAGGGTTCGATGCCTTTTCCAAAAACACCCTGCATCCAGGGATCAGAAGCTCTCTGCATCTGCCGGTGTTTTTCACATGGACGGTTATTTCCTTACCGTCAAGCATTACCTTGGCTATAAACCTATTTGGGCGGGATATGAATTTCGCCTCAGAAATTGCATTATATCGCATTTAAAATTCTCCGTTACTGATAATACTCCTCCGGAATCTTCATAGATGCTATGTAAAGATCCCTGTCAGTTCTCTCCCATATCTTCCGAACTGTGTCCGTCATTTTCCTAGCATCGCAGACATAGACAAGGGCACTTCCAAGCTTTGAATATGTCGTTCTGTGTAACCGGCATAGCATCCCCCTGCCCTAAAACTTTTTAATCACTTTCTCCATAGCTTTTAACGGACATAGTACTAGCTGAATCCCAAAGTTACTGGTCAGCCACTTCACATCGAGCATACCTTTTTCAACGAGAGATATTACTGTATCTGATGAAAAAGGACAATCCTCCGGAAATTCACAGTCATCGCTTTTTGTAAGTCTCATGCATGTCTTTAGTAGTTTCTTCTCATCCGCATTAAGGAAGCTTACCATCTCATTTGGCTTTCGTATTATCCTGTCAGTAATTATGTCGACCAGAACTTCTTTTTTTGCTCCACTGTTCACCAAAAGCCCCAGCTCCCCGACCATATACTCAAGGGTCTGCTTTTTACACATGGAAACTACATCTCTGGTGCGCTGTGCCCATTCAGAGGTAATGATTATATCTAACTCTTCAAGAGTATCCTCATCAAACTGCCCCTCACCAAATGCATCCAAAACTCTCTGTATTTTCTGCTTCTGAGAAGATAGTTTTTCTTCCTCCGGAACAAGGCCGAAAAAATCTCCATTCATAAAGTTCTCAGCTATCTTACTCTTGGCATAGTCCATGAAATCTGCTTCTGATCTGGAAGCAGCTTCCAACGCTTCATCCATATCCATCCCAAGGAAATTCATCATTTCCTCGATTTCTCTGTCAGTTTCCGGATTGTCTGCATATTCATAAAATTCTGAGACTATTGGCGTATCACCTAATGTAATCTCTATTCCGCATACCTTGCATACATCTGCTATCATGTTTGAAATCATGATATCTTTTACAACTATCGACTTCGGTTTTCCATGTGATAAAATAGCATTTGCCAGAAGATTACAAGCTTCCTCTTCTTTGATCATGGACGGTTCTATCATCATACGGGCAATTATGATTTCATTTTTTCTGGAAGCAATAAGCGCGGTTGGCATAAGAAGCGGTTTTGAGAATTCTTCATCCTGAACTATTCCTCCGCTAATCTGCATATCCAGTTCCCATGTATCGTTATTCTTTTTTGCTTTCTTCAACTTGGTTGTATTGCTATCAACTACCATCTGCGGAGCCACAAATAGTTTTTCCTTCTCAGGTAGCTTCTTTATTCCAAACTCGAAATCTCCACCCTTTGACTCATATGAAAAAATAGTAAAATTGTCTCTGATCTCATTTATATTTTCCTTGCATCTATCGAGAGTCTCCAGCAAAAGAGTCAAAAATTCCGTACATATTCTTACTTCTTTTCCATCAAGTATATATGGTGCAAACCCGGGGGAATACTTATCAAAATAGATATAAGATCTCTTTCCCCGAAACTTAAGTCCAAGCTTCTTAATCAGTTCTTCATGTCCGGGAGACAAATCCTCTTTATCTCCAATCCACATATTTATGCTGTTTTGCCCAAGTATTACATGCGAGTCTTCTATTCCATAATGGTCCGTTAAGACCATTCTTCGCATCTGACTATATCCTTCATCACCAAGATATAGAGAAAATCCGTATTCCATTCCGCCATTACCCATGATAATGAATTCACCAAAAACCTCATCATCAAAACGGATTTCCACAACATCTGAGTTCATCATATAAGTCCAGGGTTTCTTCTTTTTAAACTCAAAAGCAAGTTTGTAAAGCTTCTCCCATTCCTCTTTGGTCGCCTCTTCTCTTGTTCCTGCCGGATAATCTGCCGTTTCATCACTGTCTATTATCTCGAAATACTCATCATAAAAACTGTCATCAGCATATTCATCATCCCAGTCTTCACCCGGATACTGCTCCACCTCTCCAGAGCTTTCTATGACTTTCACAGGAATGAAGCCCTTTTCATCAATAGCATCTTCTACCGTTATAAGGAATGTCCAATCATCGCCATAATCATAGTTCAGTCTGAAAACTGAACCTTTCCTTATTCCTGTTGAATAAAGCTTCACGTTAGTTTTCTTGCCACTCCCAAATTCCGACTTCATTCTCTCATAAACAACGCCATCTATTTCAAAATCATAAAGATGATCGTAATCAAAACCAACAGAATTAAGTATGGCAATACAAAGGTCATCCAGAGTGGACGTTCCGCCAATTTCTATTTTTCTCATCACCCCATGGGTATAATACGCCCCGCCAACAAGCTCTATTTTCAAAATGTATTTCATTACATGTCTCCTCTATTATCTAACCAGTTCTTTGTATACCTCTTTAAGACTATCCCTTGGAACCTGCTTATACACTTATATTGCAAACTCTTATAGTTCCTGCCATATTGCCTCTTATATGCAAATAAACTCCTCACCCTTCGGGCTTGTTCTTGTCCAAGTCTTAACCATCTGTTCCTTTAAAAAGGCAACAAAGCCATCGATCTTGTCAGTATGATCAAATACCTCAAGTGCCATATAATAGGTTTCCTTATCTTCATCAAAAAGTATCACAGGCGGAACATCATTTATCATAAGGATGTAATTAAGAAGCGTCCTGCCGACCCTGCCGTTTCCATCTGCAAAAGCGTGTATCCTCTCAAAGCTGCAGTGAAACCAGGCTGCTGCCTTCAGAACCTTCTCCGCATCATCAAACTGATACCCATTAAGTTCATCACAAATAAATCGAACTTCTTCTGGCACATCCTCCGGCATAACTCCAACAGAAAGCCCTGCGCCATAATAATTCTTCTTATAGGTTCCCGGGCGTTCTCCCTTCTGCCATCTGCTTTCATCATAACAGCCATGGCATAGGATTTCCTGCACATTTAAAATAAGGTTCTCTGATACCTTCTCTCTTGCAAGAATCTTATCTTTCAGAAAAACATAACAAGCTCTCTGATTCTCAGCTTCAAAAAGTGCTCTCAGATCTCCCGTATATCCAACAACCTTACCATTCTCAAATATCTCTCTTGTCTGATGAATTGACACTCCCGCGCCTTCTATCTTGTTGGAGTGGTATGCAAATAAAACCCTGAAATCCCCTAAAAGTACATCAAGGTCTGCTTCTGATTGTATGCTTTTTAATTTCCATTTGGAAAGAATATCTGAGTAAGTAGTTGTCATATTTTTTCCTTTTTAACAGAGTTGTTTCCCTGATAATGTATCTTTATTTTACCAAACCATAATACTCCAAGCACAGCCAGATAAAACAAGCCGCATATCACTATTTTAAACAATAATGAAAGAATGTCATTACCCAGAATAACCGGAGAATAATTACTAAACACCGCATACATCAATACCCCTGCCAAAACAAAGGGCAGCGAATTAATTATGTTTCTGCCAATGTGAGCTTCCTTATAAACACTTACGGCCTGAACAACGCACACCACTATCTCTGCAGCCAGTGTTCCTATCGCTGCACCTACCGAAGCAAAACCGGGAATGAGAATCAAATTCAATATTAGATTCACTGCAGCACCGGTAAAAAGAGATATGACGAAAAGTTTATCTTTCTTCCTTGGAAGAAGAAACTGCGTCCGGATAACATTCGCAAATGCCAAAAACAAGCAGCTTGGCAAAACTATATTAAATAAGGTTATGCATTTTTCAAAGCCTTCGCCAAAGAACAGCGGCACGAACTCTTTCGAAACAGTCATAATCCCGATACAAACGGAAGATGAGATAAACATCGCAAACAAAATCGATTTATCAAAAATACTTTCCGCCTCCGGATTATCATCCCCATGAGAGAGGATATTGGACATCCTTGGCAGCATGACCGTTCCAAGGGCTGTTATAAGAGCCAGCGGGATTTTTATGATATTCTCACAGCTGTGATAGTACCCCAGCTCCAGATCACTGGACATAAGCCCCAGCATTATTTTGTCCATGGTCTTATAAACGCTGACAGCAATAGTTGGCAAAAACAAAACCAGGTTGGGTTTTATGTGAATGATTATGTCCTGATACCCCGGCTTCACATAGTGGATTCGTTTTTTCAGAACAGGTATAGATACAAGCTGGCTGATAAAAAAGCCGCTGCAATAAATAAGTGAATACTTCCATACATCAGCTTCATCTTTAACAAATGCAAATATGCAGGCAGCTGTCAGAACTTTAACCGAAATATCTCTTATGGAAGTAACCTTGAATTCTTCAAGGCCGTAAAGCGCCCATGTAAGGTCGATTCCTCCCGCCAAAACAATCAGCATAAAAATAAAAGACAGTGTTTTGTTCGTAGATAAAAATATGCAGTACATCAAATATATCACAGACATACTGCATCCCATCACAAACTGGAAGGCATAAATCTCAAAAAATGTCTTCGATAATTCATATTGATCATCTTTCACATAAGCAATTGTCCTGTTGCCATAATTGTGCAATCCCAGTCTGATAAAAATATAAAAATAATATGCTACGGAATAAGAAAAAGCATATTTACCCATTCCGTCAGCGTGAAGAACCCTGGTCAGATACGGCAACGTTATCAAAGGAACGACTATACCTGAAAGCTGGAACAATGCATTATATATGAAATTGGATTTTATTCTTTCATTAGCCATTCAAATCCCCGAACCAAGATCCCATTGATCCCCCAAAATCCTATCAAATTCATCAGGCACAAATATGCACAGTCCGCTGGCATTGGTAAATGTCATCTCTCCAAAGTACACCTTGCCCTCTACGTTATAAAAATCAACTCGCACATGAGAAAAACCTTTTGATAAAGTCTCTGCCAGCTCCACCATTTCCCAATACTTATCCGGCGGCGGCAGTTGCTCCTTTATAGGCTTATAATCAGCACGATAATAGGGCATCAGCTTGTAATCCCTATCAAAGAAACCAAGCCTCCCTTCAGAATGGTTGACCGTATAATCAATCATTGTATAAGAGCAAAAAACCTTACCGTCAAAACAAAAAAACTTATAATCAGGAAGATCCTCTTCACCTTCAGGAATCATAAACTTCTCTATATAGATCCTTGGCTTTATTTCTTTGTACTGAAGCTCCATCGTATGATATGCGAAGTTTTTGCCAAGAAATTTCCTGATTTTATTTTTTATATCCTCTTTTGAAATGCTGTTTTTATCGGTAACTATTATGTTAGTACCACTGCCATGATTGGTTTTTATAACATACGTTTCAGGCAAACTATCAAAGTCTATCTCATCAGGACTATCAAAAGGTCCTGCGATCATCGGTATCAGGTATTCCTCTCCGATTTTGTTTTTAATCCAGTCCCGGACCTTTATCTTATCAGTAAGCTCAGTGATAATCTGATCTCTCCTGTTAAGCTTTGCCCATTGCATCTTCTCAGTATATGTCTGAGGATTTTTCAGATTGCAAAAAATCCCCATTCTCTTTTTATATCTATACTGAATGATTGCAGGATACAAAAACTCCGGTAGATGACTCTTCACAAAGTAGTTTATATCGTGTACGTTCATTTTCCGCCTTTTCATTTTTACTTAATAACTTCACAGACAGCAAATACGTTTAAGCGTCGCCTGTTCTAAATAGTTATACGTATTCTATGATTCATCACCTTTAGCGATCTCTGCTCACTCTGACTAAACAGGTATGCAGAAAACGAAATAAGGAAAATATTATTAGCTACAGAAAAAATACCGTTTTCCATAATTCCATAGATACTATAAGCAAACAATATGCTGGCTAGTCTTAAATCACCTGTACCTTCGTAATATTTTATTACAAAAATGTACATACAGCTGAAAATAGCAAAAACAACTACGCCATATCTCAAAACTATTCCCACATAAGAATTATCCAAATAAAATCTATGAATTACACCAACAAATCTTCTATCCTTAACTATCGTGAGAACCTTTTGCCCCCACATGGTTATTCCATAATATCTGATTATTGATCTACACAACGTGAATCTGTGGGATAGCATATTATTCAGTCTTACAAGAAACGAATATTTATTTATGTTCATGTTAGAAAGAATAATACTTCCGGCATTTGCTATTATTGCGCCATAAACCAGACCATTAGAAAAAAATCTTTTTCCAATTCCATATTTTTCTATAAGAGTACATGTAAACATCAGGAATATAAGAAGTATTATACCTATATACGAAGTCTGAGAGTTGGGATATCTATATACGAACCATGCTCCCAGGATGGGCAAAATATAATACACAAGCTTCCTGCTGATATGTCTTTTGGTATACATGAAGCATCCCACAAATTGGAATATTCTCATACCAAGCTGATTAGGATGGGAAAAGCCAAATGAATGTCTAAGGAGCTCATGACGATACAGCGTCACATCAGGCAAAAAGCCCGCCAAACACAAGCCTATCACGAGCGGTATACATACAAGAGAAATCTTAAATGCCAAATTTATGACGAATTCCAAATCAGCGTTCTTGGCTGCCAGAACAAATAGCAAAAAAGACATCATCATTCTATTGTCTGAGTTAATAGTTCCCAGCATTATTGGGATTGAAATCACGGCTATAAATATAATCTGAGCCGAAGTATACTTATGTAAAAATACAATCTCAATCATCAGCAGCACCAGAATCAAGCCGCTCATAAACATATTCAAATCAGGATTTTGAATTTCAAGTCTATTAACCAACACACCATTAATAATCTCTTCTAAATCTGTCGACAAAAGAATTTCTGATGTGTACCAGATAAAAAAGATCACGTAAAAAAAAGATTCAGAAAAGCGTTTCAATTTCATAAAGAGCGCTCCGTTCTTTTCAGATCAAAGTCAAATAGTATTTTTACTAAGAAGAAACAATTACAACGCATCAAATTTGCAGCTATAAGATATTTATGATTTAGTCTCTTATTGGAACAAATTTCCTTGAATTGTAATAATCGTCCCTCCCTAATGCTTTCTAAAATAAGCCTTTTGCCTTCATTAAGCTTATTAGAAACGAGGTAATCTCTCATAGCCCACATTGATCGTTTGGCGCATTCTGCGTGAAAAGTATTATAAATCTCACTATCGCGGTTATATCCAAAATCATTCAAGAACTTCATTCTTTCATGTATAACCGTCTTCTGTATACTCGCTGAATATCCCATTTTATAAGTGCTTATATGATTAACTCTGTAGTTATAAAGCGGAACATCTATATAGGTTACTGCATCAGCCAGCTCAAAGGCATACATGTTAAATACATTGTCCTGCAATCTCTTTAAGTCTATTTTGAACTGTAATTTATTGCTAATCAGGAAACTGCGCCTGTACAATTTCCCCCAAGGAACGCCTATCGCTGTGTAATTAACCTTATTTGGTTGTCCTCTGTCAAAATCCGATATTTGAAGAAGAAAACACTCCTTTTCCTGTCTGTTTTTGGCAACAAAACTGCTTTCAAAGAAATGATTTATTTCCTGTTTCTCACCAACCACGTTGCAACAGCAGCTGATAATATCGCTGCCATCTGCTTTCAACACAAGAGTCTCTATGCAATCATCAGAAAGCCAATCGTCTGAATCAACGAACATAACAAAATCACCGGTGGCAATCTCTATCCCGTAATTTCTTGCTACAGACACACCCTGATTTTGCTGATAATAATAAACGACTTTTGTTTCACCTTCCATAAAGCTTTCACAAATGGATTTGGTATCATCAGTTGAACCATCATCAATTACTATTATCTCTAGATTTTTATATGTCTGGTCCAAAACACTCCGGATGCACTTCTCAATGTATTTCCCATTATTATATGTTGGTATTATTACCGAAACCTTATAATCTGCCATTTATCAGCTCTACATATCTCCCCAGGAATCTCTCTTCACTATACAGATTGGATTGTCTTAGCATACAATTGGTTTTTATTTGGTCGTACCCGTTTCCATCAAGTAAATCAGTCACCTTTGATGAAGAACTGATTTCATCAATGAAAAGTCCACTTTCACCATCCACGATCATCTCTTCATTTCCGCCCACTCTGGTCAATATCGGAACGGCCCCATAGGCCATTGCTTCAAGGGTAGCGAAATCGAATATGGATGTTCTATGAAACATTATATAAAAATGTGAGATGGACAAAATTTTGCATACATCATCATGCCTTAGCTTATCCTTTATCCAAAAGACTTTATCCGATAAATTATTGGAATCAATCTTTTTTGATAATTCACCGGAATAGGCCCCGTCACCTACTATAATCCATAAGAAGTCCTTGCCTCGTTTAGACAGATCCCCTAAGAAATCAGGAATTCTATCGACGCCTTTTTCATAATTTATATTAGATATTGAAGTAAATACCGTCCGTCCATCGATAGCGCCAAGCAATTCCTTTACTTCAGCCGATTCCGTCTCCTGTAGATTATTCTTATCAAAACCGTTGTACAAAATGGCTGCTTCATCCATATACCTGTCACTAAAATTCATACCTTCAACAGCTTTTTTTGCTCCCAATGAGGGAAAACAAATTCTGTCCATACACTCAAACAGTTTTCTCTGAAATGAATCCAAGTACGTTTTATAAATAAATGAATGGCTCTTTTTCATTCCGGCCCATTCGTTGTACAGGGTTCCCTGCTGATGATAAACCAAGTATTTATTTGGCAATTTATATAGCTTATTAAATGCATAAGCAGATTCAACATCGTGAAATATAAATGCATCTTCACTGTTAAATCCGTAGGTCGTATTGGCAAGCGACATCCATTTTTGTGCCCTGCCTAACTTCACCCTATGAAAAACAAGATTCAGCAATCCAATTTGGCTTAACCATTTTCTTAAGGAATTGCTGTTTTCTGCTCTTACATCACTAATATCAAGATCGCTCTCATGACTTATGGTTTTATTCTTGAAAATGCCTATAAGATTATCAAAGGATTTGTATTCATAATTAGCCTTCAGTAATCTATAACATACTCCTGCACTTCCACCGACATTACCTTGATAATTGCGGTATGAGAATATAAAAACCCTTCGGTTCATATCTACACCCTCTACTTGCAAAAAGTCTCAAAATCTGCTGCTTCAAAAACGCCCAGCTTGCCGCCCTTTGAAGCATCCCATATTTTGATGTCATGCGTTTTTGCATAATCTCTATACTGACAGAACTTCGTCCTTGAAACATCCAAATCGCACACATGGGGATTATGCTTCGAAGTATGGACCCCTTCTTTAATACCCTTGGCATGATTTTTACCGTAGCCATAGGAATAATCATGATCCACACCTATAAGTATTATTTCCTTGAACCCCATATACATGGCAAACTCTATACAAAGATGCGTTGTATTAGTTACAAAGCTTGCTTGTTTTTCCAATTCCTCGCAGACATGATCGGATATTGCCTTGCCTCTTACCGCAGAGAATACATATTCCGAGATATAGTAATAGACACCTTCCCTATCAACACGCCTTTTTTCAGGAACTTTACTAAATTCAAAAAAGAATGTTTTTATCGGAAGCTTCAAAAGATTCTCATACTCGCTTGCTATAAATTCTCTGTCATAGCAAAAATAAAAATCCGGTCTCCATTCGGTCTGATCAAACAAGTCATAAATCCTGTTCATGCCAAATGATAATTCTCCGCTTTCTTTTATGGCGTTCAAATTATCAACCGTAAGGCTGGGGCCATTCGCCACTATAAAACAACGCTTTCCCTTATACTTATCCTTCAGGGTAAGTATTTCCTTCCCATAATTGCATGAAAGATAATGACTCTTGGCCTTCTTATGCTTCATAATAAGCAGAGGATATGTCATCACTCTTATTATTCTGTTATTGATTATCAAGCTTGCTATTTTATACTTATTAGTACCCATTACTCCGGCCTCATCAGTCCACCAAAAACCTCTCAATTATCTCACGGACAGCACCATGACCGCCCCTCTTTGTCGATACATAATCCGCCACTTCTATAACTTTTTCTGACGCATCCAAAGGACATGCTGACATACCAGATATCCTAATTGCATCGATATCATTGACATCATCACCTATAAAAAGAATATTTTCTAACGAAATATCAAACTCTCTGCACACTTCAAGAAGCGCTTCTGACTTATCCTTTATGCCCTGCTTAATAAAATTAAGTCCCAGTTTCTTAGCCCGTCTGGCATTTAGTTCTCTGTCCTCACCTGTTATAATGCCTGCGACAAGCCCCTTTTCCATGGCCATCCTAAGCGCCATGCCGTCCTTTGTATTGAACTTCTTTAGTTCATCGCCGTTTTCTGAGTAATACATTCCGCCATCAGTAAGGCATCCGTCACAATCAACAACTATCATTTTTATTTTTGATTTATTGCCGGTTTTCTGTTCTTTTAATCGATTCTGCAAAAGCTTTTCCACGATTAAAAAATCCGTAACCTCATCTATTTCTATGGCAGTTTCTTCCGGCATAATATATGCTCTGACGCATCCTGAAAGCCTATTTTTGCTCTCTAACAATGCCTCTCTTGAAGTGATATAAAATGCTCCGTTTTCCATGAGATATCCATCAAAATCCTGCCTCCTGGGCCGATTTTTGAAGTCATAGTTAGAAGGAATAACAGCATCTACATCGTACTTCCATAAGAATCTTTTTTGCTGTACCAGTGAAATTACACTGTCTGTTCCGGGCTCGTTGAATACGCGCATTCCGCCATCAATATCTTCTCCACGTAATAAAGGCGACGTTGCCTGTACCAAAACAATATTCGTAAAATCAAAATCCTGTGCAAATTCAAGCATCACCGATTCTGTTGATGCTACATCACTTGCATTTTCTTTTGACCTTCCAATCACCTTAAGCTTAGAAAAAAGATCTCTTTCTGAATTGCAAAATTCTTCGACAGCTAACCTTATCTCGTCGCTGTCAGTTGCTACATACACTTCATCAATAAGCTCTGCCTCGCATGCAGCCTTTGATGTCCAATAAACCAATGGCCTTCCGCATAATTCTTTTATATTTTTCTTCGGGATGGATTTGCTCCCACCCCTTACAGGAATAAATGCTACTGTTTTCTCCACTATTTATTTCTCCCACGAACAAAACTTCTACTCTACCCTAAGTTTTTTCCTGACTTTGAGCTCTTCCTCATCAAGTTTCTTTTCTCCATCACCCATCATCCTCTGAATATCGATGCACCTGTGATAAAGCATATACATAGCATTGATCTCCAAGCTTGCCTTTTGGTCAGTTCCCCACATATCATGGGATAACGTAACATGTCGTTCTACTATATCTGCTCCAAGTGTTACAGCTGCCACAGTTGGCTCAAGATTTTGCTCATGACCGCTATAACCAACAACGCAGTTATATCTTTTTTTCAGCGTTTGAATGTATCTTAAATTAAGTCCGTCTATCGGAGCCGGATATACGGAGTTTGTATGCATAAGCGCATAATTACCATCACTATGATCTTCCAGTATCGACACCGCCTTATCGAGCTCGTCCTGGGTACACATTCCAGTTGACATAAGAATTGGCTTACCAGTTTTGCACGCTTCAATAAGTAGTTCATAATTTCCATTCGTCGCAGAAGCTATCTTTATAAACGGAACGTCGTACTGAAGCAAAAATTCAAGACTCGGCATATCCCATGGTGATGCAGTCCAAGCTATTGGTTTGTATTTGCAGTATTGATCGATATAATCATATTCTTCCTGACCAAACTCGATTTTCTTTTTATAATCAAGGTAAGTCATTTCGCCCCAGGGTGTACTTCTGATAACGTTCTTTTGATCATCAGGCACAGCAATGTCCGGGGTTCTTTTCTGGAATTTCACACAGTCCCATCCGATAGCATAAGATGCATCAATGAGCCTCTTGGCAACGTTAATATCGCCATTATGATTGATCCCTATCTCAGAGATAAAATAGAGCTTATTATCTTTTCCTACATATCTGTCACCAAGTTTTATCTGATTTCCCATAAATTCACCCTACGCCAGTTATTTGTATAAATATCAGGTACGCTTTTTTATTGAAAAAAGCGGCATTCACACCTTGGAGCATCCAGGCGCGCTGCCGCTAAACTAATCGTTATGTATGCCCCCAAAAATTAAACTCTTTTCATAAAGTTTATGCACCAAATTTCATTGGTACAAATCATAAGAAAATCCCCATAGAACTAGACATTCTATAGGGATATTATACGCTAAATATGGGCATTTGTCATGGAAATATGCGGTATATTGAACGATAGGAGCCTCGATATACATACTGATAATTTACAACTCAAACAACTCTAAATGATTCTCTATATAACTATATATTTTTTCTCTTATAGTTTTCTTTTGAATAATATCACCGGTTTCATGTTCATGCTTTTGAATGTTATAGATTTCAGTAAAATTCTCTTTCCGAATTATTACAACAGGATCCGAATAAAAAAGCGTTCCCTCCTTTTCCAGTACACAAAGCTCATATCCAAGCATTCTTTTTATTACTATGCACGCCATTTACTACTCCCATTCTGGCAATAATTCTATTTTCTTTTTCCCCCACATATCTAAAAGCTGAGCCCTGTTATCATTAAGCCATTCATCAATAACAGGACGCACATACTCAGAAAAGTCACCTTCGATAAGCCCCTTTTGGATGTCGATTGTTCCTGTAATATCATCATCAATATAATACACTGCAAGCGAAGGCTTTCCTTCAAAATTCGAATCCATAAAAATCTCAATATCGTTGAACTCTGCTATCTTTTCCAAAGAATCGGATTCTTTGCGAATTCCACTATGATGAGCATATTTAGATAGTGTCTTCTTTGCATAGTCAAGAAGATGCTCACGGTCAAGCCATTCCATGTCATTAAACATTTCCAATAGTTCTCGCTCCTTTGTTCCACTTGGAATAACCATAAAATCCACTTCCCTTCCTCTTTTGCTGTCTTCAGTAACTCCTGAAAGAAGGTATTCCGGAGTTACTTCCAGAGCAGCACATATGCACATTATTTTGTCTGATCCGGGATTAGTATTTTTCTTTTTCCAATTACTTATAGTATTGGTTGCAATACCCGTCCTTTTCGAAAACTCGCGCTGAGTCATATTCTTTTCTTCAAGTAAATGAAAAACCCTTTGACCTATTGTCATAAATACCTCCAAATAAATATCGTTAATTGCGAATATTATACTGACAAACTAATGTGCATGCAAGACTGGTCATCCCTCAACCTTAAGCTTCTTCCACGCTTTCGAAATAGTTCTGCTCTTATCCTTCTTGGGCTTTGTGAACTTCAATTTCCCTGCTGATATTTTGCCTGTGACGGTCTGGCGACATTCGGGGCACAGAATCACTACTCTGCCGGTTTTCGGCGTGTACTTGTAGTAGTACTTCTTCTTATCGTGCTTTTTTGTAAAAGGCGAAGTTTTAGCTGTTACCGTCTGTTTCTGTCCGTTACATACTTTGCAGTAACGGGTCTGAGTAATTTTTAATGTTTTGCCACTAATCTGTGCTGCCGTAATGGACCAGTTGCCATACTTATGCTTTCCGGTAGGTGCGATAGCTTCTGCTTTTGTAGCACCGCACATGCTGCAAGTACCTGTCTTAATTCCCTCAACTGCGCAGGTCGCTTTCCTAGTGGTCGTCCATTTGTAGCGGTGATCTATCGCACTCCCCTCTCGCTCTATTGTGGTAAAACCGCAAATTTTACATTCCTTTTCAATTAGCTTTGGTGACATGCAGGTCGCTGCTGTAGTTTTTCTTCTTACCATTTTATGCTCGAGCTTGTCTATGCTTTCGGTCTCTAAGATCTTTTCGCAGTTCTGGCATACTTTGACGCTTTTACCTTCTTTACTGCAGGTTGGTTTTATAAGATCCACCCATTCATAATCTTCGTGGTTGCAGCTTTCTGCACGTACCGTGGACGCTGGCATGACACCTGACCAGAGAAAAATCGCCCCTGAAATAAAACTAACTACAGCCATACGTTTAATCGCGCTGGCTGCCTTTTTGATATTCATTTAAAAATGTTCCTCCTGTTTTCTAATGTATTGTTTCAATTTCGAATAATCCCGGGATTATATCTGCTGCTTGTATAGCAACAGGTAGCGCCAAGAAATGACGCAATAAAAAAGATATCACCTCCGTATCTGCAAGGCAATACCTTTTAAGAAAACCTTAAGAACTCAAAGGGAAAATAAGAATATCTTAAGAATAAATTTGCGACTATCACCTCGAACGTCCTTTTTAATAGTATTTTAATCACGTATTTATATAAAGGACAGAATATTGAAATATAATTAAAATAGCTACAATCGGCTTAGGTTGAGATTCAATATCTTGTCTGCCCCAACAAAAGAGGTGTTTATATGATCAAAAAAGCTTCAAGAGATAATTCTCAAAAACAAATTTGTGTTAATCGCTGTAAAGTAAAAATATGTTTTTCGCCAATTATGGTACTAATACTAAGTCTTGTCATGGTTGTGCTGTCTCCAGCGCATGCAAAGGCAGCCTACACCCCTGATGATGTATACTTTACAACACATAGCACGCAACTCGAATATTCGCAGCCGCAGTATTATGAGATATTGAAAATATACCATGACAGTAGCTTTATCACATACGATTCCATTACTGTAGACAAAAACGCAAAGACGATAACAATTACTAATATCGTTTACGGCGACGGCGGTCTGGGAGATGTATATTTAATGAATCCTGAACGACTAGAGTATTGGACAGTAAAATTTGTAGGTACCAATGAAGTTTCTTTCCTGCATACTCACGGGCTGTGGAATATAGAGCTGGCACCGGGGGCCAAGCTGACTACCAGAAGGGAGGGATTAAAGGTTGAGCATGGTTATGAGGAGGAGGTACATGACGAAAACTTCTCATCGCCAAACACTCTGGTAGGATGGAACGGAAGAGCTATTCTTGTGAATGCCAAGGGGACATATAAAGACAATGATACAGAAAAAGAAATACCTTCAGAAACTCTTGTTACCTGGCAATCAACATCAGACTATCTTAAGAAAACCGAATATCCTTATGCAGTCCTCACTTCAACTACTTCAGGTGGAAATGATGCTCAATCCGGCTCAGACACTAATCCTTCAAATCCTACTGGCGATACAGATAATTCTACAAATCCCGCCGAAGGAACAGATGGCTCTTCTAAACCATCGAATAGCGGTGTAGAGAAACAATCCACCATAGTTAAAAAGGTTTCTTCGGTAAAAACAAAAGCAAAAGGAAATAAAAAGATATCCGTTTCCTGGTCACAACAGAAAAAGGCTAAAAAATTCGAAATACAGATTTCAAGTAATAAGGATTTCAAAAAGGATGTAATTGTAAAGAAATTCTCCAGCAAAAAGAAGGATGCAACCATCAAATGTAAGAAAAAAGGCACAGCGTATGTTCGCATCAGAGCTATAGATAAGTACGGTAAAGTCTCGCCATGGAGTAAGGTAAAAAAGATTGTAGTGAAGTAAGTTTTTTTTGCTACGTTTAGTTTTTTACGATTTCCGGTTTTACTTTGGTCTTGTTTTCTAAAACGGCACGTATATCCTGTTTTCTGATGGATCTGCGTGCCGTTTTTAGTTGAATTTATCGATATTTCGTATATTTTGTTAAATTTCGCTCATAAAGCTTCGCCACACAGACATAGCGCATTTGTGCAGATAGAAATCAAAATCCCCCCAAAAAGCATTACATCCTTCCTATAGCATCCATAAAAATCTCCTCATGATCAAAAGCCAAATCAGACAATGCCAGCACTATATCTCCACAGCTGAGAGTGTAATTGTCGCCATCCTTTGAAATTGTGAACCACTTCGCATCATCAGCGTCGTCGCCGGCGATGGGGCGAACCTCGTTCTCATCGACCTCTGCAAGATAGGCAGCAGATACAGTCCAGTCTCTTGGATCTCGGCCGGGCTTGCTGTAAAGGCCCACCAGAGTAAGTGCCTTGGCATCCATTCGGATTCCCGTCTCCTCCTCAAGCTCACGTGATGCAGTTTCTTCTATTGTCTCGCCCTGCTGCGTAAAGCCACCTGGCAGAGCCCATTTTCCGATATAGGGATGATTTCCTCTTCTGATAAGAAGGATCTTTCTTGCGCCTTCACTTTTGGTAATTATGCAGATATCCGCTGTAAGTGAAGGCTTCTTCCACTTATCCGGATTATAATCCTTTAAATACTCCTCTTCTGTAAGTCCGTTTTTATCTCTTAAAATCTCACTCATAACTTCATAATCCTTTCCCGGAGGCAGTCTCTTTCTTACCTCGCATTTTCCATTCTACCACTTGAAAACCAATCTCAAAATCTCCTGCCCGATATTTATTTGTTAAACAACTGCTAAACTGCGCTAAATAATCCGCTCAGAACGCAAAATCGCCGGGACCATAATTATATGTCCCGGCGGTCTGTCATTTTTTAATAAGCACCTTCTGAATCAAATACTACAGGTATTGTTTTAAGAATCAGCTTTATATCTGTCGCAATACTCATATCGCTTATATACTTAAGATCCAATTCAACCCATTCATCCCATTTAATATTTGCACGTCCGCCTACCTGCCAGTAACAGGTAAGACCCGGTTTAACGATGAGTCTTTGCTTTTCATAAGCATTGCACTCTTCCATCTGGTTTACCAGAATAGGTCTTGGTCCGACAATACTCATATCACCCTTGATGATGTTCAGGAGCTGCGGAAGCTCGTCAATTGAGTACTTTCTAATGAACTTACCAACATGTGTGATTCTGGGGTCATCCTTAATCTTAAATGCATGTCCTGTCTGTTCATTCTGGGCCTGCATGCGCTGGAACTGCGATTCAGCATTCTTGTACATGCTTCGGAACTTGTAAATCTTAAATGGCTTTAAGTCCTTGCCGGCTCTCTCCTGAGTGAAGAACACCGGTCCTCCGTCCTCTAAGAGAATTGCTATGGCTGTTATCAAAAATATGGGAGACAACACAATCAAGGCAAAACTACTGGCTACTACATCGAAAGCCCTCTTTATTCCCTTGTAAATGTTTGCCTTGTGATCATAAACTTCCTGATAGATCAAATTGATGATCTTCCTACCGGAGGCTTCAATGATATCCTGTTCCTGTCTAACTAAAGCGGTATCATTCATATTATTCCCCTCATATGCCGATGTTCCGGCACCTTTCTCTGTAAAGAAAAAGATTAAAAAAACTAACAAAACTTAAAACCAGCTGATTCCTCTTCCATGAGTGGTATCAGTTCACCCTGAACTTCTTAGTTCATCTTGATAAAAGCAAAGGTTCCGGCCTTATTAACGGTCACGATAACATGGCCTTCTCTTACTTCATCAACCTGTACTTCGTTCCATGTGCCATTTGCGCCAAGCTGATAAACCTTGTAGATGTCGCCGTTATGAGCGCCATATACCTTGAAGTCTACCTGTGCCTTGGAAAAACGAACACCGGGAGCATAGGTCTCAACCACGTTCTTTACAGATCCGCCGATCTGAGCAGCCAGGATCTTGGCTGATGAAACCTTGGCACTTGTGGTCTCTCTCATTACGAAAGTAGCCCTTGTCTTAACTCCGCAGATAACCAACTTGCCACCCTGTCCTACAGGAATAACATCGCAAAGTCCGGGAGCATTCATAACTGTGTTGATGAAAGGCGGCTCAGCAACTGTAGTAGAGCTGCTTGTTCCTGATGATGTATTCTTAATTGTAACCTTAGGTGTCTTAGCACTTGTGCCCTTAACGGTTATACGAATGTTGTAATTATTAGTTGTATTGTTCGTATTGTTTGTTGTGTAATAGTTGTACGTGTTATAAGAATTCGTCACCTGATAAGCAGTAGGCGAATTAGCCGCAAGCACCGGCATAGAAAATGTAAATGCTCCCACCAACACTAAAGCTAATATCTTTTTCATAACACTGACCCCTTTCTGCGCTTTCGCGCATAGTACTCATAAGATAACTATGGTTATATTTTATCAAAAATACGATTAGTTCACTACTTAAAAAACAATAAAATATGCATAAACAAGCTATTTATTCAATCAGTTTATTGATAATCCTGCTCCATATCACGGTTTATGGTACCTGCGGCATCGCCGATCATGCATCCTACCACAACCCACTGCTTTGACGGATCCTTTGGATCTACTGTTGTGAGCGTCACCAGGAAGTTCTCAGGGTCAACGCCCTGCTCCCAGCCTTCTCTAATATTTGTAGCTGTTGTCCAGTCCCTCTTCATCTCTGTCAGAAACTGTTCACAGCCCTCATATTCAGTAAAATCATATTTTTCCAAAAGGTTCGTGTTCTCTCTTTGATAGGCTGTCCAAATCTCGTATTCAAGAACATTTCCATCTATGAAAATTGCAAATTTATCATGCTCGTTAAAATACTTCTCATCGGAAAATTTCCAAAGCTCCGAGAACATATCTCCATCGCCTGTGGTCTTCCCATGAATGACCGTATTAAAATCCGTCATATCCATCAGATTCGCGGCGCCAATATATATACCGCCCTTGTCGCTTTCGGAAAAGCCCGTGCAATCATGGTTCTCATAATAGCCATCATCACCATCCACGCTTTGAGCAATAGGATAATCGATATTAGTACCCGGAATATAAATCCATCCAAATATATCCGGATTCTGAGCAATCACACTTTGCACTTCAACGCTTCCATCCGTCGCCGTCTCACCCATGGTGCCGGCAGCTCCCGAATCTGAAGTTCCTGTTTGACTTTTACATGACGTAAGAATAACCGCCATGCTCATACCTATTAGAAATAGTCCCCCGCAGGAAAGCATTCTACACGCTTTCCGTAAATGATATCGGCTCATTTTCTTAAAACCTTAACCTTTTTCACTTAACTTTTTCATAAAAAATGTCTAAAAACTGCTCATACATGGCATCCTGATCCGGGTAGAACTCCTCAAACTGTTCTCCCATCACAGTCTCGCCTTTAAGCAGATAAAAATTATCCATGCTAAAGCTGAATTTTGAAACAGTAGTCACCAGATATGAAAGCTCATCCACAGTCACATCTGTTACCATCTGCTTACTAATCGCATTGTAAATATCGATGGCGATGGTGGGATTACTCTCCGTCGCTTCGATGACCTTGTTTATAAAAGCAACAAGATACTTCTTTTGTCTTGATAATCTCTTGTCGGCAGATCCAAATTCCTTGGTGTCTCTGCCCTGTAAAAATGCAAATGCCTGCTCCCCCTCAAGATGAACAGTCTCGCCTGCCTTAAACTCAAAATCCCTGGTAGTAAAATCATATTCAGGGATTACATCAACGCCGCCCACCGCATCATTTATTGTGGTGATAGCGCTCATATTTATGGCTGCATAGCCATGAATCGGCAGCTCATAGAACAGATTACTTACCGCTCTTTTTTCAAGCTCACAGGACTCCTCAAGACCGTTTCCAAAACCATGCTGCACAGCTATCTGCGCAGGATATGTGGTCACATAATTGCCATAGGCATCATAAATATCCACATCCGTCATGGTGTTTCTGTTAATTCCGATGACTTTCGTAGTCTTGTCGTGAGGATTAAAAACCAAAAGGAACAGAGCATCCGCCTGTCCGCCATTTATCTCGCCGTAGACCTCCTTAACCTCATCATCCATCTTGTCTATTCCCATGATGAGGAAGGTCATTATATCTTCGTTGTAGTCGTATATGGTGCCGTTATGCTTAATCCAGTCATCTTCCCACTTAAGCTCTTCCTCTTCTTCCTTGGTAGGAGCCTCCGTACTTGTGGCCATAGGAGTATTAACCACCTTCTTTGCAAAAAGATTACTTTTGCCAAAGAACTTGGTCAGCTCAAATATGCCAAGTCCGATGAGAACCACCGTAACCACTATGGCCCATATAAGTAAAAACTTATTTATGCGACCCTTCATAGTTAATTCCCCGTAGTCTGCTCCTGTTCACCATCAGTAGAAGCTGCTTCTCCGGAATTCTCTGTCTGACCCTCTGTACCTGCCTCTTCAAGGGAATTCCCGTAGCCTTCCACAGTACCAATTGAAAACATCGACTCATTTTCAGGATAAAGAACCTCTTCCTCCGGAACTATACCCTTAAGATCATTTATGTCCGCAGGAAAAACTCTTGACTGCTTTGTAACATTACCGGACAGATCGCTCACTGCATAGTAAACAACCGCCGTCTCCTGCTCCTCGTCAAGAATGGTTTTCTCAACTACTATGCGACTCGTAAGATCTCCATCCACATCATCTCTGGCCATAACCCCGTTCAAAAGGTCTGCCTCTTTTGTGGATGAATTATAAGTAAGCTCCATAGCCACGAATCGCATCTCCGGCGGAGTCCTGTCCGACATGTTGTAAAACCACATAATAAGCACGGCAAGACCCACGCTTCCTATTGTCAAAAAGAATGCAACTATATTGCTCTTCAACTTTCTTTAGTCCTTTCTGATCACGCCATCGACATAATCCAGTTCATCAAGATCCGCATGCACAGATCCTCTTCTTGGACCTGATCTGTCCAGTCCGCTGGCAGCTGTCTTCCTCTTTGGACTGCCTCCTGTCATAGAATTATCCATACTATCCTTGCCATAGTATCTTCCGTAGTATTTTCCGTAATACTTGCCGTAGTATTTTCCATAATGGCCGTAAACACCGCCGCTCATATCCACCTTGTTCAGCACAGCGCCGATAACCTTGGCACCGGCCTTATCAAGCTGCCCCTTTACCTTCTGGGCAAAGCGATAACTGATGGCATTGTCCTCAACCACCATAATCGTTCCATCACACTGTTTGGCAATAACCGCAGCATCAATTACGCTTCCAAGAGGCGGCGTATCGACAATGATATAGTCAAAAACAGTCTTCATGTTATCGAGAATCTTGCTGAAGATCTCACCGCCCAAAAGCTCACTGGGGTTAGGCGGAATAGGTCCTGAAAAAATAACATACAGGTTTGGCGTATCTGTCTCGCAGATAACATTAGAGAGCTTTTCTCGTCCCACAAGACAATGCGTAAGACCAAGTCTTACAGAGCCTGTCTTATATCTACCGACCATGACAGACTTTCTCATGTCAGCATCTACAAGCACTGTCTTTTTGCCCGCTTCCGCAAAAGCTCTCGCAAGAGCCATGGATACACTGGATTTACCCTCACCTGGAGTACAGCTCGTTACAGAAATAGCTCTCACATCCTGTCCACTGAACTCTACGTTACTTCGCAGTGTCTTATATGCTTCTTTTATCTGATAATTATTTTCAGCCTCGCTGAAATGCAAAGTGGTCTGCTGCATACATTGCTCCTTTAAAAATCGGAAGTTCTATCAGCTCTTCTTTTTCCTCTTCTTGCTGTTCTGATCCTCGGTTATGGCAGGTATCATGGCAAGTGTGGATAGTCCTAAATATGCCTCGATATCATCACTTGATTTGATTGTATCGTCCATAAGATAGCCAAGGATTATAATTGCAGATACCACCAGCACAGCTGCCAGGCCGCCTATCATGCCCCATCTCTTGGCACTTGGGCTGTACTTCTCTGTAGGCATATTTGCAAGCTCTGCTATGTTAATGGCATCAATATCCATAACGTTCTGAATATGTTTGGATGCAACCTCTCGTACGCAGTTGGCTTCCTTCATGGCCATCATGGGGTCCGAATCCCTGACAGTGATGGCAACGATACGTGTATCATCAGGAGTTCCAATGGATACATAATCACTGAACTCGTCATAGTCCATATCAAGATGCAGAGTCTGAATAACCTCCTCAAGAACGTAGCGGCTCTTAATAAGCTGCGCGTAATCCTGAGTCAGCTGTGTAGAAATCTGCACGTCGGAATAGGTAACCGTAGCACCCTCTTCTTTATTCAAAATATAAATCTTAGTGGTGGATGAATATAAAGGAGTAAGCACAAACTTACTGATAAAAAGACACAAAAGTGCAAAGAATACGCCGGAGCTGATGATCAGCCAGGCCTTCCCCAATAAGACTGCGAATAATTCGCCAAGATTAATTTCGATTACGTCGTCTTTTCCCATACACCCCTCAACAGAAAAATTATCTAAATGATCTCATTTCTGAGAACCTTCATCGCGTTATCATGAAAAATCTCTAGCGCATATTTCTCGCCAAGCTTCCCCTCCACATAATCTCTGCAATCAAGAAGATGTGGTGCTCTGGATCCGCTGTCGTGTGCATCTGTGGCAACAAAATGCACCATATGCTTTTTTAATAATTCTCTGGTGAAATGTCTTATACCCAGCCCATATTTCCCCATTACGCTGTTGGCATTCACCTGTATATAAACTCCTATATCAAGAAGTTCATCAACGTATGCTATATGCTTGGCGATATCTGCATATCGCTCCACATGCGCAAGTATCGGAATAAACCCCGCAGACCTTACGCTGTACAATGCATTGCGGATAGTCTTGTACATATCCGTGGGATGAAACTCTATGAGAGCATAATCAGAGCCCGCCAAAGTGGAAGCCCTTCCTCTTTCAAGATCCCTTATTGCATTGTCATTAAAATAAATCTCGTTGCCCGGAAAAAGCTGTACCTTTATGCCACGGTCATGAGCTGCCTGCATCAGTTCCTCAGTATAATCCAAAAGATGCTCCGGACTTACATTGTGATGCATAGGCTTGTAATGCGGCGTAAGTATCATGCCCTTGGTGCCTTCAGACAGTGCGGTCTTAAGCATACTTAGGCTTGTCTCCATATCAGGAGATCCATCATCAACGCCCGGCATTATATGGCAATGTATATCAATCGATGGTACCACGAAAAGAGCTCCCCAAACACAACAGATTGTACTTTCTCATAATTTAGTATACATCATGTGGTTAACGCACGCAATCCCCGAAAGGAGTGGAAATCCCATGATTTCCGACTCTTTCGGGGATTGTTATCTTTAGCTTATATGAAATTACATATCAGACATCAGTCTATTGCTGCAAAGCTTGTAGCCTTAGCACCGCGCTTCTTGAACCATGTAGCATACTTCTTAGCTACACTCTTGCTGGGAGCGTATACCTTAACGTTCTTTACGTTCTTGAAAGCATTAGACTTAACGCCGCTCTTTGTGAGCTTCTTTGATTTAATTTCAAAACTTTCAAGCTTCTTGCAGTTGTAGAATGCTCTCTCTTTGATTGTCTTGAGATTAGGATCCTGAATTACCACTTTCTTAAGATTTGTGCATCCACTGAAAGCAGACGGAGCAATATCTGTGAATCCTAAACCAGCGTTGATCTGTACAGTTTTAATCTTCTTATTGTTCTTGAAAGCACCGTTGCAAATGCCAACTGTGTGGTATACATAGCCATCTTCATCCTTCGGATAAGCCTGGATAATGATTGCAGTTGCACCCTTCTTAGCGCCTACAACCTTACACTCACCAATCTTGCTTTCTGCCTCTTCAGAGCTTTTAGCTGATGACTTCTTTGTTACAATGTATTTTACAACCTGAGCTGCTTCACCGTTGCCGATACCTGTGTTGTAGAATTCAGCGTCCTTGTTGAGCTGAGCCTTAGCCTGCAGCTTTACGCCAAAGCACATAACCAGTGCGATAGCAAAAGTCATAAGCATTAATCCTAATTGTTTCTTCCCCTTCATAGATAATAATCTCCTTTCAGATTTTGAATTGTGTTGTTGGAAAATCTAATCCTCTAGATTATAACATAAAAATTGTTTCGCAAACGATTAATTGTATGAAAATTCATTAGGATGGCAATAATTGTTACTCAATAGCAATAATTCACTTAAATCATTTGAAACTATTCTGCCGGGGATCGTACTTATAACCTATGTTTTCAAGCTTCGATACTATTTCCTGAAGATCACTCTCGCTGATATCAAGTCCGTCAGCAAGAGCGCCAAGATTACTATAATTATCTCGAAGCTGGGTATTTATATAGCTAAGTAGCATAACAGGGTCCTTAGGTATCATTACCGACCATTTGCCTTAACCGGACGAGCAGCAAGGCTTCCTCCTTCCACATAGATTTCTATAGTATCATGAGGCTCTACTCTGTCCTCAAGAATAAGCTTCGCAGATAAGGTCTCAACATACTTCTGAACAAATCTCTTAACAGGTCTTGCACCATAATTGGCATCATAAGCATTCTCTGCAACAAATTCTTCAGCCTCGGGAGTAAGAGCGATACTTATTTCTCTGTCCTCAAGTCTTCTGTTAAGATCAGCCACAATGAGCTTAACGATTCCTCCAATATTCTCTCTTGTAAGAGGCTTAAAGAGAATCATCTCATCAAGGCGGTTTAAGAACTCAGGTCTGAAGTGATCATGGAGGTCATCAAAAACTTCCTCCTCAGCCTCGGCGCTTATAGTGCCATCCTCATTTATTCCATCAAGAAGGTACTGGGCACCGATATTAGATGTCATGATAAGGATGGTGTTCTTGAAATCAACGGTTCTTCCCTGGGAATCAGTAACACGTCCATCATCAAGTATCTGAAGAAGCACATTGAAAACATCAGGATGTGCCTTCTCAACCTCATCAAAGAGGACTACAGCATAGGGCTTTCTACGAACAGCCTCTGTAAGCTGACCGCCTTCCTCGTATCCTACATATCCGGGCGGTGCTCCGATCAGTCTGGATACGCTGTATTTCTCCATGTACTCACTCATATCGATTCTGACGATATTATTCTCATCATCAAAAAGTGCTGCTGCGAGACTCTTTGCAAGCTCTGTCTTACCTACACCTGTAGGTCCAAGGAACATAAAGGAACCAATGGGCTTACCGGGATCCTTGATACCGGCCTTGGATCTCATGATAGCTTCTGCAACCTTGGTAACAGCTTCATCCTGTCCGATGACTCTCTTATGCAGCTCATCCTCAAGGTGAAGAGTTTTATTTCTCTCACTCTCTGTAAGCTTTGCTACAGGGATGCCGGTCCATCTTGATATGATGCTGGCTATCTCCTCATCGGATACATTCTCATGAACAAGAGACAGCTCCTTAGATGAAGCTTTCTGCTCCTCCATCTCCAGTTCCTTTTTCAAAGCAGGAATCGTTCCATACTGAAGCTCACTTGCCTTATCAAAATCATTATTTCTATTTGCAATCTGCAGCTCATTGTTTGCACTTTCGATTTTCTCACGAATGATGGCAAGCTTGTCTACAGTCTCTTTTTCATTCATCCAGCGAGCCTTCTGATTGTCAAAATCATTCTTAAGCTCTGCCAGCTCTTTTTGCAGATTAGCTAGTCTCTCCTTGCTAAGAGAATCATCCTCCTTCTGAAGCGCCTTCTCCTCTATCTGCATCTGCATGATCTTTCTGTTAAGTTCATCCAGTTCTGTAGGCATGGAGTCCATCTCTGTTTTCACAAGAGCGCAGGCTTCATCCACAAGATCAATTGCCTTATCGGGAAGGAATCTGTCTGAAATATATCTGTTACTCAGGGTAGCAGCGCTTACAAGGGCAGAATCCATAATCTTTACGCCATGGTAAACCTCGTATCTCTCCTTAAGTCCTCGGAGGATACTTATAGTATCTTCAACCGTAGGCTCAGACACCATTACAGGCTGGAAACGTCTCTCAAGAGCTGCATCCTTCTCAATATACTGTCTGTACTCATTTAGGGTTGTGGCACCTATGCAGTGAAGCTCACCTCTTGCAAGCATAGGCTTAAGCATATTGCCTGCATCGAGAGCGCCGTCAGTTTTGCCCGCTCCCACAATGGTATGAAGCTCATCTATGAAAAGAATGATCTCACCATCTGACTCTTTTACATCCTGTAATACAGCCTTAAGACGTTCCTCGAATTCACCTCTGTACTTTGCACCTGCAACAAGGGCACCCATATCAAGAGAAAAAATCTTTTTATCCGCAAGAGCCTGTGGAACATCTCCTGCAGCGATTCTCTGTGCAAGAGCCTCCACAACTGCTGTTTTACCAACACCCGGCTCACCAATAAGTACAGGGTTGTTCTTTGTCTTTCTGGAAAGGATTCTAACAACATTCCTAATCTCAGAATCTCGTCCTATTACGGGTTCTAGCTTCTGAGCCTTTGCCTTTGCAACAAGCTCCGTACCGTATTTTTCAAGAGTGTCATAGGTTGCTTCCGGGTTATCGGAAACCACCTTCTGATTACCTCTAACCTCAGAAAGAGCCTGAAGGAATCTTCCTCTGTCGATGCCAAAGGACTGAAGTATGGACTTAATCTCTCTGTTGGGATATTTGATCATGGCAAGAAGAATATGCTCAACAGAAACATACTCATCCCCCATAGCCTTCATCTCATCTTCACTCTTAATAAGAACCTTATTAAGATCAGCCCCCACATAGGTTCTTCCGCCCTGAACCTTGGTGCGCTTTTTAAGAGCATCATCCACACGATTTAAGAAAACATCATTATCAACTCCCATCTTCTCAAGAAGCTTAGGGATAATGCTGTCCTCAATCGTCATCAAACTGTAAAGCAGATGCTCCTGCTCTATCTCCTGATTGCCATAATCAAGAGCTACCTTCTCCATATTCTGGATTGCTTCCACTGATTTCTGTGTAAATCTATCTATCTTCATAACGATCACCTCTGATAAAAAGCGCACATTCTGCGCTTTGTTTTATCTGTTCTATATCATGTATAACATACATATTTCGTAATGTCAACTATTCAAAAAACAACACCAAAATAAAAACGCGATGCGCCAGAAACCGCCGCAGTACCTTGCTGCAGCAGATTTCAATCAGCATCGCGAAGCTCATCATTTCAGCTTTCTTTTTTCTCTGCGGAGTCAACAACTTTGCTCTCTACATCCACAATCTCTTTGCGATTTACCTTGTCCACCTTATGAACTCTTGATACGATCCACAGATTGGAAACTCCGTTGTAGAGGAAAGATGCACCGATGATCTGTACAATATAAGCCATTGATTTTAAAGGATTAAACAGAAGGAATGCCCCTGCACCCACTGTAAGAATGGCGAGAATAAGCGCAAACCACCAGTTACCATAGTGATTTCGCGCAAGACTAAGGGACTCACCAAGATTCATAAGTCCGCTGAACAGCATGATAACTCCTGCGATTACAGGAATGATAGCCTCGAAAAAGTGAGGATTGATGAAAATCCAGATTCCAACAACGGCAATTACTATGCCAAAACCAATAGAACTGTTCTTTGTTAAAACATTCTGATTTTTTGACACGAGGCTTCCGATTATCGAGAGCACTCCCGCTGCTAAAACAACTCCGCCAATAACCTTAGTCAGGAGCGTAAGACTTGCTCCCGGAAGAAAAATAAGAACTACTCCAAGCACTATAAGTGCAATTGCATCAACAAGAAAATTGGTTTTAAGCTTTACAAAAAATTCCATACCCTGCCCCCTAAATATGATTTTTATTTTTTATAAATCTTCCGCCTCCTCAGTGTCTTCGTCTTCACTGAGGATGCTTTCCATAACCTCATATATTTCTTCTCTTCCTGCTTTACTCTGTGCAGAGAAAGGAAGAACAAGACCATCCTCAGGCATACCAAGGACATTCTTTATGGCATTTATATGAGTTTCTATCTGACTCTTTTTTAGCTTGTCGGATTTAGTTGCAATAATGATAGGTGTAAGACCTGAATCCACAATCCAGTCATACATCATCTTATCATTGGCAGAAGGATCATGTCTTATATCTATAAGCAGAAAAATCTGCTTAAGCATGCGGGACTTATGAAGATAATTCTCTATCATTTTGCCCCACTGTTTCTTTACAGATTCCGGTACCTTGGCAAAGCCGTATCCCGGAAGATCCACAAGATAAAACTCATCGTTTATGTTGTAATAGTTTATGGTCTGAGTCTTTCCGGGCTCCTGGCTGACTCTGGCATAATGCTTACGATTCATCAAGCCATTGATAAGTGATGACTTACCCACATTACTTTTGCCTGCAAATGCGAACTCCGGCTTATCATTCTGGGGAAGCTTACTTGTGATTCCTATTACTGTTTCAAGATTTACTTTCTTAATTACCATATATACCTCAGTAAATAATGACTTAAGGCAGGGATGCTATGCACCTCTGCCTATAGTTTTTCCTCTTAATTTATTTTGCAGGTTTAAGTCTCTTAACCTCATCCTTGTAAACGATAAGGGGCTGAGCTGTACCCGATACAGACTCCTCTGTAACGACACATTCCGAGATATTGTCATCGGAAGGAATCTCATACATAACATCCATCATAGCCTTCTCCATGATGGAACGAAGTCCTCTTGCACCTGTCTTTCTCTCATGTGCAAGCTCTGCAATCTTCTCAACTGCATCGCCTTCAAATGTAAGTCTTACATTATCAAAATCAAACAGCTTCTGATACTGCTTAACCAGCGCATTCTTGGGCTCAGTGAGGATTCTTACAAGTGCTTCCTTGTTAAGTCCTTCAAGAGTTACACAGATCGGAACACGACCTACGAACTCAGGGATAAGACCAAACTTGGTAAGATCCTGAGGAGTTACCTCTTTAAGCACCTCGCCGATCTCACGCTCACTCTTGTCAGCGATCTCAGCGTTAAATCCGATTGAGTTGCGGTCAAGTCTTGCTTCAACAATCTTATCAAGGCCGTCAAAAGCTCCGCCGCAAATGAAAAGAATATTGGATGTATCAATCTGAATAAGCTCCTGATGAGGATGCTTACGTCCACCCTGAGGCGGAACACTTGCAGTTGTGCCCTCGATGATCTTAAGCAGTGCCTGCTGTACACCTTCACCTGATACATCTCTTGTGATTGATACGTTCTCGCTCTTCTTGGTGATTTTGTCTATCTCATCGATATAAACGATACCGTACTGAGCTCTCTCTACATCATAATCAGCTGCCTGAATGAGCTTAAGAAGGATATTCTCAACGTCCTCACCCACATAACCTGCCTCTGTAAGAGTGGTTGCATCAGCTATTGCAAAAGGAACATTAATTATCTTGGCAAGGGTCTGCGCCAGATATGTCTTACCTGAACCTGTAGGACCAACCATGATGATGTTACTCTTCTGAAGCTCAACCTCATCATCTACATTGTGTGCCTTAGGTGCAAGTACTCTCTTGTAGTGGTTGTAAACTGAAACAGATAAAACCTTCTTAGCTTCATCCTGTCCGATTACATATTCATCCAAAAAGTTCTTGATCTCTACGGGTTTGAGAAGGTTGATATCACTATCATCATGAGCTATAGGCTCATCCTCAAACTCCTCCTCTATGATGTCTGCGCAGATGTCTACACACTCATCACAGATATAAACTCCTGCAGGTCCTGCAATAAGCTTCTTCACCTGATTCTGTGTCTTATTGCAAAAAGAGCAGCGAATTTCTCCATTGTTCTTTGATGCCATATTACTTATCCTCTTCCTTATCCTTAGGTCTTGACTCTACGATTGAATCGATAAGACCATAGTCGAGCGCTTCCTGAGCTGAAAGCCAGTTGTCACGCTCTGTATCCTGAGCAATCTGCTCATAGGGCTTGCCTGTATTCTCAGCAAGAAGTGTGTTTAACTTCTCTTTTGTACGGATGATGTGCTTAGCAGCAATCTCAATCTCAGTAGCCTGACCCTGAGCTCCGCCAAGGGGCTGATGGATCATGATCTCTGCATTGGGAAGAGCCATACGCTTGCCCTTAGCACCGCCTGCAAGAAGGAATGCGCCCATGCTTGCAGCCATACCGATACAGATTGTGCTAACATCGCACTTGATATAATGCATTGTATCGTAGATAGCCATACCGGATGTGATCTCACCACCGGGGCTGTTGATGTACATGTGAATGTCCTTGCTGGGGTCCTCAGCCTCAAGGAAAAGAAGCTGTGCCACAACAACACTTGCGGAAACAGAATTAACTTCCTCACCCAGGAATACAATTCTCTCCTTTAAAAGTCTTGAATAAATATCGTATGAGCGCTCACCGCGGCTCGTCTGTTCTATGACATAAGGTATTAAACTCATATTCATTGCTCCCTTTTTAATTTTATTTATAAATATACTACACTATTATACCCACAAAGAGTTTATTTAGCAACCACGCAAAAGACCCGGCACATCTGTACCGGGTCCTCTTAAAGGAAACATTATTCCTCATCTGCCTTCTTTGTTGTCTTACGAGTACGCTTCGGCTTCTCCTCTGCTGTCTCGTCGTCCTTCTTAGCTGCAGTCTTACGTGTGCGCTTCGGCTTCTCCTCAGCTTCATCATCGTCCTTCTTAGCTGCTGCCTTCTTTGTTGTCTTCTTAGCAGCTGACTCCTTTGCATTGTCTACAAGGAACTTAGCTGCCTTCTGAACTGCAAGGTCATCCTTAAGAGTCTTGATCTCACGCTCGCCCATGAGCTCCTTAAGCTTCTCAATCTCCATCTTGTACTGATCAGCCATCTTCTTAAGCTCTTCATCAACTTCTTCCTCAGTAGCTTCAAGCTTCTCAGCTGCTGCAACTGCCTCAAGAACAAGTCTTGACTGGATGCGCTCAACAGCCTGGGGCTTAACCTGCTCAAGGAGCTGGTCAACAGTATTGCCTGTGTACTGCATATACTGATTCATATCCATGCCCTGATACTGAAGTCTCTGAGCGAAATCGTTAACGATCTGACGCTGCTGAGTCTCGATCATCTTCTCAGGAAGCTCCATCTCAGAATCCTCGATTACAGCCTTAACAGCCTGATCTTCCTTCTTAGCCTTAGCCTCAGCCTCTTTACGCTCTGTAAGCTTCTTCTTAACGTCTTCTTTATACTCCGCAACTGTCTCAAACTCAGAAACATCGCTTGCAAACTCATCATTAAGCTCAGGAAGCTCTCTTACCTTGATGCTCTTAACTGTGCACTTGAATGTAGCGTCCTTACCTGCAAGATCCTCTGAATGATAATCCTCAGGGAACTTAACGTTAACGTCGCCTTCCTGACCGATTTCAAATCCAACGAGCTGCTCCTCAAAACCGGGAATGAATGAACCTGAACCGATTGTAAGAGGATAATCTGTGCCCTTGCCGCCTTCGAATGCAACACCGTCAACAAATCCCTCGAAATCAAGAGTTACGATATCATCGTTCTGAACCTTACGATCTGTAACCTCGATTGTTCTTGCATTTCTGCTTCTCTCCTGGTCGATCTCAGCATTGATCTCGTCCTCAGTAACATCAAGGTCTGCCTTCTCAACAGATACGCCCTTGTACTTACCAAGCTTAACCTCAGGCTTAAGTGCTACTGTAGCTGTGAAGATGAAAGGCTTGCCTGCCTCGATCTGTGTAACATCGATATCAGGATTGGAAACAACGTCCTCGCCGCACTCATCAACTGCCTTGGGATATTCCTGGTTGATCAGCTCATTAGCTGCATCCTCGAAGAAAATCTCCTTGCCGTACATACGCTCGATCATATGACGGGGAGCCTTACCCTTACGGAATCCAGGGATCTGGATCTTAGACTTCTGCTTGTTGAAAACTTTGTCGATTGCTTTATCAAAGTCAGCTGCTGCAACTTCGATTGTAAGCTTAGCCATGCTCTTCTCGAGCTTTTCTACTGATACGCTCATTAAGTTTACTTCCTCCTATAAATACATATCTGAACTAAAACATAAAAATATTTACACAACTCTTATTGTGCTGTTTTTATCTATGTAAAACGACCTATGCCAAAATCATTAGGCACAATCGCCTAACGATTATAACATAGGTCGGTATCAATTTCCACAACTAATTTTTTACCTGATTTACTCGGTACTCATGTGAGCATTACTGTATCTCACATCTCCCGTGACATCCTCATCAAACCAGTCTGCCGGCTTGTAGGCTGCTGCCGTCTCCTCATCAGGAAACTCTACTTCTGCAAGGATTCGTCCCTCGAACTTCCCTTCAAACACATCAAGTTCTATCTTGAGGGAATCCATTACCTTCTGAAGCTTATCATCCGATGAATCAAAAGCATCTTTATTAATAGGAATAATATATCTCTTTTTTGAAATAACATTTCCGTCTGCTTTTGCCACCAGATGCTCGTAAGAATCTTTATCAAGAGGTAGGTTATATTCTGTCTTCCCTATATCCCCTGACACGGAGGACCCGCCGTCAGCCTTACCAAAATCCTTATGACTTTTGTAGGTCATATAGAAGCGCTCATCCTCACGTCTGACCCTTATTGCGGGAACAACGCTCAGATACCCCTGCTCAATAATATGAACCGGATACTGCTCAAGATCCTTCGGGAGCTCCTTAACCGTGAATTTTCTCTCTATCTCAACGCCCATTACATATCCTCATCAAGAGATCAGAGTTTATATACAACCTTTTTGCCAAGCTCATCTGCAGTTTCCTTGCCGCAGAAGCGCTCTACGATTGCAAGTCCGAAAGCCATGGCTGTACCCATGCCTCTGCTGGTAAGTATGTGACCGTCTACCGTGGTCTCGCTCATCTGAACATCGGCACCCTTAAGCTCGCCCTCAAGTCCCGGGAAAACGCAGGCTTTTTTGCCCTGAAGGAGTCCTGCTCTTCCGAACACTCCCGGAGCTGCGCAGATAGCACTTATGAATTTACCCTTGCTGTCAAAGGCACAGATATTCTCCATAAGCTTTTCTGTATTCTCAAGATTAGTTGTTCCGGGCATTCCTCCGGGAAGAACCAGCATATCCATTGCATCAAAATCAAGGTCATCTATAACCTTATCAGCCTTCACTTCGATTCCATGGGAACCTGTAACCTGAAGTGAATCCGTTACAGATACCATATCTATAGTAAGGCCCGCTCTTCTGCAGAGGTCAACCACAGTAAGAGCCTCTATTTCCTCGAATCCGTTTGCAAGAAAAATTGCTATGTTTGCCATAATTTTGTCCTCCCTTAAAATATCTAGTATTTAATCATTCCATTATCAAAATATGCAGCTCTCTCATCCAGAATCTGTCCAAGTCCATTATCCATGAGCTTTGCTTCCTCGTAGACCCTTTCACCATCAAAATCCAAGGGATTACAGCATATCAGATTATATGCGTATTCAACCAGCATCTTATCAATATTTGTCTGATAATCGGCCTCAGGCTCCAGAAATACATTACTTGTCAGGAAAAAGTAATTGTCCGCGGTACATACATCATAGAATTTCTCAAACCACTCCCTGTCTGCCCAATCGGACCCGTAAGCCCAGGTCGAAACCTGTTTTTCCCTGTCATTTTCAAAAAACAGATTATTAACAATACTGTAGTCAATTGGTGTTCCGGGATATTTATTTTCATTAAGCTCATCGCCTGATAAATCCCTCGGTGCACCCTCATCCGTAAGTGTATGATCCGGCGTAAATGCAACATTCACAGCATTCTCAGTAACCGCAAGCCAATTGAGGTACTTCATTACCGCATCTACCTTGTCCTTACTTCTGTTTGGAACCATGATATAAAGTCCGGTTGAAGGCTCACAGACATTCCTGTATCCGCCATTCGGAAGATCAAAACACATAACAGGATCAAAGCAGATATGACCTTCATTCTTATTCAGTTCAGCAAAAAGACTGAAGGGTGCAGTGTTATCATCCACGAAAAATCCAACCCTGCCGCTCCTTATATCCTCAATGTATTTTTCATTATCTTTATCCGCAGCAAAATCCAGACTTATAAGCCCATCTTTGTAGTACCTGTTAAGCTCCTTAAGTCCTATATTTGCTTCATCTGTAAGAACCAAAAATCTTTCCGAGTAAAGATATGAGTCCCTGGGACTTAGCTCTTCGATAAATGATCCAACAAAACTGTTGTAGGCCTTCTCTGAGTTAACCGTACCGCCCATAGCCCAGGGTATAACGTCATCCACTCCGCCGGGATTCTTTTCTTTCACGGCGTAGAGGTATTTCTCAAGCTCTTCCTTATTAGTAGGCTCATTCATTCCAAGAGCTTCACACCAGTCTCTTCTGACATATGCCACATGCCTTGGCATCACAAAGCCTCTGTGCTTTACGATGGCTGCCTGCAGGTCATTGTACTGTCCCATCTTCTGCAGTTCACCGATGTTCTTCGAAATGTCCTTGCCATAATTCTTATAAGCCTCTGTCAGGTCGGATATCTGTCCCATGCCTGCCAGTTTTCCAAAAAGAGATTTGGAGTAAGAAAAAACTATGTCAGGTGCAGTTCCTTCATCGATCATTTCCTGAACAGTTTCATTGGTATTTTCTCTTTTTATGGCGGTAAAATGAACCTCGACTCCGGTTTCTTTTAAAACCTGTTCCCTTATCCATACTGCCAGCGCATTGTCATCATAACCTACGCCCTCAGCCATATCTCCGCGGTCCCAGACCATGCAGGTAATGTAGTTAGTATTGGCTTCATTGGGATCGAAGGTATCTTCGCCGCCAAAAAGGCCGCAGCCCACGCACGACACTACAAGTACTGCCGCCAATAAAACACTGATGATTTTCTTAATGTAGCTTCCCCTCATAAAAGCCTCATTATTCTACGAAATGCTTGATTGTCGATTCGCCTATAAATAACTCTCCCGGAAAAACGATATGTCTGTGACTGCTCCTGGACTCAATAATGTCAAACAGAAGCTTAACCGTCTCCCTGGAAATCTGATCCAGTGGCTGGCTTATGGTCGTAAGTCTGGGATTGGAATATCTTCCTATCTCCATTCCATCAAAACCGCAAACACTGATATCTTCGGGAACTCTTAGTCCCGCATCCGCTATTGCTCTCATGGCACCTATTGCCAAAAGATCTGTCACGCAGAAAATTGCTGATATATCTTTTCCCGACTCAATAATTCTCTGGGTGGTTCTATAGCCATTCTCCACTGAGAAATGCTCCATGGTCTGATCCACATAAAAAATATTCCCTTCATCAACAGGAATCTTCCTCATGACAAAAGCATCACGATATCCTTCCAGACGAAGGTGTCCGACAGAGCGCCTTCCCATAGCCTCGGTTATTATGGCTATATTGGTGTGCCCAAGATTCATAAGATATTGAGTTATATGTCTTGCTTCAAGTCTGTCATCAACAGAAACCGTAGAATATTCTGCTGTGGAATTTTCTTCAAGGAGAGTAGCGCCTATCGTAGAGAAAACTGCGGGAACTTTAAGTTCCTGCAGCTTTTGCCTTGACTGCTCCGTGCCGCCTCCAAGGAAAATAATTCCCCTTAGTCGCTTTTCATTTTCAAGCTCAAGAGCTACGTCTGCTTCGTCCTCTTCAGCGCCTGCATGTCGAAGGACAAGAGCATAATTCTGCCTGTCTATCTCCTTTTCAAGGATATCGATCATAGGTGTGAAAAAAGGATTGGTTATTCCTTTAATGACAACGCCGATACACTTTGCATCTGTACGCTTCAGGTTTCTGGCACTGTCATTTGGAACATATCCTGTTTCCTTTATAACTGAAAGGACTTTCTCTCTTGTTTTGGCACTTACATCCACATGCCCGTTGATGACGCGGGAGACTGTACTGACGCCGACGCCTGACAGTCTCGCAACATCAACTATAGTAATCTTAGACATTTGCACATCTTCCGTAGGTCTTTGCCATATCCTTCATCTTCTCGGCTAGCTCGGGTGAAAGAGCATCACTCTTCATGCGCCATGTCCAGTTTTTACCAAGAGTGGAAGGAGTGTTGATTCTTGCTTCGCTTCCAAGTTCAAGATAATCCTGCATAGGGATAATGGCTGTATCTGATACGCTCATGAAAGTAGCTCTGATGAATTCCCAGGTCACATTCTTGTTTGACTTAAGGTTCAGATACTTCTTTGCAAAAGCCTTATCTGTTCTCGGAATAGTCTTGTACCATCCAAGTGTTGTGTCGTTATCATGAGTTCCTGTATATACGATACTGTTCTTCACATAGTTGTGAGGCAGATAATCGCTCTCTTCCCTTGCATCAAATGCAAATTGAAGAATCTTCATTCCGGGGAATCCGGTCTTTTTAACAAGGGCAATTACGGAAGGTGTGAGGTATCCAAGATCCTCAGCGATGACTCTGATATTACCAAGTTCCTTCTTCATCACTTCAAAAAGTTTATAGCCGGGTCCCTTTACCCACTCACCGTTCTCAGCTGTGGGATCACCGTAAGGAATTGAATAATACTCATCAAAACCTCTGAAATGATCGATTCTGATAACGTCGTAGAGCTTGTAGCAGCCGCGGATTCTTGAAATCCACCACTTAAAGCCTGTCTCTTCGTGATAGTCCCACTTATAGAGCGGATTACCCCAGAGCTGACCTGTTCTTGAAAAAGCATCGGGCGGGCATCCTGCAACCGCTATCGGAAGATTTTTCTTATCCAGCTGGAAAAGCTTAGGATTTGCCCATGTATCTGCGGAGTCAAATGCCACATAGATCGGGATGTCACCGATAATGTCTATTCCCTTGCTGTTAGCATAAGTCTTAAGCTCAAACCACTGCTTCATGAACAGGAACTGGATGAACTTGTGAAGACCTATCTTATCAGCATATTTCTTCTTTGCTTCATCAAGATCCTTCTTTTTCCTGAGGCGAATTCCCTCTGGCCACTCAACCCAGCTAAGACCGTCGTAGCGCATCTTAAGGGACATATAAAGAGCATAATCCTCTAACCAGTCTGCGTTCTCCTTAACAAAAGCATCGAACTCTTTCTTAAGCTCTGCCTTTGGTTTTTTCTTACTGTTTTCTGAAAGACCGCTGTTCACATAAGCTGTCTCCAAAACAACATAACGGTTCTTGAAAAGACGCTCATAATCAACGTGCTCAGGATCTGTTCCAAAATTAACCTTCTCAAGATCTGCAGCCTTAAGATAGCCCTCCTCGACGAGCTTCTCAAGATCCACAAAATAGGGATTGCCTGCATAGGTTGAGAATGACTGATACGGAGAATCTCCGTAGCTTGTAGGTCCAAGAGGCAGAAGCTGCCAGTAACTCTGACCTGCGTCTGCAAGGAAATCTACATACTCGTATGCTTCCTTGGAAAATGTGCCGATCCCGTACTTTGACGGAAGGCTGAAAATGGGCATAAGCACGCCGCATTTTCTTGTGTTCTTTACTTTCTTTGCCATTTCATTTTGTCCTTCTTATATATGTAAATTTAGTATTACCAAAAATTAGCACGCGAAAACTACGAAGACGCTCTTTAAATTGCCACCTGCCCATGATGACAGCATCTTTTTATAGTCCGTTGTCGCGAATACCCCAGATCAGATTTCTCCACTGCTCCATCTGCTCTGTTGTCATGAAACCTTTGGATGTTCCCATATAACCAATCTTGTAGGATGAGAACAGAAGCGCATTCTTAATAGCATTTACAGAATCGCCTGTCTCCTGATAGTAGTGAAGGAAACATGCAAACAACGCATTACCTGCGCCGACAGTATTAACGATCTCATTAGTTTTAACTGTCTTATAATCAGCGATGAATTCACCTTTTTTATCGAACAGGATAACACCCTTTGAGCCGCGGCCCATGATGATGATCTCTGTTCCGTAGGTCTTACTGATTCCTCTTATGAAATCATAAGGATCCTCTTCAAGCTGATCGTCTGAAAAATAAAGGATAGAAGCTGCATCAAGGAACTCCCTGTTGTACTTCTCCTTCTCTCTGCAGAAATTACGAATATTGACAGCAAGCTTCTTGCCATGCTCGGCAGCTGCCACAGCAAAAGGTCTGCAGAAGTTAGCATTTGCAAGAACCATCATGTCAGCCCATCCTGCAAGCGGAGCAAACATGGACATATCATATACCTTATCACGCAGATCCTTGATGTCCTCAAATATCTGCTTCTGTCTGTCCTTATCATAAAGGATGACACAGTTAGGAGTCTCTTCCATCATCTGTACAACGTAATTCGTTGATAAATGAATCTTGTTTCCGGGCGGATTAAGCTCCTCTACAGACCTGTCACGGCCTATGATGGACATGAATTCAACTTCATCTCCAAGCCATCTGAGTGCAAGGGATTCATTGTAAGCATCTCCTCCAAGACCAGTGTAAATGGAATTGACCTCGGTAGTTAACGGAGCGTAAGTTATCGGAACCTTGTCCACTCTGACAATCGTTTCAACCTGTGTGATACCTGCAACCACAAATTTACCCATTTTGTGCCTCCTTATTGTTCCGGAAAAATCCGGCTAATTGACGCTTCTTCGGTAATCAGTCGTATGTCAAAACTCTTAGCATTTCCAGATATCTGATGACTTCCGCAAGGTAATCATCCGCTCTGAAATCGCCCTCCCTAAACCTGCCTTTCAGCACTCCTTCCTTGGTCATGCTCACTATATTCTCAACCAGCTCATAGTTGGCACTCTGCTTAAATCTTGTTATATCGCCTCTGTCCAGGATGTTTCTGATATTCGCCTCATAAGCCTCTCTTGCAGGGAGTATGGCTGTTGCAGCTTCGGGAGTATCTTCTCTGGCTGCACTGTATAAAAACAGCTGAATGTAAGGATACTGCTTCATACAAGTTGCAAGTACCTTCTCTATTTCCTCCCTAATTGAAAAAAAGTCTGTCTCATCCTTGGAAATACCCGTGTTGATCTCAATATTAATTACACGAGTGCTGTAATCGTAGACGAATTGATATAACCCCAGCTTGGTTTCGAAATAATGAAAAATTAACCCCTTACTAATTCCGGCCATTCTCACTATATCATCAGTGCTCGCATGCATATATCCACCCAAGGCAAAAGCCTTAAGCGCCGCATTGATGATTCGGTCCTGTTTTTCTTTCTTTAAGTCAAAAAACTTTTCGTTCATTGAAAAAGGATCTCCTGTGATTGACCGGCTTAGTCCATTTAAATATAGCATTTTCTGGCATTTTTTTCAACGATTTAATCTCAGGTGCTTTTCTTATCTGACAATTTGTATTAAAATCAATTTATGTTCTGTTGTATTTTTTACAAATCCAAGCAGGGCTACATTATGAAGGGAGAATATATGTCTAAGCATTTTGGAAAAATAGTTCTTTTTGCAGCTGCTGCAGGCGCTGCCGCTGCAGGTGTTTATTATTATCTTACACAGAAGGATTCAGATTTTGATGATGACTTCGATGATTTTGAGGAATTTGATGAAGAGGATCTTGATGATGAGGAGCCTAAGAGTTCCATCGGACGTCACTATGTAAGCCTCAATTCTTCAGCTGCTGAAGAGGATCTTGCAGACGAAGATGATGATTCTGAAGATAGCGAGCCCGTTAAAACAGAAGAGTTCTTCGATGATGAAGACGATGATATAAATGATCTCAAGAAGATGGACGGCGCTCTTTGATTTACCAAATATGAGATTTTTATGACCCGCAGGATTATCTTGATCCCGCGGGTCTTTTTATAGTCATCTGTAACTTCCGTTAACTCTTTTGAACTCTTTCTTATATTCGTACATCCGCTGGTCAGCTCTTTTTAGTACTTCCTCAACTGACTTGTCAAGTAATGGATCAAAGATTGCATGTCCATAAGAAGCCGAGTACCTGTAGTACGGTTCTACTTCCTTATTGCTGTAAGCAGCTGTGAAAGCCTCCTCCATATCATCTACAAGTTCCATCCTGGTATCATAATCAGCATCCTTTAGAATGACAACAAATTCATCCCCGCCAATTCGAAATACCGGCGATCTCTTGAAAGCGTTGCATACAATACTACAACACCCCTTTATATATTCATCGCCCAGCTTGTGGCCATAAGTATCATTCACATACTTAAGATTATTCACGTCAATCATCACGAAGCCAAAACAAAACAGCTTTTTCTTATCAACATCTTCCTGCAACTTAGCTATAGCGCCATTGTAGGCCGTTTTACTGCCAACGGAAGTCAGGGCGTCCTTGTAGGCCGTTTCGCTTATTTCTTCTATCTCATTCTTGGCCCTGTTGAAGTTGGACACATAATAAGCACTGTCCTTAAGCGAAAGAAGCAAAGCGTTATACAGCTCATCTATCTCATTATTCAGATGAATGTTCAGTGATTCGAATCCATTTAAGTTATCGAACCTGTCTTTGTCTGTATCAAACTTAAAGGACTGGATACAGCTTGTCATCTTTTCAAGGGGTCTGAACAGAATTACAGAGAGCAGGATATTTACACCTATGATAACAGCAAGTATTACAACCGTTATTACCACCAACAGCTCAATAATAAACTGGATTCCTTTTCCGTACAGCTCATTGAGAGAGAAATCAACACCCATACTGCACATATAATTACCTTCGCTGTCCATTATCGGCTTGATATACGCAAGGAACGTCACTTCCCGCTCGCCTATCCGATTCTTTTCAAATACACATTCCTGACCGGAAATCATTCGGTCATAGACAGCGGCGGTCTCTTCGCCTGCTAAATAAGTATTTCCAACCGTGGCGCTAGATCCATAGAGCATACTGTCCTCGCCTGTCTCAATCATATCCACGATCACACGACCGTTTAACGGACCATCTTCTTTATCCTTGAAAAACTTATATATGTATATGTGTTTTACATCAAGGTAGCTATCCATAATGAGCTTATAATGCTCAATAAGATCTTTATACTCGTCTAAGGAATAATTATTCTCCATATAATAATCTATCTTCTGGGCATCAAAGTTCTCAGCCATAAGCATAGTTATGCCTTGTGCCATCTTAACGTGCTTCTCCACGTTAATTTCTTCGTATCTCTTATATGAAATACCGATTATCGATGAGCCTAATATCAGAAGGCTCAATATAATGATAGATGGTATGCGGTATTTGAGGCTCATGTATTTTTTCAAAATCCGCTTCATAAAATACCCTCGACTGCTAACTCCCTATGACAATCCCTTTGCCAGTCAAAATAGGCAACTGCTACTATAATTATCTCATTATTTTACATGGATAAAAATTAAAAAAAAGTAAAAAATGTAAAGTCTCTATTGCTTACCAGGACTGGGGTTACAGCATTAAACTAATGTCTGAATCGCAAAAAGAGGATATCGGAATTCCGACATCCTCTTGGATTCTTTTTGTTGTCCGGGCCAAGGTTAACTTAATGATATAATCCCGGTCTTTTCTATGTTTTATGCCTGTGCCGGAGGATTGTTCTTCATATCCTCTGCGATCTTTTCTTTAAGGTCCTTTGCCTTCTCCTTAAGACGGGAGTTAGCTGTTCTTGAAAGGATGATATTTCCTACCATCTTATTGGCCATGTCATAATCCTTGACCTCAAGACCAATGGCAGCCATGAGATAATCGAGTGTAAGCTCATCCATTCCTGCGATTGGCGGAGTCTCGCTCTGTCTTGCAATTACGAAGCCATCAAGAGCCTTCTTAAGAAGATCAAGCTCTTCAGCCTTATTGGCCTTCTGCTTCTCTTCATAGCCCTCTGTAGCCGGATCCATGTGCTCATTCTCACCACGGATAAGCCATGCCATCTTAAGACACAGATAAGCCTTCTCGGAATTCTTGGACTTTTTAACCATAGCAGTAGCAATGGCGAGTTCATATCGCATTCTTGCTTCTTCATAGGTGTAGGTCACCTTGCCAAATTCATGCTTTTTAAAGTTGGCACTGATCTTACCCTTGATCTCATCAATCTGGAACTTGGTCAGATTGCCATAGTACTTGGCAAGTGTGGAATATCCGCAGTTAGGGCAGGTAACTATATCGTACTTGCTGGGATCAATCTCATTGTAGGTATTCCTAAGATCCACATCCTGGCTCTTAACACGTACTTTACCGGATCTGACAGTCTTCGAATCAAATTGAGAATCACAAATAGGACATGTGTACTTCTTATCAAAAAGAAGTGTCTCCTCATTTAAAGGCAGGGCTTGCTTTTTAGGCTCTTCCTTTTTTACCGCCTTCTTTTTAGGATCCTCGTAAAGCTCTTCATCTTCAAGCGCTCCAAGTCCGAATTTCTTAAGTCCATCTAAAAATCCCATTTTGCCACCTCACAAGAAAATAGTATTTTATGCCTTCGGTAATACAAACGAACTCTTTAATGAAACGATGCGGTTAAATACCGGCGCTCCATCTTTGGAATCCTTGCTGTCTACACAGAAGAATCCGTTTCTCACAAACTGGAATTTATCATAAGCCTTAGCTTCCATAAGCTCGGGCTCCAGCTTAGCATTCTCAATAACTGTGATGGAATTGGGGTTTAAGTTAAGTGAACCGTCTTCGTTATAAACGCCCTTTTCCTCATCAATAATGTTCTCATAAAGTCTTACTGTTGCTTCGCCGCACTCCTTTGCTGATACCCAGTGAATTGTTCCCTTCACCTTTCTGCCATCGGGGCTGTCTCCGCCCTTGGTCTCGGGATCGTATGTGCAGTGGATCTCTGTCACATTGCCATCAGCATCCTTCACACAGCCTGTGCAGGTTACGAAGTAAGCGTTCATGAGACGAACCTCGTTGCCGGGGAACAGTCTGAAGTACTTCTTCGGAGGCTCCTCCATGAAGTCTTCACGCTCAATCCAAAGCTCTTTTCCAAAAGGAATCTCTCTGCTTCCAAGCTCCGGTGCTTCCTTGTTGTTCTCGATGGGAAGCATCTCGATCTGTCCTTCCGGATAGTTGTCGATGATAAGCTTAACCGGATCAAGAATAGCCATCATTCTCTTTGCCTTGGGCTTAAGATCCTCTCTGATACAATACTCAAGCATTGCATAATCAGCTGTTGAGTTAGCCTTACTTACACCACAAAGCTCAACGAACTTCTGGATTGATTCAGGAGTAAAGCCGCGGCGTCTAAGAGCAGCTATAGAAACAAGTCTGGGATCATCCCATCCGTCAACTATGCCGTCCTCAACCAGCTTCTTGATGTATCTCTTACCTGTAACCACGTTCTGAAGATAGAGCTTTGCAAACTCGATCTGACGCGGAGGATTCTCATATTCACACTCGATCTTGACCCAGTCATAAAGCGGTCTGTGATCTTCAAACTCAAGTGTGCAGATGGAATGTGTAATTCCCTCTTCTGCATCCTCAATGGGATGTGCGAAATCATACATGGGATAAATACACCACTTATCGCCTGTACGAGCATGTGTCATGTGAGCAACTCTGTAGATGATAGGATCACGCATGTTGATGTTAGGTGATGCCATATCGATCTTTGCTCTAAGTGTCATGGCTCCGTCTTCTACGCTGCCGTTTTTCATTTCTTCAAAAAGACGAAGGTTCTCTTCTACACTTCTGTCTCTGTTAGGATCGTTCTTGCCGGGCTCTGTAAGTGTTCCTCTGTACTCACGCATCTCTTCAGCTGTGAGCTCTGAAACATAAGCCTTGCCCTTCTTAATAAGCTTAACTGCATTCTCATACATCTTGTCGAAATAATCTGATGCATGGAAAAGTCTGTCCTCATAATCAGCCCCAAGCCAGTTAACATCCTCGATGATAGCGTCCATGAATTCGGACTTCTCCTTGGTGGGGTTGGTATCGTCAAATCTCATGTTGAATTTGCCGTTATATTCTTTTGCAAGACCATAGTTTAAAAGTATGCTCTTAGCGTGTCCGATATGTAAAAACCCATTCGGCTCAGGCGGAAATCTTGTGACAACGTGGTCGTAAACGCCCTCCTTTAAATCCTTGTCAATCTCCTGCTCAATAAAATTTCTTGATTCTTCTGACATTTTCTGTAATTCCAATCTAATAAACTTTAATTCGAAACAGCGAAGCCTTATAGTGAGTCTTCGCCGCTTATATTATTTTACCACACAATGCAAGCCTTTTGTACATCATAGCAAAAAGGCCGGCATTCACTTGATATACTTCTTCTCAAATTCAGCTGCATCAAGAGGCTGTGAGAAATACTGTCCCTGCGCAAGAGGAACATTTAAGTCCTTAAGAATGTTAAGCTGCTGCTTTTTCTCAATACCCTCTACGCAGACATCTGCATTAATGGCTCCTGAAAGGTCCATAAGTGACTGAACAAGAGATACTGCATAGCTTTCTTTTCCAAGCTCACTTGTTATGGTCCTGTCGATCTTAACAACGGCAAATGGATATGCCCTAAGTCCGCTTAAGGAACTGTAACCTGTTCCGAAATCATCAAGAGAGAGCATAACTCCCATCTCGCTTATCTTCTCAATGGCACCCTTTGTACGCTCTGTGTTGTTCATAGTAAGAGCTTCGCCCACATCGAGAATCAGCTGATCAGGACCTATGCCTGCTTCTTCAAGAGCTTCTCCGATCTTGGCTGCAATATCCGGCTGCATCAGCTGCACAACGGACATATTTACATGGATCTTCATCTTGCGCTTAAGCTTCTTGCTCCATCTGCCGCACTGCTTGGTGGCTTTTCTAAGGACATACTCTCCTATAGGATTGATAAGTCCAAGGTACTCTGCAAGAGACAAAAACTCTGCGGGGCTTACTGAACCAAGGCTTCTGCTGTCCCATCTGACAAACGCTTCCGCTGCCACAATCTGATCCTTGTCATCTATCTGCAAAATAGGCTGATAATAAACCTCGAACTCATTGCAGCTGTCCTCCACAGCCTTATACATGGCTTTTTCCATATCAAGTCTGCGGATGGTGGATGCATCTATACTCTCAGAATACTGTGATATTCTGTTTTTACCTGACTTCTTGGCTTCATACATGGCGATATCGGATTTGCGGATAAGTTCCTCAACCGTATCTCCTGCAGTAGGGAATTCAACGATACCCATACTCATAGTGCAGTAATAATCGCCATCCTTCAGATACCAGGGTGTCGCAAAGGCTCTCTTTATCTCCTCAAGAATACTGTCGACTCTGTCGTAGCTTTCCGGAGGAACGATGATGACAAACTCATCTCCGCCCATTCTGTAGCAGGAATTCTGTACGCCATCGATAGACTTTATGGCAGCGGAAATATCCTGCAAAAGCACATCGCCGTATTGATGCCCAAGACCGTCGTTTATCTTCTTGAAATCATCAAGGTCAAGGTACATAAGCATACCCTTGGTATTGTTTGTCTTAGCCTGCTCCACATAGGTAACAAGATCTCTCTCACAGCAAAGTCTGTTGTAAAGACCTGTGAGGAAATCGGTATAAGCCTGCTGCTCTATTCTCTTTTGATATATCTTTTTCTCAGTGATCTCATAGATTGCGCAGAGGGAAACAAGCCTTCCGTCAACCCACTTAATCCTGGTGTAATAAAGATCAAACCATCTGTCTTTTGCTTCGTAGTAAATCTCATAATTGCCGCTGTGACTTCTCGGCGGAATGTTTGCTTCAAAAAGATCCTTAAGTGTGTTCTTCTGAAGCTCTTTTGCAAAATGCTTCTTAAGACTTCTGTTTGCAAAAAGCAGCTCATCAGTCTTCATACATCTTACATAGATTGCACTTCCCACGTTATCAAGTACTGCCTCTAAAGAATTAAAGGAGCTGGCAATGGAGTTCCTCTGAATTCTCTTGGTAATGATATTCTGCAGGATCTTGATGGAATCATTTATGAACTTGATATCATTTACGATCCACTCTCTATTCTCTCTGGTCTCTGCAAAGCATGCATAGAAAGGAATCTGTTCTGCTATTACAATTGGAACTGCCACAACGGCATATATTCCAAGGTCCTCAAGCTGTTCCCTCTCACCGGCATTCATAGTGGTACTGCCTGATACAGCAACCATCTGTGAGCTTCCGATGAACCAGCATCTGTCCAGATCATCGGTCTCTTCGAAGACGTTGTATGCGCCTTCAGTCTTCCACTGGACTATGGCATCCATCAGGTGATCTTCCTGATGCATCCTTGCGATAAAAGCATTGCTGATATCGAGGTATTCACAGATTTTCTGCAGGATCTGCAGCATTACGGATTCAATCTCATCATCACTGTCAAGGAGGGATACTATCTCCGTCATTATCTCAGCGCGATGGAAGGAAACCTTGAAATCCTCTGATCTCTTGAAATTCTCTGCTGTAGAAGCTGCTGCCTCATCCTCTGTCTTTTTCGCCCGAACCATGGCAACAGAAGTAATCCTGACAAAATCAAGAGTATTGTAAAATTCCTTTTCAGTTATCATGTGGGGGAAATCGCTTACGGGCTCAATGTCGTACAGATCCGGCTCGTACTCAATATCCTTGAGTACGGCGCAGATAATCCATACTAATCTTGCCTTGCCTTCGACCTTGGCAGCAACAGCAGCAATCCGAAGATTGGGGATCAGTGTGCGCTCAACGGCCTGATCCTCCAAATCACCTTCGGTTACTCTCTGAAAAATGTTTCTGATATGAATATCATCAACAGCTTTTTTTATTGTGGAAACCTCGAGCGGGCTCCCTGAAAAATCGGAGATCTTCTCTCCTGACATATCCAAACAGCATAAATAGACTCCTGCTATGGATGTAAAGGCATCCTGCCATCTCCGGAGTTCTTTATCCCGTATCTTTATTGAATTTGCTGAGTTTTTATGGCCTTCTCGTTCCAAAAAACCCGCCTCCTTGAATATGTATTATTCGTCTACACTGTAGTTAGGCGCTTCTTTTGTAATGTGAATATCATGAGGATGACTCTCTTTGAGTGCAGCGCTTGTCATCTTAATGAACTGACCATTTTCTTTTAACTTATCTATTGTATCACATCCGCAGTAACCCATACCTGAACGAAGTCCGCCGATGAGCTGGAATACTGTATCTTCTACAGTTCCCTTGTATGCTACACGGCCTTCAACGCCCTCGGGAACCAGCTTCTTGGCACCTTCCTGGAAGTATCTGTCCTTAGAGCCGTTCTCCATGGCTGCGATTGATCCCATTCCACGGTAAACCTTATATTTTCTACCCTGGAAAAGCTCGAAATCGCCGGGAGCCTCGTCGCATCCTGCAAACATTGAACCCATCATAACAAGGTTACCGCCTGCAGCGATTGCCTTTGTGATATCTCCTGAGTACTTGATACCACCGTCTGCGATGATCGGGATACCATACTCTTTTGCTACTGAATAGCAGTCCATAATAGCTGTGATCTGAGGAACACCAATACCTGCAACCACACGTGTTGTGCAGATAGATCCGGGTCCGATACCAACCTTAACAGCATCTGCACCGGCTTCGATAAGAGCCTTTGTAGCAGCAGCTGTAGCAACGTTACCAGCGATAACCTGAAGATCCGGGAATTTTTCCTTGATCATACGAAGGCATCTAAGAACGTTCTCTGAATGTCCGTGTGCGGAATCAAGTACAATAACGTCAACCTTGGCATCAACAAGAGCTGCTACACGGTCAAGGCAGTTAGCACTGATACCAACGCCTGCTCCGCAAAGAAGACGTCCCTGATCATCCTTTGCTGAAAGAGGATACTTGATTGTCTTTTCAATATCTTTAATTGTAATAAGTCCTACAAGATTGTAGTCATCATCAACGATAGGAAGCTTCTCCTTCTTGGACTTTGCAAGGATCTGCTTAGCTTCTTCAAGTGTGATACCTGCCTTAGCAGTAACAAGGTTCTCACTTGTCATTACGTCCTTGATCTTCTGATCAAAGTTCTTCTCGAATTTAAGATCACGGTTAGTGATGATACCAACGAGCTTCTTGCCCTCTGTGATCGGAACACCTGAAATTCTGAACTTAGCCATAAGAGCGTCAGCATCAGCAAGTGTATGCTCAGGTGAAAGTGAGAAAGGATCTGTAATAACGCCGTTCTCTGATCTCTTAACCTTATCAACCTCATCGGCCTGAGCCTCGATTGACATGTTCTTGTGAATGATACCGATACCACCCTGTCTTGCCATAGCGATAGCCATGCGGTGCTCAGTAACTGTATCCATACCTGCACTCATCATAGGGATATTAAGTCTCAGTTTCTTGGTAAGCTGTGTGCTTACGTCAATCTCATTAGGTACAACCTGTGAATATGCAGGTACCAAAAGTACGTCGTCAAATGTAATTCCTTCGCCGATAATCTGTCCCATTATTACTCCTCTTTCCTTCCTTAATCTGTAAATACTTTACGTGGTGCCACGTTTTTAACTGCTTCAACCATCTGAGAGTTAGGTTCAAAAATAACCTTTTCTCTGCCGTCATAATACATTGTATATGTAGAATCAGGCTGTTCATTTGTTCCAGATGAAAAATCAAGTGTTCTGTAATTAGTGTTTTTACGATAATCGTCCAGATGATAGGACCTTGAAGGAGCCAGGGCTTCCATCTTATCAGTCTCAAAAACTGCTACCCTTTTTCTCCTGCTCTTGTTAAGAATCTTGTCTACTGTGATCTCTCTCTCACAGTACTGATACTCATACTCAATAGAAGCATTGAGTGATACGAAGTAACCCGCTACAGCAAAAACTATACATGCGATTACGAGCACAATCATGCCGCCCAAAAATCCCATAATAAAAGCGAGAGCTGCCAATGTGAAAAGCACATATTTAAGTACAAGCATTAAAGGTGATGCTTTTCTGGCAACCAGTACTTCTACGTAACTGTTGTCATTCATCATATTGATTTCCTTCCGATTAACTTTTTAAAGGATATGATATATTAACATACAATAACTTGCAATAATAATTATACCTAGAAAAAAGAAAAAAATTAATAAAAAAAATAAGTTTTCTTATAATATTCACAATTTTGTTTTATAATCAAAAAGTTATTATAGGAAAAAAGGAGTTACAAAATGAATATAAATGAAGAAAAAAGAAGCCAGTGGCAGGCTTTGAAGGGCATGGGCTTCAAGGCGCACCTTGAATATTTCTGGGATTACTACAAGATCCACACCTTTGTAGCGATCTTTTCGATAATAATGCTTGTCATGCTTGTTCGTGATATCAGCTCAAATAAGCCCTATGCACTGAATGCCATGTTTGTAAATGCCGCATCCTTTATCGGATCTGACCCCCTGGAAGCAGAATTCGCCGAAGCTCAAGGCATTAATACAGATGAAGAAGAAGTATATATCGATACAACAACTTCTCTCTCAGCTGATGGAGCAGGCGGTCAGATGGATTACACCACCATGGAGAGAATATATGCCATGATAGCCGCAAAAGAACTGGATGTTTTCGCAGCTGACCCTCAGCTTTTTGAGAATTTCACCAAAAACGAGATGTTCCTCGATCTTAGAGATGTTTATTCTGAGGCAGAGCTTGAAGCCCTCGGCGATAAGGTATATTACATAGACTACGCAGAAGTTATTAAAGCCAAAGAAGAAGCTGAAAAGGCTCTCGCAAACGGAGAGATGGTAACTGCGGAAGATGAAGGAAACTATGAATTCGTAAGAAGAGATCCTGCAGAAATGGAGCAGCCTATTCCCATGGGCATCATCCTGGAGGACAGTCAGAAGCTTACAGACTATGAATGTTACATCGGAGTTACACCAATCGCCGGCATAGCTGCCAGCACTGAGCGCCCTGAAGTATCCAAGGCTTTCATCGATTTTCTTTTAAAGTAAAGCGTATTTAAAAAAGATATTAGGCAACAATTAAAATGAGCTTCGCACCATCCACCGAAATGAATGTGCGAAGCTCTTATTTTTTCTTAATCTATTAAAGCTGTGTCATTACGAAGATATCGTAAATGGCCTTTATTGCTTTTTCAAAGTCCTTGCTCTCCACACCGATTATGATGTTAAGCTCGGATGAACCCTGATCGATCATTCGGCAGTTTACGTTTACATGAGCAAGAGCTGAGAAGATTCTTGCTGCTGTTCCGCGCTGTCTCTTCATTCCGCGACCAACTACCGCGATAAGCGCAAGGTCTGATTCAATCTCAAGAAGATCAGGTTTTGCAAGGCGGTGGATCTCCGAAACAACTGCCTGCTCCTTATCAATGAAATCCTCCTGAGCTACGAACACTGTCATTGTGTCGATTCCTGAAGGAACATGTTCAATGGAGATAGCCTGATCCTCAAAGGCCTGAAGAACTCTTCTTACAAATCCAACCTCTGAGTTCATCATGTCCTTATTGATATTCACACAGCAAAAGCCCTTCTTACCTGCGATACCTGTGATTGTGAATTTTGATTTCTTGGCTGTGGATTCTACAATCCATGTACCTGCATCATCAGGTCTGTTGGTATTTCTGATGTTGATCGGAATACCTTCTTTTCTTACAGGGAAAATCGCATCCTCATGAAGAACCGATGCACCCATGTATGCAAGCTCTCGAAGCTCTGTATAAGTGATAGTCTCGATGGGCTGCGGTCTGTCAACGATTCTGGGATCCGCTACAAGGAATCCTGATACATCAGTCCAGTTCTCATAAACATCAGCATGAATAGCTCTTGCAATGATAGAACCTGTGATATCCGATCCTCCTCTTGAGAAGGTCTTTATTTTGCCATCCTCGTAAGCACCGTAGAATCCCGGGATTACTGCATTCTCAACACCCTTAAGTCTCTTAGCGACTCTTCTGTTGGTGATCTCTGCATCAAATGAATCATCATCATCAAAAAGAACAACTTCCTTGGGATCTATAAACTCAAAGCCAAGATAGTTTGCCATCAGAACACCGTTAAGATATTCACCTCTTGATGCAGCGTAGTCTTTTCCGGCTTTTGCCTTAAACTGCTTCTCAATCTCAGCAAACTGATCCTTAAGAGAAAGCTTAAGCTTAAGTCCCTTGATAATCTCATTATATCTGGCCTCGATTGCCGCAAGCTGCTTGGAAAAATCTTTTCCTGCTTCAGCAAGTGCATAGGTCTGATACAACATATCAGTAACCTTCGTGTCGCTATCGCTGCGTTTACCGGGAGCAGAAACTACTACGAATCTTCTCTCTGCATCTGCGTGAATGATCTCTGCGACCTTCTTGAACTGATTGGCATCAGCGCAGGAGCTTCCGCCGAATTTTACTACCTTACTCACTTTTCATAATCTCCTCTCAAAATCCTCATATCATATAAAATCCTGTTTCCCATCAAAAAACAGGATTTCGTAACATCCTTAAATCTACGATTCGGGGATGTTAAAATCATTTCTTACAGTAATCTGATATAACCTTTGACATTGCCGAGTACTGTTAATTTTTCTTCAAATGCTTTTTCAGAAATAACTTCTGTAACAAATGCGAATTCACCGCTTACGCCTGATGCTGTAACTTCCCGGGCACCGGGGAACTGGGCAAGAGCTGCGTCCTTAGCTGCTGCCTCAACTCTTACAAAGAACTGTCTCTCTGCATGCTCGTTGGACTCAACCTGTGCAGGAACATTTCTAAGATTCCAGTCGATGTGCTTGCCCCTGTGCTTTACTATGTCGATCACGTCAGCTACAACAGCAGAAGCTGTGGCTTCCTTGCCGGCGCCTTTTCCATAGTACATAACGTCGCCCAGCATATTTCCGTGAACATCTATTGCATTGAAAACTCCGTTAACGGTAGAGAGCGGATTGTCCGCACCAACCATGAAGGGTGCTACCATTGCGAAGAACTTTCCATTTTTTCTCTCACAGCTTCCAAGGAGCTTAATGGCTCTTCCAAGGCTTCTTGCATATTCGAAATCCTCAGAGCTGATCTTGGTGATTCCTTCTGTATAGATATCCTCGTGCTTAACGAACTGACCGCTCATTATAGAAGCAAGGATAGCTGTCTTTCTGCAGGCATCATGTCCCTCAATATCTGCCTCAGGATTTCTCTCAGCGTAACCCTTTTCCTGAGCAACCTTAAGAACAGAATCGAAATCTGCCTTTTCCTTATCCATCTTGGTAAGGATGTAGTTGGTGGTTCCATTGAGGATACCTCTAATGGAATCAAGTCTCTCATGTCTGATTGAATCATTCATGGAGCGAAGCACCGGGATACCACCTCCGACGCTTGCCTCGAACAGGTAGCTGACATTGTTTTTCTTTGCCAGCTCAACAAGTTCAGGGCCGTGAGCCGCAACCAGCTCTTTATTAGATGTACATACGCTCTTACCTGCTTCAAGTGCTTTCTTTTCAAAAGTAAAAGCAGGCTCGATTCCTCCCATAGTCTCGCAGATTACTTCTACCTCAGGATCATTTAAGATCACATCGATATCATGAACGACTATTGATTCATGCTTATCCCCGGGAAAATCACGAAGATCGAGGATGTATTTAAGCTCAATATCTTCGCCTGCGCTGTCTGCGACCTGCGCACCGTTTGTATCCAAAACATATGCAACACCGCTCCCCACAGTGCCATATCCTAAAACCGCGATCTTTGCCATTACGAATTCCTCCTCTTAAATAAGTCTGTCTGATTAAGTCTGTATAGATAAATTTCCTTCTTCCTTATACTTCGGCGTTTCTACCAATAATCTGCACCCTGTGTACACGAGGCGCGGACTCAAGCTTCATAAGAAGCTCTGCGATGTCTCTGGTAGTAGGTAAAACCTGAATTCCTACCGAGAGAGCCGCAACTCCATTATAAGGTATTGCCTGATGAATTGTCAGTATATTCGCACCACATTCAGAAATTATCCTAAGAACATCTGAGAGAACTCCAAGCTCATCATCCATCTGCAGGTTAAGTGTAAGTGTGGTACCCTGCAAACTGTCATGGAATTCATATATGTCGTCCTTGTATTTGTAAAAAGAACTGCGACTTATACCAAGGCGCTCGGATGCTTCGTTTACAGTCTTACATTTTCCGGTATCAAGAAGCTTCTTGGCTTCGAGAACCTTCAGCAAAACCTCCGGCACCGCCTGTTTTTTCAAAACATAATATCCGGTTTCTTCCTTCATACTACTTCCTCTGAAATAATAAGATTGGCGCTGCGTGTCCAAGTCGCATAAAAACTGAATTTTAGAGTGTTTTTGTACCGCGGACATTTGTGCGCCCTTGAACGATATTATCACAGATCTTTTTCCTTGGCAAGAACTTTAATGAATTAAATCGAAAAAGTTCTTTAAGAGCTTTGACATCACATAAAAAAACTGAGTATAATCACAATATGTTTTAAATTGCATGAATGGAGACAAAATATGCACTTTACTAAAATGCACGGCTGCGGAAACGACTATATTTATATAGACGGCAGCAAAGAAAAAATCGCAAAAGAAGAAAAGCCTGAGCTTGTAAGATACTTAAGCGACAGACATTTTGGCATAGGCGGCGACGGCGTTATTTTCATAAACAAGTTTGAAGATGACCTGGCTGACTTTGAGATGGAGATGTACAATGCTGACGGTTCCTACTCTGAAATGTGCGGAAACGGCATCAGATGCGTCGCTAAGTTCGTCTATGACAAGGGTCTTACCGATAAGACCAGGCTTAAGATCGTAAGCGGCGGCAGGGTCAGAATCCTTGACCTTAAAACCGAGGACAACATCGTTACAAGCGTCAGAGTGAATATGGGTGCACCTATCCTAACGCCTGTTGAGATACCCCTTGCTCTTCCTGATGAGAGGGCTATGAATTCAAGTCAGATTGTAAACTACCCCATCACTGTTATGGACAAGGAATACAATATCACCTGCGTATCAATGGGTAATCCCCACGCAGTCGTTTTCCTGAACAGGGGCATGGATTTAGACTCCCTGGATCTTGAGAAGATCGGACCCAGATTCGAACATCATACATTTTTCCCTAAGGGAATAAATACAGAATTCGTAACAATAGATGACAGAGAAAACGTCCACATGCGTGTGTGGGAGCGCGGAACAGGCGAGACTCTCGCCTGCGGCACAGGATGCTGTGCTACAGTAGTTGCCTGCGTATTAAATGATCACACCTCCGACAATATAACAATTCATGTCAGAGGTGGTGAGATTAAGTGTAAATGGGATCGTGAACAGAACACCGTCTTCATGACAGGTCCTGCCACTACCGTTTTTGAAGGAGACGTTTAAGATATTCAGACAGCGTATTACCGGCCTTTCGGTGTTCGCTGTCTTTTTCTATGCGCTCCATGTACTCATAAAAAGCAAAGGAAAACTGTCTGTGGGCTATGCAAAACGCAGCTGTGGGCACACTGGCTCCGGCGATTATGGTATCGGATTCAGAATGGGACATAACAAGCAGTGTCGAAGGTATGCTGTCTGAAATGAACACTCTGTAGCCCTCATATTTATCGCAAAGCCTTTGAGTCTCTTTTAAATGACAGATGTAATCTTCTGCGCTGTAGATGTACTCTGCAGATCCTATCATATCAGAAAGTGGCAGAGTCATGCCCTTTTCCAGCTCATCCCCGGTCATATTCCTTGAGATAATCTCTGTTATCTTACCGCCGTTTTCAAGGAGCGATGTCATATTCTTTCTCAGCTTCGCTGCCACTTTGATAATTGCGGGATCACCTGCTTTTTCTGCAAGTTTCTTAGCAAGTCCTTCCGGCATTGTCCAGATAGAAGGCAAAGGATTTGACATATAGAACTGTCCGCCTGACACGTCTTCGTTCAGAAGAAGGTCCATAAACACATCCCTGTTCTTTGCAGAAAACATCTTCATAAGCGGTCTGCAAAGTTCAAAGTAGTTGCTGTACTCCTTCTCAAGGGCTGCAACCACATCGGTATTTCTCACAAGGAGATTTACCATATCATCTGTTTTATTCTCAACAGAAGTGGACACAAGGGCAGAATGACCCTGTGCTATAAAAAGTGATCTCCTGTATACTCCATCCCTTAGTTTTGGATAATAATATGGCTCAATTGCCCCTGTTGAATAAAGAGGCATCCATTTTCTTATGGCCTCCATCATCTCCACCAGATCTCTGCTTATGGTGTGGATTATCTGTATGCGGGATCCGTTTTTTAGAAGCTGCAGTAAAAGCATTGCCCATCCCCTTGAAAACTCAGGATTCTCATAGAGCCAGCTCATATCCTCATCAGAATACAAAAACAGCCGAAATGGTTTCTTTTTCATGACAAGCGTCATCAAAAAGCGCTTTACGCCTTCTCTTTTGCCCTGATTCCCGTAAAATGCGTTCATGGGCACTATCTTGTCATCAGGAGCAGTTGTTATGACTGAATCATCAAAAGATATATCAACAGATGGCACCTGTCCCTTACCACTATCAAGCATATTTGTGATATCTGAAATAAGATTTACTACCGGCGCCTGTTCGCTGTTACCGCTCCCCTGCTCAAGCCACTTATACAGGCTGCTTTCGAGGTCCTCCTTATCGATGGGCAGAGCATCGCTTCCAAATATCATCTTGGATACAGCTTCTATCTGGTACGTATCTTTTATATTCCTTGAAAAATATGCGGCAACCTCCCTGGAAAAAGGCTGATTTTTAGGCGTGCCGCGGCTTCCTGACCGGATTCTGCTGATATATGACGGATCGAAGGAAAGAGCCTTTCCCAAAGCTACATTCTTGGTGTTCGTAAGATTCATGAGAAAATCAAGCTTTTCTGAAATGTTCATACTCAATTGCCCCCATAAGACTCTTAAGATATAAAAATATCTTTGATATTTTATATTCTGGCACAAAGCATGACAAAATTCCATTAAGAAAGCATGAATTTTTAATTCCCACGCACGCTCGAAGGACCTGCCCTTTGGAGATAAAGAGCAGGTCCTTCGCTTTACCGTGTAGTCATGAGGGGTGTGGTCTATTTAACTGTATCGATTCCCAGCGCCATTGGTATAAGCTTTTTATAGCTCTCTGTTGCAAAGAACGGCTGTGATACTGCAACAAAGTAATAATATCCGTCTATGACAGCCATATAGCTGTAAATAGCTACTGTAATGCCATTTTGATCCATAGTAATCTCACTGATGTGGAACTTCCTTCCGCCTATCTCCACATCCTCTTTATACACAATATTGGGATACATTCCTTCCATGATTCCCACGAAGAGTTCATGGAGCTGATCCTGGTTCAGGGCTTTGTATTCATCACCACTTAAATCCTCGCATTGAATCAGCATATAAGCCATGGTATCCTTGCTCAGGTTGTAGCTTATCATCTGCTGCTCTTCCTCTACTTCATAGGCTGATGATTCTTTAAATGTATAACTGCCGATCTTCCTCTCTTTATCGTACTTAGGCGTCTCAAATGCATAGTCGCAGTATGAAATTCTGGTCTTATTATCAAGGGTCTCAATTCTGTATGGAGTAGTCATGTACTCATCCTTATACAAAAATGAAATTCCGGGAGCATCATAATCGGTCCATCCGGTGAACTTACCAAACACTCTGATGTCCTTATCTACTATACTGTTCATCAGCTTCTTAAAATTCTCTGTGGGCTTATCGCCGCAGTTTACAACCCAGGCAGTGGTATCATTGGTTACAATAAGGCTTCCGGTGTTTGCTTCATAAAAGAAGGCCTTTCCCTGAATCCAGATATTTTTTCCAACAAGCTTGCCATCGTCATTTACATAGGCTTTGTTGTCCGTGACTTTTTCAAATCCATCGGTAAACATAGGCTCTGCTACTTCTGATTCCGGAATGGACTGCGCAAGCATATCATGTGTAGTGGTCTCTTTTGCAGTCTCCTGATCTGTAGCAGCAGCCCTTGCAGAAACAGGCATCATAGCCAGCATAATTGCAAATATCAGTAGTATGGATAAAATTCTTCTCCTCATAAGCACTCTCCTTTTTAACCACATAATGGGACAGGCTCCCACACCCTTTCTACACTTCATACTTTAATTCTAGCATCGGCAAAAGCGCAAAAAAACACGCAGCAAAGCTCTGTCATTGACAGTTTTTGTCACGTGTTTTTTTAGATATTCTTCATAAATATTACTTTGAAATTTTATTTCTTTAAAGCTCCAAAAATTCGCACTTCTGAATATTTATTTCATTTTCTCTCATGCCTTCCCATGCTCTCTGGCAAGGACATAGATTCTCTCGCTATCCTCAGTGGGTTCTTCGTGAGTATCCGCGTCTATGGCCTTAATAAAGGTCATTCCCGCCTGCTCAACAAAGGCCTTCATCTCGTCAAGCGTATAGCCCCTTTGAAGATGAGTCTCTATGGACCTCTCAAAGAGATCTTCTGCTCCATCCGTCTCCTTTTTCACAAACAGAGTAAGGTCATACTCATTGATATTGGTATCAACGTCGAAAAAGTTCTCCCAGATGAAGCTGCAGTCTTCACGGTTCTCAGCTATGGTCACATCGCCGATAACATCCCTGTACTTATGAAGGGTATTAAAGTCGAATAAGAACAATCCGCCGGGATAAAGGTAGTTATTTACCTTCGTAAAGGCCTTCCTTACCTGTTCATCTTCTATAAGGTAATTGACGCTGTCACACACACTGACAATGGTTCCTGCCGTACAGAAAAGATCCAGCTCGCACATATCCTGTTCAAGATACATGATATCAAGGCCTGCCTTCTCCATCTTCTGACGGGCTATTCCAAGCATGTCACCTGAGTTATCGATGCCAATCATGTCATATCCCAGATTCGCCATCTCCTCTGTAAAGCTGCCGGTTCCGCAGCCAAGCTCCACCACGAGATTTTTTTCCTGAAGAAGCAGCGCCTCTTCTGAATCCTCATCAAGGCTTTCTTCAAGTGTCTCAACACTTTCTATAGTTTCATCTGCGCTGCCATTATCATCTGCGACATTTTTCTTATAAGGCGCAGAAATCCCATATCCCGAAATGAGCTGCGATATATACACAGCCCAGTCGTGATATGGGGTCTCGTCCATAAATTCATCATATACTTTTGCAAAATCGGTATAGGCTTCCATAAGCTGCTCCTACTATAAATGTAATTCTATACCCATTCTAAAGTTTTCACTTAATCAGTGCAACTTCGTAAATTTCATAGATACGAAAGTCTGCACTTATCAGCCGGCAATTCCTGTGATCGCGCTTACGCCAAGGAAGCTTACGATACCCATAATGGTACCTGCAAGAGCAATTCCGCCAATCACAGCAAGGACGCTCTTTTTAAAATCCATATCAAGGATTGATGCCGCCAGTGTGCCTGTCCATGCACCCGTTCCCGGCACAGGGATTCCAACGAATAAGAGGAGTGCCCAGTAAAGACCTTTTCCTGCCTTCTCCTGAAGCTTCAAGCCGCCCTTTTCACCCTTCTCAAGACAGAATGTGAAGAACTTGCCGATTACAGGCTTATCCTTACCCCACTCAAGTACGGTTCTTGCAAAGAAGAAAATAAAAGGCATGGGAATCATATTGCCGATGGCTATAACTATATAAGCAAGTAACAGATTAAACTCCGGATCGGTAGCATTTATACCATGTGCTATCGGAATAGCTCCTCTAAGCTCAAAAAGGGGAACCATTGACCATAAAAATACTATAAGATATTTCTTTAACATTTCAAAAACCTCTCTGTTAATTCATGTGCCGACAAAATAGTCATGCGGCATTCAAAACATTCCAAGGCACAATTTTAACAGAATACTATTATTACATCAAGGCTTTTAGAATTTGCACTACCGGAGAAGATGGCAAATCAACCAACAATTTCAACAAGAGCTTCGATAAGCTTATCCATCTCTTCGTCAGTACCGATACTGATTCGCAGGTAATCGCTTATTCTGTCTGCGTTCCAGTGACGTACATATATGCCTCTCTTTTTCAGCTCTTCAAAAATATCATTACCGGAAACAGTGCTATGTTTTGCGAAGATAAAGTTGCTCTTAGAATCAGGGAAAGTAAATCCAAGCTCAGTAAGCTGCTTTTTAACCCTCTCTCTTGTAGCTATGATTTTTGCGCAGGTATCCTTAAAGTACTTATCATCCTCAACTGCTGCCACTCCAAGCTCCAATGTAGGTCTGTTCATGGTGTACGAGTTGAAGGAGAACTTTACGTCTCTCAAATAGCCTATAAGCTTCTTTGAACCAAAAGCAAAGCCTATGCGCATTCCTGCCATAGCTCTTGATTTGGAGAAGGTCTGAACCACCAGAAGGTTTTCATATTTATCAATGAGAGGCAGGGCGCTCTCCCCGCCAAAATCAATATATGCCTCGTCTACGATTACCACAGAATCAGGGTTTGCAGCAATCACTTTTTCAATTTTGGATACAGGCTCATAGATTCCGACAGGTGCGTTGGGATTGGCGATTATGATGCCGCTGTTAGGATTATTTTCCGGCATGTAATCATCAAAATCTATTGTGAAATCATCGCGTAGCGGGATCTGTTTGTAAGGAACCCTGTAAAGCTCTGCCCACACATCATAGAAAGAATATGTTATATCCGGGAAAAGAATGGGCTTATCGGAATTAAAGAAAGTAAGATAAGCCATAGCAAGTACATCATCCGATCCCACACCCACAAAAATCTGATCTGTCGGAACCTTATAGTACTTTGAAAGGGCATCCACAAGTGTTGCCGCTTCAGGATCCGGATAAAGACGCAGATCCTCATATTTCATGTTTTCAATAAGCTCTGTTACTTTTGGTGCAGGCGGATAAGGACATTCGTTTGTATTGATCTTGATAATGTTTCTGTCCTTTGGCTGCTCCCCCGGAACGTAAGGTGATACCTTCCTGACAAACTTTTCATAACTCATAATGATCTCCTCTTTAAACTATGCCTGGTATATCAAAACCGCGCCTCTTTAAATCACCTCTCGGCAATTCTCTAAAGCCGTCACGCGATATCCCAGAACATATAAACAAGCAGTGAACCTATAAGGCACGCCGCCATTGCTGTATTTACGATAAATTTAACTACTTTTCGTGCTCCCTTGCCACAAACGGTCTGAACATCCACAAAGCCTATGGATGTGAATACCAGACAAGCTGTCATATACCTAAAGTCGCTGCTGCAGGTATAAGGATATTTAAACACATACAGGCAGAAGCTAAGCAGCATGAACACGTATGTAATCCACAGGAAAACACTTCTCTCCATATGGTTAAGGGCTTCCTCTGTGCTGATAACACCCTTTGCGCGCTCCTCATCTGTGGGATATGCAAGGGAATATCTGATCTTTCTTGTCTCCTTTACAAGCTTTTTAAGGTATACCCAAAGGAAAACGATTGTAGTTGCAACAGCAGTAATTATGGAAGCAACATAGGCTATCTGAGCAACCGACAACAGATAGTCGTTCATTCCTGCCGGATAAGCCTCAGCAAAAAGACCTGTCTGGAACAGAATAACCCAGGTATTATGGCTGGCCTCTGCGCTTATGGGATGGAAAGGAAATGCCGCATTCCAATCCGATAAAGCAGGTATTCCGATTATGGACCACACGGAATACGGGCCTGTATACATCACTGACTCATTGGGAATAATTGCAGGTGAAGGTATTCCCGGCTTTTCCCCAAAAAGTACCATGTTACGTACTATATATGACAAACCGATGGGAACACAGATTACTGCAAAAACCACAAACTGAGTGATAATATTTTTTCTTACAAGAAGGTTGCCATCCTTAAATGCATTTACAAGCACGATCAGGAAAATGACTGCTATTGAAAAAGCACAGATAGCGGTATTTAGCTTACTTATCATTCCAAAGCCAAGGGAAAGAGCTATCATCACGATATTTTTGATGTTCTTTTCTCTGATCCATACGAGAGTTCTCCAAATGGTGCAAAGAAGAAGGAGCAGCGCCAGAATATCGTTATTTACTGAACCTGCAAGCACCATCATCCTGGGATGAAATGCAAAGAGCATCATACCCGGAATGACATACTTCTCATTTATATCCGACTCCTTAAGGATTTGCAGCATCACGACCATGCAAAGCCCCGAGTAGATAAGGGTAGGAATCTGAAGGTTCTCAAAAGCGAGCTCTTCAGCCACCCCAAGGAATCTCTGAACCGTAAGCCAAAGAGCCTCAATAATATGATGGAGCGGCGGATGATAATATCCAAAGTATTCATAAGGGTCCATTGTAGGCAAATGGAAAAATTTGTAAATGTACTCAATGTAACCGATATGACCGTTATTTATCTGAGTTGTTCCAAATCCGGTGTAGGTACCACCATCGTTCTGCAAGGTGTTAATGTCAAAGAAAAGAACGTATCCCACACGCATCAGCATTCCAAGCCATATAGTCCAGAGAATACCGCGCTCTGTGGTAAGATTCAGGGTCTTTGATATTGTCCCTGCCTTCTCCTCTGACTTGCGTCTGAATCTGATCCTGCCTGTTGCTTCACAGTAAATGGCTGTAAGGCTCACAAACCCAACCAGGAAAAGAATCATCACCTGCGGCTGCCTTGCGGCAAGACCTCCTGCAATTGAAACCCAGTAATTACCCTGTAATACCGCTGTAATAAGCGCCATCACAAGTATCATAATGACCGACGCTCTTGTGGTCTTTTTATAATCAATACACTGTTTCGACATCAGTAATTTCTCCGTTTTCGTCTATTTTATAGCTCCAAATGGCATGTCCGGGAATCCGGTGCTCTGTCAGGAACCACTTATCTTCTATTTTAAACATATTATAAGGCGTTCCGCCACCCATAAAATATGTTGAATAAATGTCTTCATAATCGCCTGTGGCAAGCCCTTTAAGATCCTTTGTCCTTATCATGGTGGCTGCGTCCTGGCTTCCTGCCACATCCGTCGATACGGTTATGTAATAAAAAGGTGCATCAAATCGCATGGCTGCCATTCCCGCTAGGGAATCAGGAACACTGTAGGTTTCTTTTATTTCAAGCGTGTTCTTATCACACTTTATGATACCCGAGGATGTGCCATCCCCTCTTATTCCGGAAACAAAATAGATATCATTTCCTTCTATATAAAACGATCTTATATATGTTCCACTAAGCTCTGCTATGGTCCTTACCTCAGTAAGGTACATCTTAGTACTGCCCTCTTCATGCCTGAAAACATACATCTCACCTGACATGGAACTCCAGGTGTAAAAGGCCTTTTCTGCTTCATCATAAACCGTGTAATGGGGCCTGTTACCTATCCCTGTAAAGAGCTGCGTGTACTTATATCCATTTTCAGATGGCTCATATACCCTTACTTCGTTTTTCTCTGTATCATCTATTACTATGACCTGTCCATCTCCCGCCATGGTATGGGGCTGACTTAAGTCCGTAGCCAGAGTTTTCCAGCTTAGAAGATCATCTGTCAGGTTATCATTGTAAATAATCTGATTGTGGTAGCAGTCGGCTATAAAGTAGTCGCCGCCTATCTGCCCGATATATGTGGGTACACTTAAGGAATACTCTGCGTTTGCGGCAGGCTCGGAAGCTTCTTCGGTTGTGCTGGCTTCAGTTGTGGTTTGGTCGGAGGTATCTTCGGCTGTGCTGGCTTCGGTTGTGGTTTGGTCGGAGGTATCTTCGGCTGTGCTGGCTTCGGTTGTGGTTTGGTCGGATTCGGAGCTTGTATCCGAGGCGCTTCCAGGCTCCCCTATAGGCTCCGACTCCTTAATGTATCCGTCTGCAGCGTGCCACGCCGGTGCCGGCGTCTCCTGAACAGTTTCTTCTATTTGGTTGTTGCCGGTGAATTTATAGATCAGTGCGCCTGCAATAACTATCCCCACCGCGCCAAGTATTATAGCTAAAGTTTTCCTGGTCACTTTTAACTAAAGTCCTTTCAATAGAAAACGACTTAGGCTTCAGCCCAATGTCGTTTGCTGCGCCGAATTTTGGTCGCTGAAAGCGACATATTTCCTTTCAAAATCTGCGCGCATCCTTGCGGAGCAACTTTAGTAAGCGGCAAATACGTTTGAAGCTTACTACAAGTCTGCTTGATGGTAATTATATACTAGTATTCTGCTTCTGTCATTTAGAGTCGCTGCTCTAATCGGAGAAATATGCGGGCTTAGGTCGTGGGAATGTAAGGTTTTGGATCGTGGGAATGTTAGGCTGCAGGCTACGCCTCTATTTCGGGCTTTTCCTCAGATTCCTCTGCTTGAAACTTCTAAATCCCCTGATCTCTCCTTGCTCCACGCCTCTATTTGAGACGTTTTCCCAATTTCCTCTGCATAAACCTTCTATATTCTCTGACCTCTCCCTGTTCCACGCCTCTATTTTGGGAACTTTCCCGATTTTCTCTGCTTGAACCGTCTTAATTCTCTGGCCTCTCCCTGTTTCACGCCTCTATTTCGGGAACTTTCCCGATTTCCTCTGCTTGAACCTTCCAAATCCGCTGGTCCATCCTTGCTCCACGCCTCTATTTCCGGCTTTTCCCCAAATTTCTCTGCTTGAACCTCCCAAATTCTCTGGCCTCTCCTTACTCCACGCCTCTATTTCGGGCTTTTCCTCAGATTCCTCTGCTTGAAACTTCCAAATCCTCTGCTTGAAACTTCTAAATCAGAAATATTATGTTTCGTACCGGAAGAATACGAAAATGCAGCGTACTTCTAGTATTTGTGTAGCTTCGCAGTAATTTTGTTTTGGTATTACCGCGCACAGCCTAGAATCAAGCTATGTCGCTGCAATCATTCACTATCTTAACCTATTATTGCTGCGCACTTCTCCAAAAAGCCCTCCTGCGCAGTAACTTTGCACTACCATTACCGCGCGAGCGCTATATACAAGCCATGTCGCTGCAATCCATCGCCTTATTAACCAATTATTGCCGCGCACTTCTCCAAAAAGCCCTCCTGTGCGGTAATTCTGCCCTATTATTACTGCGTGTCTCCCCGCAGAGGCCTGCCACGCTGTAATCTCCCTCTTAACTGTTAAATTATCGCGCAATGGCGCAAAAATATCCTTGATCTGCTTGACTACAGAATATCTGCCATGGGATGTCTGTCACCCCCGCAGCCGCCTCGCGGTGCGCAAAGCGCAGGATTGACTGAAATTCCATGGCAGATAAAGTAGTCATAAAGCAGACCAAGGATTAAGGTGATAGCCACAACCGTCATCTTCTTATTTCAAAGTTATTCCTTATATCAAAAAGGTGACCACCTCTAATGAAGTGATCACCATTTTACTCGCCATATTTTTGCATTCAGGCCGCCCTACTCCAGCCTATCACTCGGGCTTTGGAGGCTCCCAGCGGGCAGCTTCCTTCTCGTAATCCTCAGCCTGCTCCAGATTGCCAAGCTCTCTGTAGCACTCAGCAAGCTTCTGCATAGGCATATCACCGCCGTGATGTACGTCCAGAATAGGAGATGTCTCATAGGCTGCATTAAAATACCACACAATAGCTTCGTCGATATCTCCGCGCTTTCTGTAGAATTCTCCAAGCTCGTAGCACATCTCACTGGATGCGATAGTGGTCACATCCTTAAGTGCATACTTAAGAACTCCAAGAACATCATCCTCGATAACTGCTATATGAGTAAGGACGCAGCTTGCTTCCTTAATCTGATCAAGATCTCTTCCTGTATCGATTATGGAATCAGAGAAGAACTTCTTTGCCAGAATGAAATCCTCATTTGTTCCTACCATGTAGAGCTCTCTTGCATAGAGATTGTGAAGTCTCTTGGAAATATAGCTTCCCATGTCCACAGCTCTTCTGAAGGCAGCCAGATCTCTTTCTCCGTGATCCTCTGTGGGATTGTGCTGAATCTCCACCTCGCTGTTGCATACAACGGGATCAAGCTGGATGGTCTCATGGATTGGATCCTGCCAAACAAAGCTTCTTACCCTTCTGAAAAGCTTGGGTCTAAGCTCCCTGTCATAGTTATAAACTGTATTGTGGCTGAGCTGATTGCAATAGTACATCTGAACCACATCGATATCGAGATCATCAATATCTTCTTTCAGCTGTTTGAAACGTTCTCTGTTCTCTTCGTCTATCGTCTCATCCGCATCAGCAGCGTAAATATATTCACATGTAGCCTGTCTAAAGGAAAAATTTCTCGCATCAGAAAAATCGCCGGTCCACGCGAATTTAAAGACCTTCGCGCCGTAGGACTCCGCTATCTCCACTGTCTTATCTGTAGAACCGGTATCCACGATGATCATCTCATCAACCAGATCCTTCACACAGTCCAGACAAGTAGCCAGTTTGTCCTCTTCATCCTTAACGATCATGCATAAACTTACTGTAACCATAATTAACCCCTCATTAAAAATGCTAAAGCTTATACTTCTCGAAATATCGATAAAATTACAAGTATATGTTACCAAATAAGCGTGAATGTGTCAAAAATCACAGCCCGCGCAAACCTGAAATCAAGAGCCGAAAAAAGCGACCACTTTCGTGATCGCTTTAATTCTCAATTCATCTTATATAGTTCTGTCATCAACTAGCCATATTCTTCCTGATGCCATTATTCTGCATCTGTATCGCCAACGGGCTTTCCGCCTGTTGCCAGCCATTTAAGATATGCATTGATGAAGGGATCAAGATCTCCGTCAAGAACGCCGTCTGCGTTAGAAGCCTTGAAACCTGTACGAGTGTCATTAACCATTGTGTAAGGCTGAAGAACGTAGGAACGAATCTGGCTTCCCCATGCGTTATCCATTACCTCACCTCTGATGCCTGCAAGCTTGGCTGCCTGCTCTTCCTGTTTCATAATGAAAAGCTTTGCCTTCAGCATCTGCATAGCCTTGTCCTTGTTCTGGAACTGAGAACGCTCATTCTGACAAGCAACTACAACACCTGTAGGAATATGTGTGATACGTACAGCAGATGATGTCTTATTGATGTGCTGTCCACCGGCACCACTTGAACGGTATGTATCAATTCTAAGGTCATCAGGATTGATGTCGATATCTACATCTTCCTCAATATCAGGCATAATATCACATGAAACGAATGAAGTCTGTCTCTTAGCCTGTGCATTGAAAGGACTGATACGAACAAGTCTGTGAACACCGTGCTCTGACTTAAGAAGTCCGTAAGCATTAGTTCCTGAAATCTGGAATGTAACGGACTTGATTCCTGCTTCATCACCATCGAGATAGTCAAGAACCTCTGTTGTGAAGCCCTTTCTCTCTGCCCATCTGGTGTACATTCTATAAAGCATTGATGCCCAGTCGCATGCCTCTGTTCCGCCGGCACCTGCATTAAGTCTGAGGATTACATCATATTTATCATAAGGTCCGTTCAAAAGATTGCTGATACGGATCTTCTCAAGAGTATCTTCAAACTGATCAAGCTCTTCTCTGATCTCTGCTGCCATATCGTCATCATCAACACCCTCTTCGTTCTGAAGGTCGATGAGATCCATCATATCGTCGTACTGTTTGTGAAGGCCCTCTACCTCTTCAACAAGATCCTGCATGTTCTTAAGGTTTCTTGTCTTCTTATTGGCTTTTTCAGCGTCATCCCAGAAATTAGGTTCTTCCATCTCACGGGATAACTCTTCAATCATTTTCTTCTTTGAATCAAGGTCAAGTGAGGCTGTAATCTCATCAAGAGTACCTCTAAGATTAGAAAGCTCAACCTTCATCTGATCTAAAACTACCATTTTTATATCCTTCCATAAAAAAAGCTTGGACTAATATTCTATTATCCAAGGACAACCTGATCCGGCTGCTTCGCAGCCGCCTTCCCCTAAAAGGGGAAGGCTGTATTTTCACTACCAAGCAAGTAAATTAATTATACACATTCTGTCAAGCCTGTGCTCTTCCGTGGCAGTTCTTGTATTTTTTGCCGCTTCCGCAAGGGCAGGGATCATTGGGATAAACCTTGGCTTCCATGCGCTTCTTGGGCTCTTTTACTGCACTTTCATCTTTGTTTGTGCCGGTTACCTTAGCAACCTGCTCACGCTCTACCTTCTCCTCAATGTGTACATGGAAGAGAAGTCTTACAGTATCTTCCTTGATGTTGCGAGTCATCTCATCGAACATCTCGAAGCCTGCCAGCTTGTACTCAAGCTTAGGATCACGCTGAGCAAAAGCCTGAAGGCCGATACCCTGACGGAGCTGATCCATATCATCAATGTGGTCCATCCACTTTCTGTCGATTACCTTAAGGAGAATTACACGCTCTATCTCACGGATTGTCTCGGGCTCAGGGAACTCAGCCTCCTTCTCCTCGTAAAGCTTAACTGCCTCTTCCTTAAGCTGCTGCTTAAGTCCGTTCTTGGTAAGCTTGGTGATACGTCCGCGGTTGATCTTCTTAAGCGGGATTGTGGGAAGCAGAAGCTCATTGAGCTCTTTGAGATTCCACTCATCTGCATCTGTAACTTCGCCTACAACGGTCTCAACTGACTCTTCAACAATATCTGTGATCATCTTGTAAACAGTATCACGCATGCTGTCGCCGTCAAGAACTCTTCTACGCTCATCATAGATGATCTCACGCTGCTCGTTGTTAACCTGGTCATACTCAAGAAGGTTCTTACGGATACCATAGTTGTTATCCTCGATCTTCTTCTGAGCTGATTCGATAGCCTTGGAAAGAGCCTTGTGCTCGATCTCCTGGCCTTCCGGAATTCCAAGAGAATTAAACATTGAAATAAGTCTCTCAGAACCGAACAATCTAAGGAGGTTATCCTCCAATGAAAGGTAGAACTTGGATTCACCGGGATCTCCCTGACGTCCTGAACGTCCACGGAGCTGGTTATCAATACGTCTACTTTCGTGTCTCTCTGTACCAATGATCTTAAGACCGCCGGCAGCAACTGCCTCATCATCAAGCTTAATATCGGTACCACGACCTGCCATGTTAGTTGCGATTGTAACGGCGCCGTGTTTTCCTGCCTCTGCAACTATCTGAGCTTCCATCTCATGGAACTTGGCATTCAATACGTTATGTGAAATACCGCGCTTTTTAAGGAGCTTACTTACTTCCTCTGAAGACTCGATTGTGATAGTACCGACAAGAACGGGCTGTCCCTTCTCGTGAGCTGCCTGAACAGCATCAGCTACCGCATTGAGCTTCTCCTTCTTGGTCTTGTAAACAGCATCCTGATGGTCAATACGTACAACAGGCTTGTTGGTAGGAATCTCGATAACGTCCATACCGTAAATATCACGGAACTCTCGCTCCTCTGTAAGAGCTGTACCTGTCATACCGCACTTTTTCTCGAATTTATTAAAGAAGTTCTGGAATGTGATGGTTGCAAGAGTCTTGGACTCACGCTTAACCTTAACATGCTCTTTTGCTTCGATAGCCTGATGGAGACCGTCTGAATAACGACGTCCGGGCATTACACGTCCTGTGAACTCATCAACGATGAGAACCTCATCATCTTTTACAATGTAATCGTGATCCTTGAACATGAGGTTGTTAGCACGGAGAGCCAGAATGATATTGTGCTGGATCTCAAGGTTCTCAGGATCTGCAAGGTTATCTATACGGAAGAAATTCTCAACCTTTGCAACACCCTGTGCTGTAAGATTGACAATCTTGTCCTTCTCATTAACTATGAAGTCGCCTGTCTCCTCCTGCTCGATACCCATGATGGCATCCATCTTGGAGAACTCTTCCTGGTCCTCACCACGAGTCATCTGCTTGGCAAGAATATCGCAGGCCTCGTAAAGCTTGGTGGACTTGTCACTCTGACCGGAAATGATAAGAGGTGTACGGGCTTCGTCGATAAGGATTGAGTCTATCTCGTCGATGATAGCGTAATTCAAACCTCTAAGTACGCACTGCTCTTTGTAGATAGCCATGTTGTCACGAAGATAATCGAAACCAAGCTCGTTGTTGGTTACATAAGTGATGTCACAGCCATAAGCTGCCTGTCTCTCCTCACTTGTCATGCTGTTGAGAACAACACCGACTGTAAGGCCGAGGAACTCGTGAACCTTTCCCATCCACTCAGCATCACGCTTTGCAAGATAATCATTGACGGTAACTACATGTACGCCCTTGCCTTCAAGTGCATCAAGATATGAAGGAAGTGTTGCTACAAGTGTCTTACCTTCACCGGTACGCATCTCGGCTATACGACCCTGGTGGAGAATAACGCCACCAATAAGCTGAACGCGGAAGTGTTCCATACCAAGAACTCTGCATGCTGCCTCACGCACTGTTGCGTAGGCCTCAGGCAAAATATCATCAAGTGTCTCGCCGCCCTCAAGTCTCTTCTTGAATTCATCGGTCTTAGCCTTAAGCTCGTCATCAGTGAGCTTCTTCATCTCAGGCTGCAGGCTCTCAATCTTATCTACAGTACTCTGAATACGCTTAAGCTCTCTCTCACTGTGTGTACCGATAATCTTATCAATAATACTCATTTCTTATCGCTCCATAAAAATAATTACGTCTGTATATTCTGTGCATATAAAAAGCAGGAAGCAGTAACATAATACGATTCGCCTCCCGCTCTATAAAGACAAAATCACAAATGACATTGTATCAAATTTAAGTAACTTAATCAACTATGGCCATGGGCAAAATCCCCGTTTCCATAGCGCTCCGCAGAGATGCACGTTTTACTCCGGCTTCTCTACTTCGTATTTCTCGCCGTCTACAACTACACTGATCACGTCTTCTATTGAACTATATATCTTTTCATCCACATAGTTGAATTTCTCAGGGGTGTTGCCACTCTCCAAAGCCTCAATAAGTGCCTTTACCCTGGGCCCGTGAAGGGGATTGCACTCAGCTATGCAGGATATTTTTCCTTCTTTACAATATTCCAGAGACTCTTTGTTTACGCCATCAAAGGATACGACCATTATGTCTCCGTTCATGATATCCCCGCCAACATGACCGCCTGCGCTCTCAATGGCATCAATTGCGCCGATTGCCATATTGTCGTTCTCACAATAAACCACATTGATATTGTCAAATCTTTTTAAAAGTGCGGCCATGACTTCTCTGCCCTTGGCTTCCGTGAAATCGCCGCTGGTCTCTGAGATTATCTCCCAGTGATTCTCCCTTGCTGCATTTGCAAGGCCTCTGGTACGTCCTATCTGGGCTGTGGAGCCCATGGTACCCTGAATGTTTACTATATGAAGCTCTCCCGGAGCAATTCCTCTCTTAATGGTATAGTTCTTAATCCAGGCTGTAAGCTTCTTTGCCTCTAATTCAAAATCAGATCCCACCCAACAGGAATAAAGGCTTTTATCCGCTGTATCAACTCTTCTGTCAACCAGGATTACAGGGATGTTCGCTTCCTTTGCTTCAGATAAAACCGTATCCCAGCCTGTCTCTGTGGCAGGTGCAAGAACAATATAATCAACATCCTGCTGAATAAAAGTCCTTACGGCAGTGATCTGATTGGCCTGTTTCTGCTGACCGTTCTTATATATGAGGTTATAGCCCGCTTCCTTTGTAAAAGCGTTCTGCATCGACTCCGTGTTGGTATTTCTCCAATCGGATTCTGCGCCAAGCTGCGAAAAGCCAACAGTTATCCTGTTGACCTGCGATGCTTCCGTCTCATTTTTATTTTCTTCATTAGCACTGCTGCTCCCGCAGCCGGCAAAAAGTGCCAGCGTAAGGAGCAGCATTGTGGTAACATAAATGGCTTTTTTCATTAGCTTTTAACTGCCTTCTTTTTCTGTGCCATAACAACACTCTGGATCAGCAAGAATACGCAGAGCATAGCTGCTATGGTGATTCCGGTCCACCAAGCCTGATCAAGACCTGCGGACGCAACGATATTCTGAATTGTACTAAGTGACAGAACACCAAAAAGTGTGCCTATGATATTGCCGACACCACCTGTAAGCATCGTACCTCCGATGATGGAGGATGCTATTGCGTTCATTTCCATACCCATGGCATGTGAAGCTGAACCGGATCCAACGTGAAGGAAGTACACATATCCGCCGATTCCCGCAAGAACTGAGCAGATCATGTGTGAGATAAATTTTGTCCTCTGAACGTTAATGCCGAGCATAAGCGCACTCTGCTTGTTTCCGCCTACTGCATAGAAGCTTCTTCCAAGCTTGGTCCATCTGAGCACCACAAACAATAATACCACAATTATCAGCGCTACGATTACACCAATTTCTACATAAGCAGGTACGTAAATGCCTTTTTTATTAACTGTTCCCATTCCGGGCACATAAATTCTCGTAAGCTTAAGAGCTGTGAACTCCTCATCAGCTACGTTGAAGGGAGCTGTGTTTACGATAGTGGTCATACCTCTTGCAAAGAACATACCTGCAAGGGATACGATAAAGGGCTGGATATCAAGGTAAGCAACCAAGAAGCCCTGTACTATACCGTAAGCAACACCGATTCCAAGAGCGATAAGGATAGAACCAAAGATACTACCATCATGATAATCAAGGTACACAGCACAGCACATGGAAACAAGTGCAACAACGCCGCCTACAGAGATATCGATACCGCCGGAGATCATAACCACGCTCATTCCGCAGGCTGTGATGATAAGAGCCGCATTGGAATTGAGGATGTTGAAAAACATCTGAGGCTTTGTAAATCCGCCTCCCTGGAACACTATTGCTCCTATATACATAAGGAAGAAGATTACAATAGTAATCGCCAGGAGGAGGCTTGTATCATTCATTTTGGACAAAAAGCCCTTCTTTTCATTTGCTTCTTTCATTTAAGCCACCCCCTTCTTAGCTGTGGCTTTTTTCACTAAACCACTCATAGACTCTCTTACCTTGGGAGCAGAGAAAACAACAAGGAGGATAACTACTACTGCCTTGTAAGCTGCAAGTGCATCTGAAGAAACATTGAACTTATAAAGGGTAGTTGTCAAAAACTGTATTACATAAGCTCCAAGGATTGAAGCCCACATATTGAACTTACCACCTGAAAGTGCGTTACCGCCAAGTGCAACCGCAAGGATCGCATCCATCTCTATATCCTTTGCAATTACAGAATAGTTGATGGTTGAAAGTCTGCTGACCTTGATAAGAGCTGCAACAGCTACGCAAAGTCCAAGGATTACAAAGCTGAGGAACTTTATAAAGGTAGGATTGATACCGTTAAGTCTTGAAGAACTCTCGTTGATACCAACTGCCTGTGTGTAAAGTCCAAGGTTTGTAAACTTAAGAACAAGTGCGATAACTATAATACAAGCGATAACTATGAAAACTGTTGTCGGAATCGGAATTCCGGGAATAAATCCGCCAAAGTAACCAAACTTCGGGTCAGGAACGATGGGCAGCTCGTTGTTGTTGATCCACGCTGCGATTGATCTTCCAGCCGTGAAAAGTATCAGCGTCGCTATCATGGGCTGTATCTTAAACACCGAGACCAGCATTCCGTTGAAGGCTCCGCAGAGCATACCAACCACGCAGGCTACAAGAAATGCAACGATTACAGGTGCTGCCAGTTCAGTAGGTCTTGAAACACCGCCGCAGAGAACTCTAAGCATTGCAGAACCTGCGATAGCGATTGTAGCTCCGACCGAAATATCCTGTCCGCCTGAAGCAGCAGTTACAAGTGTCATTCCGATTGCAAGAATACCAAGTTCTGAACCGTAGTCCAGGATGGTGATCAGATATCCTGAAAGAACAGGATTACCTGCATTATTTGTTCCCAGTGTTATTTTGAAAAATCCGGGATCATTTATCAGATTTATAACCGACAGCAAAAGAAGCGCTATAACCGGTATAAAGAGCTGATTACTTACGAGCCTTTTAAGAAAGCTCTGCTCATTTTTTTCTATCTTACTCATACCTTACTCTCCCCTGCAATCGTACTCATGATCTTGTTCTGGGTAAGATCACCACCCGACAACTCTCCTACAACCTTGCGGTCTCTCATGACAACAAGCCTTGAGCAGGTTCTCAGCATCTCATCTGTCTCAGATGAAATGAAGGTTACACTCATGCCGTCCTTTGCAAGATCAAGGACAAGCTTCTGGATATCTACCTTGGTTCCTACGTCGATACCTCTTGTAGGCTCATCAAGGATCAGATATTCAGGATGCATAAGCAGCCATCTGGCAAGGATAACCTTCTGCTGATTACCACCGGAAAGTGACTTAATCGGTGTGTCCGCAGAAGCAGTTTTAATGTTTAACTTCTTAATATATTCGTCTGCAAAAGCATAAGCCTGTGCCTTTGAGAAGGGCTTGAAAAATCCCTTAAGCACCTGAAGCGCAAGTATGATGTTATCTCTTACTGAAAGATCCCCAATGATACCATCAACCTTTCTGTCCTCAGGAAGATAAGCAATTCCGTTCTTCATTGCATCAAGGGGCTTGTTAATCTTAACCTCCTTGCCATGCATCTTGACCTTACCGCCAAGAACTCTGTCAGCACCAAAGATAGCACGAACGCACTCGCTTCGGCCTGATCCGAGAAGTCCTGTAAATCCGTTGACCTCTCCTTTTTTGATATAAAAATCGAAGGGCTTAATGCCAGCATCACTCTGAAGCTCGCTTGCTTCAAAGATTTTATCATTTGCATCTGCTCCCTCGTATCCGCCGCTCTCTCCCTTAATATCTGAGAGATCGTCCATCTCCTTGCCAAGCATCTTGGCAACCAGCTGAACTCTGGGCAGATCTTTAATTTCATACTCTCCCACAAGCTGACCGTCTCTGAGAACGGTGATCTTGTCACATACCTCATATACCTGATCAAGGAAGTGTGTTACGAAAATAATTCCAACACCTCTGTTTTTCAGATTTCTCATCAGGTTAAAGAGTTTCTCAACCTCCTGCTCATCAAGAGATGATGTAGGCTCATCCAGAATCAGAACCTCACACTCCATATCAACGGCTCTTGCAATGGCAACCATCTGCTGAACTGCGATTGAGCAGTTGGAAAGCTGCTGCGTTGCCTTGGCAGGGATATCCAGATTCTGAAGGAGCTTGTCAGCGTCTTCATTTATCTTCTTCCAGTTGGTGATGACTCCCTGTGTTCTGCCGATGAACATGTTCTCAGCAACAGTAAGGTTGGGGCAGAGCGTTATTTCCTGATAAACAGTACTGATACCGTTTTTTTGTGCATCCTGAGGTGAATGAATGGCAACCTCACCTTTCCCCTGAAGGCTGATAGTTCCTGAGTCCTTGGAATACACTCCGGTAAGCACCTTGATCAGTGTGGATTTTCCGGCACCGTTTTCGCCCATCAGAGCATGAATCTCACCTTTACCCAGGTTAAAATCCACGTTCTGCAATGCCTTAACGCCCGGAAACGATTTATTTATGCCTCGCATTTCGAGCACTCTGTTTTCTTCCACCGGTTCTACCTCGCTTCTTAAAAAATGCGCGGTGCGGACACTTCTCCGCACCGCGCTGAATAGACTAATTTAAATTGATAACCAAATTGCTACGCATCAATACTATTATATGCCGTAGTTATCAACATCTTCCTGAGTGATTGTGCTTGCATCGAAGCCCTTCTCGTCCATGATGATGGTCTTCTCTGAAAGTGATCCGCCGCTCTCAAGAGTCTTGATGATCTCATCGATGTAGCTTGACTGGAAAGGATTGCACTGTCCATCATAGTTCCAGTTCTGAGCAAGGAGCTCTTCAAGTGCCCACTTGTTGCAGTCAAAGCCCATTACGATAACGTCTTTGCCAACACCGTGTGAGATACCAGCTGCGTCAAGAGCTGCAACTGCACCCTTAGCCATATCGTCGTTCTCAGCATAGATTACGTTGAACTTCTCGCCGGAATCGATAACTGACTGAACGATCTGCTGTGCTTTCTCAGCGTTCCACTCAGCTGTCTGCTGGTTAACGATGTTCCAGTTAGCTTCTGCTGCAACCTTCTCATCAAGAGCGCCGCTGCGTCCCTGCTGAGCTGCTGAACCCATAACACCCTGAAGGTGGATTATGTTGTACTCGTCAAGTCCCTGACCTGCAAGCCATGTAACTGCTGTCTCGCCTTCCTTAGCCATATCTGAAACGATAGAAGCTTCATAGAGGCTGGGATCTGCATCGATTGTACGGTCGAAAAGGATAACCTTGATTCCTGCTGCCTGAGCATCCTGAAGAACTGAATCCCAGCCTGCTGTATCAGCTGCGGAAAGAAGAAGGTAATCTACTTCGTCCTGAATGAATGTCTGAGCTGCTGCGATCTGCTCATCATTCTTTAAGCTGTATGCAAATGATGCATCATAGCCGTTCTCTTTTGTGAATGTAGCCTTGAGGTCAGCATCGTTAGCTGTACGATAGCCGGACTCGTTAGGATCGTTGTTGATGATACCAACCTTGATAAGGTCGCCTGAAGCTGCTGTGTCCTCAGCTGCTGTCTCTTCTGCTGCGGGCTCTTCTGCTGCTTCTTCTGCTGCAGGCTCCTCAGCTGCTGTTTCCTCTGTTGCTGTTTCCTCTGTTGCTGCAGGAGCTTCTGTAGTTGTGCTCTCTGCTGCGCCGCCGCCACATGCCACTAAGCTAAGTGTCATAGCGGATGCCATAATTACTGACAATAACTTTCTTCTCATAACTTTTTCCCTCCAAAAAATATGATGTGAATATTGGGACTTCGTCCCTGTTAGTTAATATTTTAGATTTTTGGAGAAAAAAAGCCATTGAATAAAAAACTTTATAAAGTTGGAATTTTTATCATCTTGAATTGAAAAGTTGAATTTTTTACGATTCAGGTTAAGATTTTCGGCAGACGAACCGTAACTGTGGTTCCAATGCCGTGAATACTCTCGATTTTTATACCGTATTCTTCACCAAATTCCAGACGTATTCTCTCATTTACATTATAAAGACCATAGATCGCCTTTTCATTTTCATCGCTGGAAACAAGACTCTGCTGTACCTGCTGGAGCCTGTCAAAATCCATACCCATTCCATCGTCATGAACCGTTATCACGATATCATCACCGTCGGACTTGCCGTTTACAGTGATCTTTCCGCCTCCCCGCTTATTTTTTATTCCGTGATAAAGCGCATTCTCAACTATGGGCTGAACCGTAATCTTGGGAATCTTGTATTCCCCAATCTCATCCTCAGCATCAATCTCATAGGTAAGAATATCCTGATATCTGATCTGCTGAATCTCCAGATAACTTCTTACGTGCTGAAGCTCCTCTTTTATGGTGACGATTTCCTTACCCTTGTTAAGAGAAGTCCTGAAAAAGTCAGAGAGGCTGCCAACCATCTTAACAACCTGCTTCTGGTTCCCCGCCTCCGCAGACCAAACAATGGCATCAAGGGTGTTATATAAAAAGTGAGGATTTATCTGTGCCTGCAAAAGCTCGAACTCAGCCTTACGAAGCTGCTTCTGCTCTTCTTTTACCTGCTCCTCGATGGGTCTTGTGATGATGACAGGACCAACCAATGATACGAAAACAATACTGACCACTATGAAAATAAAGATACCTATAGAAACCTTTGCCGTGTTAAGGAAAAAGGCACTGGTCTCCTCCTGGGCAGTCTGAAGCTGCTTGTTTTCATAATAGATATACTCGTTGATGGTCTCCTTGATAAGGGACGTAACTATCTGAACGTCGTTCTCCCAGATAGTCATGTTGTCGTCATACTTATCCTCGTAGTTCATGTTGTCTTCGATATGAGCGATGTATCCCTCAAGGTTATCAAGGTATTTCCCTGCGCTCTCTAGACGCTTCACATTGTCCTCAGTATCGGTCATGCCCTCAAGCCTGTGGACAACACCCCTTGCATCCGATATCAGCTGAGGTATCGCAGACTCCTCGGGAGACACATTTCCTACTATTAAAAGATAGGTCTCATAGTCAAACTTTTCCTTGAAGTCCAAACTGAACTCACTGGCTGCAACCACGGAATTAAGCATGTCATTGTAGCGCTCGTTTATGGTCCACAGATTAAAGAACGCATAAAACATGAAAACAATATTGGGAAGAAGCAGTATCAGATAGGAAAGTCTTATCTGGTCCGCAAGGTGTGATTTTGATCTGTTTCTTCTTTTTAGAAACTCCATATCAGCTTACCTCCGGAGAACTTCCGCTTCTGTACTGTGTCGGGGTCATGCCCTGGGTCTTCTTGAAAGTATATGAAAAATAGTGTGGATCCTTATAGCCCACCATAAGTCCTATCTCGTTGCTCTTCTTTGAAGTAGTGACAAGAAGCTCCTTAGCAGCATTCATACGGTAGTCAGTTAAGTACTTGATAAAGGGCTGTCCCGTCTGTGCCTTAAAAATAGCACTTAAGTGATTGGGTGAAAAATTAACGTGAGCTGCCAGCGTATTAAGCGAAAGCTCATCATCTGTGTAATTCTTCTCAATATAGGAGATAACTTCACTTACAACATCGCTGTAACGTCCCTTTGAATCAGCCTCCCTGACAGCAAGCACCTGATTGATGATCCTGCCCATGTACTTCTGAGTCTTCTCCTCATCAGAGAGAATCTCAGGTGTGGGCGTCTCCACCTCTTCACTGAGGTCCTTTCTGGAAATTCCAAGCTCATTCTCAAGGAAATCAGATACGCAAAAATAGAAATCCATTGCCACATACTGTCTGATAAGAGTAGATCTTATGGCGCTTCTGCCCATACCGTTAATGAACTCTTCAACGAAAAACTCAGTCTCAGACTTCTCACCACGTCTTAAAAATTCCTTGATAAGGCGTCTGTCAATGTGCCTTGGATCTATCTCTGACAGGATAACATTGTCGCTTCCGCTCTTAAGAGCTTCTTCCGTGCCAAACAAGAATCCGCTCTCATCTGTCAGATACATATGGGCAAAGGCTCTGCTGGCCCATCCAAAACAGGCAGGAATCTCACTGATCCTGTCAACGCTTCTGCCTACACCGCCAAAATAGCGCACATGTTTATAATCAAACAGAAGCCTTTTCATCTCCTGAATGCAACGCTCAATGCTGCCGCTTAAGGATTCATCATCATCTCCCTTAAACAGCAAAGCTATGCCTTCTATATTTAAATTAAAATAGATAGCGCCGTATTTTTCCGCAATCCTGCGGATTCCCTGCTCAACTTCAACGACGCTTCCTGAATATTCTCTCGCATCACGTTTGCCTGACCATACCCTCAGCATCAAAATGTTATATCTGATGGCGGTAATATCGATTGAAAGCTTCTTGGCATTCTCTAAAAGCTCTGAAAACTCCTTGTTGCCTGTTACGAGATCGCTGAAAAACTCCTGTTTTTCCAGCTCCATACGCTCTTCCATATCCTCTTCGTAACGCTTTTTTGCTTCAACCTCTTCCTGCCTCTCCTCTATCCTCCTGGCTACAGCGTCCACCTCTTTAAGGAGACTCTCACCGCTGATGGGCTTAGAGAGATAGCAGGATACACCTATTCTTATGGCCTCTGTGGCATACTGAAAATCCTCATAACCTGTAAGAAGAATAATCTCTATCCAGGGAAATTCTTCCTTGATCATGCGGCTCAGTGTAAGCCCGTCCATAAAGGGCATCTTAATATCAGTAATGACAATGTCCGGCTTTAACTTCTGTATCATTGAATAAGCAAGCTCCCCATCACCTGCTTCTCCGCAAAACTCATAGCCGTGGGCCTGCCAGTCCACATTGTTTTTTATGCCTTCCCTCACGACAAACTCGTCTTCAACCAAAAATACCTTCATACATTCCTCTTTTGTATAGCTTTTCAAAAAAGCCCCTCCGGTAAGTACCCGGAAGGGCTTATCTTTTCTTAAAATATCAGAACACTAAGTATTACTCGTAAATCTTAGCCTGTTCCTCACCGTTCATTACACGGAGAGCACCCTGTGCAAGAGCAAGAAGCTCATCCTCACCGGGATAAACTGTTACAGGAGCGATGAACTTAACCTTAGCTGATAATCTCTCCATGATAGGAGCATTGTAAGCGATACCGCCTGTAATAATGATCTGATCAACCTTGCCATCAAGGACAGCTGCCATTGATCCGATGTTCTTAGCAAGCTGGAAGATGAATGCATCGATAACAAGCTTAGCCTTCTCATCGCCTTCATCTCTCATCTTAACAACTTCTCTCATGTCGTTGGTGCCAAGCCAAGCATTGAAGCCGCCCTTACCAACTGCCATCTTGCGAACCTCAGCCTCAGAATACTCACCTGAGAAGCAAAGACGGATAAGACCACCTGTAGGAAGTCCGCCTGCACGCTCAGGAGACATAGCGCCGTCACCATCAAGAGCGTTGAATACATCTATGATCTGACCGTTCTTGTGAGCACCTACGGAAACACCGCCGCCAAGGTGAACTACTACAAGATTGATGTCCTCGTACTTTTTGCCGATTTCCTTTGCATATCTTCTGGCAACAGCCTTCTGATTAAGTGCATGGAAAATTGAAACTCTCGGGATCTGAGGAAGACCTGTAACTCTTGCCTCTTCGCAAAGCTCATCAACTACAACGGGATCTACGATATATGAAGGAACACCGATCTCGTCTGCGATCTCTTTTGCAAGAAGTCCGCCAAGGTTACTAGCGTGCTCACCCTGAACACCTGCCTTAAGATCTTTGATAAGTGCATCATTAACTGCGTATGTACCACCGGGAATAGGCTTAACCAGTCCGCCGCGGCCTACGATTACATTGAAGGACTTAACATCCTGATCAGCGCTCTTAAGGAAGTTAAGAATAAGCTCTTTTCTCCATCCAAGCTGATCGATGATGTGGTCGTACTTGGCAATCTCCTCTGTGGGATGGCGGAGAGTCTCCTCCATTGTAAGAGTCTCATCCTCAAAAATACCAAGCTTGGTAGATGTGGAACCCGGATTAATGATTAAACTTTTGATCATAATTGTCTCCTTCTCCCTCATCCGTCACCTACGGTGACACCTTCTCCCCAAGGGGAGAAGGCAAAGCATTCATGTCTTCCCCCTTGGGCAGAAGACAAAGCATTCATGTCTTCCCCCCTTGTTAAGAAGACAAAGCATTCATGCCTTTCCCCCTTGGTAAGAAGGCTAAGCATTCATGTCTTTCCCCCTTGGTAAGAAGGCAAAGCATTCATGCCTTCCCCCTTTGGGGGAAGGTGGCACGAAGTGCCGGATGAGGGCTCATTATTATAAATTTTTCTCTTCTGCTACTACTGCTGCCAGTGCGATAGAGTTGAGCTTAACCTCAACAGAATCGGAACGTGATGTAAGGATAACGGGAGCCTGTGTTCCTGTTAAGATGTTACCGTTTTTAACTGTTGCAAGACGAACGATGGTCTTGTATGTAAGGTTACCTGCGTGAATGTCAGGGAAAAGAAGAATATCAGCATCACCGACAATCTTACGATCCTTAGCGCCAGCCTTGTGCTCAGCTGCTGAAGGATCAATAGCAAGGTCCATGGAAAGAGGTCCGTCAACGATGCAGTTCTTGATCTCGCCGGCTTCGTTAAGGCGTGTAAGCTCTGCTGCCTCAACTGTAACAGGCATCTTATCGTTAACAACTTCTACTGCTGCAAGAGGAGCAACCTTAGGGCACTCAACACCGCAAGCTCTTGCTACGTTAACTGTATATTCAATGATAACCTTTTTATCTTCAAGTGTGGGATAAGGCATGAATGCAACGTCTGTAAGGAAAAGAAGACGGTCGATTCCGGGAATCTCAAATACGCAAACGTGAGAAAGGGGACGACCTGTACGAAGACCAACTTCCTTGTTAAGAACTGACTTAAGGAAAGTCTTGGAATCAAGCTGACCCTTCATATAGATATCAGCCTTGCCGTCGTGTACAAGTGAAACAGCCTTGGTAGCAGCCTCAACTGTATCCTTCACGTCAATGATCTCAAACTGAGAAAGGTCCATGCCCATCTCACCTGCGATTCTCTCAATCTCATCCTTATCACCTACAAGGATTGCATCAGCAATTCCGCGCTCCTTAGCAAGTTTAACAGCCTCAAGAACAGGTTCATCCTGTGCGCATGCAACTGCAAGCTTTTTGGTGCTGGCTGTCTTAAGCTTGGCAAGGATATCATCGAAACTCTTACTCATTATATGTACCTCCTGGATAAAAAAATAAAAATTAGAATCTAAACAAAAAAAGTTCACCGGCGCAAATTATCACGCCGGGTGTTTACTTAAACACCGTATGAATTTTACCACGATGTGCCCTCTTTTTCAATTTTGTTCGTCAATCATCAAACCTTCCGAAAAATTCTTTGATAATATAAGTGGGAACCTCAGAATTCATGACATATTCAGTATCCGCATCTATTATAGACAGAAAAATATTCGCTATCTCAGGGTCAAACTGTGTGCCCCTGCCCTTCTCTATCTCGCTTCTGACCTTTTTCTGCTTCATGACACCCTGATAACATCTCTCAGAGCTCATGGCATCATAAGCATCGGCGATAGCTATGATCCTGGCTTCTTCAGGAATAGCCTCACCCTTGAGACCGTCGGGATATCCGTTGCCGTCATACCTCTCATGATGCCATCGGGCTCCTACTGCAAGACCCGGTATTTCAGTGATATCCTGCAGAATCTTAGCACCAAACATAGGATGCTTTTTCATAAGGGTATATTCTTCATCCATCAGACACTCAGCCTTACTGATAATCTCGTTAGGAATCCCAATCTTACCGATATCATGCATAAGACCCATCTGATAAATCTCAAACTGCTCAGCCCTGCTTTTGCCCATACGCTTGGCGATCTCCATGGAATACAGAGCCACGCGCTCCGAATGATCGTGGGTATAGTGTCCGTTCTCATCGGCAACCTTGGCAAGGGCATGCATCAGCTGATCTGCCAGTTTTTTCTCTCTGTGATATTTTTCCTCGTAATCTATCACTTGAAACCTCTTCTAACTAATAATACTTAAAAACCTTCTTTTCTTCTCTGAACGCGAAGCTCTATTCTCTTCTCAGCTCCCTGCCACTCTGCTCTCTCAGCTTCAGTGCGCACATTCAGACCATAAGGAACCGTGGTGGGTCTTCCGTCCTCATCAACGCAAACCTCTGTAAGATAAGCTCTGTTCACCACATGTCTCATACCTGTGCGAAGGTCCTCAACATAAGTGTCCACTCTTACCTCCATAGAGGTCTTGCCCACATGGGTAATCCTTCCTATCAAAACCACGATGTCGTTGAGCAGTACAGGCTGCTTAAACTGCATATTGTCGATTGCAGCTGTAGTTACAGGAGTACCTGCATGTCTGAGAGCAACCATACCTGCAACCTCATCGATCCAGCGCATAAGCTCTCCGCCAAACATTCTCTCATATCCGTTTATCTGATTATACTGGACCACTCTTGTGATCTCTGTGATGGAATCCTCAACACTTTTATTGGCAATCTGGTGATCAACATGAAAAACTCTGTTATTCATAGCCTACCTCCGTGATTTTTTATACTAGTATTGTACCATGAATAATATTTTTAGGACATAAATTAGAATTTCGCTCGCGAAATTCTCGCGCGCGAGCGGTATTGCGAAGCAATAAATTTCCTTTCCGCGAGCTGCGCATCCTCACGGAGTGTTTTCTATAATACGAGGTTTCCTCGTATTATAGAAAACGGGACCGGCACACTTCAATGTGCCGATCCCATTTTAAGTTTTACTTATTCAGGTTAACGAACGAATTATTCTTCGTCTTCCTTACGCCTTCTACCGGTAACAAGGATTGTTGCTACTGCTCCGGCTGCAATGAGAAGAACGATTACTCTTGAAGCATTGGTGTTATCATCTGTACCACCTCTTCTTGCTCCAAGTACACCGGGCTCTTCCTGCTCTCTCTTTGCTCCAAGAACTGCTGCAGGCTCATCTGCAGGTCTCTTAGCGCCAAGTACCTGTGTATCGTTGTCATCGTCATCATCATTGTCTGCTGCGTTATTGTTGTTGCGGCGACGCTCTCTACGATTATCATCATCGTCATCATCATCGTCGTCATCGTCATCCCTGTTTGTATCAGTAGTTGCTGTTACCTTAAGTTTGCCGTAAACCTTGGTAATCTGGTAGTTGCCAACCTTGGTCTGCTCATTTGCAGGTGCGAAATCAAACTCGTTATCGCACTCACCAACCTCTGTCTGGCTCTTTGTGAAGGTGTATGTAAATGCATCACCCTCTGCAAGCTCAGGACTATTTGTTGCAGACTCCATTCTAAGCGGCTGACCGTCATAAACCTTCTCTGCTGATCCTGATGTAATAGTAATAGGCTTAGGTGTGATCTTGAACTTGCCCTTAATAATTGTCATGTGTTCAACATCGAAGAATTCTGTTACATCAGTAGCATCAGCTCCGGTACCATCCATGATTACAGGTGTTCCTACAAGATCAAGCTCATAAGTATCAACGTCTCTTGCAGTTACTTCTACCCTAAGTCCCTTAGCATAGAATGTAACGCCGTCAATCTCAAAGCTGTGCAGATCTTCTTCAGTAGTAGCATGTGCCTTAAGTCCGAAGAAGCTTGTCAGTCCACCAATAAAGCTGTTAAGAGCCTCAACCATAGGTCTTAGTACTTCCTTAGGTGCCTCACCGGAAATCTTGTAATCAAAATCAGGACCTGTCCAGGTCTTTCCTGAGAACTGCTCTTCTCCGCCGATTGACTCAGCTGTAAGTGTATACAGTCCTGCAGGAGGATTGATCTTCAGATAACCATCTTCAACCATGAAGAATACGCGGTAGTTAGTATCTGTATTAACAAAACGTGTATAGTTTTCTCTCTCATCCATCTGGTCAAGTCCCATAGGATAAGTTCCAACATTCTTTTTGGTTAATACAGGAACAGCGATTGCTCCGTCTTCTTTCTCAAGCTCGCCGATCTTGGTTCCATCAAACTCTACAGATTTATCGATATCATACTTGCTTACTGCGTCCGGTGTATTTGTTGACTGAGCAAACTCTTCATCAAGTCCGATATCAAATCCCTTTACAGAAATTTCCTTGCCGGTCCAGGGATCGCCTTCGCCATTGTTGTGTCCTGTAACTCTAACCACCAGCTCTACAGGATTTATAATGAGCCCGCCATCACTTGTAATAATATAGCTTACTTTATAGTTCTTATTAGAACACTCAAAGCTATCCTCTGTAAGACCCATAGCATAAGGAACATCCTGTACATCTGTACCGGTTGCGATTCCTTCACCATCCTTAAGAATAATCTGTGAAGCATCTATGAGATCGCAATCCTCACCATCCTTCTTAATGCTATCAACTGTGAACTTATCAAGACCTTCGAACTGCTCATCAGCGGTTGACTGCTTTTCTCCACTGTAAAGAGTCTCAAGGATCTCGCCATGAAGTGTTACTACAATACCTTCTACAGGCTTAATCAGGATATAACCGTCTTTGGTCTTACCATCATCACCTTCAACAATCTCGAATTCCACATCTGTGAAATTCTCATTGTTGCACTGGAAGTGATCTTTTGTGAGGTTCATAGGATAAGGATCATCACTTGATTCTGTACCATGTGCCTCAGCCGTTTTACCTTCTGCAAGGACGATATCGGTATCTGCAAGACCTGCTACAGGCTTGTTATCTTCTGTAAGCTTGGATACAACTGCATAACCATTTCCGTTAAATCCGGCAGTCTCGAATTCATCTGTGGACTGCTTGTTACCTGTGTAGTAGGTTTCAACCTGCTCACCCTTGATCTTTACTATTACCTTAGAAGTAATCTTATTGATCTTAAGGTAACCATCCTCAACCTCAATGTCGATATCTAAGCCTTCTTTACCTGCTACAGGAGTTGCTACAAAGTTGTTCTCTGTAAATTTATTCTCGTATGTACCTGCGTCTGTCTTTACCAGAGGATATTTAAGACCTAAATCTACTGAGCTTATTGTAAAGTCACTCTCAGATACTTCATATCCTGTCTCTGCTTCAACAGATTCGATGATCCATCCGTTAGCCCAATTTGCGTTAGGCGCTGTCTTATCTTTAAGATTTGAATCTGCCTGAGACTTCTCTGTTCCATCGTAGTCAGTCTCACACTGCTTACCTCTTACAGTTACAGTAACCTTAATAGGTGAATAAACAACTTTGATAACATTCTTTGATGCGTCTGCATCTATAGTTTCAATTGTATTCTTCTGAACACCCTTCTTATAGCCGCCGGGTCTCTTAGCATTTATTGTTGCATCATCGAGCTGGCCTACGCTACTTCCAACAGTTACATTATCAACTGTTTCTGTACCGATAGGATCTCCTACAGGATTGCCATTAGCATCACCCTTGTAGTACTCGATTGTGTAGGATGTACTCTTAAGTGTATACAGAACCTTGATGACCTGAGGAATGAGTTCTCCATCATCGTTATACTTATTCTCAGTTACTGTATATGATTCAGGATTCTGAACTCCGTCATTATAATTTGCATAATCGCTGCCAAGATATGTCTCTGTCTTGCGTGCATTGAGCTGCTCTTCAGTAAGTCCAAGAACCTGACCCTTTGTGGCATTCTCTACTGTAATGTCAGCATAGTTATTGCCATCCTTGATATGATTTTCTTCATCAAAGGTATCCTTGTAGTACTTAATTGTGTACTGAGGAGCCTGTTCTTCCCATACTGCGAACATTGCCTGATAAGGCATATTCTCATCTGCTGCTACCTGTGATACAACTTTGCCTGTAGCACTATTTAAATGATACTTTCCATCTACATAGTAGAGGTAAGGTGTAAGGTTATCCTGAGACCACTTATCAGTCTGGTCTGTCATGAAAGCATTTGCCTCAGTTGCAGCCTCTGTAGCATCAGTGGATGTACTCATATTAACCTTTGCCCATCCAAGGAATGTATATCCATTGCGTGTAGGAGCTTCCTGTATGCTAACTGCGTCATTGACATTCAGAGGAACATCCTTATCGCCATCCTTCTTTGTTCTGTCAACATGATAAGCCGCGTTACCATCATTCTTAAACCAAGGAATAAATGTAGGTGTAGGATCACCAGGTTCTTTGTACTCTGCGCGAAGCTGAACGGTATAGGTTACATCACCGTCTATCTGAGCAGCAGTTATTACATTACCCTCTTCATCCTTAATCTGTGCATTTTCAACAAGTACAGTAAATGTAGTTCCCGGAAGGACTATGGCATCCTCACCTGTAAGATCTACAAAATCTGTGCCATTCCACTTCTGGACTACCCAGTGTGAGAACAACTTACCTTCAGGAGCCTTCTCTGCAGGCATTGCTGCTACTTCAGCGCTGTCTACATAGATATTGGAATCCTTCTTAATCTTATCTGTATCATTTGTATCCTTGTACAGATACTGAACATTAATTCCCTCTGCACCTTCGATAGTCCTTCTCCACTTAGCATAGAGGTTGAGTTCCTTGGTAATCCATGGACGATTAGCATCTTTATTGACAGCAGTAGCAGGATCGACAATATTGCCATACTTATCCATAACATCTGTCATATGACTGGGATCACGATCCTCTGTAACTACAGTGTCATCAAGATGAGTATCAGAATAATTAAAGAGTGTCAGCTTGCCGCTTGCATCTTTTGTAAACCATCCACCGAATTCATATCCTGTCCTTGTTCCTGAAGGAGCACTGATCTTACCACCGTTCTCAACACGGAATGTCATCTCCTGTGAATCATTATGCCAGTCAAGGGATTCATCACCATCAGCATTTGGATGTAAGAATACACGGTATTCTTTCTGCATCCACTTTGCAAATACTGTGATACCACCAACGGGCATGGTAGTGAACTCATAAGGTACTGTGCAGGAAGCATCAGCATACCATCCGGCAAATACATAGCCCGTCTCTATGGGGCTTGTAGGCTCATATTCTCTTATCGTTTGAGGAATTACAGCGCCTTGCTCAAGCTCTGCACTCTCATGGATAAGACGCTCATCATGGTGTATGCTTACCTTTGTCCTATCGCCATAGTAAAGTCCGTCAAAGAATCTTACTTTGTTAGAAGTACGGTTGTAAACGAAGTTGATATTTAAAACTTCTCTTCCGCTCTCAATGGTAGTCCATCTAAGGTTATTAAAATGCTCACCTGTACCATTTACTTCCCAATTCTGTCCTCTCCAGTCTACAAAGTCAAAACCTGTATACTGATGAGGTGTCTGAGACCTTACTTCATCATTACTGGATCTGGAAATTATATCTTCTGCTTTATAATATTTCTTGCCATTCCATTCCTGGGGATTGGAAACTGTCATTCCATCAGGCACTTCATACCATACATGATACACCCAATTATAGAATTCGTTATATCGAACTATCAGGTAGTTGCCGTTTATATCATTGGTCTTTCCAAGAATCTTGCCGTCAAGGATTGACATTGACCCCTTGATAGTACCTCTTCCGGAACTTGTTGCTTCGGGTTTCAGTTCACATCCGACCATCATGATGAAACTTACAGGTGCATATGATTGAGTACTACCATTTACACGAACGGTCGCTCTGCCAAGCTTATCATAGCTGGGCCACTTTGAAGATATATCCTCTCCGTAATAAGCTTCAAGGATGAAATAGCTACCATTGCCGTCTGTATGAAGGGGATAATCAATTTGAGGCAACTGTCTTACATCATTATACCAGGTCGCAAGACCCGAAAAGTCGGAGCCACTACCGGAATTTGCTGCTACCCTATTGCTACTATCGTATACATAGAACTTTACGTTATACACAATTCTGTCATAGTAGAAGTTAATAACAGAATCACCTTCAGGCTTAATTTTTACCTGCTTTGCTTCTTCATCATTTGCATAAGCATCAGGATAAAGCGCCTTATTCTTTTCGATAGTCTTATTAAGATTTACACTAAAGCCCTTGTAATGTCCAAATTCTTCTGCATTCTTCTTGGGAGAATAAATATAATCCTCATCACCATTATCTTTAAATGTATAAGGAATATTATTTCCTACGTTTGCAGGATCTGCGGGATAATCCGCAGGATCATATACAAATGCATCCTTAAGCTCATATCCTGATCTATCCTTATTCTGCGTCCAGATAACGATTGTATAAGCTGCATTTGTAATCGGTGTCCACTTAGCATATATAATCTTTGTCTTATCAAGAGTGCCTGTGAAGGAGAATGTGTCGCCTTCAACACACTCAGCTGTATTATACCAACCTCCGAATACATAACCGTTGCGCTTCATATCTTCATCAAGGCGCTTGTTATACAAAGGTGTTCCTGTCTTAAAGAACTCGGGCGCGGTATAAGTTGCACCCTTTCCGTTCTCATCATAGATGAGCCATGCGCCAGCAGGTGCATCTACTGCGAAGGTAACATCACCCTTTATAGTTATGGTCTCGTTAGGCTTGAAGGGTTCTGCATCTGTCTGGGAGTACGCATTATCTCCTCTCTTTACGATGTTCTCCTTACCCTCACGAACAAGCCATCCGAGGAACGCGTGACTGTCATCAGCTTCATAACCCATTGTTATCTTATAGGTTGCATATGCAGCTTCACCTTCTGCATTTTCACTTATCTGCACAGTGTCGCTTCCAAGTGAAGTGTCGTTATCTCCAAGATATTTAACAGTATAGCCGTTAACTATAACTGCATAATATGTAACCTTTGTGCCGCCTTCAGAATCAGCATCTTTAACAGCATCCCAATTGTAATTTTCTGTAAAGAGTTTACGTATATCTGCAATGCTAAGACTCTCTGTATCTGCGGTGTAATTCTTCTCAGTAGTCCATCCCTTAAAGCTTGTTCCTGGCTTAAGTTCAAAGGCGGGATCATAGATAACCTGCTCCATGTTGTCACCTTCCTTGACATACATGGAAGCAATGTTAACTTCACCATTCTCTGCTTCCTTATCAACCATTGCAAAATTAACAAGCACACGGGCGTTTTCTTCGCCGGGTCCTACAACAATTGCATAGATTGAGAAATCTTTAGAAGTAAATTGTGCAGTTTCATTCTTGATTGTTGCATCAATAACTTCTGTACTATTGTCATCATCTACGTGTACAAGAGTTGTATTATCTTTCTCGATGGCGGGAGTCTTGATAACTACGCTGATAGCGCACTTAGGCTCAATATCATTGCCATCTGCATCATTAAATGTAATATCTACAGCAACAGCTGTCTGCTTGCTGTTATCAATGTCACTGTTTGCTGCATCCTTAACAGCATCAAGAATCTCAGGATTCTCGACATCAGTTACAAACATATCTGTCTCAGCAGGGAACGCGCCTTCAGGAGCACTTACATTAACGGTAATACCATTCTCGGAAGTCTTCTCGAAATCCTGTGCAGGCATTTCTTCTTCAGGCTCTTCGACCTTTTCTTCCTTAGCCTTGAAGTTAGCTGTGTAAACTGCTTCATTGACGATCTTATCGCCTGCAGGTACGAATGTAGCCTCTTCGCAAACCGGTGTGCCTGCTGCGTCAGTCCAGTTTACAAACTCAAAGCCTTCATTAGCTGTTGCCAAAGCGCCTTCAAATGCAGCGCCTTCTATACTCATATCAACAGTCTCAGCATCCTTGGAAACTGTTCCGCCTTCGCCGGCTACGAATCTGATCGTAACTGCTGTTGCGGGTGTTTCATCTGCAGGTGTCTCTGCTGCAGGCGTCTCGTCCGCCGGAGTCTCTGCTGCGGGAGCGTCTTCTGCAGGTGCCTCTGCGGGTGTTTCGTCCGCCGGAGTCTCTGCTGCAGGTGTCTCATCTGCAGGTGTCTCTTCCGCAGGAGTCTCATCTGCAGGTGTCTCTTCTGCGGGAGTCTCCTCAGGCTGAGCTTCCTCTTCCTGTGCAGGCTGTTCTTCTTCCTGCTGTTCAGGCTGAGGTTCTTCTGCAGGAGCTTCCTCTTCAGGTTCTTCCTGTTCTTCTTCAGGTTCTTCCTGAATCTCCTCTTCTGCAGGAGTTTCCTGCTCAGCGCCGATAGGCTCGGAAAACACAGGGCTGTAATCAACGTCTTCTGCCTGCTCGGGGGCACCTTCATCAGCGCGAACGCCGATACTGTTGTAATCAGAGCCAAAGGTCGTTACAAGCAGTGTCAGTGCCAAAAGCAGTGCAAACTTTCTAGCAATGTTCTTTCTCATAGATATTCCCCCTCTAATGAAAAAAAATTGGGTTTATCAACCTCATGTTACTCTTTAATTATATGAAATTTCTTTTCACTTTTGTTTACGGAAAATGAAATTTTTTATTCAAAACTCGTACTTGACAATACCATTTTTCCGTATCTCGTTTCCATAAAAACCTGCTAACAAATGTCAATAGCGAAACGGCATATTTTTAAGTGTTTTCAATTTCACCATTTTTAAGTATCACAAAAAGAACCCATCAAACAAATTTTTCATTTATTTGATAGGTTCTATTATTTATTACTTTATATAGAAGATATCAGGATATTTCCGCCAGCTTCATCTTCTGTTTTGCCACGTACATTCTGGCATCTGCCCGCTTGAATACAGCCTCTGCATTCTGATCGGTACCTGGCTCATATTTAACCATGCCTTTTGCAATATTTATCTTTTCCCATTCGTTCTTAGTACGTTTATTATGTTTCTCTGCTTCAACATCAAAATCGCGCATCAGCTTGTAGCAATTCTCATAATCATCACCCTGAAGAATAACGACAAACTCATCTCCACCTACTCTGAATACAGGACTTCCCTTGAAAATCCTACAGGTAAGCTTGCAGGCATTTTTCAGATAGATGTTGCCTTTCTCATGCCCATAGGTATCATTTATCTTCTTCAGATTATTGGCATCCATTACTACAATGCCATACTCCTTATCGCCCTCCATCTCATCAAGCTTGGCTACAGCTTCATCATAGGCTGTCTTATTTTTTACACCTGTAAGTGAATCATGAAAAGCCAGAGAATTGAGGTCATCTATATGATGCTTTAGATGATGCACCATTTTTTCGAGGACATGGGTAAGTGCTCCTACCTCATCCTTGGTCTCTTTAGGGAAGGTAACTTCAAGCTCGCCTTCATTGATCTTCTTGGCAACCTCAGCAAGCTCCTTAAGGGGCTCAGTAATTCTTCTTGAAACCATAAGAGTTACGAAGAAGAAAATGAAAAGTACTAATATAGTAGAAATGATAACCTGTCTTACAAGCTTGTTGCTGACAGCATTTATCTCTTTGGTGGGCGCTGTGATCATAAGCCTCATTCCGTTGGCCAAAGTCGTATATGCCATCTGCTTCTGAACATTATGGAAATAGTAGGTCATAAGTTCTTCGCCGTTACTCTCTGCATCAAAGGTCAGGCCTTCGCTGACATCCATCTCGCTCATGAGCGTGCCTTTTTCATAGTTGGGATTATAGTACGCCGTCCCCTTATCGTCTGCCAGGCTGCCGTATCCCGTCTCATAGCATTTAACGTTCTTAACATCCTCTACAATCCCAGAGAAGTCAATATCCACGCCGGCTTCGCCTATCAGGATATCCCCATAATAAAGAGGGATAATATGTGAAATAATCTCTCTGTCAGAAACCGGATCATAAAAAGGATCTATCCATGTGGGCTCTCCTGTTTCAAGAGGCTCATACCACCACGCTATTGAATCTTTATCTCCATTTTCAATAGCAGCTATCATTATGGGCTCTTCGGGAGAAAAAGTCCTTGTATCTTCATCAAACACATAATACAGACCGCCTTCGGATTCAATGATGGCCGGGTTGTAAACAACATAATATGCAATTGTACCGGAAACATTAGCCGCGACATTTGCAAAGATATTTCCAAGCTGTACAGTGTAACTGTCTCTGTAGTCCGCATCACTTGCCAGCTTTTCTACGGAAAAAAGGCGCTCCTCAGCGTAATCAGCAAGAATACTTACCGCTTCTTCAGCGTCGTAAAGTGTCCTGTTGATTGCTGTCGCTTCCTTTGCACAGGTCAGATTCAGAATTTGAGCAGAATCGTACTCACCCACCTGTATCAGATTAAAAACCGCCGACGTGCCTACAACAATAGCGACAATCACTATCGCCACCGTAGTAAGCAGCATTATTTTTTGCTGAATAGATTTCATTTTGCCCTCATTTTGCTACTATCTGTTATGAATAATCCAAAAACTATGAGCATTATAAGAAAAAGAATCCCATAGATAAGAATTTCTACAGAGGTATCCGGCGTGTTACCTTTAATTACGGTATTTCCTGCGCCATCTGCAAGAGGTGTCCCCTCATCCTCGATAACCACTTCCTGACTACTGTCTGTATTAACAGCTATCTCCTTACCCGTAGCCCTGTCGCGCCTTGCGCCAAGGACGTTCTCCTTGGTGTAACTGACTCTGAGAGTCCCGGGTCTTGTCACTACATTTACAAACTGATCCGTAACATTAAGGCCGTTTGGATCATATATTATATAGTCAGTAACAATATTGTTATCTTCTGTATTATCTTCAGGATATGTAACGCTTCCCTCAGCAACTGCTTTATATGTATAACCCTCAGGCAACCCCTGAGCGGTTACGTCTATCTGTTCTCTTAGCGGCGTACCATCATACAATTTCTCTGCACTGGGGGCTGTAAATATCACCATCTCCGTATGTTTTTCCACTGCCCGTACATGAAGCGTATGACTCATACTTTGCCCGAAGAACGCAAAAACTACACATGCCGTGATAGCCATGCGAACAAGCGTAGTAATTACGTTCTTCAAACTATTATTTTCCATCTCCCCATCACCTAAATAAGAATAAAGAGTCGCTTGCGACTCTTTCGCGCACGAGCGGATTGCAAAGCAATAAATACATTTCCGCGAGTTGCGCATAATTGTATTTTATCTCGCAAAGATAAAATACATATTAACTGCTCTTATATTATAATCTGCCAAGATGATAGATTGTTTACGGAAAATGAACAGTTTTGTTCAAAACTCGTACTTGACAATTCAGATTTTTGTGCTCTTGCCCAAATTTTCCGCATGAAATATAATATATTTAATAAAGGAGCGATACTTTCTTATGAGCGAATCTAACACATTAAAAATAGCGGTCTGCGACGATGAACAGGCTCAGCGCAGACAACTTCAGTTTTTGGTCGACAAAATTCTTCCAGGTTCTCAGGTCGACCTTTTTGAATCAGGAGAAGCATTCATTAATGCATTTCGTCCCGGAATATATGATCTTATTTTCATGGATATATTGATGCCCGGAATGGGCGGAGTTGATGCTACTACCAAGATTAGAGCCATCGACGCTTCAGTTCCCATCGCATTTGCTACCTCCAGTCGCGACTATGCAATGGAGGGATATAAAAACAGAGTCATCCGATATCTTATGAAGCCCTTTGATCCCACGGAGGTATCAGAGGTTTTGACCCTTGCCCAGCAGATGAAGGGCGGACAGGGCGGTGTCACTGTGCGTATTAACGGCAAGGACATGACCTTTTCCTATGAAAAGATATGTTATGTGGAGCAGAATACCCACACTATTTTCATGCACATGGCCAACGGAGCGGTGCTTCAGTTCACCGGCAAGCTTGACGATATCGAAGCACAGACTCCTGATGACACTTTCATGCGGACTCACAAGAGCTTTCTTGTTAACATCGCTCATGTAAAGAGCGTGGATAAGGATTTGCAAATGTTTGTCATGAAGGACGGCGATACTGTTCACATTCGCCGCGAGAGTATGCGCGAAGCTGCAAGACTTCTGGCAGATTATGCCATGAATTCCTTAAGCTAAATCACATACTTTCATTAATCATCTGAATAAGAATATCCACAAGAGCCGGATCGAACTGAACTCCCTTGTTTCGCTCCAGCTCTTTTATTATGCGGGTAGGCGGCATAACAGGCGCATAGGGGCGCTCACTTGTCATGGCATCATAGGCATCTGCTATTCCGATTATGCGGGCTTCAATGGGTATCTCATCTCCCACAAGTCCGTCAGGATAGCCTGTTCCGTCATATCTCTCGTGATGCCATCTGGCACCTGTAGCAAGGCCGGGAAGCTCTGATACGTTTCTTAGAATCTCGTAGCCGATTACAGGGTGCTGCCTTACTATCTCAGACTCATCCTCTGTGAGACTGTCAGGCTTTCTTAAGATTTTCTCGGGGATAATAAGTTTTCCTATATCATGCACAAGGGCCATGGAATAAATATCCTTAAGCTCCTCATCGCTTTTACCAAAACGCCTTGCGATCTCAGTTGCGTATTTGGCAACTCGCATGGAACGTCCATTGCCGCTTACTTCCCTTGCATCCACAGTATTTGCCAGAGCGAGAAGTATCTGGAGCGACAGGTTTTTCTGCTCTGCCTGGTCTCTTGCAGATAGTGCAATCTCAGGAATTGCAGAATCCTGCGGCAGTGCGGGAGCAGAACTCTGGTTTTTATACTCATCAAGGCCGCTTCTAAGCTTTTCTGAAAGCTCATCAAAATGGATCTTAAGCTGTCCGTGATCTGAATCAACAGCCTCAGTCCTTCCTTCTTTTATGGCATTTTCAAGAGCAAGAGCCTCATCAGCCAGGGCATTGGCACCGATGGTTCTGGCAGTACTCTTAAGGGCATGAACGGAGATCAGGTAATTATCATAATCCTTTTCATTGCAGAATCCTTCAAGTTCATCACCTTTACCGCTATCTACGAACATCTCAAGCTGTGAGAGATAGAATTCCTCATCATCCATGCAGTAATTAAGTCCCGCCTTGGTATCAAGATCAGTGAATATCTCAGCAAGGCTCCTCTTTTTAGCAGGCGGTGCTGCCGTTTCGAGCTCTCCCTTTTTCTCCTTATAAAACAGATGCTCAAGAGATACTCTCTGCTCGATCAGTTCAAGAGGCATTATATCCGCAAGAAGCTCATAAAGGGTGTTGGCAACAACAGGCTTTGTAAGGTATGCATCAAAACCAAGTTCCTTAAAGCGCTCCTCATCTCCGCGAAGGCCGCCTGCTGTCAGCATTACAACAGGAGATCCGGGGCAAAGCCTCTCTTCACGCATGATACTGAGGGTCTCAACGCCGTCCATAATAGGCATCATGTAGTCCATTATGATAAGGTCATAGTTCTTTTTCCTAAGCTTCATCAGAGCCTTTTGGCCGTCAGCTGCCGTATCTGTGATAACCTCGGTCTTTTTGAGGATCCTGAGAAGAAGGTCCACATTCATGGCATTATCATCCACCACAAGAACAGAAGCTTTAGGCATAATGGGCACCAGAACCTCGTCCGTATCATTATCGATAAGGGATGTGTACTCAAAAAGGCTCTTAATATCAACTTCCTCATCACCGCTCTGGGATATGAGACTTAAGAGGTTATTGAAAAATGCCAGCAGATTCTCTCCTGCGCTCTTTATCTTGGACGCATACTCGGAGGTTAGATTTTCTTTGGTATTTTCCAGGATGAAATTGTTAAAGCCAAGGATTGAGTTGATGGGAGTTCTGATCTCATGGGACATCTGAGAGAGGAACTCACTTTTTACATCATTTGCTTCCTCAGCTCTTCTCCTTGCTTCAAGGGCTTCCTTCTCAGCTTTTTCCAGCTTGGCGATGGTCTTTTCAAGTCTGTGAAAATCGGGAGTCTCCAATGTAAAAAACAGCATCAGCAGCGCCAGCGATGCCGCAAAAAAGGCAAGTGATGCTGATTTAAAGACGAAAATCTGAGCCATGTATACCGTTACAAGCACAACTGTGGAAATCGCCATACTTACAAGCTGCAGCATGGTATAGCTTGATTTGTTAACGGCCACAAACCCCGATGCCAGAATCAGATAGTACAGCGGAATAATGGCAGATGCCACATAGAAAAACATCCCATGAACATAGCCGCCTTCCACGGTATATGAAAAGACGTATCCTGTAAGAACATTTTGAAGAACCAGGAATACCTGCACAACAAATATGGCGAGATTTATCTTGTTAAAAGCAAGCTTTCTCGGATCAACATTTACACAGGCTATAACGTATTCCACATAGGATGCAGACGCCAGCGTGGATGATAATATATTCAGCGAGTGCAGCAGATAATGCGAAAAAACGGACAGCTGCGATCCCATTCCGATGGCTATGCAGGTCAGGGCATCAATAATAGTCGCGATTGTGAGATATGCCGCGAGTTTTCTGAACGCTTTGGTTGATTTCGATGAGTCCGTATAAATGAGATTAACAAATGCACATATTACAAGATCAAAAAATACAGCAGCAATCTCATATCTTGGATCGATTATCATCTTTTTCTTCCCCCGAAATTCATAATGAATACAATGATATGGCAGCTTTTAACATATAAAAGTCCACCGGTTTTTCGAGATAATTGGCAAAGCCTGTTTTTTCAAGGTATTCCTCCCCGGAAAAATCAGAGGAGCTTCCCATGGCAAGGGCAGGCGTTTTGGTGTTTATATCATCCAGTTCTCTTATGGCAGCCAAAAGTCCAAAGGCATCGCCATCCGGCATGCACTCATCAATGAGAATAAGACCAAACTTCTCCTGACTGCAGAGTTTTATGGCCTCCTCATGGCTACTTGCATATTCAAATGTTACGTCATCGATTTTTCCGGCAAGCCCCTTTAAATACATGGTCTCAACAACGGAATCATCCACCGCAAGGATTTTTTTACTCAACGCTCTCACCTATCATACGGATCTGATCTGCCAGTAGATTTTTCTCTGCAACAAAGGATCCGATTCTTTCTCTCATAAGTTCGAATTCACTCTTTTTAAGAAGAACTTCTAGCCTGTCCGCTTTTTTCACAAGACTCTCTGCTCCAAGGAAAACAGCACAGTCTCGCTGCTCTCTGATAAGAGCCCTGCATACCGTGTAATCGCCTTTTCTGATGGCTGCGGAAAGGTCACCCGACACATCGTTTTCAGCAAATGCCGTAAGGAGCTGTCTGTATAAAACTATGTCGTGAAGCAGATGATTTCTTGCATCCGCAACTCTGACAGTGGGAAGTTTTTCCTGCAGTGCTTCCCATTCGCTTATATCAGCTTCTTCGTCCCATCCGCTTTCAGGCATGGGAAGGAATCTCTTCAAAAGGTCCCTTATATTGCTCTCTGTAAAGGGCTTTGTAAGATAAGCAGCAAAGCCTTTCTTTAAATATTTCTCCTCTTCACCCGTTATGGCATTGGCTGTCAGCATGATTACTGGTGTATTCTCGCAAAGCTTTTCATCCCGAAGCTGTGAAAGAGCAGTTACGCCGTCCATTACAGGCATCAGATGATCCATGAAAATGAGATCGTAGTGAAATTTTCTTACCTGAAGGATAGCCTGCTTGCCGTTAGATGCAGTATCAACGGTAAAGCCCATGGGTCTCAGCATTCTGACCATCAGATCCACGTTCATCTCCGCATCGTCAACAACCAGAATCCTTATTCTGGATGCACCGCTTACAACCTTGTGGGATGAGGAACCCGTATCATCCAAAAATGACTGTTCATCAGTGCTCTCTATCAGCTCTGCCATGGAAGGAAGTCTTCTTGGAGATGAACTCTCATTTTCCTCTGATACGAAATTAAGGACGTTTTCAAAAAACACAAGAAGTCTCTTAGCAGATATTTTTACTCTCTGAGTGTACTCTCTGGTACTGTCCTCACCGGTGTCTGCCAGGATCAGGTTACTGTATCCCATAATGGCGTTAACGGGAGTCCTTATCTCGTTGGACATCTGTGCCAGGAATCTACTTTTTGCGCGGCTTGCTTCTGTTGCTCGTATACCGGAGGCTTCAAGCTCTCTCTTGGAAATGGACAATTCTTCCATGGTCCTCATAAGTTTAGAATAATCAGGGGTCTCCAAGGTCAGGAACATGGTAAACAGCGCTGCGGATCCTGCGAAGAAAGTAACCAACAGGTACTGATCCACCAGCATCTGGATTACATACAGCGCAAGAGTGAATGCGAAGGTAAATATCAGCGACAATTTCATGCCAAATGAGTATTTTTCACTGTGACTTAGGATATATATGCCGCCAAATACAATGAAGTACAGCGGATAAATATACACAACAATATTAAAAAACGCCCCGGGCACAAAATGTCTTGCAGCATCGTAGCTATAAACTGTGCCCGTAAAAAGATTCTGTATCAGAAGTACAAAATAGATAAGAAATGCCGTTCTGTTGATAACTGCGCCTCCGGTATTTCTCCACTCAAAGCCGGAATAAGCAGTTACATATTTTACAAACTGATATGATGCCCAGGTTGCCAAAACATAGTTCAGAGTGTTTACTACATACATAATGGCAGGATGAATTACGCCGTCATAGCCAATGCAAATTCCGGCGATAACATCCATTGTCGTTCCCAAAAGCACCAGAATTGAGAAAGCGCGGAACTCCCTGTTTATCTTGGTGTTGTCTCTATATTTGTACCAGAAAAACCCGCATAGGATCACGTCAAAGGGTATTGCTGATAACTCCAGAAAAATGTTATATTTCGTTGCCAATTTATTCTCCCGCTCCCAGTTCCTTGTTCTGTCTGCGTCTAAGTATCTCGGCAGCTTTCTCAACTCTTGAGTCTGCCTCTCTTGCTGACTTATTTCTGCTTGAATTATCGATGGTTTTTACCTTGTCTGCAGGAAGGTACTTTAATAGAACCTCCTCCAGTTCCTTATATAAAACGGGTTTTAGCAGATAGTCGGCAAAACCGCGCTTATCCTGCATCTCCTGAAGTGTTCCACCGGAAAGTGCGATACAGGGCGTGTTCCTGTTTATTCCGGCATGCTCGCCGCTTCTGTCATCACCCTTCTTATCCTTCTTCCATCTGTTTATCCTTTTGCTTTTGCTATCAGAATCCTTACCCCTTATAAGCCTTACCATCTCTTCGCCGTTCATCCCGGGCATTCTAAGATCTATGAAAATAATGTCATATTTTCTCTTATATGCAAGCTCAAGTCCTGTGGTAGCGCTAAGTGCTGAATCCACCTGCATTCTGGTATCTTTTAATAGTTCCTCCATAACAGAGAGGTTCAGATCCGCATCATCCACCACCAGAATCTTCACATTCGGTGCAAGAAACTTAGTGTTATATTTTTCTTTACTTACGATATTCTCGGCATAGAGCTGCTCGAAGTCACCGATTGGACTCATCTTCATAATTTCCTGCTTAATTGCAAAATGGAAATTACTGCCCTCGCCGTATACACTTTCAAGCTCAAGCTTAGAGCCCATAAGTCCGAGGATTTCCTTTACGATGGAAATACCAAGGCCTGTGCCCTCAACATATTTATTTTTCTCCTCCTCTATTCTCTCAAAGGGGCTATAGAGTCTGCCCATATCCTCATTTCTGATACCGATACCTGTATCTCTTACGGATATTTTCAAAAGCATCTGGCTGTTGCCGCGCTCACTGTTTTCATCAAGCATTTCATAGTCAACAGAAAAAGTAATCTCGCCTTCCTCCGTGTACTTAACAGCGTTGGTCAAAAGATTCATGATGCACTGCTTAAGTCTGTCACAGTCGCCGTAGAGGAATCTGGGAGTCTGCTCGTTTACATAGTTTTTAAGTTCAAGGCCTTTGGATGCCGCCCTTGGGCGGATCATCTCAGCCAGCTCTTCTATTACAGCACCAAGGTCGTACTCTGCGGGAAAAAGGCGCATTTTCCCTGCTTGTATTCTGGAATAATCAAGGGAATCATTTATTATGGACAAAAGAGTATTAGCAGCAGATCTGATACTGCTGGCATACTGTCTGAGGGCAGGATCGTTGTACTCACGAAGGATCAGCTCATCATAACCCATAATGGCATTGATGGGCGTTCTGATCTCATGCGCAACGCTGGCAAAATACTCCATCTTGCGTTCCGCTTCAAGCTCAGCATTTTCCTTTTCCTTGCGGAGCTGTTCATAATCCCGCATCCATTTCAGATTAAGTTTCATACCCTCACTCCATTTAGCAACTTTTAGAATTTATATACTCAAACTTCCCACTTGGGAATTGACAGTTGAACCTTGAAAACTCAATAAAAATGCCATCTAAAAAGGCGCAAGCCCAGTATTTGCGGTATAATTGAATTGACGAGAAACAAAAATACTAGCAAATAAGCGAGGTGCGCCATGTCTATTGTATCACATAACCTGAAAACTGACTATTCCGATGAAATGATTCAGAACAATGATCTAAATCGGTCAGTGGATTCCTTCATCTCTAAGTTTGAGGTTGTGAAACACCTTTACAGATGTGGCGCAGGCAAAGCCAGAGGCGTTGCAATAAGTGTCATCTTTACATATCTGCTTAAGCTTGTTTTTATGAACAAGAGCATGTATATGCAAATGCATCAGGGGAAGTTCACTGAGGCATTTTCCAAGAACGCAGTATATCGCTTTCTTGACAATCCAAAGGCCAACTGGCAGAAGTACACAATTGAGCTCTCTGCTGACATAATCAACAACATGCTCAGAGATCTTACCAGCAAGGAGCGTCGTGATGCTTTTGTTATTGATGACAGCCTGTTTGACAGGTCTCGTTCTAAGAATGTTGAGCTTTTATCACGAGTTTTTGATCACTGTGGCAAAGGTTATAAAAAAGGCTTCAGGCTCCTGACACTTGGTTGGTCAGATGGAGCAACTTTCCTTCCGATTGACTTCTGCCTGCTTAGTTCAACAAATGAAAAGAACCGTTTCAACTCAGCAAAAGACTTTGACCACAGAACATTGGCTTATCGCAGACGCGAGCAGTCTCAAACTAAATCTACAGATGTTGTTATGCAGCTTCTTGAAAATGCTGTAAAAGCAGGTCATAGTGCCAAGTATGTTCTGTTCGACAGTTGGTTCTCGGAACCGGTTAACATACAGCGAATCAAGAAGATGGGCCTTGATACCATTGCCATGATTAAGAAGAGTTCCAAAATCAATTATCTTGTTGGGGAAGAAAAGCTTAATGTAAAGCAGATCTACTCACGCAACAGAAAACGTCGCGGCCGCTCCAAATATCTTCTTTCTGTAGATGTGATGCTTGGAAAAGAAGATAAGGTACGTGGTCTTAACCCCATAGAGGCAAAGATTGTTTATGTAAGGAATCGATCCAACAGGAAGGACTGGCTTGCTATAATTTGCACTGACATGAGCCTTTCTGAAGAAGAGATCATTGCTCAATATGGAAAAAGATGGGCCATAGAGGTCTTCTTCAAGACATGCAAGAGTTATCTTCATCTTGTGAAGGAATATCGTGGTCTTTCATTTGATGCAATGTGTGGTCACATAGCTGTTGTTTTCACAAGATACATGATACTTGCGATTAACCGGAGATATTCTGATGACCAGCGTAGTCTCGGTGAGATATTCTTCTTCATGGTTGATGAGATTGCTGACATCACTTTCGATGATTCCATGCAGATCATATTTACTGCACTGTTTGAGGCTATATCAGTTGTGTTCCAGCCTACTGAAGCCAAGATGACTGAGTTCATCAATGCATTCCTCGGCGGGCTTCCCGATTATATGCAGAGCGCCCTTAGCCCCATGCAAGAGGCTCTGACTGCCTGATGTATATTTGACATGGCATCTTTATTGAGTTTTCAAGGGACTAATCCACTTTTACAAGTGGGAAGTTTGAGT
>NZ_AUJP01000018.1 GCF_000424285.1 Butyrivibrio sp. MB2005 | reverse complement strand
GGACCGGGATGGACGGACCGCTGGTGTATCAGCTGCATCGCCAGATGCATAAGGCTGGGTAGCCAAGTCCGGAAGGGATAAACGCTGAAGGCATCTAAGCGTGAAGCCCCCCTCAAGATGAGATATCCCTCCTTTGTGGAGTAAGACCCCTTAGAGACTATGAGGTAGATAGGCACAAGGTGTAAGCATGGTAACATGTTCAGCTGATGTGTACTAATAGGTCGAGGGCTTGTCCAATAGGATATAGAACAAAGAGATTTGGAATAAGATGGAATAATTCAGTGTTCGGTTTTGAAGGTACGGATAAAGTAATTAATAATCCTCAATAGCTCAGTCGGTAGAGCATTCGGCTGTTAACCGAAGTGTCGTAGGTTCGAGTCCTACTTGGGGAGCTACAATACGGAGAAATCCGAAATAACCTGTACTACAGGGACACGGCTCCGTGGTCAAGTGGTTAAGACATCGCCCTTTCACGGCGGTAACACGAGTTCGAGCCTCGTCGGAGTCATCAAATTTAATATGGTGCCATAGCCAAGTGGTAAGGCGTGGGACTGCAACTCCCTGATCGTTGGTTCAAATCCGACTGGCACCTCTAATTAGTCTTAAATGTCATTTCGATGTTTAAGGCTTTTTTGTTGTATGAATTTGGAAGATAAATGCGAGATAGCATTAAAAAATAGATGTTAAGACAATTTAGTCGGTGTATAATTTTGATTGTAGGTCAATAATCTTTTTAGTTTGGGGAGGAATTACAAAATGGAATCAATGGAAGATTTTAAGGATGAAATAGACAGATCATTCAGACAGATTTCTGAGGGTGACATTGTTACCGGTACAGTAATCGGAGTTGATGAGTCTGAAGTTCTGTTAGATATTAAGTATTTCACTCAGGGTGTTATAAAGGCAGAGGATTTCTCAGATGATCCGAAGTTTTCTATAAGAACTGATGTGAAGGTTGGAGATGAGGTTTCTGCTACTGTTGTAAAGACAGATGATGGAAACGGAAATATTCTTCTTTCAAAGAAAGAGGCTACCAAGGTTCTTGCCTGGGATAAGCTTAAAGCGATGATGGATTCTAACCAAAATGTTACTGTTACAGTTATTGAAGCTGTTAAGGGCGGCGTTGTAGCATTCCTTGAGGGAATCAGAGGATTTATTCCTGCATCAAAGCTTTCTCTTAATTATGTTGAAGAGGCTGATCTTGATGACTTCGTAAATAAGAAGCTTGAGGTAAGAGTAATCACAGCAGATGAGACAAATAAGAAGCTTGTTATGTCTGCTAAAGAGATTCTTAAAGAGAAGGCTGATGAGGAGAGAGCTGCGAAGGTTTCTAACGTACAGGTAGGACTTGTTACAGAAGGTACTGTTGAAAGTCTTCAGGACTACGGTGCTTTCATCAATCTTGGAAACGGACTTTCAGGACTTGTACATATTTCTCAGATTTCAAATCAGAGAATTGCTCATCCCAGCGCAGTTCTTAAGGTTGGCGATAAAGTAAAGGTTAAAGTTACAGCTATTAAGGATGGTAAGCTCAGTCTTAGCATGAAGGCACTTCAGGATGTGGCAGCAACTGAGATCACTGAAGAGAAGATTGAATTTGAGAGCGAAGGTGAAGCAACCACATCACTGGCAGATCTTCTTAAGAAGGCTGGATTCTGATAAGAAAATTAAGTTATAAAGTTTTTCTGTTGTAGTAGTGGTAGTTTTTCATAAGGAAGGCGATGGCTATGGATGAAAATATCAGAGAACTTAAGGAACTAATAGACGGATCTGACAACATAGTTTTTTTCGGAGGCGCTGGTGTATCCACAGAAAGTGGTGTTCCGGATTTTAGAAGTGAGGATGGTCTGTATCATCAGCATTATAAATATCCTCCGGAGCAGATGCTAAGTCACAGCTTTTATGTGAGAATGCCGGAGGAATTCTTCAGATTCTATAAGGATAAGCTTCTTGTTAAAGGAATTAAGCCCAACAAAGCGCATCTTAAGCTGGCAGAATGGGAGAAGCAGGGCAAACTTAAGGCTGTTATCACTCAGAATATCGATGGGTTACATCAGGCTGCTGGCAGCAAAGAAGTGCTTGAGCTTCATGGCAGTGTTCACAGGAACTATTGCGAGAGATGCGGTAAGTTCTACGACTTTGATTTCATGGCTGAGTGCGAAGGTGTTCCTTATTGTGAATGCGGCGGCAGAATAAAGCCTGACGTGGTTTTATATGAAGAAGGCCTTGATATGTCTATTATGAGTAAAGCTGTGGATTATATAGCAAATGCAGACGTACTCATAATTGGCGGAACATCGCTTGTTGTATATCCTGCTGCAGGACTTATTGATTATTACAGAGGCCATAAGCTGGTACTTATAAATAAGCAGGCCACCACAAGAGACGGGCAGGCAGATCTGGTAATCCAGGGGCCTATTGGAGAAGTACTGGGACAACTCTAAAAAGTATGTCTCTTTAAATGAAATCTCAGGAATCTGCACTAGCTGTGGATTACTTAATAATATGATTTGTCAGTTAATTTAGGGAAGGTTCTGACTATCATAAATTGAGGTTTTTTTGAATAATATCGCTTGCAATAAATAGGATGTTGTGCTAAAGTATATCTCTGTGATAATTTCCTTGTTACCGTAATGTAAACGGTAGCCAGAGACCAAAAGGAGGTAAAGAAAGCATGACAAAATATGAGTTAGCCGTAGTCGTTAGCGCTAAGATCGAAGACGACGCAAGAGCAGCAGCTGTTGACAAGTGCAAGGCTTTGATCGAGAGATTCGGCGGACAGATTACAGATGTTGATGAATGGGGCAAGAAGAAGCTTGCTTACGAGATCAACAAGATGAATGAGGGCTTCTACTATTTCATTCATTTCGATGCAGAGAGTACTGCACCTGCTGAAATCGAGAAGCGTGTCCGTATCGTCGATGGCGTCATTCGTTATCTTATCGTTAAGCAGAACGAGGCCTAAGAGAAAGAGGACGAAGATATGAATAAAGTTATACTGATGGGACGATTAACAAGAGACCCCGATGTTAGATATTCTCAGGGGGAGAATTCAATGGCAATTGCGAGATACACACTTGCTGTAGATCGCAGAGGCAGAGGTAACAACAACCAGGATGGTCAGACTGCTGACTTCATCAATTGTGTTGCATTCGGCCGTACCGGAGAGTTTGCTGAGAAGTATCTTAGAAAGGGTACAAAGATTTGCGTCACAGGCCGTATCCAGACCGGTAGCTATACCAATAAGGACGGTCAGAAGGTATACACTACTGACGTAGTAGTAGAGGAGCACGAGTTTGCAGAGAGTAAGAATGCTGCAGGCGGAAATGGTGGCTTCTCAGGCGGAGCTCCCGCAGCACCTTTCGATGGCGGTAACAGCAGCCAGGATTCAGGTGATGGATTCATCAATATTCCTGATGGAATCGACGAAGAGCTTCCGTTCAATTAAGTTATTGATTTATAAATGCCTTTATGGCATTGTTGACTGAATTTGATAAGGAGGTACCACAATGGCTTTCAATAAGTCTGATAGAACCGATTCTCCTGTAAGAAGAAAAGGTGGTATGCACAGAAGAAAGAAAGTTTGCGTATTCTGTGGAAAAGACAATGTGATCGATTACAAGGACACAGCAAAGCTTAAGAAGTTCGTTTCTGAGAGCGGCAAGATCCTTCCCAGACGTATCACAGGTAACTGCGCAAAGCACCAGAGAGAGCTTACATCTGCTATTAAGAGAGCAAGACATCTGGCACTTATGCCTTACGAGGCAGAGTAATAGCAATAGCTATTTCAAGTGATTATAGAGACACTCACTAGATTTATTCTATTGAGTGTCTTTTTTTGTACACCTTAGGAAGTAAAATTAAAAATGCAGAAATTTAGAAGAGTAAAGTAAGTTTCCTCGAAATTAAAATCTGTGTTATCATATATAAGTAAAAATAGCGGTACCTCACGCTTTACGATGGAGAGGAATATGCAGAAAAACAGAATTAGGCTTAAAGGAAAACTCAAGACATTTCTATATATTTTCATCTATCTTGGAATACTTCTGGCGCTTGTTACGATAGCTGTCCTGACGGTTGATTTTACGGCGGGACTGATTGTGGCGGCTTTTGCGCTTTTGTATTTTATGGCTGTTATCTATTTGGATTTTTATAACAAGCCCATCATAATGAATGAGCTTATAAGCTTTGCCACGGAGTATGGACAGATTCAGAAGAGATTGTTAAGAGATCTTGATCTGCCTCATGCACTGCTTGATGATTCGGGTAGAGTTGTTTGGACAAATACAGCTTTTGAGAAGGCTATTCATCAGGAGAAGGGATTCCATAAATCCATAACAGCACTTTTCCCTAATATAACTACGGACAAATTCCCGGAGGGAGAGGAAGAGGTGCATCAGGATGTTACCTTTGAGGATAACTCCTATGTCCTTAAGATGAAAAAGATATCCCTTGATGAGATGGCTGCAAACAGCGATATTATCGATGCTTCCGGATATGAAGGTTTCCTTATAGCGGTTTATTTATTTGATGAGACAGCCCTCAGACTTGCAATCAATGAGGTTGATTCACAGAGTCTTGCTGCGGGACTTATTTATATTGATAACTACGACGAAGCTCTTGAAAGTGTCGAGGAAGTAAGAAGATCTCTGCTGACAGCGCTTATAGACAGAAAGATAAATAAGTATATCGCCACCTGTGACGGTATTGCCAAGAAGATTGAAAAGGATAAGTACTTCATTGTAATGCCCAAGAAATCGGCGCAGTATCTGAAGGAAGTTCGCTTCGATATCTTAGAGGATGTTAAGACTGTAAATATCGGTAATGAGATGGCAGTTACGCTTAGTATCGGTATGGGACTTGATGGTCTGTCCTATTCCCAGAATTATGAATTTGCCCGTAACGCCATAGACCTTGCTCTTGGTAGAGGCGGAGATCAGGCGGTTGTTAAGACTCCTGATGAGATCATGTACTTTGGCGGTAAGAGTCAGAAGGTTGAGAAGAGTACCAGAGTTAAGGCCAGAGTTAAGGCTCACGCCCTTAAGGAGATCATCAACAGTAAGGATACCGTTATTGTTATGGGTCACAGAATCGGTGATGTTGACAGCTTTGGCTCATCCGTTGGTATCTACAGAATAGCTAAGACTTTGGATAGAAAGTGCCACATAGTTCTCAATGATGTGACTAATTCCATGAAGCCGCTGGTTGATCTTTTCAAAGGTAATCCTGAATACGAGCAGGATATGATCATTAATAATCAGCAGGCCATTGATATTGCAGGTAATAATGCGGTTCTTGTGGTTGTGGATGTAAATAAGCCCAGCATAACTGAGTGTCCTGAACTTCTCAAGTTCTGTAAGACTATAGTTGTGCTTGATCACCACAGACAGAGTACGGAAGTTATTGAAAATGCCACTCTTTCTTATGTTGAACCCTATGCATCAAGTGCCTGCGAGATGGTTTCAGAGGTTTTACAGTACATTGATGAAGCTGTAAAGATAAGGCCCGAAGAAGCTGACAGTATGTATTCCGGAATTATGGTTGATACCAATAATTTCATGAATAAGACAGGTGTACGTACCTTTGAAGCGGCTGCTTTTCTTAGAAGAAACGGTGCTGACGTAACAAGAGTAAGGAAGCTTTTCAGAGAGGATGCTACAGAGTACAAGGCAAAAGCCGATGCTGTAAGTCAGGCAGAGATTTATCGCGGAGCCTATGCGATTTCTGTTTGTGATTCAAATGATCTGCAGAGTCCTACTATAATTGCGGCTCAGGCTGCCAATGAGCTCCTTAATATCAAGGGAGTAAGGGCAAGCTTTACATGTACCCAGTATCAGAATCAGATATATGTAAGTGCCAGATCCATTGACGAAGTAAATGTACAGATTATCATGGAGAAGCTTGGAGGCGGCGGACATATCAGTTCCGCAGGCTGTCAGTTTGAAGGAATCTCCGTTGATGAAGCTATAACAATGGTAAAGAACCAGCTTGATGCAATGATTGAAGCAGGCGAGCTGATATAAAAGTTTGGAGGAGAAGGATAATGGAAATAATTTTGTTAGAGGACGTTAAGTCTCTTGGAAAAAAGGGAGATATTGTTAAGGTAAGTGATGGATACGCATCCAATTTCATTTTGCCTAAAAAGCTGGGCGTTGAAGCAAATAAAGCTAATCTGAATGATCTTAAGAATCAGAAAAAGCGCGAGGAAAAAGAGGCCCAGGAGCTTCTTGAGAGCATGAAGGAGCTTGCAAAAGAAATAGAGAAGGCTAACGTAAAGGTTACCATGAAGGCAGGCGAGGGCGGAAGAGTTTTCGGTTCTGTTTCTTCCAAGGAGATCGTTGCTGAGGCAAAGAAGCAGTGCGGTCTTAGCCTTGATAAGAAAAAGGTTCAGCTGCCTGAACCTATCCGTTCCTTTGGTACAACTGAGGTGCCTGTAAAGCTGCATCCTCAGGTTACTGCAATCCTCAGGGTTTCTGTTACGGAGGCTTAAAAAATGCCCGAAGAGAATTTAGTACAGCGCACAATGCCAAACAGTCTTGAGGCAGAGCAGTCGGTTGTGGGAGCTATGCTGATAGACAGGGATGCCATTCAGGTTGCATCAGAGATGCTGCATCCGGATGACTTCTACAACAGGCAGCTGGGTATGCTTTTTGAAGCGATGGTAGAGCTTTATAAAGATGGAACGCCTGTTGATAATGTGACGCTTCAGAATCATTTAAAAGAGAAGAATGCACCGCCGCAGGTGTACAACATGGATTACATCCTTGGGATGGCAAGTAGTGTTCCCACCTCGGCCAATGTGAAATATTATGCGGAGATAGTTCGCGATAAGAGTAAGCTCAGAGAGCTTATTCATTCCTGCCAGGATATTATAAATAATTGTTTCCAGGACAGCACAGAGCTTGAGGCACTTATGAATGATACGGAGAAGGAAATTTTCCGTATCACGCAGCTTAGTAACAGCGGCGAGTTCGTGCCCATAAGTGAGATAGTCATGAACGCCCTCAATAAGATTGAGATGGCAAGTAAACTGCAGGGAACAGTTACAGGTCTTGCCACAGGATTTACTGATCTTGATTATAAGACAGCAGGCTTCCAGCCTTCGGATCTGATACTTATCGCAGCCCGTCCTTCCATGGGAAAAACGGCGTTTGTTCTTAACATCGCTCAGCACATGGCTTTCCATCAGGGTAAAACCGTTGCGGTATTTTCTCTGGAAATGTCAAAGGAACAGCTGGTAAACCGTCTTATGTCCATGGAATCACACGTTGATTCACAGCATATCCGTACCGGTAACATGACAGATATGGATTGGGAGAATCTTATTGAAAGTGCGGACCTTATCGGAAGGTCTAATCTTATCATCGATGATACTCCCGGTATTTCAATCCAGGAGCTTCAGTCGAAGTGCCGTAAGTACAAGATGGAGCACAACCTGCACATCATAATGATCGACTATTTGCAGCTTATGAGCGGAAGCGGTAAGCGTTCTGCTGAGTCAAGACAGCAGGAGGTATCAGAGATTTCAAGAGCACTGAAGGCTCTTGCCCGTGAGCTTAACGTACCCGTTGTTGCACTGTCACAGCTCTCCCGTGCGGTTGAGTCAAGACCTGATCACAGACCTATGATGTCTGACCTTCGTGAGTCCGGTGCCATCGAGCAGGACGCAGATATGGTTATGTTCATATACAGAGATGATTATTACAATAAGGATACCGACAGAAAAGGTGTGTCCGAGATAATCATTGCAAAACAGAGAAACGGCCCGATAGGAACAGTAGAGCTTGCATGGCTTCCTGAATTTACGAAGTTTGCAAATCTTGAGCCGTCATACAGAAGAAGTGGTCAAGAATAATATCCCCTCATCCGTCACTTCGTGACACCTTCCCCCCAAGGGGAAGGCAGGGAAAAGAAAAGCCTCCCCCCCAAGGGGAATGCAAGGAAAAGAAAAGCCTCCCCTCAAGGGGAAGGCAGGGAAAAGAAAAGCCTTCCCCCTCTGGGGGAAGGTGTCAGCGAAGCTGACGGATGAGGACAATAAAAAATCCGAAGCGAAAGCTTCGGATTTTCTTGTTTACATTTGCAATTTGCAATTAGCCCTGTGAAATAGCTGAAACAGGGCACTGAGCTGCACAAGAACCGCAATCGATGCATGTATCAGGATCGATGTTGAACTGTGTGTCACCCTGAGAAATAGCAGAAACAGGGCACTGACCTGCACAAGAACCGCAGCTGATGCAACTATCACTAATAACGTATGCCATATCAAAAATCTCCTTCCTGAATAAAAAGTTTGTAATACTTTTAGGATCGGCAGATGCCGCTGCCAATCGGTATTACCTACTACAGAGACTATGATAATATAATTGAATATTTTACGCAAGCAATTTAGCGATAACTTTTATCAATGAAGCGTTTGTTTATAAAAGATTTATTCTTTTTATATTTTCGTTATTTTGTTTAGAAAAATTATCATTCTGAGAGCCGAGAAATGGCTTGAATTCGTTGACTTTGCGAAATCACAATGTTAGAATTTAAATTGCGCGTAGTGCGTACATTAGCGATTTTACGGCATAGGTGTGTAAAAGCTTAACATGCCTATCCTGGGAATCCAAGACCAAGTAATCGTAGGAATTCCGGTTTTTTCTTTGCCCCTATGATTACAATACACTATTAAAGGTAGGAGGAATAGAAATGGCAAGAAACATGAAAACCATGGACGGTAACGAAGCTGCTGCATATGCATCATATGCGTTCACTGAAGTTGCTGCCATGTACCCGATCACTCCTTCATCAGTTATGCCTGAGCATGTTGATGAGTGGGCTACTGCCGGCAAGAAGAACATCTTCGGTCGTACAGTACAGATCACAGAAATGCAGTCAGAGGCAGGTGCAGCAGGTGCTGTACACGGATCTCTTGTAGCAGGTGCTCTTACATCTACTTACACTGCATCACAGGGACTTCTTCTTATGATCCCTGACATTTACAAAGTAGCTGGTGAGAGACTTCCCGGCGTATTCAACGTATCAGCTCGTTGCGTAGCTTCACATGCGCTGAATATCTTCGGTGATCACTCTGACGTTTATGCATGCCGCCAGACAGGTGCTGCAATGCTCTGCAGCTCAAGCGTACAGGAGGTTATGGATCTTACACCTGTATCTTACATGGCTGCTATCGAAGGAAAACTTCCTTTCATTAATTTCTTTGACGGTTTCCGTACTTCACACGAAATCCAGAAGATCGAAGTTTGGGATTACAAGGATCTCGATGAGATGGTTAATCACGAGGCAATTGACGAGTTCAAGGCTAACGCTCTTAACCCGAATCATCCTCGTCAGATGGGTTCAGCTCAGAACCCTGATATCTTCTTCCAGGCAAGAGAAGCTTGCAACACAGGTTATGATGAGCTTCCTGCAATTGTTCAGAAGTACATGGACAAGGTTAATGCTAAGCTTGGAACAGATTACAAGCTCTTTAACTACTACGGAGCAGCAGACGCTGAGACAATCATCGTTGCTATGGGTTCCGTAAACGATACAATCGAGGAGACAATCGACTACCTTGCTAAGCAGGGTCAGAAGGTCGGCGTTGTAAAGGTTAGACTTTATCGTCCTTTCGATGCTAAGGCTCTTGTTGATGTTATTCCCGCAAGTGTTAAGAGAATCGCAGTTCTTGACAGAACAAAGGAGCCCGGTTCTTACCGTGAGCCTCTTGCTCTTGATGTTATTGCAGCTCTTAAGGGCACTAAGTTTGAGTCAGTTCCTGTTATGTGCGGACGTTATGGTCTTGGTTCTAAGGATACTACTCCTGAGCAGATCGTTGCTGTTTACAACAACACAGATAAGGAACAGTTCACAATCGGTATCAATGATGATGTAACACATCTTTCACTTGATGCAGGTGCTCCCCTTGTTACAACTCCCGAGGGAACAACAAACTGTAAGTTCTGGGGTCTTGGTGCTGACGGTACTGTTGGTGCTAACAAGAACTCAATCAAGATCATTGGTGATAACACAGACATGTATGCTCAGGCATACTTTGATTATGACTCTAAGAAGTCAGGCGGTGTTACAATGTCTCACCTTAGATTTGGTAAGACTCCTATCAAGTCAACTTACCTCATCAAGAAGGCTAACTTTGTAGCTTGCCACAATCCTTCATATATCCGCAAGCTCAACATGGTTCAGGAGCTTGTTGATGGAGGATCATTCCTTCTTAACTGCCCTTGGACAGTAGATCAGCTTGAGACAGAGATCCCCGGACAGGTTAAGAAGTTTATGTATGACCACAAGATCAACTTCTATATCATGAACGGTTCTAAGATCGGTGTTGAAGTAGGTATGGGTCCTACAAGAATTAACACAATCCTTCAGTCTGCATTCTTCAACATCACAAAGATCATTCCTGAAGAAGATGCGATCAAGTTCATGAAGGATGCTGCTCAGAAGACATACGGCCGTAAGGGTGAAGATGTCGTTAAGAAGAACTGGGATGCTATCGATGCCGGTGCTGATCCTAAGAACCTTATCAAGGTTGAAATTCCTGAAAGCTGGAAGGACGCTAAGGACGAAGGTCTTGAGTTCACAGAAGCTAAGGGCGATCGTAAGGACGTTGTTGATTTCGTTAACAACATTCAGTCAAAGGTTAACTCTCAGGAAGGTAACACTCTTAAGGTTTCTGACCTTCTTCCTTATGTTGACGGTTCTACACCTAGTGGATCTGCTGCATTCGAGAAGAGAGGTATTGCAGTTAACGTTCCGAAGTGGGATGCTACAAAGTGCGTAGAGTGTGGATTCTGCTCACTCGTTTGTCCTCACGCTGCAATCAGAACAGTTGCTCTTACAGATGAAGAAGTTGCAAATGCTCCTGAAGGACTTCAGACAAAGGATCTCAACGGAGTTCCCGGATACAAGTTCTCAGTTGTTATCTCTGCACTTGATTGTACAGGATGTGGCTCATGTGCTAATGTCTGCGTTGGTAACAAGGCCGGCGAGACACTTAAGATGGGTGCTATCGCTGATAATAAGGATGAGCAGAAGTACTTCGATTATGCTGTTAAGACTCCTGTTAAGACAGAAGTTGTTGAGAAGCTTAAAGAGACAACAATCAGAGGTTCACAGTTCAAGCAGCCTCTCCTTGAGTTCTCAGGCGCTTGCGCAGGTTGTGGTGAGACACCTTATGTTAAGCTTGTTACTCAGCTCTTTGGTGACAGAATGTACGTTGCTAACGCTACAGGATGTACATCAATCTGGGGTAACTCCTCACCTTCAACACCTTACACAGTAAATGCTAAGGGTCAGGGTCCTGCATGGGATAACTCACTGTTCGAGGATAATGCTGAGTTTGGTTTCGGTATGGTTCTTGCACAGAACGCTCTCCGTGATGCTATCAAGGAGAAGGTAGAAGAGATCGTTGCAGCAGGCGGTTCTGCTAAGGACGCAGCTCAGAAGTATCTCGATACATTTACAAACGGCGCAACAAACACAGCTGCTACAGAAGAGCTCGTAGCTGCACTTGCAGGCGACAGCTCAGATGCTGCTAAGTATGTTGTTAAGAATAAAGACTTTGCCGCTAAGAAGTCACAGTGGATCTTCGGTGGTGACGGATGGGCATTCGATATCGGATTCGGTGGTCTCGATCACGTACTTGCTTCCGGTAAGGATGTAAACGTTCTCGTTGTTAACACTGAGGTTTACTCAAATACAGGCGGACAGTCTTCAAAGGCTACACCTACAGGTGCTGTTGCACAGTTCGCTGCAGGCGGTAAGGAGATCAAGCAGAAGGATCTTGCTTCTATCGCAATGAGCTATGGTTATGTATATGTTGCTCAGATCGCTATGGGTGCTGATATGAACCAGACACTTAAGGCAATCGCAGAGGCAGAGGCATATCCGGGACCTTCACTCATCATCGCTTATGCTCCTTGTATCAACCAGGGTCTTAAGGCCGGCATGAACAAGGTTATGGACGAAGAGAAGAAGGCAGTTGCTACAGGTTACTGGCATATGTTCAGATTCAATCCTGCAGCAGAGAAGAAGTTCTCACTTGACAGCAAGGCTCCTACAGAGGAGTATCAGGACTTCCTTGACGGTGAGGTTAGATACCTTTCACTTAAGCTCAAGAATCCTGAGAGAGCACAGAAGCTCTATGCTAAGTCCAAGGAGAATGCTCAGGAGCGTCTTGCATACCTGAACAAGCTCGTTACTCTCTATGATAACTAATCTGACAAAAACAGATTGAGAGCAAAAAGAAGCTCCGGCGAGAAATCGCCGGAGCTTTTATAATGTCATAAATGAAATTGTTTAAATGCGATGAAGACAAGTATCAGATGCCTGCAAGCTTCTGTATAGCTTCATCCTTAATGATTATCTGATAGTGTTCATTAAAATACTGTTCGCTGATGGATGAAGATGTCTCTGGCTTACCATACTCGGAGAGAACTGTGCACAGCTTCTTAAGAGTAGTTGCAGATGCTCCGTCGGGATGGATGAGAAGGAAAAGCTTGCCATCCTTATCGCTCTTGTAAAGAGTATTGCGGACACTCACCTCTGCATTATTCATTGCTGAGAAATTCATCACATCATGCATGGATCCAAATGAGAATAAGAAGAAGGGATCTGCAGCAGCAGGTCTTCCTGCGGTTCTCATCTGATTAGGCGATCTCTTGGCAGTTCCTTCAGCAGGAGCTGAATCAGCATCTCTAAGCTTTTTAAAGAGATTCATGATATCTGTATCACCGTCCTCCTCTTCTTCAGTATATGAGCCTGAAACCTCGCTCTGAAGAGCAGGTGAGAAATTGGCGAATCTGGTATCAAGTTCTTCAGGATCTTCAACCTTTGTTATTATAAGAACGATGCACTCTGAATTTATCGGAACAGCCTCAATCATAAGAGGGATATCTTCTGCATCAAAGCCAAACTGGTAATTAGCCTGCTGCATCATATCGCGGAATAAGTCTTTTGCTTTATCTGTTCCATACGCAAGCTCGCTTATTTTGAGCTGTCTGCTTGCGAGATCATCTTTTGTAAGTGTGCATCGGATCTGATAATCATTAACGCGTTCGATTTTCATGCGATGCCCTCCCTAAATAACATAAATTATTAAGTAATTAGTAGAATATTAAAGGAAACGTTGATGTGTGTCAATAGATGTATCGGCATGTTTTAAAATTTCATATATAAGCCCAATTCTTAGAAAATAATTAAATTTTGATTAAGATGCTTGATTTTGTTATCGGCGTCGTGTATAGTACAAAACCGTGGTGCCTCTGCGACACAGTATCGGGGGAGGAGGCATGATAACTACAGATTGATTTTACAGCGTTTCACCGTATCTGGTGGAATGTCTTACAAGCTCATCCAACAATCGTTGGAGAGAAATCACCGAAATTTTTTTAATAATTCAAACACAAACTATCCGTTTTTATGGCGGAATATTAATTATTTTTATTTATTCGGTACTGCAGTGGCACCAGTTGTCAATTTAATAGAAGGTTTACAGGCGGGAATGTGTTTTGGCACAGTATTCAGACTTATGCCGGGTTTGGGAAATTATCACGTAAACTCCTTATGGAAAAGAAACCTGACCCCTTAGAAAATTCAGTCAACGCGTTATTTGCGGCAGGTCCCCACCCAAAGCGTTTTTGCGCGTAATTATGCGCCTGTAACCTCAATTAAATGGCTATTATATATTCATTTATGATATAATGTAGGGCGATTGGAAGGAGCTGGTTTTATTAATGAAAAAGAAAGTTATGCCGGTGATTATTATAATCGCCCTTATTTTAATTATTGGACTGATTTACGGAGCACAGATTGCAATTGAGAAATTTTCATATTCCAAGACTCAGGCAGATCTAAGTGAATATTATGGAATTTCAAGTGAGCAGGATGTGGCTATTATATATAACGATTCTGTTTTAGAGGATAAGGCAGTTAAAAAAGACGGTGTTTATTACCTCGATTATAATCTGGCAAAGAGCGTTCAGGGTAATAAGTTCTATTACGGCGAGGCAGATCAGACACTTTTCTATACTACTCCAAGTGCCACCTATACCACAAAAATTGGTGAGTCTTCCTGGACTTCCACAAATGGTGAGAGCGGAGATGCAGGCTATACTATTTCCTATGTGGATGGAGAAAAGCTCTACATCGCTCTTGGCTATTTAAAGGCCTTTACAGATTTGGACTATCAGGTATTTGCTTCGCCTGACAGAATAAGACTTTACGCAGGAAGCTATGAGCAGACTCTTGCTAAGGTAAAGAAAAAGACAGCTGTTCGCGTACTTGGCGGTATAAAGAGCGATGTTGTTTCTTATGTTGAAGGCGGAATGGCCGTTGTTACCAACCAGATGGATGAATGGTCTGAGATCATTACCTGGGATGCTCACAAGGGTTACGTTGAGAATAAGTATCTTGATTTTATGGGCACCGGCGAAGTTACCAAGGCTGCCATAGAGGCAGAGAATCCTGAAGGACTTGCGGAAAGCCCCATTGAGACAGCTGCAGGAAGCCTGCCTGCACCGGCTGATCTTAAAGACTATACTACTGTAAGACTTGATGGCAAGGTAAATATTGGATTCCATCCTATTGCAGGAGCTGCCGGTAATGCAACAATTGACGGAGCGATTGCGCCTACAAAATCTTTGAATGTACTTGCGCCTACATGGTTTACCATAAGTGATAACGAAGGTACAGTTGTAAGTTATGCCACAAGGGATTATGTATCTACAGCCCATGCTAACGGAATGCAGGTTTGGGGCGTTCTTGATAATTTTAATTCCGGTAACCAGATCGATACTGTGGCAATTTTGTCTCATGAAGCATCCAGAGCGAATGTGATTGCGCAGCTCATTGCTTATGCACAGGAATATGAGATTGATGGTATCAATGCGGACTTAGAGCAGATAAATGAAAGCTGCGGACCGGATTATCTGCAGTTTATGAGAGAACTTTCCGTAGCCTGCAGGCAGAACGGCCTTGTTTTCTCAATAGATGATTATGTACCTATGGATTTTAATGATCATTATGATCTTGTGGAGCAGGGCGAGATTGCCGATTACGTGGTGATCATGGGCTATGATGAGCACTACGGCGGATCTGATGAAGCCGGCTCAGTTGCTTCTATCGGCTATGTTCAGGGAGGCATCGAGAAGGCTCTTACAATGGTTCCTGCAGAAAAACTTGTAAATGCCATTCCTTTCTATACAAGAGTGTGGACTACATCAGGCGGAGAGGTTTCAAGTAAGGCTCTTCACATGGACGGTGCCACAAATATTATCAATCAGTATGGCATGGAGATGAACTGGGATGAAGAGACATGCCAGTATTACGGTGAAGTAACAGATTCAAACGGTGCACTTATTCAGCTGTGGAATGAGGAATCCCGTTCCATAGAGGTTAAGCTTAGTGTAATGCAGGCAGCAGGAATCGCCGGCGTTGCTGAGTGGGCCCTTGGTTTTGAGAATGCCGAAGTATGGGATGTAATTGCTGCTTATATGGCGCAGTGATCCTGTTAGAAAGAAGTACAATGGATACAATAGTTGAAGTAATTGACGAAGAAAATATAGATGAGGGTGCCCTTGAAGTTTTAAAAAAGGCAGGCAGTATTATTAAAGATGGCGGTCTTGTGGCTTTTCCCACAGAGACGGTTTACGGACTTGGAGGCGATGCACTTAATCCCCAGTCTTCAATGAAAATCTATGCTGCAAAGGGCAGACCTTCAGATAATCCGCTTATAGTTCATGTAGCGGATATGGAATCCATAAAAAAGATAGTAAAAGAGATTCCGGATGCGGGATATAAGCTGGCCGAGAAGTATTGGCCGGGGCCCCTTACAATGATAATGAATAAATCCGATGCGGTTCCCTATGAGACCACTGGCGGACTTGATACAGTTGCTATCAGAATGCCAAGCAATAAGATAGCAGCAGAGCTTATAAGATGCGCGGGTGGATATATTGCAGCACCAAGCGCCAATATATCAGGAAGACCCAGTCCCACGGAAGCTAAGTACTGCGTGGAGGATTTAAGCGGCAGGGTTGAGATGATAATAGACGGCGGAGCAGTGGGAATAGGACTTGAATCCACTATTATAGATCTTACCTCGGATGTGCCCATGATACTCAGACCCGGGTATATTACAAAAGAAAATCTTACTGAGCTTCTTGGAGATGTCAGTGTTGATAAGACAATCCTTGATGCCAATTCCAAGACGGCACCCAAGGCTCCGGGAATGAAATACAGACACTACGCACCAAAGGGAGACCTTACTATAGTTGAGGGCGATTCCCAGAAGGTAGCAGAGTATATAAACGGCGAGCTTAAAAAGGCTAAAGAGCAGGGATTAAAGACAGGAGTCATAGCAACCAGTGAGTCAGCTCCCCTGTATAATGCCGATATAGTAAAAATCGCCGGCAGCAGGGATGATGAAGAGGAGATAGCTCATAATCTTTTCAGTATTCTTAGGCAGTTCGATGATGAGGAAGTTAATCTGATGTTTTCAGAGAGCTTTGATGATACAGGTATCGGGCAGGCCATTATGAACAGACTTTTAAAGGCAGCAGGACACAAGGTTGTAAGAGTCTGAGCGATAAATGTAAAAGTGATGCGCAGGTTTAGATACGCCTGCCATAGCTAATAGAGGAGGATGAAAAATGATAGCACTTGGAAGTGATCACGGCGGATATGACTGCAAGCAGGTTGTAATCGCATATCTCGAGGAGAAGGGAATCGAATACAAGGATTTTGGTACCTATGATACTAATTCCTGCGATTATCCTATTTTTGGAAAAAAGGCAGCAGAGGCTGTTGCCAGTGGCGAGTGTGAAAAGGGTATCGTTATCTGTACCACCGGAATCGGCATTTCAATAGTTGCCAACAAGGTTAAGGGAATCAGATGCGCTCTTTGCAGCGAGCCTCATTCAGCAAGACTTACAAGAGAGCACAATGATGCAAATGTGCTTGCCATGGGCGGAGCACTTATAGGTCCTGATATGGTGGTTGATATCGTAGATACATTCTTAAATACACCTTTCTCAGGCCTTGAAAAGCATTCACGAAGGATATCAGAGATAACAGATATGGAGGAGTGATATGAAAAGGGAGGATTATATTTCCTGGGATGAGTATTTCATGGGAGTTGCCAAGCTTGCGGCTATGAGATCCAAGGATCCCAGCACACAGGTTGGGACCTGTATTGTCAGCGGCGACAATAAGATTTTGTCCATGGGCTACAATGGTTTTCCTGTTGGCTGTGATGATGACGATTTTCCTTGGGAGAGAGACGGAGAGGATGAGCTTTCAACCAAGTATCCTTTTGTAACTCACAGCGAATTAAACGCGATCCTTAATTACAGGGGAGGAAGCTTAGAGGGTGCTAAGCTTTATGTTTCTCTTTTCCCTTGCAATGAATGTGCCAAGGCTATTATTCAGGCAGGCATCCGCACTGTTGTATATGACAGCGACAAATACGCATCTTCAGCTGCAACAAGAGCATCTAAGAGAATGTTTGATGCAGCCGGTGTGAAATATTATCCCTACCAGAGATCCGGGAAGAATATCCATATAGAGATTTAAGTGTGAGACCATGCACGGTTGCGTCAGTTGCAGAAGTGCAGGTCGATACTATTTAGTAAAAGGGGAGACGTTGTGAAAAAGTTTCCGGTGAGAGTCTTAAGCTGTCTGCTTTTACTGGGGCTTCTTGGCGTATCTGCCAATTATTCAATAAATGTCAGAGCGACGGAGGCTACCAAAAAGGCGCTTGAGGAAGCGAAGCAGAAGCTTGAAGACACAAAAGGTCAGCTGAGTGATACCAAGGATCAGCTGGACGATAAAAAAGAAGATATCAGTAATCTTAATAAAGAAAAAAGTCAGCTGGAGAACAAGCTGGATGATCTGAACGAGCAGCTTACAGAGGTTAGTAATAACCTGACTGATCTTGAAAACAAGATTGATGATAAGGAAAATGAGATTGCCAATACCGAGGCGGAGCTTGAGGTTGCTATTGATACCAAGGACGCCCAGTATGCATCCATGAAAAAGAGAGTTCAGTTCATTTATGAGAATCAGGATGTTCTTCTTTATGATATGCTGCTTGGAAATGAGAGCTTTGGAGATTTCCTTAATCAGAAGGATCTAATTAAAGCTCTGTCTGCATATGACAGAAAAATGTTAGAGGAATATATGCAGACCTGCGAGGATATCTCGGATAAAAAGGATAAGCTCAATAACGAGAAGGCTGAGCTTGATGAATATAAAGTCCAGGTAGAAGCAGAGCAGAGCCGTGTTTCAGGACTTGTCAGTTACACAAGCGGAAATATCAAAAAGTACAAGCAGGATATTTCAACAGCTGAGGAAGAAGCTCAGTCCATAGAAAATAAAGCAAGAGAGTTTGAGGAGCTTGCAGAGTCACAAAGTGATGATGTTAAAAAGCTGGAAGCCAAGCTGGCAGAAGAAATCAGATTGTCAAAGCTGGCAAAGAGTTCCAAGTGGAGAAATATTTCTGAGGTCACATTTGCTGAGGGTGACAGATACCTTCTTGCAAATCTGATATATTGTGAGGCCGGCGCCGAGCCCTATGAGGGCAAGGTTGCAGTCGGCGCAGTTGTAATCAACAGAGTGCTCAGTTCCGTATATCCGGATACCGTGGTTGGCGTTATTTATCAGTCAAGCCAGTTTTCACCTGTGGGAAGCGGACGTCTTGCACTTGCGCTTGCAAACGGAAGCGCAACAGAGTCTTGCTATCAGGCAGCAGATGCCGCCATGAGCGGAGTCACAAACGTAGGTAACTGCGTTTATTTCAGAACTCCGATACCGGGACTTACCGGCATAAACATTGGCGGACATGTATTTTACTAAAATCAGGTATTCTGTGAAATGGCCTTGATTATGGGAGCTTCCAGGGCAGAGATGCTGTTTTCATAAATGGCATCCATAAGGTCCCCCAGAGAAGTCAGCGCTTTTTTCAAAAGGCGTTCATCGATAAGCTTTTGCTCAAAGGCTTCTGAGAGTTCATCAAGGTCCAGGATTCGGATTTTTCCATCGGGATAAATAACTACGTCTGCAAGAAGGTCAAAGGTCAGGATGGAGTTTTCCTCCGGGCCCTGCTGATAATCCACAATGTCGCAGTACCAGTACATAAGAGTGGAGTCAGCTCTGTAGAATTTGCTTATTTTATAGCCTCTTTTCAGGTAGTAGCATGAATATCCATGGGACAGATCAGAACGCGGATGGATTGCGTTCCAGGACGTGACGATAGTATTCTCGTCGCATTGCAGAATGTGATCATCCTTAAGCAGGATGCATTCGTTTGGAATAACACGTTTACGATAAAGTACTGGGTGGTCCATAATTCCCCCAATCTGCGCATTTGCGCTTTTTATTAAGAAACGGTTTTAGGTTAGAAAAATATTACCGCGATGACACGCATAAGTCAATTGATTTAGGGTGCTTATAGAAATGAAGAAAACAATAATCAAGATTTTTTATACGATTGCCGTCTTTGTGCTTTCGTTATTCATAATAGGACACTTCAGTAATAAAGAGACTGTGGACATGACCGCTCAGATGGGTGCTCCTACATTTCCCACAATTTCCTTTTTAGAAAGCGGAAAAGAGATCAATTTACTTCATGGATACTCCTCGGAGCTTGAAGTAAACCACGTAAGAGGCACAGTGCTTCCAATTGATGCCGGAAGAAACATTGCTTTTAATATGAATACCTACGGTACTTTCATTTCAGGGCTTCGCTTTGAGGTGAGACAGGTATCGGGAGATGGTCTTGTTGAGAATTCCGATATTACAAACATCACTCAGAAGGACGATATCATCACGGGATCATTCCAGCTTAAGGATCTGATTGATGCAAATCAGGAATACATGCTGGTTATGCTATGTAATGTAAATGATGAGCCGGTGCGCTATTACACGAGAATTATCTGGTCTGAAACAGGCGAAAAATATAATGTATCAGATGAGATTAAGTTTGTCACAGATTTCCACAACATGACCTTTGATAAGCAGGGTTCCACAGAGGAGCTTTCCAAGTATCTGGAATCTAACTCTGATGGAGATAACACCACCTTTAGTCATGTGACTATTCACAGCAGTTATGATCAGGTAACCTGGGGCGATCTTAATATCACATCCCATACAGAGCCGATTATTGAGGTGTCGGATATTCATTCTCAAACAGCGGTACTTAGGCTCTATTATCAGCTTATTCAGAAAACAAAAGCGGGAGAAGATAAGCTCTACAACGTCACAGAGAACTTCCGCGTAAGATATACCACAGACAGAATATACCTTCTTGGCTATGACAGGAAGATGAATTATGTATTTAACGGCGATAAGTCTGATTTTTCCGATAATGTTATAAATCTATGGATTTCAGACAGTAATCTCCCCTTTAAGGAGAGTGATGGCGGTAACGCTGTAGCTTTTGTCAGCGAGGACAGACTTTACGTCTATAACAGTACTGACAATAAGATGGCGCTGGCCTTTGGTTTTTATAATGATGAATACAATGATGAGCGCACAAGATGGCAGGCTAACAGAATCCATATCCTGAATGTGGATGAGACAGGAAATGTGCAGTTTGCAGTCTCGGGATACATGAATCGCGGCGACCACGAGGGAAAAGTGGGAATAGCGGTTTACGGATATGATTCTCAGTTGAACACCATTGAGGAGCAGGTCTTCATTCCAGTAAATTTCCATCAGGATATTTTGCAGGCTTATAACGATAAGATGCTCTATGCGGGAACAAGCGGTAATCTTTTCTTCATGCTTGAAGGAAATGTTTATATGGTTAATCTGTCCACCAGAGAGCAGAAGAAGCTTATCGAGAATATCTCAGATGACAGATATTGTATCTCTCAGTCAGGCAGCAGTATTGCATGGCAGGATGAGGACAGGAAAACAGTTAATATCATGGATCTCTCCACGCAGGCCCAGTCAGAGATCGAAGCTGAAGCGGGAGATTTCATCAGAGTTCTTGGCTTTATGGGAGAGGATCTGACCTATGGCCTTGTCCATGAATCCGATGTCCACAGCGATCAGATGGGTTCACTCATCTATGGAATGTACAAGATATGCATCGTTGACAGTGAGGGCAGTATTCTTGAGAACTATAATCCCGGCGAAGCCCTTGTTACCAATGTATCCATTGAAGATAACGTCATAAGGATAAACAGGGCAAATTGGAATCCTGAGACAGAGCTTTTTGAGAGTGTGATGGATGATCAGATAATGAGCACCATAAAAACAGAGAAGGGCAGCAATTATCTGACTGTGGCAGCGACAGAGGATTATAAGAATCTTCTTGAGATCATGCTTAAGAGCAACATGAATGTTAAGACACTGAGATCTGTTACACCGAATATGACTTTGTATGAGGGCAGCAGGGAAGTAATCGCAGCCAGCGACCGAAATATGGATGCAAGTCCTTATTACTATGTCTACAACATGGACGGAGCAATGAGCATCTGCGATAATCCTTCGGATGCCATAAATGATGCTTATAATAATCCCGGCGTAGTTGTTGATGATTATGGCAAATATGTTTGGTACAGAGGTAATCTCCTTAAAGCAAATCAGATCATGTATATTACGAATCTGGCAGAGGAGTGGGAGAATATGCCCGGGGATAATTCCACAGCAGTTTGCCTTGACCTTATTCTTCAGCACAAGGGTATAAGCGTAAATGTTCAGTCTATGCTGGATCAGGGGAAAACCACACTAGATATCTTAGGAGATAACCTGGTATCAGCCAGAATCCTTGATCTTGACGGATGTCCCATGGAGGCCATGCTTTACTATGTTAATCAGGATATTCCTGTAATGGCTACCATGAATGACGGAAGCAGTATGATGATCATAGGCTTTAACGATCTTAATACTGTGCTACTTGAGCCAACTAAGGGAGAAGTTTACAAGCTTGGAAGAAATGATACCGCCACACTTTTCCAGAATAACGGTAATCATTTCGTAACCTACATGCAGGTCCAGAACAATTGATTTATAAAGGTACTAAAAAAGAGGACCATATCACAGTTAAGTGATATGGTCCTCCGTTATTTTGTCTTTATGTTTGCCGGGAACTAAATAGCCCCGCAAATGTTTATCTGAAATTACTCAGTAAGCTCGCCTGCGTTGTATCTTGCAATAATGCTGTTGATACGCTCAACAGGATTAAGAAGATCGCTGATTGATGCATCATGGTTAAGTGTATCAATGAGGTAAGCGATGTATTTACTCATATCGCAGCTGATATACCAATCTCTTGCAAGAAGCTCAGGTGTCTGATAGATGAGGTTGGTTGTAAGTACTCTGTCGATAAGTCCTTCTTCATAAGCCTTATCGAAGATCTCAAGACCGCTGGTGAAAAGACCAAAGGTTGAGAATGCGTAGATGTGAGCTGCCTTTCTCTCTTTAAGAGCTCTTGCTACATCGATCATGCTCTCGCCTGATGAAATCATGTCATCAACAATTATAACGTCCTTACCTTCAACAGATGTTCCAAGGAACTCATGTGAAACGATGGGATTTCTTCCATCAACTACCTGTGTGTAGTCACGGCGCTTGTAGAACATTCCTACATCAAGGCCCATAACTGAAGCAAGATAGATTGCACGGCTCATACCGCCTTCATCCGGGCTTATTACCATCATGTGGTCTGAGTCGATCTGAAGTCCCTTAATATTTCTAAGAAGTGCTTTTATAAACTGATATGTTGTGCGTACAGTTTCAAATCCGTTAAGAGGGATAGCGTTCTGTACTCTGGGATCGTGAGCATCGAATGTGATGATATTATCAACACCCATGCCTACAAGCTCCTGAAGAGCGATTGCACAGTCGAGAGATTCTCTTGATGTGCGCTTGTGCTGACGGCTCTCATAAAGGAAAGGCATGATAACAGTGATACGTCTAGCCTTACCGCCTACAGCAGCAATTATTCTCTTGAGATCCTGATAATGATCATCAGGAGACATGTGGTTTTCTTTACCAAAAAGCTGATAAGTAAGTGAATGGTTACAAACATCGACCATGATATAGAGGTCGTCACCGCGAACTGACTGAAGGATTACGCCTTTCGCTTCGCCGCTTCCAAAACGCGGAACCTGAGCTTTCAACAAGTAGGAAGGACGTTCATAGCCTGTAAATGCAAGGCTGCCCTTATGCTCGTTCTCACGTTCCTCACGCCACTTTACAAGGTAATAGTCTACCTTCTCTCCAAGGGACTGACAGCCCTCAAGCGGAATGATCCCCAAAGAACCTACGGGGATGGTTTCAAGGTTGCGCTTTTCTTCTCTTCTTGGCATTAGAAGAATTCCTCACTTTCCATTCTTAAACTGCATTTTCTTTTGAATTCGAATATCGTCACCGGTAAGCTTGCACACGCGATATGAGCTTGCGATTCTGGAGAATACTCTGTCAGAATACATGGCCTTGATATCATCCAGTGAAAGGTTGGTGGTGATAATCGTGGACCTGTTTCTCAGAAGTCTTTCGTTGATGCAGCTAAAAAGCTGAGGTATAGAGTTATTGGTAATGTGCTCGGTACCCAGGTCATCAATAATAAGAAGATCTGTGTTGTACAGGTCGTCGTAGAGCGTACTAAGCTCTTCGGTTTTTTTGAAATCGAAAGAGTATGTCTGCAGAAGAGCGAATAGTGAAACCGCGCTGAAATAGAGCACGGAATGCCCTTTGTCCAGTATTTCCTTGGCTACGCAGACAGACAGGAACGATTTTCCAGTACCCACTGTACCATAAAAGAATAAATTTGGATAGGAACTTTCAAAATTCTTAATAAAATCTTTCGAAGTTCGAACTGCACCGCGGAATCTTTCCAGATCTTCTCCCCGGTAATACTCTTCAGATAAAACGCTGAAATTAGCGCTTTCTGTCATTTTCCTGATGTTGGATTGCGCATAGAGTCTTTCGATTATGCGCTGTCTGAAGCATGAGCATTTCTCCCCGTTAACATATCCTGTGTCACGGCAGATAGGGCAGTCATACTTCATATCAAGGTAATCTGCAGGATAGCCGGCTTCGGTAAGAAGCTGCTTCTTCCTGGTGGCAACATCTGCAAGCATCTCATGAAGCTTTCCCCTGCGCAGGTTTTCGCCAAGAAGCAGCCTTCTACCAAAGTCTGCACTGATACTTCCGGTGGACTGCGAAAGCACCAGATATCCGGGAACATGATCTTCGATTTCCCTGATCTTTGTGTTTAGCTCATTGCGATGATAATTTCTGCGGTTTTCATAATCATGCATTATCTCATCATACTGGATGTTTGTCAGAGCCAAAACATGTCCCTCCTCCCTAATTATCTAAGCAGATGATCAGTTATCAAGAAGCTGGCTTTCTAAGCTTTCAAGATTGTAATCATTCTGTTTAAATCTGTTGAATTTGATATTGTCGAACTTAATAGGTCCGTTATTATTAGAAGAATTCTGTCTTGCTGTTTTGCCGAATTCATCATCAAGCTTCTGAATCTCTTCAATTGTGTGTGCTCCGCTTTCGTGCCACTTGCGAAGAATTCCATCACAGTACTGCAGTCTCTTAGTCTGAGTCTGAAGTACGGTTCTGCGGCATGCCTCGGTAATTACAGTCAGTGTAAAACCATAGGTGTTCTGCCATTTATCAAAATAGTTAAGCTCCGTGCGGGTGGGAGCATTCTGCATTCCCAGCTCGCGCATGATTGAATATGCGTTTTTGTGTGCTGTGCTCTCGGCTCTTGCGCTCTCGGGAGTAGTGATCCCTTTCTCATGCCAGTTAAGAGCAACCTTTCTTACATAATCGAAATCCTTTTTGCCTGCTGATGCGCAGTGCTGAAGGAGATAGTCGATAAGATCCTCTGAGAATTCAAGCTCATCCTGAATGTAGTAGATTGTCTTGATCTCTGTAGGATTAAGAGTTCTTCCAAAGTACTGCTCGGCTACAAAGAGCATCTGCGGATTATCCTTGTGCTTTACGACCTTTTTTCTGGTCTCTTTGGGAATAACTACAGGCTCTGCCTGTGCAACTGTGTGCAGAACGGTCTTAGCTGTTTTCTTAGGAACAATATCCTGCATGTGTATACCTGAGAGCTGACCTATTCCGTCATATTCAAGAGCCATGAGCCCCTGGTTCTCCCAGAATTTAAGCGCACGAATAATGTCCTTCTCTGTATAGTTAAACTTGTCGGCAAGGTCAGAAACACTTGTAGCCTGACCTGCACACATCATTCTGAGAAGATAAAGGTAGACCTTTATCTCCGCATCATTTGCTGCCGCAAGATATTCATCAATAAAAATATTGGAAAGCTCAGTGCTGGACACACTGCTATTAGGATTAATAATTACTCGCCCCATCATCTTTTCTCATCACCCACTTACTTCAAATTTCTTTCGAAATGCATTATAGCATTGTGGATTATTTATGAAAATGGGAAAAATGACGATAAAAATGCCCGCAAACCAAGGCCAGTGGCGAATCTCCGCAAATGTGGACAATGTGGATAACGTGGATTATTTAATGCTCTGAATTAAAAGAAACCGCCGATTTTCACATGTTTTTGAATGAAAAGCCGGCGGTTTGTTATCCACACGATGATTACATTAAATTGTGTAAAAAGTAAGTGGAAAGAGTGGAAAATTATATTCCAAGCAGGTCATTGCCGATGTTTACAACATCTCCTGCCCCCATTGTTATCAACAGGTCATCCTTCGTGCAATTTTGCAAAAGAAATTTTTCGATTTCTTCAAAGGACGGAAAATAGTAGCATTCATGTCCAAGAGACTCGATTTTTTCCTTAAGGGTACGGGAGCTTATTCCAAGATTGTCGGTCTCTCGTGCTGCATATATGTCAGCAATAATAATCTTATCTGCAGGAAGGAGAGCATTTGCAAATTCATCCATAAGAGCCTTGGTCCTTGTAAAGGTGTGGGGCTGGAATACGCACCACAGAGTCTTATGGGGATAATTCTTAGCTGCGCTTAAGGTAGCGGCAATCTCTGTGGGATGGTGCGCATAGTCATCAATAATTGTAAGACCATCCACTGTACCCTTGTATTCAAAGCGTCTGTCCGTGCCTGTGAAGGAATTAAGACCTGCTGCGATATGAGAATCTTCTATATCAAAGCAGTCAGCGGCAGCAGCGGATGCAAGAGCGTTGCCTATGTTGTGTCTTCCGGGAACCTTCAGTGTAACATCAAAGCCTTCGCCGTTCTTTCTATTTAAATGGAAAGAAGCATTTCCAAAGTCGTCATAACTGATATCGGTAGGATAGTAATCGCAGCTGTCTGAAAATCCGTAGGTTGTGATATTGCAGGTAAGACCTTCTGTTAGTTCATCAAGCTTTGGAATCTCGCCGTTTACAACCAGGGTTCCGCCGGCCGGAATAAGTGCTGCGAATTTGTGGAAGGAATTGCGGATATCATCAAGGTCCTTAAAGAAATCAAGGTGATCGGCATCTACATTTAATATAATTCCTACACCCGGGAAAAAGCTAAGGAAGCTGTTGGTGTATTCGCAGGCTTCCGTTACAAAATATTTGGAGGAACCGATTCTGACATTTCCTCCTATATCCTTAAGATTACCGCCGATGGTAATTGTGGGATCAAGAGATGCTTCAAGCATGATCTTGCTGACCATGGCTGTAGTTGTGGTCTTACCATGAGTTCCCGCAACTGCTACAGGCAGGTGATAATGAGTCATTATCTGTCCAAGGAGCTCAGCTCTTGTGAGCATAGGGATTCCCATCTCTTTTGCAAGAGCAAATTCAGGGTTGTCCGGATGGATGGCAGCGGTGTAAACAACAAGGTCAATCTGACCTGCGGCTTTGATGTTTTCAGCGCTCTGAGGAGTGAAAACTTTGATTCCAAGATCCATAAGACCCTTTACGGTATCGGATTCCGATCTGTCGGAACCGCAAACCTTAAATCCTCTGTCCAAAAGAATTCTTGCAAGGCCGCTCATAGAAACGCCGCCAATGCCGATAAAATACACGTTTATTGGGTTTTCATAATTTATTTTATACATATTTCTTCCTTTTATTAATCGAATAACGCTTATTTTTTGGTTTAATAAAGTATAATCCTAAGGAAATGGGATGTCAAAAGCTCATATATGTGTTATACTTTTTTTAGAATTTTAATCATTTTTTCCCGATTAAAATTAGTTTTAATTAACATTACATAATTTTATATTTAACATCGAGGTCTTAACATGATAAAAAAAGAGATGATAGCTATGCTGCTCGCAGGGGGTCAGGGCAGCAGACTTGGGGTTTTGACAGCTAACATGGCAAAGCCGGCAGTTTCGTTTGGCGGTAAATACCGTATCATTGACTTCCCGTTAAGTAATTGTATCAATTCGGGTGTAGATACAGTAGGTGTTCTGACTCAGTACAGACCGCTGCGTCTTAATTCTCACATAGGAATTGGTATTCCGTGGGATCTCGACCGTAACATCGGTGGAGTATCCATTCTTCCTCCCTATGAGAAAAGTGCAAATAGTGAATGGTATACCGGAACGGCTAATGCCATTTTCCAGAACCTTGAGTACATGGAGAACTATCATCCTGACTATGTACTTATTCTTTCCGGCGACCATATTTACAAGATGGATTACGAGACCATGCTGGATTTCCACAAGGCAAACGGTGCTGACGTAACTATCGCTGTAATGCCTGTGCCCATTGAGGAGGCCAGCAGATTCGGTATCATGATCACCGATGAAGACAGGAAGATTGTAGACTTTGAGGAGAAACCCGAGAAGCCTCGTTCCAATCTTGCATCCATGGGTATCTATATCTTTTCATGGGAGTCTCTTAAGGAAGCTCTTATCACCAATCAGGATCAGCCGGGTCTTGACTTTGGTAAGCATATAATCCCTTATTGCAAGGAAAAAGGACAGTCACTCTATGCTTATGAGTTTGACGGTTATTGGAAGGATGTAGGAACTCTTACTTCCTATTGGGAAGCAAACATGGAGCTTATCGACATCGTTCCTGAGTTCAATCTCTATGAAGAGTATTGGAAAATATATACAAGTAATGATGTTCAGCCTCCGCAGTATCTTGGACCTGACAGCTCTACATCCAGATGTATCATCGGAGAGGGCGCTGAGATTTACGGTGAGGTTCACAACTCTGTAATCGGCCGTGGCGTTAAGATCGGTAAGGGCACTGTTGTAAGCCATTCGATCATTATGAACGGAACTGAGATCGGAGAGAACTGTAACATCGAGAAGGCTGTGATTGCCGAGAATGTCAAGGTTGGCAACAAGGTTAAGCTTGGCGACGGCGATGAGGCTGAGAATGAGACCAAGCCCGGAATTTACAGGGACGGAATCGTAACTATCGGAGAGAAATCTGTGGTTCCTTCTGGAGTAACAGTTGGTAAGAACACAATGATCTCCGGCGTAACTACCGAAAAAGATTATCCGGATGGATGTCTTGCAAGTGGAAGAACATTAGATAAGGCAGGTGATAGGTAGTGAGAGCGATTGGAATTATTCTTGCAGGTGGCGGAAGCAACCGCATGCGCGAACTTTCAAAAAACAGAGCAGTGTGTGCTATGCCCGTTGCCGGATTTTACAGAAGTATAGATTTTGCACTTAGCAATATGACCAACTCCCACATTCAGACTGTGGCTGTTTTCACACAGTATAATGCGGGAAGTCTTAACACACATCTCTCATCATCCAAGTGGTGGGATTTTGGTCGTAAGCAGGGTGGCCTTTATGTTTTCACACCTGCAGCTAAGGCCAGCGGCAATCTCTGGTACAGAGGAACCGCAGATGCAATTGCACAGAACATCAGCTTCTTAAAGAGCTGTCACGAGCCTTATGTAGTTATTACATCCGGTGACTGTGTATATAAGATGGATTACAACAAGCTGCTTGAGTATCACATTGATAAGCAGGCAGATATCACAGTTGTATGTAAGGACATCGCAGCTGATATCGATGTTGAGAGATTCGGTACTCTTCGTATGAACGAGGAGAGCAGGATCGAAGAGTTCGAGGAGAAGCCCGTTGTGGCCCGCTCCAACACTGTTTCCTGCGGCGTATATGTAATAAGACGCAGACAGCTCATAGAGCTCATCGAGAAAGCGCAGACCGAAGAGAGATTTGATTTCGTAAGAGATATTCTTGTGAGATACAAGGATATGAAGAGAATCTACGGATACAAGATCAAATCCTACTGGAACAACATCGCTTCCGTTGAAGATTATTACCGCACCAACATGGATTTCTTAAAGCCTGAAGTTCGTAACTTCTTCTTTAACGAATATCCCGGTGTTTACACCAAGGTCGTAGATCTGCCGCCTGCAAAATATAATGTAGGTGTTAAGGTTTCAAACAGCCTTGTATCCAGCGGATGTATCGTAAACGGAACAGTTGAGGATTCAGTGGTCTTCAAGGGAGCATTCATAGGGAATAACTGTTATATCAAGAATTCTATTATTCTCAATGATGTTTACATCGGAGACAACACACACATTGAAAATTGTATAGTAGAGAGCCACGGAACTATCCAGGCAAACTCATATTATAAAGGCGAAGGCGACATAAAGATTGTTGTAGAAAACAACGAACGCTATGTAATTTGACATCAATGAAAAGGGGGTTCATTTAGATGAATATTACAGATGTAAGAGTAAGAAAAGTAGCGAAACAGGGTAAGATGCGTGCTATTGTATCGATAACACTGGACAATGAATTTGTTATCCATGATATCAAGGTTATCGAAGGTGATAAGGGTCTCTTTATTGCCATGCCAAGCAAAAAATCAGCTGACGGCGAGTATCGTGACATAGCGCATCCTATCAATTCAGACACCAGGAAGCATATCCAGGACGTAGTCCTTAAGGCATATGATGAGGCATCTGATGAGGTGATAGATTCAAGACCTGAAGATCCTGAACCTGTTACCGGTGTGGGAAGTGTATTCTAAAACAACAATTCTATGCTATTATGGGGAGTGACAATAGTCATTCCCCATTTTAATTTCTTCGAAATTAAAATGTGCTCCGCAGGATGCGCAGCTCGCGGAGATGAAGTTTATTGCTTCGCAATACCGCTCGCGCGCGAAGATTTCGCAAGCGAAATCTTATTTTAGTTCTTTTTAGAGGTATATATGTTTTTAATTGCAGGATTGGGTAATCCCGAGAAAAAATATAACGGAACAAGACACAATGTAGGCTTTGGAGTGATAGATTATCTCTCCGAAAAATATGATATAGATCTTACAGAGATGAAATTTAAAGGCATGTACGGCAAGGGCAGGATTGGCAATGAAAAAGTTATTTTGCTTAAGCCCCTTACATACATGAACCTCAGCGGCGAGTCCATAAGACCCGTGGCGGATTATTTTAAGATAGATACAAAGACAGAGCTTATTGTTTTATCTGATGATGTTGAGCTTGATCCCGGAATAATAAGGGTTCGCCCCGGTGGAAGCGCCGGCGGCCACAACGGTCTTAAGAATATCATCGCGCAGCTTGGACACAGTGATTTTGCAAGAGTCAGAGTGGGCGTAGGAAAAAGACCAAGACAGATAGACATGGTGGACTGGGTTCTTGGACATTTTGATGATGAAGATACAGTCTATGTAAAGGAAGCAATCGAACACGCTGCAGATGCGGTCAGTGTCATTATGGAACAGGACGTTAATGCAGCCATGAATAAGTGGAACGGCGTAAAGCCTGACAGAGAAGAGGTTAAATGAGAGCAATCGAAGCCCCGCTTAGCGAGATGGAGGAATTTCAGAAACTTAATAAATATCTGGAAAAGCCTTTTGCGTGCGCGGAAGTAGCCGGGTGCGTAGATTCGCAAAAGCTCCATCTGATAAACGGATTAAGTAAGGATTTTAAATACAGAATCATCGTCACCTATAGTGACATCAGGGCCAAGGAGATATTTGAAGACTATAAGTTCTACGACAGGAATGTGACGGTCTATCCTGCAAAGGATCTGATCTTTTATCAGGCTGACATTCACTCAAAGGAGATAGTGAAGGAGAGAATAAGAGCCCTCAGGAGACTTATTGAGGGAAGACCTGTTACGGTGGTCACCACATTCTCGTCTCTTATGACACCCCAGATTCCAATTGATGTAATAAAAGAAAATGTAATAAGCATAGATAAAAGAAAGCCTGTAAATGAGAGGGAGCTTGCAAAGGAGCTTGTTCGCATCGGCTATTCCAAGGTCTATCAGGTAAGTGCCCCGGGCGAGTTTTCAGTGCGCGGGGATATTATTGATGTCTTTGACTTAACAGAGGAGAATCCCTACAGAATCGAGCTCTGGGGTGATGATGTCGAGAATATCAGAAGCTTCGACATTATGTCTCAGAGATCCATTGATAAGCTGGAGTCCATCGAGATTTATCCCGCAACAGAGATAATCCTTACAGATGATGAGCTTAGAAGCGGCCTTAAGAAGATTGAAAAAGAAACCAAGGATGTTTACGAGGCACTTAGAGCAGAGTTTAAGACAGAGGCAGCTCACCGCATAAAGACTTCCTTTGAGGAGTTAAAAGAGCAGCTCCTGGAGCTTGAGCTTGAGGTAAACCTTGAGAGCTATATCAGATATTTTTATGATGATACGGTTACATTGCAGGAACTTTTCCCTGCTGGAAAAACCTGCATTTTCATAGATGAGCCGCTGCACGTACTTGAGCATGCAAATGCCGTGCAGGAAGAATTCAGAGAGAGCATGGTTCACAGAGCTGAGAACGGCTATGCGCTCCCTGGACAGATGGGACTTTTGTATTCCACAGAGGAGTGCATAGCAAGAATGCGAAGCGTAAGACGTGTGTCTGTGGCATCTCTTGCTGCGCCTAAGGAACTTAATAAGTTTGAGCCTGAGCAGACCTTTGAGCTTCATGCAAGGAGCATTGCACCCTACAATAACAGCTTTGAAGCCCTTGTTCATGACCTTAAGGGCTTTATAAAAAATGGCTACAAGGTACTTATTTTGTCAGGTTCAAGGACCAGAGCAAAGCGCCTTGTGGATGACCTGCGAGATAATCAGATCACCTCTTTTTACAGTGAAAATCCCATGAGGGAGCTGGAAAAGGGCGAGATCATGACCTATTATGGCAGGATTCTTAAGGGCTTTGAGTACACGGACATTAAGTTTGCTGTTATTTCAGAGAGTGATATTTTTTCTGAGAGAAAAAAGAAAAAGAGAAGAAAAGCAAAGTACAGCGGCGAGAAGATATCAGGATTCTCTGAGCTTAACGTGGGCGATTACGTGGTCCACGAGTATCACGGCCTTGGAATCTATCAGGGTATAGAGAAAATCGAGACCGACAAGGTTGTAAGGGATTACATTAAGATAAGCTATGCAGATGGTGGTAATCTCTACGTTCTTGCGACAGGTCTTAATGTAATTCAAAAATATGCCAGCGGTGATGCGGGAGCTGAGGGAAAGGGCAGAAAGCCCAAGCTCAATAAGCTTGGAACAGGAGATTGGAAGCGCACCAAGAATAAGGTAAAGGCAGCAGTTGAAGAGGTTGCTGAAGACCTTGTTGAGCTTTATGCCAAGAGACAAAACAGCAGCGGTTTTAGGTTTGGTGAGGATACAGTCTGGCAGCAGGAGTTTGAGGAAGCATTTCCTTTTGATGAGACTGAGGATCAGCTTGGAGCAATCGCCGATACCAAAAATGATATGCAGTCCGACAGGATTATGGACAGACTCATCTGCGGCGATGTAGGCTTTGGTAAAACAGAGATTGCCATAAGAGCAGCCTTTAAGGCGGTGCAGGATGGCAAGCAGGTTGCGGTTCTTGTGCCCACAACTATTCTGGCCCAGCAGCATTACAATACTTTTTCAGAGAGAATGAAGGACTTCCCTGTAAGGGTTGACATGATGTCCAGATTCAGGACGTCCGCTGAGCAGAAGAAGACCGTTGAGGACCTCAGGAAGGGACTTGTGGATATCGTAATCGGAACCCACAGGCTTTTATCCAAGGATGTGACCTATAAGGACCTTGGCCTATTGATAGTGGATGAGGAGCAGCGCTTTGGTGTAACCCACAAGGAGAAGATTAAAAAGCTCCGAGAAAATATCGATGTACTGACGCTTTCAGCAACGCCTATTCCAAGAACTCTCCACATGTCTCTTGTGGGTATCAGGGATATGAGCGTACTTGAAGAGGCGCCCCAGGACAGACGTCCCATACAGACCTTTGTCTGTGAGTACAATGACGAGATGGTAAGAGAGGCTATCTCGAGAGAGATTTCAAGAGGCGGACAGGTTTACTATGTTTATAACAGGGTAAATGATATTGCAGATGTGGCAGCCAGAGTGCAGAAGCTGGTTCCTGAAGTAAATGTATCATTTGCTCATGGCCAGATGAAGGAATCAGAGCTTGAGAGGATTATGTATGATTTCATAGACGGCGATATAGATGTGCTTGTGTCTACCACGATCATTGAGACGGGACTTGATATTTCAAATGCCAACACCATGATCATCCATGATGCGGATCAGATGGGACTTTCTCAGCTCTATCAGCTGAGGGGACGAGTTGGACGTTCTGACAGAACAGCCTATGCATTCCTTATGTACAAGAGAAATAAGCTGTTAAAAGAGGTGGCTGAAAAGAGACTTTCAGCTATCAGAGAATTCACGGATCTTGGCTCCGGCTTTAAGATTGCCATGCGTGACCTTGAGATCAGAGGTGCAGGTAACCTTCTTGGAAAAAGCCAGTCGGGACACATGGCTTCAGTTGGATATGACCTTTACTGCAAGATGCTTGGAGAAGCCGTAAGGCGAAAGAAGGGTGAAACGAAGGATGCGAATCTCGAAGAGTTCACCACCAGCGTTGATATAGATGTGGATGCATTTATTCCAAGTGATTATATTGTAAACGAAGAGCAAAAGCTTGAGATTTATAAGAGAATCGCCGGTATAGAGAATGAAGGCGACAGGGATGATATGAGGGATGAGCTAAGAGACAGATTCGGAGATATCCCTGAGTCTGTGGACAATCTTATCAGAATATCCCTTGTTCGCGAGAAGGCGCACAGCTTGTACGTCCTTGAGCTTAAGGGCGGAAACGGCGAAGTGACCATAAAGCTAAACAACAATGCAAGGCTTAACGCTGCGGCAATACCTGAATTCATCTCATCCTTTAAGGGCAATATGGATTTCAGGGCAGCATCCTATCCATTATTTATCTATAAATACATAAAGGATTCTCTCACGGACAAAGCTGAGAGGAAACTTCTTTTGGATGTTGAGAGTATAATAGAAAAAATGGAAATGCTTGCAGATAAGGAACAGTAACGGTAGACAAGGTTTTGGACGGGAGTATTATGGCAGACGAGATTCAGATAATAAACGAAAAATATATTGGTCAGCTAAGAGACCGTGTTGACAGAAAGCTTGGGGAAAATAACGGTGCCTGCGAGCCCCTTGATCTGGCTTTAAGAAGAGAGCGAAAGCCCATAGAGAATCCAAGGGTGGTATATCAGGGCGAGCCCGGGGCCTACAGCGAAATGGCAGCCATCGATTTTTTCGGAAAAGATGTAAAAAGCGAAGGGCTTGTTCATTTTGAGGATACTTTCAGACAGCTTCAGGATGGAAGCGCTGACTATGCGGTTCTTCCAATTGAGAATTCATCAACAGGCGCCATTCGTCAGGTTTATGACCTTCTTGCTCAGTATGAATGCTATATGGTAGGCGAGACTACGGTTAAGGTAAGGCACAATCTTATGGTGCTGCCCGATGCGGACATATCTGATATTAAAACTGTCTTTTCCCATGAGCAGGGACTTTTCCAGTGTGAGCAGTTCCTTAATTATCATCCCGAGTGGGAGAGAGTTCCCCAGGCCGATACCGCAGGCTCAGCCAGAATGGTTGCAGAGCTTAAGGATAAGAGTAAGGCTGCCATCTGTTCATCAAGAGCTGCCGAGATCTATGGCCTTAAGATAATCGAGAAGGAGATAAACACCAATACCAACAACACCACCAGGTTCGTGGTTGTCTCCAAAAAGCTTGAGCTTAGAGAGGGAAGAGATAAGATCTGCATAAGCTTTAAGACGGCCCATAAAGCCGGTGCTCTCCATGAAGCCCTTACGGTGTTTAGAATTTACGGCCTAAACCTTGTAAGGCTTGAATCAAGACCAATCCCTGAGCACAACTGGGAGTATATGTTCTTTGCGGAATTCACGGGAGACCTTACGGGACCTGATATGAAAACTGTGGTGTGGGCATTGATGTGTACCGTAAACGACATAAGAATATTTGGAAATTTCAAATCCAATCTTGATTGATCATAGCAAAATTAAAACTGCCAAAGTGACCTGATGCAGGGAACTTTGGCAGATATTTTTATCTGTTTATTTAGTGTGAAACCTATGGATTTACGTAGCCTTTACGGACGTCGTATCTCGCACTTTTGGTTTGCGCCATGGCGTATCTCATTTTTGCGGCATCTGAATACTTCGCCCTTTACAAGCTCTATTATCTGACCGCCATCCTCTGCCAGGGCCTTTATCACCTGTGAATAGAAATCCTTATAATCCTCTTCTGTCATGGAAATGACAAAATCATGATGCTGATGATCTGTAGAGATAACGCAGGATTTATACATATTGTCATAGTGGATGCCGTAGAATTTACAGATCTCATCCTGAAGGACATTGTTTGCATTAATACAGTGCATTGCGATATACATTTGCCACCTCCATAAGAAAAATTTAATAACCCTTGTAATTATTATAATGTCTGAAAAATCAAATATAAAGTGCTAATTTTATAATAATTTTATGTATATGAGTGTTTTTTCATAATTGGAATCCGGCGCCGATGCTATAATTTAATTGGGGACAAGTGTCCTCTATTTTTAACGGATTAAAAATACAAATTACAGGGAAGTAATGAATATGGCTAAGAAAAAAGATAAGGAAGTTACCGAAGAGGTAAAGGAAAAAAAGAAAAAGAAAAAGGTGAAAAAGGTCGACATCGCCCAGAATTTCTTGTATTGCATTCTGGGACTGATGCTTGGTCTTTTTGCGCTTATGGGGATGTGCATTGCAAGTCCTGAGTTCAGTAACATGATAGTGGACCTTGCAACCTCGGTGAAAAATGCTCCGGAGCCAGAGATCATCGTAAAGGTTGAAGAACCTGAAGGCGAAGAGGGCGAAGGGGAAGAAGGCGAAAAGCTTGCATCCGCAGAAGGTGAAGGGGCTGATTCTGAGGAAGGCAGCGGCGTAACCGTAGAGACGGCAGAGGAGAATGAGGTTAAGAGTACAGAGGCAGCAGCATCTCCTCAGGAAATTAAGCCCATTGTCACAATAACTGATCCAAGCCAGGTGGTTATATCAGATGAGACATCAAGCGAAGAGGCTTCCGAGCCTATAGTTGTTCCCACGGAATTTACAGGGAAAAGTGATTATGTAGACCTTGAACCTGACATTGTGGATATTGATTCCAAGGAGCAGGCTGAGCAGATAACAAGGCAGACAGGCTATGGTAACACAGGAGATGGCCTAAGCTTCGATGCGGCTTTTTATCCCTATTACAATATGCTGGATGAGAAATCAAAAGCTCTCTACAGGCAGGTATATGCCAACGCCATGGACTTAAATGCAGCCTTTAAGCCTGTGGAGCAGATGGGAATGCTGGATATTGAGAATGTAATATCAAGTGTTGCATACGATCATCCGGAGCTTTTCTGGCTGGATACCACTTTTTATACAGAATACGATTTTAGCGGAACAGCCATAAAATTGGAGCTTACTTTCTATGAAAGACTTGGAGATATCCAGAGTGCAAGACTTGAATTTGACGCAGCAGCGGAGGTTGTTGTGGCAGCAGCTGCTACACTTCCCACAACTATAGAAAAAGAGGCCTTTGTTCACAATTATCTGGCGGATAAGCTGACCTACAAGCATAACTCTCTTGATCAGAGCGCCTACAGCGGAATCGTTGATAACTACACTGTTTGTGCAGGCTATGCGAAATCCTTCCAGTACTTGATGCAAAGGCTTGGGGTTCCCACATATCTCTGTGTGGGAAGAGGAGCAAATGAGCTTCATGCATGGAACGTGATTAATCTTGACGGAGCATATTACAACGTGGACTGCACCTGGGATGATCAGGATCCTGTTATCTATGATTTCTTCAATGTAAATGATGATGATAACTACTACCACACCCGCATGTTCCAGTCGGTGAATCTGCCGCGGTGCATAAATTAAAGGGGCAAATATCTGAATTAAAGAAGGAAAGGTTAAATTTATAATGACAGGGCATCGGTTTATTAGCTTAAATTGATGCCTTGTTTTTTGTTTTAAAATAAAATATGCTACTATTATTTAGAAAATTTTGAAGTAATATGAGGAGGCATGGTAATGCTGAATTTAATCAAAGCAGTTTTGTTTGGTATTGTTGAGGGAATTACGGAGTGGCTTCCTGTCAGCTCCACAGGTCATATGATCCTTCTTGATGAAATAGTCAGGATGGATGTAACCCCTGAGTTCTGGGAGATGTTCCTGGTTGTCATCCAGCTTGGAGCCATAATGGCGGTAGTGATTCTTTTCTGGAATCAGATATTTCCTTTTGATTTTTCAAAGAAAGCAAGAGAAGAGCACAGGGTTATGCGTAAGGATATATGGATACTTTGGGGCAAGATTCTTATCGCCTGCGTACCTGCTGCTGTAGTGGGAGTTCTCTTTGATGATGTATTTGATGCTCTTTTCTATAACGGCCCCTGCGTTGCTATAGCGCTTATCGTTTTCGGTATCGGTTTTATCATTATTGAGAATAAGAACAAAAACAAGGAACCAAAGATTGATTCCCTTGAAAAAATTGATATTAAGACAGCGCTTCTTATCGGAATATTCCAGCTGATTGCTGCAATTTTCCCTGGAACCTCAAGGTCCGGTTCAACAATCCTTGGAGGATTGTTGATTGGCGTATCAAGAACTGTTGCCGCTGAGTTCACATTTTTCCTGGCAATCCCTGTAATGTTCGGTGCAAGTCTTCTTAAGCTCCTTAAGTTCGGCCTTGCTTTTTCTGGATCAGAGCTTGCGATTTTGCTGGTTGGAACCGTTGTGGCATTTGTTGTTTCCATACTTATCATAAAGTTCCTTCTTGGATACATCAGAAAGCACGACTTTAAGATATTTGGCTGGTACAGAATTGCTTTAGGACTTCTTGTTCTTGTGATTTTTGTGGCATTCAGGTAATTGCGGGAGTTGAAAAAAGACTAAAGGGGAAAGCTTATGAGCACACAGTTGTCTTCAAGAATGAAGAATATCAGCGCATCGGCTACGACGGCGCTTTTTGCAAGGGTTGATGATATGAAGAGAAGCGGTATCGATGTGATATCGCTAAATGTCGGTGAGCCGGATTTTCCTACGCCTGAAAATATAAAGGCTGCGGGAATAAAGGCTATCGAGGATGATTTTACGAAATACACCAACGCTAGGGGCATTGCCCCCTTAAGGGAAGCCATCCTTAAGAAGGTAAAAGAGGATAACGGTGCTGAGTACACCATGGATGAAGTCACTGTCACCACCGGGGCAAAGCAGTCCCTTTCTGCGGCTATTATGGCCGTTGTGGGCGATGGGGACGAAGTTATTATCCCCATTCCCTGTTATGTGAGCTATCCGGACATTGTTAAGCTTGCAGGCGGCACTCCTGTTTTTGTAAAGAGGAATGAGGACTTTTCTCTTGATCTTGATGCAATTGCCGGAGCTGTTACTTCTAATACTAAAGCAATCATTATCTGCAGTCCGGATAATCCCACCGGTGCTGTCTACAGCGAGGAGTCTCTTCGAAAGCTCGCTGATATCGCTATGAAAAATGACATATTCATTGTATCTGATGAGATATATGAAAAGATTATCTTCAGCGGGAATAAGCATTTTTCATTATCTTCCATCCCTGAAATCAAGGACAGGGTAATTCTCGTTAATGGTTTTTCCAAGACTTATTCAATGACAGGTTGGCGCCTTGGCTATCTGTGCGCAAGGAAGGATGTTATTTCTACCGCGGTAAAAGTGCAGAGTCAGACCACAACCACGCCGCCAAGCATTTCTCAGATAGCGGCTGTTGAAGCCCTGACAGGCCCACAGGACTCCGTAAGCGAGATGGTAGCAGAGTTTGAAAAGAGAAAAGACTTTGTGGTAAAGGGACTCAATGAGATCCCCGGCGTTAAGTGTCACGACATTCAGGGAGCATTCTATGCTTTCTTTGATCTCAGGTCATACATTGGCGCTACTACAGAAGATGGGAAGGTCATTGAAAACGACAGCATGCTTTGCGAATATCTTCTTGAAAAAAGTCATGTGGCGATCATGCCCGGAAGTGCTTATTTTGCCCCTGGTTATGCGAGAATTTCATTTGCATCATCCATGGATGTGCTAAAAAAGGCGCTTGAAAGAATTAAATTGGGCTTAAATGCGCTTAAATGTTGACTTTTTGTCGTAATTGTACTAAACTCAAAAACGTAATATAAAATTTGCTAAAGCGCACAATTCTTTGTGCCCCAAGGAAAGAGAGGGAGATATGGCGGACGACAAGTTGAGAGAAGCAGCTTTAAAGCCGATTGCGACTATCAAAAAACCGGTAATTGCTGCAGAAAAGAAGGAAGAAGTTAAGCCTGCAGAGGCAGCAAAGACTGAGGAGAAGAAGGAAGCACCCAAGAAGGCAGCTACTAAGAAGACAGAGGCTAAGAAGCCTGCTGCAAAGAAAGCGCCTGCTAAGAAGACTGCGACAACCAAGACTGCTGCCGCAAAGAAGGAAGAGCCTAAGAAGACTGAGGAGAAGAAGCCCGCAGCTAAGAAGGCACCTGCTAAGAAGACAGAGACTAAGGCTGCTGCAAAGCCTGCAGCTAAGAAAGCACCTGCAAAGAAGGCTGAGACCAAGGCTGCTGCAAAGCCTGCAGCTAAGAAGGCACCTGCAAAGAAGGCAGCTGCTAAGCCCGCAGCAAAGAAAGCACCTGCAAAGAAGGCTGAGACAAAGAGTGCTGTTAAGTCTACAATCGTTCTTCAGTTTGCAGATAAGGAATTTACATACTCAACTCTTGCTGACAATGCAAAGAATGTTTATGTATACGATATGGGTGGAAAAGAGGCTGACATCAAGACTCTTGATATCTATGTAAAGCCTGAGGAGACAAAAGCTTACTTCGTAATTAACGGAACGGTTAACGGCGAGTTCAATCTTTAATCTTTCAGAATATAATGATCAGACAGTAAATCTCCGGTGAGAATCTCACCGGAGATTTTTTTGCCTTATTCAAGGAACTTCCTAATTTATCTTTTTATATTGACAGCTGAAATTTATAGTGGTAACTTAAGTTACAGAAGATGTTAGCACTCGATTCGAATGAGTGCTAACACCTAGAAAAGGGGTGAGAGCATGCAATTAGATGAAAGAAAAAAGAAAATACTTCATGCAGTTGTACGCAATTACCTTGAAACAGGTGAGCCTGTAGGCAGCAGGACCATTTCTAAGTACACAGATCTGAACCTGAGCTCAGCCACTATCAGAAATGAGATGGCAGATCTAGAGGAGATGGGACTTATCATACAGCCCCACACATCCGCAGGACGTATTCCTTCAGATCAGGGTTATCGCGTGTACGTAGATGAGATGCTTGCCGAGAAGGAAGAGAAGCTTGAGAACATGAAGGAGATGCTTCTTGATAAAGAAGAGAAGCTTGAGAAGCTCCTTAAGCAGGTGGCTAAGACACTGGCTGTTGATACCAACTATGCATCGATGATCTCAGCTCCCATGATCAAGAGGAATAAGCTGAAATTCGCACAGCTTTCCAGAGTTGACGAGGAACACCTTCTTACCACTATCGTAATAGAGGGAAATGTCATCAAGAATCGTATGGTGGACATAGAACAGGAGCTTTCAGAGGCTGATCTTTTGAAGCTTAATATCCTGCTTAACACCAGACTTGCGGGACTTTCCGTGGAGGATATCAATCTTGGTCTTATAGCTGCCATGAAGCAGGAGGCCGGAATCCACGGCGATATCATTGGTAAGATAATAGATGCAGCCGCAGAGGCCATCACAGAGGATGAAGACCTTCAGATTTATACAAGCGGCGCCAACAATATTTTCAGATATCCCGAGCTTGCTGATAAAGAGAGAGCAAGCGACCTCATTACTACATTCGAAGAGAAGAGCGATCTTACAAGTCTCGTAGAGAACACACTGCAGAGCAGTACAGAAGAGACAGGCATTCAGGTTTACATTGGTAATGAGTCACCAGTTCAGTCCATGAAGGACTGCAGCGTAGTTACAGCTACCTACGATTTAGGTGAGGGAATGCGAGGAACCGTCGGAATCATCGGTCCCAAGCGAATGGATTATGACAAAGTTGTCGGAGCACTTAAGAATATGATGAGAGCTCTGGATGATTTATATAAGAAAGAATAGTACAGGTAACAAATTAAGAAGGAGTATCGGTTTTGAGTAAGGAAGTAAAAAAGGAAACAGCTGAAAAGACTTCTAAGACTGCGAAGGAGCTTCAGCAGGAAGTAGCTGAGAAGGCTAAGCAGGTAGCTGATGCAGCTAACAAGGTTGCGGAGGCAGCTGAGGCAGAGAGCGCAGAGGCAGAAGCAGACAATACAGAAGAAGCAGCAGAAGGTGCTGAGGGCGAGAAGAAGAGCCTCTTTGGTAAGAAGGAGAAGAAGAACCCCTTCAAGGAGAAATTCGAAGAAATGCAGGATAAGTACATGCGCCAGCTTGCAGAGTTCGAGAATTTCCGTAAGAGAACAGATAAAGAGAAGGCGCAGATGTTTGACCAGGGAGCATCCAATGTACTTGAGAAGATACTTCCTGTTATAGATAACTTCGAAAGAGGACTTGCTGCAGTCCCTGAAGAAGAAAAGGGTTCCGCTTTTGCAGACGGAATGAACATGATATACAAGCAGCTCATGAAGCAGATCGAGGATCTTGGTGTAACACCTATCGAGGCTGTAGGAAAGGAATTTGATCCTAATTTCCACAACGCAGTAATGCAGGTTGACAGCGAAGAGGTTGAGGAAGGATTCGTAGCACAGGAGCTTCAGAAGGGTTATATGTACCACGACACAGTGCTTAGACACAGCATGGTTGCCGTTGCTAAATAAATGTTGAAGGATTTTTAATCCTAATCAAAGAGTAAATTATTTTTTTCTATTTTTCATGGAGGTAATTAAGATGAGTAAGATCATAGGTATCGATTTAGGAACAACTAACAGCTGCGTAGCTGTTATGGAAGGTGGTAAGCCCACCGTTATCGCAAACGCAGAGGGTGCAAGAACAACACCTTCAATCGTAGCTTTCACAAAGAATGGCGAGCGTCTCGTAGGTGAGCCCGCTAAGCGTCAGGCAGTTACAAATGCTGAGAACACAATCGCTTCTATCAAGAGAGATATGGGTACAGACAATGGTCGTACAATCGATGGTAAGAAGTATTCACCTCAGCAGATTTCAGCTATGATTCTTCAGAAGCTGAAGGCAGACGCAGAACAGTATCTCGGCGAAACAGTATCAGAAGCAGTAATCACAGTTCCTGCTTATTTCAATGACGCACAGCGTCAGGCAACCAAGGATGCAGGTAAGATTGCAGGCCTTGAAGTAAAGCGTATCATCAACGAGCCTACAGCAGCAGCTCTTGCTTACGGTCTTGATAACGAAAAAGAGCAGAAGATCATGGTTTATGACCTTGGTGGTGGTACATTCGATGTATCAATCATTGAGATCGGTGATGGTGTCATCGAAGTTCTTTCAACAAACGGTGATACACACCTTGGTGGTGATGACTTCGACCAGAAGATCATCGACTGGATGGTTTCAGAGTTCAAGGCTAAAGAGGGCGTAGATCTCTCTGGCGATAAGATGGCTATGCAGAGACTTAAGGAAGCAGCTGAGAAGGCAAAGAAGGAGCTTTCTTCTTCAACAACAACCAACATCAACCTTCCTTTCATCACAGCTACAGCAGAAGGCCCTAAGCACTTTGATATGGACCTTACAAGAGCTAAGTTCGAGGAGCTTATCCACGACCTCGTAGAGAGAAGTGCTATTCCTGTACAGAACGCTATGAAGGATGCAGGTCTTAACTACTCAGACCTCGGCAAGGTTCTCCTTGTTGGTGGTTCAACACGTGTTCCTTGCGTAGTAGAGAAGGTTAAGCAGCTCACAGGTCATGAGCCTTCAAAGAACCTCAACCCCGATGAGTGCGTAGCTATCGGTGCAGGTATCCAGGGTGGTAAGCTTGCAGGTGATGAGGGTGCAGGCGATATCCTTCTTCTTGACGTAACACCTCTTTCACTTTCAATCGAGACAATGGGTGGTGTTGCTACAAGACTTATCGAGCGTAACACAACTATTCCTACAAAGAAGAGTCAGGTATTCTCAACAGCAGCTGATAACCAGACAGCCGTTGACATCAACGTTCTTCAGGGTGAGAGACAGTTCGCTAAAGACAACAAGTCACTTGGACAGTTCCGTCTTGATGGAATCCCTCCGGCAATGAGAGGTGTTCCTCAGATCGAGGTTACATTCGATATCGATGCAAACGGTATTGTTAACGTATCTGCTAAGGATCTTGGAACAGGTAAGGAGCAGCACATCACAATCACAGCCGGTTCTAACATGTCTGATGAGGACATCGATAAGGCTATCAAGGAAGCTGCTGAGTACGAGGCACAGGATAAGAAGCGTAAGGAAGGCATCGATGCCAGAAACGACGCTGACTCATTCGTATTCCAGACAGAGAAGGCTCTTAACGAGGTTGGTGACAAGATCGACGCTTCTCAGAAGCAGACTGTAGAGGATGATCTTAAGGCTCTTAAGGATACTCTTGAGCAGACTAAGGATCGCGAGCTTACAGACAGTGAGATCGATACATTGAAGAGCCAGAAAGAGAAGCTCATGACAGATGCTCAGGCACTCTTTGCTAAGGTTTATGAGAATGCACAGGGAGCAGCAGGTGCTGCAGGTGCAGGCCCTGACATGTCAGGCATGGGCGGTGCAGCTCAGAGCACAGACAATGGCAGTGCTGATGACGTAGTTGACGGTGACTACAGAGAAGTATAATCACTTAGCTACCATTTAATAAAAGTTTAATAATATATAGATTGCTAATGCCCAATACATAATGTACTATGGATTGGGCTTTTAGTAATCACATGGCTTGGCTCATTCAAGACCGGTAAATTACCGGATAATTCCAGGCATAACTTTATTATAGATTTAGGAGAGACACATGGCAGAACAGAAACGCGATTATTACGAGGTCCTTGGCGTAAGCAAGGGTGCAAGTGATGATGAGATTAAAAAAGCATACCGCGTACTTGCAAAGAAGTATCACCCTGATATGAATCCAGGTGATGCTACAGCTGCTGATAAGTTCAAGGAAGCATCCGAGGCTTATGCGGTTCTTAGTGATCCTGAGAAGAGACGTCAGTATGATCAGTTCGGTCATGCGGCATTTGAAGGCGGAGCCGGTGGATATGGCGGATTCGACTTTGGCGGCGCAGACTTTGGCGATATCTTTGGTGACATCTTTGGTGATTTCTTCGGCGGTGGCAGAAGAAGCCAGGGTGCAAGAAGTGGTCCTGCCAAGGGTGCTAATATCAGAGCCAGCGTTCGCATTACTTTTGAAGAGGCAGTATTTGGCTGTGAGAAGGAGCTTGATCTTAGACTCAAGGATCCCTGCCCTACATGTAAAGGAACAGGCGCTAAGCCCGGCACAACAGCACAGATGTGTCCTAAGTGCGGCGGTAAGGGCCAGGTTGTATTTACACAGCAGTCCTTCTTTGGCACAGTAAGGAATGTTCAGACATGTCCTGACTGCGGCGGAAGCGGTAAGGTTATTAAAGATAAGTGTTCAGATTGCGGTGGAACAGGTTATGTTTCAAGCAACAAGAGAATACAGGTTACAATTCCTGCAGGTATAGATAACGGACAGAGCGTTCGTATCCGTGAAAAGGGTGAGCCCGGAAGAAACGGAGGACCCAGAGGAGATCTGCTTGTTGAGGTTATTGTTGCAGATCATCCTATTTTCCAGAGACAGGATTATGATATTTATTCAACAGTTCCTATGTCTTATGCAATTGCAGCTCTTGGCGGAACAGTAGCTATTGATACTGTTGATGGCAAGGTGCTCTATGATGTTAAGGCAGGAACTCAGACAGATACCCGTGTAAGACTTCGCGGCAAGGGTGTTCCTACCCTCAGAAACAAGGACATCCGTGGTGACCACTATGTTACTCTGGTTGTTCAGGTTCCTGACAAGCTTTCTAAGGAAGCAAAGGAACTTCTTAAGCAGTTCGATGAGAAGACAGGAGACAGTCTTCATGCAGCCGATACCATCTCAGGAGCTTCCGATGGTGATAACGATAACGGCGGCAAGAAAAAGGGTGGATTCTTCGGTAAGAAGAAATAATTCCCCTTTGCTTATATGACTAATTATCTGCCCATCTGCGGTTAAGGCCTCAGATGGGTATTTTTATGGAAAACTCCACAGGGCGTTCTAAATGTCTTAGTAAGCGACAGTAAAAATTAGTTGTGCTAAAATTATTAGAGGTAAATTTTTTAATAATTTATCTGTCAGGTGTCAAATAAATGGACATATTATATTTCTTTCGAATACTGTTGTCTTTTTTTCTGATTGGAGGTCAGCATGAGATTTTCCGCTATGTTATTTGGGGTATTCAGTAAAAAGGGATGCAGTGAGGATACTGTACAACAGATATCCGGTGCCGGTTTCAAATTGGCAGAGCCCTGTGTTTCTGTTGAGGCTATTGAGGGATTTGATAATGTGATCATTCCCATGGAGAGATATGGTGAGCTGTCGGCACTTTTTGATAAGTATGGCATAGGCGTTTATTCATGCCATCTTTTTTCATCAGACATCATGGCCGACATGGATAAGATAGTCTCCTTTGGTAAAAAATACGGAATAAAGCAGTATGTTGTAAAGAGCCCGAAGGAGCTTACTAAAGAGGCCTTACAGGCTGCTGCTTTTGAATACAGAGCTCTGGCAGAGAGGCTTGAGGAGATAGGGTGCGAGCTTCTTATACATAACGAAGATGATGACATAAAAACAAAGATAAATGGCTTAAGTGCCTATGAGTATTTGCTTGAGATATGCCTTGGTAAAGTTTATGCCCAGGTGGATGCAGGCTGGGCGATGCATGCAGGTGAGAATCCCGTTTCTCTTCTTTGGAGGAATAAGGAACTTGTAAAGTCGGTACACTATAAGGATTTTAAGAAGGATAGTGCCGGCGGTCTTAAGGAAGTAAGGATTGGCAACGGCGAGCTTGATATAGTTTCCGTTTTCCAGTTTGCAAGGGCTAATGGACTTATTCAGATTGCCGATCAGGACAGCTCTGACGGGGATATCATGGATGACCTTAAGCATTTTAGAGAGAGCTTTTCATATCTGTCCCAGTGCAGGGATGATTCTGTGAGCTACCTAAATATCCTTGATACTGTGACAGGAAAAGTTAAGGTGCTGCATAAATTCGATAAGGTGATAGAAGCGCCTAACTGGGTTAAAAGCACAGACACTCTGATTTTTAATTCTGAAGGAAAAATATGGAGCTACAAAATTGATTCCGGGGAGACTAAAGAGATTCCAAGCGGAGAGTGCGATAACTGTAATAATGACCATGTGCTGTCTCCCGATGAAAAATATATTGCGGTAAGCCACGGGGCAAAGGGAGAGGGCTTTACATCCAGGATATATATCCTTCCTATTGAGGGAGGCGAGCCAAGACTCATAACTCCAAATACTCCCAGCTTTTTGCATGGATGGAGTCCTGATGGAAAAGAGCTTGCCTACTGTGCATTCAGAATGCAGGAAGATGGCATACAGGTTGATATTCATACAATTGAGATACCTGAAGAGGGAGATGATGCTCCTGCGGAAAAGAGAATTACCATGGGCGGCTTTAATGATGGTCCTGAGTATTCTCCCGATGGAAAGCATATTTGGATGAACTCCACAAGGTCAGGGCTTATGCAGGTTTGGAGAATGAACCGGGATGGAAGCGACCTGACTCAGATGACGGATAATGAGAGAAATAACTGGTTCCCTCATGTGTCCCCGGATGGAGAGAGGGTAATTTACCTTTCCTACGCAAAGGATGAGCTTGATCCTAATGAGCATCTTCCAAACATGAACGTGGAGCTCTGGCTCATGGACTATGATGGGAATAATAAGAAGAAACTGCTGTCATTCTTTGGAGGACAGGGGTCAATAAATGTTAATTCCTGGTCAGAGGATAGCAGATATGTTGCTTTTGTAAGTTATGAGCTGATGCATCAGTGATTTGTGATAGGCGGAGCTTGGTGCTATTATTGAAAACCATGGCAGAACTTTAAATGATAAGGCAGAACTTTAGCTGATAAGGGGGAAGCATGAGCGAAATGAGAAAATTGAAAACAGCAGTTGTGGGATGCGGAATGATAAGCGATATCTATATCAGGAACCTGGCACAGCTTTTTAGTGTCACGGATCTTGTGGCAATCGCGAACAGAACTTTGGACAAGGCCAAAGAGAAGGCAGCGTTTTTCGGAGTTCCAAAAGCCATGACCATAGATGAAGTGGCTGATGATCCCGAGATAGAGCTTGTAGTTGTGCTTACTCCTGCTCCTGCCCACTATGATATAATCAAAAAGATGCTCCTTAAGGGGAAGCATGTTTATACAGAGAAAATGTTCACCACAGATGTGGATCAGGCAAGGGAACTGGTAGAGCTGGCAGAGCAGAAGAATCTTCTCATCGGCGTAGCTCCTGATACTATTCTTGGAGCAGGGACCCAGACTGCAAGGCTTGCACTTGAGAGAGGGATGATAGGCGACGTAACAGGCGGCGTTGTTTCCATTAACAGGAATCAGAATCTTAACTCTGAGCTCTTTAGATTTTTACAGGAAGATGGCGGAGCACTTCCGTACGATGTAGGCATCTATTATGTGGCGACCCTCGTAACTCTTCTTGGACCTGTTAAGGAGATAAGGGCATTTACAAGTCCTGCACCGGTTCACGAGAGGGAATTTCTTTTTACAGATGAAAAGAAGGATAGTTGGCAGATTCCCGGCAGCAATGTGGTGTCTGCGGCTCTTAAATTCGAAAGCGGAGCCCTGGTAAGTCTCCATGTAAATGGAAATACCATAAACAATGAGCAGAATCTGATAATGCTCTTTGGCACGAATGGCATAATGAAGGTGGGGAATCCCGATACCTTTAACGGCACGACAGAGATCCTGCTGGCAGAGAACGACTGGGTAACACTTCCCTTTACCCATGGATATAATGGCAAAAACAAAGTTTCAGAGCCAATGCCCTTTGACCACTACGGAAGCAGAGGCGTCGGCGTAGCAGAGCTTGCCTACTCAATTCTCGCAGGCAGAAGTAACAGATGCAGCAAAGAGTACGGCCTCCACTGCATGGAAGTCCTAAAGGGCATCGATATAGCAGCAGAAACCGGCACCACCTACGAGGTAGAATCAACCTTTGAAATGACCACCTTAACCCCCGGATACTATTCCACAGTATTTGGCGGTTTCGGCAGAGGCGACGCCGAACGCTCTTTGGTTTAATTTATTTAGATTACCAAAAAATTCACCTTACGAGAGCATTGCTGCCTCTATATAATCGAGTAACAAACAATTTATATTATATATTTATCACATACCAGCCTTGGAACATGAATGTTTCACGAAGCTGCGTTTGAGCGCGTCGGTACTTAGGTGCCATATTATGGCGCCTTAGTACCGCTACGCGCGAGATCGAGCGAGAGCGTCAGCTGAGAGGAATATTCATGTGTTAAAGGCGGACGGGAGAAAACTATGAAATGGATGAGGTTTAGAATAAGGACTAATGAGGAGTCGGAGGATATCATTGTTAGCAGCATGATGGATATCGGTCTTGAGGGTGCCCAGATTGAAGATAATGCGCCACTTACTGCTGCGGATAAAGAGCAGATGTTTACTGATGATCTCCAGGATGCTGATGATGAAGAGACCGGAGTTGACAGCAGTGCTGTTGTAGCTCCCGGTGAAGACGGCGTTGCCTACCTCAACTTCTTTGTGGAAGTAAGCGATGAGAATATCCTCACACTTCATGAGTATGATGAAAAAGGAAATGAGGTTGAAGTTTTCAGAACCCCGGATGAAATGAAAGCCAACATCAAGGAAGTTCTTGATGAGCTAAGAGAGTTCTCCGACATAGGAGATGGCACAATATCTGTTGATATAACAGAGGATGTGGACTGGATAAATAATTGGAAGCAGTATTTCCATAAGTTTTTTGTGGATGATGTTCTTGTAATTCCTTCCTGGGAGGAGCCCAGCGAGAAGGATAAGGAAAAAGCCAATATCACCCTTCATATCGATCCCGGTACTGCTTTTGGAACCGGTATGCACGAGACCACACAGCTTTGCATAAGAGCACTTAGAAAATATGTTAAGGGCGGCGAAGAGATTCTTGATATAGGAACAGGAAGCGGAGTGCTTTCAATTCTGGCTCTTAAGTTCGGCGCAGGACATGCTGTGGGAACAGACCTTGACCCCTGCTCTGAGCCTGCGGTTGCAGATAATAAGAAGCAGAATGATATAGAGGATAAGAATTTTGACCTGATTATAGGCAATATCATAGACGATAAGAAGGTTCAGGACGAAGTTGGCTATAGTAAGTATGACATCGTTGTTGCCAATATTCTGCCCTATGTACTGGTTCCTCTTACTCCTATTGTTCCGGGACTCCTTAAGGATGGCGGAATTTACATCACTTCAGGAATTATCGAGGCAAAAGAGGAGGTTATTGTGAAGGCTCACAAGGACGCAGGCCTTGAGATACTTGAAGTGACAAGACAGGGAGAATGGGTATCAGTAATCTCCAAAAAGTAATGGAAGGAAATAGAAATGTACCATTTTTTTGCTGACAGTGCTCAGTTTATAGATGATGGAAAGAAAATAATCATAGATGGTGATGATTTCAATCACATGGTGAACGTCCTTAGAATGAAGGTGGGCGAAGAGTTTTCCGTAAGCATCAGGGATGAAGATGGAATTCCCGGAGCTGATGATGAGTTTTCAGGAAGAAAAGAATATAGATTTGGAATAGAATCCGTCGAGGATTCACAGCTTATAGGCGAGCTGCGTTTCGTAAAAGAAAACGGCGCAGAGCTTCCTTCAAAGATCTATCTTTTCCAGGGGCTTCCCAAGGGAGATAAGATGGAGCTTATCATTCAGAAGGCAGTTGAGCTTGGAGCTTATCAGATAATCCCTGTTTCCATGAAAAGATGTGTTGTGAAGCTTGATGAAAAAAGAGCAGCATCTAAGGTAAAAAGATGGAACGCCATTTCAGAGGCTGCGGCAAAGCAGAGTAAGCGCGGAGTTATTCCGGAGGTTACGATGCCGATGTCATATAAGGAAGCCGTAAAATACGCAGAGCAGCTTGATGTAAAGCTTTTACCCTATGAGATGGCTGAGGGTATGGATTATACCAGGAAGGTCATTGAGAGTATTAAGCCCGGGGAGAGTGTTGGAATATTTGTGGGCCCTGAGGGCGGCTTTGCGGATGAAGAGGTGGTCTTTGCCGGTGAAAACGGATTTAAGACAATCACTATGGGTAAGCGAATCCTCAGAACTGAAACTGCGGGCTTTACAATGCTGGCGTGGTTAATGTATACTTTTGAAGTTTGAATTGTAATTGATTGCCAACCGGCATTAGTAAGGAAACGGTAATGGAAATTTATTTAGATAATTCCGCAACCACCAGGGTTTATGGAGAAGTAGCCGAACTTGTTGTTAAGACAATGACAGAGGATTACGGTAATCCATCAAGCATGCATCACATGGGTGTTGTGGCAGAGAATTATACAAAGCAGGCAGCTGAGCAGATTGCAAAGACTCTTAAAGTAAATGCCAGGGATATTCTTTTTACATCCGGCGGAACAGAGTCAGATAATACCGCGATAATCGGCGGCGCCATGGCAAAGCACAGACTTGGCAAGCACCTTATAACAACAGCGGTTGAACATCCTGCGGTTTTAAATACAATGAAATATCTTGAGGAACAGGGCTTTGAAGTTACTTACCTCGGTGTTGGAGAAGACGGCAGAATTGACCTTGCAGAGCTTGAAAGTGCCATCAGAGAAGATACCATCCTTGTGTCCATAATGGCAGTTAATAACGAAATTGGTGCAAGACAGCCCATTGAAGAGGCTGCCCAGATAATCCACAAGAAAAATCCGGATATTCTTTTCCATGTGGACGCAGTTCAGGGCTATGGTAAGTACCGTTTTAACCTTAAACAGGCCGGAATCGATATGATGTCTGTCAGCGGACACAAGATTCACGGACCTAAGGGCGTAGGCTTTTTGTATATAAGATCAGGAGTAAGACTCGTTCCCATTAGCTACGGCGGAGGGCAGCAGGCAGGACTTCGTTCAGGCACGCTGAATGTCCCCGGAATAGCAGGACTTGGCCTTGCGTCAGAGATGATATACAAGGATTTTGATGAAAAGTCAGAGAAACTTTATTCTCTTAAGAAGAGACTGATTAAGGGACTTACAGAAAAGCTTCCGGATATCAGAATAAACGGACTTTTTGCTGAAGATAAGAATTTTTCAGAACTTTTTGATGAAGAGCTTGATGCTGCAATAAAGCAGACCGCTCCTCATATAGTAAGTGTATCTGTTAAGGGCGTAAGGGCTGAGGTTCTGCTTCATGCTCTGGAGGATAAGGAGATTTATGTATCTGCAGGAAGTGCATGTTCATCAAATCATCCAAGCGTATCTGCTACACTGAAGGCAGTAAGTCTCCCCAAGGAACTTCTCGACAGCACAGTAAGACTTAGTATGTCCGAGTTTACAACGCAGCAGGAGATTGATGATACTATAGAAGCTTTTGCTCAGATTGTTCCTATGCTGAGACAGTTCGCAAGAAGATGAGTTTAGAAACTTACAGGTTAACGTTAGTAGTTTTAATGTATTCCTGAGAACACAGGACTGCATTGTGGTATGTATTTTAGGAAGGAAGAAATTATGCAGTACCATGCATTTGTAATTAAGTATGCAGAGATAGGTATCAAGGGTAAGAACAGATATCTCTTCGAGGAAGCTCTTGTTAAGCAGATGGAGAGAGTCCTTGAAAAATGTGAGGGCGATTTTAGTATATTCAGAGTTTCAGGAAGAATATATTTAAATGCATCAGGCTTTGATTTTGATGAGACCGTGTCAGCTCTTCAGACAGTATTTGGAATAACAGGTATCTGCCCCGCAGTTTGCATTGAGAGAGACGGAGATAACAAGCTTCCTGATATAAACGGCCTTTCACAGGAGGTCATCAAATTCATAGATGGCGTTTATCCTGACAAGAACAAGACCTTCAAGATAAAGTGCAGACGTGTTGATAAGACATATCCCCTTGATTCAATGGAGGCAGCAGCTGAGATCGGTGCTCAGGTTCTCGATGCTTATCCTGAGATGAGGGTTGATGTCAGAAATCCTGATATCCTTATAAGTGTTGAGATTCGTGAGAAGGTAAATATCTTTTCAGAGATCATCCCCGGTCCCGGCGGAATGCCCATCGGTACCAGCGGAAAAGCTATGCTCCTTCTTTCAGGCGGAATCGATTCTCCTGTTGCAGGCTATATGATAGCTAAAAGAGGTGTTGAGATTGAAGCAGTATATTTCAATGCTCCGCCCTATACAAGTGAGAGAGCAAAGCAGAAGGTTGTTGACCTTGCGAAGGTAATTGCAAAATACACAGGTAAGGTAAGACTTCACGTAATCAACTTTACTGATATTCAGATGTATATCTATAAAGAGTGTCCTCATGATGAGCTTACTATCATCATGCGCAGATATATGATGAGAATTGCAGACATGATCGCTGCTCAGAATAAGTGCATCGGACTTATTACAGGGGAGAGCATCGGCCAGGTAGCATCTCAGACCATGGAGTCACTTATGGCCACCAACGAGGTTGTCCAGGATATGCCGGTATATCGCCCTGTCATCGCCTTCGACAAGCAGGACATCGTAGACATCTCCCTTAAGATCGGTGCATATGAGACATCAATCCTTCCTTACGAGGACTGCTGCACAATATTCGTGGCAAAGCACCCTGTAACCAAGCCTCGTCTTGAAGTTATCAGAGCACATGAAAAACGTCTTGTTGAAAAGATAGATGAATTAGTTCAGACAGCTCTTGATACAGATGAGATCATAGAGTTAGAAGTTTAAAACATTACACTAAAAAAACCTGTGACGTAAGTCACAGGTTTCAGTAGTTTTCTAAATAATTGATCTGATTAGATCAGATCATGTACGGCTTTAAGATTGCCAGTACTTCATCGGCGCCATCTTCAGCATGGATGTTAAGGTCGATCGGCTTTGAAAGATCGAGTGAGAAAATACCCATGATGGATTTTGCGTCAATTACGTATCTACCGGATACAAGGTCAAAATCATAATCAAACTTTGTAATATCATTTACAAAAGACTTAACCTTATCGATAGAGTTTAAAGAAATTTTTACGGTTTTCATTGCGCAAATACCTCCTTCTTTTCCTTAATAGTAAACGGAAGGACGTTAAAAGTCAATGATAGAAACGTCAAAAATAATGGAGGTTCAATATGAAAAGTGTCGCACTGCATAGCCTCGGATGCAAAGTAAATAGGTACGAGACCGATGTGATGGGACAAAAGTTACAAGAAAACGGATATAAGATTGTAGCATTTGATGAACTGGCCGATATTTATATTATAAATACCTGTTCCGTAACCCAGATAGCAGATCATAAAAGCAGACAGATGCTTCATAAGGCTAAAAGAAAGAATCCGGGCAGTGTGGTTGTTGCCTGCGGATGCTACGTGGAAACCGACAAGGATAGGATAAAAGAGGATGAATCCATCGATATCATTGTCGGAAATAACAAGAAGGCTGATATTGTAAGTGTTCTTGATGAATATTTTAAAGAGAAGGAAGAAGCTGCGGCAAGTGAGCTCCCCGGAAGAATTTGCATGACAGATATCAACGATCCTTCTCAGAGATATGAGAATATGGAGCTTACAAGGATGCCCGGACACACAAGGGCTTACATCAAAATCCAGGACGGCTGCAATCAGTTCTGCTCTTATTGCATAATCCCTTATGCAAGAGGAAGGATCCGTAGCAGACAGGAAGCGGATATTCTCAATGAGGTTGAGCTTCTTGCTAAGGATGGCTGTAAAGAAATTGTTCTTACAGGTATCCATATCAGTTCCTATGGTCTTGACAGGGGGGAGAGCGAGCTTTTACAGCTACTTACAAAGCTTAATGATATAGAAGGAATTGAGAGAATTCGATTAAGCTCTCTTGAACCAAGGATCATCACTCAGGAGTCTGCACAGAAAATGGCTTCATTGTCCAAGGTTTGTCCTCATTTCCACTTATCACTCCAGAGCGGAAGTAACGATACCTTAAAGAGGATGAACAGACATTATTCTGCGGAGGAATACGCAGAAGGTGTAAGACAGCTAAGGCTTGCCTACGATAAGCCTGCCATAACAACAGATGTAATCGTTGGTTTCCCGGGAGAAACCAAGGAGACCTTTGAAGAGAGTAGAGCATTTGTGGAGAATATCAATTTCTATGAGATGCATGTTTTCAAGTATTCAGCAAGAAAAGGCACTGTTGCAGCAAAGATGGAGGATCAGCTTACAGACAGAGAAAAAACTGAGAGAAGTAACGTTCTTTTGACCATGACAAAGGAGCAGTCAAAGAGCTATCGTCAGAACTTCATCGGTATGATAGAGAAGATCCTTTGGGAAGACATTGAAGAGATAAAAGGCCGTAAATACCTTATCGGCTTTACTTCAAGATATGTACGCGTTGCCATACCTGAGCAGGTGGCAGCAGATAAAAATATTAAGAGCGGAGATATCACAGAGGGAACGATAAAAGAATTCCTTTCTGACGATACATTGCTTATTTAATATTTATGGGTTAATATTAACTTAACTATGTAATATGCGATAAGTGTTTTTGTGACACGGGCTTTAAATGTACTGAGAGTACATTTGGATATAAAAAAGAAAAAAGAGGAAAAGGTGAATGGCAGATCAGAATTTAGGTAACACACAATTTTTCAAGGTTGATGTAGAGCCGGAGACTGGTGTCAAAAAGGTACTTTCAATAGTATATGAGGCACTTCTTGAGAAGGGTTACAATCCGGTAAATCAGATTGTTGGTTACATCATGTCAGGTGATCCTACTTACATCACCAGCCACATGGGTGCCAGAAGTCTGATCATGAAGGTAGAACGTGATGAGCTCGTAGAAGAGATGCTCACAGAGTATATTAAGAACAACAACTGGTCCAGAAAATAATGCGAATAATGGGTTTGGATTACGGCTCCAAGACCGTGGGAGTCGCTATCAGCGATGAGCTGCTTTTAACGGCTCAGGCCAAGGAGATTATCCGTAGAAAAGAAGAGAATAAGCTTCGTAAGACGCTGGCGCGTATAGAAGAACTGATCCAGGAGTATGATGTCGAGACGATAGTGCTTGGACTTCCACTGAACATGGATCAGTCTGAATCAGTGCGCTCAGGATTGTCTGAAGAATTTAGGGAGAAGCTTGAGAGAAGAACATCTCTTCCCGTTATTATGTGGGACGAACGACTTACGACGGTGGAAGCAGACACCATAATGGATGAAGTCGGCATAAAGAAAGCCGATCGCAAGGAGTACGTCGACATGATAGCCGCACAGATCATATTGCAGGATTATCTGGACAACAGAGGCTAGAAAGAGGCAAAACAAAATATGGAAAAAATTACATTTCGTCCGGAGGGTGAGGAACCCGTGGACTTTTTCGTGTTGGAACAGACCATGATAGGGGCAAAATCCTATATTTTGGTTACGGACGTAGAAGATGGTGATGGTGAAGCTCTGATTTTAAGAGATGATTCCGAAAAAGGTGATGAGGAAGCGAACTACACCATAGTTGAAGATGATAAGGAACTGGAAGCAGTTGCGGTTGTTTTCAGAAAGCTTTTGGAAGAGGACGATATCGGCCTTGATTAATTCTTATTATAAATCCGGGGGTGGATTTTGAAGAATAATAAGACACAAAGAGAGATACTTACATCCGAAGAATTTAAAGCTTTATTAAAAAAGCGCGGTCTTAAGGTGACTACGCAGCGTCTTGCTGTGCTTGAAACACTGGGAATCAATCCCGATGCACACCTTACCGTGGAAGAAATTTATGATTTGGTAAAAAAGTCGAATCCTGAGATAGGACTTGCGACTATTTATAGAACAGTTCAGGTATTGAAAGAGCTTCAGCTTATCGATCGGGTTAACTTTGATGATGGAGTAGAACGCTATGAGTTGGTACATCTGTCAAAGGATGGCAGTCAGAAGCACCACCATCATCATTTAATTTGTGTAAACTGTGGAAGAGTATTTGAATTCGAGGAAGACATGATGGAGAACCTCGAACTCAAGATATCGAAGAAAACAGGTTTTAAAGTTATCGATCATGAGGTGAAACTCTACGGTTATTGTAAAGAATGTGGAGGAAAACCGATTGAATAAAAAGAAAACGAATATTGATGCTTCAGGACTTCAGGTGATACCCCTTGGAGGATTGGAGCAGATTGGAATGAACATTACTGCCTTCCGTTACGAGGACAGTATTATTGTGGTGGACTGCGGTCTGTCATTCCCTGACGACGACATGCTGGGAATAGATCTTGTAATCCCGGATATTACCTATCTGAAGAATAATGCGGATAAGGTTAAGGGATTTGTCATAACCCACGGACATGAGGACCATATAGGTGCACTTCCTTATGTTCTGAAGGAGCTTAATGTTCCGATTTATGCAACCAGACTTACCATGGGCATAATTGAGCACAAGCTTGAGGAGCACGGCCTTGTCAAGAAGGTAAGACGTAAGGTTGTAAAATTCGGACAGTCTATCAATCTTGGTGATTTCAGAGTAGAGTTTATCAGAACAAACCACTCAATCGTAGATGCTGCGGCACTTGCGATCTATTCTCCTGCGGGAATAGTTGTGCACACAGGAGACTTCAAGGTTGATTACACACCGGTTTACGGAGATCCCATTGATCTTCAGAGATTTGGTGAGATAGGTAAAAAGGGCGTGCTGGCTCTTATGTGTGATTCCACCAACGCAGAGCGTCCCGGCTTCACCGCTTCCGAGAGGACTGTTGGAAAAACATTTGATACTTTATTCGAAGAGCATGCTAATTCAAGAATAATAGTTGCTACCTTTGCATCTAACGTAGACAGAGTGCAGCAGATCATCAATACGGCCTACAAGTTCGGAAGAAAAGTTGCGGTAGAAGGCCGAAGTATGGTAAATATAATAGATATTGCCCAGAAGCTTGAGTGTATACAGATCCCTGAGAATACTCTTGTGGATGTGGAACAGCTTAAGAGTTATCCGGACAACAAGACTGTTATCATAACAACCGGTAGCCAGGGAGAAAGTATGGCTGCTCTTAGTCGTATGGCCAGCGGTCAGCATAAGAAGATCAGCATAAGACCCGGTGATACCATTATCTTTTCATCACACCCGATACCGGGTAATGAAAAGGCGGTAACGAATGTTATCAACGATCTGCTGGTTAAGGGAGCAGATGTTATTTTCCAGGATGTTCACGTATCAGGACATGCCTGCCAGGAGGATATCAAGCTCATCCATACACTGGTAAGACCTAAGTACTTTATTCCTGTGCATGGAGAGTACAAGCACCTCATTGCTCAGAAAAATATTGCCATGGGCCTTGGAATGGATAAGGATAATATCTTTATTATCAGATCCGGTGACGTACTTGAGCTCAAGGAAGACAGTGCCAAGGTTACAGGTAAGGTGCCTGTAGGTGCTATTCTGGTTGACGGTCTTGGCGTAGGCGATGTTGGTAATGTGGTTCTTAGAGACAGACAGAGACTAGCTGAAGACGGTATTGTCATCGTCGTATTTGGCATTGATAAGGAAAATGCTCAGCTTGTTTCAGGCCCCAGCATTGTTTCAAGAGGCTTTGTATATGTAAGAGAATCGGATCAGCTGATCGATTATGCAACTGATCTTGTCCTTGATGAGGTGACAGAGGCTCTCGATAGTGGTATAACTGATTGGAACAAGTTAAAGAATATTGTTAAGGATGTCCTTTCGGATTTCATCTGGAAGAAGACAAAGAGAAGACCCATGATTCTTCCTATTATCATGGATTATAATTTCTAAAGGATTTTATTATGAGTGCAAGAAGCGTAGGACTTGGTTTACTTGATACCATCTTTAAGGGATTGCTCATTGTAGTAGCCATAATGATGATATCAAAATATGCAAAGGTAGCGTATGATTACGGATACCATATTTATAATCAGTCACCTGCATCTGAGTATGATACCAGAACGGTTACCGTCTCAGTTACAGAGTCGATGTCTGTTATGGATATTGCAGAACTCCTTGAAAACAGAGGGATAGTTGATGATAAATATCTTTTCTGGCTTCAGGAGAGATTCTCTGAGTATCACGGAATGATCGCAGCCGGTACTTATGAGCTCAGTCCTTCGCAGAAGGCCGACGAGATCATAGGCGTTATGAGTGCCAAGACGATCGAGGAAAAAGAGGCGGAGGCAGCTAATAAGTGATTAGCGAAGAAAGAATACGTACCTTTATCAATTCTCTTGATAGAGGTAATGCTCCATTTTTGGATGAATTGGAAAAAGAGGCTCTGGGGGGAAATGTTCCGATTATTAGGAAAGACTCACAGGGCCTTATGAAATTTTTAATGGCAATGACGAGACCTTCGAATATTTTGGAAGTCGGATGTGCCGTTGGATTTTCAGCACTTCTGATGGCAGAGTATACAGATCCTGATACTAGGATCACTACCATCGAGAAATTCGAAAAAAGGATTCCTGTTGCCAGGAGCAATTTTGAAAAATATGACAAGGATAAAAAGATAACTCTTCTTGAGGGAGACGCAGCAGATATTCTTGCGGATTTGTCGGATTCCTATGATTTTATTTTTATGGATGCCGCAAAAGGGCAGTACCTGACCTTTTTACCGGATTGTAAGAGACTTCTTAAAAAGGGAGGACTTCTGGTGTCGGATAATGTACTTCAGGACGGCGATGTTATGGAATCAAGATTTGCCGTAACCAGAAGAAACCGCACTATACATGAGAGAATGCGGGATTATCTGTATGCTATTAAGCATGACCCTGAGCTTGAGAGTGTAATTTTATATATTGGTGATGGCATGGCGCTGTCATATAAGTTGTAATTTATAAAGTGAAAGATGCCGTATTTTCGGCAAGAGGAAAGTAATGAGCAGAGAAAAAAAGAAACCGGAACTTCTGATACCCGCAAGCAGCCTTGAAGTACTTAAGACTGCGGTAATTTTTGGAGCGGATGCAGTTTATATAGGAGGAAATTCCTTTGGACTTAGGGCAAAGGCAAAGAACTTCAGTCATGATGATATGGCAGAGGGTATTAAATTTGCCCATGAGCATGGCGTTCATGTCCATGTAACAGCCAATATCCTTGCCCACAATGATGATCTTAAGGGAGCAGAGGAATACTTCCATGAGCTTAAAGAGCTTGGCCCGGATGCGCTTATTATTGCAGATCCCGGCATGTTCATGATGGCAAGAAGAATCTGTCCTGAGATTGATATTCATGTTTCAACTCAGGCCAATAATACGAATTACGAGACATATAAGTTCTGGGCAGATCTTGGAGCTAAGAGAGTAGTTGCTGCAAGAGAGCTTTCACTTAAAGAGATTGCGCAGATAAGGGACAATATTCCCGATGATCTTGAAATAGAGAGTTTTATTCACGGAGCTATGTGTATTAGCTATTCAGGAAGATGTCTTTTGTCTAATTATTTCACCGGCAGGGATGCCAACCACGGCGAGTGCACTCATCCCTGCAGATGGAAGTATGCGGTTGTTGAGGAGACAAGACCCGGCGAATATCTTCCCGTATATGAGAATGAGAGAGGTTCCTTTATTTTCAATTCAAAGGATCTGTGCATGATAGAGCATATTCCGGAGCTGGTTGAAGCTGGTGTTGACAGCTGTAAGATAGAGGGCCGCATGAAAACAGCACTTTATGTGGCTACAGTTGCAAGAACTTACAGAAAAGCCATCGATGACTATTTTGAGTCAGAGGAAAAATACAGACAGAACATGCCATGGTATCTTGATGAGATTTCAAGATGTACCTACAGGCAGTTCACCACAGGCTTCTATTTTGGTAAGCCCTCTGATGAAGCTCAGATCTACGATGCCAATACCTATGTAAATGAGTACACATATCTTGGTATCGTGGGAGAGGTCGACGACAGAGGCCTTGCAAGAATAGAGCAGAGAAATAAATTCTCCGTTGGAGATACAATTGAGATCATGAAGCCCGATGGCCGTGATATAGAGACCAAGGTACTTGGAATAATAAATGAAAATGGTGAGGAAGTTGAGAGCTGCCCTCATCCCAAGGAAGTTCTGTATATAAAGCTCGATCAGGAAACCGAGAAGTATGATATTTTAAGAGTACATACCGCATCTGATAATTGAGTATTTTATTCTTTTAGTGTACAATCATTTGCGATATTGTAATTTCAAATCATAAATAGAAAACGAGGTAGGCATGAACGAGCAGGTCAAGGTAGAAGAGTTATTCGGAAAAAATGTATTCACTTTGGAAAAGATGCGTCAGAGACTTCCAAAGAGTGTTTACAAAGAAGTGATTGATGTTATGGAGAATGGCGGAGACCTTTCTCTTGCATCAGCGGATGTAGTTGCTAACGCTATGAAAAACTGGGCAATGGAGAACGGTGCTACACACTATACACACTGGTTCCAGCCCCTGACAGGCATCACAGCTGAGAAACACGATGCATTTATTACCAGTGCCCGCGGCGACGGACACATGATGACATCTTTCTCCGGAAAGGAGCTCATTAAGGGTGAGCCTGATGCTTCTTCTTTCCCTTCCGGCGGACTTCGTGCCACTTTTGAAGCCAGAGGCTATACAGCATGGGATATCACATCTCCCGCATTCCTTAAGGAGAGCGGAGCAGGTGTTACACTGTGCATTCCCACAGCATTCTGCTCATACAATGGAGAGGCTCTTGATAAAAAGACTCCTCTCCTGCGATCTATGGAGGCTGTTAATAAGCAGGCTCTTCGAATTGTTCATCTCTTTGGAAATACAGCAGCAAAAAAAGTAAATGTATCAGTTGGTCCCGAGCAGGAGTACTTCCTTGTAGACTGGAAGAAGAGCCTGCAGCGCCCTGATCTTATCTTTACAGGCAGAACTCTTTTTGGAGCTCAGCCGCCTAAGGGTCAGGAGATGGAGGATCACTATTTCGGTGTTATCAGAGAGCGTGTCGGTGAGTTCATGAAGGACTTAAATGACGAGCTCTGGAAGCTTGGTGTTCCCGGCAAGACTCAGCACAATGAGGTTGCTCCCGGACAGCATGAGCTTGCACCTATTTATGAGACAGCAAATATCGCTGTAGATCATAACCAGATCATCATGGAGACCATGAAGAGAGTGGCAGAGCATCACAACATGAGATGCCTTCTTCACGAAAAACCCTTCGCAGGAGTTAACGGTTCAGGTAAGCATGACAACTGGTCTCTTTGCACAGATAATGGTGTAAACCTTCTTGACCCCGGCGATACACCCAATGAAAATATTCAGTTCCTTTTCGTACTTGCATGTATCGTTAAGGCGGTAGATACACACGCAGACATTCTCAGACAGAGTGCTGCTGATGTTGGAAACGATCACAGACTTGGTGCTGATGAGGCACCTCCGGCAATCATCTCAATGTTCCTTGGTGAGCAGCTTGAGGACGTGGTTCAGCAGCTTATTGAGACAGGTGAAGCAAGACGTTCTAAGCGCGGCGGAAAGCTTAAGACCGGTGTTTCAACACTTCCTGAATTTGAGAAGGATGCTACAGACAGAAACCGTACATCACCCTTTGCATTTACAGGTAATAAGTTCGAGTTCCGTATGGTTGGTTCCTCGGATTCAATGGCAAGCTCAAATACAGCCCTTAACACAATTGTTGCCGAGGCTTTCTGTGAGGCAGCAGACAGACTTGATAAGGCTGATGATTTTGACATGGAAGTACATGATATCATCAAGGAATATCTTACAGATCACCAGAGAGTAATCTTTAACGGTGACGGATATTCAGATGAGTGGAAGGCAGAAGCTGCAAGGAGAAAGCTTCCCAACATTCCTTCAACAATCGAGGCAGCAGAGGTTCTTACAACCAAGAAGGCAGTTGATCTCTATAAGAAGTTTGGCGTATTTAATAAGACCGAGCTTGAAGCAAGAAAAGAGATCATCTTTGAGACCTATGCAAAGACCATTAATATAGAAGCTCTCACCATGATAGATATGGCTAGTAAGCAGATCATTCCTGCTGTAATGAAGTATGCAGGAACTCTTGCAATCAACATAAATGCAATCGCTGCTGCAGGTTGTGATGCATCTGTTGAGAAGGCAGAGCTTAAGGAGATTTCAGATAACTTAAAGGCTATGAAGAAGGCTCTTGATCAGCTTAAGAAGGATGAGGAGAAGGCAAGAACCATCTCTGATACCAGAAAGAGAGCATACTACTGCAAGGATAAGGTAATGCCTGCAATGGTGGCATTAAGAGATCCTGCAGATAAGCTTGAGATGCTTGTTGATAAGAAGGACTGGCCCTTCCCTACATACGCTGATTTACTTTTTGAAGGCTGAGAGCACTTGGCGAAGTATTGTTGAGCCTAGTGCGAACGTGTTCCGGCGAGCGACAGCGAGAGCGGAACTTCCCTGTTAAATTAACCTGCGAAGTGCTGATTTAAGGCGCTTCGCGGAAACTAAAAAATTTTTATAAATTTATGAAAAAAGTGCTTGCATTTTTTTTATAACTTACGTATAATCAATTCTTGTCGGTGGGCTATCGCCAAGCGGTAAGGCAACGGACTCTGACTCCGTCATTTCGTAGGTTCGAATCCTACTAGCCCAGTTCAAACCTCAGAATTTGATTCTGAGGTTTTTTTACTAAAATGGCAAAGAACGCGAGGTGCGTTGTGAAGTCTCTTATGAAGGATTTTGCGTTCCCGGTTTTGTGGGAGCTATTATTTATAGTGATGTGCATTATGCGCCCGATAAAGACGCTTTATTTGTTCTTTGTATTTTATCTCGTTCTTCTTGTTTATTATCACGAGAGCTTTTCAATAAAAGAATTTTCCGCTAATTTCAAAAATATCAAAAAGTTTTGGATTCCTGTTGCCATAACCTTTGCTGCAATGCTGGCTTTATACTGGGTTAAGACCAATGTTATCCAGAGAAATATAATTATGCTGGATGGAACCTTCAGTATTACATGGGAGAACAGCTATTTAGGCGAGCTCCTCTATGCCATCACTATTATGTTCCTTGGTCCCATTGCCAGTGAGATATACTACAGGAAGGCAGTCATGAGGTTCGATACCATTGGCTCCACAATGATTAGCTTTGTGATCGGACTTTTGCTCTGCGGCTTTGGAAGTGCATATCTTCCTCTTGGAGTTGCTGAAGCAGTGATGCTGGCGTTGCCCCTTGCTCTTTGTTATTTCGTAACGAGGAATGTATATGTATCCATGGCAGCGAATATTCTGTTTATGATGTATCAGCACATTCCAAATATTGTTTATGACGTAGCGAGAATTTCGCTTAGATGATGATGGTTATAGAAATGTAAAACCCTGTCTGCAAGGACAGGGTTTAAATTGTTTATGGGCAATCCACCGGGGTTATCTTTTTAGTATAGAAACCGGCAGCATTTAGAAATTTGATTCAAATTCTGATATGGGCATGGGCCTTGCAAGATAGTACCCCTGGAATCTGTCACAGCCAAGGGACTTAAGGTATTCAAATTGCTGCTCAGTCTCAATTCCTTCCGCAACTACATTCATTCCAAGGCTCTTGCAGAGCTTAAGAGATGATTCCAGGATCATCTTGCTGCGGGGATCCGATTCGCTTCCTGCGATGAAGGTGCGGTCGAATTTTACATATTCCGCATGGACATCCTTAAGCATATTAAGAGATACATTTCCTATACCAAAGTTGTCAATTGCAACTCTGAAGCCCTCTGCACGGAATGCATCTATAAGCTCGAACTGTTTCTCAGTGTCGTTCATAAGATCAACTTCAGAGAACTCAAGAACAAGTCTGTTTGGATCTATCCTATAGTTGTTTACAAGCTCCTTAAGGGCCTTTAGAGCATCCATGTAGAAAAATACCTTAGGCGTTACGTTAACACCCATTATAATGTTATATTTTGAGGTATTTTGCCATGCGCTCAGTTGTCGCATAACAAGCTCCCAGTTTTTGTAATCCAGCTGAGCGATGTGCTCTGTTTTTTCAAGGATACCTATATATTTTTCAGAAGGGACTACGGTTCCGTTTGGCTTTATCCATCTAGTCAGGGCTTCCACGCCGGTTACAGCCTTGTCAGAGTTAAAGAGGGGCTGAACATAGATGGTGAACTGTCCGTCTGAAAGGTTATTTTCAAAGGTGCTAAGGAATTCCTCTTCGTCTTCACTTTGCTTAAGAAGCTTATTGGTGTAGAAGGTGAGGATATTTTCTCTCTGGTCATGAAGGGACTGAAGTGCCAGGTCAGCCCTTTCTATCATGGTGGTTACAGGTATTTCCGGATCATCTATTCTGTAAACGCCAAGGTGGAAATAGAGATGATAATTCTCGCTGTCTACAAGCTTGCCTATTTCCTCTACGGCATCGATGAAAGTTCCTTCATCAAATCTGTTTTCGGGCATACATAATACGAAATGATCAGCCTGAATTCTTCCGTATACCGTGTCGGAACCGCAGCGCTTTCTAAGCATATCTGCGATGGCAATGAGGACTTCGTTCCCTCGCTGTCTTCCGTATCTCTTATTCAGAACTCGGAAATGTCTGATGTCTCCTGTGATTAGCAGTCTATCCACGTCGGGATCGTCCACCAGAAGCTTTCTGATGGCACGGCAGATTCCATCCAGGTTAAAAAGCCTTGTCAGAGGGTCATGGGTTACTACATAGTCAGTATCAGTCATGCCCTGAGATAGCTGTATGCCCTCGGAATTAAGGATTGGAACGATAGCTTCTCCCGGCTGAGGGAGGTTCTGAGTATCAACACTTATAAGCTCCAATACGCATGAAAAGCTGTTGTCATCGGGTAAAAGGAGCTTTATGGGAATGGACTGGATGAGATGCCGCCTGTTTTCATAGATCTCTTCCTTGCTCTGTCTGTTAGAACTAAGGCATGCCCTGTAGCTGCTGCAATTCGAGCATCTTGAAGTAGCATTCCACACAGAATGACATTCTTTTCCGTAGTGGACGCCGCCTGATGCGTCAACAGTAATCTCGCGGCATTCAATGGGATCAACAAGGCGGACGGTATCATACATTCGCTTCATTGTGTCCATCATCTGACCGAGATCTTTATAGGTGTACTCATCTACTCGCATAGATTATTCCTCATCTTCGGGAGACTGCTTTGATTGTGCTGCAGCTTCCCTTTTTTCAATCCAGTTAGTATATACAACGTTAAAAATAGCAGCAAACGGAATTGCCAGCATGATGCCTGCAACGCCGAACATTCTTCCTCCAACAACCAAAGTTACCAGGATCCAAATGGCAGGAACGTTTAAGGATCCTCCGAAAAGCTTGGGCTTAATGATATATCCGTCCACAGTCTGAAGCACTATCGTAAAGATAAGGAACAACAGAGCGTGGAATGGATTAACCAGTACAAGGATAAATGCGCCGATAACTGCACCAAGGATGGGACCAAAGGTGGGGGCCAGGTTGGTAATTCCTACAACCACTGAAATAAGCACTGAGTAGGACATACCTGTTATCAGCATAAAGAACCAGTTAATTATTCCTACGATAATTCCATCAAGAAGATCATAGACGATGTACTGCAGCAGGATGTTGTTACACTTATCAAGGAATGCTTCCATGCTCTTGAAGGCAGGAGCAGGAACAAACTGCTTTAAGAGTCTTCTGCATCCAAACTGGAGCTTTTCCTTGCCCATAAGGAAATATATAGCAAGGATGAAGCCAAGTACCACGTTGACAACATTTCTTCCTATTCCGGCAGAAACATTGATGACCTGCTCAATGGCCTGCGGCAGTTTCTGTGCAAACTGTGCCAGGAAAGTGTTGATCTTGGATGTGATACCGGAAATATCCAGATGGAAGCTTCCTGCCTTTATACTCAGTGTATTGAGCAGTGATTCAAGGGAACCGGCATAGCCGTCCAGGTTGGATATAAAGGTTGAAATACTGTCAATGAGCTGAGGTATCAGCGCTATCATCAAAAGCACAATCACAAGTATTATTGTCGCTATGGCAAGCACTACGGATAATATGCGCTTGGCATCAGCGTTTTTGATACCCTTTAGCAGTTTTTTCTCAAAAAGGTCCACAAGGGGATGCATGATATATGCGATGATAAGACCTGTTATTACAGGTGAAAAATATCTGCCAAGAACTCCCAGTGCTCCAAGGAATACGTTCAGGTGAGAGAGCACAAGATATAAAACTACCGCAGAGCAGGTAGCGATTGTGTAAGGAAACCAATTTCTGTTAAACCAATCTTTGTTAAATTTCATAATGTCTGTATGTGCATAAAATTTGCACATTTCCCCAATCTATAGTATTTTATCGTTATACTAATTCTAGTCTTTAAGGGAATTCGAATCAATTAAAAAAGTATTAAGATTCGTCAAATTTTAAACGGATAGGAGTTAAGAAAATGATCAATCATATGGATCGCGTAAAAATGATAGAGTTCCAGGACAGGGGCGATGAGCGCGGACAGCTTATAGTAGTTGAGGGTGCACAGGACATCCCTTTTGATATCAAAAGAACATTCTACATCTATGGAAGTGATGCAACTGTTGTAAGAGGAAAGCATGCAAACAGAAGGACAGAGTTCGTCCTTATTAATGTTGCAGGTTCCAGTAAGGTTAAGGTTTTGGATGGTGCTGGAAATGAGACGATTTTCTGTCTGAACAGACCTAACACAGGAATTTATCTCCCCAACATGGTTTGGAAGGAGATGTATGATTTTAGCCCGGATTCGGTGCTTTTAGTACTTGCCAGTGAGCATTATGATGCTGCTGAGTACATCAGGGACTATGATGAATATGTAAAAGAGATATCATCTTTTTCTAATGAATCTGCCAATTGAGAAGATAAGAACACAGATGATACCTGCAAAAAAGCCACAGGTAATGACGCTCCGTATATATTCCATATGCGGGGCTGTTTTTTTGAAAATATACATGGTGGGGTCACTGCTGTGATAACCCTCTACAATGTCGCCCTTTGCTAAGGCTGCATCCACATCAGCCTGAGTCATCTCGATATTTTTGTGATTAAAGTAAGGATCAGCGATCTCGGTGTTTGTGTAAAGCACTTTAGGCTCTGTGGTTGACACATAATAAATGCCTGATGCCAGGATAAATGAAACTGCAAAAAGCAGGGCAAACTTTAAAAAGTTGCAGCTGATATGAGCTATTGTTTTTACGAAGGCCTTATGGAGCTTAAAGTCGGCAATATCCGGAACGACGATCTCTTTTTCTCCAAGAGGGAGAAGGATAATCTCTTTTCTAAGAAGCTCCGGGAAGTCCTCTGCTTTTTTCGAAAGGGTATCGTAGAGCCATGCACCGATGAAAACAAAAGTGAGATTCTTGTAGCTTAAGTTAAAAAGGAACGGATCACTCATGCCAATAAAGCAGAAGGTTATCATAATGGCGAGCTCCGGCTTTTTGTTGTTTTTAACAATGTATTTTATCCAAACAAGATAGATAGAGCATATCAGGATAAAGGATACGATTCCAAGCTGCAGGAAAAGGTATAAGAAGGAATTATCCAGCATATACCAGCTTGTGGGAGTCTCACCAAAATATGAACCAAAGGGTGTGATCTTTTCATTGGTCAGGAAATAAAGCGCATATTCGTAGCGCTTGTGAAGAAGCTTATTCATGAATTCGAAGGCATCTCCTGTTGCAAGAAGAGGTCCTGCGATTGAAAAGATTACTGTGGCAGGGAAAAGCATGAGGATAAGAGCATTTTCAAGCTTTGAACGCTCTTTTCTCGCATGGAGATAAAGGTTTGCCACAAGATATATTGAAATAGAAATAAGTCCCGTAAGACTTACGGTGTATACATAGATAAAGCAGCTAAGGAGCATTGCAATAAGAGATGCCCTTACCAGCTTTGAAAAACTCTCTGCTTTATATAAATAGAAAAAGAGCATTATGAGTATCAGAAGTGTGGTGTGGGTTGTATTGGGATAGGGATAGCCCAGTGAATGTCTCATAATATAGCCAAAACCGCTTCTGTTATTCATGTGATTAAGCTCTTGAATAAGGCCTGTCATTGAGAGAACATAAAGTACAAAGTAAGAAATGCCAAGGATATAGAGGCCAAGGCGCATTACTTTTTTCTCATTTATACCCTTCATGCCCAGCATCATGGTAAAGTATATAAGAAGACCTTTCTCGCCGGAACATGCGTAGGTAATTGAGCCTGCCCCGAGAAAGCATATTATGATAAGGCATTCTGCCAGTGTGTGTCTTGTGGAAATGATTTTGATGCCAAACATGGCGGCACCTGCCAAAAGAAGCACATTGTAGATAGTCTGTCCGTCATAGAAGCCTATAGCACGAGCGCCAAAGAGAATCAGGAAGTAAATATAATAAAAGAGCTCGAAAGCTTTTATTTTGTTGTTTGCGTTTATAGATTCTCCCATGCGGTTGCAGGTTTCCTTTCAACAGCCAAATTATATAAAAGGATTATAGCATATATGTACGGTTTAATGATTAATGAATTAAAGAATGTGCTTGTAGCCTTCATTTGTACCTGGGGACTACAGCTTCTTACAGGTATTACCGTAAGGAATCCGCTGACCCTTTTGTATTTCGCGCTTTTCTGGATCCTTGGAAGATGTAAGAAAAATGAGAAATATGATGATAAAAAAGGGAAAATGGCGGATATTCTCTGGGGAGCAGCTTCAATTATTTTATCAGGCTCAGTGACTTTTTTTATAGGAAGAAAAGCTGTGCTTGGATTCGACAGCGGATTATTCAGGCTTGTTGGAATTCTGATTATTTTCGCCGGAATGTTTTTGGTATTTGTAAGGCTTAAAGATTTGCCTTCTTTAATAAAAAATATTTTTTCCAAGGATTATTCATTCCTGGCTGTAAAAGGCATGATGCAGGAAGAGAAGAGTAGGAAAGAACTGCCCTTTAGCGATTTGAAAGTTTTGGGCATCAGCGCTGTAATCTGCTTTTTATGTTACCTGCCTTATTTTTTATATGAGTACCCGGGAATTATGACGGCAGATTCTCTTGTTCAGTACGAGCAGATAATTGGAGTAACACCCTGGTCCAACCACCATCCTGTGGCTCATACCCTTGTGATTTCATTCTTCTATAAGCTTGGATTGGCAGTAACGGGAGATATAAATAAAGCCATAAGCTTCTATACCGTAGCGCAGATGATATTTATGTCTCTTTGCTGCGGAGCGGTGGTGCTTCGTGTAAAAAGAATAGTTGGAGGAATCGTAGCACCTGTCCTTTCTCTTATATTCTTTGCGCTTGTGCCATTTAATGCGGTATTTGCAGTGACTTTATGGAAGGATGTTCCATTTGCGGGGATTGTGATGCTGACGGGCTGCCTTCTAGTCGATATGGCGCAGAAGGACAGGGGAGTGTGGAGCGACCTCATAATGCTGTTTGTACTGCTTGTGCTTCTTTCATTATTCAGGTCAAACGGATGGTATGCATTTTTACTGTGCATTCCCTTTATGTTGTATTTTTATAGAGATAACCTGATTAAGATTGCAGTTATGGTAGCGGCATCAGTCCTTGCAGTTATCATAATAAAAGGACCTGTCATGACTAGCGCAGGCGTGATTCAGCCTGATTTTACAGAATCCCTGTCACTCCCTCTTCAGCAGGTGGCAAGAGTTCTTGTTAATGACAGAGCATTAAGTGATGAGGACATGGAGCTTATCACGGATGTTATAGATACCACCTATATTCATGAGCTTTACGCACCTGATTTTGCGGACAATATAAAGGAGCTCGTAAGAGCGGGACATCCTGAAGTTATCGAGAATAATAAAGGTACCTATCTTGGGCTGTGGCTTACGCTTTTTGCAAAATATCCTGCTGATTATATAAAGGCATGGTTTGACCTTGTGGGCGGATATGTGTATACTGATTTTCCCTATGATGTTGGAAATGTGGATGGAATAATGGCAAATGATCACGGCCTTGTTCCTACTCCGCTTATTGGCGGAAAAGCCGTAATTAAGGGAAAAGAGATACTGATAAAGCTTGGAAGCTTTGTACCGATTTACGGAATGCTGTGGTGCGCCGGTGCATATACCTGGCTTGTGATTTTTGCATTGATAGCTGTACTTAAAAATGGCAGGAATAAGAAGCTAGCCGTAATCATGATACTTCAGGCGGCCATGATTGCCACACTTCTTGTCGCGGCACCTGTCATTGACTTTAGATATGAGTATGCAGTTGTAATGCTAATGCCTCTTACGGTTTCGATATGTGTTATCATAAAGAGTGAAAAAACAGCTAAGGAGTACTGAGTAATGTATTCATTCGACTCAAGGATCAGATACAGTGAATGCGATATAAACGGATTTCTGACTATAGAGGGACTAATCGATTATTTTCAGGATTGCTCGACCTTTCAGACCCAGGAAGGACCTGCAACCATGGAAGCGATGGAGAAGCTTGGCATTGCCTGGGTTATTAACAGCTGGCAGGTGAATGTGAAAAGGCTTCCTAAGCTTGGAGAGAGTGTTACCGTAGGTACTGTTCCCTATGAGCTTAAGGCGTTTATGGGTCTTAGAAATTTTTTCATGAAAACTAAGGACGGAGAAGAGCTGGCAATAGCTAACTCCGTGTGGTCTCTCATAAACCTTGAGAAGGGCACTCCCTACAGAATAAATGATGATATAATTAAAACCTATCCATTGGATGAAAAGCTTCCAATGGAGTATGCCCCGAGGAAAATTGCAGAGCCTGAGGATGGCAGACGATTTTCTGTAAAAGAAAAGAAGGTGGGGCTTCATCATCTTGATACAAATCACCATGTAAATAACGGTCAGTACATAAGAATTGCGCTTGCGGCTATCGAGGAGTTTTCAGGAAAAGAGAATTTTGATTCTCTTAGGACCCTTGCGAAAAACAGACAGGATTTCATGGTGAGAGCTGAGTACAGGCAGCAGGCTCACTTAGGGGATGTGATTCATCCTGAGATAGTAATAGGTGCCGGAGAAGACAGTCTTACAGGCTGCGTTGTCTTACTGAATGATGATGGCGGTAAGCCCTATTCAATAGTGGAACTTAAACAGTTGTAATATTTTAAAGGAGTTATAAAGTGCTTAGAATTGGAGAAAAGCAGGAACTTGAGATAATTAAAAAAGTAGATTTTGGTGTGTATCTTGCAGAGAAACAGGGAGATGAGGACAAGGTTCTTCTTCCTAAAAAGCAGGTGCCACAGGATGCAGAGATAGGTGATGTGCTGTCTGTTTTCCTTTATAAGGATTCTGATGACAGACTTATAGCAACCACAAGAATTCCTAAGCTTATGCTTGGCGATGTTGCCATGCTTAAGGTTAAGGATGTTGGTAAGATCGGTGCCTTCATGGATTGGGGACTTGAAAAGGACGTACTTTTGCCCTTCAGAGAGCAGACAAGAAAGGTAAAGAGCGGCGAAGAGGTTCTGTGTGCTCTTTATGTGGATAAGTCAGGACGCCTTGCTGTTACCATGAACGTATATGAGTTCCTTAGAACTGACAGCCCTTATCATAAGGATGACAGAGTGACAGGAACAGTGTACGAGACCAGTAACAATTTTGGGGCTTTCGTAGCTGTTGATAATATTTTCTCCGGGCTTATTCCCAAGAAGGAGCTTTACGGGGATATCAGAATCGGCGACCAGATCACTGCCAGAATCACCGAGATCAGAGAGGATGGAAAGATTACCCTCAGTATCAGAGAAAAGGCATATCTTCAGATTGATTCAGACGCAGAAAAGATCCTTGCCAGAATGGAAGAGGAAGGCGGAAGACTGCCCTTCACAGATAAGGCTGATCCTGAAAAGATCAGAACTGAAATGGGAATGAGTAAAAACGAGTTCAAACGCGCCATTGGACATCTCTTAAAAGAGGGCAAAATAAAGATAGGAGAATCCGATATCACTCTTATCTGATGTCGGCTTCAAGCTCACGCTGCATTGCTTCTGTATAGGAAGCATTGTCAGAAGTCAGGTTTTTTCCGATGGTTCCTGAATAAATAAGATAAAAGAATAGAAGCGGTAAAACCAGCCTGAGGAATATCCTCAGGCGATTTTTTTTGAAAAGCTCCTTAGAATCAAAGAGCAGCTTATGATAACCTATGGCTGCCATAGGCAGCATCAGCACAAAGTAAGGAAGCGTATACTGTGATTTTGCTTCCCACATGATATGGAAAAGAAATCCGCCTATAATGGTAATAGCAAGGATTTCAAAGCAGTTACCGGTGTTTTTGTTTTTGAACACCAAAAACAAAAGGCATCCAAGCAGTATAAAGAATTGCAGCCAATTTAGAAATCCTATCTGCAAAAAGTAATTGTTATAGGTAAGAAGCTTGCGGACAGGGTTATTCTCATAACGGATTTCCTGAAGAGGTCGTATGATCCAAAGGGCCTCATAGCTTGGATCGTTCCACTCGGAAGAGAGCTTTCTTGAAAAGAACTCCAGGCAGTCGTATGGATTTTCGCTAAAATATTCGAGTCTTTCTTTTATGGCATCTGTTGCCATTTTTTTGTTTATATCAGGGTTGTAGCCGCTCTGTTCATAGCTGTCCGTATTAAAGCCGTTGTACCACCCCTCGGCAAGGTCGCTGTCCTGAAGTCCCATGGCTATCCAGGAGTAAGTGGATGCACCTTTTCCCACATCGATGCCTGTCATCTGACGAACTATCAATGAAGGAACCTTTGCCTGAATCAGAAATGCCACAACAAAAAGAGCAGGAAGCGCCAGCAGAATAGCCTTTTTATTTCTGATGGCTGCCATAATAATGTAGATGAAAATGGCGATGAAAAAGATCAGGTAATTGGACTTAAGCAGCATAGCTGCCAGAATGGACAGCGCTGATAAGATGCAGTTTTTTATGAATTTATCTTTTCCAAATTTAAGCGCATGGTAGATTGCACTAACCGACAGGGCAAGGCCCGGGATTGTACCGTAGACGAAGGTGCAGTAGATATGAAGAGGATAAAACAGTATGCCAAAAAGCAGCACCATAAGCTGAGGTGTAGCATTCTCTTCATAAATAAAACCTGTAATATCAGACAGGCGCTTATAAAAAAGAACAAGGAAAAGAGCATTCATTATCTGGAATGCAAGGAAATTTCCAAAGCCGAAAATGCTAAAGAAGACATAGCTAAAGAGCATAAGCCCCATCTGATTGGGATAGGTGTGGATATATCCGCCCTCCATGAAAAAGGAGTAGTTTTTTGAGCGAAGACCGTAAGCAGCCAGCTGAACAAAGGCCTGATCCGATACAGGAGAAAGTCTTGAAAAGTACACAAACAGAGCTGACATTAAAAAGATAATAGCCAGCATGATATTTTTTACTTTGGACAAATTCTTTTTATTTTTTTCTTTTAAAAGATCCTGAAAAAAAGAGAATCTGCCAAGAAATACCATGATTGCAAGGATAACCCCGGTGAAGATTACATGGATAAACACATTGTCTTTCATAAAATATGTTTTCTCATTGCTGTCCACAAGACAGGTCACCGTCGCTGAAATATATACAAAAAAAGCGAGAATGATCAGGGAAAGAAAAGAAATTATTATATTAAATGTTTTAGATATGAAGCCTTCATGGTTGATGTTTTCCATAGTTAATAGACATCTCCGTTAACTGCGAATTTGTCTATATAATAACATAAGTCACCGCAAAATGCGGTGACTTATTGCTGCCATGGCTTAGACTCTCAGATCAATATTAGCTCCTATATCCGGGTTCACGGATAATTCCATTGCAGAAGTGTCTATCATTTCGGCGACGGCGGTACCGACATCCGAAAGGGAATCGAGGCTGTTTTTGAGCATTGCTGCGCCAAAATCAGTCTGGACTTTGCTTAAAGATAAAGCCATGGATAATTCGGGTATGTCCATATAGCCACCTCCTTTACTGCTTAAGTGGATACATCCATGTATTTTCGGCTATACATGGCCCTCATAAAAAGAAAGCTAATATCCTAATTTGTATATCGATTAATGGCCTTTAGAAGTTTATTGGGAAAAATCCACAAAAAATAACTAGTTTTTTGTGGATTTTTATGCAATTATCGAGTAGAATATAATCAACTATAATTATGTAATATGCATAGGAGAGCATTATGATTTCAAATCAGATCCTTCAAAACACAATAGATGGATTGAAAGGCATAGCACACGTGGATCTGTGCGTCCTTGATGTCGACGGGGGAGAGGTGGCTGCCACAAGACCTGACTTAAGTCTTGTTGCGGATTCAGTTAGGGATTTTGTGAGATCACCTGCAGACTCTCAGGAGGTTCAGGGACATCAATATTTTAAAATATATGACGAGCAGCAGCTGGAGTATATTCTCGTGGCTGCAGGCAGCGGTGAGAGCACCTATATGATAGGCAAAATGATCGCTTATCAGATTCAGGGTCTTCTTGTTGCCTACAAGGAGCGTTTTGATAAGGATAATTTCATCAAAAACCTGCTCCTTGATAACCTGCTTTTGGTGGATATTTACAGTAGGGCAAAAAAACTTCACATTCCTTCCGATGCAAAGCGTGTTACAATGATAATTGCTGCCGAGAAGGTTAGGGAGAATAATGTCCTTGAAATGGTGCGTTCATACGGCGCAGGCAACGGCGGTGACTTCGTAACAGAAGTAGACGAGGACAATGTTACCGTTGTTAAGGATGTAACTGAGTACAAGTCAGCCGAGGAGATATCAGCATCAGCACAGCAGCTTCAGGAGCACCTTGAGAGCGCAGGTATTAAGAATGTTCATATCGCAATAGGAACAGTAGTTGGCGAGATCAAGGAAGTGAGCCGCTCCTACAAGGAAGCCAAGATGGCCCTGGATGTTGGAAGAATCTTCTTTGAGGAAAAGGGCGTAATCAGCTATGGTGAGCTCGGAATCGGAAGACTTATTTATCAACTTCCCATTCCTCTTTGCAAGATGTTCATAAAAGAGATATTCGGCGGCAAGAATCCCGATGGATTCGATCAGGAGACTTTGTCCACAATCGACAAGTTCTTCGAGAACAACCTGAATGTATCAGAGACATCAAGACAGTTATTCATTCACAGAAATACACTTGTCTACAGGCTTGATAAGCTCCAGAAGAGCACAGGCTTAGACCTTCGTGTCTTCGACGACGCCATCACATTCAAGATCGCTTTAATGGTGGTACGTTACATGAAATACATGGAGCGATACTAGAGCGGGAGCTCGAAGAGCGTAGCAATCCGTAGTATCGCTACTACGTAGCGGGACGCAATTTTAAATAATAGCACTAAAGTAAATCAGTTTTAGCAAGGAAAAAGGTATGGAAAAAGTTAGAAGAAAGAGAGTAGCGCGTCCTGTCGGGGAGGACGACATTATCACGCTTGAAAACGTGACGAAGTCCTATTCCACGGGCGCTCCGGCACTTAATGGGGTCACCCTTCATATCAAGAAGGGTGAATTTGTTTTTATAGTAGGAGACAGCGGTTCCGGTAAATCCACCCTGATCAAGCTCCTGCTTCGTGAGCTTGTTCCTTCAGACGGTAAGATCACCGTTATGGGACAGGATCTTGGCAGAATGCGACACAGAAACATTCCCAAATTCCGCAGAAAGCTTGGAATCGTATTCCAGGATTTCCGACTTTTGATGGACAGAAATGTTTATGAGAACGTTGCATTTGCTCAGAGAATCATTCAGAAATCCTCAAGAGAAATCAGGAAAAATGTTCCGTCAGTGCTGGCTACAGTTGGCCTTGCCGGAAAATATAAGAGTAAGATTAAGGCCCTTTCAGGTGGTGAGCAGCAAAGAGTTGCCATTGCAAGAGCTATGGTCAACAAGCCTGAAATCCTGCTTGCAGATGAGCCTACAGGTAACCTTGATCCCAACAATTCTTGGGATATCATGAAGCTCATGGAGCAGATAAATGCAAATGGTACTACAGTCATTATCGTTACACATAACAGAGAGATTGTTAATGCCATGCATAAGAGAGTTATTACTATGAAAAAAGGCGTCGTGATTTACGACGAAGAAGAGGGTGAGTATCACGATGAGGATGAGTAGTTTTTTCTATACACTGGGACAGGGCTTTAAGAATCTTGGCCGCAACAGATGGTACACTCTGGCATCTATTGCAACAATAAGTGCATGTCTGTTCCTGTTTGGTATTTTTTATTCACTGGTTTCAAATTTTCAACACGTTGTTAAGACTGCTGAGGAAGGCGTATCCGTAACTGTTTTCTTTAATGAGGGCACAAGCGAGGAAGTAATGCTTGCGGCAAAATCTCTTATTGAAAAGAGACCTGAAGTCAGCAAGGTAGTATATATTTCCGCTGAGGAAGCCTGGGAAAGTTTTAAGACAGATTACCTTGGGGAATACGCAGATGGCTTTACCGAGAATCCTCTTGAGGATATGGGTAACCTTCAGATTTACCTCAGTGATGTTTCCATGCAGCCCGCTCTTGTAACTTATCTTGAATCAATCAATGATATCAGGACAGTTAACAGATCAGAGGTTACGGCATCAATGCTGAGCGGTATCAACAGCCTTGTTGCTTATGTATCAATGGGTATTATAGGAATCCTTCTTCTGGTTTCCATCTTCCTTATCAGCAATACAGTTACAATCGGTATCGCTGTAAGAAGACAGGAGATCGAGATAATGAAGTACATCGGAGCTACGGACTTTTTTGTTCGTGCACCCTTCGTTATCGAGGGTATCCTTATTGGACTGTTTGGTTCCGTTATACCCCTTGTGATCATTTATGTGATCTATAACAAAGCGTCATTTTATCTGGCAGAGAGATTTTCAATGCTCAATTCAATCCTGGATATCCTGCCGGTTAATACTATATTTGAAGCTCTTTTGCCTATTTCAATTTTAATAGGTGTTGGAATCGGATTTATGGGAAGTGTGACGACAGTTAGGAAGCATTTGCATGTATGATTACCGATTGAGGAAAAACAGCAAAAGAATATTGTCGGTTTTACTCGTTTTTGCAATGCTTATGCTATGTGGGGGTAACTCGGCTATATCTTCATACGCTGCTGTTACAAAAGAGAGTATCAAGCAAAAAGAAAATCAGATAACAAACGCCAAAAAAGAGCGCGAGAGCATGAAAAGCTCTCTGACAGATCTCCAGACGGTTAAAAAGAATCTGGAGGCTGAAAAATCTGATCTTAAAAAGTACATCACTGAGCTTGATGCGAACCTTACGCAGATTCAGAACAACATTGATGAACTGCAGGGTAAGATCGAAGAAAAAGAGCAGAAGATAGAAGAGACAGAGGCAGAGCTTGAAGAAGCTATTGAGACCCAAAACACCCAGTACGAAGAAATGAAGGACAGAATTCGTTTCATGTATGAAAAGGGTGAGACCATGTACTTTGAGCTCCTTGCGGAGTCTGAATCCTTTGGCGATATGCTTAATAAAGCCGACTACATAGAAAAGCTCTCTGCCTACGACAGGCAAAAGCTTGAGGAGTACATAGCGCACACAGAACTTGTGGAAATGACAAAGACAGCTCTGGAGGAAGAGAAGGAGACTCTCGACCAGGCCAAGGCTGACCAGCTCATAGAGGAGGATAATATGAAAAACCTCCTTGCCCAGAAAAACAGTGAAGTCAGCAAAGTATCTGCAAACATTGCGGATAAAGAAGCTGCCATCAAGGAATACGAGGCGCAGATTGCAGAAGAGAACGCCACCATCGCTGCTCTTGAAAAAGCAGTTGAAGCCGATAAAGCAGAGCTTGCAGCGCAGAATGCGAGAAAATATGACGGCGGAGTGTTTACATTTCCATGTCCTTCATATACCAGAATATCTGACGATTACGGTATGAGAATGCATCCTACCCTGGGAATTCAGAAGATGCACAACGGTATAGATCTCGCGGCAGCCAGCGGTTCAGCAATTCTTGCAGCTTATGACGGCAAGGTCGTTGCTGCTGCATACAATTCAACCATGGGTAACTATATAATGATAGACCATGGAAGCGGACTTTATACGATATATATGCATGCTTCTTCCCTTAGCGTATCAACAGGTGCAGAGGTAAAGAAGGGACAGAAGATTGCGGCAGTCGGTTCCACAGGAAGATCCACAGGACCGCATCTGCATTTTGGTGTTAGATCAGGGGGTAATTACGTTAGTCCCTGGAACTATTTGAAGTAAGGAAGTTAGAACAATGGAATCAGGATCAAGCAGAAAAACTCCGTATCTCATTGGGTTTGTCATAGGCGTTTTAGTATGCATGATGATAGCAATGGGATTTATCAACTATCTCGGCATAAAGAAGATTTTAAGCAAAACAGCTGCAGCAGACAGTGCAGCTACAGCTACTTCTGAAAGCCACGAGTTTTCCGGTGACACAGCCATAGATGAGTCTACACTGCAGAAGATAAAGATAGTTGAAGAAGCTATAAATGAGAATTACTACAAGACAGATATAGACAGGGATGCAGAAGCGGTTTCAATTTACAAAGGAATTGTTTCTTCTCTGGGAGATCCTTATTCGGAATATTACACCGAGGAAGAGTACCAGGACCTCATGTCTGATACCAAGGGAATTTATTACGGTATCGGAGCCTATGTCAGCATGGATAAGGAAACCAATCTTCCACGTATTACAGCAACAATACCTGATTCTCCTGCAGAGAAGGTTGGACTTCTTGGTAACGATATCATTTATAAGGTAGATGGAAATCTCACTCAGGGCCTTACCCTTTCAGAGGTTGTAGGACTTATAAGAGGTGAGATCGGAACAACAGTTAAGGTAACTGTTTTCAGAGAGTCAGTGGGCGATTACATTGATTATGATGTTGTCCGCGACAAGGTGGAATCGCAGACAGTAAATGCATCCATGATGGATGATGAGATTGGATATATCGGCATCACGGAGTTTGATTCTGTTACAACCAATCAGTTCATAAATGGTCTGCAGGAGCTGAAGGATAAGAACATGAAGGGGCTTATCATAGATCTTCGTTCAAATCCCGGCGGAAGCCTTAGCGCTGTATGCGAGATAGCAGAACAGCTCCTTCCTGAAGGCGTAATTGTTTACACTGTAGATAGGGATGGAAACAGAGAGGATTACACCTGCGATGGGGCCAATGAAATTGATGTTCCAATGGTAGTTCTTGTTAATGGATATTCCGCCAGTGCTTCCGAAATCCTTTCAGGAGCAATCAAGGATTATAAAAAGGGAACAATCGTAGGTGAGACAACCTATGGAAAAGGTGTCGTTCAGAGAATATTCCCCTTTGAGGATGGAACGGCAGTAAAACTCACTATCAGCAATTACTACACTCCTAACGGCAATAACATTAACGGAATCGGAATTGAGCCTGATGTGGAGATTAAGCTGGATACAGAAGCCCTCTCCAAGGATGGATCTGATAACCAGGTAGATAAGGCAAAAGAGATTCTGAGAGAAAAGATGAAGTAATTGATTTGTATTACAGAAAAATAAAAGTACGTAGCGGCTAGAAATCATCAGTCGTCACGTACTTTTTTATTTTCATAAAAATTCTCCGCAAGATGCGAAATGCTATTTATCCCTTTCAGTCTTTTGCACTTATCTTAAAATCAGAAAAGTCTGCGTAGCCGCCGCATGCCTTGGTGCTGTATGCAAAGAGACCAAATCTTGCGCCTATGAAAAGATCAAGCTTGAAGTAGAGGTTGTGTTTTCCATCAACGTCCACATAGCCAGTTCCTGCATCATAGGAGTATGTGCAAAAATCAGGGGCATCATTAAAGTCTGTGGTCACTTTGAGTCTTACAGAGGTTACACCATCCGGAAGCTCGCAGATAGTTGTGATTTTCGGATCTCTTTCATAGAAATCCTTATCACCGCCGACGGAATCGTTGTCTGCATCAGCTTCAATCTTTACAAGAGAAAGCTTGCCATTTGCTTTACTAAGAGCTATAGCGCCGTAGTGTGCATTGTAAGCGCTGATTCCGGCATAGTCGCCATCATTCAAGGCTTTGCCATCTACTGTTATCTCACCGCTGCAAACTGTCTCAACACATCTATGAGTAAGAGTGTTTCTTGCTTTAAGAAGGTTTGATGTAACAGCGCCTGTTTTAATTCTAAGGGCATTCACACCACTGTTCTTAACAAGGCAGATGTTTTCTTCATCTATGTTGTGAGATACCTGCCACCATTTCTTTTTATCAAGAAGTTCTGACAAACTACCCTCATCAAAAGATTCATCATCAAAGAAGTGACCGCGGCCCCACTCATTGAGGGGCGTTTCATCATCAGATGGCATCTGTGGAACAACACCTGAAGTAGCAGGAACAGGATAGCCTTCATCATCATATTTCATGGGGAAGATCATGGGAAGTCTTCCAACAGCGCCTCTGTCCTGGAACATGAACATATAAAGATTCCCTTCAGGGTCGTCAACCACGCCGCCCTGAGCCACCTGAAGAGCCTTTCTCTTATATCCCATGGGATCGTTTATTATGGTCTTTCCGACGAATTCTCCCTCAAGAGTATCACTGATAAAGCAACATTCAGTCTTTCTGCCATCCTCTTCCTTGGGCATATGGCAGGTGAAAAGGTAATACTTTCCGTTTAGCTTATATAAATGCGATCCCTCAAAACCAAGGGGCTGACCAGGCTCGTCCTGAATAAGGATTCTCTGAAGACCGCCTTCTTTCGGACCCCAGGTATTTCTGTCAAGCTCAGTGATCCTTACTATTGTGTTACCGTGAACGATGTAGACCTTTCCGTCATCATCAAAAAACAGGGATGAGTCATAGAAAAATCCATCCATTTCCTGCATTTTCCATGGGCCTTTTGCATCAGTTGCAGTAAAGAGCAGTGAGTTTGGACGCTCGTTGCAGGCAAAAACCAGGTAAAAGGTGCCATTGTCATATCTAAGTGACGGAGCCCACATTCCTCTTGCGTAGGCATGCTTTCCGTTTTTTAATTCATACTCGTCGTCATCCCCAAGAGTATCAAAAACATGTGCTGCTATATCCCAGTGTACCAGGTCCTTGGACTCAAGGATGTCTCCTCCCGGCATAAGGAACATGGTGGTGCTGGCCATATAGTAGGTGTCACCCACACGAATCACATCAGGATCCGGAAAATCTGCGGGTATTATTGGATTTTTTACCATAACCTTCCTCCTCAAAATGAATTAGCTTTCGCATAGTTTCCTTCCCAAAAGGCATTTTCTATTTAGGAAAGAGCAACATTCGATTATCATTCTACATCGTTTTGATTTATAATGAAATCTGGTTTGTTATGAAGACAGAATAATCAAGATTTCTGCTCGTAATGATCAAGGTTTTAGTTTTATTTTTTGGAGGTTACTTATGGAAGAAGTACGTTTTCATTTGCCGGGACTGAGATATAATTTCCCTCTCAACATGTTCTGGCTCAGCCTTCAGGAGCAGCATCCTGAGTATTTTAGGGACGGTATTAAGATTGTTTCGTTTTTTGGATCATTCCCCTTTTCTCTATGGAATGGCGGAAGACTTGTAAGTAATGATCAGTGCGACGCAGCATTTGTAAAAAACGTTATAAAGACTATAAATTCAAAGGGTATTCCCGTTCGTTATACCTTCACCAATCCTCTTATCAGGGAGGAGGATTTGGATGATCCTTTCTGCAACTTCTGTCTTAAGGCAGCAGATAACGGAATGAACGAGGTTCTTGTTTATTCTCCCATACTTGAGGAGTATATCAGAGATAAATATCCATCATTCAAGATTGATTCCACAACCTGTAAAGAGATCAAGGACGTGGATGAACTGAATGCAGAGCTTGAGAAGGATTACCGCTACGTTGTCCTTGACTACAACATGAACAATAAGTGGGATGTTCTTGAAAAGATAAATCACAAGGAGAAGCTTGAGGTTCTTATAAATGCCCTCTGCATACCGGATTGTAAGAGAAGGGGCGATCACTATAAGAATATCGCTCTCAACCAGCAGATTATTATGGACAATATGAAGCTTCCCAAGGAAAAGCAAAAGCACATTATTCCATGGAAGTGCGAATATGGGGACAACAACTGCATTCATACAATTCAGGGATATTCAACCTATGTATCTCCTGAGATGATCTATGAAAAATATCTGCCTATGGGCATTAACAACTTCAAGATTGAGGGCAGAACTGCCAGCATCTTCTCATTGGTTGAGACCTACTGCCACTACATGATTAAGCCTGAGTATCAGGGACAGGTAAGAATACTGCTGCTTAAAAATCTTGAGGCAGCAAAGGTAATTTCTGTAAATAAGCCCCGCCCTGCAGTATTTAAGGCAGAGTAACCGTTAACAAATATTACTTGCATTGGAGACTTGTATGAAAAACAGTAGTTTAACAGGACCGGACAGAATTCCTGAAGATCACAGATACGACAGATTTGATGATGGACAGGTGCTTTATGGTAAAAAGCAGGGAAGGCTTCCTGCCATGGGTTGGAACAGCTGGAATGCCTTTGGCAGCGGCAATACTGAGGCGCTTACCAAAGCAATGGCTGACAAGATAAAGGAGCTTTCTTTAGACGAGCTTGGCTATAAATATCTTGTGCTTGATGATGGCTGTTACAAAGACGAGAGAGTTTACGGCAGACTTTCAAATGACGAGGAAAAGTTCCCCGGCGGTTTTAAGGCACTTGCGGATTATATCCACGGAAAAGATCTTAAGTTTGGTATGTACAACGACATTGGAACTAATCTCTGCGCCGGAGCTGCAGTTGGTACCTGCGGCCATGAAAAAGAGGATGCAGAGTCCTATGTGAGCTGGAATGTAGATTTTCTTAAGGTGGATAACTGTTATTATCTGTGGGATAATGCTACATTTTCAAAAGAGGAAAATGCAAAATACGTTTATGCGCCGGCTATAACAAAGGTATCACTATGCGGCGATAGCTTTGAGGCGGGACATAATCTTGCCACATCCGGAAATGGAATAAAAACAGAGAAAATAGAGGATGAGACATTTTTTACCTTTATCGGTACTTTTGATGGAACAGGCCCTGCCCAGACTCCTGTTGGTGCTGAGAGCGGAGAGCTTTTCTTTGATGTGGATGTGCCATCTGACGGAGAATATGAGCTTACTCTTCGCCATGTAAACGGAGCAAAGATCGGTATCGGTTCCTGGCTTCAGATAGCAACAGGCGAGGGAACAGGCAGCAGGATATTGTTTGATGATTTCATCGGCGATATAGATTCCGAAAAGGTTCAGGAGACTACAGTGAAAATAAGCCTTTCAAAGGGCAAAAACAGAGTCAGACTTATGAACCACAGAAGACAGGAGAATACTCTGTATTCTTATGCAAGACTTAAGGAAGGCCTTTATGAAGCTGCTCCTGACAACGAGATGATCTATTCTCTTTGTGAATGGGGTAAGACACAGCCGCAAAACTGGGCAAAAAAGGTTGGAGATTCCTGGAGAATCCTTAACGACATTACCTTTAATGTGGGAAGTGACGGTAATCCCGGTAAGGCAGCATGGACCAGTGACTACACAACCGGCGTTACAAGTCAGTACAACAAATGCGTCATCATGGATGAATTTGCAGGCCTTGATAAGGGATGGAACGATCCTGATATGATGGTCATTGGTATGGACGGCTTGAATCTTGTTCAGAACCGCACACATATGGTAATGTGGTGTATGATGAATTCACCTCTTATGCTTGGCCTGGACCTTAGAAGGGTAAATAAGGGAGATGAGCTTTATAACATAATTGCCAACAAAAAGCTCATAGCACTTAATCAGGACAGCCTTGGAATTCAGGCAAAGAGAGTGTTCTGCAGTCTTTTAAAAGAAGATGCAGATAAGGAATATGTTACAAACAACGACAGAGTTGATATTCTTGCTAAGCCATTAAGCGATGGAAGCATAGCACTTTCCTTTATCAACTTAAGTGATGAGACAAAGGATGCTTACAGTATCACTAAAGAAGAAATAGTAAAGGCCCTTAAGGATAAGCTGTGTGGGGATAGCTTTGAAAAGGCGGGCAAATATACAATCGAAGATCTTTGGACAGGAGAAGTCAAAGATCAGGATAATGAGGTATTTAAGGTAGACAGAATAGAAGCTTTTGATAATGTAACTATAAAGGTGATTCCTGAAGGGTGATCGCCGGGGGGATTTAAAGGTGAATGAAGGGGAAAATATAATTTTTGCAAGGGATAGGCAAATTACAAAAAAACAGGCAGCAAAAATAGCTCATGAATATGTAACCGGGGTATTGGAAGAAAATGATATTGAGGATATTCTCGGCGCCGCTATTTTGAAGGATCTTTATGATTGTAATACCTGCGCATACCATGTGGCGCAGATGTTTCTTAAGGGCATAATTCCTCCGGATTCAGACAGGGAATTTGGTATGGACAGAGTCCTTAATGAGGAGGAACTTGAAGAAATAGAGAACAGGATTTTCAATGTGAGACTGAGAAGGATTCCTAAGACCATCGAGGATGTGCGCCTTGCTGTTGATCTTCCAAGGAAGCTGACAAAGGAACAGACCAAAGGCTTTCTCAATGACGGTAGGATCATCGATGTCCGTGGAACAGAACAATTTGAAGTCCAACACATAGAAGGGGCTGAGAACATCCCACTGTCAAAGATCATAATCAATCCGTTTATAATAGGCGGAGATAAATATCAGAAAATTTTATTTGTATGTAAGACAGGAATGAAATCCACCATGGCTGCGGAGTATGCCAGAATAGCAGGATACAAAAAAGTATACGTCTCCAATATTTAATACATTTTTTAGAATATATCAGATAAAATAATACTAGAGTTAACTTTTGTATTAGAAAGGAGATATCAAATGAGCAGATTATCAGAAGTTACAGCACTTTATCAACAGCGCACAAAAGAGGTTGAAAACAGACTTGCCAATTCTCCCGATGATTCAAAGGTAGAAGCATTTATGCAGATTATGGTTGGTACTCTCAATGATATCTCGCAGACGCTGGCTATTATTGCAGATGAAAATGCAAAAAATAAATAATTACTCATTATGAGTTATAACTTCAAGAGTAGGTCCCTGGCTGATTTCAGTCAGGGATTTTTCTGTATCAACAGGTAAAAAGCCTGTATCTGTATGTGTGACATCCTTCCAGAATACGGGAGTTCCGTCACCTGCCAGGAAGGCTTTAACGTATTCCTCAATACTGTTTATCTTGTAGGGAAAACTCATTCCGCCCATATCATCCATGGGGAAATGAATATCTGAGCCGGATGCCATCCTAAAGTTATTCTTAATGGCATAGTCGTAGGCGAGGGCATTCATATAATCTTCATTTCCTGCGTTAAATACTTCTGCGCCGTCACCGATTGTGGGAGAGATATGGATTGCAGACAGATAGCCCCGCTCTCTGTAGGGGTGAGCCTGCAGCATGATTCCGCCTGCCTCATGTACAAGATCATAGAGCCCTCTTCTGGATATTTCCATGATCTCCGGATGGTCCTTCAGCCACTTTTTATCTACGCCGTATATCATGAATTCATCGCCCTGGAAATTGAATTCGATTCCGAACATTACTGTGAAGTCGTGACCTTTGGCTGCTTCGAGAGCATGCTCATAGCCGCTGCAATATATATCAACTCTTTCCTCCCAGGGAAGATCCTTTGGTACGCAGCTGTTTCCTGTAAAGAAGTGATCTGTAACGATCATTCCGCTGTAGCCAAGATTCATCATGTGATCGATGTAATCTTTTGCGGGAGTTCTTGAGCAGGCACTGGCTTCTATAGTATGTAAATGAGTTTCGTAAATATATTTCATTTTACCCTCTTATTTTTATTAAAATGCTGTTATAATTTATAAGGTTATTATCCAATAATAACATGACTTCATTTATTTGTATCAGAATAAATGAACCGAGGGGGATCGGTTACAAAAATAGTTTTACAAGGTTTCAAAGAGGAGAAGTAATGGTTAAGTGTGAAAAATGTGGCGCTGTGGGGCGCGAGGGGCAGAAATTCTGCTCTAGTTGTGGTGCTCCGCTTGCTCAGAAGGCAGTTGGGGAGACACCGGTGATGACGGCTTATGCAGAGCCTGAGGATCACAGTTTTATTCAGGGATTTACTCCGCCGCAGCAGAAATTCGAGGTTGGCACCAACGCAAACGGTTCTGTCAAGGAACTGGAGAAGCTGCTTATTTCGGCAAATGGCGGTGATTATGTAAGTTATCTAAATAAGGGAAGCTGGTCTAACTGGAACATTTTCGCCAAAATGGGCTGGGGACTTCTGTGGGTTTTCCTCTTTCCAATAATGACAATATTTTATCTTTCAACTTCATATAAGTTTAACAGGAACAGGCTTAAGGCCAATGAGCTGCGCTGCGCAAATATTATAGAGAACTATGTCTTTGCCAGTGATCAGAATACCACATTGGAGGCGCTTTATTATATAAAGGGGCAGGTTGATCAGCTTGAAAATATCAGCAGGAATTCCTACATGGCATTCTGGGTATCTCTTTGGAGAAACAAGGCTATGCAGCTTTACCAGAGATCAGTTGCCAATCACGGTGTGAATCCTGCAGTTAAGGATATCTATGACGAGATAGACAATCAGACACAGTATCTTCTGGATTCCGCTAAAAAGAAATACTGGGTTAAGTTTGTGGTCCTGGCTGTGGCAGCTCTTTTACTTACAACAGGAACTGTTGCTTATAAGAAATATGCAGACTATAAGGCTCAGCAGTATTACAAGACTTTCATCTATAACGAGGATGAGGAAGAGCTTTCAATGGATGCGGTAAATGAGACCAATACCGTTGTTCCTTCCGAGTTCAGCATGAGAAATATAGTTGGCAACTGTTTTGATATTTCCGATAAGAACATTGAGATGAAGCTTCTTAAAGAAGATAATCTGGTACAGCTTGATTTTGAGCTTGTCTGCAAGAAGGATTTCAAGCCTGAGCTCCAGGCCCTTATTGAGGAAAAGGGAGTAACAGGTACTGTAGACGACTACTATTACGGTAATTTTGTTTTCAATGGCAATATGAGAGCAAATATTTCCAACTATGGCGGAATGGATTCTGCCGCAGGTTCAAGCGCTCTTGAGAAAATGCTTGCTGCTAAGGAGGGAGATGTTATTCCCATCAGACTTTACTGCGAGTACAGCACATATTCAAAATACTCCATCGATGAGGTTGCAAGCTTCATGAGAACAGATACACTTATGATGAATATGGAGCTCACATTCTTTGAAGGTGAAGAATTTATAGATATAAAATAAATTATTTAGGAGGAGAAAAATGGGAGAAAAGAGACAGGCTATTACGGATGCGCGTTCCTTGGGAATGCCTAAAATGATGATTTTGGGATTGCAGCACATGTTTGCGATGTTTGGAGCAACGATACTGGTGCCGATCCTGGTCAACAATTACTTTGGAGGTCAGGGCCTCTCAGTACAGGTTACATTGTTTTTTGCAGGTGTAGGAACACTTCTGTTCCATCTGTTTGCTAAGTTTAAGGTACCGGCTTTCCTTGGTTCATCCTTTGCATTCCTTGGCGGTTTTGCAACGGTTGCTGAGCTTAAATCCGGCAAATTCGCTGACATGACTTATGCTGAAAAGCTTCCTTATGCATGCGGCGGTATTGTTGTTGCAGGTCTTTTATATCTGGTACTTGCAGTATTTATCAGAATCGTAGGTGTTAAGAAGGTTATGAGATTCCTTCCTCCTGTAGTAACAGGACCTATCATCATCTGTATCGGACTTTCACTGGCACCCTCAGCTGTAAGCAATGCTTCAGCTAACTGGTTCCTTGCAATAGTTGCACTCCTTGTAGTAGTTTTCTTCAATATATGGGGAAAAGGTATGTTTAAGATCATACCTATCCTGATGGGTGTAGTTATTTCTTATGTAGTTGCTGTTGTTATGCAGCTGGCAGGCTTCACCAATGCAGATGGTAGTGCGATCCTCAATTTCCAGCCCATCGCTGAGGCAAGCTGGGTAGGACTTCCTCCTTTCCTTATCGCTAAGTTTGATATCACAGCTATCCTTGTAATGGCTCCCATCGCTATCGCAACAATGATGGAGCACGTAGGTGACATTTCAGCTATCTCGGCTACAACAGGCAATAACTTCATCGAAGATCCCGGTCTTCACAGAACTCTCTTTGGTGATGGTCTTGCAACAGCTGTAGCAGGTCTTTTCGGAGGCCCCGCTAATACAACCTATGGTGAGAATACAGGCGTACTTGAGCTTTCAAAGGTATATGATCCTTCAGTAGTTCGTCTCGCAGCTGTTTATGCTATCGTGGTAAGTTTCATTCCCAAGATTGCAGATGTCATCGGAACAATGCCTACAGCTATTATCGGTGGTATAAGCTTTGTATTATACGGAATGATCTCAGCTATCGGTGTCAGAAACGTAGTTGAAAACAAGGTTGATTTTACAAAGTCACGTAACCTAATCGTTGCTGCAGTAATCCTTGTTTCAGGACTTGGCTTCTCAAACGGCATCACATTCATGGTTGGAAATACATCCATTACACTTACATCACTGGCTATAGCAGCTATCCTTGGAATCCTGTTCAATGCAGTTCTTCCCGGAAATGATTACAACTTTGGTGTTAACCACCAGGGTGATATCAACAGAGGTGTAAGCTTCAACAATAAGATCGAAGACGAGAAATAATTCTTCGGAAAAAGAAAAATAAGAAACAATAAGAAAAGGGACATTGCTTTGGATGATATTCATCACTGCGATGTCCCTTATTTTGATCGGATATTTTATTTTTCTGCCTCGGATAATTTAAAGGCTTGCTCTCTGTATTCCTTGGGAGTAAAGCCTGTTTTTTTCTTGAAGACAAGATTGAAATAACTCTGTGAGCTGAAATTCAGGGAGTTACTTATCTCAAGGTAGGACATACTCGAACTTGTAAGCAGATGCTTGGCTTCGTTAACTCTGATATCCTGCATAAAGTCTGTAATAGATGAACCTGTTTCCTTGTTGAAAAGAGCGGACAGATATTTTGCGGATATATGAAGCTCCTTTGCCAGCTCCTCAAGAGATATCTTGTCGGGGAGCCTTTCTATGATACGCTGTATACATTTGTTGGTCATAGGTGAGTAGTTGCTGCTTGTATAATGATGGATATCGTGGGTGCCTTTTGCGAAATCTATGGCAGCCTTCTGCAAAATGTCTACCATTTTCTCATAGGTCTTTACATTTTTTAGCATATCGATATATTTCTGGAATCTTGAATGGCTTATCCTGCTGTCGTTGCCGCTTTCCGTGGAAGCCATTTTTGCAATTGTCAAAAGCTCTACACATCTTACCGCGCACTCTGTCGGAGAAGTTTTATTGGTAAAAAGGGTGCACATAGCATTCTCGTCTTTGAAAAAGCCATAGAGCTGATAGGTGCTTCCGTTGATTATGTAGAAACGGAACAGGTCTTCAAGCCTGCAGATTTCGTTGTACTCAGACAAATCATCTCTGTCATAGCTCTGCTCAGTGGGAATATTTACAATAACGTTATTTACAGGCTCCTCAGATGATCCTTCTGATACAGGGAATGATGGAGCTGTGGTCTCATAAACCTCTTCCATTATAGTCGTGATGGAAAGTTTAAAATCTTCTTCACTTATCACAGGTATGGAATGTGAGAGGACTCTCTTTTGCTCAGCGAACAAATTCTGATTAAAAGAAAGCTCTTTCCATATATTCTCAGTGGGTTTGATCTTGAGCACGGGACCAACAATAACAGTATTTGATTGGTGTTTTCCTACATCAAAAGAAAACAGGAAATACATTTCGTGTGGATTATCGAAGTTGAGATAATAGCCCTCGATGGAGTGAGCGAGTCTGAAGGAACGAACCTGTGACTGAACAGACTCCAAAATGTTCAGAATAGCAGACGTCGTAAAGTTGGTATAAATGATCTCATAGTTCTGACCAAATACCCAAACCGGAATCTTCTTATCTTTATAAAAATTATCTAAACGATATCTTAGAATTTGAATGTTTGTCTGCATATCTGACCCTCTTACGATTTTGATATATTAATCGTTTTCGAAAGCAAACTTAATCGATTTAGACACATCAAATTAATATTAACGACACAAAAAGTTTACAATAATTTGCAATTAATTGCAATTCGTTATTAAAAATTGCCATAGCAAAAATGCGGCTCTAGGGGTATTTAAACAAATGAAACCGATTTCAAAAGGTAAAATTATACAAAATGCACAAATGAGGATATTTTTTTATAGATGTGGAATTATTGATATAAAAGATTATTAACAAAATATTAAAATTCTATCAACTAAGGTGAGTCTATGACTCGGAAAAATTAAAAAAAGGGAGGTAAGTTATGAAGAAAAACTTACAGAAGGTTATGTCACTTCTGTGTGTATCCGCTCTTACAATGTCCATGATGGTTGGATGTGGCGGATCAACATCCGGTGACACAACTACAACTGAGGCTCCTGCAGCAACAGAGGAGGCTTCAACAGAGGCACCTGCTGAAGAGACAGCAGAAGAGACAACTGAAGAACCAACTGAGGAGACTACAGAAGAGGCAACTGAGGAAGAGGCTGCAGAAGAAGACACAGCTTCATCAGATGCTGATGCAACACCCAGAAACGAGACTCTGTATGAAGCAGGTCAGCAGTGGGGCACAATCAATGACTGGAACCCTATGTCTGCAAACTCTAACAACGGTCTTGCATTGTCTGCCAACGAGCAGGCTCGTGAACTTGTTTACGAGACACTGTTCATGTTCAACTCACTTGATGGTAAGCTTTATCCTCTGCTTGGTTCAGAGTACAGCTGGAATGATGACCAGACCGAGCTTACTGTTACACTTAACCCCGATGCTAAGTGGAGCGATGGAACTCAGTTCACAGCTGAGGACGTAGCTTACACATTCGATACACATGTTAAGTATCAGTCATCAACAGGTGCTGATTTCTCAACATATATCGATTCTATCGAAGCAGTTGATGACACTACAGTTGTTATCAAGGCTAAGACAGATGACAACTTCAACCCTCTTAAGGTTAGCTCTTTCCTTAACAGCGTATACATGATGCAGAAAGCTTATCTGCAGACTGTAGAAGAGAGAAACGGTGAAGATGCTGATGCTGTTAAGCAGGATACAATGGAAGATCTTGTACACACAGGCCCTTATGGTCCGTACCTTTCTAACGATCAGAAGGCAGTTATCATCAGAGACGACAACTACTGGGGACAGGCTGATTCAATGTGGGGCAAGCTTCCTGTTCCGAAGTACATCGCTCATACAATTTATAAGGACAACGCTGCTGGACAGGTTGCTCTTTCACAGGGCGAAGTTGACGTATGTCAGCAGTTCATCACAGACGTTCAGAACCTCTGGCTTGAAGATGGACTTCCGATTTCTACATGGCTTGACGATGCTCCTTATGGCGCTTGCGAAGCTATCCCTTCAATGTTCTTCAACACAGAGAGACCTGGTCTTGACAAGAAGGAAGTTCGTCGTGCTATAGCAATGGCAGTTGACTATGATCAGATCATCGCATCAGCTATGTCTGGTCAGTCACCTACTTTCGCTGAGTATCCCAGATCAGTTGTAGGTCCTACAGATGGTGAGAGAAAGTACGTTGACTTTGATGCTATCGCAGACCTTCAGTGGGATAACGCAGATGTTGACGGCGCTAACAAGCTCCTTGACGATGCTGGCATCGTTGATACAGATGGCGACGGAATCCGTGAAGTTGATGGAACAAACCTTTCCTTCAAGGCTGAGTGTCCTACAGGTTGGTCAGACTGGAACGCATCTATGGAGATCGTTGCAGCAGCTGGTCAGAATATCGGTATCGACATCCAAACATACTTCCCTGAAGCATCTTCTTACTACGACGATATGACAACATGTAACTTCGATATCTGCATGTGGTCAGCTCCCGGCGCAGGTATGATGAACCCTTATTCAAAGGGTATGTTCTACTTCTCAGAAGAGTATGCTAAGCTTCCTTCTAACTGGAGTGGTAACTTTGGTCACTACATGAACGACGACGCAGAGAAGATCCTTAAGGCTATCCCTACAGAGACAGACGAGTCTAAGCTTGTTGAGTACTACACAGAGCTTTCCAAGATTCTTCTTGATGAGTGCCCTGCAGTAGCTCTTATGTATCGTCCTTCACTGTTCTACGCTGTAAACGAGTCAGTATGGACCAACTATCCTGCAGCTGATGACGGAAGAAACATTCCTCCGACAGACTGCACAGACGGTTATGGTATTGCAGCACTTTACGACCTTGAGCTCGTTGAGTGATAAAAACTGAAAAAGTAATTAGTTAAATCAGGGCTGCCGTTAGGGCAAAAACTCTTACGGCAGCCCTTATTATCAGAAAATTCAGTCAAAAATCGGTAAAAATGGTAAAAAATAACCGGCGTATGATAGCAGAAGGGAGGTTTTTCAATTGAAAGGGTATAAAAAATACTACGGTCAGAAACTTTTCTGGTATTTTCTGACACTTATCTTTGCCGTAATCCTCAACTTTATTCTGCCGCGCCTGATGCCCGGAAATCCTGTTTCCGCTCTCGCATCAAAGGCAGTAAGTGGTATGACGGATTCCACGGCTATCCAGAAAGTTATTAATGATTACGCTACTAGATTCGGTATCAACGAACCTATGTACAAACAGTTTTTCATGTGGCTTGGAAATGCACTTAAGGGTGACTTCGGTGTATCCTTCAGCCAGTATCCGAGACCTGTTTCCGATATTATTGCAAAGGCAGTATGGTGGACAGTATGTCTGCAGCTTCCCGCAATTATCGTAGGATGGATCCTCGGAAATATTCTTGGTGCTATTGCCGCTTATATCAAGGGTGTCTTCGATAAGGCTATCCTTCCTTTATTCCTTTTCATCGGTAATGTTCCTGCATTCGGAATGGCAACAGTACTTCTTTTCCTGTTTGCGATTAAGTTAAGAATTGCACCTTCTTCAGGTGGTTATGGATATGATCTTATTCCTTCCGCAAGCTGGACATTTATAAAATCGATTATCGCGCACTACCAGCTGCCTTTCTGGTCAATCGTTCTTATTACAATCGGTGGTCAGGCAATCGGTATGCGTTCAATGTCTATATATGAATTAAATGCAGATTATGTTAAGTATTCAAGATTCCTTGGTATCAAGGACAGAAAGATCGTAGGTTATGTGTTCAGAAACGCAATGCTTCCTCAGATCACAGGTCTTGCTCTTTCACTTGGAACAATGATGGGTGGTGCTCTTGTTGCTGAGATGGTATTCTCCTATCCAGGACTTGGTATGACACTTCTTACAGCTGTAAACGGCCAGGATTATCCTCTGCTTTCAGCTTGTACACTTATTATTACAATCATGGTACTTGTAGCTAACCTTGCGGTCGAGCTCCTCTATGGTGTAATCGATCCTCGAGTTAAGGCTAATCAGATGGATTAAGAAAGGGGGATTTAAATGAAAAACACATTAAAGCAAGTTTTCCATTCAGGTAAATTCCTCTTTGGATTCTGCATATTTGTACTGATTATAGCAACATGTATTATTTATCCTATTTTTGTAACAGCTGATCCTTTGCAGATGATCGGTCAGGGTAACTTCTTTAAGCCCGGAACCTATGTATCAATAGAAGAGTCAACTCTTAGTAAGAGTTATACATTGCAGCTTCCCAAAGAGTTTTCCAAGCTTGAAGCTGTGCTTGATATCGATACAAGATCTGAAATCCAGCAGTTCCTCATCAAGCAGGCAGGCGTTGCTGAATCAGAAATCGATGTTACTGATGCAGAGTCTTTGGTAAATTTGTGGAAAGCTAATTACGATCCCGATACAAAGTATAAGGGACTTACAACAGCTAAGAGAAAAGCTCTTAAGAGACTTAACAACGAGATCAACGCAGCTCTTAAGGATTCAGGCGTTATCATCGCAGAAAAAGACGAAGAAGGCGGACTTTCTCAGAGTAAAGTCATTAAGGATACAGACTATGTAAATATCAATGATGTAACTAAAAAGACATTTATTCTCGGAACAGATAACTTTGGTCGTGACGTTTTGACAGAGCTTGTAGCTGCTACAAAATCTTCACTTAAGATCGGTCTTCTTGCAGGAACTATTGCAACAGCTATAGGACTTCTCCTTGGTCTTCTTGCAGGATATATGGGCGGCCTTGCAGATAACATCATTATCTTCATTACCAACCTGTTTACAGTTATTCCTTCATTCGTAATCCTTATTCTTATTTCCTACTCAGTAGGTGATAACGCAAGAGGTATTGCGATGGTAGGTATCATCATCGGTATAACATCATGGCCTTGGACCACACGTTCCGTTCGTTCACAGGTTATATCTCTTAGAAACAGAGATCACGTTAACTTAAGTAAGCTGTCAGGACACAGCATGTTCCGTATCATTTTCACGGACATTCTTCCTTACATCGCTTCTTATGTAGTAATGGCATTTATCCTCCAGATTTCTTCAGGAATCCTTGCAGAGGCACAGCTTTCTATGATCGGACTTGGACCTGCAACTACAAAAACCGCAACACTGGGACTTATGATGCAGTGGGCTATGACCTACTCAGCACACCTTAATGGTTCATGGTGGGCATACTTCCCGGTAGTAATCCTGATCGCACTTATTTCATTCTCACTGAACCTTATGAATACAGGTTTGGATCAGGTATTCAACCCGCAGCTTCGTGAATGATGTTAAGACGTAACTATGGAAATGTGATCGGCCGGATGGCTGACACTAAGAACAGTAAAGGAAAAGGTTAAGTATGGGAAAAGTAATGCTTGAGGTTAAAGACCTCAAAACAAAATATGTAACCAGATTCCATGAGGACGTGTATGCGGTTGATGGTGTTTCCCTGAAAGTAGAAGAAGGAAAATCACTGGGTATTGCCGGAGAATCCGGATGCGGTAAGTCAACACTCGCACTTTCCCTTATGGGTTACTATTTCGCACCGCTTCATTATATTAGCGGCGATATTATAGTAGATGGTCAGACAATTTCAAATATGAAGCCCGATGATGTACGCCGTAAAATCCTCGGTAACGAGATCGCATACATCCCTCAGGCAGCTATGAATGCTCTGAACCCTACACAGAAGATCATCCGTTTCATCGAGGACGTTATCCACGCTCATGGAATCAAGATGACAAAGAAAGAGATTTATGACATGGCAAGAGAGCGATTCGCTGAGCTTGGACTTCCGGAAGAGGTTCTTGAGAAGCACGCTGTTGAGCTTTCAGGTGGTATGAAACAGCGTACCGTAATCGCTATTTCTACTATCCTTTCACCTAAGGTACTTATTGCGGACGAGCCTTCATCAGCTCTTGACGTTACATCTCAGAAGATGGTTATCCGTATGATGAGACAGCTCATGGAAAAGGGTTACATCAAGTCCATGATCTTCATCACGCATGAGCTTCCGCTTCTGTATAACGTTACTGATGATATCGCAGTAATGTACGCAGGACAGTTCGTAGAAGTCGGAACTGCAAAAGAAATGGTATTTGATCCGGTTCATCCTTATGCAAAAGGACTTATGGGATCCATCATCGTTCCTGAGGAAGGAATGAAGGCACACGAGCTCACCGCTCTTCGCGGCACACCTCCGAACCTGAAGAACCCGCCTAAGGGATGCAGATTTGCACCCAGATGTCCTTATGCAGTACCCACATGTACAGCAATGGCACCGGATGAGAAGGAATTTGAGAACGGCAGATGTTATCGCTGCCTGATGTCAGTAAGAAAACTTAGGGAGGTATATGCAAATGGCAACGAATCAAAACCAGAGCCCGAAACAGAATTCGACTGAATCCAAGCCTTGCCTCTCAGGTAGAGGACTTACCAAGGTTTTCGGCGTTGGTAAGGTACAGACTGTGGCAGTTGATCATGTTGACTTTGATTTCAACGAAGGTGAGATCATTTCAATAGTTGGTGAGTCAGGAAGTGGTAAGACAACTCTTTCCAAGATGCTTCTCGGACTTATCAGCACAACAGAAGGAACAATTGAGTATCAGGGCAAGCCCCGTGATATCAGCACAAATGCGAAGAAAAAAGAGTATTGGAAGAACATTCAGCCAATATTCCAGGATCCTTTCTCTTCATATAATATCTTCTACAAGATAGATGCAGTTCTTGATGACTGTCTCAACATGAGAGGCTTCAAGAATCTTCCTGAAGAGCAGAAGGTTCAGATGAAGACAGAGGCCTGCAGCTTCGTTAACCTGAAGTATGCAGAGCTTACCAATAAGTATCCTTTCGAGCTGTCAGGTGGTCAGATGCAGCGTCTTATGATCGCTCGTATCTTCCTTCTTAAGCCGAAGATCCTTATGGCTGACGAGCCTACATCAATGATCGATGCGTGCTCAAGAGCAACAATCCTCGATATGCTTCTTAAGCTCCGCGACGAGATCAACATGACAATCATCTTCATCACACACGATATCGGACTTGCTTATTACATTTCCGATAAGGTTTACATCATGGAGCATGGTAAGTTTGTTGAGTCAGGTTCAGCTGAGGATGTTATCATCAATCCTCAGGCTGCATATACAAAGAGACTTATCAGCGACGTTCCCAAGATCTATGAAAAATGGGATCTTGATACTGTTGCTAATTAAACGCTTCTATGTGAAAATTAATGCCGGGTGGATGCTTAATGCTTCTACCCGGCTTTTGTAAAGAGCGAAAATTATCTATGATTGGAATTTCTAGTGAGGTACTGACATGAACAAAATGGAACTTAACAAAAACTGGAAAATGCACAAAGTGGGCGATGGCGACATGATAAATGCCGTAGTGCCCGGAACTGTTTACACTGACCTTCTAAGAGAAGGTAAAATGGATGATCCTTTTTTCAAGGATAACGAAGACAAAGCGTTAAAGCTCATGGATGAAGACTATGAGTATATCTGTAATTTCGCAAAGCCTGCGGATGCAGATTCATCTGATGTTGTAATGCTCCACTGCGACGGTCTTGATACCATTGCGGACTTATATTTGAACGGAACGCTTCTTGGTAATGTCAATAACATGCACAGAACCTGGGAGTTTGACATAAAAGATATTCTTAAGGATGAAAATGAGCTTAAGGTTTATTTCCATTCTCCCACAAAATTCATTGCAGAGGCCTATGAGAAGGCTCCTACAAAGGGTACAGATGATGCAATGCCCGGCTTTGTTCATATCAGAAAAGCGCACTGCATGTTTGGATGGGACTGGGGCGCACACCTTCCCGATGCCGGAATATTCAGACCAATCTCTGTCATTTGCTTTAACAAGGCGAGATTTGAATCTGTTTTGATCAGTCAGAATCATGACAATGTGAAGATTGATGATGCAGGCAATGAAAGCGGAAGCGTTGTTTTGGAGCTAAAGCCGTCCATAAGAGATCTGTCTGTAGATAAAAATGATCTGAAATTTGACGTTGAAATCACATCTCCTGATGGTGAAGTGATAAACTGCGAAAATATCTCTTCTGAGCATATGGAGATAAGCGATGCTATATTCAACTATGCAAAGAGCGGTGCCCAGACACCTACAAATGCAGTAGATAGTCTTTGGGAGGATGTTAAGGGTACAGAAGTTAAGATTGATAATCCTAAGCTTTGGTGGCCCAATGGCCACGGCAGGCAGCCTCTTTATACAGTTAAGGTAACCCTCAAAGATGATGCAGGAAATACGCTTGATGTATGGGAGAGAAAAATCGGTCTTAGAACCTGCACGGTAAGCACTCAGAAAGATAAATGGGGCAATGAATTCTGCTTTGTTGTAAATGGCGTAAAGGTCTTTGCAATGGGTGCAGACTATATCCCTGAGGATCATCTTCTTGGAAGAGTTACCCCTGAAGTTACAAGAAAGCTCCTTGAAAAAGCGGTATTTGCTAACCACAACTCCATAAGAGTATGGGGCGGCGGATACTATCCCGATGACTGGTTCTTTGATATTTGTGACGAGCTTGGACTTCTTGTTTGGGAAGACTTCATGTTTGCCTGCGGTGTATATGATCTTACTCCTGAATTTGAGGCAAACATCAAGGCAGAGTTCAAGGATAACCTCTTAAGACTTCGCCACCACGCATCCCTTGGACTTATGTGCGGTAATAACGAGATGGAGATGTTCGTTGATTATGGCGTATGGGTTACAAAGAAGACAGAGAAGCGCGATTATACAATAATGTTCGAATATATCATCCCTAATATGATGAAGGAGTATGCTCCTGATGTTTACTACTGGCCTGCTTCACCTTCTTCAGGCGGATGTTTTGATGAACCCAATGATGAGAACAGAGGAGATGTTCACTATTGGGAAGTATGGCATGGTAACCAGCCCTTCTCAGCATACAGACAGTTCTATTTCAGATTCCTCTCAGAGTTTGGATTCCAGTCCTTCCCTGCAGAGAAAACTGTTGAGAGCTTTACTGATGATCCTGAAGATAAGAATGTTTTCTCCTATATTATGGAGAAGCACCAGAGAAACGGCGCTGCAAACGGTAAGATAATGAACTACATGCAGCAGACCTACCGCTATCCCAGTGATTTTGCGACCGTTATCTACGCATCTCAGATGCTTCAGGCAGATGCCATAAGATATGGTGTTGAGCACTTTAGAAGAAACCGCGGACGCTGCATGGGCGCTGTAGTATGGCAGCTAAATGACTGCTGGCCCGTTGCTTCCTGGGCAAGTATCGACTACTGCGGAAGACTTAAGGCTCTCCACTATGCAGAGAAGAGATTCTTTGCACCTATCCTTGTTTCCTGTCAGGAAGAGGGCGAGATGACCAATCCTCAGCAGCTTAACTGGCTTCCCAGAGATATTAAGCAGGAGGCGGTATTCAGCGTTGCCAACGAGACAAGACAGGATATAGATGCAAAGGTTCGCTGGGCTTTAAGAGATGCTTCAGGCAAAATCCTTAAAGAAGGCGTGGCTGAATTTGATTCTGAGAGAGAAGAGAATGCCGGCAGTACAGGAAGTAACGGTACTATTCATGTACCTGCTCTTTCAAGCGCATGGACAAAGAAAGTGGATTTTGCAGATGCTGACAGGTTCAGTCAGTATGTAAGCTACGAAGTAGAGGTTGATGGCAAGGTTGTTTCATCAGGAACCGTTATCTTCACAATGCCCAAGTATTTTAAGTATCAGAATCCTAACCTTTCTGCTACAGTTCATGACGGTAAGATAACCGTTAAAGCAGATAGCTATGCAAGAGGTGTTGAGATTCTTAACGACAATGAAGACCTTATTCTTTCAGATAACTACTTTGATATGAATGCAGGCGAAGTGACAGTTGATATTATTTCAGGTGATGCTTCGAATTTAAGACTTAAGAGCGTATACGACATTAGATGATCATAAGGGTAAATAGGTGAGTTTCATATTAAAGAAAATTGGATTTTTCAGACTTTCCATTCAGCGCCAAATTTTTTTGGCGCTTGTTTGGTTGTCGCTATTAACAGCTCTCATACTTGGAATAGTAGTCTATAGCGTATCCAGAAAGACAATAGAAGATCAATATTACAAGGCCTATGAGAACTCATTGGGAGTTGCCAGTGAAGTAATAAAACTAAGCCTTAGATCTGATGTAGAGCAGGCAAGATCTCTTCTTACAGAAAATGCTTTTATTGTGAGCCTGAAGGAGGGAAATGAAGAAACCAGAACTTTTTCCGCATCAAGGAACAAAATAATCCAGGAATTTTTACAGGACATTATTTCTTCGAATAATGAAATCAGAGACATACTTGTAGTAAATGCCTATGGAAATATTTCCTTTGTCTCGCAGAATGATGATAATCTGAGAAAAGTTCAAAAATATTATTACGAAGAAGAAATCCTGTCAGAATCATTTATCGAAGATGCCTCAGAGGCAAAGGGAAAAGAGGTTTTTTACCCCGGCAATGTGATATTTGATGATGAGAATGAGACCTTTTCACTGGTTAAGGAAATAATAGATCCTGTTAATTACAAGCATATCGGATTTCTTATCATGAATATAAGAAAAGAAAATGCTCTTTCAGGTGCTTTTGGCAGAATGGATGAAGCTTATGGAACCGACTATGAGATGATTGTGGCAAAAGACAGGCAAAATGAGAACTCCTATGAGCTTGTTTATGCGACAGCAGATATTTCCAAAGAGCAGTTTATGGAGGTAACTGCTGCTTATTATTCTGAAGCGGAAAATCCCGATTATCTTTTTGAGGGCAGGCATAATAACCTAAGTGACTGGGACATAATAAATGTTATAAGTAAAGCGGAGCTTGGTAACCACAGTAAATATATTGCCATGGTTGATATCGTGATAGGCGCTATTCTGATTGCGATAGCGTTACCTATTTCATATATGATATCCGGATATATTACAAGACCGTTATACCTTTTGGAGGAAAATATACAGAGCCTTGGAGAGGGAAATTACCATGTCGATACTGAATTTGATGACTCTGAGCCGGGACGCATAGGACAGAAATTCAAGGATGTTGTAAATAATAATCTTGAGCTTGAGAAAAAACTTATTCAGACGGAACTAAAGGAAAGAGAAGCTGAGCTTTTGTTGATGCAGACTCAGATAAATCCTCATTATCTGTATAACACTCTTGATACCCTCTACATGATGGCAATCATTAAAAATGAGGATGAAATAGCGGAATTTGTCCAGGCTCTTTCAGAGAATTTCAGGCTGACCTTAAACAAGGGCAACAAGTTAATAATGGTTGAAGATGAAGTCAGAAGAATACAGGCCTATATGAAAATCCAAAGCTATCGTTTCAGAGGCAAGTACAGCCTTGAAATAAACATGGGAGCAGACATACTGCGAGAGCGGATTCTTACATTTATATTGCAGCCCCTGGTAGAAAACGCAGTTTTCCATGGCCTTGAGACCCAGGCTGATAAAGGTACAGTTACCGTTTCAGGAGAACTTGGAAGTGATGACATGACTTTTATTGTAGAAGATGACGGCGTAGGAATAGAGGATATGACTGTGCTTGAAAGTGGTTACGGCGTCAGAAATATCAGAGAGAGAATAAAGCTTTTTTACGGTGAAGAGTATATGCCGGTGTTTGAAAATACCGGACATGGAACAAGAGTTACCATCACGGTTCCGCGTATTACAACGGCCAAGATGATGGAAGAAAACTTTGGCAAGTAGGTGAATGCATGAAAAGACTGGTCATAATAGATGATGAGATCCTGGTAATAGAAGGCATAAAAGCAATTCTGAAAAGAATTGATGCAGAGGCTGAGGTTGTAGGATCTGCCCATGATGGAATGCAGGCTCTTAGAGTAATAAGAAATCTCATGCCCGATATAGTGATCACGGACATCAGAATCCCTTACATGGATGGGCTGTCTCTTATAGAGCAGTGCAGGGAATTTTGCCCTGAGACAGCCTTTATAGTTATCAGTGGATATCAGGAATTTGAATATGCCAGGAAAGCTATTCGTCTTGGCGTAATTGACTATATAACAAAACCTGTAACCATAGATAAACTTTCCGATACATTAAAGCGGGTTGAAGAAAGGCTTCTAAAGGGAACAGAAAATGATACAGATGAGGAAGATGTAAAAAAGCCTGACAGTGGACATAAGGCCATTGACGAGATTATTGCCTACGTTGATAAAAACTACAATAAGGATATCGGACTTACGGAGTTATCCGAGCTTGTAGGGATGAACCCTGCATACCTCAGTGTCCTTTTTAAGGATACAGTTGGAAAAACCTATATTAAGTATCTGACAGGGATAAGGATGGAAAAGGCCTGCGAGCTTCTTAAGGAAGATAATAAGGTGTCCGTTGTAGCTTCCATGGTAGGCGTCAGTGATGTTCATTACTTCAGTGAGATTTTTAAAAAATATACAGGAAAATCTCCTAGAGAGTATAAGGAATATGTTAATAAAAACCAAAATAATTAAAAGAATCTAAAAAAAACCAACATAATATATAAAAATTCACCTATTTCCGTAAATGAATATGCTATATCCTACTAAATGTAACCGGTTCGTAGCAATACGAATCCAAAACTATAATAATTTTCTTTACGGAGGGATTTATGAAAAAGAAGGTTTTGGCAATTCTAATGAGTTCGACAATGATTCTCGGAACACTTGCAGGTTGTGGTGGCGGCGCTGAAAGTACTGAGGCACCTGCAGAAACAGCTACAGAAGAAGCTTCTGAAGAAACTACTGAAGTTGCAGCTGCTGAGACTTCTGAAGAAACTACTGAAGAAGCAGCAGAAGAGACACAGGAGACCGAAGCAGCTGAGGAGACAGCAGCTACAGGTGATTTTTCCGGAGAGGATCCGCAGCTTGAGAAAGATTTCCATATTCTTTCAATCTGGGCTGAGGATAATGATAACGGCGTACTTATCAACAATATCTGTAAAGCATATCAGGAAGTTAATCCCAATTTCACATATGAATATGAACTTGTATCATCAGATGACCTTAGACAGAAGGTAGCAACACTTGTTGCGTCAAATGACCTTCCGGATATGTTTGTCTATGAATCAGGAAAGCCGATCGTAGATCTTATTGAGGCTGATCAGATTGTAGATATCGGAGCAATGCTTGAAGAAATAGGATCAACAGATTTTGTTACTCCGTCAGCTACATCTCTTCTTGAGACACTGTCAGGAACAGACACAATCTACGACCTTCCTTTAGGACTTAATGTAGAAGGCTTCTGGTACAACAAAGCTCTGTTCGAGCAGGCTGGCATCACTGAGGCACCTGCAACATGGGATGAGTTTGAAGAAGATCTGGCAAAGCTTAAGGATGCAGGCATACAGCCCCTTTCCTGCGGCGCTGCTGATAAGTGGGGAGCTACACGTCTTATAAACGCATATACAGTAAGAAGTCTTGGAGCTGATGCTCTTAAGAATGCAGCAGAAGGCAAGACATCCTATACAGATGAAGGATACGTTGCAGCAGCTGCTAAGGTTCAGGAGTGGGCAGACAAGGGCTACTTCGGAGAAGGCGTAAACACAGTAGATATGAATACTGCAGGTTCAATGCTTATGACCGGCAAATCAGCAATTTTCTATAACGGCTCATGGTTTGCATCAAACCTTAATGATGAATCTGCAAATGCAGCAGGCGAGGATGGCATTGGATTCTTCAATATTCCTGTTGTTGATGAGTCAGTATCCGCAATCGATTCCTACTCAATGAACTGTGGTAATATCCTCTGCCTCAGCAAAGCTAAGGAAGACGAAGCAACAAAGTGGTTTGTTAAGTATTTTGTAGAGCATATCGGTGACGAAGCAATGACAACACAGGGCTCTATCAAGGGATACACATACAGCACACAGGCTTCTGATATGACGGCTTATACAAAGCTTGTACTGGATGAGATCGGCAAGGCTCAGAGTGCATTTACATGGTATGAAGCTACTATGAATTCTGAGATTTCAGATGCAGCTCAGAGCAATGTTCAGATGCTTCTCTCCGGCGAGATGACTCCTGAAGATTATATGCAGTCAATTCAGGATGCAGCAGATATGTCAGCTCTGGAGTAAGCTGATCAATAAGTTTTACGAAGCAAATCTATACGAGCGGGCGGTGTCTGTTTATCGCCCGCTCGATTTATGAAAAGGAAAAGGCCTGGTTATGAAAAAAGTACTCGGTAATAAGGGAGCTATAGGTTTATTTGTTATACCGGCACTTATACTTTACTCAATTATTGTGATTCTGCCGGTTTTGTGGTCATTTTATTATTCTTTCTTTTCCGGATCCCCCGGACTTAAATGGGAGTTTTCCGGAACCAAAAACTATATTCAAATACTATCCGACAAGAACTTTCGCAATTCGCTGATTGTGAATTTAAAATATATAGGAATTGTAATGATCGGGCAGGTAGGAGGCGGACTTCTTATGGCTTTAATGTTCCGTTTCTGGCTGAGGAGATTCAAAAACATAGTGAGAACCATAGTGTTCTTTCCGGTTGTCCTTCCTACTGTTGCTGTTGGTCAGCTTTTTGCCAAGATATATGAAATACAGCCAAGCTACGGACTTCTCAATTCAATTTTGAATGCCGTAGGACTTTCAGCACTGGTACAGCCCTGGATAGGACAGGCATCTACAGCACTTGGAGCACTGGAAGTGATGGATATTTGGACGGGCATAGGCTTTCATTCGATCATTCTCTACGGTGCCCTTCTTGATATACCTGATGATGTAATAGAAGCAGGCAGAATAGATGGCTGCAATGGCTTTAATCTTTTCAGACATATACTGGCGCCGCTTTTAAGACCAATGATTATAACCTGTATGGTATTTAGCTTCTCAGGAACAGTTAAGCTCTTTGAGTCAGCACTTGCCCTTACAAATGGTGGACCCGGTAATGCTACCAGATCACTTTCGATGTATATGTACTCTGTGGCATTTACCTACAATAAGGTGGGATATGGTTCCGTTATAGCTATTTTCATTTTCCTTCTTTGTATCACCGGATCCAAAATCATTAACTTGTTTGATAAAAAAGAAAGCTATTATTAAAGTTTATGGGGTGTGAGCAATGACAGATAAAACAAAACAAATCATAAGCAATGTGCTGATAAAGCTTGTGATAATTATCATATGCCTGGTTGATATTTATCCTATATTCTGGATGATCACCGCATCGCTTAAAGAGCAGTACGAATGGTCTGCATTTCCTGCATTTGCACTGCCGCATGGATTATATTTTCAAAACTATATAGATGCCTGGACAAGAGGACACATGTCAACATTCTTTAGAAACTCTCTTGTGTACACGCTGCTATCTCTTATCTTTATTGTTTTCTTTTCAGTAACTGTTGGATTTGCTGTTACCAAGATGCAGTGGAGATATAAAAAGCTGGTTGCTGATTATTTTCAGCTGGGAATAATGGTGCCTGTTGCTACAGCGCTTATCCCGCTCTTCCAGATTTACAACAGAGCAGGACTGTATAACAAGGCAGGCTCACTGGTTATATCCTATGTGGCCTTTGGACTTTCCCTGTCTATTTATCTGGTAACAGGATATTTAAGGTCCTTTCCTGATGAGATCATGGAAGCTGCAGTAATTGATGGCTGCGGAATCTATAAACTTATGTACTATGTCGTTTTGCCGCTTATGAAAAATGCCGTTGTCACAGTATTGGTACTTCAGTTCTTCTTTAAGTGGAATGACCTCTTGTTTTCAATGACATTTGTATCAAGCACCAATCTGAAAACAGTGCAGACAGGTCTTATGTATTTCTCAGATGAGTTTGGCTCAAAGAACTGGGGCGCGATATTTGCTTCTGTATCTATGAGTATTCTGCCCATGCTGATTCTGTATACGGTACTTAACAAGACCATAATTGAAGGTATGACGGCAGGAGCGGTGAAAGGATAAGGACAGAAACGCAGATGGAGAAATCGAAACTCCTTTTGGAGTATTTGGAAAACAATATAGATTCAGTAATGAAAGAACCGGTTGGGTTCATACGATTTCCCTTCACTGATCCCGGATCTGTATATGACGGAAACGTTTGGGACTGGGATACATATTGGTGTACCTATTCACTTTTGCCTTTAAGAAAAATTCTCAGAGGCGGAGATTTATCGGAGAAAATAATAAGGCATGTAAAGGGAAATGTCCTAAACTTTTTTGACTGGCAGTTGGAAGATGGTTACATTCCGATGATGATAGAAAATGGAGAATGGGATGAACCTTATCTGAACATTCAACATAAAAACGGCTATCTTATGAACATGCATAAGCCGTTTTTATGCCAGCAGATCAGTCTGATAAGCCGGGAAATCGGAGATTACGGATGGATACTCGATAAGCTTTCTTCCATCGATAAATACTTCGAATGCTATTACAAGAATTATTATAACGACAAAGTAGGTCTTTTCGTGTGGCGTGATGATATCATGATCGGCATGGATAATGACCCTGCTTCTTTTGGAAGACCAAAGTCATCTACAGCCAATATTTTTTTGAACAGCTTCATGGTAATGGAACTTGATTGCGCAGCAGAAATATTTAAGACCGCAGGGTATACCGCAAAGGAAGAGCTTTATCTGGAGAGAAAAGCCGGGCTTGAAAAGGCCATTCATGAAGAATGCTTCGATAAAAGAGATGGTTTTTTCTATTCAGTCGATGTGGATGTCTGCACAAGACAATATGACTGGTTTCATAAGGGACTTGGAGTGTTTTGGAAAAGTCTTCCCATAAGAATAGCAGTCTGGTCCGGTTTTTTGCCGATGCTTTCAAAAACTGCCACAAAGGAAGAAGCTTTGGAACTAAGGCGTCACTATCATGACGAGCAGGCCTTTACCAGTGACTATGGAATATGCACTCTTGGTAAAAATGAAAAGATGTTCAATCTTGAGGCGACAAATAATCCTTCAAACTGGCTTGGGCCCATATGGCTTGTGGCGAATTATTGCATCTTTAAAGGCATGCTGAATTATGGATTCTATGAAGAAGCGCAGGATATGTGCGAAAAGAGCATGAACCTTCTTTATGAGGATCTGAAAGAAAACGGATGCATGCATGAATACTATGATCCGTTTACCGGAAAGCCTGTTATGAACGGCGGTTTCATTAACTGGAATATTCTGGCGCTAAATATGGTGTCGGAGCTGCAAAACGCAAAAAAGGAAAGGGAGATGTTATGAAAATCGGAGTTGTTTATACAAGTACTACACCTGAACTGATTGAAGATGTAAACCGTGAAATAAAAAGTGTCCTTGGTGATGATATTGAAATATATACACAGGAGGATGGAAGCATACTGGCCGATGTAAGGCAGGCAGGATTTGTTACGACGGCTCCTGCTGCAAGACTTATCAAGATGTTCATGAATGCTGCAGAGCAGGGATGTGATGCGGTATTAAATGTATGCTCATCTGTTGGAGAAGTGGCTGATAGTGTTCAGATTACAGCAAAATACCTGGGAGTGCCTATTGTCAGAATTGATGAAGATATGTGCCTTGATGCAGTAAAGAAAGGCAAACGTATAGGTGTTATGGCAACACTTAAAACCACCCTTGATCCCACCTGCAATACAGTAAGGAGAATGGCAAGAGAATGCGGAAAAGAGGTTTCCATAACTGAGTGCCTGGTGGACAATGCTTTTGGCCTTGATAAGGAGCAGTTCAGAAAGAGAATGAGCGCATCTGCAGCGACTATTGCAGGGGACGTGGATGTGATAGTCCTGGCCCAGGGAAGCATGGCATATTGTGAAAAGTTCCTTGCAGACAAATTTGGAGTAACTGTCCTTTCAAGCCCTGCATATGGAGTCAGAGCACTGAAAAATGCCCTTATCAGAAAAGGAGTTATAAATGAGTAAAGTCATCTTGTCCGTTGCACCTGTAAGCGCAGCGCCTCATGAAATAATACCGGAAGAAATCGCGAAGGATGTTTATGAGTGTTATCAAAACGGTGCATCAATGGTGCATCTGCATGTAAGGGATAAAAATGGTGCACTGACATCTGATCTTTCACTTCTTGAGGAGACTGTTTCAAAGATCAGAGAAATGTGTGACATCATAGTTGAGATATCTACAGGCGGAGTATCAGATCTTACAATCAAAGAGAGATGCGCACCTTGCTATGCTGATTTTACTGAGGCTGTAAGCCTTAATGTGGGCTCTGTGAATCTTGGGAAAGCCGTTTATCAAAATCCTATAGAGGATGTCAGATATTGTGTTAAAGAGCTGACAGCTAATAAGAAGTTTCCTGAAACAGAGCTTTTTGAACTTGGTATGGTAAATACTCTTGCCGGTCTTGTAGAGGAGTTTGATTTTCCAAGACCTCTTTTACTGGCTCTTGTGTTTGGTCATGAGGGAGAGCTTCCTGCAACTAAAAGTGCTCTTGATCACATGTCGGGTTATGTGAGGGAAATTTTTCCTTATGGTGATGAACTTATATGGGGATATACCCAGGCAGGCAGAAGAGACTGGGAGATGATGAGATATGCTCTTATGAAGGGGGCAGGATCTTTAAGGATTGGTTTCGAGGACTCGGCTTATCTTGATGTTGATAGAATAGTAGAGACCAATGCACCTATTGTAAAACGGGCAGCTGATCTTGTAAGAGAGTGTAACAGAGAGGTTGCAAGCGTAAAAGAGGCAAGACAAATGCTGGGGCTTTGACTTTCCTTTATGTGCCGGAGTTTAGTGTATGAAAAATGTAGATATTAAAAAAATAAAATGGGTGGTTCTTGATGATGATCCAACAGGGATACAGACAGTTCACGATGTGGCTGTCTATACAGATTGGAATAAGGACACTTTGGAAAATGCTCTAAAAGAAGATGGGAGGCTCTTTTACATACTTACAAATTCAAGGGGACTGACTGCTTCAAAAACAAAAGCGCTTCACATGGAGCTTATGAGCAATCTTATAGTTGCCTCTAAAGAAACGGGGATATCATTTTTTGTTATAAGTAGAAGTGATTCCACTCTTAGAGGGCATTTTCCTCTGGAGACGGATATAATCCGGGAATGTTTATATGATGGGCTTGGGATGCAGACTGATGGTCTGATCCTTGCTCCTTTTTTTTATGCGGGAGGAAGAATAACAAAAGATAATATTCACTATGTGAAATATGGTGATGAGCTGGTCCCTGCAGGAGAAACTGAGTTTGCAAAGGATGAGACCTTTGGATACAGGTCATCGAACCTGACAGAATATGTCGAAGAAAAGACAGAGGGAAGATGGAAGGCCAAGGACGTTATAGTTATAAGTCTTGATGATATTAAGAAGAACGACATTGATGGAATGGTAAAAAAGCTTGTTTCTGCAAAGGACGGAGTACCAATAATTGTAAATGCAGAGATACCGGATGACCTTATTGTGTTCTGCGAAGCTTTGTATAAAGCTATTGAGAGTGGCAAAAAATTTCTGTATAGAACGGCAGCAGACTTTGTAAAAGCAGTTTGCGGTATTTCTGATATCCCTCTTTTATCTGCTGATGATATGGGGGTTAAAAGCAAAAGAGGCGGAGTGATAATGATCGGGTCACATACTAAAAAGACAACGTCTCAGCTTGAAAGATTAAAAGAAATAAAGAATTTGGAATTTATAGAGTATGACTCGGACAAGGTGCTTACAGATGAGCTTTCTGAGGAGACAAAAAGGGTTTCGAAAATAGTTTCCTCTTTTATAGAAGAAGGAATTACTGCAGTAGTTTTTACAAAAAGGAAAGTGCTTACATTGGAAAATGATTCAAAAGAGGATGCGCTTATAAGGTCGGCAAAGATATCAGAGGCATTCACAGATGTTGTATCAAAACTGACCGCTACACCATCATATATAGTTGGAAAAGGCGGGATAACCTCAAGTGATATAGGAACCAGGGCTCTTAAAGTTAAGAGGGCACTGGCACTGGGGCAGATTCAGCCCGGCGTCCCGGTATGGAAGACCGATGAAAACAGCAGGTTCCCCGGTATTCCCTATGTAATTTTCCCCGGCAACGTCGGAGATGAAGATACTTTGCTAAAGGCTGTAAAAATCCTTCAGAATGGAGAAAGGAATTAACAAATATGCTTACTGATACCAGAAAGAGTAAATATGCTAAGGCCGTTCCCCTTCCTGCAAAAGATATTACTTTTACAGAAGGCTTTTGGAAGGATGTAAGAGATGTAGTGTTTTCAAATACAGTACCTCAGCTTGAGCATATGTTTAAAGCACCGGAGATAAGTCACGTTCTTGAGAATTTCAGAATATGTGCAAAAGAAGTACAGGGGGATTTTGACGGTACCGTATTTGGCGATGGTGATTTCTATAAGTGGATGGAATCAGCTGTGTATAAGGCTGTTACCTGCAAAGACGAGGAATTACTCGAAAGGCTTGATGAATATATAGACCTTATTGGCAGAGCCCAGCAGGATGATGGATACATTTCAACAAAGCAGATAATCGGTGAGATGAATAACACAGGCGCAGGGAGAATGGGTGACATCAACGACTTTGAGGTTTACAACTTTGGGCATCTCATGACATCTGCTGCACTGCATTTTAGACTTACAGGAAAAAAGAACTTTGTAAATAGCGCATCAAAAGCCGCAGATTACCTTGATAAAATGTACAGTGATGCTGAGGAAAAGGGAGAAGTTCAGACAGCAGTATGCCCTTCCCACTATATGGGACTTATTGAGCTTTACAGAGCAACAGAGGATAAAAGATATTTGGAGTTGGCAAAAAAGGCAGTCAGGCTGAGGGATTCAGTTAAAAACGGAATGGATGATAATCAGGACAGACTCCCCCTTAAAAAGCACAGAAAAATAATAGGACATGCCGTAAGAGCAAATTATTTATATGCAGGAGTTGCGGATCTATATCTTGAAGAAGGTGATGAAGAGTATCTTGAGGTTTTAAAAAGTGTGTGGAATGACCTTTTGTCACACAAAATATATGTGACAGGAGGGTGCGGGGCACTTTATAACGGTGCATCTCCTTATGGTAATTTCTTTGATCATCAGCTGATCCATCAGGCCTATGGCTATGATTATCAGCTGCCAAATATAACTGCCTACAATGAGACCTGCGCAAATATCGGGCTTGTAATGTGGGCATACAGGATGTTTTTGATCGATCCCAAGGCAGAATATTTTGATGTGATTGAAAGGGTTATGCTGAATACAAACCTGGCATCCATAAGCCTTGATGGACTTAAGTATTTTTATGAAAACATGCTTGAGAGAACAAAGAATCTGGGATTTGAGCTTGTATGGCCTCTTCACAGGACAAATTACATAACAAGCTATTGCTGTCCGCCAAATCTTGCAAGAAATCTTGCTCAGAGCAGCGAATATATTTTTGCCATATCAGGTAATAAGATTTACACAGGACTTTATGCTGCAGCCAGGGCTCATATTGTTCTTGATAGCGGACTTGACGCTGTTCTTACCACAAAGACTAAATACCCCTATGACGGCAATGTTTGTTTTTCCTTTGAGGATCTGAAACAAAGCGGAGAAGCAGAGCTTAATCTGAGAATTCCCGAATGGCTTAAAAGCGGAAGAATTATAGTTAACTGCAAAGGTAACAGGGATGTGAGGGAACTTTCTTATAAAGATGCCTGCAGTTACCATGCACTTAATATAGAAGATCCTGCAAACACTACGGTGGAGCTTATCTTTGATCTTCCCGTCAAGTATATAGCAGGACATGACAGGATAGAGGAGTGCCGATCAAGAGTGTGCATAGAGAGAGGTCCTCTTGTTTATTGCATGGAGAAAGAAGATGCAAATGGAGTAGAGCTAAAGGATATATATCTTCCCGAGAATAAGGACAATTTTAAGACGGAATATGAAGAGATATTATCACGGAATATCCTTGTTATCTCAGGAAAAGTGTATCAGGCAAAAGCAGATAATAATGATAGCAGCGCTCTTTACAGAGAATTTGAAAAGCAGGAATTTAGTGAGATAAATGCTAAGTTTGTTCCATATTTTGCATGGGATAACAGAGAAGCGGATGAAGAAATGCGGCTCTGGTTTCCTGTATACTTTGGAGCATGACAGGAGGGGAAAATGATTATTACGGATTTAAAATGCAATTATCAAAAATGTCCTATTGGTATAGAGCTTGATAAGGTGACATTTTCCTGGAAGTATGAGAACGTCTCGGGAGACTGTATCTCAGAAGTACAGTTTATTCTCTCGGATGATGAAAGCTTTAAAAATATACTTCATAGTGAAGCAGGGCAGGATGTAATTGGAGTATCTTACGTGCCTGCTTATAAGTTTGAGCCTGAAAAGACATATTACTGGAAGGTGCGCACTGTAGATGACAGCGGTGAAAAAGCGGAAAGTGATGTTCAGTTCTTTGAAGGCGGACGAAAGGGAAGCCTTCAGGGTAAGTGGATAAGTCCTTCTTTTTCAAGAGAAATTCATCCTGTTATGAGAAAAAGCTTTTCTGTTACCCGGGAAGAATTGTCAAAAATGGAAAAGGCAAGACTGTATATCTGCGGACTTGGGCTTTACGAGGTATATGTAAATGGCAATAAGGTTATGGATGATTATCTGACACCTTATTGCAGTGACTATAGGTACTGGATTCAGTATCAGACCTACGATATTGGAAATATGCTGGAGTCAGGAGAAAACACCATAAGTGTTATGCTTGGAAATGGCTGGTACAAGGGGCGCTTTGGTTACCTTGCACATGGTCAGCTAAGAGAGTACTACGGCGATGAGTTCAAATTAATAGCAGATGTCGTTTTGACGTTGGATGATAATGAAAAGATTATTTGCACGGATGAATCCTGGCAGTGCCTTCAGGCTCCGGTTTTGTCATCAGGAATTTACGATGGAGAAACATATGATGACAGAAAAGCAGTTGCATTAGAAAATCCTGATAATAGGGATATTTCAAAAGTAAGGATTACAGATGCTCCCAAGGGTAAGCTTTCTCCTATGGTCGGGGTGCCGGTAAAGGCCCACGAGAGAATTAAGAATCCTGAACTTATTAAAACTAAAAGAGATGAATATGTTCTTGATTTTGGGCAGGAAATAACAGGCTGGACTGAATTTGACGTCTTTATTCCGAACGAGAATGAAGTAACTCTTGAATATGGAGAAGTTTTACAGGATGGATGCTTTTACAGGGACAACTTAAGGACTGCTGATGCAAAATACACATTTATAAGTTCCGGAAGGAAAACAAGGGCAAGAGCTCATTTTACCTTCTTTGGCTTTAGATATGTGAAGGTTGTCGGACTTAGCAAAGAGGAAATTGAGAGTGCCGATTTTGAGGCAGTTTCACTGTATTCGGATATTAGTGAGACCGGTCATATAGTGACCGGAAATGAAAAAATAAACAGACTTATAGAAAACACAAAATGGAGTCAGAAGGACAACTTTGTTGATATTCCAACCGACTGTCCGCAGAGAGATGAGAGATGCGGTTGGACAGGAGATGCACAGATTTTTTCAGGTGCTGCCTCCTATCACATGGAGACACCTTCATTTTTCAGGAAATATCTAAGGGACATGAGATATGAGCAGATTGAAAAGGATGGCGCCGTACCCTATGTTGTTCCGGATATTCTGACTGTCGGAAGAGAAAAGATGGCACAGCCACCCTTTGATCTTACAGAGGATATGTGGGGAGAGGCAGGAGCCAGTGTATGGGGAGATGCTGCGGTAATTATTCCCTGGAAAATGTATCTGCATTATGGGAATAAGGCATGGCTTCAGGAACAGTATGAAAACATGAAGCTATGGACAGACTTCATTATACGGATGGAGGAAGAACACTGTGGTGGAAGGCGCCTTTGGGACTGCGGATTTCACTTTGGAGACTGGCTGTCACTTGATGTTGAAGGCGATGTGACGGGAATGGATAACCGTGAAGGCGGCACAGATAAATATTATGTGGCATCCATATATTACATGGTATCCTTAGAGACTACATCGAAGGCAGCAGGTATTCTTGGATTTGATAAGGACAAAGATTATTACCACAAAAGAAGTCTCGAGGTCAGAGACGCTGTGAGAAATAAGTATATTACGTCACCGGGAACCTTATCTATAAAAACTCAGACAGCCTATGCCATAGCGATCCATTTCGGCCTGTTTAATGAGGATGAGATGGAAAAAGCCGGAGATAACTTGCTTGAAATATTAAAGCTTTGGAATCACCATCTTGCAACAGGCTTTGTCGGAACTACTTTTTTGTGCAGCGCATTAACAAAAGTCGGTTTGACCAAAGACGCATATACGCTTCTTTTAAATGAAGATTATCCAAGCTGGTTATATGAAGTAAATCTTGGAGCCACAACTATCTGGGAGAGATGGAATTCCCTTCTTCCTGATGGAAAGATAAGCGGAACAGGAATGAACAGCCTGAATCATTATGCCTATGGTGCAATTGTAGAGTGGATTTATGAGGCAGTATGTGGCATCAGGGTGGATGAAAATAATATTGCGGGAGTGAGTATGGTAATAGCTCCGCACATAGATGAGAGGCTTGGAAGCGCTAAAGCAACAGTGGATACTGCCATTGGAAAATATTCATCAGGATGGTCAATAAACGGATCTGAAGCTACTTATGAGTTTTCCGTACCGTTTGGAGGCAAAGCAGAGTTTAGAATAGACAGAATGCTTTCTGATATGACTCTTAACGGACAAAAAATAACGGAAGAAGAGCTTCTTTTAAGACGTTTTGAAAAAGGAGAGTATACAATAAAGGGAAAAATTTGAGAATAAAAAAGAATTATGTCATAAAAAAACTTGCACTGCGGGGATAAAAGCATTAGCATATTTGTGGTTTAATTTTAGTTGTTTTAGTAAGTGAGGATATTATGAAGAAAGAAAAACTAAAACCGATGCTTTTTTCGGTAATCAAGAAGTACTCCGCAAAGCAGTTTACGACTGATGTAATCTCCGGAATAATTGTAGCCATAATTGCACTGCCGCTTTCAATAGCGCTTGCTTTAGCATCAGGCGTTGGTCCTGAAGAAGGTCTCTACACAGCAATTGTTGCAGGCTTTATCATCTCCTTCCTTGGAGGAAGCCGTGTTCAGATAGCAGGTCCTACAGCAGCCTTTGCTACCATCGTAGCGGGAATTGTTGCTAAGAACGGCATGGACGGCCTAATGATGGCTACCATAATTGCAGGTATCATCCTTATTCTGATGGGACTGTTCAAGCTTGGAAGCCTTATCAAATTTATTCCTTATACAATTACAACAGGTTTTACTGCAGGTATCGCAGTTACAATCCTTATCGGACAGATAAAGGATTTCCTTGGACTTACATATCCCAAGGGAACAGTTACGATCGAGACAGTTGAGAAGGTTGAAGCTATTGCTGCCAACATCGGAACAATCAATTTCCAGGCTGTTATCGTCGGAGTGGTTTGTCTTCTTATCCTTGTTATATGGCCTAAGTTTTTTAAGAAGATTCCTGCATCTTTAATAGCAGTTATCGTAGGAATCCTTATGGTAAAGGTTGTAGGTCTTAAGGTAAATACAATCGGCGACCTTTATCAGATAAACGGAGGACTTCCCAAGTTCCATGCACCTAACTTTTCATGGAGCCTTGTAAGAGCATCCTTCTCAAACGGATTTACAATAGCTATCCTTGCCGCAATCGAATCTCTTCTTTCTGCGGTAGTAGCAGACGGTATGATCGGTTCAAAGCACAGATCCAATATGGAGCTTATCGCACAGGGTGCAGGTAATATCGGATCAGTTCTTTTTGGTGGTATCCCTGCAACAGGCGCTATAGCAAGAACTGCTGCAAATATCAAAAACGGCGGTAGAACTCCTGTAGCAGGTATGGTTCATTCAGTTGTACTTTTACTGGTACTTGTGGTACTTATGCCTTATGCAGCACTTATTCCCATGCCTACGATCGCAGCTATTCTTTTCCAGGTTGCATATAATATGTGCCAGTGGAGACCTTTCATGAAGCTCTGCAAGACAGCACCTAAGAGCGACATCATCGTTCTTGTAATGACATTTGTACTTACAGTAGTATTTGACCTTGTTGTTGCTATCGAAGTTGGTATGATCGCAGCCTGCCTCCTTTTCATGAAGAGAATGAGCGAGGAGTCATCTGTTCGCGGATGGACTTATGTTGATCCCGATATTGATCCCGAGAATGACCCTGATGCAATTGAACTTAGAGTGATCCCTAAGCATGTACGTGTATATGAGATCAGCGGTCCCATGTTCTTTGGTGATGCTGATGCTCTTGCAAATATCACAACCAAGGACTTCACAAAGTGCCTTGTTATCAGAATGAGAAGCGTTCCTGCTCTTGATGCCACAGCCATGAGAGCTCTTGAGATGTTGCACGAAGACTGCAAGAAGAAGGGCGTGCGCCTTATATTCTCACATGTCAATGAGCAGCCCATGAGAACCATGGAGAAGGACGGCTTTATAGATAGAGTTGGAAAAGAGAATTTCTGTCCTCATATTGATGATGCATTAGAGCTTGCAGCAAAAGTGAATGCAGACTTTACATGAATATAGAAATATCTGTATAATTTTATGAGAAAAGTTTTGTAGAGGAGGACCTGGAAATGAAGATTTGTTCAAAATGTAATGCCAATGTTGAAGACCATATGGCCTTTTGCCCTAATTGCGGTGCACCTGTTGAAACCGCTACAGTACCTGTAAGCGAGGGAGAAGCAGCTTCAACTGTTAACCCTGCTGAGCCTGACCCTCAGCCTCAGTATCAGCAGCCTTTGTACCAGCAGCCTGTTTATCAGCCCCAGTATCAGCAGCCTATGTATGGCCCTCAGGGCGGAGCTCCTTACGGATACATGCCTGTGAATAATGAGCCTGTTTCACTTGGTGACTGGCTTCTTACATTCCTTATCACATGCATCCCGCTTGTAGGCTTCATCATGCTTATTGTTTGGGCTGTAAGCGACGGTACCAAGGAGAGCAAGAAGAACTGGGCAAGAGCCAGGCTTATCTGGATGGTAATCGTTTATGTTCTTTCATTCATTTTTGTAATGATGTTTGGAGCAGCATTCCTTGGAATGATCGGATCATTATATTAATCTCTGGGTCTTAAATAGAAATTACCACGAACCTCATCCGTGCGAATAGAGTTGATAAAGGCGTTTTCGTCTATCTTCTTTATCGCGGGGATGAGTTTTCTTGTATCTGAGGCACTTACTACGGAATAAACGATCATTTTGTTCTGGTGCTCGAAAGAACCTTCGCCGTGCATAAGAGTAGCACCGTGATTGGCAACCCTGTATATAAGATCGCATACTTCAGCCGGTTTATCCGTGATGATGAAAAGAGTCTGCTGCTGATAAACTCTGTAGAGAATATGCAGAACCTGAGTTGTAACATACTGGAATATCATGGAATAGAGGGCTTTTTCCCAACCAAAGTAGATACCTGCGATAAGAAGGATCACGGTATTTATACCAAGGATAAAGGGGAATGAATCCACGCCTTTTTTCTGTGACAGATAGATTGAGATAAAATCTGTTCCGCCGCTGGTGGCATCCACCGAGAGGCACATGCAGATAGCTACTGCGTTTATAATACCGCCGAAAACAGCGATAAGAAGCGGGTCGTATGTGATAGCATGGGCAGGAATTATATCTACAAAAAAGCCGTTTGCCAGCACCATGATCATTGAGAAAATGGTAAATCTTTTTCCTATGTAGCGAAATCCCAGATAGATGGGGAAAATGTTCAGGATGATATTAACAGGCGAATATGGAATACTTATGCCGGTATATTTCAGTACAATTCGCTGAACCACGATGGTAAGACCCTGTGCTCCGCCCGGGAACAGACCTCCTGCATTGATAAAAGACTGGATGTTCACAGACATAAGGAAAGCTGCTGCAAGAACAACGATTAGACGAATAGAATCCTTTTTTAAGGTTGCCTTCATATAAAAATCCCCTAACAAAATATATTAATAATAAGAACATTTTTTTGATGTGTTTTGTTATATAATCACAGTATAATGCACAAAAAAGGCAATAACAACAAAGAGATTGATTTATAATATCTACTGTGATAACTTTGTTGTGCAAATAATGAAAACGGGGGACACCGTTGATGTCAAACAATGATAATAAAATTAAGCATGGATTATATGGAAGCTTTTTCAAAAGACTTTTAGATATCATAATATCCCTGCTTGTACTTATATGTTTTTCATGGCTTTATCTGATACTTATAATCCTTGTGAGGGTTAAGCTTGGAAGCCCTGTGATTTTCAAGCAGCCCCGTCCCGGTAAGGATGAGAAGGTCTTTAATCTCTATAAGTTCAGAACCATGACAGATGAAAGAGATGAAAACGGAGAGCTTCTTCCCGATGAAGTAAGACTTACGAATTTTGGTAAGAAGCTTCGAAGCACCAGCCTTGATGAGCTTCCTGAGTTTTTCAATATCCTGAAGGGAGACATGAGCTTTGTGGGACCAAGACCCCTTCTTGTTAAATATCTTCCTCTTTATAATGAAGAGCAGCATCACAGACATGATGTGAGGCCGGGACTTACAGGATGGGCTCAGGTTAATGGACGAAACCTCATCAGCTGGGAAGATAAATTTGAAAAAGATGTTTATTATGTAAGAAACCTATCCTTCGCACTTGATGTGAAGATAATATTTATGACTGTAAAGGTAGTGCTTGATCACAGCGATGTAAATAGCGCAACGGACGCTACCATGGAGGCCTTCAAAGGGACTCCTTCCAATAAAGAAAGTGATCAGTAAGGAGTATTAGAACTATGAATATATTGTTTTGCAGTGTTGGAAGAAGATGTGAGCTTTTAAAGGATTTTAGGAAGACTCTTGGGGATAAGGTAAGACTTGTTGTAACAGATAACAGCCCCTATGCGCCGGCTCTTGCTTTTGCAGATGCCAGCTATCAGGTTCCGCTCATCACAGATCCCACTTACATCGGAATAATTCTTGATATCTGTAAAAAGGAAAAAATAAATGCAGTTACCACACTTATTGATCCTGAGATCTCAATACTTGCAGACAACCGTGCGAAGTTTGAAGAGATAGGCGTAGAGGTTCTTGCTCCCTATAAGGAGACGGCAGACCTTTGCTTTGATAAATATGAGATGTTTAAGTACCTCAGTGAAAAGGGGATCAACACAGTAAAGACATACGGAAGCTTTGCTGAGTTCCATGAAGATTATAAAAAGAATGCCATCTCACTTCCTGTATTTGTAAAGCCAAGAACCGGCAGCGGAAGCGTTGGAGCAAGAAGAGTAGATACAATAGAACTTCTTGAAGAGGTAACGGCTACCGATCCTTCACTTATCATTCAGGAGCTTATGACAGGAAAAGACATGGATGCTGATGTCTATGTTGATACTATTACCAATGAAGTAATTGCGATTTTTTCAAAGAAAAAGATATCCACCACCATAGGCGGTGCCAACAAGACAATATCCTTTAAGGATGAAGCACTTTTTGATTTCGTAAAGGAAGCACTTAAGGTATTCAGATTCAACGGACCGCTTGATATGGATCTCTTTTACCAGGATGGCAAATATTACCTCTCAGAGATTAATCCCAGATTTGGCGGTGCATACCTTCATGCATACGGCGCAGGCGTAGATTTCCCTGCCTTCATATATAAGAATGTCCATGACAAGGAGAAAAATGAGCCTGTTATCGGACAGTATGAAGAAGATGTGGTCATGATGATGTATGACAGCGTAGTTATTGACAGCCTTGCAAACTTAAAGGGCAGAATGCAATGAAAATTCTTATTTTGACTAATTATGCCAATGGCCTTTATCTTTTCAGGCGGGAGCTTTTAGAATCATTTATGGCAGATGGACATGAAGTTATAGTGTCGGTTCCTCCGGATGAAAATGTGGCTAAGCTCAAAAATCTTGGCGTAAGTATAGTAGAGACAGCCTTTAACAGACATGGGATGAATCCTGCCAAGGATTTTGCCCTTATGATGGCGTATAAGAAGCTTATTAGGGAGATAAAACCGGGATTTGTTCTGACCTATACCATAAAGCCCAATCTCTATGGAGGAATGGCTGCAAGACTTACCCGCACTCCTTATATCTGCAACATTACAGGCCTTGGAATGGCTATTGAAAACGGCGGAATTATGAGTAAAGCCCTTATCGCTTTTTATAAAACCGCTACAGCTGGCGCAAGAAAAGTATTTTTCCAGAATGAGCGCAATAAGAAGTTTATGCAGGACAGAGGCGTTGCAAAGAAAAATGCGGGACTTCTTCCGGGATCCGGTGTGAATCTGACCGCCCATCCTTTTCATGAGTATTCATCTGAAGCTGAGGGTGTTCATTTTCTTGCTGTCATCAGAATCATGAGAGATAAAGGAATAGCCGAGTACCTTGAAGCTGCAAGGAACATTACCTCTGAATATAAAAACGTCTATTTTGATCTTGTGGGCGAGTATGAAGAGGATGAGAGAGAAGTTTATGAGCCTCTTATCAAGGAGATGGAGGATAAGGGGATTATCATTTATCATGGCCATCTTGATAACGTAGAGCCGGTTATGGCAGAGAGCCATGTAATCGTTCATCCTTCTTATCACGAAGGAATGTCCAACGTGCTACTTGAGGCAGCAGCCTGCGGAAGACCTATTTTATGTTCAGATATTCATGGCTGTATAGAAGCAATTGAGCCTGATATAAGCGGCTTCACCTTTGAGATAAAAAATACAAAATCCCTTGAAGACGCCATAAGAAAAATGCTTTCACTGTCAGAAGAAGACAGAGCCAAAATGGGAAAGCTTGGCAGAGAGCATATAGAGAAGCACTTTGACAGACAGCTTGTTATAGATGCGTATAAAAAGGAGCTTGAATCTGCTAAGTAATTTGACATGCATAGTATAATAGATAGGTAATATTCTATCTTACAGCCATGTGAGATAAGAAAATTTGACGAGGTATAAAAATGAGTTTATATGAGAGACTCCTTTCAGGAGAGGAGAAACTGTCACTTGTAGGACTTGGTTATGTAGGAATGCCCATCGCTGTGGCATTTGCCAAGAAGATCAAGGTAGTTGGATATGACTTCAATGCAGAGAAGGTTGCCCTTTATAAAAAGGGAATCGATCCTACAAGAGAAGTCGGAGATGCTGCAATTAAGGAGACAGCAGTAGATTTTACAGCTGATCCCGAAAAGCTTAGAGAATGTAAATTCCATGTTGTAGCTGTTCCCACACCTGTTAACGAGGACCACACACCTGATCTTACCCCTGTTGAGAGCGCCAGCAGAACACTTGGTAAGTATCTCACAAAGGGTTCTATTGTAGTATATGAGTCAACAGTTTATCCCGGTGTTACTGAGGATGTATGTGTGCCGATCCTTGAGAAGGAGTCAGGTCTTAAATGCGGCGTAGACTTCAAGGTTGGATATTCACCTGAGCGTATCAATCCCGGTGATAAGGTTCACAGGCTTGAGACCATCACCAAGATCGTTTCCGGTATGGATAAGGAAACTCTTGAGGAAGTTGCAAACGTATATAAGCTTGTTGCTCTTGCAGGTGTACATGAAGCTGAGAGCATCAAGGTTGCTGAGGCTGCTAAGGTTATTGAGAACAGCCAGCGTGATATCAACATCGCTTTCATGAACGAGCTTTCAATGATCTTCCACAAGATGGATATAGATACCAAGAGCGTGCTTGAGGCAGCAGGAACCAAGTGGAATTTCCTGAACTTTAAGCCCGGACTGGTAGGCGGTCACTGTATCGGCGTTGATCCCTACTACCTTACATATAAGGCAGAGTCCCTTGGTTATCACAGTCAGATCATTCTTTCAGGACGTCGTATCAACGATGACATGGGTAAGTACATTGCAGAGTCCTGCGTTAAGAAGCTGATCGCTGGTGACGTTCCTGTTAAGGGAGCAAGAGTCGGTATTCTTGGATTCACATTCAAGGAGAACTGTCCTGACACCAGAAATACCAAGGTTATCGATATCTATAACGAGCTTAAGGAATATGGTATCGATCCTATAGTAGTTGATCCTACAGCTGACAGTGATGAAGCTAACAGACTTTATGGAATCGCTTTTGATACAATGGATGACATCCACGATATGGATGCAGTGATCGTAGCTGTAGCCCATGAGGAGTTCCTTGGAATCACTACAGAGGATATTAAAAAGTGGTATGCACCTTCTCGAGGAAAGAGAGTTTTCCTTGATGTAAAGGGAATCTATAATAAGAATGAGTTCGACGAAGCAGAGTTTGCTTACTGGAGACTTTAATTAAATGGGGGAATGCCGCCACCTTAAAAAGTGGCGGCGTTGTTGTATGAAGATATTAATTCGAATGGATGATATCGCGCCGGGTATGGATATGGGCAAATTCAGAAGATTTAAGAGACTTCTGGATGAGTACAATATCAGACCTCTTATAGGCGTGGTACCTGATAACAGGGATCCGAAGCTTATGGTGGAAGCTGATGAACCTGAATCAAAGCAAAAAAAGGGGACAGATGAAGAGGCAGACAGTGAGGAGAATCCATACTTCTGGAGAATGGTGAGGGACCTTCAGTCAGAGGGATGGATCATAGCGATGCACGGTCTTCATCATGTATACACCACTAAAAAGGGTGGAATGCTGCCACTTAATAAACAGTCTGAATTTGCGGGGATCCCTTATGAGAAACAGCTGGAGATGGTCACCGAGGGCAAGAAGATTCTTGAAAGCCACGGTATAGCCACGGATTTTTTCATGGCACCAAGTCACAGCTACGACAAAAATACCATAACTGCTCTTGTAGAGAAGGGCTTTAGAAGGGTGACAGATGGTTTTGGAAGGGATGCCTACAGACGTTTTGATATGACCTTCTATCCTATTTCATATAGGAAGGACAGTACTCTGACAGACAATCATGAAGGCTACACCACGTTTGTCGTTCATACAAATACCCTTACCAATGAAGATTTTAATTATTTTTCCAAAGTCTTTGAGACGGGAAAGGTTGTCAGCTGGAATGAATGGCTTATGACCGACCCTGTGGAAGCAGGTGAATTTCAGGGGATAAAAGAGTATCTCCTTGCCAGGATTAAATACATTTTAGTGCACAAGAGGTGGTAATAATGGCGGAGCCTATTCGAATATTACATGTTTTTGGTACACTGGGCCTTGGCGGTGCCGAGAGCCGAATAATGGATTTATACAGACATATAGACAGGGAAAAGGTTCAGTTTGACTTTCTTGTTCACGCTGCAGCTGAGCCCACAGGCAAAAAGTGCCCTACATCCGATGAACTTATGCTTGTAAGGAAGCCAGACTATTTTGATGCAGCAGTAAGGAAGCTGGGTGGCAATATATACTGCATTCCAAGATATCACGGAACCAATCTCAGGGATTATAAGAATGCTATCCGTATGTTTTTTATGCAGCATAGAGGCGAGTGGAAAATGGTTCAGGGTCATATGACAAGTACTGCGGCCATATATCTTCCTATCGCCAAGACCTGTGGCATCGGAACTACGATAGCCCATGCTAGAAGCGCGGGAGTTGACCCGGGAATCAAGGGAATAGTTACTAAGATTATCCGTCATCCTTTGAGTAATACAGAGACCTGTGACCTTAGGTTTTCATGTACAGAGAATGCTGCAAGGGCTGTGTTTGGAGATACACTTACTGACGGCGGCCTTGTAAGGATCATTCCCAATGCCATAGACTTAAGGCGATTCGTCTATAATTCTGAAGCCAGGGAGAGAATAAGGAAAGAGCTGGGGCTTTCCAATGCCATAGTGATTGGACATGTGGGTCGTTTTCACTATGCCAAGAACCATGAGTATCTGATAAAGGTATTTGCTGAGTTTTTGCGAATCCTTGATCATGACGAGGTTAACTCCTTCAGCATGCTGCACGGTATGAGAATAAGACTTCTGATGTTGGGAGAAGGCGAGCTGATGGATACTATGAAGCAGCTATGTCACGACCTTAAGATTTCGGATAAGGTAATCTTTGCAGGCAATAAGAGTAATGCCAATGAATATTATCAGGCAATGGACTATTTTCTTTTCCCTTCTCGTTACGAGGGACTTCCCGGCACAGTAGTAGAAGCACAGGCAGCAGGACTTCAATGTCTTGTATCAGATTCCATAACGCCGGAGGTTGATATCACCCCTCTTGTAAGCAGGATGAGTATAGAGGAAGCACCTGCAACATGGGCCAGAAAAATTTTAAATGATTTGATGCTGAGCGGAATAAATGATGATGAATATGGTATTCCCATCGGAGACAGGCAGGCTTCATCAAGTCCAATCATATCACAGATAGCTGCAGCGGGCTTTGATGTTAAGACCCAGGCAGAGATGATGTTGAAATTCTATTTAACAGGAAAATTTTCATAAAGAATATATGGAAGCATGTCACTGTAAATCAGTGATGTGCTTCTTTTTTTGCTGCGAGCGAAAGCGAGGGAAGAACATCCTTAGTTAACCGGTGTGTAGACATTTGTTGGACAGCAGGTGTTAGAATGAAGGTGTTTAATTTTTGAATAAGTTAGTGTGTTATTTGTGTTTTTTTATAGGGGGAAACAGTAATGCCAAAGAAATCTTTGAAAAATGACAAAAACGGAATAAGTCTGTTTAATTACACCATTGCTGTAAGATCTGACTATTTTAGAAGACTGAGATACGTGGATATTTTCAGTGAGGGAAATCAGGTTCCCAAAATGCCCGATGACCTTGAGATAGCAATTGATTATATAGCAATGACAGATGAAGAGCTTAAGGCAGAATATGATAAGCTTCTTGCTGATAATCCGAGCCTTTGGGAATACTCTTCAGGAGTGGATGATCAACCAAAAGGGGCGATGTCCCTTCCAAGACATATAAGAAATACCGGAGACAAAGATGTCCTCACAGAGTATTTAAGCATGTGTATATGATCCTCATCTGTCTCAGCAGAAAGCATATCGCAGTCCATCCTTCCACACAGATAAGCCGCATGATTTTTCATGAAATCCCCCATCTCATTGGTTATCACCTTTTTCCTGAACTTAGTGACAAAAATGATATGATAGGTAAGCAGGTAAACTGAATGTGAACCTCTTCTGTAGTTATCCATAAAAACTCCTTCTAAAAAGAACAAATGTTTTGATTACTCTTGGAAATTATGCTATAATACTAATATAATCTTTTGGAAAGGAAATCTCAACTGTGTATAGGACAAGGCAGTACAGAATAGCTAAAAACAACACACTATACAGTTACTGCCAGGATATTTGCAGGGCATCTGCAGTTCTTTACAACAGGGCGAATTTCATCATCC
>NZ_AUJP01000017.1 GCF_000424285.1 Butyrivibrio sp. MB2005 | reverse complement strand
ATGGCTTATGCCATTTACATCTGGCAAGAACCAAGTAACAACTGAAGGCATCTTGAAAGGGCTTCGGCCATTTCAAGGTTCGAGCTATCTACGATTTAACTATGCCGGCACAGAGTGATCTGTGATCCACGCTTTTAGACGGTAGAGCTCACGGCGGACCATTGACCTGTCGGTAACCAATCCACGTATATCAGAGTGGCCAATGCCGGGAACTGATACCCCGAGGCTCTTTCCGGATGTCTTTAGTAACAATTAAATAAGTTTGTGGTGACTCCCTGTAAGTTTTCTCTTGACAGGAGGTCATTACATATCAGTTATGTAAAGAGGAAACTATCGGGATAATAATATGTTGAGATTAGAAAAAGTCAATGGGAAAAATGTCTGGGAATTGTTGAACTTACAGGTATCAGATAATCAGAAAAGTTTTGTGGCAGCTAATGATATCAGCATCATTGAGGCTTATACAGCAATTACTGGAAACGGATACGCGTTCCCTTTTGGTATCTATGATGGAGAGATACCGGTCGGTTTTCTAATGATTGGATTTGACAGCGATGATTATTGGCAGGATGCACCAGAGATTGCTTATGGTAATTATAATCTTTGGCGTTTGATGATCGATAAACAGTATCAGGGCAAAGGATACGGACGAGAAGCAATAAAGCTGGCTTTGGATTTTATTAGCACAAAACCTTGTGGTGAAGCTGAATATTGCTGGCTTTCATATGAACCGGAAAACAAAGTAGCTGCTTCTTTATATAGTTCTTTTGGCTTCAAGGAAACTGGGGAAATGGACGGCGAGGAAGTTATTGCAGTTTTAAAACTGTGAATCAAATCAAAGATGGAGAGCTTATAATTATTTGAAAAAAATAAAAGCGGATGGATTGTTCATGAGTATTTAGATATTTCAGAAAGCGATATTGACAAATATAAGAATGCCACGGCAGAATTCCAACAAAAGTCTTGGAATGGTATTTGGGGGGCGCTTTCGTAGAATGTTATCATAAGATTTGCACCTCATTTGCACCTTTTGCTGTAACAATTTAAATCGGCTCCGATATGGCATGAATATTGAAAAAATGATAATTGGTTGAAATATGAAAAGATTTTGATGTCAGAAAAGCTGACATTAAAATCTTTTTATGTTATTATAAAAAAGTATTGTCAACCATAGTTTTGGGAAAAAGGTTTGTCGAATGAACAATTTGGGAAAAAGGCTAAGAGAAGCAAGAAATAATATACATATGCATCAAGCTGTTGCTGCAGAGAGTATGCAAATGTCGAGACCTACGCTCAGTGCTATTGAAACTGGTAAGAGACAAGTAACAGCGAATGAATTGGTACAATTTGCCGAGTTATACAAAGTTGATGTTAGCGAACTTTTGTATGAAAACGGTGATAGCAATAGAAAAAGGCTGATGGAGTATTATCAGAGATTTGTGGCTTTATCGGAGGAAAAGCAGATAGAAGTCATGCATTTTATAGATGATGTAGAAAGGTAATCGTTTTGGGGTGGGAAGACTTGAATATCAATGAAAAGTTACTGGGTTATGGTAAGAAAACAATAACGTTGGAAGATATTAAGACTATTATGAAAATAAGCATAATGGATGAACAGAGTGCGTATGAACAGATTTCAGAAATGATAATGGAAGAGATTATTGAACCGGTCAAGTCGTCAGGTAAAAACGGCAATATCAGCTATCCATTGTACAAAAAATACAGGATTTTGATTAAAGAGGAAGGTGATAAAGAGACCATAGGCGAAATAAAGAGGCTCCATCCGCTGCTGCTAAGGAGTGGGTATTTATCTGCTAACCCTATGGAATTTCAAAGGAACAGAGCTGTTATCGAAGGGCTTAGTGCCTTCTTGTTCGTGGATAAGGACGAGATTTTTGTATCCAGGAAAGAGCGTTCCTTTGAGATATTTGGACATGAAAAAACGCTTGATGACAGCATGGTCAAAGCTCTTTTACGAAAGCTGCAGATTACAGAGTCGGAGCTGAGATTCTATGATACCCCCGAGTACTGCTTTCATGATTATATTCCGGTCAGAAAGGAGCACATGATGCTTTTAATCTGCGAGAATAAGGATATCTGGTTTAATATCCGAAGGCGTATGTTTGAGGACGGCGTAAAAGGCCTGTTTGGGATACCAATTGATGGAGTTGTTTATGGCGAAGGTAACAAGGTTTCTGACAGAACAGGAGCACTTGAAGAGTATGTTAAATTCATGGGTGAGCCTGATGTGAAATTCCTGTACTGGGGAGACATTGACAGAGAGGGCTTTGACATATTCAGAAGGACTAAAGATGCCAATGACAGGCTTGATATATCTTTATTTGTGCCCGGATATAAGAAAATGATAGAAAGAGCAAAGAATATTGAACTGGAGGATAGTCCGTCTTCCAAGAAACAGGGCATGCGTTTTGATGATCTTATCAATGATTTCTCCGATGATGAATGGAACTTTCTAACGGACATATTTGAGAATAATAAGCTTATTCCACAGGAGATAATATCATATAAGTATTTGGAAGAAGGTTGTTAGTCGACCACAGCGAGGCACGAGCTGATCAGAGACTGTATCCGTAATGAAATGGAGGTGAAGATTAATGCTTCGTTCTGACATAAAAGAGATGCTTTCGGATTTTCAGAACAGAATGAAGTTTATTGATATCGTCAGGAGTATTACTGTTACAAGCTATCCGGATGATATAAAGAAGATGTTCGGTGGAGATTACGATTATATAAACAATCTTGTGGTTGCAGTTCTTTTGTATATCAAGGAGCGTACTTTGAGTGACAGACAGTCCTGTACACTTAAGGATATTGCAGGATTTCTTGACAGCATAATCCAGATTGTTCCTGAAGAATATGAAATTGACACTTATAAACTTGCCGGTTTTATTGTTGTAAATGTTCTTCAGAATAACGGAAAGCTCATTGAATATAATACTTTTTACGCAGATTCAGAAAGCTTTAAGAAGATGCCAATCCGCCTTGTCAATGAGGAAAAGGGTTCATATCATCTGACAGATGATGTTTTTGATTTCCTTTACAGATCAAAAGAAATAGAGTCCGAACTGGATTATTCTGTAACACGCTTTAAAATGCAGGAATACATGAAACGCAAGAACTATTCTGAGGCTCTTTCACAGAGTAGGGAGCTGGTTGCCAGACTGCGCAACATGAGTCACAGCATGGATGATTTCATAATGCGATGCCGGGAAAACATTGCAAAAATAACAGTTGATGAGTACGAGAGAATAGTGGGCCAGTTCAGAAACCTTATGTATGATGAGCAGAAGGAACTGGAAGAGATTCAGAAGAATGCCCGCAAGGAGGCAGAGGCCATAAGGAGCGCACTTGATAATGGTGCTGATACTGAAGAAGCCAGGAAAAATCTGAAATCTCTTAATGAAATCAATAAGAATCTGGATATTACCATATTGGAGCAGCGGTCCCTTATTAATGCCAAAAGCTCTGTTTCGGAAAGTTATAAGCAGATGCTGCGGGACAGCTTTGTTATAAAAAGCTTTGAACGTATGAACTTTGAGCAGGACATTATGGTGAAACTCCGAAAAATGGGAGATGGACTGGGGGATGCAGTATATACAATCATGGAGCCGCTACTCAGTCCGGAGTTTGATAAGAAATTCAGTATAGAAAACTTCTATGCAGCCTGCGGAACCATAAGTAATGAGGAAGAAGACAAGGGGCTCAGCATAGATGATGCTGACATAAAAGCTGAGGAACTGGGCAGGAAAAGAAATGAAATATACATGGAGATATGCACAGCGTTTTTTGCATTTCTTCAGAAAGAAAGCTCTTTTGAGATAAAGAAGTTCATAAGGACGCTTTCAATGGATGAACTTATGAAATGGAATAAGGAAAGCGCTCTTCCTAATACACTTATGACCATATATCAGAAAAGAGAGATTGATTTTGAGGCGCTCCATGGCGATGAGAGTTTGTTTGCTAAAGAACCACTTGGCGAGTTCGACCTTCTCTGGGTTCTTAGCAATATGCCACAGAATTATCTGAACATGAAGAAAATAACATTTTTTACATCTGATCAGAAATGCGAGTTTACTGTGGATGATGGGGAAACGCAGGTGACAATAGAAATGACTAATTTTACAGTTGAGGTAGAACGATGAATAAAAATGCGCTTAAGCTTTATCATGAGCTTATGAAAAAAGGCTGGATTGACCGCGATGAAAACAGCGTATTATGGAGCTTTGTAGAGGATCCGGAAGCAAGGGATGAACTCGATCAGATGGGTGCAGAACTTGGATTTGAAATAATGCCTGCACAGAACAGAATATATATGGTCCCAACCCAGGACAATGATCTGTTTCTTAAAAACAATATTGATTACAGGTCTGATATCAAGGCAGGCAATGATGTAAGGACGAGGGACCTGTATCTGCTAAATTATCTTGCTATTTACATTTTGTATATATTCTTCAAGGGTGAGGGCTCAGAGGCACTTGTCAGAGACTTCATCACAAAAGAAGAGCTTATAAAGGAGTTTACCGATCACTGTCTTAGCGTAACTCAGAAGGGCGTAGATGGTGAGGATAAGGCAGAAGACTTCAGTGAGAGCTTTTATATGCTGGCTGAGGACTGGCTCGGTAAAAAGGAAGGGGATCCGACAAGCAGAAGAGTAGATGACCGTTATGGTGTTGTAAATAAAATCATTCTTAAGCTTCGGGCAGATGATCTTTTTGTAGAGGGCGATGATGGAAGAGTTGCTCCAACAAAGAAAACAAAGGATCTTATGCCATATGTTCTCAGGAAAGAGCGTGTTCAGGTGATAAATGCATGGATTGAGGGGGATTCACATGCCACAGATAAATAAGATAAGGATTGTAAACTTCAATTATAATGATGGCAACCGTTTTATCCCTGATGAATTATATGATCTTTCCTCAGATAAGGGAGAGGCGCTTAATTCATTGTTTAACCTGAATAATGGTGGCGGTAAGACAGTCCTGGTACAGCTTATGATGCAGCCTGTGCACCCCAGGGCCATGGCAGGTGGAAGACATATTGAGGATTATTTTGGCCGCCCTGGAGATCATTCTTTTGTACTTATTGAATGGAATCTGGACGGAAGTGATGACAAGCTATTGACAGGTATTGCCATAGCCGGAAGTGCCAGCGAGAACTCTGACGAGAACCTGAGGGGAAATAGCATCAGGTATTACACCTTTAAGACTGTTTATGAAAACAGTTATTCTTCCTACAGTATAGCGGCTTTGGAGCTTTCCAAAAATGAGAACGGGAAGTATGTACCTGCACCTTTTGCCTATGTAAGGGAAAAGGCTAAGGCCAGCAGAGGTATTCTGGAAGTTTATTCATCCGATGAAAGTACTAAATGGACGAAAGAGCTTTCCGAATATGGTATTTACAGATCCGAGTGGGAAACGGTAATAGAGGCTCTCAACAAGGATGAAGGTGGACTGAACCAGTATTTTGATGACGCAAAAACATCTGACAAACTGATCGCCAAATTCTTTATTCCGGCAATCGAGAATAAAATGAAAAGTGTGGCTTCAAGCGGGACGGATTCCTCTCTTGAAACCATGCTTATCAACTATGCAAAGAGAATCTCAGAAAAAGAAGCTGTAATCAGGGAAAGAGATACAAATAGAAGATTGATTGAAAAATTGTCGGATCTTGGTAAGGTGAGCGACAATCTTTATAATGCGGGGGAAAAATTATCGGATAGTATAGGTGAGGTCTGTGGTTTTAAGGCTTCCATTGGCAGGAAAATCGGGACCATAGATGAAAGTATATTTGGAACTGCAAAGGAGATCCATAGTGTAGATTCCAAGATCAGACATATAGAATATGAGGAAAAATCCAAAGAATACTACGAAGCCAGTGGTGAATATGAGGAAGCTGCTAATGCTCTTTCGGATGCAAAAGAAGCTCTCGATCAATCCAGGGAAGAAACAAGAGTAAAAAAGCATGCTGAAGAAATACTGCAATCAGCAAGGCTCTACAGGCAGATTTTAGAAGCCGACAGCCAGATAACAACATATAAGAAGCTTATTGAGGAAAAAGAGAACGATTCAGAGGATGCGGAAACTGTAGCAAGGCTGAAATACTCTTGCCAGCTGAAGGCCAAAAGTGAAAGTGAAGCCCTGTCACAGAGTATCAATCAGAAGGATAATCAGATTAGGAGTAAAAATGATGAGCTGTGTGATAGTAGGGCAGAAATGACAAAGGCAGAAAAGCTAAGGAACGATGCGAAGGAGAAACATTCGCAGTTTACTGCCAATCTGAGTGCTTCAAAAGATAATACTGATACCAAAGTTAAGACACTAAAAATTGAAGCGGTAAGAATGCTGGACGGATTCTACTCTGAAAAAGATATAGAAGATGTGCGGATTAAGCAGGATGCTAATCGTGAGCAAACTGCCGTCTCCATAGCAAAAATCCAAAATGAAATAAATGCTATGGATGACAGGAAAAATGAAATCCCTGATGAACTGGCTGATGTAAAGCTTAAACTTGGCAGGTTGTCAGAAGAGAAGAAAGTTGCTGAGGATGCGCTTTCAGAATACAGAACACTATTGGATTCACTTATACATATCTGCAGCAAATATAGCCTTGAAAATAGCACTATTTTTTCCGGTCGTCTAAAAAGTGTACTGCAGGAAGAAATAGAAATGACCGGCGCAAAGATCAGAAAGCATGGGCAGGACAAGCAGTCTTTGGAAGAAAGGCTTAAGGCCGCGAAAGAAGGTCATGTTCATATTCTGCCGGATATCATGAAATATGTGATGTCCACAGGAGTGTGGTGTCAGACCGGTGAAGAATACATTACAGGTCTTATGGAAAATGGTGCCATTACGCAGGAAAAAGCCAGGGATATTATGGAGCGACACCCGGAATTTGCATTTTCACTTCTTTTCAATAATGAAAAAGATATGGAAAAGCTTCTGGCTGCGGGGAATGTGGAGTGGCTTCCTGCCTCTGTTCCGCTTTTTACTATGGAACAGGTGAATTCTCTTATGTCAGGGGACATGGAAAGTGCTTCTCACCTGGCTGCTTATGACAAAGAATATTTTGCTGACAGATCAGGTTATTATGGCAGATTGGAAGATGAAATAAGAGTCAAAGAGGAAAAGTTGCAGCGTCTTAACGAAAGGCTGCGGGACAGTGAGGAAGAGAAGAAACTCGTAGAAAAGTTTGATTATTCTGAGGACTGGAGCTCTTTACAGGAAAAAGCTATTGCCGAGCTACAGGAGAAAATATTTTCTTTAGAGGACCGAAGGAAAGAACTGGAAGAAGAACAGGGGAGGATAAAGGAAAAAATTGATGCCCTTAAGGATGATCTGAATCGTGAAGAAAAGCGTTTGCATGACCTTACCGTGTGGCTTGAGTCATTTGCTGAACTCAGTATAATGCTTGCCAAGGAAAATGAGTGGTATACGAAAGCACAGGAAGCATATGTTGCTCTGAAAGATGCAGAAAGCTCATATAAAAAGGTATGTGATACGGTGGCTAAGTGCCAGGATGAGCTGACATCATTTGAAAATGAACGTAAGCAGCAGGCTGATCACTTGGATCGCGTCCGCACAGTTTTAGAGAATACGGGTAGTGCAAAGGAAGCAGAAATCGTTGAAGGATCATTGGAAGAACTCTACTCTCAGTACCAGACTCTTCTGGGGAGTCTCAGCGAAAGCCTGGATAATCTCAGAGTCAGCCTTAATAAATCGCAGCAGGACAAAGCTGAGTATGAAAAAGAACTTGGTGATTATGAGTGTGAAAAGGCCGAATATGAAGCGGTCCATTTTTCATCTGAAGCCCTCAAAAATGCCAAGGATGCAGTGAGAGCAGCTTCAGAGAAAATGGAGAATGCCAGGTCCATATTTGGAGAATGTAATGTGAAAGAGGCATCTGCCAAGCAGAGATATGATGCAGCTGGGAAAGTACTTGAAGATTTTGACGGTGTAGCTCTTCCACAAAATGAGATAGGAGAGGATTTCAAAGCCAGAGTAAAGGCCGCCAAACAGGAGATAAAGCAGTTAAACGAAAGGAAAGATTCACTCGAGCAAGAAAAGCATTCATTGGAGAGAATCTTTGATCGAGTAGGAGACGTCTTAAAGCCTATTCAGTTTGGAAACATAATAAAGACAGTTACTCTTTCTGAAAGACCGGATGTTCAGTGGGAGTCTATACATGAAAATCTCATCCATGTAGAGAAAACCTTCCAGGATCAGAAAGAAAAGCTTAAGAGCAACATAAGAACAACAGTAGCTGAGTTTAAAGACATAGCACTTTCTGAAATAGTGAATAAACTCGCTGCCATCGGTGAGATGCTTGATGATTCAGGGATGAAGGGAGACCGGCTTTATACGGTCAGTGAGAGCATCAGTACAATGACAGCTTCCATAGAGAAGATTAACAGCAGGATTGAGACTGATCTAAGAGAAATTGAGAACGACTTTAATGACATCGTAGACCAGTGTATGAATCAGGGGAAGAGGATGTATCTTGACCTTCGTATGATAGCAGCCAGTTCAAAGGCTCATATTTTTGCGGGCAAGCCTCAGACGCAGATGGTAAAGATGGATCTTCCTGAGGAAAAAGAGATATCTGAGGAAGCATCAAGGGTTTCGATAAAGACTGAGATTGAGCAGGGGGCTAATGAGATAAAAGAGCTCCTCCGAAGCGGTGCTGATGAAAAGCAAATACAGAAGCGCGCCAGAGCTTTAGTCTCAAGTGAAAGGCTTCTTCATAAGTACATACGCCAGGAATCCATAAAGATCAGGGTTTATAAGATTGATATGAACAGTGCAAACTCTGTATATAAGGGTTGGGAGGAGACACTGACACAGAGTTCCGGTGCTGAGAAATTTGTTGTATTTTTCTCAGTAGTACTGACACTCATGAATTATACCAGGTCATCAGCAGGGCTTGTCAGCAAAAACGTGGGGAGTGTTCTGATCCTTGATAATCCTTTTGGCAAAATAACTTCAGCACATCTTTTGAAGCCAATGTTTGATATAGCAAAACACTTCAATGTACAGCTGATTTGTCTGTCAGATATCAATAAGAGTGATGTTGTCGGCTGCTTTGATTGCGTTATCAAGCTTGTTATAAAGGCACAGAACCTTTCAAACTTCGAAATAATGACGCATGAGGGTAATGAGAGGATAGAGCATGGCTACTATAAAATCATGAACGGACAGATGAGTTTGTTTTGATGATAAAGACTTTTTTATTTGTCTAAACATATTAGTTGGAGGTATTCATATAGTGAATGAATATGGGGAAGTTATCATCTACCAAACAGATGATGGCTTAACGAAACTTAATGTAAATCTTCAAAATGAAACAGTATGGCTTACTATCGATCAAATGGCAGAATTGTTTCAGAGAGATAAATCAACAATCTCAAGACATATAAATAAGATTTTTAAAGAGGGAGAGTTGGTTAGAGAGGCAACTGTTGCATTTTTTGCAACAGTTCAAATCGAAGGTGGAAGAAAAGTTGAAAGAGATATAGAGTATTTTAATCTGGATGTTATTATTTCTGTTGGATATAGGGTTAAATCTAAGCGCGGTACACAGTTCCGAATTTGGGCAAATTCTGTACTAAAGGAGTATATCATTAAAGGATTTGCAATGGACGATGAGCGCCTGAAAGGTAATGGCGGTGGGAATTATTGGAAAGAACTATTAGATAGAATCAGAGATATCCGTTCATCGGAAAAAGTTCTTTATAGGCAGGTTCTAGATCTTTATGCAACAAGCGTGGATTACAATCCAAGAAGTGACGAGTCAATCCAATTCTTCAAAATTGTTCAGAATAAATTACACTATGCAGCACATGGTCATACAGCAGCTGAAGTGATTTATGAAAGAGCAGATGCTGAAAAGCCATTTATGGGATTAACTTCATTTGCGGGTGAGTTGCCCGCTCTTAAGGATATTGGAATCGCAAAGAATTATCTGAAAGAGGATGAACTAAAAATTTTAAATAATCTTGTATCCGGTTATTTTGACTTGGCGGAGATTAATGCAATAGAGCATAAACCTATGTACATGAGTGATTATGTTGATCAACTTGATTCGATATTGACTTCTGGAAATAGAAAACTATTAAGTGGACCAGGGAAAGTTAGTCATGAAAAGGCTCTTAGTAAAGCAAAGGAAGAATACAGGAAATACCAGGAGACAACCCTTTCGCCTGTTGAAGAAGAGTATATGAAGAGCATAAAGGTTGTTGCCAAAGAAGCAAAGAAACAAAGCAGAAAAAAATAGGGATTTGCTATATTTATGAGGGTACTTGGGAAAGAAAATATTTGGCAGTGCAATGCAAGTGATTTTGCATCCTGATTTGCACCTTTTGCCGGTCAAAATATGCCAAATATTGCCAAGGATTGCCACGAAAATGAGAAAAATACGTTGGACGAAAATAGGCTTAAAGCCAGTAAATACGTGAGAATAGAGGTTTTTTACTAAGATGATAAGAATTTTATTCGTCTGCCACGGCACTGATTCTGCCGGTATTAGCAAACTCGCTGTTTGTGCGGCATAACCAGGCATAATCAAAACTTCACACGGATACTGACTACTGAAAAACTACGATAGATAAAACATAGGGTTTTATCTGTAGTTTTTCTTTTTTTGCCTAAAACGGTTGAAATCGCTGGTTTGTAGAGTGATAGATAATATAAAAACGGAGGGTTATTCTATGGATAAGTGTAGGATCAGTGAGAAATTTTTATTAACAATAAAGGAAGCTGCAGCTTATTTCAATGTAGGAGAAAAGCGATTAAGGTTCTTGGCCACAAACGATGAGGAGGCCAAGGGATATGTTTATATGAACGGCGATCGTACTTTACTCATCAGAGAGAAGTTTGAAGAATACTTTATCAATGCTGCAGCTGAGAATAGAAACAAGGATAAGAGGAAAGAATCAAAACTGTATGCTCCGGAGGGGTGAAGAATTTAAATAGGAAATCTTCCTTGCGAAAACGCCTACTGATATAACAATCTTTGTTACATCTTTTTTATATGTTACATCAAGGGGGAAAAAAGATAGTTATGCTATTACATTGGTGGCATTATGAGTGGGTTTTAAACTGATTTTTTTGATATAATTATTATATTTGTTTGTGGGGGATTAAAACTGACGGACATGGATGATAATAGAAACGTATGGAAAAGATTACTACGGAGGAGAATATAGATGGCATTGACACAGTTGAATGATGGGCAAAAACTCTTATTAAGAAATCGTGCAAAAGACGAGCTGGATCGCATAGAAAGATTGATAGCGGATAAAGATAAAAAGAGAATGATCGATGATTTTAAAGAAAAGTTTTCAGTATGCGAGATAGTTTACAAGGTTATTTTGGAAGATCATCAATTTAACAAAACTGGCCAACATAAAGAACGATTCAAGGTTATTATGACACAGGTTCCATATGCACTAGCGTATGCTGGATACGATTTTGATAATGAGTTGCTGAAAAAGTTGTTTAGCTCGGAAGGGAAAATAGGTAGCAGGTCTGTTAAGAAGCTAAGAGACGAACTTACCCACAGTATGAATGATAAGGCAGTTAAGGAAGTTTCAGATCGTTATGAGGAATTAAATGGATATATGGATAGCTTTTTAGATAAGATAAGATCGTTTGATGCTGCATAAAGGAGAGTGCAAAAATGCCGCAATGGTTAAAGGGATTGTGGTATGTTCTTATTGACATTGGTGTGTTACTGAAGTTTTGCGTTAGGAAAGACTATTCAAAAGTGTCTGAGGAGATCGAGAAGCTCAAAGCAGATAAGAAAGAGCTAATGGTAACTAAGGCTCAGAATGAAAGCGTTAAGAGAAAAGTAGCACAGATGAAAAGCTTTCTTGATGAAGCGCCTACCGAGATAACAAACTTTGATGACATTATGGTTAGACGTTACGTTAAGGAGATAAAGATATACGATGACAGGTTCCATATAATTTTTAAGGCCAGATTTGATCTGGATGTACCAAGGAAAAATACAAAGTAAAAGATAGATGAAGCCCAGGAAATAAGTATCCTGGGCTTTATTTTTGTCTGCAAATATTAGAATGAGCACATTATAAAATGATATGGCCTGCTCTTTTTTGATAGTGCTTAGGCCAATGTTCCGTGTTGGTAATTGTAATACCAAGACTTATACCATCTCTTTTTGTATGAAGAATAAATAGAAAATGATTTTTCTGGGAGCCCACTTTTTTTTACTAATTTTTTGATTTTGTTTTGAGTATTTTTATATGGAGCAACATTAAATCCTAGGTGGGTTCCTTTAAATGCGTTCTTCTCAATTTCCTTTATGTTTCGAGATAATATACTGATTTTGCTTAAGCTCTTACAATTTGCAAAAGCATTTTTTTCTATTTTGGTTAATTCAATATTATCAATAGTAACGCTATTGAGTTTTTTGCAATTTTTACACATATTTGCAGGGATTGTTTTTATAGGTGCGTGTATGCTTAAGCTTTCTATATTTTTATCACCTTTAAAAGCACCCGGCGCAATAGCTGTTACTTTATAATAAGAAGAGTATTCTGATCCATTTGACATAGAAATATGTTGAGCAAGGGAAAAGATATGAAATTCATCTGAATATTTATATACATTATCTTCTTGGCTTCGTCCGATTACTCTAACATTCCCAACTACATTATCATAAGGAATAGTGGATATTACTTCGTAGCGTAGATTCTCGCTTTCAAAAACATCACCTACCTGTAAAGGCCTATCACTTGCCTTTACTGTCATTGGTACGAGTAGTAATAAAATGAAAGAGTAAAGAGTTATTAGTATTTTATTCATTTCAATATATCCTTTATTTTTTGATTGTAACAGTATATCATGCGAAATTATTTTTAATTAAGAGCAGATGTTTATATTATATTTTTATGGTTTTATATACTTTTTTTGAATATAGGTTCTTATTGTACTTCTGAACATGAACAACAGTCCCTTTTTTAAATCCAGCCTTTTTCATTTCCTTTTTTATTTGAGATACACTTTTTGCCGTTGTATAAGTATCGCCTTTAACCTTATCATAATCATGTACACCGTTGTCATACCAAACGGTGGTTTTTACATTTTTAAAAGAGTTTTTTTCTAAGGAGCAAGTGTTATTAAGACTAACAGATTTTAGCTTTTTACAATTTGCAAAAGTATTCTTTTTTACTAATGAATCGGAACCTAGTTTTAGTTCTGATAAGTTCTTAACCTTTTTGTTTATCCAGCTTGGAATTACCTCAAGGGATATGTATAGTTGTTTTAAGTTTTTGTAGCTATTAAAGGCATTTTTGTCGAATTCTTTGACTGTTAGATAATCACGAAAACCATTAAATTTTGTTTCGTCAATAATATATGCAAATTTACCATCTTTACTCTTATTCACCAGGCATTTACAATTCACTCTATAACCGCTGCTATAATTATCTTGTGCAAACTCAACATTGATTACTTCATACTTATTTGGAGCGAGGTAAATTATATCACCTGCAGTAAGATCATAAAGTTTTTCATGCTCTATTGAATTATCATTCTCATCAACGAGGGGGCGACCATCTCGGTTGTCCATAATATAATATGTCTTTGCATTTGCAGTAATTGGTGCAAAGAAAAAAAGCAAAAAAATAAAAAATGGAAATAATGTCTTTTTCATGGTTTGTTCCTTTCAAATTTAATTCATTAAGTATATCATAAAATTTACCGGGAATATTATAGAAGAAATGGAATCATTTCAAGGGTTCAAAACTGGGTTCATTTTATGGCCTACCGTTAAAAGGTGAAACCGCCCTAAAGCTAGTATTTATCGTGCTTTTGAGCTGTTTGCTGCCATGTTGAGACGGTAGTATTGCTGACAAAGACTGAACACACTTAAATTGAAAAACACAAGTGGCTTAACGGTGCGCTTTGTAGCTAACGTTAAAAGATGTTAGCAGACAAGGATACACCGTTATTTTTATGCCATTTTGGAAGTGTAGGAGAACTGAACTACGAGAGGGTTGAGACGGTGGTCCTCCACGAAATAAAAAGTGAATACAGTTTAGCGATAGGAAATAGAGTGATTCATGTTTTTGCAATTAGTGGTGTCTAAACTCTACGATTGGTGCATGCATTGTGCTAAAAGACCCTGTTTTATGGGCTTTTTAGAAAGAATAGTCGGAATAAATACATAGTAAATGCAGGTAAACAAAAAAAGTGTAGAAAAAATTATCAGAGGTGGGGTACTAAAATTTGGCGTAATTATAAGATTTGGCGTAAATATTCGATTTGAAAAGGCGTTGTATAGCTATCTTTATTATACTTATATCTCTCTCTATCAGATTATTTTTATCATTATTTTATAACGAAATAGTAAACTTCAATAGACTTTTTTAATGATGAAAATAATAAAAACTTACGTACGTCTCAGAAAATTTTCAAAAGTTAAGTTGTATAATAGCCTTACTGGCCTTGATATTTGTGGAGGGTATAGAAATGGCAAATTTAGTAAGTATGCAGAAGATTTCATTAAAGAAACATCCGGAGATAAAAGAAGATTTAATCAAGCAATATATATTTGATCATCCTGAGGTACTAACGCTTGGTGAGCTAGTACCACTTAGACGTGAGAAGGTCCAGCCATCTGGTGGAAGGTTTGATATATTGATGGGAACCGTAGATAATGAAACTCATTATGAGATAGAGATTCAGCTAGGTGCAACTGATCCGAGTTATATAATTAGGACGATAGAGTATTGGGACAGTGAGAAGAGATTTCAACAATACGATCATTGTGCTGTTATTGTTGCAGAAGAAATCACAGGAAGGTTTATGAATGTAATAAGTTTATTCAATGGAAATATTCCTCTTATCGCTTTGCAACTATCAGCCTATAAGGTCGGTGATGATATATCGCTGGCTTTTTTAGATTATTGATAGAGTTACACCGGGGACAGATGAAGAAGATGAATATGAAGTAAAAGACAGAAGTTATTGGGAAAAGTGTAGTACAAAAAAATTATCAAAGAGGTCGATGATATTTTTTATGCACTTGATAAGTATACTTCAGGGTATGAACTAAAGTACAATAAGTTCTATATTGGCTTAGTCAAAGACGGAGTAGCCAAGAATTTTATATCTTTCCAGCCAAAGAAATCATTTGTGCACATGTATTTTAAAACCACTGAAATTCCAGAGCTATTGGTTAAGATTGAAGATGCTGGGATTGATGTTGTCTATGAGAGTAGATGGAGACGCTATAGGGTCAAATTAAGTGGGATTGATGATTACAAAAAGCATGAAACTCTTATACAGGAATGCGTCAAAGCTGCCATGGATTATTTTAATATTTCTGAAATATAATACCAGATAGCGGAAGGGTTAATGTATGAGGCTGATTAAAGCTTAGAGAGTATCGCTTATCTTATTATGTGAGAACAAAACTTGTATCATTATTGTGAGTTTTTGGTAATGAGGAGAGAGAAATAGTTACTGTAATAAAGGCGATAGCGCAACACACTGGTTATGTCTTAAAGTCTTTGCTGGTTTTTCTTTTGCGTAGAGCTTCAGCTTAAGGTAGCAACAGAAATCATTGATGAATATGTATCTGCGCCTCTAGCAGAAAGATATATAATGCGCTGTTTCTCAGTAGTGAAAAAATGCAACCGCCTAAGGCGTGTTTCATATTTTTGCTTGAAAATATTCCGATGGAAGAATACAATTACAATGTTGTTACTAATTACGTGGAGGTAATAGAATGCAGTATTTGACCACAGCAGAAATGGCAAAGAGGTGGAATGTTTCACAAAGAAGAGTATCTCTATATTGCAAGGATGGAAGGATACCTGGAGCAGAGTATAAAGGGAATATGTGGCTTATCCCTGAAGAGGCTGTAAAGCCTGAAGATCCTAGAAAGAAAAAGGGGCCTAAAATTAATGAATAAGATTATTTATGGAAATGCATATGATTATTGTGAAAAAAAAGCAGGAGAGATTGAAGGTAGATTTCAGCTAATATATTTAGACCCTCCTTATAACACTAAAAGGAAAAGGGGAGCAAGAAAAAGTTATAATGACACCAATAGCAATTGGGCTCAAAATATGAGAGATGTGATAGTCAATGCACATAAAGCTTTGAAGAAAGAAGGATTCTTAGCTGTTTCCATTAACCAAATGGAATTATTCAACTTAAAACCGGTTATAGATACTGTATTTTGTGCAGAATGTTTTATAGGATTATTTCCAGTTAAAATACGACACAAAGACAGGCAACTAATGATAAATGCGACTTTTCATGATGTGTATGAGTATCTTCTTATATACAGGAAAGAAAAGAGCACACGTTTTTTTTGTGAAAGCAAAGTGGCTGACCCAAGAAAATTTGTATATAAAATAAATATTCTGGATGATAGTCCCCAAAAAAAGCATATTGCAGGAAAGCAGATAGAGATATTTAAACCAGAGCAATATGAAATAGTAAAACAAGACGAATGCACAACGGGTTGCTTTAGAAGATATATTATCGCAGGGAAATTAAAAACAGCGAATTGGTCGGGAGAATGGTATGAAAATTACTTGGCTGATATGGGGACAGATTTGTTAATTAAAGTTCATGGTCTGGAACAAGAAGGATTAGGGTATCGTTGGTTTATTACATCTAATGAAAAACGAAAGAGCGGCGTGTATTTCCAGTCGTTGTTAAATGCTGGCAGGCCTATTTTACCAACAAATGATCTTGATTTTACAGATGAGGTAACAAATATTTATAAAGAAGGTGGAGCGGGGTGTGATTATAAAGACTCAAAGAAACCTGAAAAGCTGCTTGGCTTTTTACTTGATATATGTACTCGAGAAAATGATGAAGTGATGGATATGTATGGAGGGAGCGGCACAACTTTAGCGTGCTGCATTAAGAAGAATAGGAAATGTACTATTATTGATAATAGCAAGAGTGCCTATGAAATTATGAAGACAAGAGTTAGAAATATGAGGAATGGACTTGATATAGACGGCGTGAAATACGAATTTGAATGTGAAGAGGAGGAAATCTAAGACATGTTATCAGAGTTAGCTGTATCTGCGCCATTAGGAGGTTTTTCAAGACCAAATACTCCGAATGAAGTGTTTATTGCCTATAGTTCAGTAGGAAATGGAATTTTTGGAGCGGCTTCGCAAAATGTCACAAATTGTGGATCATCAATGGTAATTGATACTCCAAGTACGTACCCGTTTATAAAAACTATGTTTTCTGATTTTTTTGATTTGGATTCAATTCAGGTTAAATACATTAGGAAAAATAGAAAGTTTGATTATGATGGTAGTTTTTACATGGGTACACAGTTGAATTCGATTGTGCAACGAAATACAGCCATAGATGAGCTTTTGGCACAAAATCATGGAGACATAGTAGAAGATGCAATTTATAAAGATATAAGAGAGGTATATTTAGCATATAAAAAGGACAAATCATTTAGAAATGGTTTGAATGATATAATCTTCTCTGATATCGAAACGTTATCGATAAATAGTAAATTATCTATAGCGTATACTTTTATCGTATATGCAATTTTGACATTAAAGAATTACCATTATTTAAAAAAGAGAAATGATCCATGCTATGCTTTGCTCAAAAATGATTACCCAACAGAGCAAGATTTGTTTAGAAAGATTAGCGAAGTTTTGAAAACTGCAGATGATCTTGTTGATGTGACTGATTGTTGTTTGGGAAGATATAGATTTGTGGATTATCATTTATCTAAGACAGAAGATATTAAATTGTTGCCGAGGATGTTGGTGTACAGCTTTATTGACGACAACAGTTTAATTGATGATATTATGGCTTTGAAGAGAGGTTAGCACATGGGATATAATAAAATAATTTATGGTGCACCAGGAGTGGGTAAATCGTTTTCGGTAAATGAGGAAGTGGGGGATAACTACAGATTTACAACAACATTTCATCCGGAATATACATATTATGATTTTGTTGGTGGCTATAAACCTGTTGTAAGCAGTGTATTAGAAGAGAATATTTACCATTATTATGATGCTGTAAGTAGTAGCGTTCAAGGTGTGCCATATAGTCTTACAAGAGAGAAAATGGCATATAAGTTTGTTAATGGAGTTTTTTTGGAGTCATACATAAAGGCATGGAGCGAATATTTCGTTCATGGCAAAGAGGTTTATCTTATTATTGAAGAATTAAATAGAGGAAACTGCGCAGCTATTTTTGGGGAGATATTTCAGTTGCTCGATAGAGATGAGTATGGGGCATCCGATTATTTTATTAATGTTAATAAAGATATTGCGAGCATTATTGAGAATCGTTTAGGGACGCCTTATTTGGCAGAGATCATGATGATACTTGATGCAAAAAGAATAGAAAAGCCAGAAAACTTGTACTCTGTGTTATTATTACCACCTAATCTCAATATTGTTGCAACAATGAATACATCTGACCAATCATTGTTTCCGTTGGACTCGGCTTTTAAGAGGCGTTGGCTATGGAAATACGTGCCTATCGATTATACATTGTTTCCAGGAAGAGAAATTATTATTAATTTGCAGCATTATAATTGGAACCAGTTTCTTGAAATCATTAATAACGTGATTTATAAGATTACGGAGAGCGAGGACAAATGTATAGGCCCTTTTTTTGTTAAATCAAATTCAATAAGCAAAGATGAATTTGTAGAAAAGGTATTATTCTATATTTGGACAGAATGTTTTAAAGATGAAACAAAGGAGACATTAGAAGAATATTTCCCTAAAACAAGAAAGTTAATTAATGGGGTATTGCCCGATGAATTGATTAGCTTTGCTGACTTTTTTGACGCTACATATGGAGAAAATTATATTATTGAGTTTATGACAAACTTAGGACTATAGTAGGTGATTAGCTTATGCGGGTTTTTTTAGAAGGACAAGCGATAACAGAATCTGATATACATGAATTTATTCCTATGGAACTTAGCAGTTATGTCACCAAAGATAAGATTATTAATTTGGTTGGATATATAAAAAATCGCAATGGAAGAATGTGTATTGTTTTGCCGAAAGTCTTTTCAGATGAATTTGTTGGTAACTTCAACAATACTAATGAAGATACTTCAAGTAAAAATTGGCTAGATTCATATGCGATATTGTTATATAGAATTTTGAAAAAATATGATTCCAACCTTAGGTTAAAGAACTATATAAGTGAGAAGATTGATAGAACCAAAAAGGTTGGGACGCTTGATGCTATATTAGATTTGATAGGATATTATAATAAGCATTCTTATCTATATACATTAAAGAAAAAAAACAGTAATAGCGTTAATCCGATGAATGCAAATTGGTCTAGGCTTATCGTAAAGGGAACGGGAAGATTTATTGATGATGAACTTTTCTTTGATTCATTCCTGAATAGTAAATGGAGATACTCTGAAGAAGATTTTTTATTAATGCTATTAAATACAGAAATAAATAATATTGCTCAAAGATATGGATTGATTAAAAAGGTAGAAGGGGCAATTCTTTCACAAAAAGATTACCGTAATTTCTTAAAGAAACCGCTTACGCTATTAAAAAGGGCTAAAAGAAATTATTATAGAGACGATTTCTTGAAATTATATAAAGCTTTGTATGGGTACTATTCTCAATGTGAAATTCAAAATGGAAAAAGTGAAATCGAGTATTTAGTTACAGGTAGTTTTCAACTTGTATTTGAAGATATGGTGGATGATTTATTATCTACTGAGGAAATGGTTGATACTTTTAAATATAACAAAGATGGTAAAATTATTGACCATATATACTCTTATAAAGACGCATTTGGTGGAATCGGAGGGGTATATATTGGAGATTCAAAGTATTACAAGGATGACTCTGATATAGCTGGTCAGAGATGGAAACAGTATAGTTACGCTAGAAATGTTGCGAATTATATTTCAATTTCAGCAGAACCGATCTGCATTAGATTAAAAAGATTTATTCAGGATGATAGGGTCTATGGATATTATCCGATTCCTAACTTCTTTATAAGTGCATATGTAGAGAATGACCCGATCATAAGTGATAGTACTGTCTTTTTTAAATATAATGATATTCAAAAACCGTGTAAAACTCAAGTGTACGAGAACCGGCTCTTTGATAGGGATACTCAGCACGTTCTGTATTTTCAGATTAATCTAATACATCTTGGGAATAAATACCTTGAAGGTTGGACGGTGGAACAAAAGAATTTGATTAAAGAATATATAAGATCAAAATGGATTTCGTATTTGACAGAGAATTATGAGTTTTGGGTATTTGATGATACAGTGGATATAGAGACCTTTATTAAATCATATTACTTTGATACATATGGCAAATTTGTATATGATGCGAATAATTGTAGATATATATTTGCAACTGAAGTAGGAAAGGGGGGCAATATTTTGTCGTTGTTAAATATGAATAGCATTAGTGGAACAGAGTATTGCTTATCTTAATGAAGACGAGTTTCATAAATGACTTAAGGAGTGGTAATGCTTATAGGAAGAATTAGTAATGCCAACAGTAAAGATGAGAATTCGTTTAATTTAGCAATTGTAGATTCAATTCATAAGGCACTGGCTGAAATTAGATTTGAATATGGTGACATAAGCGTACAGATAAAGAAAAGCCTGTTTACTTTATGTGGCATATAATGGATTTTGATCTCACTAATACAATGCATGCACTTCCCGATCTTGTTATAAAAACAAGGGCAGGTCAATTGATCACAAAAACGGAAGGTTTAGCAGAACCGGAAATCGTTATTGGCAAGTTGACTCTTGATACTGCTCCGGCAAATAGAGTGAAGCCTAAGGGGGTTAAGAACACTGATTTCACTGGAAAAAAAGTGGACTTTCAGGGCGAGGCCAAAAAGAATTCATTCAAAGGTAATGCAGGAGAGGATGCGGTAGTGGCCTATGAAAAAGCACAGCTTAAATTGGCCGGTCGAGCAGATTTAGCTGATCTAGTTGTTGCTACCAGGGAGACTATTGGAAAAACAGCAAAATTTGATGTTCAGTCTTATGAAGTAGATGGTACGAAGAAGTATATCGAAGTAAAAACGACTTCTGGTTCAAAGAATAATCTCTTCCATATATCTGAAGGGGAGGTGAAGTTTTCTGAAAATAACGCAAATCATTACTATCTTTACAGGATTTACAATTTTGATGTGAAAACAGGTAATGGTGACTTTTATATTGAAAAAGGTGCTGTTGACATAAACAAGCTTACAGCAACAAATTATGTAATGTAAATAAGAGGTCTGTAGTAACATAATTGTTACTGTAGACCTTTTCTGATAATCAATTATACTATTGTATTGAGAATTATTTACAAAGAGAAATAAAAATGAAAACAGTTAGTGTTGTAGCTGCAGTTATTTACCATGAAGGTAAAATATTTGCTACGCAGCGTGGATATGGTGAATTTAAAGATGGCTGGGAATTTCCTGGCGGAAAGATCGAAGAAGGTGAAACACCTCAGGAGGCGCTTCGGAGAGAAATAAAGGAAGAACTTGATACTGATATAGAAGTAGGTAGGCATATTAACAAGATAGAATATGGCTATGATACATTTCACCTGAGCATGGATTGCTACTGGTGTGAAATTAAGAATGGCAAGCTGTCTCTTTTGGAGCATGAAGCTTCAAAATGGCTTACAGCTGATGATATATATAGTGTTGATTGGCTCCCGGCAGATAAGATTATTATTCCGGAGATCAGGGATGCGATAAGAGAGTGGGAGTGAATTAGTATTATTAAAAACTTATAAAAGGCCATTGCAAGAATAAGAGAACTGCAATGGCCTTTTAAATTACCTAAATTTATCAAGTTTTTTTCTTATTTTTTTTATATAATGGGTAACTGTACTAGTGGCTATATTAAGCTCTTTTGCGATTTCACGTTGTGAGAGTTCCTGAATCATTAGTCCGAGAATTTCTCGGCATCTTTCATCTTCATTTTTAAGCTCATGAAACATATTGGCTATTAGTATTCTGAGCTCTGCTTCATCTTCTGTATTTGCAGAATGCTTTGGCTCAAAAGATGTATCCGCATATTCCTTATCTAGACTTAATTCCTTTGCAAGTTCACACTTTCCACCGGCAAAATTTATGCAAGTTCGACAATCTTCCAAACAGCGCCGACCATTTATAAAAGGCCTTTGACCTCGGTATTCTCGCATGGCTTCCTTCCTTCCAGGACGCTTGTAAGCTAGGTATACTTCGCGTGAGCAAGGAACAGATGTCCCGTTTATTTCTAAGAAGTATTCTTCTGTAGAAGTGGTGATTTTTACTGTGATTTGCGCATCATTTTTCATTAGATTTTCCTCCGTGTCGTTTATTGCGAAACGGAGAAAGTGGCCTGAGGGCGCAAAAATAGCGCAGACACAAAACCAAAACTGAGAAATTCTCCGTTTCAGGTTGTGAGCTGCGCTATTCCAAAAGAGCAGTTCAGATTATTTCGTAGTAATCACTATGAAAGCTTGGAATGGCCCAATGATCAGTTCAGCCGCATTTCGTGTGATATAATAAAAATATGTTTTTATGAATTAAGGATGAAGTTAACAGGGTTAACAGACAATGTTAATGGCGATATAAAGTATTAATTTTGTAGTTTTATACCTGGGGGATGAAAGAATATGAATGATACAAAATCAGCATTATGTCTTTGCGGAGGTACTTTTTTTTCATTGTTACTAGAAGCAACAAATAGTAATGTGCCTTCACAAAAGGTAATATTTAAAGATTTTATTTCTATTGGTGACCCGCAGGCTATGGAAAATGTTGATATAGAAATGCTTTCTACATATGCATCTGATTTCAAGAACTGTAAGCCATTGAGAAAAAACAGTAAATATGTTCGGTTAGGAGATGCAAAAGTGGCGGACATGTTTGAAGAAAGAATACGTGCATCTAAGCAGACTGTAATTAGTCAGGTACAGCGTTTTTGCGATGAGTACATATACAAGGATAAAGATAATCATACCTGGTTGGTAGCAGCACTTCTTGAGCTTATAAGAAAAGATGGATATATTGAGGATAAATTGCTTTATATTAGACCTGGATTCCTTCCTTGTAGAAGAGATGAATTGTTCGTTGATGATGAAGAGAAAATTAAAATAGATTTTTATGAATTTTTACTTGCTATATGGGTTTATGTTTTTAGATATTGCTCTGATAATGGATTAGGACAATATACATTAAAGCAATGGACAAGACAGGATAAGAAGAGCTCACCTATTAGATTTGATAAAGCTCTTTTAGAAAATGGTGCTATGAAAACGCATGTTGACCTTACATATGATTCATACATATCTAAGATGCCGGATGACTTAAATAACGTGCATTCAGCTAAAGATAAGAATAGTTATACTATCGTAGTAGGGGATCAATATATTACCAACACGATGATTCCTGTTATAAGAAAAAAATCAGAGGATTTTGTCCTTTCTGGCAAATATGCAAAATACTTATCTAATCTTTATGGTTCATACTCAAAATGTACAACATATTTGTACAAGGTTAAAAGGCCATTTAAGGATTTCTATGTATGCAATGATTTGAGATTAAGAGTGATTAGCCCTATAACTTTTTTAGAAAAAAAGTCACAGCATAGACATGTGCCTGAAAGTATTCATGGCATAAGTATAGAGACTTTGATGCGTGCAACCAGTGCTACTAAAATACAAATAGTCGGAAGTGGTGGACTGGGCAAAACTATGATGATGTATCATTTGATGCTTGATACAATTGAGAACTACTCAAAATATCAGATGGTACCGATCTTTATTATTGCTAGTAAGCTTAGTCCAGATGGCCAATATGATATTATAGAGTCTTTATATGATGTATTTTCAAAATATGATGCAACTCTTATTAAGAGTGATTTGGTCGAATTATTGAATTTAGGGAAGATAGTTCTGCTTATCGACGGTTATGATGAAATACCTCAAAAATATAGGGCGATTTTTAGAGATGAAATAGAGAGATTTTTTCTTCACTATCCTAATAACTATATTATTATATCTTCTCGAAATAATAATCAATTGCGCTTATTAGATTCTTTCATTCCTTTTGAAATATTGCCATTAGAAGCAGATCAAGCATATGAGATGATAAGAAAGATTGACCCGAACGAAGTAGACAATGATTTAAAAGAAAGATTTATAAAAGATCTTCAGGAAAATAGGTTCAATTTTAACAGAGATGAAAAAAAAGAATTTCTTGGTAATCCATTACTATTAACTATCATGCTAACCACATATGCGGTTACTAATACTATAGCTACAAAAAGATATTTGTTTTATGAAGATGCATATGCTGTTTTGGCGCAAAGGCATGATGGCAATAAAGGGTTAACAAGAGAATTTAAAACGGGATTGGATATAGAAAAATTCAAAAGAGTATTTGGAGAATTTTGTGCTTTGGCATTTGCTAAGCAGGAATATGAGTTTCCGACTGAGATATTCCGTAAGTATTTACAAGAAGTAATAGATGCTAATAATATTACGACAACTGTTGAGGCATTTATAGAAGATATAACTGAGAAGTTATGTTTTATCTATCTTGATGAGGACACATATAGATGGATACACAGATCCTTTCAGGAGTATTTCGCAGCCTATTTTTTCTCAAGACAATTAGAGGGCACATACCCGAGTATTTTGAGAATATTTACGATGTATGATGAAAGTCTATTTGATGATGAAACATTACCGATGTTATATGGACTTGATGAAAGAAAGACAGAATTGTGCATAATTTATCCATATTTAAGAGAACACTTTATAGATTGTGGAATGCAAGATACAGACAAAGATTATTTGAAGTTTTTAAGAATGTACTATTCTGATATTACTTATGGAACAGGTGATATCGAGTGTGTACATATGGATACAGATTGGGCAGTGTATAACTTTATTGTTGGACAATATCAACTACATAGAGATTTTACAAAAATGGATTTTGATGACAGTACAGAATATGCAACGGAAAAGGAGGACTACTATTACATATATTCAGATTGGAATGATATTGAAAGAAGGGGAGGATGCACGGAATTAGTATCATACGATGAGATACCTGAAGGCTACGAGGATTGTTACGAACCAGAATATGCTGGAAGTATGTGTTTTATAAGCACACATATGATAGCATTAAATTATATCATGGATGATACTCTTGATAGGGAACATAATGACTTTATATTACACAAATTATTAGATAAAGATTTTCCTTTAAGACAGGAATATAGAGGAATTCTTAATTTTTATGATAGTTTAAAGCGTAAGTATGAAGGAAAAAAAGACTTGGCTGAGTCAGAATTTTTATCCAATTTTCATTAGAATCAAAAAGAGAATGGTTTGTCTCCATTCTCTTTTTATTTCTAATCTTTTTTATAGAACATAGATTCATAACCATCGGCGCGTAGAAGTAATCCTTTTGCCCAAGAAGGTATAATGGCCATCTGATCACAGATATAATCAACAGATTCTGTCATGGGGGATTCTATGATAATCTCGTCGTGGACGTGAGCACAGATGTTATACATTGATAAGTTTTTCATGGAGCTGCAGAGAATATCTCTACTTATGGCCTGTATGATGTTCTCGACAAGTTTTCCTCCAAAGGTCTCAAGTCTGCTCCAATGTTTTGTGCCGTCGGTACCTTCATAGGTAATGCTTTCTGAGCCATATCGATTTATTCCTATATTAGGTTTTACATAAGAGAGCATTCTTCCTGAAGGTAAGACTATAAAAAGCATACCGGATTTGCATATGAATTTTATACCATGCGTTTCTGCGGAGGCTTTATTGATGATAGCAGTCTTTGCGGCTTTATCAACTTCATACCACAGAGAAACGATCTTCGGATTCGATTCACGCCACATATCCACAAGGGGTTGCAATTCTTCTTCCTTCATACCAGCTTCTATGGCGCCCATATTCTTTAATGCGCCGACGCTGCCACCATAACCGCATGATAGCTCACATTGTTTGCCTTTTGCTCTGAGCGCACCGTTGACCCCATGTTTGACAACAGGCTTTTTAAACATTCTGCTGGCGGTTTCACAGTAAATATCTCCGTTATTAGCAAAGACTTCCATGCGCCATTCTTCACCTGCAAGCCACGAAAGGACCCTGGCTTCGATAGCGGAAAAGTCCGCTACTATAAATTTATAACCTGGACGGGGGATAAGAGCTGTTCGTGTAAGCTCGGATAAAACCTCTGGTACTGAATCATAAAGGAAGGAGAGTAGTTCGTAGTCGCCTCTCTTTACTGTGTCTCTTACGATCTCAAGTTCCTCCATCTCATTTCTGGGAAGGTTTTGTAACTGAATACCTCTTCCTGCAAAACGACCGGTATGCGATCCATAGAAAGCAAAGCAACCGCGGGCCCTGTTATCGCTGCAAACCATATTGGCCATAGCAGTATATTTTTTGACGGATGACTTTGCTGATTGCTGTCTGAGTTCCAATACTTTCTTTAGTTCTGCAGGTGCTGTTTTTATGAGTTCAGTTACTTGTTTCTTACCCAGGGATTCGACTACAAGGCCATTGTTTGAAAGCCAATTCTTTATCTGCGATACGCTGTTTGGATTCTCAAGATTAGTAATTTCCTTCAATGCGCCTTGAAGTTCTGACTGTGCCAGTTCATCCATAGATATAGCCTGATGTACAAGTGCCATGTCTATAAGGATCCCACGGTCATTGATTCTTTGATCAAGGTGATATTCATCCCAGACAAATTCAGGTACAGGGTATTTAGATAGTCGCTTATGAATGTTCATTTCTACTTCAACATCACGAATATTGTATTTTTTGAATAACTCCCATTTTTCTGGAGCATGCTTTGGGAGATTACGAGTGCGGCCACCATTTACTTTTGTAGCTTTGCAGGGACAGCAGAAGTATTTAATGAGATCCTTACCTTCTGTCATTTTTTGCTCATCAAGACCAAGGATCGCGCCGGAGCCTGCAAGTTTAAGAGGTAGTCCAAGATAAGCAGCCCATATCATGTCGCACTTCCAGCCATCTGGATTTATGTAACCAGTATTATTTGTAAATACTGAGGCTATAAAAGGTTTCTTTTTCTTTAGCCACTCTGACAGACAGACTCGTTCAAATGAAGCATTGTAGGCCCATTTTTCCGTATTGTCATTAACAAGAGCAAGGAGGATATCTTCTGGAATCTCTTCTCCGCTTGCTACGTCGATGCATATTACAGGGGCATCGTCTATGGAGTAGGAGAATAGGAGTATTTCAAAATTTTCGGATTGTGCATATCTGTAAACTCCGGACTTTTGAAGATCAACATCGGAGTAAGTTTCTAAGTCAATTGAAATTTTCATATTTACCACCTTATTAAAAATGGGGCAGCAGCTTTTATACTGCTGTCCCTATGTAAAAATATATGAGGGGGCTTAGTCTAAGAAGCTATCCTCGGTTGTATCTGTCACAAATTCTGCGAAGTCAGATTCTGCACTAGACTTTCCTCCGAGAGATTCACCTTTCTTTAATACCTGAAGATTGTTAAGACCAGCAGCAATGCCCTTATTACCATTAGTGTTGTAGGCATAGAAGTTAATACTTGCTCTACCATATACACCGGAGTAGCACTCACTACGATCAATAATCTGGTTACACTGTGCATCAACAATACCAGGAGCGGTATCTGAATTGGCGTTAATGAAATAGCAGCCAGCATAAGCAGCATCTCCTGGGCGATCAGTATCTCCATCACGAAGAGGAGTTCTAATTCCTTCAAGTGCGGGAGCAACCTTTGCATTACCTTTTAGCTTAGTTTCGCCTTCCTCATAGGCTGCCTGGATAGCTGCATTAATAGCATTGATGGTCTTTGTATCACTCTTTTTAATGATAAGACTAACACTATACTTGGGTTTTCCACCGTTAAGTGATGGCTTTGGTTCCCACACATTTGCGTATGAGAATCTGGTTTCGGGTCCTGTAACAACTTTTGTCTTTAACATATTATTTTTCCTCCAATTTTTCTTTAAATTCCTCTGCGGCTGAATTAAACTCAGGGCGCTTGTCTGTGATTGAAACTAAAACGGGTTTTCCTTGTGGTTTTACAACATAGTTACCAAGTAGCTCTACAAACTTCTTTTTGCCAAGCATAGTCTCCATGGCACTAATTCCATATACTTCTTTTTTGTATGGATCGTAACCGGCTGATGTGACAATATCAGCAACAGCAGTTACATCTGTAAATTTTCTATTTGATCGACCTTCAACAACTTTGAATCCTTCAAATTTTTTCCCTTTCAATGCTTCTGTAAGGGCATAATCTTTGACGTCATTTGCCCAGGAAACAAGGTTATCTACTTTTTCAAGTACAACAGAGATTTCTGAATCTGAAAGTATAGCAGGTAACTTGAAATCAAGCTTGGCAAGCTCGAGGTTTGCTTCCGCACGTTTCCTGCATGTGGCTTTTACTTTACAAAAATGGCAATGAGAGCCGGCAACAAACTCACCTTCACCTTTTATAGCAAGCTGTGCCCTTGGAGATAGATAATCATCTGCCCAGGTAAGTAGTTCTGATACTTTGATTGACCATGACGAGATGTTTTCTTTTCTTGGCTGTATGATGTGCATACAGATTTCGTCAAAGTCGTAGATGTCACCGAACATGGATATTACTCCAAGGGCGTAGCACTTCATCTGTATATTGGCGGTTGCATCCACGAATACGCCGGCTCCATGTTTGTAATCACATACATGGGTTATTCCATCTGCTAATAAAATGCAGTCTGCAGTTCCAAAACCTCCAGGTACCCATTTTGAGAAATCAACCTTTTGCTCAACAAATATGACAGGATCAGGACAGACCTTTTTGACATCTGCCATTATTTCGTTGACTGTTTGTAGATATATTTCTGCACATTCTTGCATCTCTTGGTTGTAATATGTCAGGTTTTCCGTAGGATCCCTTGTTTCGATACCATATTCACGTTCCAAAAGGTATGAACATAAAAGGTGTGCATCGGTACCTTCTTGAGCGTATGGTGATGGGATATCAGCGGCTTGTTGGTTGAGCAGGGCAGATGGCGTACATTTTGACCAGCGTTCTGCAGACGATGCTGACAATATTGCGTGCTTAACCATTTCCGATCTCCTTTGCTTTTTCAAGAAGCTCAGCATATTTATCTTTGGGTACGGATGAGAGTTTTTCCACATCATAGCTCTTGATAAGGGCGTGTACTTCTTGATCAAAACCAGCGTGAGCCTTTTCCATAAGAACCCTTTTTACATCAATGAGGGTAAGAGTAGGAGTGGTAGCTGGGGGAATGGTTGTTTCCTCTTTTTGTAGTTCAGGATCAAAAAGCTGTTTAGCATTTGGAGCCTTCTGCAATTTCTCCTGATTTTCTTTTATATCCTGATTGTTGTTAATGAGATTTAGAAGCCTGTCGTTAATCGACTGTAGCTCGTTTCTTAATTGCTGCAGTTCTTTTACTTCTTTAGCGTCCATTGTCTTTTTCCTCCTATTTGATTGCTTCGTTTGTCAGTAATAGCCTTGCAAGTCTTTTTGCTATAGCGCTGATAGTTAGCAGTATTCCTGCGAGTTCTAAATCGTTCTCAGGATTCCAACTATCAGACTTTTTCATAAGATCGTTGTTCTGCATTTTTTCACCTCACTTTCTCGGGGCTTATGCCTTCCTATATTTCCTAACTACAGAAGGACCTATTTTGTACGAGAGTTTTTTGTATTTTTTATTTCACTAATTGGCCTCTAATATCCCTAATTACAAAAGTGGTATTTTTGTACGACAAATTTTGAAATTTTATAAAAAGTTTTTTGGGTGATTGATGACATAAATTTAGGAAGAAAAATTTTTTTAAAATTTCTCGTACAAATTTAGCCTTTTTGTAATTGGGAGAGATATGAGGATTATTTTCTTCAAATCCCAAAAAGGAGGTTGCAGATATGAACGTTGATGTAGATGTTGGTAGAATGCCCGGATTTGTATTTGGTTTAGATGTTGATTAGGAGGAAATAAGATGCAATTCAGGCTTTATACCGCAGATGTGACAGGGAACAGAGGCAATTGTCTGTATCCACATGAAGTGGTGATTACTAATGAGAAGGAGCTGGCTAAGGCAGTTGAAAAAGATCACGTTGCTGCTAAGTACAAAGACTCCTATAGAAACAATTCAAAATTCTTGAGCTCAGATGTTATCAGTCTTGATATAGATAATACTGAGACAGATGAGGCTGAGGGGTGGATTACCCCGGATAAGCTTGGGACTATTATGCCGAATGTGCAGTATTGCCTTGTTCCGAGTCGAAACAATATGAAGGAAAAGGATGGGAGAACTGCTAGACCTAAGTTCCATGTTTTCTTTCCAATCGATGAGTGTGACAACGCCGATATTTATGCCGCGATCAAGGGAAAAATCCAGCAAAAGTACCCTTTTTTCGATCCGAATGCCCTTGATGCAGCAAGATTTCTTTTTGGCTCATGCGTAAGAGCGGAGGATATCATTTTCCATGATGGCTGGGAATCTATTGAAGAAGCCTGCGATATTGATAGAGCGAGTTTGAAAAATTTTGCAAAGGAAGATAAGCCTGTAAAAGGTCCAGCAGCATTTTCTAAAATCATTCCTTTAGGCAAGAGAAATAATACATTATCAATTTTTGCAGCAAGGGTTCTTAAAAGATATGGGGAGTCCGATAAGACACATCAGTTATTTATTTCAAGAGCGGCAGACTGTGAGGAACCTCTTGAAGATGCAGAGTTGAATACCATATGGAATAGCGCAGTAGGCTTCTACTATAAGAAAGTCATTGCTGATCCGACTTATAAAGCACCGGCTGAGTACTCAAAGGACTTCGGTAATTTCTCTCTTCTTCCGGATGACTTTTCAGACGTAGGTGAAGCGACAGTGTTTGCAAGAGAATATGCAGATCAGCTTAAGTACACAGACGGTACGCATTTCCTTAATTACACAGGTGAGTTTTGGGAAGAGTCAGCCCTTTCAGCGATGGTTCCGTATATGGAGTTCATTGACCTTCAGCTGGCAGATGCCAGAGAGACACTAACAGTCGCAAGAGATAATCTTATCGCTACAGGTGTTTCAGAGGAAATGGTACAAAAGGGTGGAAAGACACTGGAAAAGTGTATTTCAGATATGGACGAACTGAAAGCATACCAAGAATTTGTAAGGGCTTCTCAATACTTTGCATTTGTCATGAAACGAAGGGACTATCGTTATATTCAGTCAACGATAAATACGGTAAGGCCTATGGTAAGAATTGGTACTGATGAGCTTGACAGTGACGGGTTCCTTCTTAATACACCGGGCATGACGATAGACCTTCGAAAGGATATTACTGAGGCTCATTACCCGGATCCTATGGACCTTATTACGAAGCAAACATCAGTCGCTCCTGGGGATGAAGGAGAGTTCTTTTGGCAGGAAGCCCTGGATACCTTCTTTTGTGGCGATGAAGAACTTATAGAGTATGTTCAGAAGATTGTAGGGCTTGCTGCTATAGGTGAGGTGTTCATGGAAGCACTCATCATTGCATATGGAGATGGCAGGAACGGTAAATCAACATTTTGGAACACCATAGCAAATGTGCTTGGATCCTACGCAGGAACGATTTCTGCAGAAACACTTACGGTTGGCTGTAAGCATAATGCAAGGCCTGAGATGGCAGAACTGAAAGGAAAGCGTCTTGTCATTGCTGCTGAGCTCGAAGATGGAATGAGACTATCAACGTCAGTTGTAAAGAAACTTTGCTCAACCGATGAGATTGCAGCAGAAAAGAAGTATAAGGATCCTTTTAAATTCAGGCCAAGTCATACGTTGATATTGTATACAAACCATCTTCCCAAGGTAGGTGTTTCTGATACAGGTACTTGGCGCAGACTTATAGTTATCCCTTTTAATGCCAAAATAGAGGGAAATTCAGACATCAAGAATTATACGAATTATCTCACTGAGCATGCAGGCCCCGCCATTATGAAGTGGATCATCGAAGGGGCTCATAAGGCGATGAAAGATGAATTCCGAATAGTTAAACCCAAGGTTGTTGTTGATGCAATTGAAAAGTATAGAGCAGACAATGATTGGTTGGGAGAGTTCCTCAGTGAAAAGTGCGACCTGGATCCTGCTTATAAAGTGAAATCCGGTGATTTTTATCAGGAGTATAGGAACTTCTGCCAGATGCGAGGGAATTATACCAGGAGCACAACTGATTTTTATGCTGCACTTGAAGCCGTCGGACTTAACAGAAAAAGATCCAAGGCTGGAGTGCTAATTTACGGGGTGCAACTCAAAAACGAGGACTTTTTAGAATAATGTTGGTTTTTGATCTGCACTTATAGATAAGGGTGTAGGTCGGTGAAGGTCATTTCCATAAGTCCTTTATAAGAGATTTTTTTGTTTTTCTTCTATATATAAAGTTTTGGATTTGACTTACATCGACCTACACCCATTTAAGAAAAACCTGATGAATAGGCTTGTTGGAGGCAAACGATGTTAGAAAAAGAAATAGAAAGCAAATTGGTTCTTATGGCAAAAAAGAGAGGCTGCATTCCTGCAAAGCTGTTGTCTAGCAATTATAACGGGCTGCCGGACCGAATCATTTTATCGCCTGGTGAGAAGGTTGGTTTTGTTGAATTGAAGGCTCCTGGGAAAAAGCCTAGAGCTTTACAGCTTAAAAGGCACAGAGAGCTTAAGAATCTTGGATTCAAAGTTTATGTTGTTGATTCCATAGAAATGATAGAGGAGGTACTCAATGAAATATGTGCCTCATAAATATCAAGAGCAATGCATGGAGTTTATTCTTTCACACCCGGAGGCTATGGTTTGGCTTTCATGTGGTTTGGGAAAAACGTCTATTGGGCTTACATGCCTGGAAGCACTTCTTTTTGACTATTTTGTAATAAGCAAGGTTCTTGTAATTTGTCCGATTAGAGTAGCTTACACCTGGAGGGATGAAATAGAGCAGTGGGATCACATAAAACATCTTCGATATGTGATAGCGACAGGAACTGAAAAACAGAGGATAAAAGCACTAACTTCTGATGCAGATATTTATATCATCAACAGAGAAAATGTTGATTGGCTTGTTAATAAATCAGGAGTACCTTTCATTTGGAATGCTTGTGTTGTAGATGAGGTTTCCTCTTTCAAGAATAGCCAAAGCAAGAGGTTTAAGGCTCTTATGAAATGCAGGCCTAAGTTTAGAAGGATTATTGCGTTAACTGGAACTCCATCGAGCAATGGGCTCGAGGATTTGTACGCAGAATTTAAGATCATGGATTATGGTAAGCGACTTGGAAGGTTTATCGGTCAGTTCAGAACAGCGTTCTTTAGACCAGCAGTTACCAAAGGTGCAATCGTATATAAATACGCACCTCTCCCTGGAGCTGAGGATGAGATATATAAGAAAATCTCAGATATCACAATAAGCATGGAAGCTAAGGATTATTTAGATATGCCAGAGCTTATTGAGTCCAACTATAACGTGAGTTTATCCGAAGAAGAGATGAAAAGATATGATGCTTTAAAGAAGGATCTTGTGATTGAGCTTCCAGAAGGAGACGTTACTGCTTCGAATGCTGCAGCCCTTGCAGGAAAATTAACTCAGCTTGCTAATGGAGCTATCTATTCTGATGATGGAGCTATTATCAGAATCCACAATGCAAAACTTGATGCAATGGAAGATATCATTGAGTCCCTTCAGGGAGAATCCATGCTTTTAGCATATTGGTACAAGCATGATCTTGTTCGTATAAAAGAAAGACTTGATAAGCTTGGAGCAAATTACCAGCAAATAGGTACTGATCAGAGCATTAAGGATTGGAATGCCGGAAAGATTCAAGTAGGACTAATACATAGCGCATCATGCGGACATGGCATAAACCTTCAGAAGGGAGGTTCACATATAGTTTTCTTTGGACAGATATGGTCCTTGGAGTTATACCAGCAAACTGTAGCACGTCTTTGGAGACAAGGGCAAAAAAGTAGAACAGTGGTTGTTCAGCACATTGTTACTAAAGGAACTATAGATGAAAGAATTCTAAAAGCTTTATCCGAGAAGGATATGACACAATCAGCACTTATTGCAGCTGTAAAAGCTGAGTTTTGTGGAGGAGAAAAGAAATGACTACAAAAGAATACTTGTCGAGGGCTTATTACTTGGATATGAGGATCCGAAGTAAAGCAATGCAGATAGCTGAGCTTGAGACCTTGGCCACAAAGGTATCAGCAGCTCTTAGTCCAATAAAGGTTCAGACATCCAAGGATAATCACAAGATGGAAAGTACTGTCATTAAGATGCATGAATATCAGGAAGAGCTTGATAATGATATGAAAAAACTTATACAGGTTAAGCGTGAGACAAAGGAGATTATTGATACCGTATCCAATGATGAATACAGAGTTTTATTGGAACTTCGGTACCTTTCATCAATGCGTTGGGAGGAGATTGCTGTTGAAATGAATTACAGCATTGATCATGTTTTCCGTCTGCATCGCAGGGCACTTAAAGCAGTAAAACTTCCTGCTGCATAAACATGACAGTAAATACCATAAAAAGACAGTAAGACATTATGATATAGTTAAGATGGAACAATTGATAAGAGCCTCGAAGGACATATATCCTTTGGGGCTCTTGTTATAATGTTTTAATAAATGGAATAATCTATGTATGCTATACTGAATTCATGAGTGATAAAAAGAAAAAAGATAGCACAAAGTACATAGTGGACGTGCCAAACTACGATAAAAAAGGTAATGATGTCACAAGTCATCATCCAAGAGGTGGAGGAAGACGAAGAAAAGACGGAACGCTTGAGACATCGACGGATAACTATGTTCCTCTTGATGAGTATAAGGATACACTTCGAGAAGAAATCAAGGATGAACTGCGTGACGAAATAAAAGAGGAAATTCTTAGTGAAATTGAGTCAACACAGCAATATGAGATAGATGACTATGAGATAGATGACTATAAGATAGATGACTATGAGTATGATAATGATACTTCAGATACAAGCATTTTGGGGACAGTAAACCAAGTACTAGAAACGCTTAACTCCTTTGCAGAATTACTAGCAAATAATCCTGAAATAGTTGAAGGTGCGGTAAATATTGGAGGAGCAGTTAAACATGGAGTTAAGGATGGAGTTGGCAGAATAAAGAATGCTATTAAAAAGAAAGATATTAAAGAACTAACCAAAGCATCATTACCCAAAAAAGTGAACAGGCGATTCGAAGAAGAAAAGGATAATGATAAAGAAGAGTACTACTATCATGAGGAAAACTCAGAATTCAGTTTAGCAGAAGCATTAGTTAGTGATGATTACGAAGAGATAGTACTTACAGATGATGAAGCAAAAGTTATTTGTCTTCGTATGCTAAGCAGTTATATTTCACTCAGACAGGATTATGAGACATTAAAAAAAGCAAAGATGGTTGATGCAGAACAGCTTTCAGAGATGATGCAGAAACTAGAAGGGATTGTTAATACTCATCCGAAGTTATTGGAAGAAGGTACTCAAAAACAGGTAAAAGATATGATAGAAGGTCTTTCAGATGAAACGGAAAGGCGCAAATTGTTACAACTATTTAGGATGAATTAATGAACTAAGCCTCGTGGAAACACGGGGCTTTTGTTATGCAAGGAGAAGATTATGCCTTATAAACCTAAGCACCCATGCATGCACCCAGGTTGTGCCAATCTCTGTGATGGCAAGTATTGTGATGAGCACAGGAAAATACACCCAAATGGTGACAGGAAGAGTGCAGCAGAGCGTGGCTATGGAAGCAAGTGGCAGAAAGCAAGAAAAAGGTTCCTGGATAAACCAGAGAACTTTTTTTGTTTGGAATGTAAAAAGGAAGGTGTTTATACGAGGGCAACAGTTGTTGATCATATTACACCACATCGAGGCGATCCAAGGCTCTTCTGGGATGAAAGTAACTGGCAGCCTCTTTGCAAAATGCATCACGACCATAAAACATTCACTGAGGACAGAAATCCTACGTACCAGTATTGATGTAGAGAGGGGCGGTCTTAATCTCTACAGGGCCTACGCTTCCAGACCGGGCCGGACCTTTACGTGCAAAAATAGCAAAATCAAACGGGGTATTACCCCGGGAAAGAAATAGGAGATACCAAAATGGCTAAAGACGGCACAGCCAGAGGCGGTGCACGCATTGGCAGTGGCCGCAAGTCGAAGGCTTTAACTGAAAAAATAGAGACCGGAAATCCTGGTGGGAGAAAACTGAAGGTGATTCAGCTCCCCAAGGGCTCAGACCTTAAGGGAGAAGACATTCCGGACCCTAAAGAGTATTTGAACGCCAAACAGAAGAACGGAGAACTGCTAGGGGCTGATGAGATATTTAAAAACACTTGGAAATGGATAAAGGAGCGAGGCTGTGATCAGCTTATCAGCACGCAGCTTGTTGAGCAATATGCCATGAGCGTAGCACGCTGGATTCAATGCGAGCAGGCGATATCCGAATATGGTTTCCTTGCCAAGCACCCGACTACCGGAGCTGCTTGTGCATCACCATATGTCCAGATGAGTCAGGCTTACATGAAGCAGATCAATTCAGTTTGGTACCAGATTTTTCAGGTTGTTAAAGAAAACTGTAGTGAAGATTTTGTGGGCACTCCGCAGGACGACATGATGGAGATGCTACTTAGAAAAAGAAAAGGATAAAAGAATGACAGAAAAATCAGAATTCTTGAGAGCTCTTAAGAAGAAAAAGAACAAGATGTCCGCACAGGAATATAGGACACTTAAAGGTCAGGCCCTTAAGGGAGATATCAATGCCGCTAGTAAAGGCATGAGTAAGGTTGTAAGAAGGAGGGGACTTCGTTGAGCAGAACTACAACAAAAATGGAGATGGTTGAGACTTCAAAGCTCATCCCATATATCAACAACGCAAGAACACACTCTCCGGAGCAGATAAATAAGTTGCGAGGATCCTTACGTGAATTTGGTTTCATCAATCCGGTAATCATTGATGCAAACTACAATGTTATCGCCGGCCATGGAAGACTTATGGCTGCGAAGGAGGAGGGCATCACTGAGGTTCCATGTGTATTTGTAGACTACCTTACTGAAGCTCAGAAGAAAGCTTATATCCTAGCCGACAACAGATATGCTCAGGATGCTGGATGGGATGAGCAGATGTTAAAGGCTGAGATTGAAGCATTGGAAGGCATGGACTTTGATGTTTCACTTACAGGTTTTAACGAAGATGAGATTTCAGATTTGTTCGCTGATGAGAATAAGTCAGACGTAGAAGATGATGACTTTGACCTTTCAGAAGCTCTTGAGGAAGCAGCATTTGTAGAGAGAGGAGATATTTGGACTGTTGGTCGTCACAGACTTATGTGCGGTGATGCAACCTCTCCTGAAGATGTAGCTGCTCTCATGGATGGAAAGAAGGCGAACCTGGTAGTAACGGACCCGCCCTACAATGTAGCTTTTGAAAGCTCCGACGGGTTATCAATTAAAAACGATAAGATGGAGAACGACAAGTTTTATGACTTTCTCCTTGCTGCATTTAAAAACATGGCCGAGCATCTTGAGAAAGGTGGCTCGGCTTATGTATTCCATGCAGATACAGAAGGGCTTAATTTCAGAAAGGCATTCATTGATGCGGGCTTTCATTTATCAGGCTGCTGCATATGGGTAAAGAACTCACTTGTTCTTGGAAGAAGTGATTACCAGTGGCAGCACGAGCCGGTGCTTTATGGCTTCCTTCAAAATGGCAAGCATTACTGGAGTAGCAAGGCCGGCAGGTCCCAGACAACAATCTGGAACTTCGATAAGCCTAAGAAGAATAAGAACCATCCTACATCAAAGCCACTGGATCTACTGGCTTATCCTATTGGAAACTCTAGTCAGGAAAATGCAATTGTTATAGATACCTTTGGTGGATCAGGCTCAACACTTATGACCTGTGAACAGACAAACCGTATCTGCCACACCATGGAGCTTGATGAAAAGTATGCGTCGGTTATTCTGCGCCGCTACGTAGAAGATACCGGCGATGCGGATAACGTATATGTATATAGGAACGGAGAGAAGCTCATGTATAACGACCTCGTTAAAGAGCTTGATCTGGGTGCGTAATATACCAATAATACGAACCTAAATTTGTACGGTTTATCTGCACATTTAAGTTGCTATTACTTTCCTACAGAGTGATATATGTAGTACCAAAACAAAAGGAGGAAAGTAGCATGGAACTTACATTTAGCAAGGAAACAAAGAAACTTATGGTTAAGACAATCGAGGAAGTAACCGGGGAAAAAGCAAAGTACCTGGGAGTTCCTTCCTGCGCTTACCAGATCGGAGACTACAGAGTGGAGAGAGACGGAACACTTAAATGGGAAGAATGCCAGGATCCAGATCATGCAGACAAAAGCAGCAAGGTTATCAAGGCTTGTATTAAGGCAACAGGGATTACTCCCGAAGGCATGATGCAGGAAGAAACTAAAGAAACCGACGGACTTATAGTTGAGGTTCCTGCGGATAAGGTAAATGTAGAAAACATAAAAAGGCTTCTTGAAGCAAAGGGAAAGCTCATAAAGAAGGCACTTGGAGCGGGGAACCTTGAAGTTGAGGTGACGCAGGACACAGTAAGATTTCCTTGGTTTGAGAATTTGGATCCGGAAAAAGCCTTGGCCTATACAAACTTCATTGCAGCCCTTTGCCAGATGAGCGTGAACCAGACAAGAATTAGCGCAAAAGAGGCAGAAGTACCAAATGAGAAATATGCATTCAGATGCTTCCTTTTAAGGCTCGGATTCATCGGAGATGAATACAAGAAAGACAGGAAGATTCTCCTCGAGAATCTTGATGGCAACTCAGCATTTAGACAGCCAAAGGGAGGTGAGGAGGCATGAACTTCCCAAGTGAGAAAACAGTAAAAAGAATAAAAGCAAAATATCCGGAAGGAACCAGAGTTGAGCTGGTCCACATGGATGATCCTTATACAAAGATCCCGGAAGGGACTTTAGGTACGGTACAGGTTGTTGATGATACCGGAACCATTCATGTGAAATGGGATAATGGCAGCAGCCTCGGGATTGTTTATGGCGAGGATTCCTGCAGAAAGATATAAGTGTAATCTACACAACACATTCTGCACATCTTTGGTGTATGTACACGTTGATACATATTCCCACTAGAGCGAATATAAAATCAACAAAACTAAAGGAGGTCAGAAACATGACAAAGAGAGAACAGGAAGAATACAGAAGGCTTTTCAAAGAAGGAACCATCGGATTCCCTAAAGGAAAGAACAAGAACAAGATCGCACACTGGTGGGCAAAGGTTTACGACGAAGGTTCAGAATACGGAATCAACGGAGGCCGTATTTCAAAACTTTCAATAAAGATCGACGGGAAGACAACACTTTCCTACGACAGAGGTTGGGACATAGAGCCGGATGAAAACGACGAAGCAACGATGATAGCCTACAGCATCATCCTTCAGGAATACAACTAAAGAAAAAAAGCACCAGAGGCCGGAAGGCCTTTTGGTCGTATATAGGGACCGGTAGGTCCTATTTTTGTGCAAGGAAATAATATGGCTAAGAAGAAACTAAAGTTTGAGCCTACGAAGTTTATGGCCAAAGGGTCATATTATGACAAGGAGCAGGCCGATTATGTAGTAAATTTCATACAATGCCTATGCCACACAAAGGGTAAGTGGGCTGGAAAGCCTTTTATGCTTCTTCCATGGCAGGAAGAGATCATAAGAAACATATTTGGAATTCTAAAGCCAAATGGAAAGAGGCAGTTCACTACAGCATATGTAGAAATACCAAAGAAGAATGGCAAGTCAGAACTAGCAGCTGCCATTGCATTATACCTGCTGTTTGGAGATGGAGAGGCTTCTCCTGAAGTATACGGTGCTGCTGCAGATAGACAACAGGCCAGTATTGTATTTGATGTTGGTAGGGTTATGTGTGAACTTACACCGGCCCTGGAAAAGCGCAGCAAAATAAAGGGTGCCACAAAGAGAATTGATAACCTATATAACAATGGTTTTTATCAGGTGCTATCAGCTGAAGTAGGAACTAAACATGGTCTTAATGTAAGTGGCCTTGTTCTTGATGAGGTGCATGCACAGCCTAACAGGAATTTATACGATGTGCTTACCAAAGGCTCTGGTGATGCTAGGGAACAACCTTTGTATTTCCTAATCACGACAGCAGGTAATGATACAAACAGCATTTGTTATGAGCTTCATCAGAAAGCTATGGATATCATTGAGGGCAGGAAAACAGACCCGACTTTCTATCCGGTTATATACGGTGCCAAGGAAGATGAGGATTGGACTGATCCGGAAGTGTGGAAAAGAGCTAATCCATCACTGGGTGAAACAATTCAGATGGAAAAAGTTGTAGCAGCTTGTGAATCAGCAAAGCAAAACCCGGCTGAAGAGAATACTTTCCGGCAGCTTCGTTTAAACCAGTGGGTTAAGCAGGCAGTACGTTGGATGCCTATGGATAAATGGGATGCATGTGCATTTCCTGTAAATGAAGATGAGCTTGAGGGTAGAGTTTGTTATGGTGGTCTTGACCTTTCATCTACAACCGACCTGACTTCTTTTGTTTTGGTGTTTCCTCCAAAAGATGAAAATGATAAATACTATGTCCTTCCATACTTTTGGGTTCCGGAAGACACATTGGAATTGAGGGTTAAGAGAGATCATGTAAATTATGACATATGGGAGAAGCAAGGTTTTATACAGACCACTGAAGGTAACGTCATTCACTATGGCTTTATAGAGAAATTTATAGAAGAACTTGGAAAAAAATATAACATTCGTGAAATAGGTTTCGATAGGTGGGGAGCAACTCAGATGACTCAGGACCTTGACGATATGGGATTTACAGTAGTTCCCTTTGGCCAGGGATTTAAGGATATGAGTCCACCTACAAAGGAGCTCATGAAGTTAACCCTTGAGCAGAGGATAGCTCATGGTGGACATCCAGTTCTTAGATGGAACATGGATAACATTTTTATTCGCCAGGACCCTGCAGGAAACATAAAGGCTGATAAAGAGAAGTCTACAGAAAAGATTGATGGTGCAGTGGCAACAATCATGGCTCTGGATAGAGCAATTAGGAATGGACTTAATACAGGTGAGAGCGTTTATGATAGCAGAGGTCTAATAGTATTCTGATATATACTACACAATATAACTCCTACATCATTGGTACATGTACACGTTGATACATCTGGCCTTCAGAGCGAATATGTACATACCAAAAGACAAGGAGGAACAAATAAAATGAGGATTGAGATACTTGATGAAGCAGCAAAGAATGGGACTAAATACCAGGATATTAACGTAAACCCAACTTTCGGTGCAGCATACTTTTACAGCCAGACTGCAGGAAATCGTTTGATAAATTTTGGAGAGGTTATCTGGGAAAGAGACATTGAAGAAATTTTGGAAAATTGCAGAAGGTTTGGAATAAAAGATTTTACCATTTCATCAACCTACTCAGGGCTTCTTACAACTCTTGCAGAATTTGAAAAGCATAGTTGCCACATGGTAAGACTTATCGAGATTAATTCAAACATCGACGACTGGAAAGCAGGACTTGAGGGTGAAAGCAAAAAGGAAATTATTCCAGCGCTTCTTATGAGGCTGGATAGAGAATAAGAAGAGAAACGTAAAGGCATCGCTTCGGCGGTGCTTTTTGCATGTTAACCACAATAAAATAGCAAAAAATGCATTTGGCGATTATGATAGAAAAATGTCTGATAGATATAAATTAATATGTCATTTAACTATTTTCAAACGACAAATAATAAATTATAATATTAAAGTTTGTTGTGTGTGCCTTATAATGTGACACACATAGTGCTTAATCATATTGAGAGGTAAAGGATAGTTTTATGAAGAAAATTGTAACAAAAATGTTGTTGTGGATTGCGGCTATAATGCTGTTTTTAGCCTTTCCGCAAAATGCAAATGCTGCTAGCAAAGTTAAACTTGAAAAGAAAACGGTAACATTAAAGCCCGGAGATAGCTATAAGATAAAGCTTAAGAACGTACCTAAAGGTGCTAAGGTGAAAATGTCATGTAAGGCAGATAATAACTATGTTACTGTTTCAAAAAAAGGAATAGTAAAAGCAAAGGACTATCCTGGTAAGAAATCTAAAATATCCGTTAATGTGAAAGTTAAGACTAAGGGAAAAACAAAAAAGTATAAATTTGCTCAGATAATAAAGATAAAAAAGGGGGACGAGTCTTATAGAAGCGATGAAAACGGGAATTCTTCTATCACATTACCATATAGATCAATAAACATAAGGAAAGGTGAGACTGAATTTCTTGATGCTGATACAAACCCTTCATATGAAAGTGTGACTTGGTCATCTAATAATACGAGAGTTGCTTCCATTACTAAGAATGGACTATTGAAGGGAGAAAGTATTGGTTCAGCTATTATAACTGCAACAATTAAAAATGGAAAATCAGCAAGTTGTGTTGTGAATGTAACTTCTCCCCAAATTAAGAAAATTAAAATTGTATTGCCAAAAGACAATATCGAAGAGGGCGAAAGTATAATTGCAAAAGCAGAAATAGAACCCGCGGATGCTTCAGGAGAAATTGTTTGGAATGCAAATAATGATTGTGTAAAGATCGATGGACATGGCGATACAGTGACCATAACTGGAATTGAAGCTGGAAGAGCATATATTACTGCTAAAGATGGTGTGGTTAGCAGTATCTCTAAGACTTTAACAGTTGTTCCTAAGAATAATGTATTTGGAAAAAATCAAACCTGGGAATCACCAAATAAATGGAGATTAACGATAACAGACGTGAAAATTCATTCTTCATGTAGTGGAGCAAGTAATGCTAAGGGAGAGGAAATAGTTGCTATTTCTTATACCTATGAAAATCTAGGTGTAAGTGAAGGACTATTTATTAATATTACGGACAGAAATTGTTATGATTCGCAAGGCTATCCTGCTGAGAATTATTATTGCTCACATTTTTCGTATCCCAAAATGATAGCTGTTGGAACCAAATATTCAGCAAGTAGAGCGGTTGTTCTAAAGCACAAAGGTAATGAACTTAGTATAAAAATGCCTCGATATTCATTTAATGGACAGGGACAAGCTGTTGCTACATTCAATATACCATATGGAAAAACTGAAGCAGAAGAAACAACAAAAACTATTTCGTTTGATAAAGTAGATATGGCGCTGTATATGAACGAAACAGGAAAGTTCAATGTTTCGACTACTTCAACTGAGGATATTATTTGGGCATCCCAGGATATGAATGTAGCGAAAGTTGATTCTAAAACAGGTGAAATTACACCTGTAGGTCCAGGTATGACGACGATTTATGCGCTTCAGGGCACAGCATATGCACAGGGAATTGTAAGGATAAATCCTCTTAAGATAACATTTTTGGACCATGGTAATAATTTATCAAAGCTTCGAGTAATGATAGAAAATACATCGAATAAATCTATAGGGGGATTTAATCAATATGGATTTGGAGTGAACTATTCAAAGACTTCAAAGGGAGACTTGCTATATATTAACGGTGATATGTTAAGTATAGATAATGAAATACCCGCGGGTAAGACAGTAACATATACATTGAAACGACCTTCATTATCTGGCGTAATAGAAGATACAACGCCAATAAGATTTACAGAAAATGCAAATTACTTAGCTACGTTTGATTATAACGGGGAAAAATATATACAGTCTTTGATTGATGGAACACTTCTTTCTACTATGTCAAACTAACAAGACAATAAAAGGCATCGCTTCGGCGGTGCTTTTTTCGTGCAGTGAAAGGAGGAAATATGAAAACTAAAGTTGATGCTTTAAAAGAATACTATATAGCTAAAAGCGGTGATTTGGAAGATATTATCGAAATTACTACTGTTACAGATATGATTGAAGCTATCACTGCATTACCTGGTGGTGGAGGAGATATAGATCTTTCTGGTTATGTTAAAAAGAAGGAATTAGAAGGGTACGCAAAAGCTGAAGAACTACCTGATATGAGCATTTTAAATGCAATTTCAGTTACAGGGGGCACAGAGAATTTTATTATTCCAAATGAGTGTAAAACAAACTGGAAACCAACATTCACACAAGGAACTGCGTATGCAGATGGCGCGGTAACAAGCGGTTATTCCACATCAAATCTGATATCAGGTATGCCAGCTGGCACAAAGTTGAAGTTGAGTTTAAGAGAAATACCTTCGTATTTCAGAGTCATTCAATACCGCAATGGTATGTATGCGGCAGGCGATGGAGGAAGTATCAAATTAGATGAAGATGGGTACGCAATAATTACGCTAGCTAACGCAAATGATTTTTGTCTTGTATTTAATAAAATTGTTGATTGGACTAAGTTTATGGTGGCTTCAGTAGAGAATTTTGGTGAAAAAAGAGTAAGTATCGACGACCTAGTATTATCAGAAGAAACGAAAAAAGGCATCGATACTACTCCCAATGTATTAAAAGGCAAAAAGTGGGCTGTTTGCGGTGATAGCTTTTCAATAGGAGCAAGTAGTGAAATTATTGAGAATGGAAAGTATGCCGGACAAAAGGTGTCATACCCTTATCTGATTGCTGGAAGAAACGATATGTCTTTGCAGATGCTTGCAAAAGGCGGAAAAACATTGGCGGATCCGGAAGAGAGTTCATTCACAAATACTTTCTCTAAAGAATATAAGACTATTGATTCAGATGTGGACTATATTACTTTGTATCTTGGAATAAATGATTCACACCATAGACCGGATTCAACAGGTTCAGATGGAGAAGATACAACAGGAAAAATTCCGCTTGGAGCAATAAGTGATACCACTGTGTACTCGTTTTATGGCGCATGGAATGTCATTCTTGCTTATTTGATTAAGAATTATCCAAATGCAAAGATCGGAATTCTTGTATCAAATGGCTGTGAAACAGATGATTATCGAATAGCCACCATCTCTTGTGCAAAAAAGTGGGGGATTCCATACATTGATTTAAATGGAGATGAAAGAACCCCGGCGATGATACGTTCAACTAATCCTGATATCAGTTCTGAAGTTAAAAATGCTAGATTAATTGCCTGGAGAGTCTCTGCAGATAATGCACATCCTAACGCGGATGCTCATAGATATGAAAGTACATATATAGAGAACTTTTTACGTAGTCTGTGATTGGGGTGACAAATGATAATAATATCAATTATCGGATTCCTGCTTATACGGGAAGCTTTAAACCAAATGGAGGTAACATATTGAGCTTTATATCAATGGTCTTTAAATCAAGAGCACCAACTAATAGAACAGCGGGGAGCGCCTATGGCTTTTTCATGGGCTCGTCAGCTGCTGGAAAGAGGGTTAATGAAAGAACCGCAATGCAGACATCAGCTGTTTATGCCTGCGTAAGGGTTATCTCTGAATCGGTGGCGAGCCTTCCACTTCACCTTTACAGATATAACAGTGATGGTGGCAAGGAAAAAGCACTGGATCACCCTTTATATCATTTGCTTCATGATGAGCCAAATCCTGAAATGACTGCCTATTCATTTTTTGAAGCAGCCCTCACACACATGCTGTTGTGGGGGAATTTTTATGCCCAGATTATAAGGAATGGTAAAGGTGAGGTTATGGCCATTTACCCTCTTATGCCGGACAGGATGAAAGTGGATAGGGATGAAAATGGAAGACTTTATTATGAGTACCAGCTCACAAGTGATGACCCGATAAAGAAAAATACGTCCACGGTGATACTCAGGCCGGAGGACGTTTTACACGTACCATCTTTGTCCTTCGATGGCCTCCAAGGATATAGTCCAATAGCAATGGCCAAGAACGCGATAGGCCTTGGAATAGCAGCTGAGGAGTACGGCTCAAAATTCTACGCTAATGGAGCAGCTCCAAGCGGCGTACTTGAACACCCGGGAACACTTAAGGACCCTTCAAAGGTAAGGGAGAGCTGGACACAGACTTTTGGTGGAAGCTCTAATTCCAATAAGGTAGCTGTACTTGAGGAAGGCATGAAATATACACCGATATCCATAAATCCTTCAGAAGCGCAGTTCCTGGATACAAGGAAGTTTCAGGTTACAGAGATTTGCAGGATATTCAGGGTGCCGCCTCACATGGTAGCTGATCTTGATAAGTCGAGCTTTTCTAATATAGAGCAGCAATCACTTGAGTATGTTCAGTACACACTTCGGCCATGGCTCACAAGAATTGAGCAAGCCATGTATAGAAGGCTTTTCACTGAGGAAGAGAAGAAGAAATACTTCTTTAAGTTCAATGTTGATGGGCTTCTTCGAGGCGACTATCAGTCAAGAATGAATGGCTATGCTGTTGCAAGGCAGAATGGCTGGATGAGCGCAAATGACATAAGAGAACTAGAGGATTTAGACCGAATTCCAGAAGAGCAGGGTGGAGATTTATATCTCATCAATGGAAACATGACAAAGCTCGAAGATGCCGGCCTATTTGCTAATAAAGGAAAGGAGGAATCCAATGAAGAACAAGAAGTTCTGGAACTGGGCGAGTCGAAAGATGACGGACCAGGAAGGAAACGAAAGCATAGAGAGGGTTCTTAGTTTGAATGGAACAATTGCTGAAGAAAGCTGGTATGACGATGATGTCACGCCGGCTTTATTTCGTGATGAGCTAAATTCCGGAGAAGGGGATGTAACAGTCTGGATCAATTCTCCGGGCGGCGACTGCATTGCGGCAGCGCAGATTTACAACATGCTCACTGCATATCCGGGAAAAGTAACGGTCAAGATTGATGGCCTTGCAGCATCTGCGGCATCGGTTATAGCGATGGCCGGAGACACCGTTTATATGTCCCCGGTATCAATGATGATGATACATAACCCGGCTACCGTAGCATTTGGAGATCATGCAGAAATGCAGAAAGTCATTGATATGCTTGAACAGGTTAAGGAATCAATCATCAATGCCTATGTTTTAAAGACTGGGCAGAGCAGAGCAAAACTTAGCCATCTCATGGATGCGGAGACTTGGATGGATGCAAACAAAGCTGTAGAGCTTGGATTTGCAGATGAAATTTTAAAAAAGGGTACTGAGGATGAAGAACATCCGGAAGTATCAATGCTTTTCTCTCGTAAGGCTGTAGATAATGCCTTATTCAATAAGGTATCAGCCAAGTATGAGAAAGAAAAACAGCCTGTAGCTCAGCAGGCAGAAATACCAAATATGGAACCAGAAACGGGACGCTCAGTTAAGGACATTAACGAGCGTCTTTCTATTATCAAAAGATTCATTTAATGGAGGAAAATACTATGAGATTACAGCAGCTTATTGATCAGAGAGCAAAGGCATGGGAGGCTGCAAAAGCCTTCGTTGATAGCCATCAGAAGGAGAACGGGACACTCTCATCGGAAGATTCCGCAACCTACGAAAAAATGGAGGCTGAGATCACGGACCTTACAGCAGCTATTGACCGTGAGAGAAGGGCCGAGGAGAGAGAGGCAGAACTTAACAAGCCTGTTAATACTCCTATTACTGCAAAGCCTGGAAAGGCAAATGGAGTAGAGGAGGAAAAGACAGGTAGAGCATCTGATGAGTACAGGAAGGCAATGCTCAATGCCCTTCGTACCAATTTCCGTCAGGTAAACAATGTACTTCAGGAAGGTGTTGATGCCGATGGAGGATACCTTGTTCCCGAGGAGTATGACAAGAGAATCGTTGATGTGCTTGAGGAAGAGAATATCATGAGAGGTCTTGCAACAAAGATCACAACTTCCGGTCAGCATAAGATTAACATCGCAGCTACAAAGCCTGCTGCAGCATGGATTGAGGAAGGTGGTGCACTCTCATTCGGTGATGCTACTTTCGATCAGATTTACCTTGATGCATTTAAGCTTCATGTAGCTATTAAGGTTACAGAGGAGCTCCTTTACGACAATGCATTCAATCTTGAGAACTACATTATCACTCAGTTCGGAAGAGCCCTTGGTAATGCCGAGGAGGACGCATTCCTTAATGGCGATGGAAGAGGTAAGCCTGTAGGTATCTTTAATCCTACAAATGGCGGTCAGGTGTTCAAGAAGCTCTCAGCTGACATTAAGGCCGACGACATTCTTGATCTTGTGTATGGCCTTAAGAGACCTTACCGTAAGAAGGCATCCTTCATAATCAACGACGCGCTTCTGTCTCAGATTCGTAAGTTTAAGGATAACAACGGGGCCTACATTTGGCAGCCTTCTTACCAGGCAGGTGAGCCTGATAGAATCCTTGGCTATCCTGTTCATACATCCGCATTTGCTCCTGAGGCGGCTTTTGCATTTGGTGAGTACAGCTATTACAACATTGGAGATCGTGGATCACGTTCTTTCTCTGAGCTTAGAGAGCTTTTTGCAGGAAACGGCATGATCGGCTATGTGGCTAAGGAGAGAGTTGATGGAAAGCTCATTCTTCCTGAAGCAGTTCAGGTAATGCAGCTTAAGTCATTCATTCCTCCTGTAACTGGCTGATAAAAGATGAACCCGCCTGTGGGAAATTGCAGGCGGGTTTTCCTAAGGAGATGACAGATGCTTGTAACGATTGATGAAGCAAAAAAATATCTGAGAGTAGATTATGATGAGGACGACGAGCTTATTGAGGGATTCATAGAATCTGCGCAGCAGCTTTGTATGGATATTCTAAGGACAGATGATTTCGTTGTCCTTGAACAGGATAGAAATGCTAAGGTAGCGGTTCTTTACTGCGTCGCATATTTTTATGAGCACAGGGAAGAAACAAACTACAAAACAGTAGCACTGTCTTTAAGAGCGCTTCTTGGTGGAAACAGAAAGGCACAGTTTTAATGAATATATCTGGACTTAACGAACTCATCTTAATACAGAAGAATGAAGTGGTTGTCGATGATATTGGAAATCACACAAATGCTTGGACTGATTATTACTTGTGCCATGTAACTGTAAGCGGTATATCAGAGAATGCCCAGAAGGAAGCTGCTGGCCAAACAGTAGATGATAGTTATATTTCATTTACCTTGCGGTTTTGTCTTAAGGCAGCTTGCATCAGTAACACAGGTTTTCGAGTGATTTTCAATGATGAAATCTATGACATCTTAGCAGTTGATCCTATGGGATATAGAAAAAGAAGCCTCAAACTAAGATGTAAGAAAGCGAGGAGATGACATGGCAACTGTACGAATAGATGACCTCGCTGATGAGGTTATGAAGGGACTAAAGGATTATGCTCAGCTTGCTGTAGATGATTTAAAGACAGCTATCAAAAACGCTGGTGAAACGGTAAAGGATGAGATTGAGAAAACTGCTCCCAAAAAGACAGGGAAGTACAGAAAATCATGGGCTGTAAAGAAAACAAATGAGACTTCTGATTCCATAAAAGTAGTGGTGCATTCAAAGACGCAGTATAGGCTTACGCATCTTCTGGAAAATGGCCACGCCAAAAGAGGCGGTGGCCGTGTTGCAGCAAGGCCCCACATAGCACCTGCTGAGAAAAAGGGTGAGGAACAGCTGATTAACGAAGTTGAGAGGAAACTCAGATGATGAAATATGACAAAATCGTAGAAATGCTAGAAGAAACAGGCATTCCATTTGCCTATGACCATTTTGCAGAGGGTGAGTCACCAGAGCCGCCCTTTTGCATTTTTCTTATTCCTGGTAGTGACAATTTTCATGCAGATGATGCTGTTTATGAGAAACTAAGCACACTTGTCGTTGAGCTTTATACAGATAAGAAGGTCCCTGCATTGGAAGAAAGAGTAGAAGATGTTCTTACAAAGCATGAGCTTATCTGGAACAGGTCAGAGGTTTGGATAGAGTCAGAAAAACTATATGAAGTGCGGTATGAGATGACCGTATAAGGAGGGTTAGATGAAAACAGCAAATAAAGTAAAGTTCGGATTGAAAAATTGTCATTACGCAAAAGCTACTTTTGCTGCAGATGGCAGTGTTACATATACAAAGCCTGTACCTATTCCAGGTGCAGTAAATCTCTCACTGGACGCAGAAGGTGAGAGTGATTCATTTTATGCCGATGATGGTGTGTACTATTCTATTGCAGCCAATAACGGATATAAGGGTGATCTTGAGATTGCCATTGTTCCTGAATCATTTTCTACGGAAATAATGCATGAGGAAGAAGATGCTAATGGAGTTTTTGTAGAAAACAAAGAAGTGGAGCCGGAACATTTTGCCTTGTTATTCGAATTCAGTGGCGATCAGAGAAAGATAAGACATTGCCTTTATAATTGCACAGCAAGCAGAACTGGTATTTCTAGTGGAACCATTGAAAATAGCAAAGAGCCTAAGACAGATAAGCTCACACTTGTGGCGACGTCTATTAACGGTGGTTATGTTAAAGCAAAGACCGGAACGAATACAGCAGATGCAACCTATGAAGGATGGTTTGCAAATGTTTATATGCCCACTGCAAAGTCTGGTAATAGTACTGGATCAAAGACTTAAGGAGGAACAAAAAGTGGCAGTAACTAAGGTTATAAAAATAGATGATAAGGATGTAACATTTAAGGCCAGCGCAGCCACACCAAGAATATATCGTAATCTTTTTGGAAGAGATATATTTAAGGATTTATCGAAGCTTGAGAAAGATATCGATAAAAGCGGCGAAGAAGACCTGGATATGTTTTCATTGGAAATGTTTGAGAACCTTGCCTTTGTATTTGCAAGGCAGGGTGAACCTGAGAAAACGCCACATACTCCTGATGAATGGCTTGATCAGTTTTCAACGTTTTCTATTTATGAGATCTTGCCGGAGCTAATTTCACTATGGGGTATGAATATTCAGCAGCAAGTTGAATCTAAAAAAAACTTCCAGCGAGTGATCGAGAAATGACAACAGCATTGTTTCTGCTTAGATGCGTTCAGGTCGGGATATCAATACGGGATCTCGACCTTATTACTATCGGTACAGTAAATGATATGTATGTTGAAAGTGGCAATGACTCTTATGATTATGACGTTTTGGCTACCCAGAACGATTTTGATTCATTTTAATTCAGGTAATAAGCTAGTATTCAAAATTTTTTAATGTAAATTTAATAATAGCTTATGAGTATTAGCCAGCGAAAGAGCTTAAAATGTAATGGTAACAAATAAACACAAGTTGTAAGGATAGGAGTTCGTGATGGTAGGAGTTATTATTTTTTCATGGATTATTCTATGCATAGTAGTAGGAGCAGTTGCAAGTAGCGTCGGAAGAAGTTTTAGTACGTATTTATTGATAAGTATTTTTCTATCACCAATAATAGGTTTTATCATTTTAGCAATAAAAGGAAAGGCTACTCCTGACGAAACATTGCTGAATAATCAACATATATTTTATTGTCCTAGCTGTAAAAAGACTTTCAGCGCAATAGGAAATAATAAATCAGATTGTCCAAATTGCAGCGTTCCTACGAAAGAGACAACAGTTCTTACTGAAACATGGAGAACTTATACGGATTCACAGAAGGAAGAAATGAAAATGGCTTTCGAGCAGGGGCAGTATTTACGTATGGCTCCATTTATGCAACCAGTTGTTAACCAAACTACAGTTAGTGGCGCCGATGAGATAAAGAAATATAAAGAATTACTTGATAATGGTGTCATTACTCAAGAAGAATTTGAAGCGAAGAAGAAACAGCTATTAGATTTATAATACATGCGGAAAAATATTATTAGGCATCTACCTGTCACAGGGGGTGCCTTTTTATGAGGATTTATGGACTAAAGAACGATTTAGATACGTTCTAACCTAGTATTTATCATGTTATAATTTAGTATCATTAGTGTATTGGAGAGAAGATGATGGATATACCATTTGCGGTCACATACAAATGTCGGTGGTTCGGACCATGCGAATATGGTGATGGAAAGAAGGAAGAAATAGCAATTTCCTTTACTGGGAATATAAGGGCTAAGCGATATGACCACAATGGCCCCAATAATAGATGGCGGCTTATTGAACGGGCGACAGGAACTGTTCCTGTTGATGATGCAAAACAGTTATACAGAGAGCTTAATGATCTGTTTAAAGCCCGTAAGTATGTTGACGGAATGTTAAATGATGCGGAAGAGGTAATCATTATCGATGAACCCGGAGTTAAGCTATCATTGGATGGAAACCTCACTGATGGACTGAATTATTGCCATAAACTTATAGAGGAGTTCATGGATAAAGTTGAACTGAACAGGGTGGAAGTTAAGCACTGATAAGCATAAAGGGGCTTTGTTATGGATAGTTACAAGATAAATTTCTACTCTGTTTATGTTTATTTAATTTCTTGTCAATATATATCAACTATAATAGTTCTATGAGAATATGCGATAAAGAATTGCTATTTTTGCCGCTTAAGTGTAATGCAATTTGTAGGAGAGTGAACATAACACCGCTATCTATAGGAGAATTATCATGGGATTAATTAAATGTCCAGATTGTGGGAAAGAAATATCTGATTTGGCTCCTTCGTGTCCTAATTGTGGAAGGCCCATGCTTAAAGTAGTATCAGATGAAGATACAAGTGTAGCGACAGAAAGCATGGAATCAAAAAAAGATTCTAATACTACCAATACTTCGAAGAATAAATATATTATTCCAATCGCTATAGGTACTATAGTATTAATAGTTGTTGCGATTATGATATTTAGTGGGAACGGAAAGAACAACGAGTATGAAGAATACTTTAGCATCATATCGGAATATGATACGGGTTTGCAAACCACAGTCACTACTGTAGTGAATAAGTCGGAATATAAATTTAAAGGTGTGAAAGCTGTAATATGTGTTGAAGCAGAAACTACAACTGGTAGGAAAAAGAAATTTTATTTAGATCATAATTTAGGAACGATGGAACCCGGAACGGCTAGAACGTTTAGTAATAATGATCTAAGTGATGAGATAGATGAAAAGGGTTGGAATATTTTATGGGTTACGGAAAAATATGTTGATTATTTGAAATGGGAAGATATGCATCATTAGTATTATGTCGTAGCTGACATTGATTCAAGGCATTTACCTGTCAAAGGGTAGGTGCCTTTTTTATGCACTTTTTTAGGGAGGATTCATGGCTGATAGGCTCAGGGGAATAACAGTTGAGATCGGTGGTGATACAACAAAGTTGTCGGCATCGCTAAAACAAGTAAATACAGATATTCGTTCCACTCAGTCACAGCTTAAGGATGTTAATAAGCTTCTTAAGCTTGATCCTGGAAACAGCACTCTTGCGGCTCAGCAGTATAGACTCCTTGGAGAAGCAATCAAAGAGACAAAAGAAAAGCTTGATGCATTGCGGGAAGCTGAGAAGCAGGCGAAGGTTGCTTTAGAAAAGGGAGATATCTCGCAAGCCCAATATGACTCACTGCAAAGAGAAATCGAAGAGACTACATTAAAGCTAAAAGATTTGGAATCTCAGGCATCAAAGTCAGGTGTAGCGCTAGAAAAGATGAGTGCTGTGGGAACAAAGATGCAATCTGTAGGCACTTCTGTGGCAAATGTTGGAAGCAAGCTTATGCCGGTTTCAGCAGCAGTAGCGGGAATAGGAACGGCCGCAGTAAAAACTACAGCAGATTTCGATGCACAAATGAGCAAAGTACAAGCTATCTCAGGTGCCACGGGTGATGAATTAGAGCTTCTTCGAAAAAAGGCTAGAGAAATGGGCGCTCAAAGTAAGTACTCAGCTGTGGAGGCAGGACAAGGGTTCGAATTCATGGCAATGGCCGGTTGGAAGACTGAGGATATGCTTGGCGGTATTGAAGGTATTATGAATCTCGCAGCTGCTTCCGGTGAAGATCTAGCGACAACATCTGATATAGTAACAGATGCACTTACAGCTTTTGGACTTTCCGCTGAGGACTCAGGGCACTTTGCGGATGTACTTGCTGCTGCATCATCGAATGCAAATACAAATGTATCGATGATGGGTGAAACATTTAAATATGCAGCGCCTATAGCTGGTGCGCTTGGATTTTCCGTAAAGGATACTGCAGAAGCAATTGGACTAATGGCTAATGCCGGTATTAAATCATCCCAGGCGGGTACATCTCTTCGATCATTGATGAATAACCTAGCAGGGGATGTTACGTTTACGGGTGCGGCATTTGGTGAGATGCACATTCAGACAACAAATGCTGATGGTTCCATGCGAAGTTTATCGGATATCCTTAGGGATTGCAGAGCAGCATTTAATCAGATGTCTGAGTCAGAAAAAGCAGCAAATGCAGAAACGCTTGTTGGAAAGAATGCCATGTCAGGTTTTCTTGCCATTATGAACGCTGCAGATACTGATATAAATAAGCTTAGTGGAGCGATAGCAAATTGCGATGGAACATCTAAGGAAATGGCAGAGACCATGCAGGATAACCTTTCTGGTCAGCTGACAATCCTTAAATCGCAGCTTCAGGAGCTTGCAATTTCTCTTGGAGAAACGATGATGCCAATAATTAGGCAAATCGTGGAACATATTCAAAAGTTCATCGATAAGCTCAATAGCATGGATGAGAGAACTAAGCGAACGATAATTACGATAGGACTTGTAGTCGCGGCACTTGCTCCGGTGCTTATCGTTGTTGGGAATGTTATAAGCGCTATAGGAACAATTCTTACGGTTATACCAAATGTAATATCCGTAGTTAAGCTACTATCACTTACTGTGAGTGGTAGCGCTGTTCCTTCACTTGCTGCTGGATCATCTGCACTTTTGGGAATTGTTAGTGCAGCAGGACCGGTAATTGCAATAACAGGTGCTGTAGTTGCTGCAGGAGTTCTCCTTTATAAAAACTGGGATGTAATAAAGGAAAAGGCAGGACAACTAAAAGAGGTAGTAGGAAAGAAATGGAACGAACTAAAAGAAAACACCTCAAAAACCTGGAGAAAAATGTATGATGATGTATCAAACATATCAGATGACCTTAAAAGCATGGTTGCTAAGAAACTGGATAACATAAAGCAAGCCTTTGTAAATAATGGCGGAGGAATAAAGGGAGTAGTCGCAGCGGCTTGGACAGGTATTAAGGAGTATTACACATTGGGGTTTGATACTATAAATACTTTGAGCGGAAACAAACTGAATTGGATAAAGGAAGCCTTTCAAAATAAGATGTCGCAGGCAGCGGATGCGGTTCGCAATGCAATTAATCGTATAAAGAATTGCTTTAACTTTACTTGGAGCCTTCCTCACATAAAGCTTCCACATTTTAGTATTTCAGGAAGCTTTTCGCTTGATCCGCCATCAGTACCGAGCCTTTCTGTAGATTGGTATAAGAATGGTGGTATCCTGGATGGGCCCACTATATTTGGAATGCAGAATGGAAGATTACTTGGTGGAGGGGAAGCAGGAAAGGAAGCGGTTGCTCCTCTTGAAACATTAAAGTCTTATATTGCAGATGCTGTTGCAGATGGAATGAGGGGCCAGGATGACCAGATTGTAAGCCTTCTTAAACTCATAGCAAATAAGGATACAAGAGTATACCTTGATAGTGGTGAGCTTGTAGGTGGTATTGCACCTAAGATGGATAGGGCACTTGGAAATATAGCATGGAGGTATTCAAGATCATGAAAGGTGTAAAGTTTGGCGGGCTAAGGTCTGATACGGACCTTGGCCTTGTTTTATATTCTAAAAAAATAAGTCCTCCAAAGGTAAGGACTGCGGTAGTTGAAGTGCCTGGACGAGATGGAAATCTTGATATAACAGAAGCTCTAACAGGAAGAGTTATGTACGAAGATAGAGAGATATCATTCGTTTTTAGGGTGCCAAATCCCAAAGAAGAATGGCCAAGAGTTTACTCAAAGGTACTCAACAATATTCATGGTAAGAAGATGGATATTATTCTTGATGATGATCCTGATAATACCTACTCAGGGAGAATTAGTATTGATGAGTTTGCTACAAATAGAAACCTTGCTGAGATCGCAGTTGTTTGCACTGTTTCTCCTAAGAAAACTTATAAGAATGCTGTAAAAAAGATGATTGCAGTTTCTGGATCAAAATCACTTACGTTAACAAATAGTGGTATACCAACAATTCCTGAGATAACAGCAGATAGTGAGCTGGATGTATCTTTTGGAGGTATGTCCTATCATCTTTCTCCTGGAAAGAATAAAGTGTTTGATATCCTTCTTCCTGAAGGAGACTCAAAGCTGATATTTAGCGGAACCGGCAATGTGACGGTAGAATTTAAGGTGCAGAGCTTATGATCTATAAGATATATTGTGATGACAATTTAATATACGATAGCCGTGATGATGAGAAATTAATTCTTAATCCCATTGTGGATTTGGAAGTGAATATGGCAGGAAGCTTATCCTTTATTATGCTTCCAGGATGCAGTTTTAAGGATAGTATTAAGCGAATGAAATCTACGCTTACTGTTTATCGTGACAAAGAGATAATCTTTACTGGAAGAGTTACAGAGGTGGAGGATGATTTCCTAAATAGAAGGTCAGTGTACTGTGAAGGGGCACTGGCCTTTTTCAATGACTCTATCCAGCCATTTGCTGAATATCACGGAATTACTGTTAGAGGATATCTTGAAAGATTGGTGTCAGTTCACAACAGCCAGGTAGAAAAGAATAGACAGTTTACGGTTGGCATTGTTACTGCAAGAGATGCAAATGACTCACTGTATAGATTTACAAACTATAACAATACAATCACTGAGATAAAGGAGGACCTGATAAATGATATTGGCGGATATATTTCAATACGAAATGAGGATGGCATTCTTTATGTTGATTATCTTGATGATTATCTGGATACAAGCGATCAGAAGATAGAGTTTGGAGAGAATCTCCTTGATTTTACAAAGGGCTTTAATACAACAGACCTTGCTACAAGAATCATACCACTTGGATCAGTATTGGAAAGCGAGTCCACAGAAACTATAAAGAAGAGACTTACGATAGAGGAAGTTAATAACGGTAAGAATTATATCGAAAGTACTGATGCGATAGAAAGTTTTGGAATCATAACAAAGACAGTTATATGGGATGACGTCACTACTGCCAGTGCACTATTTTCAAAGGGGAAAAAGTATCTTCAGGAGTCTCAGTTCGATAATATGACCATTGAATGCAGTGCTATTGATCTTCACTACGCTGATGATAATATTCCCGCTTTTACTGTCGGACAGTATGCATGGGTTGTTTCGAATCCTCATGGCCTTAATAAGAGATTTCCTATAAGTGCTCTTAGTCTTTCTCTTGATAATATTGCAGACAATACGATAACTCTTGGAATAACAGATAGAAACAGAACACTAACAGGTGCATCAAAAGAAGCAAATGCCCAGATCATGAAAAAGATAGAAAACATTCCGGATACGGATACTGTTCTTGATCAGGCAAAAAGAAATGCTACTAATCTTATCAACAAGGCTACTCACGGATTTGTCGTTGTTGAGCCAAATGAAGTCCTTGTTATGGATACTAACGATAAGTCTACAGCTAAAAAGATTTGGCGATGGAATCAGGGCGGGCTTGGTTTTTCTAAGAATGGCTATAAGGGTGACTTCCCTCTTGCAATAACCCAGGATGGCGCAATAGTAGCTGATTATATTTCTACAGGAAAACTTGATGCAAACCTTATAAAGACCGGTATTATCTCAGATGAAAAAGGTCAAAACTTTTGGAATATGGAAACAGGTGAGTTTTCTCTTCAGACCGGTATGATTGGTGATACTTCTATTGAGAATATTCAGGATGCTGTTTCCAAGGGCATTATTGATGTTGATATTGAGTATGCACAGAATAGCTCAATGGCAACGGCTCCCACATCGGGGTGGAGTACAACAGCTCCTTCTTGGGTTAACGGTAAGTATATTTGGCAGAGAACAAAAACTACTACAGCTGATGGTAAGGCAGAATACAGCGCTGCAACATGTATCACTGGTGCTAAAGGTGCAACTGGGGCTACAGGAGCTGCGGGTGCAAAAGGAGATAAAGGCGATAAAGGTGATACTGGTTCAAAAGGAGCCAAGGGTGACAAGGGGGATACCGGAGAGAAAGGTGAGACTGGAGCTAAAGGAGCAAAAGGGGACACAGGAGCTACAGGCCCTGCAGGAAAGGATGGGAAAAACGGTGTAGACGGAAAAAATGGTAGCGATGGAAAAGGCGCGACTGCTATCGTTGAGCAGTATTACTTATCTTCGTCTAATACTACTCAGACAGGTGGATCTTGGCAGACTACATGTCCGGCTTGGAAATCTGGATATTATATCTGGACGAGAAGCGCAATTACCTGGACTGATAAAACTACAACTTATACTACGCCTACTCTAGCAAACGGAATTAACTCTGCAAATACCACAGCTAATACAGCAAATTCAACTGCTAATACTGCAAAGACAACAGCAGATAATACCAAGAAAACTCTTGATAACCTTAAGATTGGAGGAAGGAACCTTATTTTAGGTACCGCAGCTGCCATCGAATTATACCCAAAGGGTGGAGAAAATGAAAACTCTAATACAAGTAGTGGCGCATTTACAAACTTTGCAGGAGATGCTAATGCAAATTACCCATATAAGATTGCATGCGGCACCTTGGCGCAGCTTGGCCTTAAGAATACAGATTATCTGACGATCTCTTTTGACTGGAACATAAATATTGCGGAACCCTCAGGTAAATTCCGTATCGGATTTAATGCAAATCCATGGGAAATGATGGCCGGGGATATTGTTTTATCAAAAACCAATACGGGTGGGCATTTTGAAAAGAGTCAAGCGGTGTCAGCAACTACTGCACTGATAGATTCTACAGCCACTGCTATAAGAATCAGAATGGACAAAGTTACTTCTGGCGCGACGATCAAGATATGGAACCTAAAAATCGAGATTGGACAGAAGGCTACAGCTTGGACGCCTGCTCCTGAAGACCTTCAGAGCTATGCTGATAAGGTGGCGGCAGCAGCTGTTGCAAATCAGACACAGAGTAGCATATTTAATAAACTGACAAACAATGGCCAGACACAAGGAATATATCTTAAGGATGGAAAGCTGTATATCAACGCTGAATATATAGCTTCAGGAATTCTTAAATCCAAAGATGGAGAGACATTTTATCTTGACTTAGAAAAGGGAATCCTGAACATGAAAGCAACTAAGCTTACACTCATGGGAACAAGGCTCACAAATCTTTGGAGAAATACATCTTCGCTCAACAAAATAGGTACTGATTTGCTTAGCTTTGTTTCTGGAGAAAAAGGCATCTGGATGGGGGATTCCAATAATTCAACAAATGGAACTATTGATCTTATGGATATAACTTCAAATCAGCCAGAAGGGGTTCCAGTTACAAATTCATTTTGGCTAAAGCCTTATAATATGTCCACACAAGGGGTGGGACAGTCAATTCCTATTGATGCAGGAAAGTATATGTTCTCGTTTTATTACAGAGCTAAGCTCAATCCTAATCTCTTAAGGAATACTGCAGACAAAAAGATTGATTCTACAACAACAGATACAGGATGGGTACTTAAATCAAGCGGAGATGGTGTAGGTTCTGTGGTAACTGGTTATGACAACCTTGGAACGACGGATAGATATGTACTTCCATATCCTCTTGCTTATGCTATTACAGGAAATACCACAGGTAACAAAGACTATGCGCAGAAGGTATCGCTTACAAAAGGAAAGACGTATGTGCTTTCTTGGTATGCAAGGCTAGTGAATAATTGTACTTCAGCAGCTATTCTTATTCGTAACTGGAATGTGACAACGAATGCTTGTGAGCTTACCCTTTATAACTCTAAAATCACTAATACCGTATGGCAAAGATTCTGCGTGAAATTCACAGCGACAAACGAGAATAGTGAAAACACAAATATTCAATTTGGTATTTCAGGAGCAGGGAGTGTTCAGTTTGCATGTGTGAAACTTGAACAGGCAGATTTTTGTACTCTTTATGTGCCTAATACAGCAGATGCGTCATATAAAGAAACAGATCAGGTTTACTTCAGGGTCTTGTATAGATGGGGAAATACTTCTTCGTATGGATACTACTTTACGGAAAAGAATACGATAGCAGAAATAAAAGCCGGCAAGTGGAACAGATTTGTTGCTGAAGAAAACTTCACGAAGAATAAGGATACCAGCAATAAGCTGGATATGAAAAATACGACATATTTTTTGGAGTATGAGACCGGAAAATTCCGGACTAAGATGCGACTATCTACTATGCATGGAATCTCAATTGAGTACTGTGGAATGATGTTTTCGCCGTTGTCTTCTTCAGAAACAGCACAGTCTGCCGGCGCATCTTGCAGATGGATTCCTAATGGCTGTGATGCAATGATAAAGGATTCTATAGTTTCAACTATGACAGGAGCCTCATCAACGGATACGAATCAGGGAATATATCTAAATAGTTCCGGACAGCTTTGTATAAATGCAAGCATGATTAAGAGCGGAACAATATCTGCTGATAAAATAAAGACAGGAACTTTATCATCTATTGCCATAAATAATAATGGCAATTTCCAGGTAAACTCAGGAGGAAGCGTAACCATTAAATCTGGAAATCTTACGATCAAGGAAAGTGATAGTAAGCTTATTAGATTTAATACATCAAGTGGAATACCGCAGATCCATCTAACCGATGGATCAAAAGATACGCTTATAACTCCAGGGCATATATATTATACGAATAGTAAGGGCGTTTATACGGAACTTACAAATCACTAACATTAACTTGCATCCATTATGGGTGCTTTTTTTATGCAAAAAGGAGGGAAACAACATATGAAAAACGTAGTAACTATTGGGCAGTATATTTTTTCAGGAATAGGAGGTGTTATGGGCTGGATCTTTGGGGGATTTGATGGTTTTCTTTATGCACTTATAGCGTTCGTTGTTATTGACTATCTTACTGGTGTCATGGCTGCGATTTATACAAAGCAGCTTTCAAGTGAGGTTGGCTTTAAGGGGATAGCAAGGAAAGTGGCTATTTTCTTTCTGGTTGGCATAGGCAATGTCATTGACATAGAAATCTTAAAGACCGGAGCAATTCTTAGGACTGCTGTAATTTTCTTTTACCTTTCTAATGAGGGCATCTCTATTATTGAGAATGCAGCAAGACTTGAATTACCAATTCCTGCAAGGCTCGTAGATGTTTTGAAGCAGATAAAGGAGGGCGATGATGATGACAAAACTACAGGCTGATTTCATAAAGATGATTGGTGATGCCGCAGTCTCCTATTATAGGGACTACGGCATTTTGCCGTCCCTTACAATAGCACAGGCAATACTCGAATCAAACTGGGGAAGGAGCGGGCTTTCAAGAGACTGTTATAACTTCTTTGGTATGAAATGGTCAAAGGGATGCGGCTGTGATTACAAGGAGTATAAAACCAAAGAACAAAAGAAAGATGGTAGATATATAACCATTACAGCGAAGTTCAGAAAATATAAAAGTGTATCGGAGGGAATACGAGGTTATTATGAATTTCTTCAATACAAAAGATATAGGAACTTAAGAGGAGTAACAGATTACAGAAAGGCTTGTGACCTCATCCGGCAAGACGGATGGGCTACGAGCCTTTCTTATGCCCAGAACCTGAAAAACTACATCAAGCAGTATGATCTGGATGATTATGATCGCGATGTTCTAGGAATTGAGAAAGCCTCCAAGTTTTATGTGGTCACAGCTTCTTCCATTAAGATCCGTGAAGGCGCAGGGACGGAGTTTCCACAGAAAGTAGCAAAGGCATGTGCCTCTGCTCAGAGCAACGTTCTAGGAAAGGCGGTGTATCGAAAGGGAAGGACCATCGAGGTTCAGGAAATCATAACAATCTCTGAAGGCGAGACTTGGGGCAAAACAATAGATGGGTATCTGGCTCTGAAGTATGGTGGTAACTGGTACGTAAAGTGAATATTTGATTTTTAAGTAAGCCTGTGAGGATTTTTCTTGCAGGCTTATTTTTTTATTAACATTAATGCTGAGAAATTCAGTATTATTATTTTGCGTTTATACATTTTTCATAGTAGCAATAAACGCAATATGATATATTATAGGCAAGCAATTGTGCTAGTTTTTAAATGAAAGAAAAGAGAAGAAAATGTTAGATAAAGACATAATTGTAGCATCGACTCATAAGGAATTTGCCGATAATGTTAAGGAATACTTCGTGAATATGGAAAAGAATATAAGAACTCTTCATAGGACAAATGGTTGTCAATGGGCTAAGGGTGCATACAAATTTATTACTTTTTCATCATTGGATGAAGTTGAGAAATATGAGATAGAGCATAAGGATGCAACACCGTTTAGAAGATGTGGAAATTGTTTCAAGAGAAGATAAAGAATTATCGCTGATTGAGATTATTTGGAGGGACATATGGAAGGCGTTAAAAAGGTTTATTGCGCAGAATGTGGCGCAAAATCTATTATGGTTTCAGATGACGATTACTTTAAAGCAGAAGAACTATGGGACAAAGCTCTTCAGACTTCTCCGGATAGCGATGGCACAAGACATTTTATTATTGATACAGGAGGCACTTATTATGGCAAAAATAATTTTGCAGAGAGCAGAGAAGTAAAGGATGGACTGATCAAGCGGTATAAAAAGGAACTGAATGGTACAATGCCGGGAACTGGTAGAGACTATTTAGGGTTACCCATTTCTATGATGGTTACAATTCAGAACATAGGTGGTGATTCATATCAAGGAGTATTAAAAGGCTCTTTGGGAAAAATGTCTTACAATGCCAATAAGGGCTGTAAAGTGATTCGTTCTAACGAAAACTATTGTCCCATTTGCGGTGAAAGAACAGAGTTTTCAGAAGAGTTGTTCTCTTTTGGTGACCATGATAAGAAAGAGGCTGAAAAATACATTCTTACAATAAAGGAAAAAGCTGATAAGACATCGATTGTTAATGAATATGATAATTCCAAGAGCGAGAATGTAGACATTAAAGCCTATTTGAAGTGCTTAGTAGATATATCAGAAAGTATTTTGGTTTTAGAAGATGGTATCCGCGATATCTATAGGATGAGTGGATATGATAGGCGCACAATAAAAAAGACTATTGCGCTAAGCAATAATTTGCCTGATGTTGAATCAATGAAAAAAGAATATCTTAATCCAATTATAGAAAAGATTGAAATAAGGAGAAGAAAACTTAATTCGTTAACTGAATTTTCAGAGGATGAGATCCATGTGTTGTGCCTGTCAAATGGATTAGAAGATCTGGTTGAACCAAGATGCCCCTTAAAACCAGTCGAACCTAATAATCCTTGCTATTTTAGCATAGATGAGACAAAGCTGATTGAACCTAACAAGCCTGAAATGAAACAGCCAGGTTTTTTTAATAAAAAAAAAGGTGCTTCAGGAAAATCAAGCAGCCCAAGCAGAATACGAGAGACAAAAAGATGCTTATGAAACTGAAATAAGCAAGAAGGCTAAGAACACCGAAATGAAGGCACATTATGAAGCTATGATGACTCGCTACGAGGAAGAAATGGATGCGTATGAAAAGAACATGGCTGACTATAATGTCTTAGTGAGCGATTATAATTCTAAGCATGAGATTTTTGAAAAAAGAAAACAGGAAATTATTGAAAATGAAAAGCAGAGGCTTTTGACGGAAGAAGCTCCAAGCATTGAAGCAGAAATAAAACAGTTAGATATTGAAAAACAGGAGGCTGAAAAAAACATTAAGTCTGGAGCTTTCATAGAAAAATATCTGATGGAGGATGAGGACTATCGAGAAGCTAAATATGCTATGACACTTTATGATTGTGAGCTCAAAGAATTATCGGAAGAGCTGGCAAAACAATATGGAATACTTAATTCATTGTTGGAGCCAGGTATAATCTTTCCGAAATATAATGATGTAATAGCGTGGAGTACTATGTATGAGTATTTCATGACGGGAAGAGTTGAAGGGTTAAGTGGAACAAACGGGGCTTATAATCTTTATGAAAGTGAATTGAGAGCAAATATTATTATAGCCAAGATGGATGTAATAATTGATAAGTTGGATCAGATTAAGGATAATCAGTACATTCTTTATAATATTCTCAAGAAGACAAATGAGGAAATAGAGGACCTGAATGAAAAGATGGGAGAAATGATTTCTGTTTCCGAGGACATTAGGGAGGAAAGCATAGATACAAATAAGTATTTGGATGCAATATACAAGACAGAAGAAGGTATTGCTTATAATACAAAAAAAACTGCTATGTATACGCAGATAAATGCTAGAGCAACTACGGCAATAGCATTTATGAAGGCTATATGGGGATAGGATCTGAAAAGGCTTGGCATATGCTGGGCCTTTTTTTCAGTTATACTATGAACAAATGTAATTAATCTTCTTTTCGAAATTCTATTTACAAATAATTTTCAATCTGTTATATTATCCCTCGCAGCAATTTCAAAGCTGTGTTTATTCCAGTCGGAATAATCAATTTTCCTCATGTTTTTATGAATTTATGGAGTTTTATTATGTTTACAGAGTTTGATGAGTTTCTTTTGAATGTCGGTTATTTTGACGTTCTAAATATGAAAAAAGATAGTGTTGAAGTAAGGAGCCCTGAGACTAGGCATCATTGGATTATGAAGAAATTTGATAAGGATGGATACCCAGGGCTTGTTCTTTATCATAGTCATGATGGAGATAAATATCATGTTCATTTCTGCTATAAAGATCAGGATATCGCACCTGCGGTGTCCGAGATTATGAGCCATGACAGGTATCAGAAGAAAAAGATGAAGTTGAGAAAGAAGATAACTAAAGTGTCAAATATGGAATTGATGAGGGCTATTTGGTGATAAGAAAGGAGTTTTTATGTGTAAATTTTGTAGCCGAGAAAAGGAAGTAGATAGTGATTTTTTAGATAAACAGATTTTTATGGAAGATATAGAAGCGGGCTTTTTGGGATCGTTATGTTTTATGGGCAGCATTGATCCTGATACAAAGTCGCTAAGGATGGCTGTTGTAAATAATGAGGGGGATGCCAAGGAGTATTCGAAATCAATCAAGTATTGCCCATTTTGTGGTGAAAAGCTATAAGGATAACAACAAAATCGAAGCTTTTTACAAGGAGTTTGTGGCGTGGGCACGATAAAATTGAATACTTGATGCAGAGAATTCATCTAAGCTTTTTGTGGTTACATAAGGATTTTTCTTGGATTTATTTCATGTGATCAAATAATAATCCCCTGCTTTGGAGTATACTAATCATAGTCGGTGATAGGTAGCAATGAAGAGGTATAAAAATATGAACTTCATTTTTGTAGAGTATGGAAATCAGCCATATCCTGATGGAATAAAAGCAGATCTTGTTGAAGTTGCAGGACACTTAGATAAGACGTCAGTTCCTGATATTTCAAATTATTCTTTACATACAGAGTATAGTTACGGGAAGAGAAATCTGGCCTCTAACCTAATAAGAAGATATCCGAAGCTATATAGCTCCAATAAGGATGGCGTTCCACAATTGTGGAAAGACAAAGGGTGGGCTGTACAGTTTGCAAGTTTTGTGCATTCTCTTACAAACGAACATGCTGCACCAACTGTGATAGAAATTCATCCACCCTTCAATGACTACTCAAGTATTGATAGTTTTCTAGATTTTTATACTGTATTCGAAGAGAAGATACATGCAATATATCCTGATGTAAAAATAGTTGTTGAAAACAGAGCTGGCTCCATATATAGGGGAGGGAAATTTGTAGTTAGCGCGGCAGAAGAGATAGCGGAGCTTTGCAAAAAGATAAGAGAAAACAACGTCAGACTTGGTGTGGTTTTAGATTTTCCACAGCTTCTGACAGGAGAACTTATTCATCCAGAATGTTTCGATAGGGGAAAATATACGAATGCTGTCCATATGCTTGTACCATATAGAGAAGTCATTAAAGGAATTCATATATGGGGAAAGAAGAGAAGCAGTACTGGAAGATTTGTAGCTCACACTGGAGATTTAAACACACTTTTCCCAGATGTAGACGATAAAAAAGTATTCCTTAATGGGATAAAAGCTATATGTGATGATGAGATGTCAAGGTTTCTGGTTCCGGAAGTTAATTCTGGAGGTGAAGACCTCAGATCTGTAGTGAAAGATGTGTTAAGTATATGATTTGAGATGTAAGAAGAATTGACATAATAGTATTAAAAAGAGAATAGAATAACACTGCTAGAGCCTCGTGGTTATGCCATGAGGCTTTTTTTGTGCTTTTTTTTCAAAAGACCCGGAATTTTATCTCTGAAATCCACTTAGGAAGTTAGAAGAGATTTTCCAAAAACCGGAAAAATACTCCTCTTCAAATACTTAACTATTAGAAAATTTTATTTTTCTCGTACATTTTCACAGGTTTTGTAATTAGGGATTATAGAAGCTTTGTTAACGAGATTATTTAGGGAGGTTCATTATGATAGAAAACAAAAAGACTATGGTGGTTTCGTTCAGTGAAAAGTATCTGCTTACTGTAAAGGAGGCAGCAGCTTACTTTGGTATTGGCGAAAAGAGAATAAGATTCCTTGTAAATGAGAACCCATGCCTTGGACTCCATAATGGTGACAGGACCATGGTTCACAGAAAAAAGTTTGAAAAGTACATTGATGAAACTTCTTGTATATGATCCTTTTTATCTGCCGATAGTAGTTGCTATATCTGGCGCTTAGAGGGATATATAAACAAAGGAGGAATGCGGCATGAGAAGACCATCACCGGGAAATAAAAACATTATTACACCAGAGGAGGCAATTACATTTTATGTACTTAGCAGAAGAAAAATGTGGAAGCTGATGGAAGAGAGGACAGATTTTACTGTTAAGTACTATGACGGCAGGAACCTGATAATAAGGGCTGAATTTGAGAAATACTTAGAAACACATCAGGAACTAAAGAGGAGGGCATATGGGAAAAAGTAGTCAAAGAAGAGACAGCAAGCACAGAGTTTTGAGGTGTGGAGAGTCAATCAGAGCAAATGGAAAATACCAATTTAAGTACCATATAGGTGGTAAGCCACATTTCGTTTATAGCTGGAGGCTAGAGCCCACGGATCCACAGCAAAAAGGGAAAAAGCCAGACCTTTCACTTAGAGAAAAGGAAAAACTGATCGGATATGATATTGATTCACAGATCGATCCTACAGGAAAAAATATAACGGTTTTGGAACTTGTGGAAAGATACCTGGCTACAAAAACCGGAGTTAAACATAATACGCGAATGAATTATAATTTTGCAAAGAATATACTTGCTAAAGAACCTTTTGGTGGAAAAAAGATATCACAGGTAAAAACATCAGATGCAAAGTTATTTTTGATAAAACTGCAGCAAGAGGACGGAAGAGGATATAGTTCAATAAAGACAATAAGAGGAGTTCTTAGGCCCGCGTTCCAGATGGCTGTTGACGATGATTGCCTTCAGAAGAATCCATTTGGATTTGAGCTTGCTGGAGTTGTGGTTAATGATTCTGTGACAAGAGAAGCAATCACAAAGGATCAGATGAAAAAGTTCCTTAAGTTCATACATGACGATAATGTTTATTATAAGTATTACGATGCGGTTTATATTCTTTTTCATACAGGAATGAGAATTTCAGAGTTCTGCGGACTTACAGTAAGCGACGTTGATCTGGAAAACAAGGTGATAAACATAGATCATCAGCTTCAGCGAACCTCGGACATGCAGTATGTAATTGCAAGTACAAAAACAAATGCCGGAACAAGGAAGCTTCCTATAACTGATGATGTGGCTGAGTGTTTCAGGCGGATACTTGAAGAAAGAGAGGATTACACCATAGAAAAGATGGTTGACGGATATACCGGATTTCTTTTTCTGGATGAGAATGGAATGCCACTTGTGGCCATGCACTGGGAGCACCGCTTTAATAATATGGTGAACAGATACAATAACATTTATAGGATCCAGATTCCCAACATCACACCACATGTATGTAGGCATACATATTGCAGCAATATGGCTAAGGCAGGAATGAATCCAAAAACGCTTCAATATCTGATGGGGCATAGCGACATAAGTGTAACACTTAATACGTACACCCATTTGGGATTAGAGGATGCAACAGATGAGCTTTTGAAGCTTGAGAAAGTAAGAAAAGAGCTTGATGGTAAGGAGAAAAAAGTAGAAACTCCAAGCATCAGGGAGTTTAAAGCTATACAATTATAGAATAGCCCTCTAGAGCAGATGCTCTAGAGGGCTATGTGCTTAGCTAAGGAATATTTTTTATTTGCTTGGGAGGTTAGCTATCTTTGCCTTATAATTTTTACCGTATTTTAAATCATAACCGCTGACATGTTTAAAGTCTTTAAGGTTGTTGAATTTTGACTTTAAGGTCGAACCTGAGACAATTGTCACATTATCCATATAGATGCATCCGACATATTTCTGCCCTTCAGTAAAAAGAATTGTCTGAAGATCCAGATCTTCATAATACTTGTTGTCTTCTGGAGCACCTACAGAGTAGGTTTCGGTTACAGTAGGCTCTGCAGGCATATTGCGAACAGATATTTTATACCAGGTATTCCACTTTTTTACTTTAACGTAGTTACTGATTTTACGATGCTTATCATTATTTTCATCCCATCCGTATGTCTTGATTTTTCCATTTACATTTGTTATTCCGATTGAATATCTTGCTCCTAATACTCCTCCATATTGATCATCGGGGTTACTAAAAATCATGCTGTTATCTATAAAGACATTATCCTTATTCTTGGATATTAGCGATTGTGGGAGGTAGAGATCATAAGAAAAGCATGAACGATTGTTGAGCGCAACCATGCCTTTTTTGGTCTCAAGGTCAATGTAGAATCCTGCACCATTGTCTCCCTTAGGAAATTTTGCATTGATCTGAAGCGCTTTGTTTGCAGCAGATACCTTTGTTGATACTGTGCATATAAGCATGATGGATAATAGAAAAATGGAAATAGTTTTTTTCATCGGTAATCCCCCTCGTTTCATTTTATTATATATAGTATATCAGATTTATCTGAGAAGAGATTTATTCAAATGGCCTGCATGTAATGAGACCGAACTTGAATACTGATTAATCCTTTTTTAGGAGAGATTTTATAAGATTTGCTTTGCTGTAACTTTTTTATCAGAAAGAGAATCTACTCAAATTCCCCAGTAGTACGAATCTCCAAAACTGACTACGATTTTACTACTTTTCAGTGGTATAAAATGCCAAGTTCCGCCAAGTTTTGCCATTTTGAATGATTTTATGTACAATGAATTGGTTAAATATCGACCGCGCAAATAAGCGCTTTTTAGCGCATAAGAGAGCATATTCGGAAAGAGAGATTGAATGATACGTATTTTATTCGTCTGCCACGGCAATATTTGTCGTTCAACAATGGCAGAATTTATTATGAAAGACATTGTGCATAAGCAGCATTTGGATGAGTTTTTCCATATAGAGTCGTCAGCGACACACACTGACGAAATATGGAACGGACAGGGAAGTCCTGTCTATCCGCCGGCGAAGGCAAAGCTTAGAGAGTATGGAATCGGAACTCCGGACAACGAGCTTGGTGTTTCTACAAAAAGGGCGAGACTTACATCAAGGACTGACTATGAGAAGTTCGATTTTATAATAGGAATGGATAGCGCAAACATCAGAGATCTTAATAGGCTCTTCAGTGGAGATCCTGAAAACAAGGTTTACAAGATGCTGGAGTTTGCTGATAGAAGCGGAGATGTAGCTGATCCCTGGTATACCGGGAATTTTGATGATACCTGGCGCGACTGCTCAGAGGGATGCCATGGCCTTTTTAGGGCTATTCTTATGGATCCGAAATATGCATCTCAGATGGGAGACGCAGAAGATATGGATGATCCTTTTGACGATTATGGTGATGACAGAGGATTGGTCCACGATGATTTTCCGAGAGGTTAATACATGATAAGAGATGTTGATTTAGATAAAATTTCAGACGGCAAGCTTTACGATATAGGCGATATGGCAAAACTCGGTGTGGATGACTGCAGTGGTTGCCATGCATGCTGTTGTGGTATGGGAGATTCCATAACTCTTGATCCTTATGATGTTTACAGGCTTGAAAAAGGCCTTGGCAAAAGCTTTGAAGAACTGCTTTCTGAAAATCTGGAGCTTAGAGTAGCTGATGGAATCATTCTTCCATGCCTAAAGATGGACGGTGACGAGAAGTGCACTTTCCTTAACAGAGAGGGGAGATGCAGTATTCATCCGCACAGACCAGGTATCTGCAGACTCTTCCCTTTAGGCAGAATATTTGAAGATAACACCCACAAATATTTCCTTCAGATTCATGAATGCCATAAGGAGAGGCAGACCAAGATAAAGATTAAGAAATGGCAGGATACACCAGAGCTATCAAGCTATGAAGCCTACATAGATAAGTGGCACTACTTTTTAAAAGAAATCTCTGACAAAGCCCCGGAAATGCCGGAGGAGGAACTTAAGTCTATAAACATGCGAATTCTGCAGGAGTTTTTCATAAAGCCCTACAATGTGGAAGAGAGCTTCTATGCTCAATTTGAAGAGAGACTATCCGGTATGAAGTAACGCGCATAAATGCAGGCATTTTTCGTATGCCTGCATTTTTTATAACTCTCTTTTTACAAAAGTGTTTCTAAAAATATTTATAGCGCGCCTTTTTACACAACATATATAAGAAAAGCTTTTAAGCCAAATTTATATACCTATTTCTCCCGTAACTTCTCCGCCCGGTATATAAATTGAAAATGATAATTTGACTTATATACTTTTTCGATAAGCATTTCCTGTAACACTCACCCCTGGTACTTATAAAGCATAGAAAAAAGTATATAAAAGTGCATTGTATTTCTATCTTATATACCTGCCTCGCTCAGTCGCTTACAAAAAGATATATAATTTCTATGTATTTTTCTATCTTATATACCCGTCTCCAAGTATTCGTTTTTACAACAACAGAAATGAAAAAAATAGATTTTTATTAAAAATAATTAGCACTCACTTGACAAGAGTGCTAACAAGTGTTATAACAGTTATAGAACAAGGGAACAGAAATAAAGGGAGCAAATAACAAAGTAATGACTCCGGTTCCGATGCTCAAATACAAAAATATATAGTCATAAGGAGGTAATTATTATGTTGATGCCTAGTATTTTTGAAGAGAACTTATTTGATAATTGGTTTGATTTCCCGATGTTTAATGACTTTGATAACACCGAGAGGAAGCTGTACGGCAGACATGCTGACAGACTTATGAAGACGGATGTACATGACAACGAGGATCACTACGAAGTAGATATAGACCTTCCCGGATTTAAGAAGGAAGAGATCTCACTTGAGCTTGATAAGGGATACCTCACAGTCAGCGCAGCAAAGGGACTTGATAAAGATGAGAAGGACCACAAGGGTAAACTCATCAGACAGGAACGTTACAGCGGATCGATGCAGAGAAGCTTCTACGTTGGCGAGAATCTTACCGAGGAAGATATCAAGGCAGCCTTCAGACATGGCGTTCTGAGTCTTGAGATTCCTAAGAAGGAACAGCCTAAAGTTCCTGAGAAGAAGCTTATAATGATCGAAGGCTAACATACCAGCCCTCTATCACGAGCACACATTTGCTAATTAAATAATTAGCTTTTTACTCCATAACAACTATTAACAAAATAAATTGAGTCGTTTTACGTCGCCCAGCTATTCAAATATAGTTGGGCGATGCTTTTTTTAGCATGAGCGAAAGCGTCAGCTGAGTGGATTATTTATGTTTGAAATACATGTAGATTGAAGTGCAATATTTCCAAGCTAAGGTGTATAATATCCTCAATGGGGAACTAAAATATTTTACTTACACATGGAGGAATTTGGTATGAAATTAAAGTTTGGTATCAGAGAAGTTGTAGCATTAGGTATTGGAACTGCATTGTTCGTCGTTCTTACGACAGTACAGGTTCCATTTTTTATTGTTCCTAACACAGCACTTCAGCCCAGAATGGCAATCCTAGCATTCATTTCTGCTGTTTTCGGACCTATCGTAGGTGGTGTTGCAGGTATTCTTGGACATGCTCTCGGCGATGCATTTTTCTATGGATCAGTTTGGTGGAGCTGGGTATTCCCTGAAGCTGTTGTTGGTGTAGCAATCGGTCTCTTTTCCAAGAAGTTCGCAATAGAAGAGGGCGGCTTCAGTGTTAAGAATAGCATTATTCTTTTTAACGTAGTTCAGGTAGTTGCAAACGCTGTAGCGTGGATTGGTCTTGCACCGGTTCTTGATATCCTCGTATATGCTGAACCTGCTAACAAGGTATTCGCTCAGGGCGCCCTTGCATTCATCGGTAACATCGTAATTATTGCAATCCTCGGAACTATCCTTCTTGCAGCATATTCTAAGATTGCAGGTAAGTCATCAGGCCTCAAGGCGGAGGATTGATTTTTTGGAAAAGACCCCAATCATCGAGTTTTCAGATGTAACATTCAAGTACAGAGTGCAGGAAAAACCTACACTTAAAAACATCAATTTAAAGATTTACCCGGGTGAGAAAATCCTCATTGCAGGACAATCCGGCTCGGGTAAGTCCACATTGGCACATTGCCTGAATGCGCTGATACCCTGTTCTTTTACAGGCGAGATGAGCGGAACACTCCGGGTTGACGGGAAGACTCCCAGTGAACTCGGAGTTTTTGGCATGTCACAGATAGTGGGCACAGTGCTTCAGGACACTGATGGGCAGTTTATAGCCCTTACTGTGGGCGAGGACATAGCTTTTGCCCTTGAAAACGACAACATCCCTCAGGACAAGATATTTGACAAAGTTCATGAGGTTGCTGAAAAGCTTGACTTACAAAGCTTTCTAAATCACGCTCCGGGAGAACTTTCAGGCGGACAAAAGCAGAGAGTATCCCTTGGCGGTGTTATGGCATGTGATGTAAAAATCCTTTTATTTGACGAGCCTTTGGCCAATCTTGATCCTGCCACCGGAAAGCGCACCATAGCTCTTATTGATGAGATCATGAAGCGCGAGGATATGACGGTTGTCATTATTGAACACCGCATAGAAGATGTGCTTTACCGCGATGTGGACAGAGTGATCCTTATGGGAGACGGCGAGATAATTGCTGATATGCATCCCGATGAACTTCTGTGCACAGGGCTTCTACCTCAGCACGGAATCCGCGAACCGCTCTATATAGCTGCGCTGAAAGCAGCTGGTTGTGAGCTTGGCGCAGATACTCATCCGCAGCACATAGAGTCTATGGATGTAACAAAATATAAGGATCAGGTGAAGAACTGGTACCACTCGGTTCCAAAACATCAGCAGCAGAGCTCTTCCGAAACACTCCTAAGCGTAAATAACTTAAGCTTTGGCTATGAGGATGGAAGACAGATTCTGAAGGACGTTAATTTCGAGATAAAAAGAGGAGAGATGATCTCCCTTGTAGGTCGAAACGGCGCAGGAAAATCAACACTAGCTTCCCTTATCTGCGGCTTCTACAAGCCACAGAGCGGAAATATCCTCTTTAACGGTGAAGATATGTCCGGCTTTTCCATCAAAGAAATAGGTGAGAAAATCGGCTACGTTATGCAAAGCCCAAATCAGATGATAAGTAAGCCTATGATATTTGATGAAGTGGCACTAGGCCTTACTGCCAGAGGAGTTCCGGAAGATGTCATCAAGGAAAAAGTAAATGATGCATTGAAAATCTGCGGACTTTATCCCTTTAGAAACTGGCCTGTTTCAGCCCTTTCCTTTGGACAGAAAAAACGTGTCTCAATAGCATCAATCCTTGTTCTTAGTCCGGAGCTGATAATTCTTGATGAACCTACAGCCGGCCAGGATTACAGCCACTATACAGAGATCATGGAATTCCTTGTAAAGCTTCGAGATGACATGGGTAAGACTATCATGATGATCACTCACGACATGCATCTGATGCTTGAGTATACTGACAGGACGCTGGTTCTGACAGACGGACGGCTCCTTATGAATGCACTTCCTTCAGAGGTTCTGACTGATGAAAACATTTGTGACAAGGCATACCTTAAGAAGACATCACTCTATGACCTTTCTCTTAAATGCGGCATAGATACACCTTCAGAATTTGCGGCCAGATTCATTGATCATGAGAGAGCCGGGAGAGGAGGTCAGTCATGAACAGACTGATATCCTATGAGAAAAAAGACACTTTTGTACATAAGCTCAGCGGCTTTACCAAGCTTGTATTTTTCCTGATATGGTGCCTTACAAGTGCCCTTACCTTTGACACCAGAATCCTTGCAATAATGCTGGTTTTGGGCATCTCGATTTACTTAAGTGCCAAAATAAAATGGAAACAGGTAAGCGCCATTTTCACAGCGGTCATGTTTTTTATGGTAATTAACCTTACCTGCATTTTCTTCTTTGCACCTTACGAGGGCTGCAGGATTTACGACAGCAGGAGCGACCTTTTTCATCTGTTTGGAAATTACACCGTCACAAAGCAGCAGCTTTTTTATGAGCTAAATGTGCTGATGAAATACTTTACGGTTATTCCATCGGTGTTCATATTCCTTACAACCACTGATCCCAGCGAACTGGCCTCAAGCCTTAACGGTGTGGGAGTGCCTTACAAGATTTCATACGCGCTGGAGATTACCCTAAGATACATTCCGGACATACAGGATGAGTTTCACAGAATCAGGAACGCTCAGGAAGCCCGCGGAATAGAGATGAGTTCCAAGGGAAAACTGTTATCCAGAATAAAAAACACTGCGGCCATAATTTTTCCGCTCCTGTTTTCATCCATGGAGAGAATAGATGTGGTAAGTAATGCCATGGAGCTTAGAGGTTTTGGCAAGAAAAAGACGAGAACCTGGTACTCCAGGAAAAAGCTAACAGCCGCCGATTTTGCAGTTTTGATATTCATAGTGGCATTTTCTGCAGCTGCACTTATTTTTACTTACTACGACGGAAGCAGATTCTATAATCCATTTACGATTTAATAGAAATTTAATAAATATCGGTCACAGCAGAAGCATCAAAGGTTCGTGACCGATATTTATTTTTTTTTAAGAATTTCTTTCTAGTTTCTATATGTATAAAAGACTAAATTAATAATGCAAATGCCCTTTTAATGCTATGATTAAAGAGTATTATAATCATTTAACGGAGCAGAAAAGCATGAAAAAAACTGCGGTTTTCAGAACACTGAGGACTGTATGGCTCGTCCTTAGTGTTGTTTGCCTTATCTTGGCCGTGATTTTTCTGCAGATCATGGTCATCAATAAAGGGAAAAAGACCGAGGACCCTGCCTTCCGGTATGTGGAGGACGTAAGACACAGGGTGCTTTTATTCTGCTCGTATAATTCCCAATACTACACTTATGCCAACCAAATAGAAGGTTTCCACGACTCTTTGTATCCCAATGGCGTTGAGTACGACGTCATATTTATGGATGCCAAAAATTACAGAACCAGTGAGGATCAGAGCGCTTTCTACAACTTCTTTGTATCAAGAATGAAAAATGGTAAAGAGTATGATGGCGTAATAGTTGTGGACGATGAAGCTCTGCAGTTTATGTGTGATTACGGAAAAAAGATATTCGGCGATATTCCCATTGTTTTCATAGGTGCAAATAATCTGACTCTGGCAAAAAAAGCATGTACCCGCAGAAATATTACAGGCTTTTACGAAAATGATTATCTTGAAGAAACTCTGAAGCTGACCAGGAAGATTTTCCCTAATCGCACAAAATACGTGGGCTTTTTTGATGAATCAGCCGCAGGAAAAACTGATGGTGCAAGATTTACCATCATTATGTCCAGGCTTACCGGATACGAATTTGAGACGATAAATGTCACAAACTACACTAAGGAACAGCTCATTGAGGTCATTAAGCAAGTGCCGGATGATGCGATTATTATTTACATGACCTGCTTTTCTGATGCGGATGGAATCACACATACTAAGTATGAGATGACCAATTTCTTCAAGGAGTATTCCAATGCGCCTATAGTTCGCTGCTACGAAGATGCAGTGGGTGACGGTGTTCTTGGATCGATTGGTATGTCATTCTATCAGCAGGCAAAAAATGCCGGTGAGACCATGGTAAAGGTTCTTGATGGCGCCGATATCAGCAGGATTCACATGGCCCTGAAGACTCCAAGTATAACGGAGTTTGATTACAACGTTATGGCCAGATACGGCATCACAGAGAAGATGCTTCCGGAAGAGACCATAATCATCAATAAGCCCGTTTCATTCATTGATGTGTATGGAGCAATTCTTCCTTCAGCAGGACTTATTTTCCTTGCGATGATAATGCTTTTGCAGTCAGTAAATGCCACGGTTTTCCTTGGCAGAGAATCCAACAGAGAGCTTCTTGCATCCAAGGAAGAACTTGAAAAATCCCAGAAAAGACTTATCTATCAGGCAGAGCATGACGATTTCCTGGATATTCTTAACAGAAGAACCGCAGTAGAATATCTGAGAAGACATGCGATTCCCGATAAGGTATTCTCGATAATAATGGTGGACATTGATAACTTCAAAGATGTCAACGAAACCTATGGCCATCAGGTTGCGGATGAAGTTTTAAAGCACTTGTCTTATGAGCTTGAAAACCTTGCCAAAACCAGAGACTGGATGCTGGCAAGATACGGCGGTGACGAATTCCTTATGATGCTCTCAGGTGAGCGTGTGACAGAGGAGAGTTCCACTATTCAGGAGATAATGAAAATATTCAGAAATCCCATCAGCATGGGTGATGAGACCATAATCATGTCCTGTAGTATGGGCGTATCATTATCCGACGGCGTGACAACCCCTGATCAGCACATCATAAATGCTGAGATAGCTATGTACGAGGCTAAGCAGAGAGGCAGAAATAAGGCATTCCTGTACTCCGATGATATGAAGAAAAAGGTTCGCGAGGAGAACAAGGTTAAGGCCAAAATCCTCGATGCTATGGATAATGACGGATTCTACATGGTATATCAGCCTCAGATCAATACAGAGACCAAGAAGCTTTGCGGCTTTGAGGCTCTTGTCAGAATGAAGGCTGAAGGAATGTATCCCGGCGTATTTATTCCTATAGCTGAGGCAAGTGGCTGGATTGCCAGAATTGGAAGAATCACTACAGAGCTTGTTATCAAGCAGCTGGCGGCATGGAGAGATGCAGGATACATGCTTTATCCTGTTTCCATTAACTATTCAAGTAACCAGCTCAGCGATATCGGATATGTTGAGTTTTTAAAAGAGCTGCTAGAGGAGTATAATATATCAGGACAATTCGTTGAGATAGAGGTTACGGAAAGTCTTTTCCTTGAAAAAACCGAGAAGGCGGAGAGTCTTTTTGCACAGCTCAAAGCACTTGGAATTAAGATACTTATGGATGATTTTGGTACCGGCTATTCTTCACTTGGATATCTTACATACATTCCTGTGGACGTGGTAAAACTCGATAAATCCCTTGTTGATGCGTACCTTGTTGGGGGCAAGGATTCATTTATCAGAGATGTCATCCAGCTGGTACACGATCTTGATAAGCTGATGATCATCGAAGGTGTCGAGGAAAAGTGGCAGTATGAAAAACTCAGGGAATTCAAGGCCGATATCATTCAGGGTTACTACTTCAGTAAGCCGATAAGTCCTGAAGAAGCCATTGTATTTGATGCTTCGGATGAATAAAAGTTTAGTTGGGGTTGGGGAATATGTCTGAAAAGAAAATAAGTTTTGATGAATTTAGGCAGAAGCTTTTTAAAATAGTTTCTGTTGGATATTTGGGCGATTGGCCAAGCGTTATCTATGACATTGTTGGAACTATCGCCCTGATTTTGAATCTTACGGTGGCGTTTTTAGCGACTTTTTCAGAACTAAATGCCGGTTGTGGAAAAGTCTTTGACATGATAGAAAATGTCACCGTATTCTTTTTTGCAATTGATTATGTTCTAAGGCTTATTACGTCAAAATGCCTTTTCCCTGATAAATCAGAGGGAGTGGCAGTTTTACGATATGTCATTTCGTTCTTTGGAATCATAGATCTTCTCAGCTTTTTACCATTCTATTTGCCGGTGTTTTTCCCTGCAGGCGCAGCGGCATTTCGAATGTTTAGAGTGGCGAGGATCTTCAGACTTTTCAAGATCAATGCATACTATGACTCACTTAATGTAATCACTGAAGTTATCAAAAGCAAAGCACAGCAGCTTCTGTCATCGGTTTTCATAATTGCAATTATGATGCTGGCAGCTAGTCTTTGCATGTATTCATTAGAGCATGAAGCACAGCCCGAGGTTTTTGAAAATGCATTCTCCGGAATCTGGTGGGCGGCATCCACGCTGCTGACAGTGGGGTATGGAGATATATATCCTATAACCTTTCTTGGAAAGGTTTTTGGAATTCTGCTGGCGTTCCTTGGGGTGGGAATTGTAGCCATACCTACAGGTATTATTTCCGCAGGATTCGTTGAACAGTACACCAAATTAAAGCACATGGGAGATTATTCAAAGAGTATTGATATGCATTTTATCAAGGTTCAGCTCTCAATGAATGATAAATGGGTAGATAAAAAAATAAGAGATATCGACCTTCCCCATAGTGCAATTATTGCAATGATACAACGTCAGGGCAACGTGATTATTCCAAACGGAAGCATAGTTCTCGAAGCGGGAGATAAGATAATTATTGGTGCTCAGGCCATCAAAAATGATGTGCCCATGCACCTTAAGGAAGTTACTTTGGGAGATACTCATCCCTGGTGTGATAAATTTATTAAGGACCTGAATTTCCCGAGACAGACCATATTATTGTCAATAAAAAGAGGCAGCAAATCAGTTGTTCCAAAAGGGCAGGTTAAACTACGAGCAGGGGATACAATTGTAGTTATCTCCAAAGTACATCTGCCTGAAGAGGATGAAGTTGAGATTTAAGTGACCAATTTGAGGATACATAACGCTATGATGAAAACTAAGAGGTTATTTGCAATTTCATTACTGTTTTTCCTGATCATAGCAGGATGCAGCTCGAAAAAAACTAATACAGATGTTGGCCGGAACGATACACAGAAGGTTAAAATTGAAGATACACATTCTGATGACGGCAGGACAGTAGTGGGTATTTCCATGCCTGATATGCTGCTTGAACGCTGGAATCGTGACGGATTATTCTTAAAAGAACAGTTTGAAAAAAATGACTGTGAAGTCATACTGCGTTATGCCAATAATCTGATAGATACACAGGTAAACGACCTTCGCGATATGATAAACAGCGGTGCGGATCTTTTGGTAATCACTGCTGTGGATGGTGCCGCCTTATCAGATATTCTTGATGAAGCAGCTGAGGCAAACATAAAGATAATTGCATATGACAGACTCCTAATGGATACAGAAGCTGTGGATTATTATGTCTCTTTTGACAATTATCAGGTAGGCGTCCTTCAGGCCAACTATGTAATAGATGCTCTGGCACTGGATTCTGCAGAAAAAACCTTTAATATTGAATTTGTTTCAGGCGATCCGGTGGATAATAATGCCAGGTTCTTCTATGGCGGTGCCATGGACACACTTAAGCCTTATATTGATTCAGGGACTTTGAACGTAATGTCTAACCAGACCGGTTTTTACGAGACCTCCACTGCTCAGTGGTCGACAGATTTAGCCCAGCAAAGGCTTCAGATTATTCTTAATTCCTATTATCCAAGTGGGACTATTCTCGATGCGGTGCTTTGTGCCAATGACTCAACTGCCCTTGGCGCAGCAAGAGCACTGGAAGCAGATTACTCAGAGAAAAACCCGGTTGTGTTAACCGGGCAGGATGGCGATATTGCCAATATTTATAATATTTTTGATGGAGTCCAGAGCATGACAGTATTCAAGGCTATGGATAATGAATCTGTTGTTACTGCCGATCTTGGATTAGCCATTTTATCAGGAAGTAAACCTGATGCGGATCTTATTGATACGTCGAACTGGGATTTTTCCTGCGATTACAATACCACTGATTACGACAACGGTGTGAGAGTAGTATCATCATACTTGTTACAGCCCATTACTATCACACTGGACAATATTGAGGAAGAATTGTTTGATACGGGGTACTACAGTCGAAACTCAGCCGGACTTATTTATGCTGTCAAATAATGTATATCCGTTTCTGCCGTTTTTCTTAGTCTCATATAGTGCTTTATCTGCACATTCCATGACGTTTTTGGAATTCTTTGTGTCAAGTGGATACATTGCGCAGCCTACGCTGACTGTGATCTTAAGGTCACCGGCGGAAGTCTTTATTGGATCTTTTACACTCTTTATGATTGATTCGCATATCTTGCGGGCTTTGTCTTCAGAAGGTTCCATAAAAATTCCGGAGAACTCATCTCCACCAAGTCTTGCGAAGGACAGCTTTTTCTTTGAAAGCTTTTTTAGCTTTTCTGCAACAGCTACGATCACTTCATCCCCTACTTTATGACCATAGGTATCATTTATGCTCTTGAAGCGGTCTACATCGAGCATTATTATTCCATAAGGTGTTGACGCAGTAACCGCCTGAACGATATCCTCCATGATCTTTTTTCTGTTGGGCATTTGTGTCATGAAGTCCATCTTTATCAATTTTTTGCGTTTGTTATTAGCGATATTAAGAAGAACAATTATGACTATCAAAAGAAGCAATATTACAATCATCAGGTTGCTGATAAGCTTGTTTTCACGATAAAATTTCGCAAAGGTCTGATGCTCATTTATTATCGTTGCACCTTTTGGGAGTTGTGAATTTTTTAAGTCAAACTTATCCATGGAGTGCTGTTCAAAATATGTAGCAGTGACAGCAGAAGTAACAAGAGGTATACTGTCGGCACTTTCGCCTGAAAGTATCTTTGCGGAAATCTCACCGGCCATTTTACCGGCATCATAATAAGAGTAGGATATTCCGCCAAGTACTCCATATCCTATATCAGTGGAAGTAAGCCTGATTATGGGGATATCCGGAGCATACTCGGAGATGAATTCTGCCGCGTTCTGCAGAGAATAAGCATGTTTCTCACCATCCAGTGAAAAATCCAGGAAGAGTATTATGTCATCTGATTCAAAAGTTCCCAAAAGTTCCCGGAGTCCATTTCTGGTATAGGATGATGCATTGATGACAGTGCTTTTCATTTCGGGATGTGCATCCCTGAATTTCATAAACTCAACATAATCGGCCAACCCTGCGATAGTAGAGTCCACTATCACATACAGATGCGTTCTGTCAGGGAAAAGCTCCTTCATAAGCTCATAATTGCCTTCAAAATCAAGATTCTCGGCGATACCGGTGGCGTTTTTCATTGCAGAAGCTGTGATTGCCTCTGTTCTGTTGTTTATTCCCATGAAAACCATCGGCGTATCCGGGAATAACTCGTTCCTATTGTTGATGGCATATCGCAGGGCAGAGTCGTCTGCCACAACTAACAGATCAAAAGAGCGAATTGAATACACCTTGTACCTGATATATTTATCAAAATTCATAAGATCAAGTCCGCCATAGTATTTATCCGCATCCATGAATTCATAACTGATATCGACATTAGCCTGTCCAAGTCCGGCCTCAAAACCCTGAAGCTGCGATGGAACTGCAGGATTGGAAAAACCGTATGAGGATATGAAAAGAATGCGATATTGACGCTCGCTATCGCCATCTGCGCTGACTTTCAGCACCGATGAAAAGAGCAGTATCAGTATGCTATATGTAATTAAGAAGAATTTTAAGCAATAGTTTCTCATACTATAATTTTTGACCTTTAGCGGTCAGAGTTCAAATAAAAAATATATAAATTTATATGTGTATATATAGAAAAAACTCCTGTACATTCAGTAATTGATATGTGACAGGAGTTTATATTACTTCTTTTCAGTCGGGAAATAAGAACCGTTAAAAAGATCATATATAAGTTGTTTAAGTTGTTCTTCCGATATCTTATCGCTGTTCATTACATAGTGCTTTGCAATGGTCGTAAGACCTGCTGCAATAAAATCCGCAGTCATGTTGGAAATGATTTTATCATACTCATCTTTTGGATCATTGCACTCAGTAAAGGATTTGTACAAAGACCACATCATCATGTAGATGATATTGTTTTTTACAAGCAGCTCGAGGATTTCCTTTTTAGACAAAATGTATTTCGTAAATCCTTCAGCCAGCTGCGCGAGAGTAGGAGGCCCCTGACATTCGCAGTCTTTGTCCGGCTTAAAGTCATGGCTTTTTGCAAGGATAAAAATTACGATGTTTTCCTTGGATTCAAACAGAGTATAGAAGGTCTGTCTGGACACGCCGGAGCGCTGACAGATCTCGCTTATACTGATCTTGGAATATTCTTTTTCATGCATTAACTCTGTAAAACCCTGGGCTATACTTTTCTGCGAGCTAAGAGCTGTTTTGTTGGAACCCTGATACATACTTTTTTCCTTTACGCTGTGTATGAATTATTCGTAGGTCATCACTGCTTCAAGCTGACCTTTTATCTCGTAGCGACCGCTGCCTGCAGGAAGAAGGAGGCTGTCACCCTTTTTATAATTTACTTTATCATCCCCGTTTGTGATAACGCCTTCTCCTTCGAGAACCAGAATGTGGAGGAAGCTGTCCGTTGTAACCTCACCGCTTAAGGTATCTGTAAGAGAGCCGGAGAGTGCCACCTTATCAACGGTGAAATATTTGCACTGACCGATGTGAGGCTCAGGTCTCGGAATCTTAGGAGCTGGATTGGTGTCTGTGACATCAAGAGCCTTCTCAACATGGAGCTCACGAAGATTGCCATCCTTATCACGTCTTCCGTAATCATATACTCTGTAGGTTACGTTAGAATTCTGCTGAATCTCTGCAAGGAGAATTCCTGCGCCTATTGCGTGAAGAGTACCTGATTCGATGAAAACAACATCACCTTTTTTTACATAAACAGGATTTAAAACTTCAGTCAGTGTCTCGTTTTCGATTCTTCTAGCGAACTCTTCTTTGGAAACTTCTCTGTTGAAACCATAATATAAAAATGCATCTTCCTCAGCATCGAGGATGTACCACATTTCAGTTTTCCCATACTGATTTTCATGTACTCTTGCATATTCATCGGAAGGGTGTACCTGAAGTGACAGGTCCTTTTTTGCATCAATGAGTTTTATAAGAATGGGGAAGTCCTCGAACTTTTCACAATTGGTTCCAAGAACTTCTTTTCCGTTTTCTTCTATATACTGTGTCAGAGTCTTGCCTGCAAACTCGCCGCTTTCAATAACCGACTCACTTCCGGGAAAACATGACAGCTCCCAGCTCTCAGCAGTTACCGCACCTGCGGACTCTTTACCATATTCATTTACAAGTCTGTTGCCGCCCCAAAGATAATCCTTTGTAGGAGCCTTTAATTTCAAAATTGCCATAAATGCACCTCTATATTTATATTCGTTTAATTCACTATAGGTTTTTGTTTTTCCTCAGAAAACAGAAATCTGTACATCTGCGATTTTATAATAGTGAAGGGAATCTTTCAAGTTATCTTTTCTCAGCAGCGTACTACGATATGTGGCTTGAGAAAAGTGCGGTATTTTGCAATAATAAAATCATAATTAAGTATAGGGAGCCGCAAAAATAAAAAATGACTATGCTGGGGAAAATAATAGAACCAAAAGAATATTTACCTGATGATCGTAAACGTTTTGATAATGCAGCGTTAAAAGCCATGATCGTGCCACTACTTATAGAGCAGCTATTGCAGATGGTGGTGGGACTGGCGGATACGATGATGGTCAGCTATGCAGGAGAAGCTGTGGTTGCCGGTGTAGGACTTGATACAATGGTATACACCATATTTATATACCTGTTTACCGCCATTTCTGCCGGAGGATCGGTAGTTGTATCACAATACATAGGAAGTAAGGAAAAGGATAATGCTGATGTTTCCGCATCACAGATATTCTTTATCGGCGGTGCACTTTCTTTAGTATGTATGGTGATCATGCTCATTTTCGGATCATCACTTCTTCAGACAATGTATCCTAAGGCAGAAGCAGATACTATGGCAGCCTGTAAGACATACATGTGGATCGTGGCCTGGTCTTTTCCTGCAAATGCTATATATAATGCCGGAACTGCCGTTTTTCGCGCAATGGGTCAGACAAGAGTGACCATGTGGGTTTCGTTTATAGCAAATCTGGTTAACGTTGTAGGAAATGCAATTGGAATATTTGTACTGAAAGCCGGTGCTGCCGGAGTTGCATGGCCGACTACGATTTCATGGTATGTGGCAGCAGTTATCATGACGGCGCTTTGCCTTGAGACAGGGGCATCTGATGAGCTTCTTAGAAAACTTAAAGCGCTTAGCACTCCGAGAATCAGTATTAGAATTAAAGAATCACTTCGACTTAACACAGCTATGGCAGGTCGCATATTGGGTGTGGCTATTCCAAATTCTATAGAAAATACACTTTTTCAGGCGGCCAAGGTTGTCCTTGGTATGCTCACCGCAACATTTGGAACCTCACAGATAGCAGCAAATACAACAGGACAGACATTCTGGTCACTGGCTGCATGTATGGGCATGTCAATGGGAACTGTGTTTATCACTGTGGTCGGGCAGTGCGTAGGAGCAGGTGACTATGAGGCGGCTGAGTGGAATATTAAAAAGCTCACGAGGTTGTCGCTTTTACTGGCGACCATCTGGAATGTGATAGTAATGGCACTGACTCCGATCCTGCTTACTTTATATAATCTCTCGGACGAGACTAAGCGTTTGATTCTTATTATAGTTGCTATACATAATCTGTTTTCTGCATTGGTACAGCCCTTTTCCGGACCGCTTTCATCCGGTCTTCGGGCTGCAGGCGATGTAAAATTTACAATGTGGGCATCAATATTTGCCACAGTTGTATGCAGGACAGCCTTGTCATTCATTCTTGCCCTGTGGATGGGAATGGGTGTTATCGGAATAGCTCTTGCAATGGTGCTTGATTGGTGTATAAAGGCAGCTCTTGATATATGGCGTTTCAGGAGCGGAAAATGGAGGGATAGAAGAATCATATGATAACAGTTAATCTCTATTACAAAGGAAAAGATGGAAATGCCCGTGCGTTTGTCCGGGAGATGGAATCGTCGGGAATAGCGGCTGCAATAAGAAACGAGGAAGGTAATCTTCGTTACCAGTACTTTCAGCCTTTAGATGATCCTGAGACAGTTCTGCTCATAGATTCCTGGACGGATCAGGCTGCGATCGATGCTCACCATGCATCCCCGATGATGGGACAGCTGGCAGTTCTTCGTGAAAAATATGATCTTCATATGACAGTTGAACGTTTTGTCAGTGATGAATATGAAGCAGATGAGAAATTCTTGAGAAAATAATAATCGTTCCCTATACAATTATTCCTTTAATTATGGGAAGCTTTGTAATAGAATAGTGCTAATGCAGTGCTTATTTTTGAAACTAAACAAGGGAGGGATTTAGATAATGAGTAATTATTCTATGGATACCAAATGCGTGCAGGGTGGATATACGCCCGGAAATGGTGAACCCAGACAGATTCCGATAGTACAGTCTACCACTTTTAAATATGCTACCAGCAGCGATATGGGAAAACTTTTTGATCTGGAGGCTTCTGGCTATTTCTACACAAGACTTCAGAACCCTACAAATGACTATGTTGCAGCAAAAATTGCTGAGCTGGAGGGCGGCAGCGCAGCTATGCTTACATCTTCAGGACAGGCAGCTAACTTCTTTGCACTTTTCAACATCTGCGAGGCAGGAAGTCATGTCGTAGCATCAAGCTCTATCTATGGCGGAACCTTTAACCTTCTTGCAGTAACAATGGCAAAGATGGGAATTGAGACCACATTCGTATCTCCTGATGCAACAGAGGAAGAGCTCGCAGCAGCATTTAAGGACAACACCAGAGCAGTATTTGGTGAGACCATTGCTAATCCCGCACTTACAGTTCTTGATATAGAGAAATTTGCAAAAGCAGCTCACGATCACGGTGTTCCGCTTATCATTGATAACACATTCCCTACACCTGTGAATTGCAGACCTATCGAGTGGGGAGCAGATATTGTTACACACTCCACAACCAAGTATATGGACGGACACGGCGTAGCAGTGGGCGGTGCTATCGTAGACTCGGGAAAATTTGACTGGATGGCACACGCAGATAAATTCCCCGGACTTACAACTCCCGATGAATCTTATCATGGTATCGTTTATGCTGAAAAGTTCGGAAAAGAAGGTGCATTTATAACCAAGGCTACATCACAGCTTATGAGAGATCTTGGTAGCATCCAGTCACCTCAGAACGCTTTTTATCTGAACCTTGGTCTTGAGTCACTTCATGTGAGAATGCCCAAGCACGTAGAGAACGGTCAGGCTGTTGCTGAGTTCCTTGAACAGCATGAGAAAGTAGTGAAGGTCAACTATCCCGGACTTAAGTCTGATCCTTACTATGACAGAGCTATGAAATATTTGGGAAATGGCGGATGCGGTGTTGTATCCTTTGAAATCGCAGGCGGAAGAGAAGCTGCGGAAGCATTCATGGGCAAGCTGAAAATCTGCGCAATTGAAACTCATGTTGCTGATGCAAGAACCTGTTGCCTGAACCCTGCTACTTCAACACATCGTCAGATGACAGACGAACAGCTTAATGCAGCAGGAATCCCTGCAGGACTTATCAGAATTTCCTGTGGTCTTGAAGATAAAAAAGACCTGATCGCAGATATCGAACAGGCCTTGCTGTGAGAACCTGGCGAAGTATTTTTGAGCCTGGTTCGAACGTGTTACACCGAGCTTGACGAGGTGTAACTTCCTTAACACGATTCAATTATATGCGCCATAACATGCAGCGCGTACAAACTCATTGCACTACGGCTCTGCTTCAGCTCATCGGTGAGCTCGAAGTAGAGCTTTTTATCTTCATAGCTTTCCTTGAAAACAGGAGAGAAAACAGCATCCCACTGAACCAGATACTGACCCGGTTTTCTCGTATAGCAGTTTGATGCCTTTGCCTGCTCCCTGTGACTCTTTTCGACAAACTGGGCAACAGACTTGTGAAGCGCCTGATCTTCCCCTGGCAGATAGTAGTAATCCTTATAATTATCGTAGAAATACTTAAGCTCTTTTTCCAAAAGCGGCATGCGTATTGAAGCGCTGCTTCCCTCAGCCTTGAAGTAACAGCCGTCGGCACTTCCGCCAACAGAAGATGGCAGATAATCCGGAAGAGACACCTTCATGATTATCTCCTCGCGGGTCTTACCTTCGTAGTCATTATAATAATTTGCTTGCACCTTCATGGCGCGGATAGGCAGATCAATCACAGCATCCGGATCCTCGTTTTCAGAGCTTTCATCCATAAGAAATCCGCTTCTGATCTGAGGAAATTCATCCGCATCGGTATTAAATAAGATCACGTTCTGCTCACAGAGTGCTGTAAAAAGATCATAGTAGTAAAGGGATGGCAAAAGAGCGAACATCCCGCGAACATCATCAGCATTATGCAGCAACAAAAGATTATAAGCTTTCTCAGTAGGGTTATTCAGATACTCTCTGTAGACCTCGATAAGCTCGCCGCCTGAGTACTCATCCTGTCTGTCGATTCCAAGGAAAAGCTCAATGGTTTTCTGCTTACAGTCAGGAATTCCAAGGACATTTTTATAGGGACTTATACGCTTGTATATGTCGATGGATTCCATATTTTCAAGGACATCGGTCATATTGACCTTATCGCATTTGAACTTGATAAAGGGCAGATCGAAGCGATTGCCGTTAAAATGAATCAGGGTCTTATAGTCCTTCGCAAATCCCATGAAGCATTTTATAACTTCGAATTCTTCATTTTTTTCATTGGCGAAAAATTGGCGAAGATGCCAGCCGTCACCACCATGGTAAGCACATCCGATCAGATACAGAGAACTTGTTTTCGGAGAAAGACCGGTGGTCTCGATGTCGAAAAACAGAATGTCTTTTTGATCATTACATATTCTCTCTAAAGGATAATCTGCGTCTAAGTTAATGATCTCATCTATGATTTTCATACCTTACACCCCAAAGAAATACATTAAAAAATTCATGCAAAAAACTGACAATTCATTCAAATCCTTAAAACATTAATATGATACCACATAAAATGCATAAATTGCCCATAAGTTTTCTAGAATAATCTGACTAATCGATCAACTTTGGTGTATAATATTTTTATGTATTTTCTTTACGAAAGGAAGAGGTAGGAAATGGCTAAATTAACTTTTGTTGGCGGAGTGCATCCTTACGAAGGCAAAGAGCTTTCCAAGGATAAGCCCATCAAGGAAGTCCTGCCGAAAGGTGATCTTGTCTATCCGGTATCTCAGCATATCGGGGCACCTGCAAAGCCGATCGTCCAAAAGGGGGACCATGTGCTGGTAGGGCAGAAGATTGCCGAAGCGGGAGGATTTGTCTCAGCGCCGATCTATGCATCGGTATCAGGAACTGTCAAGGGGATTGAAAAAAGGAGACTGGCTACGGGGGCGATGTGCGACAGCATTATCGTAGAAAATGACGGTCTCTACGAGGAAGCTCCAATGCTGCCCGTAAAACCTCTTGAAGAACTCACCACTCAGGAAAAAATCGATCTCATACGAGAAGCAGGCGTAGTCGGAATGGGCGGCGCCGGGTTCCCTACAGCAGTGAAGCTTTCACCCAAGGAACCGGAGAAAATTGAATATGTTATCGCAAACTGTTCTGAGTGCGAACCCTATCTGACCAGCGATTATCGTCGAATGATCGAGGAGCCTGAGCTCGTACTGGGCGGCCTTAGAGTTGCGGTTTCGCTTTTCCCCAATGCCAGAGGAATTCTCGCCATTGAGGACAACAAGCCCGACTGTATCGCAAAATTCCGCGAGCTTACCAAGGACGACGACAAGATAATGGTCAAAGCGCTTCAGACCAAGTATCCCGAGGGTGCTGAGCGTATGCTCATTTATGCCTGCACCAAGAGAGAGATCAATTCATCAATGCTTCCCGCAGATGCAGGATGTATCGTTGATAACGTTGATACTCTTTGTGCTGTATATAGGGCAGTTACTGAGGGCAGACCTCTCATGGAGAGAATCGTAACCATTACCGGTGATGCGGTTGTGGATCCCAGGAACTACAAGGTTCGCATCGGTACAAATTACAGAGAACTCCTTGAGGATGCCGGCGGTTTTGTAAAGTCACCTGCCAAGATCATTTCAGGTGGTCCCATGATGGGATTTGCTTTGTTTGATCTTGATGTTCCTACTACCAAGACAGCTTCAGCTCTTACCTGTCTTACAGAGGATGCGGTTTCTGCAATGGAACCCAGTGCTTGCATCAACTGTGCAAAGTGCGTGGAAGTTTGTCCCGAGAGACTCATTCCCAAGAATCTCGCAGATGCGGTTGAGAATGGTCAGGAGGAGAGATTCCTTGCTCAGTACGGTATGGAGTGCTGCGAATGCGGATGCTGCAGCTTTATATGTCCTGCCAGGAGACAGCTCACGCAGCTCATCAAGGGTATGCGTAAGATTCAGCTTGGCAAACGGAAGAAGTAAAAGAAAGGGAGAGTAACAATGAGCGATATGATGAAAGTATCGTCAAATCCGCATGTCAGAAGCGGCGTCACATCCTCCAACATTATGATGTGGGTGGTTATAGCGCTTCTTCCCGCAGCCGGCTTTGGCGTCTACAACTTCGGTATCGATGCACTGATCATACTTTTGATCTCAGTTGGCTCAACAGTCGCTACCGAATTTATCTATGAGAAATTAATGAATAAAAAGGTCACCATAGGTGATTTTTCTGCGGTTGTCACAGGACTTCTGCTTGGAATGAACCTTCCCTGCACAGCGCCCTGGTGGCTTCCCATCATCGGTGGCATCTTTGCAATCCTTGTTGTAAAAATGCTCTTTGGCGGACTTGGTCAGAACTTCATGAACCCTGCGCTTGCAGCAAGATGTTTCCTTCTGATCTCATTCCCGGCACTGATGACCAACTTTACAACTGATGTCTATACATCAGCTACACCTCTTACAGCACTCAAAAACGGCGAAGACGTTATGGTTATCGATATGATCATCGGTAAGATCCCCGGAACCATCGGTGAGACTTCCATGATCGCAATCGTGATCGGTGCCTGCATTCTTATAATGCTCGGTATCATCGATCTCAAGATTCCCGGAACATACATCGTTTCCTTCGTTATCTTCATCATCCTCTTTGGAGGACACGGACTTAACGGAACCTACATCTCAGCTCAGCTTGCAGGTGGCGGACTTATGCTCGGTGCATTTTTCATGGCAACCGACTATGTAACAAGCCCTATAACCACCAAAGGAAAATACATTTACGGTGTATTCCTCGGAGTCCTCACCGGAATCTTCCGTGTATTCGGCGCTTCCGCAGAGGGCGTATCCTATGCCATCATCATTGGCAACCTGATCGTTCCGCTTATTGAAAAGTACACAATTCCGAGAGCATTCGGAATCAAACCGGCACCGAAGAAGGAGGAGAAAGCATGAGAGACGTTAAAACTCTGATAAAAAATGCACTGGTTCTCTTCGTTATCACATTGGTAGCCGGAGTTTCACTTGGCTTCGTATACCAGGTGACAAAGGATCCTATTGCAGAGCAGGAGAGACTTGCTCAGGTAAAAGCTAATCAGGCGGTTTTCCCGGATGCAGCGGATTTCACAGACGAAGCTCTCGATGAAGCGGTGGCTGCTCAGGTTTTATCAGGCGCTGACTACGGCAAGATAGAGCTTACCAGTGTTAAAAAGGCAGTTGATGCATCAGGTAATGCACTTGGCTATGTAATTCAGGTTACAAGCGGCGGCTACGGCGACAAGATCGTATTCACCGTTGGTATAACCAATGAGTCATCAGTTAACGGTATATCTTTGATATCCATTAACGAGACTCCCGGACTTGGAATGAATGCCGAGAAGGTAATAGTTCCTCAGTTTGCCGGAAAACCTGCAACTGTTTTCTCAGTAACCAAGAATGCAGCTTCTTCCGACAGCGAGATCGAAGCAATCTCCGGAGCAACTATTACATCAAAAGCCGTTACATACGGCGTAAACGCAGCTGTTGAATATTTTCAGGCTGCATTACAGTAAGGAGGGGCACTGATGAGTGAAGAAAGAAAAGGAGCCCTTGGTTTTAAACAGGATACTCCTGCAGAAAGATTTTTTAACGGACTTATCGTAGAGAATCCGACGCTGGTACTCATGATTGGTATGTGTCCTACACTTGCGGTCACAACGTCGGCGATAAACGGTCTCACAATGGGACTTGCGACTACATTTGTACTTGCACTCAGTAATGCGGTTATATCACTACTTAGAAAGGTTATTCCGGACACGGTTCGAATTCCTTCATTTATAGTAGTAATCGCATCATTCGTTACACTGGTTCAGCTTGTTATGCAGGCTTACGTTCCCAAGATGTACGAAGCACTTGGCGTGTACATTCCGCTTATAGTTGTTAACTGTATCATCTTTGGTCGTGCCGAGGCATACGCTTCCAAGAACAACATCATTCCTTCCTTCTTTGATGGAATCGGAATGGGCCTGGGCTTTACCTGTGCGATAACTGTTATCGGACTTTTCCGTGAGCTTATAGGCGGCGGCACAATGTTCGATGTTCAGATATTCGGTGAAGGCTCAGTTGTTCCCGGACCGGTTGGATACTTCTTTTCACAGTATCAGCCGATTCGTATTTTCATTCAGCAGGCAGGTGCGTTCATTGTGCTGGCAGTGCTGATCGCAATTATGAACCAGGTAAAATTCAACCTTGAGAAAAAGGGCAAGGATACTTCCAAATTCGGCGTTGGCGGATGCTGCAGCGATGTAGAGATAAAGGATCCCCACAAGGTTAAGGAAGAGCTTCTTGCAAAAGAAAAGGCAGCTCTTGAAGCAAAAGAGACAATTAAGCCTGATTTCAAAGCAGCAGATAAAGAGCCTGTGCCGGTTAACAGTAAGGAGGAGAACAAATGACAAATACAATAGTAGGACTTTTGTCCATCATGATAACCGCCTCACTTGTTAACAACGTAGTACTTAGTCAGTTCCTTGGACTTTGTCCTTTTCTTGGAGTTTCCAGGAAAACTGAGACGGCTTTTGGTATGGGTATGGCCTGCGTGTTCGTTATCTCGCTGGCATCCCTTGTAACTAATGCAATCTATAAATTCATACTGCATCCGCTGGATCTTTCTTTCCTGCAGACCATCGTTTTCATCATGGTCATTGCCATGCTGGTTCAGTTTGTTGAGATGTTCCTTAAAAAGTTCGTTGTTTCTCTGTATCAGTCACTGGGTGTTTACCTTCCGCTGATCACAACCAACTGTGCGGTGCTTGGTGTTGCACTTAACAACGTAACTGACGGATACAGCTTGCTTGAGAGTACAATCTGCGGTTTTGCTACAGCAGTTGGCTTCACAATTGCCATCGTAATTCTTGCAGGTATTCGTGAAAAAATCGAGTTCAATGATATTCCTAAGCCCTTCCGCGGAATGCCTACGGTACTTCTTGCATCAGCGCTTATGGCAATAGCATTCACCGGTTTTTCTGCACTAAGATGAGCTTGGAGCAGAGCTGAGAGAACCTAATGAGGTATTTTCGAATTTGGTTCGAACGTGTTCTGGCGAACGAAGTGAGAGCAGAACTTCATTTTAAAAGGAGACAATTATGATTAGTGGTGTACTCATTGCTACAGCAGTGGTTGCAGGCGTCGGAATAATCATAGGAATAATCCTCGGCGTGGCTGACATGAAGCTGCATGTAGATGTAGATGAGAAAGAACAGGCTATTTTGGAAGCACTTCCCGGCAACAACTGTGGTGGATGCGGATTCCCCGGATGTTCAGGATGTGCGGCTGCTATAGCAAAAGGAGAGGCTGCAGTAAGCCAGTGTCCTGTAGGAGGACCTCCGGTAGCAGCAAGAATTTCTGAGATTATGGGTGTTGATGCCGGCGAAGCAAAGCGCATGGTTGCTTATGTACACTGTGGCGGCGACTGCGAGCAGGCAACCCAGAGATATGAATATTTTGGTGCAGATGATTGCCGTGTTATCAATCAGGTTCCCGGCGCAGGTCCCAAGACCTGTACCTTCGGATGCCTTGGCGGCGGAAGCTGCGTAAGTGTATGTCAGTTTGACGCGATCCACGTAGTTAATGGAATCGCAGTAGTAGACAAAGATGCATGTAAAGCCTGCGGTAAATGTGCAGAGATATGTCCCCGTCACCTTATTGACCTCATTCCTTATGACGCTACAGAATCTGTACGCTGCAAGTCCCAGGATATGGGCCAGGCAGTTAACAAATACTGTAAGGTTGGCTGTATCGCATGTCACATCTGCGAGAAGAATTGTCCTTCCGGTGCTATTACCGTCGAGAACAATGTAGCTACAATCGATCAGGAAAAGTGCACACACTGCGGACTTTGCGCAGAGAAGTGCCCGAAGAAAGCTATCGAAGTGATTTGATAAACTGACAGGTCAGATTGAATAGCAGGAAAATTTTTAATAGCCGGGAGAGCTGAAAACAAATAAGCTCTTCCGGCTATTTTAGATTAATTTCATAGAAAATACCTTTTCATTAAATATCTTTCAAAATCATAATATGTTACAATAATGCATATGTGCGCTGAGTTATGATTTGTATAGCAGAGGATTTTATGAAAAGTACCAATTCGTTTTCTTATATAATTATAAATGCGATCATAATGATCATTATTTCTTTTTGGCTGTTACCGGGGAATAGCATAGATGCTGAAGCTTCCGGTAATGCCGATCCTAACTGGTATTCACAATACAATTATGATCTTGACGAAGAAACTCATGAAATAAGTATTTATAAGTATATTGGGAAAGCTGAGGAAATCAGGATACCATCTGAAGCTGTAATTGATGGCAAGACATACGCCACAGTAGTCGAAGGCTTTAATGTAGAATCTGCAGTAAAGAGCATCAAGTTTGAACGAGGCGTAAAAATTGCTGACGGAGTTACTTTTAGCAGCGCCAAAAGTCTGGAAGCATTTGGTTTTGCCGGGGCAGATACTTCACGCATGACTACTATGAAAAGCATGTTTTCCGGTTGTGAAAATCTTAAAAAAGTTGATTTTACAGGTGTAGATACCTCTAAGGTTACAAACATGGATTACATGTTTTCTGCATGTACAAGTATTGAAAGTCTTGATCTTCGCGCATTTGATACTACTTCTCTTAAAACCTTTGCCCTCATGTTTAATAACTGCAGGAACCTTAAGGAACTGAATCTTTCTACCTTTGATCTTACTAATGCAAGCGGAAGACAGAACGGCTATTGGCAGGCTACAGATGGCTGTAACAGACTTGAGAAAATATGGACTCCCACAGGACTTAAGGATGCCACATATTATAAGTGGACACTTCCAAACAGACCATGGAAATACATTGATGGCTCCGGAAATAGCTATACCAGGATGCCTTACGGGGATGACGGCGTAACATCTAAGGTTCTAACTATAGAAAGAACAGGCCCCCTTAGCAGATATACTTATTCACTTACGAAGGAAACTAATCCCCGGAATAACAAAATTACTATTACAAGCTATGTGGGAGATGGCGGGGATGCGGAAATTCCTTCAAGTTTCACTATTGATGATGATACTTATTACACCTGCATTGGCGATTATTGCTACATTTCAGGTGTTAGGAAGCTGTCATTTCAAAGAGGCGTAACGATAACCAAAGACTGGACATTTACAAAAAGTGAATTCGAGGAGATAGACTTCACAGGTGTAAATAACAAAATTATACAGGGAATGCAACACTTTCTTTCCTACAATAAGAAGCTTAAGAAGATAACCTGGGGAGATTTTGATATTAAGGGATATGCAGGTAATCCTGTAACTTCTTCAGAATATATGGTGGCATATTGCCCCAATCTGAAAGAACTGGATTTTAGCTCTTTTGATATCAGCAGTTTTGAAGAGATATCAAATTTATGTTCCGGATGTACCGGCCTTGAAGTAGTGAATTTTAGCGGCGTAGATTTTTCTAACTTGAGAACTGACAGTACTATTTTTACAAATATTGGTCTCAAAGAGTGCAAAAATCTTAAGTATATCTATGCCCCAATCAATGTTCCTTCTGCGGGCAAATATCAGCTCCCGGGATATTTTGTTGATGAAGATGGCAATGAATATGAGTATCTGCCTGCAAATCTCACAGAGAGCATTTTGCTTTACTCTGAAGACAATACAGAAGAGGCAGAGCTGATTCTCAATCCACCTGATGATACCACCTGGCAGAACAATTTTACCTATACCCTTAAAGACTATGGAACAGGAAGATTTTCCCAAAAAGCCATAAGATTAACAAAGTACAAAGGACCTGCAGTTACGAATCTGGTCATTCCTAGCAAAGCCATCATAAATGGCATGGATTATGACACAGAAATTGCCAGCAGGTGCGAGATTACTAATGTTAAAAAGCTTTCTTTTGAGAGAGGCGTTTCAATAACAGGTAGCCATACCTTCACCAGGTGTGATTTTGAGGAGATTGACTTAACGGGAGTAAGCTATGAGATCATATCCTGCTCGCAGCATCTTCTTTCCTATAATAATAGCCTTAAGAAAATAACCTGGGGCGATTTTGACATTAAAGGAAAGGCATCAAATCCTGTTACAGGTATAGAATGCCTTGTGCTATCATGTCCGAATTTAAAGGAACTTAATTTAAAGGGCCTTGATTTTTCCGGTATGACATATATGTACGCAATGTGCGAGGCTTGCGATAATCTTGAGACTTTGGATTTCTCTGATTGCAGCTTTAAGTCCTTTGATTCTAAGCACATTTCAAACCAGGATATAGGTATCAAAGGCTGTAAAAATATTAAATACATTTATGCGCCTGTTGACCTACCTTCAGATGTGAAACTGAGTCTCCCCGGCGTGTACGTAGATAAAGACGGAAATGAATACAGATTTTTTCCTACAGGGCTAAGAAAGTCCATAAAGCTGACAAGGATAGATGTGGCAGACTGGTTAAAAGATGAGGAAGAAGATCTGATAGGAAGCCTTCAGACTGTTAAAAACGTAAAGTACGAAGTTCAGTCAGGGGATGCGGTTTCTGTAAAAGGTGCTGACACTAAGACAAAGTCTGTCGTAATTCCCGATAGCGTTTTAATAAATGGCAAAACCTACAAAGTAACTAAGATTGAAAGCTCTGCCTACAAAAAGAATAAAAAGCTTACAAAGGTAACTATAGGATCAAATGTAGAGAAAATAGGTAAGAACGTTTTTAACGGGTGTAAGAACCTTGGCAAAATAACAATCAATGGAAAAAATCTGAAATCCGTTGGAAGCGGCAGTTTCAAGGGTATCAAGAAAGGTGCTAAGATCACCATTGTATGCAAAAACAAAAAGACCTATAACAGGATTGTCAGGAAGCTAAAGAGTGCCGGAGCAAAAGAAGCGGTATTTAAGTATAAAAAAGGATAATTTATCCGAGCAAATTTTTTACAAATAACGTATAATAGTTGGGTATGAAAAAACGACTAGCAACTATAGATACATTAAGAGGATTTACAATTATAAGCATGGTTCTGTACCATTTTTGCTGGGACCTTAAGTATATCAAGGGGTTCGACATGGAATGGTACGTCAGTGCGGGAGCACATTTCTGGCAGCAAAGTATCTGTTGGACATTTATTTTGCTGGCTGGATTTTGTATGCACTTTGCCAGGTCGCCCCTTAGAAATGGTGCGATCGTGTTCCTGTTTGGAGTAATAGTGACCTGCATTACAGAGATTTTTCTTCCTGAAGCACCGGTGCATTTTGGTGTGCTGACACTTCTTGGATCATCCATGATGCTGATGGGAGTTTATCTGAAAATCTATGACAAGATTAATGGTCTTACTCCGGCCCTGAGCAGAGAGCATAAGTATAAGCCCGATAAGAATGTAAGTGCATTTGGATTTATGATAAGCGCTCTTTTATTTGCGCTTACCAAGGGAATCAATTACGGAGTACTTAAGCTTGCCTTTATTAAGTTTGATCTGCCGGCATCACTTTATCAGGGCGGCGGAGCTGACGGAATGGGACGTTCATACCTGACCTACCTTGGCTTTATGCAGGACGGATTTTATTCATCCGATTATTTTTCACTTATGCCATGGTTTTTCCTTTTTGTGGCAGGATATTTCCTTTATGGAATTTTAAGGCCGTATTTTAAAGCAGGAATTTTTCATATAAATATTAAGCCGCTTTCTTGGCTTGGCAGGCATTCACTTTTAATCTATCTGCTTCATCAGCCTGTCTTATATGCAATCACATTAATATTGCCATAGGTGTAAAAAGCTATGGGCTTCCATACCGGATTTCCGGCTTTCGAAGTGAGGGGAGAACTTCAAAAGGGAGATTTTTATGAAAAAAGGTTTGAATAAGGGTGTAGTTTTTGCGGTGGTATTTATATCGGTTTTTGTGATGTGCCTCGCACTAATTATCTACATGCTGAATATGTCCAACACTCTCAGAGAGTTTAAGGTGGATCTGTTTGTGCTGTGCAACGAAGCAGACGTATGCGTGGCAGAGAGTTCCGAGGGGACATTTAGAATAAACAGCGATAATTTGAATGCCATCAATCTTATTATTTCATCCACCACAGGCAGCATTACTAAGGGAGAGCCTGCGATTCTTGATGAGATTGATCTTAATTTTACCCATGACGGCGAGGAGTGGGACATGATCATCGGAGATGTTGGCGATAACAGAATGCTGGTTGAGTTAACTGGACCAAGACACTACAAGGTTTATTTAAAGGAAAACCATAAATACGCTGAGCTCTTGAAATGTGTTTCTGCAAAGGGCTATCATGAAGCTAATAAACCTTTTAATGTAAATAAGTAATAAAATAGGAGATTTTATGAGAAAAACTAAGATTGTATGTACTATCGGCCCTGCAAGTGAATCAGAGGAGATGATCGCAGCACTGTGTAAAGCAGGAATGAATGTCGCGAGACTCAACTTTTCACATGGAGATCACAAGGAGCAGCTCACCAGAATTAAGAGAATCAAAAAGGTTCGCGCTGAGCTTGGACTTCCTATCGCTATTCTCCTTGATACCAAGGGACCTGAATATAGAATCGGCACCTTCAAGGATGGCAAGGTCAATCTTGAAGCAGGTAAAAAGTTCACCTTCACCACTGAGGATATCAAGGGTGATGACACCATAGTTTCCGTAAGCTACAAGAATCTTGCAAAGGAGCTTTACAGAGGTGACAGAATCCTTCTTAACAATGCTCTTTTGGAGTTCAAGGTGCTTGATACAGACGGCACAAGAATTGAGACAGAGATTATTACAGGCGGCGAGCTTTCTGATAAAAAGAGCATGAGCTTCCCCGGTAAGCACATCAAGCAGGTTTACCTTTCAGAGCAGGATAAATCAGACATCCTCTTTGGTGTTGAGAATGATGTTGATTTCATCGCATGTTCATTTGTTTCAGTAAAGCAGGATCTTGTGGATGTACATGAGTTTTTGAAGGCTCATAACGGCAATGACAAGGTTCAGCTTATTGCAAAAATTGAGAATCAGTCAGGTTATGACAATATTGAAGAGATCTGTAAAGAGTGCGACGGAATTATGGTCGCAAGAGGTGACATGGGCGTAGAAGTTCCTTTCGAGCAGCTTCCTGCTATTCAGAAGGACCTTATCACCAAGTGCAGAATGCTTGGAAAGCGCGTTATTACTGCAACAGAGATGCTTGAGTCCATGATTCACAATCCGAGACCTACAAGAGCTGAGACCTCTGACGTTGCTAATGCGGTTTATGACGGAACAAGTGCTATCATGCTTTCTGGCGAGACTGCTGCAGGAGCATATCCTGTGCAGGCTGTTGAGACCATGGCCAAGATTGCCGAGACAACAGAGCAGAATATTCACTACAACAAGCGTTTTTACAACTATGATTTCCTTATAAAAAATGATGTGGATGCAATTTCACATGCTACATGTGGAATGGCTATAGATCTTGATGCAAAAGCAATCGTAGCTTGTACGCTCTCAGGACGTACAGCAAGAATGGTATCCAGATTCAGATCACCCGTTGATATCATTGGTCTTACCACCAATGAGAAGACCTGGAGATGGCTGTCGCTTTCATGGGCTGTCACACCCAAGATGTGCGATGTTTTCCCTTCTACAGACGTACTGTTTTACAGTGCCAAGAAGGTTGCCATCGAGACATTCGATCTTAAAGAAGGGGACAAGATCGTTATCACAGGTGGTGTTACCAACGGACAATCCGGCAATACCAATCTTATAAAGATTGAAGATGTATAAATAAATCCATGAAGTGAAAGCGAGGAGAGAGAAATGTTTTGTGGAAATTGCGGGACTCAGATGCCCGATGGCTCGAAGTTTTGCCCCAATTGCGGCAAAGCTGTAGAGGCACCTGTTCAGGTTCAGAATCAGGCACCTGTCCAGGCGGTTCCAAAGAAGGGTGGAACCGGTAAGCTTATTGGAATCATCGCTGGCGTATGCGTACTTATCCTGGCGCTTGGTGCAGGAACTGCCTTCTTTATTTTTGGCAGAAAGACTACCATCAATCTCAATAAATACATGACCATCAGTTACAGTGGTTATGAGACAATAGGTAAGGCTTCAGCTGTTTTTGACAGTGAGAAATTTGAAGCTGATTACAAAGATAAGATAAAATTCACCAGGGCAGCAAAGAAGGAATTCGAAAGTGCCAAGGGCGAATTTGGCGAACTTGGTGCATTTGTGGGAGATATTGATGATATTGAGGGAGCGCTTGCAGCATATGGCTTCACACCTGCATCAATTCTTGAAGATGGCGTTAATGGAAGCCTTGATAGAACAGAAGGCCTTTCTAATGGTGACAAGGTAGTTTATACTTGGAACATTTCAGAGCAGGATAAGAAGGATTTTGAGAAATACCTTGGCGTAAAAGTCAGGTACTCAGATATCGAGGGTGAAGTTGAAGGGCTTGAGACAGCAACATTATTTGATCCTTTTGAGGGCGTAGAGATTACTTACTCAGGAATCGCTCCTAACGGAACAGCACAGATTAGTAACAGTAACACAAATGGTGTTTACGGATACCTTGATTATCAGCTTGATAAGAATTATGAGCTCAGTAACGGTGATGTGATCACGGCTACAGTTACTACTTATTATGGGAATAACCTTGAGGATTACTGCCTCGAGAATTATGGCATGATCCCCAGCGAAACAGAGAAAACCTTCACAGTAGACGGACTAAGCAGCTATGTAGCTTCTGCTTCTGAGATTTCAGATGACATTATGTCCAAGATGAAGCAGCAGGGACTTGATATCATAACAGCTAACGCAGCTTCCTATTGGTCAGATCAGGTTACATTAAAAGAAGCGAACTACCTCGGTAATTACTTCCTTACAGAGAAACCGGGTGCATACGCAGGTTATCATAACATTGTCGATCTTGTTTATGAAGTTGTATCCACAATCGATATCAATGAAGAGGATGCTAAGTATAAGGCCGATGTTACATATTACTATTATGTTTCTTTTTATGATGTGATGCAGATGCCTGACGGAACAATCTCTGTTGACCTCAGCAACTACGACACAACCTATGACTATTTCAACGTAGATACAGGAGTGGATTCCGGTTGGTGGAGTACATATAATTACGACTTCAAGGGCTACGAGACCCTGGATACAATGTTTAATAAGATTGTTTCAGCAAATGTTGATGTTTATACCTATGAGGATAATATCCAGGAGGGCTATACACATAATAATTCTCAGGTGAACAGCGAAGCGGAAACTGACAATGCTGAGGACAGCGCCGACTACATTCTGCCTGACAGTGCCACAAGACTTTATACTAAGGCAGAGCTTGATAAGTTTTCGGCAGAAGAACTCAAAATAGCCCGCAATGAAATTTATGCAAGATATGGCAGAAAGTTCAAGGATGAAGAACTCCAGAGTTATTTTGACAGCAAAGACTGGTATGTCGGTGTTTATACTCCGGAAGAATTCGACAAGATCAGCAATTCCATCCTGAGTGATACAGAGAAGACCAACGCTGATCTTATTAAAGAAGTAGAAGATTCTAAGAAAGATTGATTTTTGACATGAAAAAAAGAAAGAACAGCCCTATCCCTTACATACTTATCGGGGTAGGTTTAATAACTCTATTGGCACTTGCAGTTTTTGCAATTACAAAGGATCCTGCAAGTGTAAAAGAGGCAGAAGAAACACAGGTTGCAATGGCAAAGGAAGCAGCTTCAGGTGATACAGAAAGTATCACTAATGAGCAGGCAGGTACAGAAAACAGTGATATGACAACGAACGAATCAGAAGAAGCACAGAATACGGAAAATGATTCGCTGCAGGCTTCACAGAATGGCGAAGAAACAGATAATACAGATGCTGATTCATGGTCCGCATCTGGTTCTGAGGGCTCAGATTCAGCTAAGAATTCTGAAGGCTCATCGGATACTTCTGATAGTGATCAAAGTACAGATGGCGCGGCTTCTGAAAATTCAGATACATCAGTAGAAAATGGAACTTCTAATACGTTAGCTGCTGACAGCGATGCTTCTGCGACTGCTGGAGACAGCACAGATAAAGAGGCATCAGATAGTGAGAATGCTGAATCATCTGAAAGCAGTAATGCAGATATTTCCGGTTCAGATAGTGAGAATACATCCGCAGATGCAGCGCAGGCTCAGACATCAACGCCACATACAGGCGGCCATCTTGTAGTAATTGATCCCGGGCACCAGTCCCATGGAATGTCAGAGAAGGAACCCAACGGCCCCGGCTCATCCAATATGAAAGCCAAGGTTACAGGCGGAACTTCAGGCAAGACATCAGGCCTTACAGAGTATCAGCTCAACCTGACAGTAGGACTGAAGCTTAGGGATGAACTGGTCGCAAGAGGCTACACAGTTATAATGACAAGAGAGTCCAACGACGTAAGCCTTAGTAATGTGGACAGAGCTCAGATAGCCAATAATAACGGCGCAGAAGCCTTCGTCAGAATCCATGCCAACGGCTCTGATGATACTTCCACAAATGGCGCCATGACTATTTGCCAGACATCATCCAACCCCTACAACGCTGCTTATTATTCACAGTCAAGGAAACTCTCCGATTGTGTCCTTGATTCCTTCGTGGCCGCAACAGGCTGCAAAAAGCAGTACGTCTGGGAAACAGACACTATGACCGGCATCAACTGGGCCAACGTACCATCCACCATCATTGAGATGGGCTACATGTCCAATCCTACAGAGGATGCCAACATGGCCTCCGAAGCCTACCAGTCTCAAATGGTACAAGGCATCGCAAACGGTATAGATGCTTTCTTTGCAAATTGAATTAACTGAAATACGTTCAGGCTCCCTGGGTATTCCGGAAATGTTAATGCAACAACATTTTTTGATACCCGGGGAGTCTATTTTATGCAGTTAGAAAGATTAATCATTTCTTAAGACATTTTGTAGATGTTTCTTAATAAACTCATGGGGAATTTGTGGTATTATCTCTACTACGTGATCACGTGATTTTAGTAGTATATAAGATTTTCGGTTATTTCACCAAAGAATACCCAGTATCATTTGAAATATTTGAAAAAGAGAATCTTTAAATTTTAGGATATCAAACCTAAATATTTTCACGACTGTACAAAGGTTGTATGGCCGTTGAAAGTGGTACTTTTTTGCCGTATTATGAAGAAAGGAAAATACATGATGGCACAAACGGATATAGCAGACACTATAGATATTACTAATAAGGAAACTCAGTATGATGAATGTGTAAAAAGATTATTGTCAAACAAACTGGTTCTTGCTTGGATCATGAAGGAATGCGTGCCTGAATTTGCGCAATTCTCTATATCTCAAATAGCAAATAAATGCATTGAAGGAGAGCCGCAGGTATCAAAGATTGCGGTTGACCAGGATCAGCTTGATAAGGATGAACTTCAATATTTTGAGGAGCTGCCGGATGGCAGAATTGAAGGGAAAAATACTGAAGATAGTTCAAAAAAAGAGGGAAAAGTCTACTATGATATAAAATTCTCCGCAGTTGTACCGGACTCAAAGAAACCGGTTCATCTGATTTTGAATGTCGAGGCTCAAAAGAATGAAAAAACGCCATATCCTCTTATCAAGAGAGCTTTGTATTATGTAAGTCGTATGATAAGCTCGCAGAAAAATACGGTTTTCTTAAACAGTCATTATGAGAAAATTCGTAAGGTATATTCTATTTGGATTCAGATGAATGTTGCTGATGAATATAAGAATACTATTACACGTTATAGAACGGTTGAGGAAAATCTCGTAGGAAATGCAGTTGAAGAAGAAAAGGACTACGATCTGATGACAGTTTTGTTTTTAAAACTCGGATCAGCTGAAGAAGCGGGAGATGTTCCAATTCTGAAACTTCTTGATGTTTTGCTATCGTCAAATACTGAGCCGCAGAAAAAGAAAGAGATATTGGAAAGAAATTTTAACATACCTATGACAAAATCGATGAAAGAGGAGGTAAACACCATGTGCAATCTGGGTGAGGGAATAAGAGAAGAAGCTCTAGCGATAGGAGAAGCAAGAGGAGTTATTATCGGAAAAATTGATTTGATATGCAAGAAACTTCAAAAAGGAAAATCTGTCGACATAATCGCTTCTGAGGTTGAAGAAGACGAGGAGTATATCTCAAGAATCTGCGCTATTGCAGAAAAATACGCTCCTGACTATGATACAGAGACTATATACGATGAGTTGATGAAAGAAAAAGTTCTCAACTAATTTTTGCAATTTTGGAGAATCTATGAACTCTTTGACTATTAGTTTTCTTACAATTGAAATAATCTCAGTATTTCGCGGTATGAGAAGAGGAATCCGCGGAATGGTCTACGGAATCGTCACTTGGGTTATCATGATTTTACTCATACCATCGCTAGCCCTTAGTTTCACCCATAACCTGGAAAGACAGCCAAAGGTCAGAGAAATAATTGAAGACAAAATCAATCCCTACGTGGATACAGTAACCATGAATGTTCTCGACGAAGATTCTACGCTGATTAGTACGGATATGGATGCTTTCAGACAATACATACAGAATTTTGTTGGAACAGAGGAACAGCTTGAGCAATATGAAAAATATGTCCTTGGTGAATCAGACGATCCGGGATATTCATATCCTCAGGGCAGCGCCTTTAATTTTGAAAATGGATCCCTTGATGCGCAGGCCCATGAAGAAGCAAAAAACACTCTTGTAGAATACACAATCTACATTATGGCAGTTGCAATCAGTTATATTCTTATTAAAATAGGATTAGCCATCGCCGCCACCATAATAAATAGCTTCATGAAGCAGCGCCTTAGAACATCCGCTGACAACATCGGATTATTATGGGGAATCGCTGAGGGAATTCTTTATATGTTTGTTATTCTGATGCTGGTCTCAACAGTGCAGCATACCGGCGCTGGGAAATACTTCATGAGCATGGTCACTGAAAACAACATTCTTAAATATATGTATGAGAACAATATAATACAGCAGCTTCTTATGAAGCAAAGCTTTATAAGGTAAGCAATAATAGGGAAAATGCTATAGGCTCTTCGGATTCATTCCGAGGAGCTTTTTCATTCTCGGGACATTGACAAGGTATTCAGAAATTATGAGATAAACAATTGATCGAAGGACCATATTATTTTGACAGAAAGATTAATCATTTCTTAATACATTTTATAGGTGTTTCTTAATAAACTTATGGAAAATTTGTGGTAATATCTTTCTTGCGCTATCCCGGCGCATTCAAGTTTCTTTCATTTTAAAGCGCTGATTATATCGCCATTTATTTCATGATTTCTTCCCTTTGATATAATCGGCGCACTTCCTTTCAAGATTTTTTGAAGAATGCCAATGGGTTAACTCCAAACAGCTGCAGATGATATCTGGGGAGCTTTAGTATCTAGGTAGTTTTAGTATTTTGGGAGCTCTAGTATTTGGGGGCATTTTGTGAAAATGCCCAAATTCAAGCGCATTCAGCGGCGATTCGCCCTGGAGGAAATTGCATCAATTTATGTTAAAAAAGGCTTAAATTTATACAATTTTTAGATAATTATAATCTTATTTCAATAGGATTATGGGAATAATGTCTGTAAAATTAAGATTATTAAGAGACAATAATATTTAAAGGTGACCTGAGTCAGATCAATACAGCCTGTAGTATTGAGTGATTAGAGCCGCCACGGAACTGCAAACACATTTTTATGAAACAAAGGAGACAGTGATTTATGAAAAAGATGTTAAAGAGATTAAACAGTCAAGAGGGATTTACACTTGCCGAACTGCTTATTGTTGTAGCTATTATTGCAGTTCTCGTTGCTGTAAGTATCCCTGTGTTTACAAACCAGTTGGAGAAGGCAAGAGAGGCAACTGATGCAGCTAATATAAGATCTGCTGTTGCCGAAGTTACCGTTGGGTATTTGAATCTTGATGATACGAGCGATACAACAGGCTTAACTAAAACGGTTTCTCTTCAGCAGAAAACTGATGGTTGGATTACAGACCCTGCGTTTACTGGATTTGATATATCAGGAGCACCTAGTGAAGGTGGATCAGCTGAGATTTCTTGCGATTCTGAAGGAAAAGTAACTTGTACGTTTGGATGATATTTAATAAATCCCTCCTCATCATTTGATGGGGAGGGCAGAATTATATTAGAAGAAATACATTTTTTACTAAGGGGGAAGCATGATAAAGAAGAGAATCGGTGATCTGCTTATAGAGCGCGGTCTTATTACGCAGGCAGATCTTGAATCAGCACTAAATGCACAGAGAGAAACCAAGGAAAAGCTTGGTGAGATTCTTATAAAGAATAAGATTGTATCCCCGGAGGATATGGCTAAGACCCTGGCTGTACAGCTTAATGTTGACTATGTAGATCTTGCGAAGGTTAACATTCCCCTTAGCTTATCTGACTATGTTCAGAAAAATACAGCAAAGCAGAATCATCTGGTTCCTGTACAAAAGCAGGAAGATACGCTTTTTGTAGCAATGGATGATCCGCTTAACTATTACGCACTGGATGAAGTGCGTAAAGTAACAAATTTGAAAATTGTCCCTCTTATTTCGACTCATGTTGCCGTAGAAAGAGCAATAAATACTCTGTATGGTAACGAGGGCGCAAGGCAGGCTATCGCTGATTATAAGAAGGAATACAACGCTGTTGGTGATGATAATCCCGGCAATTTCGATTTTGTAATTAGTGAGAATTCCTACAATATCGAAGGTGAAGGCGCACCTGTAATCAGACTTGTAAACTCAATAATTGAGCGAGCAGTTGCTGAGAGGGCTTCAGATATACATTTTGAACCAAGAGAAGGCGATATGGACGTCCGCATGAGAATAGATGGTATCATGCGAGAAATCCTCACAGTTCCGAAGGATGTAACACCTTCGGTTATTGCTCGTGTTAAGACCATGTCTGCAATGGACGTTGCTGAGAAGAGAGTACCTCAGGACGGTCGATTCTCAGTAAGTGTTATGAATAAGAGCATAGACATGCGTGTTTCAACACTTCCCATAGCATGGGGTGAAAAAATCGTATGCAGACTTCTGGATAAGACCAATACCAGTATTGATAAAGAAATGCTTGGCCTTAGTCCGGAGGATATGGAGAAATATGAAAAGCTCATCCACTATAGAAACGGCGTAATGCTTCTGGTTGGACCTACAGGATCAGGTAAAACCACAACCATGTATGCAATGCTGAATGAGCTTAATACAAGAGATGTAAACCTTGTTACTCTGGAAGACCCGGTTGAGTATAATCTCGAAGGTCTAAACCAGGTACAGATAAACCCTAAGATAAACATGACCTTTGCATCCGGTCTTAGGGCAATCCTCAGACAGGATCCGGATATTGTATCAATCGGTGAGATTCGTGATGGTGAAACAGCTGAGATAGCAATGAGAGCAGCTCTTACAGGACGTTTCGTTATGAGTACCATCCATACTAACGATGCAGTTGGAGCCATCGACAGACTTGAGGATATCGGAGTTGAGCCGTACCTTGTTTCTGCAACACTAAGAGGTGTTATATCACAGAGACTTGTAAGAAGAATCTGCCCTTACTGCGGTGAGGAGTATGAGCCTACAAGAGATGAACTTTCAAGACTGGGCATTGAAATGGAACCTGGCATGAAATTCAAGATTGGAAAAGGATGCCAACATTGTTTTAATACCGGATATGCAGGACGTATCGCGGTATTTGAAATCATGATGGTTAATCCGGAGATCAGAGAACTTATCTATCAAAATGCAGGAAGAAGAGCAATTGAAGATGCTCTGCACAGATCACCGGAAGGATTTACTTCTTTGAAGGAAGCAGCAATTAAGCTGGTTAAGCAGGGAATTACAACACCCTATGAAGTACTTCGTATTACCAACGAAGATGCCTGAAAGAGTAACCGGCTGAATAGGTTTATGAGGTAGTGCTATGAGGAATGAGAAGAATATCGTTACTATCAAAAAGCTTATAAAAAGCATCTGCATGGTTGCTGTATTTGGCCTTCTCCTTTGCATAAGATTGGATGTAAAGGCATATGTTGAGGGAATTCCATATGAAGGGTGTCGTACGGCAGGTTATGACGATGGCTGGGAATACCAGATAAAAGCCGATGAAGCAGTGGTCTTAGGATATACAGGCGCTGACACAACGGTTAGCATTCCATCAAGTATTGTATTCGCGGGTAGAACATATCCTGTAGGCGCTATTGGTGAGTATGCCTTTTCAAAAGATAATACACGTACTCCTATCATTGGTGGTACCGATCATAAAGGCTTTAATGTTGTTACTGTTAACATTCCAGAAACAGTAGACGCAATCGGTAATTCTGCTTTTTACAAAAGTGAAAGCATTAGGACTGTAAATTTTACCGGCAGTCCATCACTTGAAAAGATCGGTATGAGCGCATTTGAAGAGTGCAAAAACCTTCAAAATATCGTATTACCCGGAACATTTATGTCATTTGACACAAAAAGCTTTTATAAATGCTCATCGCTTAGGAGCATAAATATACCGGGAAAGGTGAAAGAAATTCCTTCAAAGTGCTTTTCAGAGTGTACAGCGCTTACTACAGTTACACTTCCAAACGGCTTGGAATCGGTATCTGACAGTGCATTTGCTAAGTGTACAAAAATCAACAGTATTAACTTCCCTGATTCTATTACTTCTTTGGGAACTAAAGCATTTTCAGAGTGCCAGAGTATTCCTGAAATACATATTCCGACCAGCCTTACATCCATAGGCAGCAAGGCTTTTGAGAAATGCTACAGTATAACGAATCTTTATATTCCCAAGAATGTTCAGACTATTGAAGGCAGTGCTTTTTCCTCTTGCGTAGGAGTAAGAGAGGTTACCCTCAGCGAAGGTATCGTCAAGATAATGTCGAAAGCATTCTATGATGAACCGGAACTAAAAAGTATATCCATACCTTATTCAGTTTCCAGTATTGGTACAAATGCTTTAGGGTACTATGAGAGTGAAGCTGGTACAAGATCGGTTCCTGGTTTTGTAATCTATGGCTACTATGACACCAAGACAGAGGAGTATGCCACGGAAAACAGATTCTCTTTCGTTGGAATGGCAAAAAAAGGCGTTCCGATGGAAGTAAGTAATGTTGAATACAGTACTGTTGAACAGAATGAAGTTGAAATAACGAATATAAAAGACACAAAAATAACTACATATGAAGTACCAAAGACCATTACATACAAGAAAAAGACCTATAAGGTTACAGGTATAGCCAAGAATGCGTTTAAGGGATGCAAAGTTCTTGAAAAAGTAAAGCTAAGTGGAAACGTCACATATATAGATGACAATGCATTTAACGGCTGCAAAGCTCTTAAGAGTATCAACCTTAACGGCAATGTAAAGAAAATTGGTAAGAAGGCATTCTATAATTGTAAATCTCTTAAAAAGCTTAAATTGACAGGAAGCATCACCAGTATTGGTGAGAAAGCTTTCTATGGTTGTAAAGGTGCGGAATCCCTTGAACTTGGTTCAAAAGTCGAAGAGATAGGAAAAGAAGCTTTCGCTAAGTGCTCAAAGCTTAAGACGATAAAGATTAAATCAAAGAAAGTTAAAACCTTTGGTAAAAAAGCCTTTTATGGAATAAACAAGCTGGCAGTTATCAAGGTGCCAAAAGCAAAACTCAAGAAATACAAGAGCAGTATTAAGAAATCAAAGATAGCAAAGACGGTTGTGATTGAAAAATTATAAAGAGGATAAGCTCATATGATGACGATAGAGCAGCTGGTAGTTAAAGCTAAAGAAGACGGAGCATCTGATATACATATTATCTGTGGATTGCCGCCAAAATATAGAAAAAGCGGTGATCTGGAAAATATGGCTGAAGAGATCGTAACAGAAGATTATTGTATGCAGATGGCAAAAGAACTCTCGAAGACAGAGAAAGCCTTTGATGAACTTATGATAGAAGGCGAACTTGATGCAGCAGACAGTTACGCAGGTAATAGATGCCGTATCCATCTCTTTAAGCAGCAGGGTGTTCCTTCACTGGCACTCAGAATTCTGTCAGAGAACATACCGCAGCTTGAAAATCTGGGATTGCCGATTGGAGTTTTGGATCTTCCTAAGTTGCATAAAGGAATAGTCCTCGTAACAGGAGAAACAGGATCCGGTAAATCAACCACGCTGGCCGCTATATTGGATAACATTAATCACAACTATAAAAGACATATTGTGACCCTTGAAGATCCTATCGAGTATATGTATAAGCCGGATCTTTGTGCAATAAATCAGCGAGAAGTAGGAAAAGATACCAAAAGCTTTGCAATGGGACTTAGAGCATCACTTCGAGAGGATCCCAATGTAATCCTCATCGGTGAAATGCGTGACAGGGACACTATTGAAACAGCAATAACTGCTGCTGAGACAGGCCATTTGGTATTTGGAACTCTTCATACAGGAAGCGCAGCGGATTCTGTCGATCGTATGGTTCAGGTTTTTCCTGAAGCGGCGCAGCCACAGATAAGACTACAGTTATCCATGGTACTGCAGGCTGTACTTACACAGCAGCTGATCCAGAAAAAAGGCGGCGGAAGAGCTCTTGCAGCTGAATACATGATTGTTACAGATGCCATAAGGAATCTTATTCGAACAGGCAATACACCACAGATTGCAAATGCTGTTGCAACCAGCGCAGAAATCGGTGGACAGACAATGGATCAGGCACTTATAAGACTGGTCAAGAATGGACTAATAACCAGAGATAATGCACTTCATTACGCAGTAAATAAGGAATTTGTTGACAGGAACATTATGTACTGACGGGGGATATAATGAACAGCTACAAATATACCGCACAGGGCGTAGGCGGAATCGAAGTAACAGGTCTGATAGAGGCTATAGACGAAGTGGAAGCAACTGCCAAGCTTAGGCAACAGTACGAGATTGTACTCTCCATTAGTGAGGTAAAAAGTGTATCGGATATGCTTCCTTCATTTTTGACAGTGGATCTTGGTGGAAAAAAGCTCAATAAGAGAGCCTTCACCATGATGTGCAGTCAGTTTTCGACTATTTTGAAGGCCGGAATACCCATCGCCAGAGCGGTAAGACTTATCGGAAACAAGACTGACGATAAGTTTCTTAAAAATCTACTGGTTAAAGTAGGGGATGACGTGGAATCAGGACGTACGTTATCTTCTGCATTTGAGGATCATGGAGGTGGTCTGTTACCACCAACCTTCTGTGAGACCATTAGAGCAGGTGAGCAGTCAGGTAATCTGGTTGGGTCCTTTGCCTCTATACATAAGCACTTTGACAAACAGACAAAAATGGGATCAAAAGTCAGAGGCGCATTGACATATCCTGCATTTGTATTTGTTATAGCTATCATCGTTGTAATCGTACTTATGGTAAAGGTTGTACCTACATTTACATCTATGTTTGATGAGAGCGGAAGCGAATTACCTTTTATGACACAGCTGCTTATCGGAATGTCCGAGTTTGTAAGAGATACTTTTGTATATTTCATCATAATTGCTGTGCTTTTTGCCATTGCATATATCATGTACAGAAGAACCCATGAAGGGGCCATGAATCTTGCCAAGATTCAGTTAAGACTTCCTGTACTTGGAAATGTCGCAGAACTTAATGCTGCCAGCCTTTTCGCTAATACAATGGCGACAATGATGCAGGCAGGACTTCCGGTAACGAAGGCAGTATATATAACTTCGAATGTTATGACAAACGCACTTTTTGCAGATAAAACTGCAGAAATGGTAGCTAAAATTGAAGAAGGTCGAACAGTAGTAGAAGCCATGCGTGAAGCTGAATGTTTTCCTGATATCCTGACAGATATGGTAGGTGTCGGTGAAGAAACAGGTGAAATGCAGGCTACCATGGAAACCGTAGCTGAGTATTACGATAACGAACTTGAACAGGCGGTTGCTCGGGCGATAGCAATGCTGGAACCTGCTGTTTTGGTATTTTTGGCGGGGTTTGCAGGATTTATTGTAATCGCTATCTACATGGCAATGTTTGAAATGTATAACACAATGTGATCATGAAAACTCTATAACAGCATGCGTAAAGAAAAGCAGCACGCATAATCTAAGGGGGATGAAATGGCCAAAAATGATGGAATTGTAGCAGTATATGCACTTCATGGAAGATTGGCACTTGCTATGAAACAGGGCAAGGGATTTAAAACCATGTGGGTGGATATTCCGGACAATATTATCAAAGACGACGTAATTGTTGCAAAGAACCTGTTTGCTACGTTTATGAAGGGTACCATGCGTGAGAACGGCTTCAAAAGTAAAAAAGCAGCGTATGTCCTTGGCAGTGATATCGTTCTGATGCGAAATGTAAACATTCCCAGGATGACTGAGGAACAGGTAAGAGTGAATCTCCCTTTTGAGTTCAGGGATTTCATAAAGGGTGAGCTTAAAGGATACATCTTTGATTATGCATACAGACCTCAGCAGAATGAAACCAGTGACAGCGAGGTCCCGGATACCATGAATCTTTTAGCGGCAGCGGTTCCTACAGATCATTATGAGGAACTGACAGAGATTTTTCAGGTTGCAGGCATGAAGCTTGTGAAGGCAGTTCCTGAGATCTGTGTACTGGAGTCTCTGCTGAAGCTTTATGAAGACGAAGAGGAATTTAACAAAGAAAGATGCTTCCTTGATATAGGTAATAAGCGGATACGTATGCAGGTTTTCAAGAAAGGATGCTTCAAGCTTTCACATGTTATTGATATAGGAGAAAAGCATATAGTCAGAACCATCGCAGATGAAATGAGCGTCGATATGAGTCTTGCGAGAACCTATCTTAGAACTAATTATCAGGATTGCACAAAGTTGCCCAGAGTCATGGAATCATATAATGACATAGCCAACGAAGTGATCAAAGGTTTCAACTTCTACGAAATGTCTGACATGAGTTCCAGACTTAACGATGTTGTTCTATATGGAAGCGGAGCGATGATAGAGCCGCTTGTAGAGATTTTGGAAGAGCGGATAGGAATGAATGTGGTTACCATGAACGACACCTTCCCTTCTTATAACACGACAGGGGATCTTAATATAACAGCCGGCGCAATGGGTGCGCTGCTCGATTAAAAACGGGGGATGCTATGGAACTGGTAAAAGGTAGTCCTAATGAAGCTGAAGTTACCAAAGTAAAGAAAAGCGGTAAGAAAGCAAAGACAGGCAATATCACAAAGAAAACGCATATCAATTTTGCTGAGATCAAACAGGAGAAATCTAACGAATGGGTCAAATATATCCCAAAGGTTGTACTTGCTTTGATATTGGTAGCCGCGCTTGTAAAAGTTGGTGTAATTGATCTGTTTGCAAAACTCAATGCTGCACAAAATGATGTTGCCATAAAGCAGCAGGAGATGGAATCCCTCAGCGCGAACTTGGATTCCAAGAATGAACTTTCAGATCAGTTCTATCATCTGACATGGACCTTCATGACAGATGAAGAGAATGAACGTATAAGCAGAGTGATTGCCTGTGATCTGGTGGATGTCATAGCTGATGGCAAGACCACAGTAAAGTCCTTCATAATTCAGGACAATGTAATGCTTATTAACATAAATACAGATACCCTTGAAAGTGTAGGAAAAATAGGAACAGTTCTTCAGGAACAGGAATATGTCGAAAGTGTATCTGTTGTTAATGCTCAAAAAGTAGAAGTAGAAACAGCACTTGATGAAGAGACAAATCGAACCGATATAATAGTTGAAGCGCAGATTAAGGTCAATCTGTCGATTAAACAGAATACGGAGGAAGAATCGTGAAACTACTTTCCAGAAAACTTTCGAGTAGAGAAAAAGTCCTGCTGGGCATACTGATTGGTATTGTAGTAGTTGCAGTTTACTATCTGCTTCTGTTTAATCCCTTAAGCGAACAGACGACCAGTTTGCAGGCGCAGGCGCAGGATATGGAAAACCAGCTGGTAGCACTTAGGGCAAAGAGTGATCAGATAGCTCAAATGAAAACCGAGATTAAGACACTTCAGGAAAATGGAAGAGCAGATCATTATATGCCCAGCTACAATGCAGGTAGTCAGGAGCTTGATTTTATGCATGAAGTACTATCAGCTCAGACTAAGGATTATCTTATATCTTTTACAAAAAGTACCAGAGAAAGCGAACAGATTCGCAGAAATTTCTCACTTACTTTTACATCAAAAGATTATGCAACCGCACAAAAAATCATTGATGCTCTTGAACAGAGCGAAATACGATGCCTTGTGGGCGATATGACGGTAGTCTCTAATTCAAAAGACAACCCTAACCTGCTTAAAGGTGAAGTGGAGGTAAGCTGCGGAGCGACCTTCTACGAGACCATGTATGAGGGAAAAGAGGATGCCGATTTGCCGGAGGATGCCAATGCCAAGAAAAAGGCGGCAGCTTCCGAATAAAGGTATTTTAAGCGGAGTGTAATCCCAATGGTTTGGGCTCCGCTTATTTGTCTTTTATAAGACAGAAATATTTTTTCGGAGGGGAAGACTATGATGAAGACAAGAAAAGCGAATTCTAAAGCGGGATTTACACTAGCCGAAGTACTTATTGCCGTAGCAATTATCGCGGTACTGGGTGGATTGGCTGTTGTAGGAGCTTTAAACATGGTCAAATCCTCCAGACAGAAATCTCTGGATAAAATTGCTGAGACAATATTTATCGCAGCAGACAGAAACATACAGGCAGCAGCACTTTCAGGTCATTCTGAGGAGCTGGGGGCTGATGGCGACCATAATGTCAGAAACGGAGATGAGCTTGCACAGATTGTTCTTCCCGCAGAGGCAGTAAGTGGTGATATAAACGCCGGCGACTATTATATTTCATATAAAGTCGACGGTTCTTTGTATGCAGTGCAGGAAGTATTTTATACTACCGCTGAATTCAAAAATGATTCTCTTTGGGCAACTGTGCCTAACGATTCCTTAAGAGGCAAAGAGAACAAGAACGCCAGAGACGGTAAGGTGGGCTGGTGTGGAATCAATCCGGAGAGTGCTCAGACTCTGCCTAATCAGCCCACATCAAATCCCGAGAAGATCAAGACAACTCTTAAACTAACCAACAAAGAACTTTTGGTAGCAGATATATTTATTGGTCTGCCCTCAGTAGATGAAAATCCCACACTATATTATGAAAACAACAATGAGAGACCAAGGGATGCACAGTATACTCTTACCATTACCGGTATAGATTCCGGTGCTGTGTGCGCTATAGAAGGTACCATGTCTTATAGTGCCACAAGCTTTGACCTGGAAAAACGAGGATATTATGCATCTATACCTATAGATAAACTTGAGCCAGGGCTCCAGTTCAAAAATCTTGTAAATGGTACCTATGACGTAAGTAAAGTGGATTATGTCGACAGAGTAGTTATGGATAGCTCTAACAAGCTCTTCCCGGGTGAGGATATTCTTGTTGAGCTGAGTGCTACTTGTGGCGGCGTTATTTCCATGCCATTTGAGGACTTACCGAATGGATTTACTATGTCCGCTCAGGAAAATTCGCTGTATGACACCCTCCGTTTCTTTGAAGGCGACGATGGGTCAGATCCCGGATATGACACTGTAAAAATCTCATATTGCAGACATTTGCAGAATCTTGACCGTAAATATGCCGGAATACCTGATGAATACGACCGAATTATCCATGTAGAACAGACGAAAACCCTTAACTTTACAAGAATTGGTGGCGAAGCAGATGAATATGATTACTGGAGATCTGTTTATCCTACACTGTCATATTGTCCGGTTATTAATGACAGAATAGATGTTTTTGATGGAATGGTTACCTGGAATGAAGCAGGTGGTATTACAAGTAAAGACAAGGATAATAATCCTCTTGAAGGTATCAAGAATGTAACTATAGCAAGAGATGATTCATATAATGACTGGGATGCTGAACATAAGACAAACCTGGGTATTTTTGGTAAATTCTGTGGCTCAAGCATTACTAATGTAAATCTTGAAGGAATAAAAATCTCCAAACCGAATTACGCATCCGGTGGATATACGAGAGTTGGAAACCTTGTAGGTAACATTGTTTACAGTTCTGACAGAGGAATGGGTGAAAACGATGATCATATAGTCATAAAGGACTGTGTGGTTAGCAAATCAGAAATAGAATATTCTGAGACCGGAGCTAATCAGGGTGAAATCGGCGGACTTATCGGACGAAGCAGTGCCAGATATTTTGACCTTGAAAACATAAAAGTGAACGGTCTGATAATTTATGCAGATGGTGGCAACCATGGTACCGGCACTAACCAGGGCGGTATTGTAGGTGGCCTTGGATACAGTGCAACCAGTAGCAGTGAGAGTGGCGGACAATCATATGTCACCATGAAAAATCTCCAGGTTACACAATCTGTAATTAGTGAGATCAATACAGCCGGAGGTGCCCTTGGCGGCCTTGTTGGCAGTGAAGGTGCAAAAGAACTTACTGTAGAAGATTGTAAAACAGATGGCGTAATGCTTTATTCTGCCAATAATACCGGTACCAAGAAGCTTGGTGGTCTCATAGGACACAATGGTGGCGCTGTGACCATCACCAATTGCTCTGTCGAAGTTTCTGATCAGTATGCAGGAATGTATTCTCAGGCAGGACTGGGTTCCGGCGTATCTACAGACAACGCAAAATATTATGTTTCCAGAGAAACCTCAAATACAGCAAGACCACTGGCAATTAACTCTCCTTGGATCTGGTCGACAGACACTTCCGGAGAATGTATTGCTGCAGGTTTTGTTGCATATTTTAATGGTGTAAGCGCAGATGAAACAAAAATAGAGAACAGCTTTGCTTCTACAATTATTTTGGCAGAGGGTCCGGGTAGTATAGCAGGAGGACTTGCCGGTGCCAATAATGGTAGTGGATCCAATTGTGTAAAAATGAACGAAAGCTATGCAGATTGTTACATTGGTGCAGTAACAGTTGGCGGTCTTGCAGGAAAAATCGAAGCATCCGGATCAAACCAGCCGGAGTTCACAAAATGCTATTCAGCCGGATTTGTTTTAGGAACAAATGCTGAGACTGCAGGTGGAATCTCAACAACAAAATCTACGGTTACCAATTGTCTTAGCTTATTTAACTTCGACAATATTTTTGATGATACTTTTACTGCGGTTACCTTTGATGCAAATGGATATATAAAAGGATATCCCAGTGAAACAGAACCTGCTGAGTCGCTTACTACAGTGTATCTTGTGGCAGGTCTTGAGAGTACTATCGATGAAAATACCTTCTACACCTATGGTGGAGATGGCGACTTTATAGTTGATCAGTACGATGATGAAAACATCAAATGTGATTATGCAAAAATCAAGGAGCTTGTAGAAAAGTTTGGCAAAAACAGACTTACTGCAGCAAATAATCCTGATCGAATTTTCCCTTATAAGTTTGCTCCGGCGGCTCTGTCCAGCAAGCTTAATAGTGTTGCCATGCCGGAGCTTATAAATGTTAAACATTATGGAGACTGGCTTGAAAAGCCTGAACTTTTATGGGCACGCATATTCTCTAATGGAGACGGCACATATACCATGTGCTTTGAGCGTGGTGCATGGAAAAGGAACGGCCATACCGTAGCTCCTGTTGCTCAGTGGCAGGGCAATGCTGAGGAGGGCTTCCTTAACATTGCGACCGTTCCATGGGCAGCTAATAGTGATGGATGGACCGGAAGTAATAGATCCATGATTACGAAGGTGGAATTTTCGGAGAAATTCTGCAAATCTGCAGAGCCTTTGTATACAAAGAACTGGTTTAGCGGTTTTACAGGTCTTCTTGAAATAGAAGGAATGGATTTGCTTGACACTTCGTATGTCAAGGATATGTCCTACATGTTCTACAACTGTAACAAGATAAGGATTATTGATTGTAGTGGTTTTGTTACAACATCTGTTACTGATTATCGTGAGATGTTTAGATTGTGTAGCAGGTTGACAACAGTATTTGCAACAGATGCATTTGACGTAGATAGTGGAGCAACTACCTATCTTGCTTGCTGGGATTGTCCTAGACTTGTAGGAGGAGAGGGAACTCCTTGTCAGAATCTTCAGGCAAATAATTACAGATATAACGAGGTTATGAGGGTTGATAGGGTTGTTACATCTAATGAACCTGGATATTTCACGGATATAACTAAGAGTGGAGCAGTCCTCTTGGAAAGAACAGGAGTTGAAGGAGAGTTCAGACTCCATATTTATCATGCAGTTAATGGTACATATGCCACTGATAAAGCAGCATTTATTGCTGCCGGTACGCTTGAAAAAGATCTTGGAAAAATCAATATGGGTGGATACAGAGAAGATGATGACTATCCTTGGCATTCGTATAGAGGAACGATTGTAGATGTTAAATTCCATGACAGGGATAAATATCGTCTTACATCCATGCGTAAGTGGTTTAAGAATTTTGTAAAGCTTGAGACTTTTGATGCGAATCAGCTAGAAGGTTATCCACTTACTAATTTTTCGGAAATGTTCTATGGCTGTTCATCACTCAAAGAAATAGACATGAGTAAATGGACAACTCGAAGTGTAACAACTACATCGTACATGTTCTTTGGCTGTAGCAAACTTACATCAGTTAATGTCACTGGGTGGGATACACAGAATGTGAAAGACATGAGTGGAATGTTCTATCGCTGCTCAACAATAAAGACACTTGATCTCAGGAGCTTTGATACTTCAGCTGTTACAAGCTTTAATCAGACATTCCGTGAATGTAGCAGATTACGTACTATATTTGCTACAGAAGATTTTGTTGCTAAAGATAATGCGGATTGTTACTTGATGTTCTGGGAAGATGGCAGACTTATTGGAGGAGAAGGTACAAAAGCAGTCAATATTCAGGCAAATAATTATAATTATAGACCTTACGCGAAACTTGACAGAGTCATTTCTATGGGTGTTGCCGGTTATTTAACGGATTATTCAACTTGTGGCGCCGCACTTCTAATAAAAACAGAAGTTGATGAAGAATATGAACTTCATATGTATTTTGCAGATAGAGAACATGGTGGTTCATATGAATCAGCGAAGGCAACAGCTGAAAGTAATGGATCCTTATATAAAGATCTTGGCGTATTTAACATTGCAGGTTATCGCTATGCGGACGATTATCCTTGGCATGAGTACAGAGCAAAGATAGTTTCAGCTGAGTTTCATGATAAAGATAAATATATTCTAACATCGATGATGTACTGGTTTAATGGCTTTAATAAGATGCAGTCATTTGACGGTGATCAATTGAAAAATCAGCCGCTCACAGATCTCACCAGTTTGTTCAATGGATGTTCAACGCTTACAAAGGTTGATATGCACAATTGGACTACTGAGCATCTTTATAGCACATCATATATGTTCTATGGATGTAGCAAACTTACTTCTATAGATGTATCTAATTGGGATACTTCCAGTCTTAAGGATGCAAGTGGAATGTTTTATAGATGTTCTACAATAAAACTTCTTGATCTTAGAAGCTTTAAGACTACGACGGTAACTTCATTTAATCAGATGTTCAGAGAGTGTAGCAGATTACATACGATTTTTGCTACAGATGATTTTGTTGCAACGGATAGTGCCGATTGTTGTCTCATGTTCTGGGAGGACAGTCATCTTATTGGAGGAGAAGGAACTAAGGCGGTAAATATCACGGCTAATAACTATAATTACAGGCCATACGTTAAATTGGATCGAGTAATAAGTACTGGCGTTCCGGGATATTTTACAGAGATATCTACCTGCGGTGGGGCTCTGCTTATTAAGACTGCGGTTGAAGATGAGTATGAACTTCATATGTATTATGCTGATGACTTAAATGGTGGTGGTTATAAAGCTGCTAAAGAGGAAGCAGAAAGAAATGAGACGCTTTTCATGGATCTTGGACCATTTAATATTGCTGGTTTCCGCTACGCTGAAGATTATCCATGGCATAGTTATAGAGGAAAAATAGTAAAGGCACAGTTCCATGATCTTGAGTTATATACTCTTGATTCGATGATGTATTGGTTTAGTGGCTTTAGCAAGATGCAGTCTTTTGATGCGAGCCAGTTAAAGAATGAGCCACTTACAGATTTAACAAACATGTTTTATGGATGCTCAACATTAGAGAGCATTGATATGAGTACGTGGGATACATCGAGACTTAAGACTGTATCATATATGTTCTATGGATGTAGCAAACTGAAGAATGTTAATGTAACAGGCTGGGATACAACTAGCTTAAAGGATATGAGTGGAATGTTTTATAGATGTTCCGCTATTAAAACACTTGATCTTAGAAGCTTCAAAACTGCTTCAGTAACAAGTTTTAATCAAACATTCAGAGATTGTAGTAGATTACATACAATATTTGCTACGGATGCTTTTGTTGCCGATAGTGCAGATTGCTGCCTTATGTTTTGGGAAGATTTGCGCCTTATTGGAGGAGAAGGAACAAAGGCGGTAAATATCACAGCTAATAACTATAATTACAGACCATATGCAAAGCTTGATAGAGCAGTAAGTGGTGATGAACCTGGTTATTTTACTGATTATTCAACATGTGGAGGAGCATTACTTATTAAAACCTCTACAGAAGGAGAATACGAACTTCATGTGTATTATGCTGATGAAGAAAAGGGAGGTACTTATAAACTAGCAAAGAATGATGCTGAGGAACATGGAACCTTATATGAAGATCTTGGAATATTTAATATCGCGGGATATCGCTATGCTGATGATTATCCATGGCATAGCAATAGAGCGAATATTGTAAATGCAAAATTCCATGATCTTGATAAGTATATGCTAGATTCAATGATGCATTGGTTTAGTGGTTTCACAAATATGAAGACTTTTGACGCGAGTCAGTTAAAGGATGAGCCTCTTACCGATTTGACAAACATGTTTTATGGTTGTTCATCACTAGAAAGCATAGACATGAGTACATGGGGGACATCCAGACTTAAGACTGTATCATATATGTTCTACGGTTGTAGTAAGCTTTCAAACGTTAATCTTTCAGGTTGGGATACAACTAGCTTGAAGGATATGAGTGGAATGTTCTATAGGTGTTCTACTATAAAAACAATTGATCTTAGAAGCTTTAATACAGCTACAGTAATGAGCTTTAATCAGACCTTCCGAGATTGTAGTAGATTGCGGACGATATTTGTTACTAATACTTTTGTTGCAGATAATGCGGATTGTTGTCTGATGTTTTGGGAAGATAGCCATCTTATTGGAGGAGAAGGCACAAAAGCGGTAAGTATTACTGCCAATAATTATAATTACAGACCATATGCAAAGCTTGATCGGGCTGTAAGTGATGGAGTTCCTGGATACTTTACAGATATAACAACATGCTTGGGCGCATTTTTGACGAAGACCGGAACAGATGGTGAATATGATCTTCAAATTTATTATGCTGACGGTGAGTTGGGTGGAACTTATAAAACTTCAATGACAACAGCTCAAGGAAATGGCTCTTTGTACGTGGATTTGGGCATGTTTAATGTTGCTGGATATCGTTATACTGAAGATTATCCATGGCATAGCTACAGAGGAAGTATAGCTTCTGTATATTTCCATGACCGAGATAAGTATAACCTTACATCTATGATGTATTGGTTTAACAACTTTACAAAGATGGCATCATTTGATGCAAGTCAGCTTGCAGGATATCCGTTAACAGATCTTACAGGTTTGTTTAGTGGATGTACAATATTGACAAGTCTTGATATGCATACATGGGATACATCACATGCAAAGTCTATGACTTCAATGTTCTATAACTGCAATAAGCTTGTAAATATGAATTTTACAGGTTGGGACACAACAAGTGTAACAAGCATGAACGATATGTTCTATAAATGTAGTTCGATTAAGACTTTGGACCTTAGGAGTTTTAATACAGCAAATGTAACAAATTTCTATAATATGTTCAGAGATTGTAGTGTATTGACAACAATATTTGCAACAGATGATCTTAATGGGGCAGAAAGTGCAAACTATCAATATATGTTCATTTTTGATCCTAAGCTGATAGGAGGCGAAGGAACAAAATGTGCGGACATGCATGGAACCAAAGATTATAGGAATTTTGCTAAGATCGACAAGGCAACATCAGGTACTCCCGGATACTATACAGACTATAGTAAATGTCTTGGAGCATTGCTGCAAAAGACATCAACGGTAGACGAGTATAAGCTTCATATCTATTATGCGGATAGTAGTAATGGAGGAACATATGAGGCTGCCAGAACAACAATGACAGCCGGCGGGACTCTTGAGGCTGATTTGGGAATATTTAGTTCTAGTGGTTTTAGAAATGCTGCTGATTATCCTTGGCATAGTTATAGGAATAGTATAGTAGAGGTTGAGTTCCATGATAGAGATGCATATCAACTTACATCAATGATGTATTGGTTTACCAACTTTACGAAGATGGTTTCATTTAATGGAAGCCAGCTGGCAGGGTATCCTTTAACCGATCTTACAGGATTGTTTAGCGGATGTAATGCATTAACCGATTTGGATTTGCATACATGGGATACATCGCGTGTTAAGAGTATGACGTCCTTGTTCTATAACTGTATTGCTCTTAAGTCTGTTGATGTAACAGGATGGGATACAACTAGTGTAACCAGTATGAATGACATGTTCTATAAATGCTCATCCATTAAGACATTAGATTTAAGAAGCTTCAATACAGCAAATGTAACAACCTTCTATAATGCATTTAGAGAGTGCAGTGAATTGACCACTATTTTTGCAACAGATGCCCTTAATGGATCTGAAAGTGCAAACTATCAGTATATGTTTATTTTTGATTCTAAGTTGATAGGAGGAGAAGGTACAAAATGTACTGATATGCATGGAGCTAAGGACTATAGAACGTATGCGAGAATTGATAAAGCATCAGCCGGTACACCTGGCTATTACACCGACTATAGTAAGTGCTTAGGCGCACTGTTGGAAAAGACAGGAGTTGCTGGTGAGTACAGATTAAATATTTATTTCGCTGATAGTAGCAATGGAGGAACCTATGAATCTGCTAAAACGACGATGGCGTCAGGAGGTACATTGGAAGCAGATCTGGGATTGTTTAGTGAAGGTGGATACCGTAATGCGGCTGACTATCCTTGGCATAGTTATAGAAGCAGTATTGTTGATGTGAAATTCCATGATACAGGTTCATATCAACTTGGCTCTATGATCAACTGGTTTTATGGTATGACAAAGTTGACTTTCTTTGATGGGAACCAGCTTGCAGGATATCAGCTCAAGAATCTTGAAGGCCTGTTTAATGGATGTTCTACATTGACCGGAGTGGATATGAGTACCTGGAATACTTCAAATGTTACTTCTGTTAAGGATATGTTCAAGAATTGTACTGCGCTAAGATATGTTGATGTGACAAATTGGAATACTTCAGCAATAACATCGTATGAATCAATGTTTGAGAACTGCTCGTCAATAGTCGCACTTGATCTTAGAAGCTTTAATACTGCTGCAGCAAAGAATTTTAATAATACGTTTAGGTCTTGTACGGCTCTAACAACAATATACGCTACAAATAACTTTGTTGCTCCAAGTGATGCAAGCTGTACATATACATTTTTATTATCTAATAATATAAAAGGCGGACAGGGTACAACATATACGCAGGTAACAAATTATCGTGATTATATTCGCATTGATAGAAAGCTCGAAGGAGCACCCGGATACTTTACTAACGTAGAATCATCCATACTCACCGACGGTTACCTTACACTTGTAATCACAACGCAGTCCGGTCCGTTAACGGTTTATTACTACAAGGGTGTATTCTACGCAACTCCCGCTGAGGCGGCACAGGCAGTAATTAACAATCCTTGATGAGGCATTTTACCTGGTTTTTCAGAAAGTGAGGGAAAACTATGAGAAAGAGATTTATGTGTAACATGGCAGTGGCGTTGTCATTTGGCCTCATAGTCATACAATTCTTTTCCGTAAAGGTTAATGCCGAAGAGGTGGAAGAATTTGATGATTTTCAGCAGTATGAAGAGCCGGATGAGGCTACGTTACAGGCAACAAGAGAGCTTGTGGCGCAGCTAAATGCCGGAGCAGGTAATTACGTTCTGGGCTTCACTTTTGATGTTGGAAGCGTACTTGATGAGGCTGATGAAGAAACAGTTGCGGCTATAAACGATTTCATGGACAACGCGAAAAGTACCACTGACATGGGTGACGGTATTTATGAGATTGTGGACCCTGAAGAATTCAGAGCTCTTATGGATATCGTGGCCGACAGTGAGATCAAGAAGGTATCCGCAACTCAGGATGCCAATGGTGATATGTCCAACCCGGATGAGCGTCTGTGGGCCAGAGTTTACCAATCATCAGGACAGGATAGTGATGATGCTTCCGATGATTACTTCACCATTTACTTTGAAAGAGGTCTAAGAGGTGGTCATGATGGTGAGAGATTCGAGGCAGAATATCGCGCCGAGAAAGACGAGTGTTTCCTCTTAAGTGATGATGAAAACCATCCATGGAGTGATTATGGTGACAGAGTTGAGAGAGTAGTATTTTATGGTGGCTTTGGCCAGGATGCAGCGCCTCATAATATGGCTGGCTGGTTCCAGGGATATACCAGTCTCAAGTCTGTAGAAGGACTTGGAGGCCTTAATACTTCTCAGGTTAACTCCATGGAGAGGTTATTCGCAGGATGTACATCATTGGAATCTATCAATCTGACCGGAATGTCGATTGATAATGTTACCAGTATGTGCGATATGTTTTCAGGCTGCACCGCCCTTTCATCTGTAGAGATGGATGGTAATGCCAGAAGCGTAACAGATATGAGCGGAATGTTTGCAGGATGCTCAGCGCTTTCTTCAGTCAGCATTGAATGCAATACCGAAAACGCAGAAAATATGAGCAATATGTTTTCGGGCTGCTCAGAGCTCACTTCACTTAATATGGAATGCAATACTGAAAGTGTAACAAATATGAGTAGCATGTTTGCAGGCTGCAGTTCCATAGAAAAACTGTTCCTTATGGATTTTAATACCGGTAATGTTACCGATATGACATCGATGTTTGATGGTTGCGAGGCTTTGTATGGCATTTATGTAGGTGATGGCTTTAGCACTGAGAATGTCGAAGACTCCGATAACATGTTTGCCGGCTGTGAGTTGCTGGTCGGTAGAAACGGAACAGTATGGGATGAAGATCATATTGACTGCGAATATGCAAGACTTGATGATGCCGATTATTTTGATAATGAAGATGGTACATACTCATATCTTGATGGTGATTATGGATACTTCAGAGATGATGTAGATGCAGATGAGCCTATACCTATGACCAAGGATGTTCTTGTAGATATTCCTGATGAAGAGAAAGAGGAAAAGAAGAAAGAGAAAAAGAAGAAGGAAGAGGCGAGGGAAGCAGAAGAATCTCAGGATGGATCTGACACAGAGAAACAGGAAGATGGCATAGGAGAAGAACAGGCTTCTGAAGAAGAGAATAACGGAGAATCAACAGAGGATACCGGTGAGTCCGATGAGTCAGGTGAATCCGGCGAGAATAATTCAGAAGAGAACAATTCTGAAGAGAACAATTCAGAAGAGAATAACTCAGAAGAAAATGCTTCTGAAGGGGAACATTCCGGTGAAAATAACTCAGAGGAAGGTGGCTCTGAACAGGGAGAAGCACAGGAGAGTTCATCAGAAGAAAGCGGTTCTGAAGAGAATGCTTCTGATGAAAGTGCAGATACCGGCGAAGATTCCTCATCAGAGGAAGAAAGTGCACAGGAGAGTAATGAGTCATCTGAGGAGAGCGGTTCTTCTGACGATGAAGAAAGCAGCACCGAAGAAGAGAGTAGTAATTCTGAAGATGCAATGCCTGTAAATTCTGATGAACCTGAAAATAGTGGTGAAGAGGGAGATGGCGGCAGTGGTAATGGTGATTGAAAAATTCCGAAAGAAAATTGAATCACAAAATGGTGCAACGATCGTTTTTGCTCTGGCAGTTTTTCTTGTCGCCGTAATTATCAGTTTTTCACTGGTGACAATCAGTAGTACAGCGATTAAGACGTCCGGAAAACAACTAAAAGACGAGCAGGCATATCTGGCTGTTTCTTCAGCCGCGAGGATGATTCAGAAACAGCTGGATGGTCTGTATATTGAGGTTGAGTATCCCGGAGACATTACTGGTGGAGAATCTCTTTCCGGAACTTATAAGATCAAGAGGACAGAGAGGTTAGAAGATGAAACCGGTGCAAAGTATGTAATTCGAGAGATTACAGGTGATAATCTGGTAGGCTTTGAGGCTGCTATTTTTGCCGTGATTAAGGGTGACAAATCCATGACCGAATCCATGCTTACAGTTACTTCTTCCGATGCGCCGGGGATGAAAATGAATCCGGTAAAGGTAATCATAAATGCTCCGGATGATCGGGATGATTATGGAGAGAATGGTTTTTCTGTAGTTTTTCAGGCACTGGATGAAAAGGATGATTCTGTGATTTACCAGTCCAGCCTCGATTTCTATGGATATAGTACTAACAGAGTAAAGAGAAAACCCGACAATACTGTTAAGTCGACAACAACCAGAATCAGCTGGCGTATTTACAATGATAAGACCGGAAATGTCAATGATCCGGACGAGCCTTGAGGATGAGCTATGAAACTATTTTTTCAAAAATTGAAAAATAAATCAGGGGAATCACTGATAGAAACACTGGTAGCAACACTCATAACAGTGCTCGGGATGATGATTCTTGCCGGTGCCATCACTACCGCATCAAGAGGGACTAAAGCGGCCAAAGAGCTACAGTCTTCGCTATCTACTGAGACTGGTGCTGATGATTATTCTGCCACAGTAAATGTTAGTTATGAGAGTACGACTGCATCTTTTCCGGTAAAACTGTTTAATTATTCAAGTGAAGATGATGATCCTGGTAGCGGACGTTTGTATTTTTATGAATATGAATATGGGAATGACTGATTATGATGAAACGTATGAGGGAGTTTTTGTCCAAAAAAATACGAAGTAACGGTGGTTTTTCATTGACAGAATTGTTGCTGTGCACGCTCATTATGATGCTTACTACATCTATACTTGTTGTTACCATGAGATTAGCAGCAAACCATTACGACGATATTGTTACAGACAGTGAGGCCACCATGCTCTGCAGGACTTTGTCACTGGCAATAAGAGACAAGCTGTCTTATGTTGTAAAGGTGGAGAATACCGATGATGGCATAGTATATTACAGTGCGAGCCAGAATCAGGAGTATGCTCCATTCAGTATAGTTCTGCTTACTGCTGACGACACCGAAATTGCAGCTTCAGCCGGCAATTTTGGAAGAGTTGTTATGAAATATACTGATCCGGTATCAACCAGAACCGTAAACTATAGTCTGGTAAACAAGGCATCTTATACGGATTATGGTGATGGACTTGTATCATCATGTGTTGTAGATATTCATGAGGAAGACGATAAAATCCAGTATTTTGTTGTTAATATTGGTATTTATAAAGCGAACAAAACTGATACCCCAATAATGGAGAATGAGTTTGTGGTATTTCCGATTCTTAGAGATGTTCCACAGCTATGATGGATTGTGCGCAAAAATCTTTTGAGTTAATATAGAATAAGCAACATTTAATATGCGGGGGATGACACAAAATGTATGCTTATTTCAGAACAATAGTCTTCATCTTTGGACTTATATTCGGTTCGTTTCTTAATTGCACTGCAATTCGAATTTGCAGGAAAGAGGATTTTGTAAAAGGTAAGAGCCACTGCATGTACTGCGGACACGACCTTGCTGCAATAGATCTTATTCCTGTAGTCAGCTATCTTCTTACAAAGGGAAAATGTAGATATTGCAAAGAAAAAATATCACCCAGATATCCACTTACTGAGCTTTCTTTTGGCGTAATTACACTGTCAATGTACCTTGCTGTGTTAGAGCCTTCTTTAAGACTGGCGTTCACTGTGGACGCTCATACATTAATATTGTTTTTCAGAAATCTTTTTCTTTCAGGAATCCTATTTATAATAGCGCTTACAGATCTTGAGACCTTTGAGATTCCGGATGGATGCATAATTGCCGGAATTATTACCTGGATAGTGACTGCGCCTTTCATGTCAGGAGAAGGCGTCTTTACAAAGGCATCGCTCTTATGGATTGGACATCATCTTCTGGCAGGAATTTTGATGCTCGCCATTATGCTTTTTCTGACTATGGCAATGGAGAAGTTCCTTAAAAAGGAAGCACTGGGCGGCGGAGATATTAAACTCTTTGCAATGCTGGCACTTTACCTTGGATATGCCGGAAGCTATGAGCTTATCATTTTTTCCTGCATCAGCGGACTTTTATTTGCAGCAATCAGGCGATTGCTAAAACCGGATGCTTCAAAGGCATTTCCCTTTGGCCCTGCCATAGCATTTTCCGGATATTTGCTTTTGATTTTTTCAGAAAGAATTACAAACTGGTACCTTGGGCTGCTTATGTAGAGTCGTGTTTTAGAAACAATGAATTGATGAAAGAAAAGGTTCTCGATTGATCATTGTTAAGTTAGGGGGGCTGTAGCATTAAGAAATTAGTGCGACAGCCCGCTTTTTTTGAGGTAAAATGTACTATATATATTACTAACCAGGAGGACATTATGGCAGAAGAAAGCAAAAACGCATTTTCAGATTTTATTGGGGATTTCATGAAGCGCGAGAAGGCTGACAAGCTGGAGCGTTACAGACATCTGAACAAGTTTGTGAAAAAGGGACACATCCTTTTTACAGGCTCATCACTTATGGAGCAGTTTCCTATTCAGGAGATTCTTTTAAATCACGGTATGAATCTGACAATTTATAACAGAGGCATTGGCGGATACACGATCCCTGAGATGCTTGATGCTATGAATGAGCAGATTCTTGACCTAGAGCCATCTAAGATTTTCATCAATATCGGAACCAACGACATCAGCATACCAGATGAAACCAAGGAAAAGCTCATCTCTGATTACAGACAGGTACTTACCCAGATTAAGGAAAAACTTCCGGAAACTGTGGTTTACCTTATGGCTTATTATCCTGTAAACGAGACAGTAGCAGCAAAAATGCCATGGCCCGGCGCTGACAGAGCAGCGATTTTACGCAGGGAGAGACTCCCTGAAGCCAACGCTGCAGTTAAGGCTCTCGCCGAGGAATTTGGGTACAACTATATCGACGTAAACGATGGCCTCACAGGCCCTGATGGCAAGACCAAAGAGGAGTTTTCAATCGATGGAATCCACATGTGGTCTGATGCTTATGAAGTTGTTTTTGAAAATATGAAGAAATATCTTTGATTTATGACTATTGGCGTTGTCCCCACCTGATTTGGGGACTCGCTATTTGTTATAAATGAAATTTCAGAAATCCGAGTAGGTTGCGGATTTCGTTCTAGTATGAAAGAGAAAGGTTTTGGGGGCACTTATGGAATATTATGGAAGAAAACCAAATTATAATTTTCTTCATCAAATGATGTTTGGCATGGCGGAGTTTTATAACGGGGGAGCCTTTGTCATCATCAACACTTTTTTTGCAGTATTTATGACCAAGGCTCTTGGTATGCCTGCAGCTCTTGCAGGAACAATCCCGCTTGTGGGAAAAGTATGGGATGCCATCACAGATCCCATGATGGGAAATATTACTGACAGAACCACGTCCAAATTCGGACCAAAGAGGTTCTATATTTTAATTGGTGCATTTGCTTCGTCAATCACTTTCCTTTTGTTGTGGGTAAGGGTTCCCAGCACTTCACCTGTAGTTCTTTATATCTTTTATCTGTTTATGTACTGCCTGTTTTCCACGGGCTTTACAATCCTGTTTGTTCCATATTATGGTCTGCTTCCGGACATGATGGATGATTACGCCATGCGCGCAAAGTTCTCAAACTGCCGTATGATCTGGTCAACCCTTGGTTCCATGGTATGTGGCCTTATTCCGACATTCATTATTACAGATACGCTTAACACCGGGCTGTACATGAAGTGTGCGCTTATTTTCAGCGTCCTTTTCCTGTGCACATCCCTTGTTACTTTCTTTGGCACCTGGGAAAAGAAAAAAGAGCCTATCAACACAACTCTTGCTGAGAGCTTTCCGCAGTCTGTAAGCGTCTTAAAGAGCAGATCCTTCAGGCTTTTCCTTGGGCTCTACCTCTTTGGACAGTGCGGCATGGATTTCGTTTCCGGCATGGCTGTGTACTATGTGGATGATGTCTTAAATGGCTACGGAAATGGATACTTTACTTATCTTATGGCGGTTCTTCTGGTATCACAGCTGGTGGGTATGCTTGTTTGGGGACCTGTAATGAGCAGGACATCAAAAAGAACAACCATACTTATCGGAGCTCCCATAAGGCTCCTTGGTACTTTGGGACTTCTTGCTTTTTCCTATGAAGGCGCAAATATCGTACTGATCCTTGTTTTGACGGCTCTTATCGGATTTGGTAATGCAGCTACGCTCACCAGTATTTTCGCTATCATGGCTGATATGGCTGAAGTTGACGAGCTCATTACATCCATCAGAAGACCGGGCATCGTTTCCGGCATGGCTACCTTTATCAGAAAAATCTCCGCAGGAGTATCTGCAGCTGTAATCGGAATTCTTTTATCAGCAGTTGGCTACGACGAAGTAATCGCCAACCAGGGCGGTCGCCAGTCCCTTGGCACGCAGCAGGGAATAGCTCTGATATTTATTATCTGTCCTGCGATTTTGATCACGCTTTTGTTTGTGGTTGCTGCTATTTTCCCTATCACAGGAAAAGAGTTTGCAGTCATTCAAAAAGATATCGCCCGCAGAAAAGGCGAAGAACCTTCAGTAGCATCAGATGAAGAGAAGCGAATCTGCGAGAAAGTAACAGGCTTTTCCTACGATAAACTCTGGGATATCAGGAACTCAAACAAGAAGGTTTGATTTTTGAAAAATCGTATTTCTACAAACGGTTATTTATATAAGAAGAAAGAAGGTAAAATTATGAGCTATCCTTTAATTTGGGCACACCGCGGAGCCAGTGGTTATGCACCTGAGAACACCCTTCCTGCATTCAAAATGGCTGCAGACATGAAGGCTGATGGAGTAGAGCTTGACATCCAGCTTACAAAAGATGACGTGATCGTGGTCTGCCATGACGAAACTATAGACAGAACCAGTAACGGTGCAGGCTTCATCAAGGATTACACCTATGAGGAGCTTCTTAAGTTTGATTTCTGCAATGGCAATCAGGCTTATGAAGGCGTGCACATTCCTACTATGGAAGAGGTCTTTGATCTCCTTGATCCTACAGGCCTTACCATCAACATCGAGCTAAAGACCGGGGAGATATTCTACCCTGATCTTGAGGATAAGATCGTAGAACTTACAAAGAAAAAGGGCTTTTCCGACAGAGTCATCTACTCATCCTTCAACCATTACTCTGTTATGAAGATAAAGGATATGGATCCCGACGCAAAAGTAGGCTTTCTCTACGGAGACGGTCACCTCAACATGCCCGGCTATGCTGCAGAGAATGGCGTAAATGCACTTCATCCCGCATTCTATAACCTGCAGTACCCTGATTATATGGATGATTGCAACATGTTCGAAATCGACGTAAATGTCTGGACCGTCAACAAAAAGGCAGACCTTATAAAGTGCCGCGACATGGGCGTAAATGCCGTAATTACTAACTATCCTGATAAGGCAAGGAAGATATATGAACAAGGTTAATTTTTTAGGTGAAGACAACTTCACACAGATCATGAAAACTGAGAATAAGGAGTTTCGCAAAGCCCACGTAAAACAGGGCAAGTTCAAGTCCTTTGACGGAACAACTCTCAATTACTATTTTGCTATCCCTGAAAACGCTACCAAGGTAGTAGTTTTCGTTCATGGCTTTTGTGAGTTTTTCGGAAAATACCATGAGTACGCCTGGTATCTCTACCAGGCTGGCTTTGGATTCTACTTTATAGAACAGCGCGGACACGGCTACTCTGAGGGCAAGATGAAGGAACCCGACGTAGTCTATATAGATGACTACAATACCTACGTAGAGGACCTGCGCATTTTTATGGATAAAGTAGTTGTGCCTGCAACATCAGAGAAAAAGCTGGTTCTTATCGCGCATTCAATGGGTGGCGCTGTAAGTACACTTTTTATGGAAAAGTATCCCGGGTATTTTGACAGAGCTATACTTAGTTCTCCCATGCTCAAGATGAAGTCTGTTCCTTCTAAATTTGTGATCAGTCTTATAAGCATCTACGCGACTTTATTCGGTAAGCGTAAATCCATGGGCCCCGGCCAGAAGCACTTTGATGCAAAGCCTGTTTTCGAGACCAGCAGTACCCAGTCAAAACCGCGCTACGACTATATGTTTGAGATGCGTTTAAAGGATGAACATTATCAGACCTATGGAGCAGCTATTGGGTGGGGGCTTGCAAGCTATAAGGTTTTTGACAGGATTTTCAAAAATACCACAAGGCTCACTTTGCCCATAACAGTATTCACTGCGGGGGAGGATCATCTTATCGATCCTGACGGATATAGGGAATTCGAGAGAAAGGTTCCTCAAGCAAAGATCATTAACTTCGAGAACTCAAGGCATGAGATATTCAATGCATTGGAAGAGACTCGTAATGAATACTTTAGGCAGGTATTGGAGATAATAGACAATGACTGATATTTTCGGAACTCTCGGCCCATCCTGCAGTGATAAAGCTACACTGAAAGCAATGTTCGAAGCCGGCATGACGGGAGTGAGACTTAATCTGTCCCATTCCATGCTCGCTGACAACTTAGATACCATAGATATGGTCAAAAGCGCCGCCTGGGAAGTGGGCGTAGATCCTCTTATACTTGTGGACATTCAAGGCCCGGAACTTAGGATAGGTGTATTGTCGGAGGATTTGCAGCTAAGCGAAGGTCAGGAGATTGTGATTGGAAAAGACGGGATTCCTGTGGACTCTCGGATTTTGAAGAATATTCGTCCCGGAATGGAACTGGCTTTTGATGATGGAAAGATAGCTGCAGTTGTTTCTTCGTACTCAGATGACTACGCATTGGCCACAGTAAAACGTGGCGGTGTCCTCAAGAGCCGCAAAAGCATAGCCTCAGATGATTTCAATATAGAGATGCCTACTCTGACTGAAGCTGACCATATAAATATTAAGTGTGCGGCAGAGAATGGCATAACCGGAATAATGCAGCCCTTTGTGAGAGGGAGTGAGGATGTGGCTATTCTTCGGAAGGAACTTCATCTTTGCGGTGCTGATAATATACGCATCTATGCCAAGATAGAAGACAGGCGCGGAATAGATAAGCTTTCTTCTATTATGGAAGAATGTGACGAGATCATAATCGCGAGAGGCGACCTTGGTAATGCTGTACCACTTTGGGACCTTCCCGGTATACAAAAAGACATTGCAGGAAAGTGTACTGCAGCCGGCAAACCGTTTATGGTTGTGACTCAAATGCTAGCTTCAATGGAACATAATCCTGTTCCAACCAGGGCAGAAGTCAGTGACATATTCAACGCAATCCTAGATGGGGCCTCGTCTGTAATGGTTACAGGAGAGACTGCTGTAGGCCAATTTCCGATCGAAACAATAAGGTTTTTGAAGCAAACAGTACTCAGTGCAGAGAAATATTCAAAAAAATTTTAATACTAAATCCAGTAAAATTGCGGTTTCCGAGGAAACTGCAATTTTTTTTGAAAAAAAATGAAATTTTTTGTTGACACCCATATAGGAGAGTGATATATTTAATTTCGCTGCGGCGCACGGCAAACAAACAAAAAGCCCGCGAGCCCAGTATTTAAGCACTTTGACAATGGAATAGTAATGCAACCCTGAAAATTCCAAACAGCATTGAGCAGAGCAAAATCAATCAGGGATAGCCCGTGCAAGTTTACTTGCTAAGAGCTATACATGAATGATTTTATTTTGCGAAAGCAAAAGATTGGGAAACGCGAAGCGTTTCGCAATACCGGCTCTGATCAATAACGAATATTCAGAGAACAAAACAAACCTAACAAGGTAAAAACGGACAGAACAAAGCCAAGCTTTAGTTCTGGTCAGACGAACGATCCAGTCACTTTAAGTGATTAGATAAATTTTAAACGTGAGAGTTCGATCCTGGCTCAGGATGAACGCTGGCGGCGTGCCTAACACATG
>NZ_AUJP01000016.1 GCF_000424285.1 Butyrivibrio sp. MB2005 | reverse complement strand
AATATCTTAAGAAAAGTATTCCCAAAGGTAACCCAATGGGATAGGGGCATAGTGGACATGCCCTGTTCTTTGGGATGCGTTAAGCATCCCAAAGGTTCATGCCGCTCTGCGGCATAACAGAAACCACTTCCGACATAGAGTCGGTGGAGGTAGTTCATTCTGGATGGGATATATGTATCGGTATATTTCATATACCAGAGAAGTATCAACTAAATTTGTTATGGACTTATTCGCGTATAAGCAACTGAATGATGTATATTACACTTTTCATACTCAGGATCCGGAATGGTGCATCAGAAGCTTGCTTGATATCAATGATTTAGATGATGATATTTTTGATTGCAATTTGCGGTTAAAAAAGACAATAAAAGATAAAGGCGTGTATTAAACTTGTTTGTTTGAAATGTACAAACAAGTTTGATTTGCTTTATGCCCTTTTGTTTTTTAATTTTGTATTTATAAAATCTTCCCATTCCTTGCAGATTTTGTCCGGATTAACCTTGGATACCACATTCTTGGCGTTATTTCCAAGAGTATCTGCGAATTCTTTGCTGTTAAGGATTCGAAGCATGGCATCAGTTAAAGCCTTCTCATCGCAAACCGGTGTAAGGATTCCGGATTTTCCGTCGTCTATCAGCATGCGGGATCCGCCGCAGGGGCAGTCCGTTGAGATACTGGGGATGCCAAGAGCCATTGCCTCTATAAGGGCATTTGGCATGCCTTCAAAATCCGAGGAAAGTACGAACATGGCAGAGCCGATGATTTCGTTTTTAAGATTAGAGCTTGGAGGAAGAATGAAAACCTTCTCTTCGAGATGGTTCTCTCTTATGTATGATGTAAGTCCATCCAATATGCCACCTTCCTGAGAATCACCATAGATATACAGGGAATAATCAGGATAGTCCTTTGTGATATTGTTAAATGCCTTAAGAAGAAGCAGCTGATTTTTCTGATCGGAGATTCTTCCCACATTTACGATTTTCTTTGAATTATCGACTCTTCCCTCGGAGCTATTCGTATCCGCATTAAGGTAATTTTCATCTATAGGATTAAAGATAATTGTTGACCTTTTCTGGAAGTCCTCTGAGAAATAATGCATAGCATCCGGTGTCTGGAAGACGCAGCCCACTGCCTTTTTCTCCATGTACCTGGTTGCGAGCTTATGAGGTGCATAGTCAACCTCCGGATTGTTGCGGACGGAAACTATAAGAGGAGTGCGTGTCCCAAAGAGACTGAAGGCACTTCTGAAATTGGCCTTTGCACAAAATGAGATTACAAGGTCAGGCTTCTCTTTCTTTACGCAGTTTCGTAATTTAAAAAGTCTGGTAAAGGCCTTCTTAATTCGCCCTGCCTTCTCTTCATTCTCGGTTAAGCCAACGGAGATACGCCTTACCTTGCTTGAAAGCTTATATTCATTTTCCGAAAACCACTGGGTTGCAACGATGACGTCGTGACCTGCATCAGCAAATTTCCCCGAGAGGATGCTGACTACATGCTCTGCGCCGCCGCGGCCCATGCTGTTTAAATGAAAAAGAATTTTCATGTTAATGTTGCCCCTTGTTTTTTACAAGATCTGACAGGAAATCCTCATACCAGCTAACAAGCTGCTCAAGGTCGTAGCCATGTGAACGAATGGATTCACGCTGGCAGGATCTGTCTGATTGCTCATTTTTATTTCTTATACTGATGGCTTCATCAGCCCAGCTCTCTGCTGAGTCGGAAAGAGATTTCCTTGTGATAAGCCCATCTGTCACAGATACATTCGGAGTGATGGTATCTGATATCAGCATGGGAAGTCCGCTTACCTGCGCTTCTATCAGAGTCAGCGGAAGTCCCTCAAAAAGTGACGGGAATATCATCGTATCGAAAGCAGAAAAGAAAGCCTGCGCATCATGGCGGATTCCGGTCAGGATAACCTTTGTAACAAGATTAAGGGATTTTATTTTTTCCTGAATGTCCGGTTTAAGGTCCCCTTCGCCAAGGCATATAAGTATAGCTTTATCGTCTTTCTCGGCGATCTTTGCAAATACATCTATAAGGAAAGTGTGGTTCTTGGATGCAATGAAGTTGGCAATATGTCCGTAGATATGCTTGCCTTCAAGATTAAACTCGCGGACTATCTGCTCTTTATATTCATTCCTGAACTCAAACTTATTAAGGTCGATTGCATTGTTTATTACTTCAAAGCTCTTATTTCCATACATCCACTTACCTGCATTATCAGAGCACGCAAGCCTTACATCCGTGTTCTTAATAAGAATAGGTCTGCTTAGGAAATGTGCAAGCTTCTTGGGATCAGTCTCATTATGTGAATGACAAACCGTTATTGCCCCCGCCTTTTTCGCTACCATAAGCTGTGGTGCCACAAGCGAATTAGCAGTATGACGAATGACTATATCATAGCCTTCTGCATTAATAATATTGCTGAGCTTATTGAAATTCTGGATAGGATGAGACATCATCCTGGGTAGCTGGAACACCTTTCCTCCAAGCTCCCTGATTTTGTCATCATACCCGTTTTCTTTTACAACATGAACAGCAAAATCAAACTGAAACCGTTCCTTATCTATGTTCTCATAGATATTCATTATGAAGTTTTCCATCCCTCCTGGGTACATAGCTCCCACAATGTGAAGAACTTTGATTTTTCTGTCCATGATAACCTCAATTGATATTCGCTGCTGTTACCATCTTGACCGGTACAGATATTTTATCATCGCCGGCAAGATGGCAACTGAAAAGTCGTTTGCTAAAAAAGTAAGAGTAGTATAACATATTTAAAGGATAATACATAGAAGGAGCGCCTATGTGCGGAATCTGCGGATATATTTCTAAAAACAGAATAACAGAAGATGAGCTGCGTGCCATGAATGACACCATAATACACAGAGGACCCGATGATAGCGGCGTCGAGTTGTATCCCGGTAAGGATGGATACGTAATAGGCTTTGCTCAGAGAAGACTTTCAATCCTGGATCTGTCACCCCTTGGACATCAGCCAATGACCACGACAGATGGCAGGATTTCTGTCGTTTTTAATGGAGAGATTTATAATTACCGGGAGCTGAAAAAGCAGCTTTCGGATTACCCTTACAAATCAACCTGTGATACAGAGGTTATTCTGGCTTCTTATCTTAAATGGGGCAGAGATTTTGTAAGGCACATCCATGGAATGTTTTCCATAGCTCTTTACGACAGAGAAAATCAGGACGTTCTTTTTGCAAGAGACAGGATAGGTAAAAAGCCACTGTATTATTGGCTTGAAGATGGCAACATCGTATTCGGTTCAGAGCTTAAGCCTATAATGAAGTGCCCGGGCTTTAAGGGACAGATAAGAACATCCATCATTCCAAGATACCTCTATCAGCAGTATATAAATGCACCGGAGACCATTTTTGAGAACGTTTATCAGGTTGAACCGGGGCAGCTTGTTATTTTCAATCAGGGAAATATCACTAAGGAAAAATATTGGAGCATCAGGGATGCTTATAAAGATAATGTAAATAAAAAGGTAGAAAGCTACGAGGAAGCCAAGGAAGGTCTTAAAAAGCGCCTTAAGAAGTCTGTAGCTGACAGGATGATTGCAGATGTGCCCCTTGGAACATTTTTATCAGGTGGCTATGACTCATCACTTATAACGGCTCTTGCTCAGGAGAATTCTGAAAGTCCTGTTAAGACCTTCAGTATAGGTTTTAATGTTCCGGAGTATAACGAAGCTGAGTATGCAGCAGGAGTTGCAAAACATCTTGGCACCGAGCACACAGAGCTTTATATAGATGAATCAGAGATGATCGAGCTTGTGGACAGCATTCCTCAGTATTTTGATGAACCCTTTGCGGACGAGTCAGAGATACCCACAATGCTGGTTTGCAAGCTGGCGAGGCAGAAAGTGACTGTGGCCCTTTCCGGGGATGGCGGAGATGAATTCTACTGCGGCTACAATATCTATGACAGAGCAGTACAGGCAAAAAAGCTGGACGGCATAGGAGTTGTTGTTAATGCCGTTGGTCAGATTCCGCTTGGTAATGAGAAGCTTCTTAGAAAGTTTCCCTACAGCGTTCAGGCAGTTGCTGATAACAGAGATCCTGAGACTAAGACGCAAGTTTCTGCACCCAAATATATCCCTGCAGCCCATGCCTTTATTTCCGGCAGGGAAGAGATGGACCAGCGGATGACATATGCACAGTATATGAGCAGGGATTTCCTAAAGGATGGTGTTTTCCCCTGCAAGTATCCCGTTGAATCCTACTATGATGTGGAAAACTGGCAGGTTCGAAGGATGCTCCTTGATATGGATACATATCTTCCAAGCGACATTCTGGTCAAGATGGATAGGGCAGCTATGAAGTATTCTCTTGAGTGCAGATGCCCTATTATGGATACGGAGGTTATGGAATACAGCTTCCGCATTCCTCACGAGTTTAAATATAAGGACGGCGTAAAGAAATATATCCTTAAGGATATCGCCTATGACTATATTCCAAGAGAGCTTTTGGACAGACCAAAGAAGGGCTTTAGCGTTCCCATGGATGTATGGCTTCGCGGTCCATTAAAAGACAGACTCCTTGATTACAGTAATGAGAGTTTTCTTAAAAATCAGGGAATATTCGATGCGACCTACGCATCAGGTTTTGTGAGAGATTTTCTTGCAAAGGGAGATGGGGGCTCCGGCAGCGGCGCCAATTTCTCCAATATCGCATGGAGCTTTTTCATATTCCAGCAGTGGTATGAGAAGCATATCTACCAAAGTTAACGAGAGGTATTTATGTCCGCAAATATGGATTCTGGTAAAAAGCATATAGCAATGTATATCGGATCCCTCAATAAGGGCGGTGCCGAGCGCGTTATGTGTAACCTTGCAGAGTATTTTTATAATGCGGGCTATCAGGTTACGCTTGTGACCACATACCTTGCGGATGATGAGTATGAAGTTGCGGACAGAAAGTGGGAGCCTGTAATGGAAAAGGACAAGGCGGATGAACCCGGACGCCTTATAAAAGTCCTGAATATGGACGAGCACATAAAAACAGTCCGTATGAAATCTTCTGAGGAGCCGGGAATAGACAGAGTTTTCACGGCTCTTATGCCTGATGAAAAGGGCAAAAGAGTAGCGAATTTCAGAAACAGAGTAAAGAAATTAAGAGATACCTGGAAGAGCTTAAAGCCTGACCTTATCCTTTCTTTTCTTGGAAAAAATAACTGCATGGCGATTTATTCGGCAAGGGGCCTGGGGATTCCTGTAGTTGTTTCTGTAAGGTCTAATCCCTCAAGGGAATATGGATCAAAGGGACTTAATCTGGCCATGAATATGCTCTTTCCAAAGGCAGCAGGTGTTGTAGTTCAGACAACGGGAGCTGCAGAGTATTTTAAGGACTGTATCAGGAAAAAGTGCTGGATACTTCCAAATTCGATCAATCCTTCCTTTATGAAAGGTAATATAGTTCCTTTTTCCGAAAGAAAAAATACAATCGTCTCGGTTGGAAGACTTGATGATAACAAGAACCAGATACTCTTGATAAGAGCCTTCGGGAAGATCATGGATGAGTTTCCTGACTACAGGCTTGTTATTTACGGTGATGGCCCATCAAGGAAGAAATTTGAGAAGGAAGCTGCCGGGATAGAAGCCGCCAGAAGCGCAGGAACAAGCGGCTCAAGCGATGACCATACAGATGGAAACCGCATCGTTTTCATGGGGAATGTCAGCGGCGTTGCGGATAAAATTCGTGATGCGAAGATTTTTGTTCTGACATCTAAGCAGGAGGGTATGCCAAATGCCCTCATTGAAGCCATGTCCATGGGACTTGCCTGTATATCCACAGACTGCCCCTGCGGTGGTCCAAGAGACCTTATAAGAGATGGTGAAAATGGTATACTTATTCCAATGGGTGAGGATTCCGCCATGGAGGATAGTCTCGCTAAGGCACTTAGGAGTCTTATAAGTGATGCAAAAAAGTGCGAAGCTATGGCAGATGCTGCCCTGGCAGTAAGGAAGGATTACAGTCCTGAAAAGATCAATTCCCAGTGGAAAGAGTATTTTGAAGGACTGATGAGAGATACTTAAATTATTGAAAGGCTAAGATAAGGAAAAGTGCAATTTAATTCTTTTATTTTCATATTGTTCTTTTTGCCCATCACTTGCCTTGGGTATTATTTACTGAACCATTTTGATAGAGAAAAAGAGGCTAAAGGCTATCTTCTTCTTATGTCCCTGTGGTTTTACGGATATTTCAACGCATCATATCTTGTGATAATCTGCAGCAGTATCTGCGTGAATTTCCTTTTGTATAAGAAAATGCAGACTGCAAAATCCCGCAGGCCCTATCTTATTTTGGGACTTTTATTTAACGTCGGACTTATTTTCTATTTTAAATATTACAATTTCTTTTTACAGAATCTAAACGATGCCTTTAAGACAGACTTTGTTTTAAGGACAATAGTCTTGCCCCTTGGCATCAGCTTTTTTACCTTTCAGCAGATATCATTTATCGTGGATGCATACAAAGGGGAGGCCGTAGGCTATTCCTTTTTGGAATATGCGCTTTTTGTGTCCTTTTTCCCGCAGCTTGTGGCAGGACCTATCGTGCTTCATTCTGAGCTGATTCCTCAGTTCAGGGATAAGACTAGACACAGGGTTAATTTTGATAATCTGTCCAAGGGCATAATGCTTTTTTCAAGAGGTCTTGCTAAAAAGGTTCTTATTGCAGACACCTTCGGTAAAGCAGTAGACTGGGCTTTTGCACAGGCAGCTGTAGTTCAGGTGGGAGAAGGCGCTCTCACAAGAGCAGAGATCATCATTTTGATGCTGTCCTATACCTTCCAGATCTACTTTGATTTTAGCGGTTACAGTGACATGGCTACAGGCCTGGGGTCTATGTTCAACTTAAAGATTCCCATGAATTTCAATTCGCCCTACAAGGCCCTGTCCGTTGCAGATTTCTGGAAGCGCTGGCATAAGACACTGACAAGGTTCCTTACAACCTACATATATATTCCTCTTGGAGGAAACAGAAAGGGTAAGCTTAGAACCTATTTAAATATAATGATCGTATTCACCATCAGCGGAATTTGGCACGGTGCCAACTGGACCTTCATTTTATGGGGAATACTTCACGGACTGGCACAATGCTTTAATAAGCTTACTCATGGTATTTACGAAGCTGTGTATAATGCTGTTTCTAAGAGCTTCCTTGGAAAAGCAGGTGCAGCTCTCATAAAAACAGTTCAGTGGATCGTAACCTTTGCATTCTTAAATGTGACATGGCTCCTCTTTAGAGCAAATTCTGTTACAGAGTGGGTACAGATATTAAAGCGTCTCTTCGTTCTTAATCTTGATGTGAGAGATGGCATGCTTGAAGCCTTCCGTATACCGCGCTTTAGATATGTGATGTCTGCCATAGGACTTTCCGCAGAAGACCACGCTGTACTTTTAGCTTGTATGGTTATTATGATGGTACTTGCTCTTTGCCTGTGCCTGCTATTTAAGAATAATTATGAGAGAAAATATGAGTTTAAGGTATCATCCCTTGCTTTTACCTGGGTACTTATTGTGACCTGTGTTATTTCTCTTAGCTCTGTTTCAACATTTTTGTATTTCAATTTCTAGATGTTCGCCTATAGTTTGTGTGTGAACATGGAGTGTAAACTGATATGACTGGAAAAAGATGGTTTATTTCCATATTGATAGCGAGTGTTATAGCGCTCCTGGCCATCGCCGGATGTGTCTTTTGGACAGATCCTTTTTTCCATTACAGAAAACCAAATGAAAGCTTTTACTATATTCTGAATGACCAGAGATCCCAGAATGATGGCATAACCAAACACTTTGACTATGACGCCATTATTACAGGAACCTCAATGGCTGAGAATTTCAGGGCATCGATGTTTGATGAGCTTTTTGGGACAAACTCCATAAAGGTTACATATTCAGGTGCTACCTATAAAGAGATAGACGATAATCTGGAGGTAGCATATAAAACAGGTCACAGCCCAAGGTATGTGCTAAGGTCACTTGATTATACGCTGCTTGTAAGGGATAAGGATGAACTGAGGCTTGATATGGGCGAGTATCCTGAGTATCTGACTAATAATAATCCCTTTGATGATGTAAAATATCTTTTGAACAAGGATGCTTTTCTAAGGTATTCTCTTCCCGTGCTTTACAGATTTATAAAAGGCGAACCGGGAGGCCATACCAGCTTTGATGAATACAGCTATTCTGCGGTAAATTATATCTATGGAATAGGGGCAGTTCTTGAGGGCAGAGAAAAATATGGCGAACCTGAGAGCATACTGCCTGTATCTGATGAGGAGATAGCGCTTCTTAAAGGGAACATGGAAGAGAATGTTGTAGAGCTTGCAAGAAAGCATCCGGAGACCACGTTTTTGTATTTTTATCCTCCATATTCAATGGCATATTTCGGAGGACTGTTAGAGGCAGGTGAGCTTGATAAGGAGCTTGAATATAAAAAGCTTGCGACACAGATGATGCTTGAATGCGACAATATCCATGTCTACAGCTTTACTATGAATACAGATATTACTTCAGATCTTGACAGATACAGAGACAGGGGACACTATGAACCCTCAGTTAACGACTGGATAATAGAGAAGATAGCAGCAGAGGAACTTTCAGAAGGCGATCAGTACATAAACAGGATCACCAAAGAAAATGCGGATGAATATTTTGCTGCTGAGAAAGAGCTTCTTGAAGCATTTGATTATAATAAGATGATTGGCAAATAACAAAGGAACCATGAAAGGAATTCTATGTGCGGAATAGCTGGACTTTGCGGATATAGCGGCGATGCTGAAAAGAATATCAAAAGAATGAATGACAGACTTTTTCACAGAGGTCCTGACAGCGGAGATATCTGGAACAGCCCTGATGATATGGTGTGGCTTGGTCACAGAAGACTGTCCATAAGAGATTTATCTTCAAACGGATCCCAGCCCATGCGTTCAAAGAGTGGTAAGTATGTGATCGTATATAACGGCGAGATCTACAACGCCGATAAGCTCTCAGACCTTCTTATGGGAAAGGGCTTTGTTACAGCCTTCAGAGGAACCTCCGACACAGAGGTTTTACTTGAAGCCATTGAGCATTTAGGGCTTAGTGAGACTTTGAAATTCTGCAAAGGAATGTTTGCTCTTGCGGTTTATGATCTTGAGACCCATGAGCTTTGCCTTGCAAGGGACAGGATTGGAGAAAAGCCCCTTTACTACGGCTTTGTAAATGGCAATTTTGTTTTTGCTTCTGAGATTTCTGCTATTAGAGCCATAGAAGGCTTTAAGAACAGGATATTTGAGGAAGCCCTGAACCTGTACTTTGTTCATGGCTATATTCCTGCACCTTATACGATTTACCATGATATCTATAAGCTTGAGCCGGGAACCATACTTCGTATCACAGCGCCTTTTTCATATTTCAGGCCCGTTCATGAGGATGATGACGAAGGAAAGCTTACAGGAATACAGAGATCCGGTGGCGAGTACAGGTTTGAAACCTACTACGACATAACAGAGGTTGCAAGAAAAGGTCAGGAGAATCTTTTCAAAGGTACTGCTGAGGAGGCAGCAGATGAGCTGGAGCGTCTCTTAAAGGAGTCCATAAAGGGACAGCTGGTATCTGATGTGCCTGTTGGTGCCTTTTTATCAGCGGGAATAGATTCAAGTACTGTGGTATCCCTTATGCAGGAGGTTGCTGAGGGAAAGGTTAAGACCTTCACCATAGGAATGGAGGATCCAAAATATAACGAAGCTGAGGTTGCAAAGGAGATTGCAAAGCACCTTGGAACAGAGCACACAGAGCTCTATATCACAGAAGCAGATGCCAAGGCTGTTATTCCAAAGCTTCCATCAATATACGGTGAGCCCTTTGCTGATTCATCACAGATTCCCACATATCTTGTAAGTAAGATGACAAGGGACCATGTAACAGTATCCCTTTCAGGTGACGGCGGAGATGAGCTGTTTTGCGGCTACAGATCCTATGAATCCGTTCAGAGAATATGGAATAAGATGAAGAATATTCCCGGCGGCATGAGATACGGCGCAGGAAAAATGCTTCAGCATTCAAGAGCTGCTAAGAGGGATGATGTTTTCAGAGATAAAGCAAAGCTCCTTCAGGCAAGAAGCCCGGAGGATCTCTACAGAATCCAGTTCGAGATGGCCCCCGGTGCTCTTAATATCGCAAGAGAAAAGAGCATGCCTCCCTATAAGCTAAGTCTTGCCGAGGGTGACGGACTTAGGGAAGTAAATCATGATATAATGCTTATGGATATGAGGATGTATCATCCCGATGATATCCTTGTTAAGGTGGACAGATCCGGCATGGCAGTTTCCTTAGAGAGCAGAATACCAATGCTTGACAGGGATGTAATGGAGTTTGCATGGAGTCTGCCGCTATCACTTCTTAGAGATAAAAACACAGGTACCGGTAAGATGGTACTTAGAGATGTACTTTACAGACATGTACCAAGAGAGCTGGTGGACAGACCAAAGAAGGGCTTTTCAATACCTGTTGCCAAGTGGCTTAAGGAAAAGGAGCTCCGTCAGTGGGCAGAAGACATGATTTCTGCAGAAAAGCTTCAAAGAGAAGGCTTCCTTAATCCCGAGGCAGTAGCTAAGGTATGGAAGAATTTTGCCGATGAGGGCGGACAGTGGCAGCCTCTTATCTGGTATATTTTGATGTTTGAGCAGTGGCTTTCGGAAAATAACTAATTAGATTAAATGTAGGCGCATAAATGGAAGAGAAAAATCATTACATGGAAGAGATTCCCATAATAAAACAGAATACGCTTATATCCGTAATAGTTGCCTGTTACAATGTGGAGGAATTTTTGCCAAGATGCATAGAATCCATAATGGCGCAGACCTACAGGAATCTTGAGATAATCCTCATCGATGACGGCGCAAGGGATAACACTGGTAATATCTGTGACCACTATAAGACTCTTGATGAGAGAATCGTTGTGGTTCATCAGACAAACGGCGGAGCTGCTATAGCAAGGAATGAAGGCATAAAGATTGCTCATGGACAGTACATCGGCTTTGTGGACGGCGATGATTACATAGAGCCCTACATGTACGAGTATATGCTTAGTGCCATGGTGACTGCAGACGCCGAGCTTTCTGTTTGCAGATATTTTGAAGACAGTCAGGAAGATCTGAAAAAGACCAGGACCTATAGGAAAAAGGGACTTGTTCATATTAAGGATGACGGAAAAGCAAAGGAGATAGTAGAGAGAGGAGTACGACTCCTTGAACTTACTGGGGAAGAAGCTCTTAAGAATTATGTTGAGGAGAGCGATGATATAGTCATCAGAAATGCTCCCTGGAATAAGCTCTATAAAGCCGAGCTTCTGGACGAGACCTCTTTTCCCATTCAGAGATACTACGAGGATATCCTTTTTTCAGCAAGGGTTCTCGCAAAAGTGAAGAAAGTGGCATATATTGACACACCTTTGTATCATTATATAATAAACAGAAAAGGTGGGGCCATGGGCGCAGGCCTAAGAAAAGAGATTCTCACAGAGCAGATTCCTTCGTATCATGCAAGGAGTGAGCTCCTTGAGGAGATCGGAAGGCGCGACCTTGCTGCAAGCCATGATTACATGGTCTATAAGAAGCTTCTGCTTTTATATACCGAAGCCAGAAGAGATAAGACCGGAGAAAAAAAGAAATTCATGGAGCCTCTGGCAGAGGAGATCAGAACCTGTGCAAATCAGATGTACAGGGTATTTTCATGTGATATAGCTGATCCGCACCAGAAAATGAGAATGGAATTATTTTTAAAGAACCCCAAGTTTTACGATCTGTTCATGGATCTGAATGAGGGGGTAGTTTTGCCTTTACGTCAAAAGTTTAGTGGGGGACACAAAAAATGATAATAATAAGGCTAAAAGGCGGTCTTGGAAATCAGATGTTCCAGTATGCCCTTTACCTGCAGCTCAAGGCACTTGGAAAAGAAGTTAAAATCGACGAGGTAAATGGTTTTAAGGATGATCCGCAAAGAGATCCCGTCCTTTTTGACCTGTTTGGGATCACTTATGATACGGCCACAGATGAGGAAGTAGTTGAGATTACTGATGCTCATATGGACCTTCTTAGCAGGATCAAAAGAAAATTATTCGGAAGAAAGTCCGCAGAATATCAGGACAATACAGGTAATTTTGACCCCAAGGTTTTTGAAATGGACACAGCATACCTTAACGGTTACTTCCAGTCTGATAAGTACTTTACAGACAGGAATGTCCTTTCAAGGCTCAAAAGAGAATTTGAGATTAAGCCTGAGGACTGTCTTACAACCTCCAAATCCTGGGAGATATACAGACAGATCCTGCAGAGTAATTCTGCCAGCATCCATGTAAGAAGAGGCGATTACTTAGAGCCCGGAACAGTGGAGACCTTCGGCGGAATTTGTGATGATGACTACTACAAGAGAGCCATCGACACATTGATAAGTAAGTATCCGGATGTAGAGTTTTTCATTTTTTCAAATGATAATGAATGGTACGAGACCCATGTATCAGGCGATAGATTCCACTATGTAGAGACAGGTGAAGAGAAGGAGGACGTAGCGGATCTCCTTTTGATGAGTCTTTGCAAGCACCATATCCTTGCAAATTCAAGCTTTAGCTGGTGGAGTGCATGGATGAATGATGCACCGGAGAAGACGATACTTGTGCCTCCGAAGTGGCTTAACAACAAGCCCATGGAGGATATTTATACAGAGCGAATGATTAAAGTGTGAAGATATATGTCTTTGCATGGATGTTATTCCATCTGACATTTAAGGAGTTATATGAGTTTAGGAAAACCCTCTGAAAATAAGGCGGAGAACCTTAATCTTTTTCAGAAGATCAATTATATTTTTGATACAAAACAAAAGAAGTATCTGGTACTTCTTGGATTTATGATACTTGTGGGAGGCGTCTTCGAGACATTCAGTGTCGGAATGATGGTTCCCGTTGTCAGTGTTATTCTTGATCCTGAGTCCCTTCAAAAGGCCATGGATAAAGCACCCTTGCTTGCAAATATAGCTTATGGGATGGGACTTAATACTGAAAAAAGACAGATATGTGCGATACTTGCATTCCTTATAGTTATTTATATTGTTAAGAACGCATATCTTCTTTATCTTACTTATCAGCAGAACACCTTTATTGCAAAAACAAGAAACGACATGATCTCAAGGGTTATGCGAGAGTTTTTGAACAGACCCTATGAGGATTATCTCGGTGCGGATATACCTACGGTATTTAGAATAACTGATAGCGATATACCGCACACATTTTCTCTTATGCTAGCTCTTTTGGGTCTGGCAACAGAGGGAGTTGTTTCCTTATTCCTTGGAATATATCTTATCTATACCAACTGGCAGATGGCACTTCTGATAATCGTTGTACTTGGGCTAATGACGCTTCTTAGTACAAAGCTTATCAAGCCCAGGATGAACAGCATTGGTAAAAAGAATCAGAATATCCAGTCAAGGATTGCCAAGTGGAGAATTCAGGCTATCTACGGACTTAAGGATGTAAAGGTCTTAAACAGACAGGACTTCTTTATAAGAAACTACTATGAGTCAGGCAAAATCGGTGCTGAGACCGCAAGAGACTACACCGTGCTCAACAATTTGCCAAGACTTCTTATTGAGACTGTTTTCATGGTGGCTGTCCTTAGCTACATCATGATCTACATAATTGGCGGCGGTGATGTGAAGCTTCTCATCACACAGCTCACAGCCTTTGGTGTTGCTGCAGTAAGACTTATGCCAAGTGCTAATCGCATCAACACCTACATTACGCAGATTGCTTACGAGGAGCCAAGCCTTGACTTCGTTTACAACAATCTCACAGAGTCCATGAAGTCAGATAAAAAGATGGCTGCTGAGAGAATGGCAATCGCAGGCCCTGCCATAAAGCTTGAGGATAAGATCGAGCTTAAGAATATTACTTTTGCATATCCCGATGCTGAAAAGAACATTTTCACCGGCGCGGATATGATGGTTCCCAGGGGTAAATCCGTAGGAATCATGGGCTCATCAGGAGCCGGAAAATCCACAATCGTTGATATTTTACTTGGACTTTTGCATGTAAAAGGGGGCGAGATCCTCTGCGATGGCAAGAACATTTTCAGTAACTATGAATCATGGCTTGCGCAGGTGGGATATATTCCACAGAGCATCTACCTTATTGATGAATCAATAAGAGACAATATTGCATTTGGTATAGATGCAGCAGAAATAAGTGATGAGAGAATCTGGGAGGTCTGCAGAGAGGCTCAGCTTGAAGATTTCATCAAGAGTCTTCCCGAGGGTCTTGATACCAAGATCGGTGACAGAGGTGTAAGACTTTCCGGTGGTCAGAGACAGCGTATCGGAATAGCAAGAGCTCTTTACCACAACCCTGAGATTCTTGTTTTTGATGAAGCTACCAGTGCTCTTGATAACGAGACTGAGGCAGCGGTTATGGAGGCGGTTAACAGCTTCCACGGCAAAAAGACCATGGTTATCATCGCTCACAGACTTAACACTATTGAGAAGTGCGACATTATCTACGAGGTAAAAGATCAGAAGATAATTGAGTCGAGCCTTGAAGGCAAGACCATTATTCACGGGTGATTGCAGAATATGATAGGAACAGAGTTTATACCGGGTTACGGCCTTGGCAATCAGCTTTTCTTCTATGTGACCACAAGATGCATAGCAATGGAGAAGGGCGTCGATTTCGGCTTTATAAATCCGGGGCAGGTAGGAAATGTTTTTCATTCCAAGCGCGGAATGTACTTTATGGACATCGACCTTGGAACAGAGATACCTGCTGAAGATAAAGCAAAATACACCATAATAAATGAGAAGGACGACCGCCTTTACATGGGTAATTCCAAGCATGATATGGCAAACGGCTGCTATATCTCAGGGGCGGACCCGAGGCTTTTTGAAGTCTCTGACAATACTCTTATCTATGGCAACATGCAGGATGAGAGCTACTTTGAAAAGTACAGGGACAAGATTCGTGAATGGCTCCATGTAAAAGAAGAAGCTGAGTCTTATGAATATACCGCTGATGATCTTTGCATCATAAACATCCGCGGCGGAGAATACACTGATCATCCGGAACTTTATCTGGACAGATCGTATTTTTTAAATGCTATAAAAAATATGAAAAAGATAAATCCCGCAATGAGATTTATGATAGTCACAGAGGACGAGGAAGCCGCAAAGAAGGTCCTTCCTGAGTATGAGTGCCACCATTTTGATATGGGCAAGGATTATGTGACGATAAAAAACGCCAGATACCTTATTTTGTCCAACTCATCATTTTCTATAATGCCCGTGCTTAGTAGCACAGAGCTTAAATATGCCATAGCTCCCAAGTACTGGGCTAGGCATAATGTATCCGATGGATTCTGGTCCTCAGAGCAGAATATTTACAGCTTCTTGCATTATCAGGATAAGAAGGGCAGAATCTGGGAGGCAGATGAGTGCAGGAAAGAACTGGCGGAGTATAAAAAGAGGTCAAGACTCTATGCCAGAAGAAATGAGCGCCCGGGTAAGGTCAGATACTTCTGTCAGATTATCAGAAGAAAATGCCTCTACGGCGTGTTCTATTTAAAGAAGATAGTCAGGTCACTTGAGAGAAGAATTGGAATCATTAAGACCTGGAAACCGTGAAACGGAGATTTGTAAGTTGAAAAAGCTAACGCTGAAGAATGTTACTTTGGCTGCCATGACAAGTGTTAATGTCTATGAGACCGTACAGGCGCTTAAGTACAGTATGAAGGATATCGAGTTTGGCGATGTGGTTTTTATCTCGGATAAAAAGCCCTTTTATCTGCCTGCCGGTATCAGATTCAGTTATACATCAAAGCTCGACAGCATAGATAAGTTCAATTATAAGATGACTTATGAGCTGCATGAGCATATAAATACGGAATTTGCCCTTATAGTCCACGCAGATGGTTTTGTAATAAATCCTGATAAGTGGAGGGACTCATTCCTTGATTATGACTATATAGGATCCCCCTGGCCGCTGCCTGAGAACGATTATGCCTACAGAGATTCTGACGGCAATATCTGCAGGGTTGGGAATTCCGTATCCATCAGATCAAAGAGACTTATGGAATACCCCGCAAAGCACAACTGCGAGTGGGTTCCTGTGGATGATGGATTTTACAATGAAGACATTTTTATCTGCTGTCATCTGAAAAAAGAGATGGAGCAGGAGGGCATACAGATAGCACCCCTTGAGGAAGCGATTTATTTTGCAAGAGAGCACAATCTTCCTGAGAATGCAGGCATAACACCCTTTGCATTCCATAAGTGGAGAGGCGAAAATGGGGACTATCCAAGGTTCTACAGCCCCTATAAGCGATTTAAGATGGCGGTAAGACCGCTGCTTTTCTGGAGAAGGACGAAGAGCTGGAGAGAAAAACATGGTCTATGATCTGATACCTTTTTTTAATGAAATAGATATACTGCAACTTCGTCTGAATGTACTTGACCCTTACGTGGACAAGTTTATAATCGAGGAAGCAACAACCACCTTTTCAGGGCAGCCAAAGGAGCTTTGCTTTGAAAAGAACAAAGAGAAGTTTGCAAAATTCCTTGATAAGATTGAATATATCGTGGTTTCTGAAGATAAGGATTTTGAGGTAACCCATGAAAGGGACTATTTTCAGAAGAACCATTTATTGCAGGGACTTAAGGATGCAACTCCTGAGGATGTGATAATATTTGGAGACTGCGACGAGATTCCTAATCCCAAGGTGCTTACAGAGATAATAGAGCACTTTGATAAGACTTTAGTTTATCATCTTGCCCAGAGGAATTTTTATGCGTTCCTGAATATGGAGGAGTCATCGGGTAAGCTTTTATCTATCACGGGAGAATTCCCGGAGATACCTGTTTCCGAGAGGAAATGGCTTGGAACCAAGGTCTGCAATATAGAAAATATCCCTTCTGAAGGAATAGTAAGACTTCGAGATCTGGTACCGCCTACAGATGAGCGATCTGTAAGAGTAGCTAACGGAGGCTGGCATTTTGGATATATGGGCGGCTACAAGGAATCCAATCCTGTAAAAAGGATCGGTGTTAAGGTTAAGGCTGCGGCCCACCAGGAGTATAACGACAGAGAGGTTCTGGCTGAGACCATGGATCATCTGATCCTTGGAAGAGATATTTTTGGAAGAGATGCCCGATTTACAAGAGTTGAAGTGGATGAAACCTATCCCGGATATTTGAGAGAACATCTCGATGAGTACAGACATCTGTATATGCCGGTGATTACACCTTTTATGAGATTTACCCATAAGTTTGATATTACAGTTGGAAGATTTTGCAGAAAGGCATACCACAAAATTTTAAGGACTCTGAGGCATAGATAGGCGGTTTATGAGTATTACTTCAAGATATAATAACTTTATATCGCGGTTTTCGCCCATCAGGAATTTTGTATTTTATCTGATGCTTACCACAGAACTTCTTATGGCGATTTATGAGAGAAGCGATCTGCCGCTGTCTACTCCAAGTTATGTTTTCAGGGCTACATTTCTGATGACAATGGTGGTTATTCTGCTGACGGAGTATTCTGCAAAAGAGTGGATTGCAATATGCATAACCGCAGTTTTTACATTTTTTTGCTACAGGGTATGTGGGAACAATGATCTTCTAAGAGTGTCGATGTTTGTGATTTCCTGTAAGGGAGTGAATATTAAAAAGGCCCTTAACTACTTTTTTACAGTAAGCTTTATCGGATATGCGGCTATCTTTGTGGCAGCACTTACAGGAATTTACGGCAATATAAGCATCACGGATTATTTTGGAAGGTCAGTTGGAACTGAGACCAGGTATTCCTTTGGATTTGGGCATCCCAATACGGTTCACAGTGTATTGTTTGCTCTGTCCATGCTTGTGATGTATCTCCTTAAGGATGAAAGCAGGAAAAAGAGGAAGATAGCAGGCAGTATAATCCTTGTACTGAATATATTGCTGTTTGTTTTTACGGATTCAAAGACCGGTTTTTTTATAACCATATTTATGTTGATAGGTCTTATTCCGTCGCTTTTATCAGATGATGAGAAGCCGGGGATTTATTATGCTATTGGCGTTGCTGTAAGCGGATTGTCTGTAGTTTTATCTGTTGTTGCAGCAGCTGTAAGTCAGTATGCTTTCGAAAATCCCTTCAGTTTTTCTGCAGCAATTGACAGGATGCTTACCGGACGTATTATAGCTTTTTATGGGAACACACCTGAACATAAGGGTACGATTTCAAGCTGGACGTTGTTTGGAGATTCCAACAGCGGTGAGACGTATTTTGATATGGGATGGGTTAGGCTGTTTTACTGGTATGGAATAATACCAGGTATCATCGTGACAGTGATTCTTTTTATTCTGCTTTACAGAATGTACAGACAAAAGGATTACGACACTTTTGTGATGCTTGTTTCGATGTTTTTATATACAATAGTAGAGGCGACGTATGTTTCGTCATATATCGGCAGGAATTTCATGCTTATGATTTGGGGGGCTTACATATTCTTAGCATGTCGGGAGGAAAAAGATGCAGGGGAAAGATAAGTATTTATTGACGTATCTACTTTGGGGAATAGATATGATCGCAATAGGACTATCATTTGTTATTGCGACCTATGTCAGATATTTTAACTTCAGAGATATGAGGGATAAGTCTACCCATTTCTATATCTGTATCGTGCTGATACTTGTTGGTACCGTATACAACTTCGCACTTGATTACAACAGAGATTTTATTAAAAGAACGGTTTGGCGTGAAGGTACAGCTGTTTTCAAATATGAGATTGCTTTAATTATCGGAACAATTGCAATCGCATATGGATTGCAGCTGGCAGAACAGTTTTCACGTCTTGTTATGTTCTATTTTGGAATCATAGATTATCTGATGACACTTTTGTTTCACCAGCTTTTCAGAAGTATGCTGAAAACCTATTGGAAGAGCGGAGATTCAGCGGTTAAACTTTTGGTGCTGTCTGAAAAAGAGAATCTCATGTCAACCATCAGGCATCTTCAGCACAGAATTGAGATCAACTATTCAATAGTAGGTGCAGTGTGTCTTGATGAGGATATGACAGGAGAGGTTATAAGAGGAGTAGAAGTCATTTCAAACAAAGACGATTTCATAGAGAAGGTTACATCTATTCCTCTTGACGAGGTGTTCATACATACTCCGAATATTTCCCAAAAAGCTCTTAATGATATGATAGAAGCTTTGGGAGATATGGGCGTTACAGTTCACTATTGTATAGAACTTCCCGGTATTTCAGGAAGTACAGAGGTGGGAACCTTTGGAACCTATTCAGTTGTATCTTATATAAACGGAACAGGACGCTACAGAGCTCTTATCTTAAAGAGAGCCATGGATATTACCGGTGCTATTGTGGGACTTGCGATTACTGCTGTAGTCACTCCTTTTGTTGCTCTGGCAATTAAGCTTGATTCTCCGGGCCCGGTATTCTTTTCACAGGTCAGGATCGGCAGAAACGGAAGACGCTTTAGAATCTATAAATTCAGAAGTATGCGTACTGATGCTGAGAAGATCAAGGAAGAGCTTCAGGATCAGAATGAGATGAGTGGTCTTATGTTCAAGATGAAGGATGATCCCAGAGTTACCAAGGTTGGCTCTTTTATCAGAAAGACCAGTATCGACGAGCTTCCTCAGTTCTGGAATATTCTTAAGGGTGACATGAGCCTTGTTGGAACAAGACCGCCCACTGAGAAGGAATTTGAGGAATATAATCAGTATTATCGCAGAAGAATCAGTATGACGCCAGGACTTACCGGTATGTGGCAGGTCAGCGGAAGAAGCGATATCGATGATTTTGATGATGTTGTTAAGCTTGACCTTCAGTATATTGATAACTGGTCCCTTGCGCTTGATATAAGAATTCTTATTAAGACCGTGGGAGTAGTATTGTTCGGAAGAGGCGCAGAATAATCTTTTACCGGGAGGAAATATAATATATATGGCAAAAGAGCTCATAAGTGTCATTGTGCCTGTGTATGGAGCAGAGGCTTATCTTAATAAGTGCGTAAATAGTATTATCAACCAGACTTACGAGAATCTGGAGATAATACTTGTTGACGATGGCTCCAAGGACAGGAGCGGCGCTATGTGCGATGAATTTGCAGCCCGCGATGACAGAATAAGAGTTATACATAAAGAAAACGGCGGCCTCATGAGCGCTTGGATGGCAGGAGTAGAGATATCTACCGGAGCATATCTGTGTTTTGTAGATAGCGATGACTGGATAGAAAACGAGATGATTTCTGACATGGCATCGTATATCCGTGGTAAGGGAGAGATTATCTGCAGCAACTGCCTTTTTGAGCATGACAACGGAAAGCTTGATCCTATTTATCATGGAGCAGCTCCGGGTGAATACACAGGAGAAACCCTGGACAAAGAGATAAAGAAAAGAATCCTTGGCAATGAGAACAGGATCATCACAATGTCCAGATGTATGAAGCTCACCAGCAGAGAGCTTATTACAGATAATATGGGATATTGTGATAAGCGTATCAGAATGGGGGAGGATATGAACATAATGCTCCCTGCAATTCTCGATGCAACTCGTATCTATGTTATGAAGGATGCGTGCTATTATCATTATTACTACAATGATGAGTCCATGGCACATGGGTATGATGCAGGACTGAATGATAATATTGAATATCTTATGGATGCAGTCAGAAAAGTCTTTGCTGATAAATACGATGGTCCTGATGCAGAAGAGCTTATTGAAAAAGAAAATCTTTTTCTTTTCATGTTCCAGATAAAGAATGAATTAAAGAACAGTGCTCCTGACACTACGGGAAGAATCCTTAAGCTGCTTTCCGATTACAATATCAAGGCACGGGTTATGAAAACACCTCTTGTTGTAAAAAACAAGGTTAATCATTTATTATATTTATTAATGAGACATCCGGGAAGGTTTATGGCCTTTGTCGTTGAGACCGGATTCAGATTTAGATAATGTTTGTTTGGGGGAGCAGGTAAATGGCAGCAAATTCAGAAATGAAAAAGAAAGAAAAGATGGGTGTATCTGCCGGTCTTTTTAATGCTGCTACAATACTTTGCTTTATCTCTATTCTTATATATGAATTTCTCACTCCGATGATGATGGATGATATGGGATATTTATCTGAGGTAAAAAAGGCAGGTTCATTTTTTGACCTTTTTGCTCAGGAGAAGGCCCAGTATCTTCGCTGGACCGGACGCTCCGTGGCCCATCTTATGGCCCGCATCATCATGTATATCGATTATCATTTTCTGTCAGGAAACAGGATCTTTTTCAATATTCTTGCAGCCTGCGCTTTTACAGTGCTGACTCGTCTTATCTACAGTAATATTCGCAGAAAAACTAAATATGATGTTTTGGGCTATGTGCTTATAGTTTTGCTCCTTTGGATTTTTGGAATATCCTTTGCTCAGACCATTCTTTGGGAGACCGGAGCCTGCAACTATCTTTTGACCACCACAATAATTCTGGGCTTTATGACCTGTTTTAGAAAAAATGTTGAAAAGCTCTTGGAAGGCGGAGCTGATGATAAGGCTTATCTTAAGGCTATTGGACTTTTCGTATTCGGAATCATTGCGGGATGGTGCAATGAGAACACCAGCGGTGGATGTCTTTTGTTCATATTGTTCTTTACATACCTGTATTACAAAAAGGAGAAAAAAGTAAAGATATGGATGATCTTTGCCATACTTGGAAATATAGCAGGTTTGGCAATGATGGTTCTTGCTCCCGGTAATGCGCTTAGAGCTGCATACAGAGAGGAACTTCATAGCGGTATTTTGGGCATGGCTGCAAGATTTTTAAATATCACACTTGTTGTAAGGGATGAGATGTTTGTTCTTCTGGCGGTGCTGATAGTTCTGATTGTATTTTTGAGGGTATACGGGAAAAGCTTTGAGCAGATATATGATGTGCTCTTATTTGCAGCTCTTTCTCTTATTACCACCTATAGCCTTGTGCTGACTGTTACTCCGCAGAGCAGAGCGCTTTTTGGTGCGGGTATTTTCCTCATAATCGCTGTAGTGCAGGCCTTTAATTATACCTATGACGGTCCTGACTGGACAGAGGTTATACGTAGGTCCGTTATTTATATTGCCTGCCTTTACATGTTTTTTACTTATCTTTCAAGCGGCGCAAGTCTTGCCAGGATATACAGAGAAGAGCAGGAAAGATATGCATATCTTGAGGAATATGCCAAGACCGGGGAAAAGGATGTGGTTGTGCCTAAGCTTAGACCACAGTTTGAGACCAAATACTCATCTGCCTATGACTGCGATATTACCGAGGACTGGCAGTACTGGGTAAATGTTATGATGGCAGAGTATTATGGCTTTAATACACTTGTTGGAGTGGACAGAGATGAATGGACAGAGTATTGAGATAAGTATAATAATACCCGTCTATCAGGCTATTGAATCCCTGGAGAAGTGTGTATCTTCTGTCAGGGAAGCGCTGTCATACTGGGAAGAAGTAAATAATTTGCATGGAGCTTCTCAGATTATCCTGGTGGATGATGGATCATCAGATGGAAGCTCTGATTTATGTGACAGGCTAAGTGGCGAGACTTTGATTGTAGTTCATACGAAGAATTTTGGCGTATCCCACGCAAGGAATGTGGGAATGAAACGCGCAGAGGGCAGATATATTTCCTTTGTGGATTCAGATGATACGGTTCAGAAGGAGTATATTCAAAAGCTCTTTGAAACAGCGAAGTCTTCAAATGCACCGATAGCAGACATGATGGAGGGCAACTTTGAAAGTGCCCTCAGCGGTTATGATTACATCGAAAAAGCAATTCTCTACAGAGATACTCACGTATGGGGAAAGTTTTTTCTTGCAGAGGCGGTAAAAACAGCCGGTGTTAAATTCAAAGAGGGCCTCACTATAGGAGAGGATATGCTCTTTCTTACAGAGCTGGCATTAAAAACAGGCGATGCGACTATAGCAGCATTTGTAACACCTGTTTTGTATGACTATCTTGATAACGATCAGGGAGCCATGAAAAAGAGCTTTAAGGAGAGTTATTTAGATCAGCTGACCTGTTGGAGAGAAGCCGAAAAGCTCCTTAAAGGAAGCGGTCACAAATTCAGCACAGTCGCCTATGACAGACTCTCCGAGATTCAGATGATGTCAGCAATGCTGGTTGCAGGTAAAATCGCCTGCATGGATGATGCATCAAAAGAAAGCGCTGACAGGGATCTGATAAATATGGCGCTAATATCCTGCAGAGAGATGATTGACAGTGCAGAGCGACTTGGAAAGGGCTTTGGCAGACTATCAGCAGGTTACAAGCTGAAAGTTTTACTTTTTAAGATAAGCAGGAGAGCTTATCTTGGATTTTATGGAAAGTGGAAAAGGTAACGGATGAGTAACACAGACAAAAAACAATTGCTATTCTATATGCACGCAGGAAGCGGCAATCATGGATGCGAGGCTATCGCAGTAAGTACGCTTAAGCTGATGGACGGATATGCATCCCTGAGTAATTATGATACACCTGTTATAGCATCTAATGATATCACCCAGGATGATATGTATGGACTTGGCAACCTGGCTACCACAAATAAGTGCAAGCTTGTAGAGGACAGACATATAGACAGGGATTTCATTGCCCATGTGCTTTACTATGGCTATAGAAAAATAACAGGCGACGCTGAATCCTTTTACAGATACAGATATAAGAATGTACTTAAAACTTATAATTATAAAAAGGGAGACGTGGCAGTTTCAATAGGCGGTGATAACTATTGTTATCCTGATCTCATCAAAGATCTGGTGTTATCTCATAATGTTTTTCGCGGACTTGGAATGAAGACTGTGCTTATGGGATGCTCTGTTGAGCCGGAGACTGTACCGGGACTTATATTGGACCTTAATGCCTACGATAAGATAATCGCAAGAGAGACCATCACCTACGAGGGACTCCTTAAGGGAGGTGTGGATAAGGATGCTCTTTTGCTGTGCCCTGATCCTGCCTTTGTTCTTGATCCTGTAAAGGTGAATCTGCCTCAGCTCTTTAACGAGAGGAAGGTTATCGGACTTAATGTAAGCCCTATGGCTGCAGGCAAGGAATCAAGCGCCGGCATAACCCTTGATAATTACAGGGAGCTGATAAGCTATATAATAAATAACACTGACTATGGCATTGCTCTCGTTCCCCATGTGGTATGGAGCAGCAATGATGACAGGGAACCTCTTACAAAGCTTTATAACGAATTTGCAGGAACAGATAAAAAAACACCTGTTGCAGACAGAATAACACTGATAGATGATATGTCTGCAGGAGAGCTTAAATATGTGATTGGCAAATGCGAAGCCTTCGTGGGAGCAAGAACCCATTCCACAATTGCGGCTTACTCACAGGCAGTTCCTACATTGGTTCTTGGGTATTCTGTCAAATCCAGAGGAATAGCAAGAGATCTTTTTGGAACAGAGGAAAACTATGTAATTCCTGTACAGTCTCTTGAGAAGAAGGATGACCTTTTAAATAAATTCCAGTGGATTATGGAAAATGGAAGCAGTATCAGAAAGACGCTGCAGGACAAGATGCCGGATATCAGGGAAAGAGCAAAAGGCAATGTAAGCTTTTTGGATGAGGTATAGGAATGCTGATTATAAATATCGCCGGCGGTCTTGGGAACCAGATGCAGCAGTATGCACTTTACAGAAAACTTCTAAAGGCCGGAGCGGATAATGATATAAGACTTGATGCATCCTGGTTTGAAGCGGATAGTCAGAAGGGAGTCCTGGCAAAGAGAGAATTAGAGCTCCGATATTTTGAGGGACTTCCCCTTCCTCTTTGTACAAAGGAGGAGAGAGCGGCTTTCCTTGACAGAAATGTTGTAATGAAGGTCGCATCAAAGCTTTTACCCGGGATGAATGTCAGATTCACAGAATCAAAGATGTATCACCCGGAAGTGTTTGAGCTTAAGAATAAGTATATAGAAGGTTATTTTGCCTGCCAGAAGTATTATGACGATATTATGGACGAGCTCCGAGAACTTTTTGTTTTTCCTGCAAATCCTGATGAGGAGCTTCATAAGCGTAATCTGGATTTAATGAAAGAGATGGAGCAAAGAGAGAGCGTAAGTGTTCATATCAGGCGAGGAGACTATTTAGACCCTGAGAATGCAGCTCTTTTTGGCGGTATATCAACAGATGAATACTATGAAAGCGCTATGAATTATTTCATGGAAAAGAATCCTGATACACATTTTTATATTTTTACAAATGATCCCGAATACGCAAGACAGAAATATGCTGCCAGGAACAGATATACCATTATTGATCACAATACAGGCAGGTATTCGCTTCTGGACATTCAGCTCATGAGTCATTGCAGGGGGAATATCTGCGCAAATTCTACTTTTTCATTTTGGGGAGCCAGATTAAACGGCAGAAAAGACAAGGAAATGATACGAACTTTTACCATGAGAAACAATCAGCCCTGCGACCCTGAACTTATGCATGACTACTGGAAGGGGTGGATTTTAATAGACAAGGATGGAAAAGTACGTTAAAATAATACGATTGTAGTGCAATTTACAATGGGTACTACTGGGAGAGAGTTTTTTATTCATGTCTGAGATAAAGATAGTTGTTGCGACTACAACTAAATATAGGATGCCTGAAGATCCGGTATATATGCCGCTTCAGGTGGGGGCTTCTTTGAGAAAGTCCGTAATATCCGAATATACTCAGGATAATACGGGAGATAATATATCTGTTAAGAATGCAAGATACTGTGAGCTTACTGGGCTTTACTGGGCTTGGAAGAATCTTGATGCGGATTATATCGGACTCGTTCATTACAGAAGATATTTTGCATCTCCTCAGGCCAGATCTGACTTGGATCCCTTCGATCAGATTGTGGGCGGAGAAGAGGTAAGACGCCTTATGCAGAAATACAGTGTAGTTGTCCCAAAGAAGAGGAAATACTACATAGAGTCCATAGAGTCTCACTATGCGCATACACACTACAAGGAACAGCTTGATGATACTTATGAGATCATCAAGGAGAAATATCCTGAATATGTGGAGTCCTACGATAGAGTAATGGGGCAGACTTCGGGTCACATGTTTAATATGCTGATCATGAGAAGAGATATTCTGGACAGATACTGTACCTGGCTTTATGACATACTGGGCGAACTGGAGAATAAGGCTTCAGTCCGAGACCTTGACTCATATCAGGGAAGATTTATCGGAAGAATCGGAGAGATAATCTTTAATGTATGGTTGGACTATGAAGTCAGGCACGGATTTATTCCTGAATCAGAAATAGCTGAACTTCCGTGTGTTCACATCGAGAAGGTTAACTGGTTCAAGAAAGGTGCTGCATTCCTGGCAGCTAAGCTTTTCCACAAAAAATATGATCATAGCTTTTGATTGAATATATTTAAGGAGAATTAAAATGCAGGGCATTATATTGGCAGCTGGTATGGGTAAGCGATTAAAATTCCTTACCAATGACAATACAAAATGTATGGTTAAGGTAAATGGAATTACCATGATCGAGCGATCCCTTAGGATTCTTGATAAAAAGAATTTATCCAGGATAGTTATCGTTGTTGGTTATAAAGGTAAGGAACTTATAGATTACATTAACACATTGGGGATTAATACTCCCATAGAGTTTATTGATAATCCTGTGTACAACAAAACAAATAATATTTATTCACTGGCTCTTGCAAAGGACTATCTGTGTTCTGAGGACACACTTTTGCTTGAGTCTGATCTTGTTTTTGAGGAAAGTGTAATAGATGCACTTTTGGATGATGACAGGCAGACACTTGCTTTGGTAGACAAGTTTGAAAGCTGGATGGACGGAACGTGCATGGAGCTTGATGACGAAGACTGTATTACCAACTTTATCCCGGGTAAATATCTTCGATTCTCGAAAAAAGACAATTACTATAAGACAGTAAATATTTACAAGTTCAGTGCATCTTTTTCAAAGAATACATATGTACCATTCCTCACGGCATATGAGAAGGCTATGGGAGAGAATGAATACTATGAATCTGTTATTAAACTGATATCACTGCTTGAGACAAGAGAGATAAGAGCAAAAAGACTTGAAGGCCAGGTTTGGTATGAGATAGATAATATTCAGGATCTTGATATCGCCGAATCTCTTTTTGCTTCATCGGAAGAGGATCATTTTGATAAGATTGCTTCCAGATATGGTGGGTATTGGAGATATCCTAAAATGATCGATTTTTGCTATTTGGTAAATCCCTATTACCCTCCTGTTAAGATGATAGATGAAATGAAGTCCAATTTCACAGAGCTTCTTACGCAGTATCCTTCAGGAATGGCAGTAAATTCTTTAGCAGCTGCAAGCTCATTTGGAATCAGACAGAATCACATAGTTGTTGGGAATGGTGCAGCAGAGCTGATCAAGAGTCTTATGGAAAAGCTTTTGTCAGATACAGATAAGATAGGCTGTGTATACCCGACATTTGAAGAATATCCAAACAGATACGACAGAGATCGGATATTGAGTTACGTTCCACAAACTGAGGACTACCATTATACTGAGGATGATCTGATAGAATTCTATTCAGACAAGGAAATAAATGCGCTTGTACTGATCAACCCGGATAATCCCAGCGGAAATTATATAAGCAGAGATGGAGTTCTCAAACTTATTGAGTGGGCAAAGAACAAAGGAATCGTATTAATAATAGATGAGAGTTTTGTTGATTTTGCTGATCTGAGCGGAGAGGAGACTGTGACAGATCTCACTATTTTAAAAGAAGATATTCTTGCACTTTACAACAGACTTTATATAGTAAAGAGTATTTCAAAATGCTATGGAGTTCCCGGAGCAAGATTGGGAATCATGGCAAGTTCAGATGAGGATACAATCTGTTTTGTTAAGAAGGATGTTGCCATTTGGAATATTAATTCCTTTGGTGAGTTTTTCATGCAGATAAAGGAGAAGTATGACAAGGATTACTTCAAATCTCTTGAAAAGGTGAGAAACAGCAGAAAGAATCTCATGAATGCTCTGTCTGAAATAAAATATATTACACCGTTTTCATCCCAGGCTAATTATATTTTATGCAGAATAGAGGGTGGAAAGAGTTCAAGAGAGATTGCCATGAAACTTCTTGAAAACAATTTATTTATTAAAGATATCACTCCAAAGATAAACGATGGTAAACAGTACGTAAGAATTGCCGTAAGGAATGAGGAGGATAACGGAAAGCTAATAGACTTACTTAAGAGTTTTGAATAAGGAAGTAAGAAATGAGAATGATGTGTTATATAGATCCTGGTACTGGTAGCATTCTTTTTGCGGTGCTTATCGGTATTCTTGGAGCTATAAGATATGTGATCAGAATAGGAATCGTAAAGCTGAAATTTATGCTGGGCGGTGGAAGGGTAACTGACAAGAACACGGAAGAAATTCCATTTGTCATCTATTCTGATAATAAAAGATATTGGAATGTTTTTGAGCCCATATGCAGAGAGCTGGACAAAAGGGGAATGAAGGTTGTTTATATGACTCAGTCGCCTGATGACCCGGCTCTTACTAATCCCTACGAAAATATTAAAGGGGAGTTTATTGGCGAGAACAATAAGGCATTTGTTCGTCTCAATTTCTTAGAGGCGACAATGGTTTTATCTTCCACGCCGGGACTGGATGTTTATCAGTGGAAGAAATCCAAAGGCGTAAAATGTTACGTTCATATTTTGCATGCTGCAGGTGAGGTGGTGCTGTACAGAATGTTCGGCATCGATTATTATGATGCGCTTCTTTTGTCCGGCGATTATCAGGTTGATGAGGTAAGACAGCTTGAAAAAATGCGTAATCTTCCGGAGAAGGAATGCTGTGTTGTAGGTCTGCCTTATATGGATGAAATGGTTAAGAAACTGAAAGACAGCGGACCGGCAGAGCCTCATGAGAGGACAGTTTTGTTAGCACCGTCCTGGGGCCCCAGCGCAATTTTTTCAAAGTTTGGCGGCGATATTATAGGCAAACTATTGGATACAGGATATCACGTTATTGTACGTCCTCATCCACAGTCATTTGCGTCAGAGACAGAAATGATCGACAAAATAATGAAGATGTATCCGGAATCTGATCAGCTTGAGTGGAACAGGGATGTTGACAATTTTGAGGTATTAAAGCGTTCAGATATTCTTATTTCGGATTTTTCAGGTGTTACATTTGATTTTGCCCTTGTTTATGATAAGCCCATAATCTATGCAGATACTGAATTTGACACTGCACCTTATGATGCATGGTGGCTTAAAAAAGAAGTATGGACTCTTACAGCGCTTCCCAGAATTGGCATGAAGCTTACTGCTGATAAGATGGATTCTCTTAAGGAAATGATTGATACATGTATAGAGGATCCAAAGTATGAGGAAGGTCGCAGGCAGGTGAGATCCGAGACATGGTGCCACTACGAAGAGGGTACCAAGCGAACAGTTGACTGGCTTATGGCAAAATATGATCAGCTTGCAAAGGAAAGTGAACAGGTAGTAAATAAATGAGTGTTTCAGAAATAATATATTCACTACTCATTAGTCCCTTAAGGATTTTTTTTGAGATAGTTTTTATAACAGCTAATAAGATTGTCGTAAATCCGGGATTATCCATAATTGCGTTGAGTCTTGCCATTAATTTTCTGGTTCTTCCGCTTTATAAGAGAGCCGATGCTGTCCAGGAGGAAGAGCGCGATACAGAGGACAGACTTCACGATGGAATAGCTCATATAAAGAAAACATTCAAAGGCGATGAGCGTGTAATGATGCTTCAGACATATTACAGACAAAACGATTATCGTCCTACGGATGTATTTAAGGGTTCGATTTCGCTTTTCTTGGAAATCCCTTTTTTTATTGCTGCATATCAGTTTTTGTCTCATCTTTGGATACTACAGGGTGTGTCTTTTGGTGTAATAGGCGATCTCGGTAAGCCGGATGGCCTTTTAAGCATCTTTGGACTGAATGTCAATCTTCTTCCGATAATAATGACAGGAATCAATCTGATTTCCTGCGCGATCTTTACGAAAGGCTATCCGTTAAAGACCAAAGTTCAGTTATACAGCATGGCAATCTTTTTCCTGATCTTTTTGTATGATTCACCGGCGGGTCTTGTCTTTTATTGGACTTTGAACAATTTGTTCTCTCTCATAAAGACCATATTTTATAAACTGAAGAATCCCAAGAAGGTTCTTTCTATATTGTTTGCGATAATAGGAACTGTGATTATAATTTACGGAATAGGTTTCTACTTCGACAGTAACTGGCATCACAGAGCATTTGTAGAATTAATTGGTTTAGCATGTTTTTGCCCTTTTTTATTATATGTATTTAAGCGAAAAGTGAATTCTGAGGTTGCTATAAAAATTCGTGGAACAGCTAATCCCAAACTGTTTTGGGCTGGAGCGGTTTATTTAGTTATGCTTATTGGTGTTGTTATTCCGGTTTCTGTAGTGCATGCTTCACCCCAGGAACTTGTGGATATTAATTATTTTGTTCATCCGCTTTGGTATATTTGCAGTACTTTTTCTGTGGCTATTGGTACATTTGTAATATGGATGGGAGTTTTCTACTGGCTTGCAGGGAAAACTTATAGACCCATATTTGACAAGCTTATGGTTGTCTTAAGTGTAGTAGCGACATTAGATTTCATGTTCTATGGCAGAAATCTTGGAACTTTGTCATCAGAACTTGAATTTGAAGAGGGGCTTGAGTTTTCAAAGTTTGAAAAGATTTCCAGTCTCCTTGTGATTGTACTGGTTACTGTGTTAGTGATCTTTGTGGTAAAAAAATTCCAAAAGGTATGCCTGTCAGTACTTTCAGTAGCAATAATGGCACTTGCAGTTATGGCTGTAATTAATATGTCATCAATCCATATGTCTGTTGCTGAACTTGATGATGAAGTAAAGCATGCGGCGGAGGATACGCCGGAGTTTAATTTATGTAAAAGCGGTAAGAACGTAATAGTGTTCATGCTTGATCGTGGAATGAATTCGTATTTTCCGTATATTCTCAAGGAAAAGCCTGAGCTCAGGGAGATTTTCTCGGGATTTACGTATTATCCCAATACCATTTCCTTTGGCCCAAGTACCAATTTTGGTACTCCTGCGCTTTTTGGAGGTTATGAATATACCCCTGCTGAACTTAACAAGAGAGATACAGAGCTTCTGGGGGATAAGCATAATGAGGCACTTAAGGTTATGCCGGTGCTGTTTGACGAAAATGGCTACGATGTTACGGTGATAGATCCGCCATATGCCGGATATTCCACTTATGCTGATCTTTCAATATATGATGATTATCCGAACATAAAAGCATATCATGCCAAGGGTAAGTTTATGCAGACGGAAATAAAAGAAGGCATTGTTGATCGAAGAAAGTCGGATTTTTTCTGCTATAGTCTGATGAAATCCATGCCCGTGATAGTTCAGCCTTCTCTTTATAACAGTTCTAACTATAATAGATATGATGATCCCTCAATCCCCGGCAAACAGAGTGTGGAAGGTCTCTCTGTGTCGAAGGGTATTAGTACAGAGTTCCTTGAAAGTTATACTGTACTGCAAAATCTCAGTAATATCACACATATTACAGAGGAGGGCGATACATTCATGATGATTGATAATGAGACGCCCCATCGTCCTCATATGCTTGGAGAGCCTGATTATTCAGTAGAGGCACTTGTGGATAATACAGAGTATGATGCTGAAAACACTGACAGATTTACTGTAGGCGGGCAATCTATTTTGATGGATACCGGCAGAAGAATGGCTCATTATCATGTGAATATGGCATCCATTCTTGAGATAGCTGAATGGATTAAATACTTAAAAGAAAATGGAGTATATGATAATACAAGAATTATCATAACCTCTGATCATGGACGTTCACTTCATCAGTTGGATAATCTGATATTGGATGATGAAGGTAAAATGTTAATGGACGCTCAGTTCTATTACCCGCTTTTGCTTTCAAAAGATTTTGACGCTGATGGTGAAATAAAGACGAATGAAGAGTTTATGACAAACGCTGATACGCCCGTTCTTGCTGTCGATGGAATAATTGATGAGCCAACAAATCCGTTTACGGGAAAGACTATCAATGATGACGAGAAATATGCCCATGATCAGTATATAATTGCCTCTAAGAAGCATAATATTCACGAAAACAACGGTACTCAGTTTATTCCATCCATGTGGCTATCGGTACATGATGATATGCGAAAAAAGGAGAACTGGAGTATAGTCCAGAAAAAGGCTGTACTTCCCTATTGATATGGCTGATAAAAGTAATGGTGTAAAAATAGGTGCTGAAGATAAAAGGCATTTTTTTAAGGTCGGTTTCAGAGGTGCTCCTGGTACATTTGAACTGAGCGATGAGCATCTTAAAAAACTTCAGAGTACTCTGCTTGAAATGCTTAAGGATTTTATAGAAGTCTTTGATGGCGAGGAAATCTTTTACACACTGAGTGGAGGAAGTGTTCTTGGTGCAATCAGGCATCAGGGGTTTATTCCCTGGGATGATGACATAGACATAAATATGCCAAGGAAGGACTTTGAGCACTTAAAAACGGTGTTTGATAAAAGACTAGGTGATAAATATGTACTCTGCAGCCCTGAATCCGGCAGGGGCTATGGCATGTCACATGTGCAGATAAAGAAAAAGGGCACCGTATACAAAGCTTTTAATGAGCTTACAATGGAAGATACCGGGATATTCATAGATATTTTTGTTCTTGAGAATACTTATGATAATATAGTTAAAAGAAATATCCATGGTATAATATGTCTTTTCTGGGGATATCTTCTTACCTGCAGAAAGACAGCAAGAGATTGGAAAGAGTTGTTACCGTTTCTTGTAAATAATGAAGAACTGAAAAAAGCTTATCTTAAAAAGAAGAGAATCGGGTCTTTGTTTAATTGGAGAAGTCTGGACAAAATGGCTAAGGATACGATTTTCTGGTATTCTTTGTGCCGAAAGGGCAATACGGAACATGTTTGTATTCCCAGTGGAAGGAAGCATTTCTTTGGAGAAATGTACAGACGGGAGGATATGTGCGAATCCCGTGAAGCCGTTTTTGAAGGTATGAAGGTAAGAATTCCCAAGGGAACAGAGACCTATATGGAGATTCTCTACGGCAGTGATTACATGAAGATTCCGCCGGTAGAGAACAGAGAGATACATTCAGCAGTTGAACTTAGTTTTGGTGAATAATTTTTTTATTGAAAGTGAGGAAGTATGGCAAACATAGCAATTATTATCGCAGGCGGATCAGGACATCGTATGCAGCAGGACATTCCCAAGCAGTTTATCAATGTATATGATAAACCGGTGCTGATCTATACATTAGAGGGCTTTCAGAAGCATCCCCAGATAGATGAGATTGAGCTTGTGTGCATAGATGGATGGCAGGATATGGTTTGGGCTTATGCCAAGCAGTTCAATATAACCAAGCTTAAGTGGATCGTTCCCGGCGGTAACAGCGGTCAGGAGTCCATCAGAAACGGTGTCTTCAACTTAGAAGGTAAGGTTAAAGACGACGATACTATCATCATTCACGACGGAATCAGACCTCTTGTAGATGAGATGGTTCTTTCAGACGTTATTGTAGTATGCCAGAAGTATGGCAATGCTGTAACATCCCTTCCTTACAACGAGCAGATTTTTGTGGTAAACGAGGAAGATGAAAGTACTACCAAGAAATTCATTCCCAGAGAGACTCTCAGACGAGTATCTACTCCTCAGGCTTACAAATTCGGCAAGCTTGACTGGGCTTACCACGAAGCCTTCGAGAAGGAGATAGGAATAAAGGGAAGTGCTTATACCAATACTATGATGGTTGAGCTTGGAGAGACTCTGCACTTTGCAGCGGGCTCAGATAAAAACATCAAGCTTACAACCAAGGATGACCTGGAAATGTTCAAGGCATACCTTAAGTCAGATAAGGACAACTGGCTTAAATAATCTGATACTACACACGGAGACGGATTTTTATGAAACTTAGTGAAAATGCAAAATATTTAGAGGATGTGGCTTATGTCGCAGGACTTGATATCCCCTGGGAAAAGCTGAACGGAAAAACTGTGGTTTTATCCGGGGCAACAGGTCTTATAGGAAGCTTCCTGATAGATGTTTTGCAGAAACGAAATGAGAAAAATGCCGCAGGCATTAAGATTGTTGCCCTTGGAAGGAGCAAAGAGCGAATCTATGACAGATTCGGCATTTCCTCTGATAACGAGTATTTTAAGGCTATAACCCAGGACGTAAATGATGATATAAATCCTGAGCTTAGTGATATCAAGGCGGATTATGTGCTTCATCTTGCAAGTAACACTCATCCTCTTCAGTATTCAACAGATCCTATAGGTACAGTTATTACCAATATCATCGGCCTTAAAAATATGCTTGATTATGCGGCAGATTCTAAGGCTGCACGTTTTGTTTTCGCTTCATCCGTAGAAGTGTATGGTGAAAACCGTGGTGATACAGAATATTTTGCAGAGGATTACCTTGGATATATTGACTGTAATACCCTTCGCGCAGGATATCCCGAGAGTAAGCGTGCAGGAGAGGCTCTCTGCCAGGCATATATGAAGCAGAAGGAGCTGGATGTTGTAATCCCCAGATTATCAAGGACCTACGGCCCATCAATGCTTAAGAGCGATACCAAAGCTATTTCACAGTTCATCAAAAAAGGTGTGGACAGCGAAGATATTATTCTTAAGTCCGAGGGCACACAGCTTTATTCCTACAGCTATGTGGCTGATGCGGTAAGCGGCCTTCTGTATTGCCTGTTCCTTGGAAAGAGCGGCGAAGCTTACAATATTGCTGATCCTGATTCAGATATAACACTTCGTGATATGGCAAAGCTCATCGCGGAATACACAGGAAAAGAAGTGGTATTTGAGATTCCGGATGCCACAGAGGCAGCAGGCTATTCAAAAGCAACAAAGGCTATCCTTGATTCCAAAAAGCTTAAGGGACTTGGCTGGAGCGCTGCTTATGATATGAAAAAGGGACTTATCAGAACAATAGATGTTTTGAGGGAAATATAAAAAGCGAAGATGTTGAGGTAGAAGAGAACTAAAGATATGTTAAAGAAATGGATTCATAGAGCAAAAAAATATGAGTTTCTCTTTTCAGAACTTGTGAAAAGAGATTTCAAGCAAAAATACAAGCGTACGTCATTGGGTATGCTTTGGAGTATTCTTTCTCCGCTTATGACTTTGCTTGTAATGAAAATCGTATTTACGGAGTTTTTTGGAAGGGATACACCGCATTACACCACATATCTTTTTAGTGGTAACCTGGTAATGGCGTTCTATAAGGAAGCTACTAAAAATGGTATGAACTCCCTTGTCAGTAACAGAAAGATAATAGATAAGATTAACATTCCCAAGTATTTGTTTTTGTTATCAAAGAACGTATCAGCGTTAGTAAACTTTTTAATTACGCTGGTAGTTTATTTTTTGTTCTGCGCTTTCGATGGAATTGTATTTGGACCGAGGATGCTGATACTCCTTTATCCTATAATTACCCTGACGGTAATGAATATTGGCATTGGAATGATACTGTCTGCGCTGTTTGTCTTTTTCCAGGACATGAGGTATCTGTATGACGTATTTTTGACACTTCTTACATATCTCTCAGCTATATTCTACAGAGTAGACAGATTTAGTGAATCTATACAGAGCTTGTTTTTATTGAATCCGGTATATGCGAATATTAAGTATTTCAGAACTGTTGTAATAGATGGTGTTATTCCGTCACCGGCTTATCATCTGCTTCTTTTATTTTATGCATTCTTCTTTTTGATACTGGGAGGGATGATCTATAAGAAATACAACAGAGAGTTCATTTATTATTTATAAGCATGCATTGAAAAGAGGTTTTAATGAGTAAATCAGCTATAGAATGTAATGATGTGAGCATTCGCTATAAAACTGGAAATATAAAATCAGCCGGGCTCAAGGATTTCGTAATAAAGAGAATGACAGGCAAAATAAAGGTTAAGGAATTCTGGGCTGATAAACATATAACATTTTCTCTCGAAAAGGGTGATATGCTTGGAATTGTCGGTACAAACGGAGCAGGAAAAAGTACCTTGCTAAAGGCTGTTACAGGTATTCTTGCACCGGCAAGCGGAACAGTGAAGACAAGAGGGAACATTGCAGCTCTTTTGGAACTATCAAGCGGTTTTGACATGGATCTGACTGTCCGCGAAAATGCGTACCTCAGAGGAGCTATGCTTGGTTATACCCGTGAGTTTATGGATCAGAAGTATGATGAAATAATTGAGTTCGCAGAGCTTGAAAAATTCCAGGATTATACATTCAATCAACTTTCAAGTGGAATGAAGAGCAGATTGGCATTTTCTATTGCCTGCTTAATCAATCCTGAGATAATCATTTTGGATGAGGTACTTAGCGTAGGTGATGGTGCATTTCGCAAAAAGAGTGCCGAAAAAATGAAGGAAATACTAAATGGTGGTATTACAGGAATATTGGTTTCCCACTCAATTTCACAGGTAAGGGATCTCTGCAATAAAATCCTTTGGATTGATCATGGAAATCAGATAATATTCAGCGATGACGCGGAATATGTTTGTAATGCATACGAAGAGTTTCTTGCAACCAAGAAGCTTCCTCACAATGAAGAAGAGATAAAAGCTCTTGCGGATGCTTTTGAGGTAAGACATGCAAAGTCCATGCGTGAAGAGACCAAGAAGGAAACAGAGAGAATTCTGAAAATCTTACAAGAAGGTGAAACAGAGCCTGCTGTAGAAGCCGCTCTGGCAGTTCTCAGGCAGAACAGACCGGAAGCACTTAAAGCTGCATACAGGAAGATGATATAAAGGGAGGATCAGATGGCGGTGGATTCTTCTAATCCAGGCAGGCAACTTACTCTGCAGGAGATAAAAGATACTGAGCTTAATATACTGCTGGAATTTAATAAAATATGCGATGAGAATGGCTTCACATTTTATCTGTGTGGCGGTTCTCTTTTAGGCGCAGTAAGACATAAGGGCTTTATTCCTTGGGATGATGATATAGATATATGTATGCCAAGACCCGAATATGACAGGCTGGCAGCACTTGTAAGGGAACAGAAGCTTAATAAGCCGGATTGGCTTGAAATTGTATGTTATGAAAACGGGACATCAAGGTTTCCATTCATCAAGATTCTTGATAAGAGAACCATAGTCAGAAATGAATTTTTCAAGGATAGTGATTATGACAATGTATGGGTGGATCTTCTTCCTGTTGACGGACTACCGGATGATGACGAAGAAGTCCGGGTGCTTTATCAGAAAATGTTCAGATACCGCAAACTTGTACAGATGAAATATATAAGGCCTTTCAAGGCAAAAAGTTTAGCCAAGATGATCACAAAGCCTTTACTGGCTATGTTTGCACAATTGATAAATACCGACAGATATAATAAAAAGCTTGTGGATGCGGCAAGGTACAATGGCTTTGATGCATCAAAGCGCGTGGGTATAGTCACTGAAGGGTTATATGGAGTAAGAGAAGCTATTCCGAGAGAAGCATATCTTAAATCTATAGATGTGGAATTTGAAGGTCATACTTTCAAAGCTACATCATATTGGGATGAGTATCTGCATAATCTGTTTGGGGAATACATGACGCTTCCGCCTGTTGAGAAGAGAAAAACCCATGAGATGAAAGCATACCGAATAGAATGATAATGAAACCCGTTCATTGTTAAGGGTGACACTGTTAGTTACGAAGGGATAATAAATGAGTTTTTTTGAAAATAAAAGGGTAAGTGGTAAAAATGTAATAAGGAGCAGCCTTCAGACCAATCATAGTATGGCTGGCGATGTTAAGAGATGGCTTACCAGGAAAATCATGTTTCCTGCAATATATCATTTTTATGCACTCAGACCCATTAAGCAGAATAAGGTTATTTTTCTTGAGATTAGATTTTCAGAACTGACAGACAGCTATGAGCAGATTTTCAATGAACTTGTAAAGAATTACAAAATGGATATTCATTGTCACTTTTTCCAGCTTGGAATAGTGACAAAGAGCATGGAGCTCAAGAAGCAGATAGATTTTGTTAAGGATGCAGCTACTGCCAAGTATCTTGTTTACAATGACAGTATCGATGTACAGGGATGCTTTAAGGTTAGGAAGGGCACAAAAGTACTTAATACGTGGCATGCTGCCGGTGCCTTTAAGAAGTTCGGATTGAGTACCATTAACAAAATATATGGAGGAACAGCAAAAGAAAGAACATCTTACAGATTACATCCTGATTATGACATGGTAACTGTAAGTAGTCCTGATGTAGCGTGGGCATATATTGAAGCCATGGGCATGGATAAGCATCCGGAGTGTGTTCAGCCTGTGGGAATCAGCAGAAGTGACGTTTTCTATCAAAAAGATTTCATTGATGCTGCATTTAACCATCTTTACGATGTCCTTCCTCAGGCAAAGGGCAAAAAGATAATTCTCTATGCACCTACTTTCCGTGGTACACCAAGAAAAGCTATTACCCCTGATATGCTGCAGATAGGTGCTTTTTACGAGCATTTTCATGAGGACTATATCCTAATTTTTAAGCATCACCCTATGGTTAGGCTGAAGCCTACTATTCCGACGGATTACAGCAAATTTGCTGTGGATCTTACAGATTTGATGAGTATTTCAGAGCTGCTTTGCGTATCAGATATATGTATAACGGATTACTCGTCTCTGATATTTGAATTTTCACTGTTTGAGAGGCCAATGTTGTTTTTTGCATATGATCTTGCAAACTATTTTGACTGGAGAGGCTTTTATTATAATTTCGATGAGCTTACTCCCGGACCGGTATGTTACACCAATTCCGAGATGATTGACTACATTGAAAACATCGATGAAAGGTTTGACAAGGAAAAGGTTCATGCTTTCAGAGAGCGTTTCATGAGTTCCTGTGACGGACATGTTACGGAGAGAATTATTAAAGAGTTTTTCGGTCCTGAAATGGAAGCCTTCAGACGAGATACACCTCTTGAAGGGGATTATCATACGCTGCCTGAGGTTAATGGTCTTCCAAGAGACAGAGACAAGCGCTTTGATAAAATGATGAAGGTCATGAAGATTGGCCAAAAAGCTTATGCAAAGGCTGCCAAGAAACCTGTGATTGAGAATAGAATTGCTCTTCTTGCTGCAGAGGGCGCAGATTGGGATGTATTTCTTGGTCTGGAAAAAGCCCTTAAGCAGTCAGGTAGAGAGTACGATATCATTCGGGATATTACTTTCAATGAAAAGAATACTCCCGGTTTTATGGAGAAGCTTGCAGGGGCATCTCTTGTCGTTTGTGCAGGTGAGCCCTATATCATGAGAATGATAAAGCTTAGAGCAGAAACTAAGCTTATGCAGATATGTCCTGAATTGTTGCCTATATATCCCAGATGGATAAACTCCAAAGAGGTGAGAAGTGGTTATAATGTCAGGGAATGTGAGAATTTCCCGATTAATTCAGCTTATGATGCTATCCTTGGTGGGGCAAAGCAGGATAATGAGTTATTTGGAAGAAACTATAAACTTACAGAAAATGGCAGTATCTATAACGTTGGTAATATTGTAACAGATCTGCTTTTTGATGATGAGTTTAAAGCCAATGCCAGAAAACGTCTTGATACGATCTGCCCTTATGCAACAGGGAAAAAGGTCATTTTGTTCTTATGCAAGGACAGAGACCCGCTTGCAGTATATCTGAGTAATGTAATGACACAGCTCCATGAAGAGTTTGCCAGAGACAGCGTATGCGTAGGATTTGCCTGTGATGGCCGTCCCGGAAGAAAAATGGAGATATCAGAGTATCTTGAAGGATTTGGATTTGATCCCAGATATGTGCTTGCCCAGAGAGTAGCGCAGCAGGATGCAGACGCCCTTGATTCTGATGAACTTCCTGATGAGGCAGCAGGTGCGAGAATGGATAAGATAAACTGGAAGAAGTTCCCGCCACTTACTGTAATGGAAGCCATTTCCTGTGCAGATGTAGTTGTGGGTGACTATACCAGTTATATGCTGGCTGCAGCTGTTTGCAAAAAGCCGCTGTTTTTGTGGGCACCTGACAGAGTGACCTATGGAAGAGAGCAGGAGATGTACCTGGATTATGAGGAACTGCTTCCCGGAATATCCTGCAGTAATGGTCACGAACTTGTGAAAAAGATAAAAGATATCGATAATTACGATATGAGTATACTGGATAAATTCCGTGAAAGATTTTTCTCTGATTGCGACGGACATGCATCCGAAAGAACCGAGAAAATAGTGAAAGATATTATGAAAATAAGCTGATTGGGAGATTATAAATGAGTTTTGCAATGTTATTTTTAGCATTTGCAGTATTAGCCTGCATAGCAGTCTTTTATGCCAAGGTGCTGAATTATGATATTATGGAAGGCACTGTTATGTCTGTATTTACGATTATAACGGTGATGTTCTTTTCAGGATATCTTAAGAATTTTAATATTGGCATAATCATGCTTGCAGTATTAGCTGTTATAGGAATTATTGTGCTCATAACCCAAAGGGGCAAAGAAGACAGAAGCAGGAATGAGTTTATCACTCCTGCTTTTGTGGTAGTTATTGCTGTTTTATTATTGAATTCTATTCTATTTTTCCACGATTTCATTCAACATATCGATGAACTTCACCAATGGGCTATGATTGTGAAGTATATGCTTGGTAAAAATACTTTACCGGTTCCGGGTGATTTTATAGGCGATATTAGGCAGAAGTATGGCACATCTTTGTTTATTCTGTTTTTTGAAAAATTCACAGGATATAACGAGGCATTTATGTATGTGTCTGCATCTGTGCTGTATTGGATTGGTTTTATGCTGCCTTTTCATAATTGCAGATGGAAAGAGTGGAAAAAATGTTTCCTCTATGCTGCAGTTGTATATATGTCTCTCTATGCATTCTATTTTTATGGTGGAAAGAACCTTTATGTGGATTTGGCCACTGCAGGATGGGCAGCAGGGATTACTACCTGGTGGATATCAGGGCATAGCCTGAAGGATAAGAAAAAGCTTCCTGTTCTCATTGCAGGGCTTATTATGGTGTTCTTTTTCAAGTCATATATAGGAATACTTATGGACTTGCTTATCGTTATGTATGTGGCAGGTCATGAGATTACAGAAATGGTCCTGGGTGGAAAGCTAAGAGTAAGCAGAAAAATCGGCATTATTGCAGCTTTAGTGACTACAGCAGGGTGCCTTCTTGGATATACAGTAATTGTCAGCTTGGGACTTAAAAGATATGAAACCGCAATCGTGAAGCAGATTACCTATGCATTTATTGAATCCATTGTGGGTAAACCACTTTCCGTGAACCCTGCAATAAAATTCTATCTGATAACTATAGTTGTTATTTTGGTAATCTGTGCGGAAGTAAGGGCCTTTGTATATAAGAATGATAAAAACTCTGTTATAAAGAGCAAAGTACTGCTTTTTGGAGAGATTGGTTCACTGTTTATATACCTCACAGCTTTATTTATGGCATACCTTGTGGTCTTTTCTTACGAGGAAGCTGCTGAAATGGCGGCTGTAGGAAGATATTTTTCCATCATTGGCATATTTGTTGTGCTTATAGCCTGGAGCAGCCTGGTGTCAGATGAGACAGGAACTGAAATTAAAGAAACTATCCCGATTAGAGAGGGATATATGTTCTTTATGCTTTTGATTTTCTGCTTTGCCATAAATAACAAATATTTGTCCAATATGACAGCATTCGGGCTTGAGTACATAACCGGTTATGATGATATAGAAGAGGTACGTTCTCAGATTAAGGAAATTCAAAAAACAATCGGTGAGACCGATAGAGTTTATTTCCTGGATCAGGAAGGAGATTCTGAATATCCTTCTAACTTTGCCTTTTATACATTTGATAAAAACGTAAGTAATTACAATGCGGAGCCATGGAAGTTTACTGAAAAAGGCAGCATGATAAGACTGGCTTTGAATAAGGACCTTGGTGTTGACGCACTTCCGCAGCTGCTTTTGAATGGAAATTATTCATATCTGTGGGTTTATGATTCAGATGCATATCTTGATGATGCGCTGGCTGAGATGTTCGGCGGGGAGCAGATATACGGAGCAGCCTTGTATAAGGTTTCTTTTTCTGATGATGGTACTGCTTCATTGAAAATAGCCTGTGATTTTGATGATTAATAAGGAGCCTTTGTCTAGATTATGATTAAAGTTTCGGTAGTTGTTCCGGTTTATAATGCCAGGGAATTCCTGAATGAATGTCTTGACAGTATCTGTAGCCAGGATTTATCAGATATTGAAGTTATCGCTGTAGATGATGGTTCTACTGATGGTTCAGGTGATATCCTGGACGAGTATTCTGATAAATATGAGTTTTTCAAATCGCTTCATCAGGAAAACTCAGGGGTATCTTCGGCCAGAAATAAGGCACTGGAGATATGCAGCGGAGAGTATGTCTTTTTTGCAGATGCGGATGATGTACTTGAAAAAGGAGCTTTACGCCTTCTTTATGACAGAGCAAAAGATAGGGAAGCTGACATAGTTATTGCAGGGTACAGCATATTCAATAATGAGATGAAAAGAGCTGCAACTCAGATTAACAGGTTATTGGAGATGGACAGCATAAGTCCCTATGATTCTGATATCCTAAAGAGTTTTGCTTTGTGGAACAAGCTCTTTTCTTTGGAACTGATCAAGAGAGAAAAAATCAGTTTTCCTGATCTTGTTTATTCTGAGGATGCTGTTTTTGTAATGGAATGTGTTTATAAGGCCGGCAATATTTGCGGTCTTAGTGAGCAGGTCTATAAATATCGAAGATTCGATCAGAGCGGTGAGGATATTCCTGCTACAGGCGCACTTTCATCCAGAAAGATTAGAGATTTCATAGAGGCTCACAAAATAATCCTTAACCTTGCCGGCGACGTGATGACTAATTCCAATGCCAGATACTTCGATGAGTTTTATATTAAACTGGCAAAAACACTGATCAAGAAATTTCTGGCACACTATTTTGAAATAGATGATGACCTGAAAAAGATTATCATGACGGAGCTTGATGATTCATATAAGCATCTTACTGACTATGGTAAGTCACTCCTTACAGAAGCATACCCTCTATATTGCGAGGTGATGGATAAAGATATAAATGCACTGGAGGGATGCAGATTTGCTTCTGTCGTTATGTTTGCAGACAACAGTGTGCCTGAATATCTGAAGAAAAGTCTTGAGAGTATCAAAAATCAGAATATTCCCTTTTTTAACATTTTTCTTCCCATACAGGTCAAAGATCAGGCCAGTCAGATATTTTCGGATGATGGTCGCGTAATATATCTGGAGGCAGAGACAGAAGAGGAACTTTGGATTCAGGCAGTAAAGCGCATAAATACAGAATTTGTACTATTTGCGTCCCCTGCCATATATTATTCGAATCTCTTTTTTGATTTGTCAATAAAGTACATAAAGAAAACATGTCTGGATTTTGTTGGATATGCTTATCATAACAACGTTTATGGATTTGATATGGAAATACAGCCATCCAGGGAAGCTGTTCTTGCCTTTGAAGAAGGAGAGGATGGGGTTCGGTGGATGCAGCTTGAAAAGTATCCGTATAATAAGCTGTTCAGGCTTTCTTCTGTAAAAAAATGGCTGGATTTTTCAAAAGAAAACATTTCAGAAGCCCTTTACCTGGGACTAAAGAAAGGAGAGTTTTCCTTATATCACCAGGGACTCGTGTTCTATTTGAAAGCACCTGAAAACTTCTGGGATGATTATTTGAAAGATAGAAAAAGATTTGCAGTAGGCGTATCTTCATCAAACGAAGAATTAAGGAAGCTTCTCCATCGCGATGAGATAAAGACGGACCCTGTTAAGGTGGGCAGACAGATAATGCCTCTTAAGGAAAAGGGCGGCTTTGCCAAGCGGTCCAGAAAAGTATTGGATTATGCGGCAAAGCATGTTAAGAACAGAGTCTTGTTTTTCAGTATCAGGAAAGACGGAGAACTTGAAGGTAATGCCAAAGCGCTTTATCCGTATATAAAGGGGAGCAAGGTTATATGTGCCCATAGGTTGCCTCATTCAGCCTGGATGACTTTTTTGATGAAGTATTACACCGTCAGCAGTAAGGTAATCGTTACCGATGATTATGAGAAATATCTAAGGTATTACAAGCTAAGAGACGACCAGAGAGTTGTTCAGCTGTGGCATGCTTGCGGTGCCTTCAAGATGTTTGGGCAGTATGGAACAAATATATCCGCAAGAAGCGAGAGAACTACCCACATGCAGTACAATCTCGTGTCAGTAAGCGCGGATAATCTTAGGAGTATTTATGCGGATGCTTTTCAGATAGATGTAGAGCATGTTCAGCCACTTGGATGCCCAAGGACAGATACGTTTTTTGATGAAGAGTACAAAAATAATGTAAGAAATAAGATTTATAAAGAATATGGGGCTTTGCATGGAAAGGAAGTAATTCTGTATGCACCCACATTTCGCGATAGTGATGATGGAAGGGAATACTTCAGACCTCCGATAGATTTTGAGTCATTATCTGCTTCGCTCCCTGAGAATCAGGTATTAGTGATTTGTCCGCATCCCTTAATGACTAATGAAATTGTCCCTTGTAAGTGTAAAAACATTCTTGAGATCAGAGATATATCTACCAATGACATGATGTTAGTGGCTGATATCCTAATTACAGACTATTCGTCAGTGATATTTGAATTTTCGCTCACAGGGAAACCAATGGCTTTCTACTGCTATGATTTTGAGTCCTACAACAGGCAGTTTTATCTGGATTACAATAAGGATCTTCCGGGTAAGATTCTTAAGAATCAGCAGGAACTTGTGGAGTTTTTGAATTCTGATGACAGAAAAGTGACAGGACCTGAATACAAGAGGTTTACTGACAAATATATGTCTGCTTGCGATGGACACAGCTCGGAGAGAATTGCGCAGGTTATAAACGGATATATGGAGAAATAAGAGAATAAATGGGAAGAAGTATATTCTTTTTAAGCACAAGCAAAAATAAAGGGTCAGATGAACTAAGGCGTATAAGACATGCACTGTCAAATAAGGAAAACTGTGATCTGAGCGATATGTGCATAGAGCCCCGAAGAAAAGGCGCGAACGAGAAAAAGGGTATTAAGGAACAGGTTATTTCGAGAGCACAGGGTAAAGATACGGTTATTTGCGATGATTTTTCATTATCAGGAAAAAATGCAGATTTTTCTGCCATACCTGAAAGAATCTGTTTGCTTTCTCCCGGCGAGTACTGGGCAAGAGAACTGGATGATGCCATGAAAACCGGCAAGAATCTGAAAAAAATGTTTGATGCCTATAACAAAATAATATGTACATTTCCATTATTTGAAAGATACCTAAGTGACCTTACGGGGATATCCGACGATGAGAGGATTGTGAGATGCCTGCCATCCGGAATAGATAATGCGTCCCGGGATGAAGCTGTAAATCAGGTCCGTATGGAGAATAAAATACCTGGAGATGCTAATATCTGTTATGTTTCACTTGGGGATCAGGACGAGATTCCGGATGAGGGAAAAATAGTTAATGAAATTTTAACTCTTATGAAGCTAATTCAGGGACAGACAAGTGGTAAAATAGTATACATATTCCGTAGCTCAAGACTATCTGAGCTCATAATGAGAGAATGCAGTAATGACTTTGATGTAAGGGTTGAATACCCCGGTACTGATACAATGCATCTGTCATACGCATCCTGTGCACTTATCACAGACGATCTTTATCTGATCCATCTTTTTAAAATTGGAAATAAACGAGTGGAACTGATAGAAGGTACCGAAAGTGGAAAGGCTGCAAAAGAAGTTCTGAGTAAAGCCCATGAGCTTCAGATGGATGAGAGGTGGAGCTATGACAGTAACAAATATAATTCTGCGGAGAAAGAAATCGTTGATATTCTGGATATAAGATAAGGATGCAAACCGAAAGGTTAAGTTATATGTTTTTCTGAAAGGGGGAAAAATGAAACGTATCGTAGCACTTATTTTAACAGGATTACTGGTAATCTCGCCCTGTGATGGAGTATGTTCCATTCAGGCAAAAGCGACGGATTCGTATGGACAGGATCTCGATGATGAGAATCGTGATACTGACATTGTGACAGAGAATCCGCAGGCAGAAACCATGCAGACATCCGGAGAAGAAGGAGCACCGGAGAGCGAAGATGAAGCAGCTGGTGATGCCAATGATACCGGTAGCAGTGATGAAGCAGCTGACACCGGTGATGAGCAGGAATCGCAGGGACAGGATGAAAGTGCTTCAGATTCTTCAAGTGAGAATGAAAGCGCTTCAGATTCTGCAGGTCAGGAAGAAGGCGGGGAAGAACCGGCGCCAAGCAGTGAAGAGCCTGCTACCGGCGAAGAAACACCAGAAACGGATACAGAAGATACTACCGCTGCTGCTGAAACTGATGTGAATCAGGATGAAACCAGCGAGGATGCCCAGGCTTCTGATAACGCAGAGGAACAGCCTAATGCAGAAGAAACGGAAAAGAATACAGAAGAAACCGCTGATGAAGAGCCTGCTGAACTTCAGTCAGATGCCTTTGATTATTCAACAGAAATAGACGGATTCACAATAAATATATCAGCTGATGAAAATGTGTTACCAAACGGCACTACCGTCAGTGTTAAATCTGTTGAGAAGGTTAATAACAAGGATATAGATAAGATTCTTGAGAAAAAAATTGATGGCTCCGTACTTGGCAGCGCTTCTTTCGATATTACCTTTAAGGATGCAGACGGAAAGGAAGTACAGCCTGTAGAAGGATCCAGTGTTAATCTGCGCTTCGAAATAAGCAGAGAAATGGAGACTCTTTACGAGTATTCAGTGGATCCTCAGATAAAGGTTATGCATATCGATGACGAAGCTAAGGCTGATGAACTGGAGAGTGAAACAAATGTTGTTTCAGAAGGTGAAATCATACAGGCAATGTCTGATGAAGACCTTGAAGAATTAAGGGAAGATGCTCAAGAAGTTGCAGATGCGGCAAATGAAGACATAGAGTATGAAAATGCTGATGACGCAAATGCAGATGAAGATATTGAAGAAGTAGAAGAAATTGAAGAAACAGATGAAGAGTCTTCAGGTGAAGAAATTCCTGTTTCAGAAGATAGCCTTGCAGACATAAATACTGATTATCAGGAAGAAACTCCCGAGCCTGTTGAGGATAACACAGGGTACGAATACAAAGAACCGGATGAACTTGAGGTTGAAGTAAAGGCGGATTCTTTCTCGGTGTATTCCGTAGTGCTTGCAAATGGTTATGATCCATCTGCCTTTTTAAATGCCAGTACGCATACATACACCTTCAGCTCTGGGGACCTTAACGAAGGTAATTTCCAGGGAATGGTTCAGGCAGCTCTTGACCAGTCAAGAAATGATATTAATAATACATATACCATTATTCTTCCTGCAGGAAGTTATCCGGTAAAAGTAAATTCGTTGTATATTTCTTCAAATACAATTATCGATATGACAGCAGGCACTACTATTTACGGCGCTGATGGTTATCTTAATCTTCTGTCCGGTGATTGGCGTGTCGAGACTGGGCTTGCATCTCTTGGTTCTTTAGCAGGATTTGATGCTTATAAGAATATTACGATTAAGGGTGGCACATGGGATGGCTGCGGAAGAAACAAATCGGGAAGCGGAACATGTATGATTCGATTTGCGCATGTAGATGGCCTGACCTTTGATGGTGTTACCTTCAAGGATGCATACGATAGTCACCATGTTGAGGTTGCAGCAACAAGAAATTTCCTTGTTAAGGACTGCACATTCAGGGACTATACTGATAAAGGAAGCTCATTGGAAGCAATTCAGCTGGATGTTTCACACAGCGCAGAAAATTTTGTTTGGAATAACGGAGTTTATGATGATCTTGCCTGTGAAAATGTTGAAATAACAGGATGTACATTCGAAAATCTTATAAGAGGTTTGGGAAGCCATCATTCCGTAGTTGGAAATTATTATTCTAACGTGAACATTCACGATAATACCTTTACAAACATTAAAGGAACAGCGATCGTGGCCAGAAATTTCAAGGATAGCCAGATTCAGAACAATACTTTGGTAAATGTAGGTACAGGTATTGATTTCAGGCAGACAGAAGGCTCGTTGTATCTGAAAAATGGCTCAAGCAGCGTCAGCAAAGGCGCATTGGAATATTCATGTAACTGCGTGATAAGCGGAAATGATATAGGCCTTGTAGAAACAAATAGTGATATCAAGACCGGCATCCGTTATGGTGGATTTGAAGTTAAGAAGGGTACTAATAATCTTCCTAAAGGTGAAATTAACATAGGTGGTTTCACAATTACTTCAAACAATATACATGGTACCATGGAGCGTGGTATTTCTGCGATGTATTGCTCTAGTGCCACAGTAAGTGATAATACTATCGAGGGAATGAAAGGCTCTAACTGCGTTGGCTTGTATCTGGGAACAGTATCAGGTCAGGTAATTACCGGCAATACAATTAAGGGTCGTGATACAGGTAATATTTTATCTGTTACAGATTCATGCTCTATTGATGAGATAAGCGGCAATACGCTAATCGGTGGCGTTGTCGGCTTGTTTGTAAAAAAGAACAGCACAGTAAAACTGATAGCTGATAACTGCATTTATGGTGCCAGAAAGATGGCAGTTCAGGTTCAGACAAAATGTACTGTTAAAAAGACATCTAATAATCTGTGCGCTTCAGTTAATTCCAAGTTTAAAGGTAAGAGAAGCGTTTACATTGATAAGACCAGTAAGGCTGCTTTTTATTCAGATGGTAAAATAACTCTCGGTAAGGGAGAGAAGTTTGAACCCTATCTGCTTACAAGTGAAAAAGGAAAGGTAAGTGTTAAGAGCAGTAAGAAGAAAATAGCTGCTGCTTCCAAGTCAGAGATTAAAGGTAAGAAAAAAGGTAACGCAGTTATTACTGCAACTCAGAACAAGATGAAGGGATTGATGAGTGTAACTGTAGGTACTGCACCTAAATCAGTTTCTGTGCCGGAAGCAACCGTAAATCTGTCTGTGGGCGATGTTTATCTGTTACAACCTCAGGTAAATAGCGGGGCAGGCTGTGGAAGATATGGATTTAAGAGCAGCAAGAAGAATAGTGTATATGTAACCCCTCAGGGTGCTATTCTTGCAAAGAAAAAGGGCACTTCAACAATTACCATTACTACATATAACAAAAAGAAATGTAAGGTTAAGGTTGTAGTAAATTAAAAATCTAAAGTAGGAGATATAAACATGGTTATTTTGGAAGATATTACACAATGTTATGGCTGCGGAGCGTGCAAAAATGCATGCCCCGTTAATGCCATAGAGATGGAGCTGGATGATGAAGGATTTCTTATTCCAAAAATAAACGAAGATGTTTGTATCTCCTGTGGGAAATGCAAATCAGTGTGCATAGCAAATAAGGCTCCGGATCTGAGTAACGACCGGGAGCCTTATGCGCTTGCACTTACAGCGTCGCAGGATATTTTATATGAATGTTCGTCAGGCGGCGCATTTACTCTGCTAGCTGAGTATGTGCTCAGTGAGGGCGGAGTTGTTTATGGAGCTTCATTTACGGAGGATTTTTTTGTTGAACACATAAGGGTTGAGAACCTGCAAGAGCTTGATAAGCTGAAGAAATCCAAATATGCTCAGAGCAATCAGACGGATTGTTATAGCAAGGTCAAAGATGATCTGAAGCAGGGCAGAAAAGTGTTATACACAGGCTGCTCATGTCAGATAGCAGGATTATACAGCTATCTGGGAAATAAAGAAGATACTAATTTATTTACTATGGATTTGATCTGTCAGGGTGTTCCTTCTGCAGTGCAGTTAAGGGAGCATCTGGATCACGAGTATGGTCTTTCCAAAATAGATAAGGTTGAGATGAGACGCAGGAAAGGTTGGGGAACATGCATGAGTGTGTTCCTGAAAAATGGTATTGCATATAGGTTCGGTGGCAGAACGGATCTATTCCAACTAGTTTTTCATAATAAACTCAATATGAGAAAGAGCTGCTATGGATGTAAATTCGCACAGTTTCCGAGACAGGGTGATTTTACTGTGGGAGATTTCTGGAATCACAGGAAGGTTGCCAAAGACCTTGAGGAAAGATTCCATAAGAGAACATCTATTGTTTATGTAAATAACGCTCATGGCAAAGAGCTTTTTGATAAAGCATTCGATTCAAGGAAAGATAGTTTTTATATGGCAAAGCTTGAAGGAGCGCCGGAAACACTGAATAATAACGCAGGAAAACCTGCTCCTTCAGACATGGCCAGTCGAGAAGCATTTTACGATCTGTATAGAAAAAAAGGCTTTACCAAGGCCGGATATGAGGCAGTTTATCCAGCATTTGTTGACAGAGCCAAGGCTATATGTAAATATAGAACGTTGGTAATTGTCAGAACCTTTAAAGGCATATACAGAAAAATGAAAAAAGAGGACTCCATTTCATGAAGATTGGTATCATATCAATAAACATACATACTACAACGCTCAATTTTGGATGCATAATTCATAGCTTTGCTTTCCAACAGTTTCTTAAGAAAAATGGTTATGATTCTAAGGTTATTGAGTACAAACCCGGATATTACAAGGATTTTGATGTTAAGCATCCTCTGTTTTCTTATGTTGAAAACGAGAAGCCTGACAGGAATCAGCTCATAAAATGGCGTGATCTGTTTTACGAGAGAGAGATCAGATATGATAAATTCTTCGGATTTGTGAATAATCATTATATTACTACTGACAAGTGTTATACTTCTGCGCTTCTTGATGAGGAGGATGCAGGTTTTGATTGCTATATCTGCGCCACAGATGTTATCTGGAAGGCAGTTCCCGGAGGTCCGGACAAGGGCTATCTTCTTGCCTGCGATTCGATGAAAGGTAAAAAGAAAATAGCATATGCTGCCAGCAAAGGAGCCAGAAAATATAATGAAGGTCAGGAAGAGCGCTTTATCAACGCGGCATGTGATTTTGATTATATTTTTGTAAGAGAGAATAGTCTTAAGGATTACATGAAGGAGACTCTTGATATTGACACTCCTAATGTGCTTGATCCTGTTTTCCTTATGGACAGGGAATTCTACAGAAGTGTAGAGATAGTACCTGAAGTTCATCCCGAAAAGTATGTCTTGGTTTACCTTGCCCAGACTATGGATGATGAATTTGTGCAGAAGGTAATAGAGTTTGCAGATGAGAACGGGCTCATGGTTATTGAATTGTCAGAAGAAGTCAGCCATAGAGCTTATCAGGCAAAGTATGGACATAAATTCCTATATGACATCGGCGTTGAGGAATGGCTCTGGTATATTGACCATGCTGAGTGGGTATTCACCAATTCATTCCATGGAACATGTTTTTCACTAATATTCCAAAAGCAGTTCTTCAATGGGGCACGAGGTGGTGACAAGATAGAACTTTTGCTGGAACAGTTTGGACTTGATGACAGATGGCTTGGTGACAAGAGTTTTGTTGGTGCACAGAATATGACTCCTATTAACTATGATGCGGTTAATGAGGTTATGGAAAAACGAATTGCTGAATCATCAAAGTGCATACTGGATGCACTTAAAGATGTTGAAAGCAGAGAGCACAGACCAATCATAGCTGATGCCCAGCCATATCTTGAGAAAAGCAAGCAGGCTTGGAAGAAGAAACAGGTTTCCTCTGCCTTTGAAACAGGTGCCAGGAAAATTTGGAAAAAGATTGAATCTCCCAAGCTTAAGAAGTGCCTTAAAAAGGTATTTCATGTTAAGTGATTATTGGGGATGTATCACAACTTACAGGATGGAGAATTTGTAGTCATGAATGCAGCAGACAAGAAAAAAAGAATTGCGCTTTATAGTTTTTTTTATACTGCCTTGTTTTGCGCATCCATGGCACTGGCATACTATACATTTTTTAAATACGATAAGACCTTTATTAAGGATGGCGATGCTACAGATCAGCATTTGAAGGCTCTTCTGTATTATGGCAGATGGCTCAGAACAGTGGCCCATAGTATTTTTGTGGAGCACAGGTTTGAAATACCTACTTATGACTTTGGAATAGGTTACGGTGGGGGTATTATTACCACTTTAAGCTATTACGTAATTGGAGATCCGATTACAATATTTGCCTGCCTGGTTCCGGATGCGTTAATGGCTAAGTTTTACAGCTTTATCATTGTTGTGAGATTGTTTTGCGCAGGAGCAGCTTTTTCCTGGTATTGCTTCTACAGAAAAAAGGACGCAAGTCTTTTGTCAGTGGGTGTTGCATCCGTAATGTACGTTTTCTGTGCTTATGTGCTCCGATCTGCAACAAAGCATCCATATTTCATGGTGCCCATGATATGGCTGCCGCTTCTTCTTTTGGGAATAGATAAGATTATTAGGGAAAAGAAACATATTCTTTTCATAGTATCTGTTGCCGTTTCATGTCTTTCCAATTTTTATTTCTTTTACATGGAAGTCATATTTGTAGTTCTTTATGCACTTTTTCATGTTATCAAATCAAGTAAAAATAAGATATTTACTCTTATTTTGATGCTAAGAGATGGGATTGTCGGGGTGGCTATAGCGGCTCCGATTCTTTTGCCTACCATCATTCAGATCCTGGGCGATACCAGATCATCAATGGAGTACAAGATCATCCCTGTATATGGTAAGGAATATTACAGATATCTTCCGGGTGGTGTTATTTCAAGCTATTTTAAAGGGTATTGGACTATTCCCGGAACAACATTTTTAGCGGGTTCCTGTATATTGCTTGCTTTGTTGTTCCTGAAAAAATACACATCAAATAAGGTTGCAATATTTCTTTGCCTTCTGACATATTCTATTCCGGTTTGCGGTTATATATTGAATGGTATGTCTTATGTCAGTAACAGATGGAACTGGTTTTTTGTTTTCTGCATCTGCATTCTTGTTGTAGATTCCTGGGAGGACCTTGTAACGCCATCTTTGGGTCTTATATGGAAGGAGTGGGTTCTTACAATTGTAATGACTGCCATTTTCTGGCGCTTGTATCGTTATAGTCCGGTCAGATTCAAAAGTGACATTATACTTGGTGTCAGCCTGATGCTGATACTGCTTTTGATAAGAACCATTGCAAGTGTAATATGCCTGAAATATCAAAAGGGGGCTGACGAAGCAGGTTATAAGAATAAGTGCAAAATGATCATTGGGATATCTGTTCTGCTATTAACCCTGTTCTCGCTAAAAATGCATGGTGTATATACTTTTGAGAAGGAGTATGACAACATCGCAGAGGCTTATGTTAATGAGGATGTAGATATAGTCTCAGAGCTGATCAATTCCCCTATAAAGCAGATTCGGGAGAATTATCAAAACGAACCTTCTTATAGAATTAGCGGTAGTTATGACGAAAATGCCACACTTTTCCATGGCCTTTCATCCACAAAATTTTATTTTAGCCTGTCAAATCCTTACATTTGTGAATTTATACAGTATGTTGGAAAAACTATTCCCAGTACATACCACTATTCTGGATTGGAAGGCAGGACATTTTTAAATTCACTTACGGGTATTAAATATCTCATTTCCAAATCGGACAGAGATGTTCCGTACGGATCGGTGCAACTGGATGAGAAGCTTTTTGAAAATCCAAATGCACTTCCCTTTATCTATGGATATGACAACGTATCCAGAAAAGCGGATGCTGATGAACATACTGTTTTAGAAAAACAGGAAATGATGATGCAGACAGCAATCGTAGATTCTGAGAGTAGTGATGCCGATGAGTTATTTACAATGCTTTCGGCCAAAGAGGTTGTATTTACCTCAGAAAATGTTGATTATGAAATAAGCACAGGTGACAATGTGACTTATGATGAGAACACAGGAGAGTTTGTGGTAACAGCTGATAACGCTGTTGCACATATTGCCTTTGAAGGAAAGAGTGGTTGTGAGACATATCTGTGTGCAGATGATGTGACCTATGCTCTTCCGGGAGATGATGATTCTCTTACATATTATCTGTCACGTTTAGAGTCCAAGAGAGCAGCTGTTCAAGTAAGGTCAATATCCGGTGGTGAAGTCTACACATCACGTAAAATGGATATATGTGATAAGACATTCAGATGGAGAAATGGAATAAAGGATTTTGTCGTTAATGCCGGATATTCTGAAACAGCTCTGGAAGGATTTGAACTAACATTTGTTAATGCCGGTACATACAGATTAGGGAATATAGCAATAAAGTGTCAGCCGGTGGATGCCATAACACAGTATGTCAGTGATAGAACAGAAGGTATTTCTGCACAAGTCAATTTCAATGATAATAATGAAGCATATGCTATAAGCCACATAGACGCTAATGTAAGCCTTGATAAGGATAAACTTCTTGTTATTAACATGCCTTATGAAGAAGCCTGGACAGCCTATATTGATGGTAAAAAAGCACCTATTTACAGAGTTAATACCATGTTTTCATCCGTATATATGGAAGCGGGAACACATACTCTGGAACTGAAATATCATACAAGAGGTTTTGGAATAGGCTGGTTTGTATCATTAGTATCCATCTGTGTGCTTGCTTTTCTGATAAAACGCGAAAAAAGATGACATCCTGAGATATTTCAAGATGTCATCCTCAATCTAAACCGTGAACATAGAAGAGTTGTTATCTGCTGACCATATAGCTGTCAACCCATTTAATGACAGCCGTATCTACGACCTCATTACGATTCAGGTCATAAATAACTACATTAAGACCAACCCTGTTCAGGGAGTAATCAGTCCCGTTAAGACAGATACTGGTGCCGGATCCGATATCGTATCCGGTGCTTTTTATTGAATACTCTGTTCCATTGGACAGTGTTCCGGAATCTTCTGCATAATCTTCTGATTGCTGATTCTGCAGCTTGTCGGTAACTATTTTTCCATCATCTATGACAGCGACATATCCGCATCTAAGATTTTCTACATTAAGGTCTCCCTGTGAACCAAGTCCAAGAGTTTTCAAATCTTCAAAACTTCCGGCATGAGGGTACAGGGCACCAAAAGTATTTACAGCAAGTAAGATTGCAATATCATCACGTTTTCCTATATATGACAGGTATTCATTGACATCAGAGTATTGCAAAAATTCCAGAGACGTAATGCTCTCTGTGGTTCTCACCTTACCTCTTGATCCTGCAACATTAAGCTGAAGCTGTATCTGATCGTTCAAAGAGGCTGAATATTCAAACGTAGCAGACAGTGTCTTGTTTTCATCATTAAGACCGAGCACTGAAAAATCAAGTGTGCTTTGATCCTTGGGATCAAAATATTTAATAACGGACTTGTTGTCCTGCTCCCATTTCCTAATGCCTCTTACATTCGAAGCTTCCACAGTGATAAGGTTGTTAACAGCGTCGTAAGAAGTCATTTTCAGGTCCACATCAAGTGGATGATAATACGTACCATATGATGCATTGCTGATCATCCTGCTGCTTGTATTGTCATAGACAAGATAATTAAATCCCGGGGTGCGATTGGAGTAGTCTGTGTCTCCTATGATCAAATGGCTGGTATTTCCCGCGAATTTACCTCCGCTATTAACTTTATAGGTTGTTCCATCGGAAAAAGAACCTGTGTAGGTCAGGTAGTCGCGACTTAAATGCTCAGTTACAGATTCCTGATCAAGTATGCCATAATAGCTCTGCTTATTAAGATTCAAGAAGTCTGTTTCAAACCCCAGATCATTCATTGCTTTACCCATGGGAGCAGTGAAATTCAATGTGGCATCTTTCATGGCAGAAGTAAGAATTGTAATATCTCTGCCCTCGTCAAGATATTCCCTTAACTTTTTAAGATAGCTTATATAGTCTTCAGACAGGAGATATATGTCTGTGTCTGTTTCATAAACGTTGTATTTTTCTCCTGAAAGGCCGGTTACTTCAACTCTGATATGTCCATAATTTCCCGGAATGGATAAAGAATCAACCAAGGCTTCGTAGGTAGTAAAACCATCATATACCATAGGATAGACAGTTTCTTTTTCTGAACCGTCAGGTGTTATGCAAAGGTCTATCTTGTCAATTCCTTCGCCAATTTCCAGGATATCTCTTACTGTTATACTAAACTTCCCTTCATCTGACTTTTGAACATCTACGGTAGCATTATGCAGATATGTGTAATCTTTGTACTCAACCGTATCAGTGTCCATAAGCTTCGAGAGGAATTCTGAACGCTGCTTAAGGAATGAATTCAGGCTGGATTCACCGTATTTTTCCAACAGAGTTTCTTCTGATGAAAACAGATTTGTACCTAATCCCAGTCTGTTCCCTTCAATTGTTGCACCAATAGCAGCAATGGTTGTAGGGAAAGCATCAAATGTAGAGTATTCTCTGCGTTCGTTTTTCTCCGGTGTAGCAGCGGCATTTATGAATGTGGTGTAAACTTTTCTACTATAAGAGGGATCCACATTAGTGCAGTAATTCTGATCCATGGTGGGGTGATCACCACTTATAACGATAGTTGTGTTTTCATAGAAATCCTGCTGTTTAACCCAGTCGACAAATTCCGTGATCTGTTTGCTGGAGCACGCATATACGTTAGAATACTGCTCATCAAATTTGTTTTCGCAAAGATCACATACATAACCATCTTCAAAATGGGTATCAACAGTAAGAAGAGTAAGATTAAATGGTTCATCTTTCTTCGATAATTCAGTTAGTTCGTCTTTGGCAAAGCTAAACAGTTTTTTATCTTCAAAGCCCCAAAATACATAATAATCTTCAGGAATTATGCCATTATCCTGCATGTAATAATAATCTTTTATTTCGAAATTGCCATGATCCTTGAAAAACAGATCTCTTCCGCCGAAGATGGCAGGAGAACCGATCATATAGACCTGATTGTAACCATGATCGTCTAAAATATCACCAATTGTTATGAGTTCAGGTGCAAAGCTTTCCATGGTACTCATCTTGTTTTTTCCAACATCTGTTTTAAGAGGCAGTCCTGATGATTCAGCAAAAATACCACCCATTGTCCATGTGGTTCCATAGAGTGATAAGCCGCCATTTAGTGTCTTGTCGGCACCGGAGAAATCCTCGTTTTCCTGAGCAAGAGCTGTGAGCTCGGGAATGACGTTTTCATCAAATGCACCGCCATTTTCTTTGTCTGCGAAGGTGGTCTCACCGGATTCCATATAAATATATATAAGGTTTCGCTTTTTCTCAGGAAAATCAATGTTTACACTTTGGGGATCAACGTAGTTATCCTCAATGAATGTGCCGGGAAACAGCTGGCCCTTGATGTAGGCGAAAAGATCAAGCTTGATAGCAGAGGAAGTAAAATAGAATAAAAACAAACCGATTCCGAAGACAGAAACAGCCCGCACAAGATTCTTTTTCCAGGTATCTTTTTTGAAAACTATAAATCTTAAGATGAAAACTATTGAAAATATGACAACAACAGGCACAACGTTGTTTACAATATACTGGGTTATCATCCCGTTTCCTGTACCCTGAATGGCGGACAGCTGAAACAGAACCTCCTCGAAGGTGAGATCGCTCCAGGTCACGAGCATCCAATGCATGCTAAATCCCATTAATGTAAGAAAAATAAGGCATATCCAGCCAAGACATTTAAAAATAACTGTAAGTTTCTGGTTTTTCAAGATGGTTATTCTCCTATATATGAAGCCTGTATTTTAGGCAGGTATAAGTTCTTTTCAACTAAAGAATCATAGCATAAAACATAAAAATTTTACATGATATTAAAAACTAAGATATAATATGGATTGGTGCATCTATAGATAAATAGTTTTTTAGGAGTGTATTAGTTATATGAAGAAAGTTACGAGTTTCATTATCGAGATGGCATTGATAGTATCGTTATTCGGACAGAATGTGTACGCAGTTGAAAATCCGGATACGACCACTATAGTTGGGGATGAAACGACTTCATCAACAGATGATACTGCAAGGGAAGGTGAAGAAACCGGCATAGGCGATGAAGATAATGGTACAGGCGATGAAGATAATGGTACAGGTGAAACGGATAATTCATCCGGTGAAACCGCTCAGGAATCAGAAAATATTTCTGATAATGAATCAGAGCAGACGGAAAACGACGAGAATAGTGCAAATAATAATGAAAGCAACAATGAAAGTAATGAGGGAGCTACAGACGATAGCACTAATGCAGACTCATCTGTTTCTGAAACAGGAGCTACAGAATCTGAAGATTCCGAAAAGCAGGCGGATGATCCTGCGGAGAATTCTGAAGAAAATGCAGAAGACGGTGAAACTGCCGCTGATGACACGGAGCAGCCGATTGTTTCGACGACTGATGAGCCTGTTGCAGAAGAAGGTTCTGAAGGCGACTCTGACCTGACAAGTGATGAATTCTATTATGAGACAGAATGCGAGGGATATGTTTTTAGTTTCTCTGCAGAAGAAAATATTTTGCCCAATGATGCATATGTATCTGTCGAAAGAAAAGAATGTTCACAGAAAACTTATAACAAGATAGAAAAGGGATTAGAAAAAGAAATCCTTTTAGCAAAATCTTTTGATATCTCTATTTATGATTCTGAAGGAAAGATGTTTGAGCCTAAAAACGGTACTGTTCATATCAGTGTAGATTTCCCGAGGGAAGCCATGATAGAGCAGGATGGATTAAAAGGAACTACAGAGATAAAAATGATCCATATTCATGACGGTGATGTAGATGACATGGATACGGAGATTGAACGTAGTGATTCGGATGTTGAAAAGTCTGCCGGTATGGAGTATGAGGTTATAGTTCCGGAAGAGAATATTGATTCCAATACCCGTGAGCTGAAACAGGGCATGGATTTTGCTCCCATGACTCTGAATGCGCCTATGGAGACAGAATTCTATCAGGACATTACTTTGGAGTTTGATACAGAGTCTTTTTCAGAGTTTGTGATTGTAAATGTACTTAATTACTCTTATCCTGCGGTTACTGCCGGAAATACTACCACTATAGATCTTTCCGGGCTTACGAATGAATTGGCTTCTGATTTCAGAAATGTTGTACAGGGAGCAGCGGATAAAGCCTGGGAAGTCACCCAAAATGATAAGTCAAAATATTTTAGGATAGTGATCCCGGCAGGAACATATACCAGAAAAGCCAAGGATGACGCAATCGAGATTGGCAGCAATACTTCGGTTGAGATGAATGGTGTTACCATCATGAAAAAGGGTGGTAAAAATATTTTTACTACTCAGACCATAGACGATGGAAAAGGTGGCTATGGAGACTATCAGAATATCTCATTTACAGGGGGATGTTTCGATGGAGAAAAGTCAAATGCCGGTGGCAGTTTTATTCTTCTCTCACATCTGACAGGGCTTAGCATTAAAAACGTTACATTTCAAAAATCAGGCGCGGCACATATGTTGTCTCTGGCAGCATGTAAGGATGTCAAGGTAGAGGGATGTCTGTTTCAGGACGGAAAGCTGAATGGTAACGATGTGGAAGCTTTCCAGTTGGATGTAGCCAATGAGAATTCCTCTGAATATGACCCGGATCCTGTATACGACGATTATGCATGTGAAAATGTTGAGGTCAGTGGATGTACTTTCCGAAATCTGTACAGAGGTTTTGGAAGTCATGGAGCAATTGCGGGCGAATTTTATTATAAAAATATCAATATCCATGATTGTTCGTTTGATAATATTTATAACACAGCAGTAATGTGTACCATGTGGAAGGATTCTTCGGTATCCAATAATACAATGAATAACGTAGGACGAGGTGTGGATACTACTATTTATTCGTTTTATACGGGATATCCTTCTAAAAAGAAAAATAGAAATGCCGATGCTCTTTCTTATTACTCTAACGTGAGCATCACCGGAAATACTATCAATATAGGTAATCGTGACAGAATCAGCAGCAGTATGACCGGTGTTTTACTTGGCGGTTACAGTAGCTGGGAATCAAGCAGTAACCACCCGACAGGCGTGTATTTGGGAAAAGGATATACAGTTTCCGGCAATATCATAAAGGGCTATGAAGATTGGGGATTTACTGAATCAGATTCTGTATATGCAGATATAACTACCGCATACAATGTTGAAAGTAATATATCCGGAAATGAATTAAAAAATGGTCAGTTTGGAGTGCTGGTGCAGGTTAGAAGCGGTGCTTCATATTTAGGCTCAAATACATTTCAGGGAGAAAAAGATGCCAGCATTGCCGTAAGAGATGACAGCTCGGTTTCCGATATGGCTTCCAATAAGCTGACAATGGATTGTCCCTTTGGTGTTTATGTGGATGATTCCTCAAGCTGCAACGGAACCTGTGAGATTGCAAAAGTAAAGCTTGGTGCAGGAGAAAAGGTAGCTTCAAGTCCAAGTTCTTTCTCACCCTTTACAAATGACCTGGTGGCCAAGGCAGAAGGTACTTATAAGAGCAGTAAGAAATCCATAGCCAAGGTTACAAAAGCAGGAAAAATCAAGGGAGTAAAAAAGGGTAAAGCTGTTATCACCGCGTCCTGGAGTAGAGGTGATGGTACCGTTAATGTCAGTCTGACTGCTGATGTAAAAAAAGCACCTACAAAAGTCACAATAAAGAAAACAAAGACCTTAAAAAAGGGAAAGAAATATCAATTAACTCCTAAGGTAAATAAAGGAGCGTGCTGCAATAAATATACATATAAGAGCAGCAACAAGAAGATTGCAAAGGTATCTTCTTCCGGAGTTGTCACTGCTAAAAAGAAGGGTACAGCAGTTATTACGGTTAAGGCATATAATGGAGTATCCACGGTCATAACTATAAAAGTAAAATAATTCATCAAACGGAGTGTAAATGAACAAGCAAGCAAAAAAACTGAGTATTCCTGAAAAAATAATACTGTTTTTGATGTCGGCAATGACGGCAGTAATTATATGTGGTATTTTCTGGAATATGAGCAGTAACACAATAGCTGATAAGAAGTATAAGATCGTTGTGTTTGTTGCGGCTCTTTTCTTTACACTCTGTTTTTGTTTGCTTATCAGAAAATGGTTTTGTTTGGTGGAGACACTCCCTGAAAAATGGCAGAAAATTGTGTCTGTTGTTCTTTTTCTGATCCAGCTTTTAATTTCAGTCTGGCTTTTTGTAAGCATTGATTTTAGGCCCAATACAGATAGTCTTACGGATATAGATTTGGGGTGGTTTCTTAAGAATAATGTTATTGATGATAATAATTACCACATAAAGTGGATAAAGATGTATCCCAATAACTATTTTCTGATATTGCTCTTTAAGCAATTTGCGATCATGGCAGATCATTTGGGTATTACGGATATAATGCCATACCTGTGGGTGATAAATTACCTTCATATGTTTGCCGGTTTGCTGCTTTCGTTTTTATGTGTGGTAGAAATTGCAGGTCACGCTATGGCGAATAAGGCCTTGTCACTTATGGTATTAAATCCGCTATATTACTATCTTTCTTTTTGGGTATACAGCTCATCCATAAGTGTGCCTCTGCTGATGGGAATATGTTATGTGCTGCTTAAGCTTTATCGCGAAGATGGATTATTAAAAAAAGGATTGTTATGTGTGATCCTTGCTGCGCTTTTGATATTGGGCTTCCATGTGCGGTTGACTGCTGTTTTTCCTGTTATTGCATATTTGGTGATAAGGATTTTTGACTTTTTTTCCATGGATAAATCTGAGAGAAGAGAACAAAAATATCTGATCAGAATGGCTTTTGCTTTGGGAGTTATGATAGTAGCTTTTGCAGGGATAAAGGCTATAAATATTAGAGTTGCGGATAATTTTGGACCTTATCAGGAATACAATCTTCCAACTGCCAGATGGCTTTATGTGGGTTCTAAGGGTGATGGAAGTATTAAGACTGAATACGAGGACAATGGATTCGACTATTCAAGGTTATATGGCAAAAGTAAGGAAGAAAAGTCCGGGATTTACATCGAAGGAATAATTTACAATTATAAAAAGCTTGGAATAAAAGGGCTTGCAAAACTGTGGGCCAATAAGCTTCGTATCACTTTTTCCGATGGGTTCCCTTCTGTAGTTTCAAGAACTTACAGCGGTGCTTATTCAGGCAGGATATTTGAGTTCTTAAGAGGGGATGGAGGAGAGTTTTTTGCCTACATTTACAGACTGATAACGGTCATTGGTATTCTTTTGTGTACCCTTTGTTGCAGCAGGATATGGAGCGGCTTCGACAGAAGGCTGAGTTTGTTTACCATAACATTGTTTGGCGAGATGCTGTTTTATCTGATATGGGAGGTTAAGGGTGATTACTCTGATTCTCTTTTGTTTTTAATGGTAATAATTGCCGCTGTGGGTATCAGCAATGCGCCGGATACTTTTGACAAAGTGGCTGAAAATCGCATTGTGCGTGTAGCTGCTGGCATTTTGGCGATTGTTATGTGTATTGCCTTTTTTGTAATTCTGACAACAGAAGTAAAGTATACGCATAACAGGATAAACGGTAATACGTATGATAGAAGTGATGATCATATTTCCATTGAGGTGGATAATAATGAGACACTAAGACAGACATTTGCATGTTCGGATACTTTTAACAAAATCACCATAAATGCAGATGCCGGGGAAGAGACTTATGATTATCTCATAAGCATGTACAATGAAGAAGGAGAATTGTTATACAGCAAAACCGTTAATGCCGGAGATATAAAGAAGGGAACTATACGTATTAACACAGACGATATTGTTCCTGGGAAAAAGAATTGCAAATATGTACTCGAGATAGTAAAGACCGGAGAAGAGAGCGGAAATTTAACCTTTTTTACAGGAGATAATTACTACATTGATTCCTACGCTGGTGAACTTACCAAGGGGGATATAGAATTTGTAGATGATCTTTCTATGAAAGTGGAGTATGCGGGCAGGGGCAGTTATGTACCTTTTGCTATTGCTCTGGCTATTTGCTTTATACTGCTTTTTGCATGCTTTGCGGCATTTTCAATAGATCTGAAATTAATTTTCCAAAAAAGAAGAATAAAATGAAATAATATGCCATAATGGTTCTGTATTTCGTTTGCTATGGCGCATATCATATAGTCATAGAAACAAATAACAGATATCTTGGCAAAAGTCCAAGGAAAGGAAGGGTTGTATGACAACATCATTAACAATGGCGATTACGATTGCCGCAATCATCATCATTGCAATAATCATTATTGCAGCAGGATATGTGAAGGCTCCTCCGGACAGGGCTTTTATTATATCCGGTATCAGAAAGGTTCCTCGCATCTTAATCGGTCGCGCAGGTATCAAGGTTCCATTCTTTGAAAGAGTCGACAAACTCTATCTTGGTCAGATGACAGTCGACATCAAGACAGAGCAGTCAGTTCCTACAAATGACTTCATCAATGTAAACGTGGACGCAGTTGCAAAGGTAAGAATCGGCACAACACCTGATGCTATTCAGCTGGCTGCCAAGAACTTCCTGAACAAGAACCCCGAGCAGATAACGTTAGACCTGCAGGATTCATTACAGGGTAACATGCGTGAGATCATCGGTACTCTTGCACTTAAGGCTATCAACACAGACCGTGACAGCTTTTCAGATCAGGTTATGGAAAAGGCTTCAAAGGACATGAGTAAGCTCGGTATCGAGATCCTCTCATGTAACATCCAGAACGTAACCGATGAGAACGGCCTTATAAATGACCTTGGTATGGATAACACCTCCAAGATTAAGAAGGACGCAGCTGTTGCAAAGGCTCAGGCTGAGAAGGAAGTAGCTGTTGAGAAGGCAAAGGCTGACAAGGAAGCAAACGATGCGAGAATCGCAGCTGACCTTGAGATTGCTCAGAAGCAGCGCGACCTGGCTATGAAGCAGGCAGAACTTAAGCAGGAAACCGATGCTGCAAAGGCTAAAGCAGACGCAGCTTATGAGATTCAGAGACAGGAACAGGAAAAGGCCATCCAGACCAATACTGTTAACGCTATGATCGCTAAGGCAGAGCGTGAAGCTGAACTGAAGCAGAAGGAAGTTATCGTAAAGCAGCAGGAACTTGCAGCTGACATCGAGAAGAAAGCCGATGCTGAAAAGTATAAGGCTGAGAAGATCGCTGAAGCAGAGCTTGTTCAGAGACAGAGAAAGGCTGAGGCTGTTAAGTACGAGCAGGAGCAGGAGGCTGAGGCTAGAAAAGCCCAGGCTGAAGCTCAGAAATATGCAGCAGAGCAGGAAGCAGCTGGTATCAAGGCTAAGTATGACGCTGAGGCAGCAGGTATTGAAGCTAAGGGTCGTGCGGAAGCTGAAGCCATCAAGGCTAAAGGTCTTGCAGAAGCTGAAGCAATGGAGAAGAAGGCTGAAGCCTACAAGCAGTACAACGGCGCAGCTATGGCTGAGATGATGATCAAGATCATGCCTCAGATGGCAGCTGAAATTGCTAAGCCTCTTTCACAGATCGACAAGATCAACATTTATGGAACAGGCGATGGCACAAATGGCACAAGCCAGATTTCAGGTAACCTTCCCATCGTTATGAAGCAGGTATTTGATACAATGTCAGAGGCTACAGGCGTAGACTTTACAGAGATCATGAGAGCAGGCACATATGATGCAAAGGTTAATAAGAACATCAATCTTTCAGGCAGCGGCGTGAACGTAAATGTAGACAACAAGGCTGACAGTGAAGAAAAGTAATTAAATTTATCTAAGGAAACGCTTTAATCGGCGCTCCACTAATATGTGGTGCCCCGGATAGGATATTTATTCTATCCGGGGTATTTTTTTCTTTTTTAGTACTTGTCACTTTCTCATCGTGACAAAGTTTAATATGTATGAATTGAAATATTCACTCGGTCAAAATACAATTAGATTACAACAAATCGAATGCATTCGGATAATTACTCAGAATACCGGCAGACGTGCCGGAGCTTACCTGTATATCAGGTTGGGAAGGGGAAATCCAAATGAAAGAAAAGATTCAAAGTTTTGGCCGATTCCTAAGTGGAATGGTCATGCCGAATATCGGCGCATTTATAGCATGGGGACTTTTGACAGCACTTTTCATTGACACCGGCTGGCTCCCAAATGCACAGCTTAGCACAATAGTTGGTCCTATGCTTACATATCTGCTTCCAATCCTCATTGCTTACCAGGGTGGTAAGATGGTTGGCGGAAACCGCGGAGCAGTTATGGGTGCAATCATGACAATCGGTGTCATCTGCGGAACAGAGTACACAATGTTCATGGGCGCTATGATCGCAGGACCTCTTGCAGGACTTGTTATCAAGAAGTTTGACAAGGCAGTTGAGGGTAAGATCCCTACAGGATTTGAGATGCTGGTTAACAACTTCTCAGTTGGTATCCTTGGCCTGGGCCTTGCTATTCTCGGTTACTACGTAATCGGACCCTTCATGGGCGGCGTACTTGCAGTTCTTAACGCAGGTGTTGCAGTACTTGTTGAAAACAACATTCTGCCTCTTGTATCAGTATTTGTTGAGCCTGCTAAGGTTCTTTTCCTTAACAACGCTATCAACCATGGTATCTTTACTCCTCTTGGAGCAGAGCAGGTTGCTAACGCAGGAAAATCTATCTTCTACATGATAGAGACAAACCCCGGTGCAGGTACAGGCGTACTTCTCGCTTACTGGTTATTTGCTAAAGATAAGGTTACAAAGGATTCCGCACCCGGAGCACTTATCGTACACCTCCTTGGCGGTATCCACGAGATTTACTTCCCTTATGTACTTATGAACCCGCTTCTTTTACTTGCAACAATCGGCGGTTCAGTAGCAGCTATGATCTTCAACACAGCATTCAACCTTGGCCTTGCAGGACCTCCGTCACCCGGATCAATCATTGCATACCTTGGTATGGCTCCCAGAGGAACAACCTTCATGGTTCTTCTCTCAGTTGTAGTTGCTGCAGGCGTATCCTTCGCAATCGCTGCTCCTATCATCAGACTTTCAAACTCCAAGCAGAGTCTTGAGGATTCTACAGAGAAGATGAGAGAGATGAAGGCTCAGGCAAAGGGTGTTGCTGCAAGCACAGTTTCTACAGCAGCTGATGCACTTGTAAATGTAGCACCTTCAGACATCAAGCACATCGTATTTGCATGTGATGCCGGAATGGGTTCATCAGCAATGGGTGCAACAGTTTTAAGAAAAAAATTATCAGAGGTAGGAAGAACAGATATCGAAGTTAAGCATGCTTCTGTTTCTGAAATTCCTGAAGATGCTCAGATAGTTGTAACACATCAGGATCTTGCGGCAAGAGCTAAAAAGAGTGCTCCCGGCGTGAGAGTGATCACTATCAGCAATTTCATGTCAGCACCTGAGTATGATGCGCTGGCAAATGAGCTGAGAGCGTAAATAAGAAAAGAGATTCAAATGGAACTTACACCACGCATAAGACAGATTTTAATATATTTGCTTGGCGCAGAGCAGCCGGCCACTGATCAGGAGGTGGCTGATGCTCTGGGTGTGAGTAAGCGCACTATTTTAAGGGAAGCCGACTATATAGGAAGCATCGTAAAGGACCATGGTCTTACCCTGGTGCGTAAAAAAGGCGAAGGCAGCCAGATAGAGGGTGATCCCGAGGCTAAACAGCAGCTCATGGGGATTCTCAAAGCCCGCAAGGAGCAGGTGGTTTCTGATAAAGAACAGAGGCGAAAACTCCTGAAGCTTGAGCTTTTGAGAAATAGGGAACCCCAGAAGCTCTTTTACTACAGCAATATGTTCGGTGTCAGCGAAGCGACTATAAGCACCGACCTTGAAGCTATAGATGAATGGGCAAGGGAATGTAAGCTTGAGATCATAAGAAAGCCCGGCTATGGCATAACGCTTTCCGGCAGTGAAAAAAGCTACCGCATGGCTATGCAGCGCTTTGTCACTGAGAATATGAAGACCAAGGAAATCACATCAGCAGGAGATAATATCTATCTTTTGATGAATGAAGAAATCCTCTCAGAGGTTGAATCAGTCCTGGAAAAAGTGGAGGAACCTTATCTTCATCTTCTTACAAATGATGCATATATAGGACTTTTGGTACATCTGGCTGTGGCAGTTGAGAGAATCCTTCAGGGCGAGCTTGTTAGTGAAGACAGCTACGATGCAAGGTTTGATAAGGGTTACGACATAGCAAAGAACATTGCAACGGCGCTGGAGAAGGAATTTTCCATAGAAATACCGGAATCTGAGGTCAACAACATTTTGCTTCATATAAACGGAGCAAAGCTCAATTACACCAGTGATGTTATCGGCGAGAGCGGCATTAATACAGATGAACTCATGGTGATAATTGAAGGCATGATAGATGTCTTTGATCCGGGACTTGCCAGAGAGCTAAGGTATGATGACGACTTTATAAGAGGTCTGATGGTCCACTTAGAGCCTACGCTTTACAGAATTAAAAATGAAATGACCATAAGTAATCCTCTGTTGTCCCAGATAAAGCAGGAATATCCTGATATATATTCCAGATGTGAGAAGGCAGCAAGGGTTATTACACAGAAAACTTCTCTCGTGCCAAATGATGCCGAGATTGGATATCTTGCAATGCATTTTGGCGCAGCAAGAGAGAGGATAGATTCCAGAAGGCGTAAGAAGCGAACTGTTACCATAGGTGTTATTTGTGCCAGCGGTTTTGGTGTAGCGCAGCTTATGATGGCAAAGCTAAAAAGCCAGTTTTCCGACTGGGATATAGTACTTAAAGCATACGGGGTAGACGAGATTACCCAGCATACAGTTTCGAGAACTGATTTTTTCATATCAAGCATAAATGTGGACGAGCTTGGCGTAGATTATTGCCTTGTTAATCCGCTTATTACTAACAGGGATGTACTTCAGATCAGTGTAAAGATCGATGAATATGCATCCATGCCTGCAAGGCAGGAAAACAATGATTTCACCAGGCAGCTAGATGAGATCAATAACATAATAACCAGAGTTAAAGGTGTTATTAGAAGGTATCATCATCTGACAGTTCAGACTGATATAAGTCTTGAGTCGATGATCAGACAGATCGCGGCGGATATTACGGATTCACCACGGGCTGCAGCAGTTTTGGCAGCTGATATCCTCGCAAGAGAGCAGGTGATGAGTCAGCTTTTCCCTGAGATAGGAATTGCACTCTTCCACTGCAGATCAAAGGCTGTAAAGGATTGCCAGATAATAACGGTAGGACCCAAGGAAGAGGAACCTTTTGCGGATGAAAAGCTGCAGGGCATCAGGGCAGCACTTTGTATGACGATGCCACTTGATGACCACAGACAGCAGAATTCGGAAATGCTTGGAAGGGTTTCAAGCGCCATTATCGAAGACGAAGAATTTTTACGAATACTGCAAAAGAGCGACGAAGAAGGAATTAAGGAAAAACTGCAGGAAATACTAAGAGGCTATTTTAGTGAGCAGCTTGGTGATCTGTAGGTAAGGAGGAACACATGATACTGGAAACTAAAAATATCTTTATAAATCAAAAAGGCAGCAGCAAGGAAGATGTTATCAGAAGGATTGGCGAAATCTTTTCATCACAGGGATGCACGGACGAGAGTTATACTCAGGCCATGCTGGATAAAGAGAAGGTATTTAATACATATATAGGGAATGAAATAGCAATACCTCATGGAATTGAGGAAGCTAAGAAATATATAAAGAAAACAGGTCTTGTACTCATGACTTTCCCCGAGGGACTGGACTGGGGTGCAAGCGAGAAGGTCAGAGTGGTTATAGGAATAGCTGCTGTTGGCGATGAGCATCTTGAGGTTTTACAGAAAATAGCCATGACGTTCTCAGATAAACAGGGACTTGAGGACCTGCTTAAACTTAATGAAGAAGAGATCAGCAGAATGTTTGAAGGATAATTCTGCATTTTCGGAGGTAATATAGATGAAAACAAAAGCAGTCAGAATGTACGGAGAAATGGATTTAAGACTCGATGAGTTCGAGCTTCCGCAGATAAAGGATGATGAGATTCTTGTTAAGGTAATAAGTGACAGTATCTGCATGTCCACCTATAAGCTTGCAAAGCAGGGCAAGAAGCACAAGAGAGCACCTCAGGATATCGATGTGAATCCTGTTATCACAGGACATGAGTGTTCAGGTGTCATCGTTGAAGTAGGTGAAAAGTGGAAGGATAAGTATAAGGTTGGCGATAAGTGGGCACTTCAGCCTGCTCTTAACTATCAGGGCAAGCTTGATTCTCCCGGATATTCCTACAGATTCTGCGGCGGAGATGCAACATACTGCATCATGCTTCACGAGGTTATGGAGCTGGATGCACTTCTTCCCTATGACGGAGAGAGCTTCTATCAGGCATCCCTTGGAGAGCCCATGAGCTGCATTATCGGAGGATACCATGCTAACTATCATACAAATAAGCAGAACTATGACCATGCAATGGGCACAAAGGAAGGCGGCAACATCCTTATCATGGGCGGCTGCGGACCTATGGGCCTTGGAGCAGTAAGCTATGGCCTTAGATTTGAGAATAAGCCTAAGAGAATCGTAGTAACAGATCTTGATGATGCGAAACTGCAGAGAGCAGCAGAGGTTATCAGTCCTGAGTATGCAGCATCAAAGGGAATAGAGCTTATCTATTTCAACTCTTCGGGAGCTGATGCTGAACAGAAGCTTATGGATATCACTGAAGGTCACGGCTATGATGACGTATTTGTATACGTACCCGTAAGAGCCGTTGCCGAGATGGGCGACAGACTTCTTGCTTTTGATGGTTGCATGAACTTCTTTGCGGGCCCTACAGATAATCAGTTTAAGGCAGAGATAAATCTTTACAACTCACACTACACAAGTACCCATATTCTCGGTACTACAGGTGGTAATAATGACGATCTTCTTGAGGCACTTCAGCTGGCTGCAAAGGGTGAGATCAACCCTTCTGTTATGGTTACACATATTGGTGGCCTTGATGCAGCAGCAGAGACAACCTGCAACCTGCCCAATATACCCGGCGGAAAGAAGCTTATCTACACACAGATCGAGATGCCTCTTACAGCTATAGATGACTTTGGAAAACTTGGTGAGAGTGATCCTCTTTTTGCTAAGCTTGATGAGTGCTGCAAGGCTCACAGCGGTCTCTGGAATCCTGAGGCTGAGAAGATCCTCTTTGAGCACTACGGCGTAGAAATCTGATAATAGTTATGAACTGGGAGAATTCTGAAGGATTCTCCCGAATATTCGAAACTGCTTATGCGAAGCGGAGGATGTATGAGAGAAATCACACATACAGTTAAAGATCCTGAGGGTGTTCATGCACTCACCGCAGGAGGGCTTATAAAAATCGCCAATGAATATTCCTGTGGCATAACGGCTAAGGGTAACGGAGGTAGCGTCGATCTTAAAGATCTGTTTGCTGTTATGACCCTTGGAATAAAATGCGGCGAAGTCATCACAATTACCTGTGATGGCGATGATGAGGCCCAAGCAGAAGCAGCATTACAACGGTATATGCAGGTTAATCTGTGATACCTGTATATCATATATCTCCAAATTTTTCTCTTTTTTGAGAACGAAAGCACTGAATCCCCAAACTACAGTGCTTTCTTTTTTTATTCAATAGGGTTTTCTGTGAAATAAAAAGGCACTCCGCTTTTAGCAATTGAGTTTATAACAGCGATATAGTATCATTCAAGAGAAATCAAAATTCTAATTAAGGATGACGAAAATGGCTAAGACTGTTAAGATGGCAGACATCGCAAAAGAAGTTGGAGTAAGTGTGGTTACGGTATCCAAGGCACTTACCGGTCAAAAGGGTGTCAGCGAAGCTATGCGCAGCAGGATTATAAAGCTTGCTGATGAGATGGGTTACGTTCAGCCTGCAGCAGCTTCTAAGAGCGAGGATAAAGGCCGCAATATTGGCATCATCATTCATGATAAGCATTTCACCAAATACAATTCCTTTTATATGCAAATGTATCAGCTCCTTTCTTCCGAGCTTGGAAGTCAGGGTGATTTTGCCATGCTTGAGATTATCACCCATGACATGGAAAAGGATCTGATCGCGCCGAAGGTTATTAAAGAAAAAAAGGTTCAGGCGCTGATCCTTCAGGGCGAGTTTTCAAGTGAGTACTGCGATTATATTAAGGGGATTATGGGAGATCTGCCTGTACTTTATCTGGATTTTGCAGATGAATCAGGGAGAGATGTTTCTGTTATTTCAGACAGCTTCTATGGTTCGTACTATATGACCAATTATCTTTTTGAGCATGGTCACAAGGATATAGCCTTTGTAGGATCTCCGCTTATTACCACTTCAATAACGGACAGATATCTTGGATATGTTAAGTCCATGATGGAGCATGGAGTTCCTGTAAGACCTGACTGGCAGATAGAGGACAGAGATAAGACCACAGGAATTATTTTTGAACCGGATAAGCTGCCGCTTCCGCTTGAGCTTCCTACAGCATTCGTGTGTAACTGCGATCTGACAGCGGGAGTTCTGATAAGAAGGCTTGAAAAAGAAGGATATAGCATTCCTGAAGATTTTTCGGTTGTGGGCTATGATAACTATATTTATCCCGGGGCCTGCGACGTGGAAATAACAACTTATGAAGTAGATATTCCTGTAATGGTGCAAAATGCAGTGGGATATATGAATGCGCTCCTCAAGGGAGAAAGCGTAAAAACCGGAATGCATATTGTTACAGGTAATCTTGTAGAAAAAAGCAGTGTAAAAGCTCTTAGCTAAATGGCTAAGAGCTTTTGCTTTTCCTGTACTGGGCAGGTGTCTGCGAAGTTTCTCTCTTGAACAATTTTATAAAGTGACTTGTGTTTGATATGCCAACATCATAGCCGATTGCATGGATGCTGATATCTGTCTGCTCAAGAAGGGCTTTTGCTTTCTGAATCCTCAGGCTGTTTAAGTATTGTAGAGGTGACCTCCCATAATAGCTGCTAAACTCTCTGCAAAGCCTGTATTTGCTTATGAAAAGACGTTTCTCCAAGGTGCCCAGAGTAATGGAACTGTTGTATTCACGGTCAAGAATATTTTTCATTTCCTGCACATGTCCGGGTATTCCGGAAGGCGCTGACGGAGCAGAAGCTTTACTTCCTGCAAGATATGCATCTGTCAGAATGTCAGTAAGAAGCTTTGCCCTCATGAATTCAATATCAAGCCCCGGGCGAAGGAGAAGTCTTTGAAGGTAGGCCAGCTGCGCCTCCACATATTTTTCTCCGAATTCTATTATTTCAAATGATTTATTTATATATAATCCAAGGCTGTCCCCTGATAATAAAAACATATGAAAGTAGCAGGGTGTGCTGCTGGTATCAAAACGAAACTTCTCGCCAGGACCTATCAGGATCATATTCTTTTCTCTTAGCTTAAGGCTCTCTTTTGCCTTTATAAGCACGTCTCCTCTCTCAATATAGAGCAATAAAAAATACGGATTATCGACACATTCAAAGGTAGTGGGTATGCCATAAGTGATGGCGCCGCCAAATCTTGCGCTAATAAGAAGCGGGTCCGGTTTCTCAATAGGGCTTGCTACAAAGCGCTTGGTATCCAAAACATCCGTAAATTCTGTACCACTTCCGAAAAGTCTGTGAAAACGGAATATTCTGTTTAGATCTTCTATTCTGTTATGTACTGCTTCTACCATAAAAACTCCTTTTGGTGAGATTATTTTAATTAAAAGAAAGGTTAAATTCAATCGGTTAATTAGCTAAATAATGCTAATTAAATTAGGTAAATAATTACAAAATGGCTTAAATATGCCTAAATATCTCTTAAAATGCAGTTAAATTAATGCGATTTGATCATAAAAGCAAGAATGAGGTATAAAACGCAAGTTTAATGGATGATTAAATTTACCTAAAAATGTATTCTACATAAAGCAAATAAAACGAAGTTCCAAAAAAGGAGGACAAAAATGAAATTGAGAAGAGTATTATCAGCCACACTTATGATGGCGCTGGCAACAGGAACAGTTGCCTGTGGGAATGGGGCTACAGCAGCCGGAACAGATACAACTGAGGTTGAGGAAGCTGTGGTAACAGAAGATGTGGCAACTGACACAGAAGCATCTGAAGAACCTGTACAGGATTCAGAGGAAGCTGTAACAGAGGAAGAAACTTCATCTGAGACAGAAGGCATTAAGTCATATGCAGACCTCACACTTGGTGAAGATTTCACTGACTTAACTGCAGAGATTTCTTTTTTCAGCAACAGAACAGACCTTGATTCGGAGGACTATGGCGGAACTAATTGGAGACAGTACATGGAAGCCTTTAATGAGCTTTATCCGAATATCAAAGTCGACGTGATCACTGATACCAACTACGCTGAGGATGCAAAAACTCACCTTCAGTCAGGAGATTATGAGACAGTGCTTCTAATTCCTTCAATTGATAAGGCAGACCTTTCTTCTTATTTTGAGTCATACGGAAGCCTTGATGAGATGAGCACCCAGATTAACTACGCAGATCACTGGGAATATCAGGGAGAAGTATATGGTGTCCCTTCAACAGCTACAGCGCAGGGAATCGTTTACAACAAGAGAGTATTTGAGGAGGCAGGCGTTACAGAGCTTCCCAAGACTCCCGAGGAGTTCATTGATGCTCTACAGAAGATCAAAGATTACAACAATGACATCATCCCTCTTTATACAAATTATGCTGCAGGCTGGACAATGGGAAGCTGGGATGACTACACAGGAATCAGTGCTACAGGTGATGCAGACTATACAAACAGAACACTGCTCCACGAAAAGGATCCTTTCAGAGATTATGGCGATTCTACTCATCCCTATGCAGTTTATAAGATTCTCTATGATGCAGTTGCAAAGGGACTTACAGAGGATGATTACTCAACAACAGACTGGGAAGGCTGCAAGGGAATGATCAACAGAGGTGAGATCGGATGCATGGTTCTTGGATCCTGGGCATATCCTCAGATGGAAGCCGCAGGTGAGAATGCAGAGGATATCGGATATATGCCTTTCCCTGTAACTGTAGATGGCAAGCAGTATGCTCTTGCAGGTCCTGACTACTGCTACGGAATTAACGTGAATGCACCCGAGAATGAAAAGCAGGCAGCTCTTATCTTCGTTAAGTGGATGACTGAGCTCTCAGGCTTTGTTTACAACGAAGACGGTCTTCCGATCAAAGCAGGCAGCACAGAGACAAAGCTTTCTTTTGACAATGTTACTTTCCTTCAGGAGGCACCTGCTGCCACAGGCGAAGAGGATCTCTTAAACGAGCTTAACGCAGAGTCTGAGCTTAATTACAGAGCAGGCGGTGACAGAAGAATCCAGCTCATCATTGAGCATGCATCAATGGGAGACATGGAATTTGATGACATCATGAACGAGTGGAATGAAAAGTGGACAGCTGCGCAGGAAGCATGCGGCGTAGCTGCTGAATAATTTCGAACACTATGAACCAGGGAGGATGGGACAATGAAGTGGCTTAAAAGTAGAAAGGGACAACAGGCTGTCATTATTTTCAGCTTTGTCACTGTCCCATTACTTCTTCTTTTGATCTTTACTTATCTGCCATTTGCGCAGATGGTACAGTTCAGCTTTTACAAAATGAAATACCTGACACCGCCGGATAAAAGAGTGTTTGTGGGCCTCAAAAACTATATTGATGTGTTCACAAGAGATGATTGCTTTAAGGCCCTTAAGCTTAGTGTTTATTACTGCATTGGCGCTCTTTTCCAGCTGGCTCTGGCACTGTTTCTGGCAACAATTCTGAGCTTTGGGGTAAAGGGAGGAAATATCCTGAAGGGAATGATGTTTTTCCCTTACCTCATAAGCGGAATTGCCATCGGATTTATCTTTAAATTCTTCTATACCAGAGGATTTGTCCTTGATTCAATACTTGGACTTTTTGGTGTGAGCCAGGAGGCTCTTCCCTATTGGCTTAAGGATCAGGCTGTAAACAACTGGTCCCTGGTTGCCACTTCTGTGTGGAGATATTTTGGTCAGAATATGGTTTTGTTTATAGGAGCAATTATGTCTGTTGATGCGGAGCTCTATGAGGCAGCAGCCCTGGATGGCGCGAACAGGTTTCAGCAGTTTTTTCACATAATTCTTCCAAGTATAAAAACAATAGTCACATTGAACGTTATTTTGTCCATAACAGGATCTCTTAGTGCCTTTGAGCCGCCATACGTAATAACAAGCGGAGCAAACGGCACCGGAACCTACTTTGTAATCATGAATGAAATAGCTCATGTGACTCAGAAAGTAGGCCTTGCCAGCGCAATGGCAGTGGTTCTTTTGATAATCATATTCATCTGCACCATTTTGCAGAAGCTGTTCTTTAAATATGCTTTTCGAGAGGCGGATACATGAAAGTAAGTAAGATTTTTATAAATATCATTAAATACACCATATTGCTGTTTTTTGCACTTGCGGCGGTGGTTCCTGTGGTGTCATGCATATTTACCGCATTTAAGACAACGGAGGAGTACCAGACCACAAGTGTAATGACTCCGCCTTCTAACTGGCTTAACTTTGAAAACTTCATAAAGGCTTTTCAGACTGCAAACATGGGAAGAGCCTTTTTGAATTCTCTTATCGTAATGGGCTTTGTTCTTGCGGTGTCGGTAATAGTGGGAACGCAGCTGGCATACATCCTGAACCGCTTTGATTTCTTTGGAAACAGACTGATTCGAAATATGTTTTTATTCGCATCACTTCTTCCGTCGATTGCAATGCAGGTTACGGTCTACAAGATCATGTCAGTGCTGGGACTGGTAAATCACCTTTACGGCTATATCATCATGATGTGCGGAACGGATGTTATCTCCATCTATATTTTCATTCAGTTTATGGAAAACATCTCGACTTCTGTGGATGAGTCGGCCATCATAGACGGGGCCTCATACTGGACTGTTTACTGGAAGATAATTCTTCCGCTTCTTAAACCGGCTATTGTAACTGCCTGCATTTTAAAAGGTGTTTCAGTCTACAACGAGTATTACTGTGCAAATCTGTACCTTATGGACAAAGAGATAAGAACCATGTCCACGTCCCTTTATACCTTTGTGGGACCTATGGGCAGTCAGTACAACCTGATTTGTGCGGGAGTTCTGATTTCGATACTGCCGGCATTTCTGGTTTTTATCTTTAGTCAGAAACAGATTTACAGCGGAATTACGCAGGGTGCGGTAAAAGGATGATATTGAGGGATATTTTGATGTTACAGGAAATAAATACAGAACTTAGAGAGCACATAATTCCTTTCTGGAAAAGCCTTCGGGATGATGAAAATGGCGGGTTTTACGGGCTTTTGGACTACGAGCTGAGTTTAGATAAAAAGGCACCCAAGGGTGCCATATTAAACAGCCGCATACTTTGGTTTTTTGCAAGAGCCTTTGTAGAGCTTGGGGATAAAACCCTTCTTGAATATGCGGACCACGCATACAAGTTTATGAAAACTTCCATGCTGGATAAAAAGTGCGGCATCTGCTGGTCAGTAACTTATGACGGACAGGTTTTGGACAGCACAAGGCATACCTATAATCAGGCTTTTGCCATTTATGCACTTTCAGAATACTACAAGGCCTGCGGCAGAACAGAAGTGCTTGATGAAGCACTTGACCTTTTTTATCTAGTAGAAGAAAAGTGCAGGGACGATGGTGGATACCTTGAGGCCTTTGATAAGAACTTCCGGCTGTTGCCCAATGACAAGTTGTCTGAAAACGGTGTTCTTGCCGATAGAACCATGAATACTGCATTGCACATCCTTGAAGCCTATACCCTTTTGTTTGAAGTGACAGGCGATGCGGCTATAAAAAAGCAGGTTGGAAACAGGCTTTCAGAGCTTTTGGTCACAATAAATAACAAGATATATGACAGGGATAAAAAGAGACAGGAAGTTTTCTTTGATCTTGAGTACAACAGTCTTATCGACCTTTACAGTTATGGTCATGACATAGAGGCATCCTGGCTTATAGACCTTGCGGTAAATACTTTGGGCGAAGGCTATCTGGATAAGGGTATTGAAAAACAGATAAGAGAGATGACGCTGGATATGGCTAGAAATACCATGGAGCATGCTCTGATAGATGGCTCTTTTATAAATGAGTGTGAAAATGGCGTAAATGATACTACCAGAATCTGGTGGGTGCAGTCGGAAGCCATGGTGGGCTTTGCAAATGCTTATACCAAAACCAGGGAGCTTCAGTTTTTATCTGCTGTCAGATCAATCTGGGAGTACACCAAAGAAAACATGATTGATAAAAGGGAGGGTTCTGAGTGGTTCTGGCAGGTGGATGAAAAAGGAAATCCTGCAACAAAGCCTATAGTAGAACCTTGGAAATGCCCGTATCACAACGGAAGAATGTGTTTTGAAATTATAGAAAGACTAAAGAAGGAGCTGTAAATGATTCACGAAAAATACTATGAGGAGCTGGATAAGCAAAACGAATATCTGAAAAGAAAGAATGAAAAAGCTCCTTTTTATAACGGCCTTTATGACAGGTACAAATATCCTGTTCTTACAAGAGAACATATACCGCTTACCTGGAGATATGACCTTGATAAGGATACCAATCCCTTTTTCATGGAGAGGCTTGGAGTTAATGCTGTCATGAATTCCGGCGCAATTTATTTAAACGGGAAATACTATCTGGTGGCCAGAATTGAGGGCAATGACAGAAAGTCATTCTTTGGCGTAGCTGAGAGTGAAAATGGAATAGATAACTTCAGATTCTGGGATCATCCTGTTTTGCTGGAGGATACCTGTAAAGAAGAGACCAATGTCTATGATATGAGACTTACACAGCACGAGGACGGATACATTTACGGAGTTTTCTGCTCTGAGAGTAAAGATACTTCAGTAAGCGACCTGTCAGCGGCTGTGGCATCTGCCGGGATAGTAAGGACAAAGGATCTTAAGAACTGGGAGAGACTTCCCAATCTGGTGACTCTCAAGAGCCCTCAGCAGAGGAATGTGGTCCTTCATCCTGAATTTGTGGATGGCAGATATGCCTTTTATACAAGACCCATGGATGATTTTATTGAGACAGGCAGCGGAAGTGGAATAGGCTTTGGCCTTTGCAGTGATATTACCCAGGCTGTTATCGATGAGGAAAAGATGACAAGTCTTCGCAAATACCACACCATCACAGAAGCTAAAAACGGCGCAGGCGCTGTGCCTATTAAGACGGAGAGAGGATGGGTGCATATCGCCCACGGTGTAAGAAATACAGCTGCAGGGCTTAGATATGTGCTCTATGCTTTTGTGACTGATTTAAAGGATCCGTCAAAGGTCATCGCTGAGCCTTCAGGGCTTTTGATAGGACCAAGAGGAGAAGAGAGAGTAGGAGACGTCTCAAATGTTGTTTTCACAAACGGAGCAATCGTCAACGAAAGCAATGAGGTGTTCATCTACTATGCTTCTTCCGATACAAGGATGCATGTTGCTACAACCACAATTGATAAATTACTGGATTTCTGCTTTGAGACGCCGCAGGATCCGGGAAGGTCAGTTCTGTGCGTGAAGCAGAGAGATGAGATGATAAGCAGGAACCTGGAGCTTATCAGGAAATCCGGAGGGGATCATGAAAATAAGTAAAAGCATTTTGTCTTTGATAGTATCGGCAGGGCTTTTGGTATCATCTGCCATGCCGGTAACAGCAAATGCTGCAAGTACGGAGGATATTGTGGGATTTAAGAATTTTATTACAGTGTCAGGCACAAAGCTCATGGATGGTGATAAGGAGCTCAAATTTGTTTCCTTGAATTACCCCCAGGCAACAAGCGATACACCCTGGGAGCATGCCAATGCCATGAAGACCTTCAGGGCCATGGGAGGAAATGTTACAAGAACCTACACCATCCCTGCCTACAACGGCGAAAACGCGGACACTGCTTATGTTACGGGTGTTGATGAAAATGGACAGCTCACTTTTAATGAAGATGCGCTAAATGCACTTGATGATGTGCTGGCCAAGGCAAATCAGTATGGAATAAGGGTTATCGTTCCTTTTGTGGATCACTGGTTTTGGATCGGCGGTATGGACAGCTATGTGTGGCTTGCCGGTGAGTCTGAGGGCAAAAAGCCCACCCAGTCAGGTTTTCAGGAGTGGGCATGGAAGTTCTACAGCAGCGAAAAATGTATGGATATGTTCAAGCAGATGATCACTCATTTGCTGAATAGAACAAATACTGTTACCGGTATAAAATATAAGGATGACCCGGCGGTTCTTTGCTGGGAAACAGGAAATGAGATTGGTAACAGAAGCCAGGTGGAAAGGGATGATGAGCTGGCAAAGTGGACCAATGACGTGGTAGAGCATGTAAAAAGTATCGACAGCAATCACCTTGTTCTGGACGGAAGAATGTCTATGGCACCAAAGTCACTTAGTGACGAAAACAAGGCTGATATTCTTGGAGCCCACTATTATGAGGGTAACTATGCCCAGAGATGCGAGGATGATACAAGATCTGCCCATGAAGCAGGAAAACCTTTTATCCTTGGCGAGTTTGGTGCAAAGGTTACAGCTAAGCCCTGTATCGATGTTTTTCAAAAGGGTGTAGAGAATGACACAAACGGAATAATGATGTGGAGCCTTAGAGCTCACAAGGATGGCTATGGATTCTATTTTCATAACGAGGATGGATACTGGGCATCATATCACTGGCCGGGATTTGAAGCCGGTAACTACTACGGTGAGACAGAGATAATTCGCTCTATCTATGCCTATGCTCAGATTGCAAACGGTAAGGCTTCAAACTATGAGGAGGCAGCAGCTATCCCGATTCCTGCTCCCGAGACAGAGGAAGCACCGCTCCTTTATTCCGAAAATGGTGTAAGCCATGACAATTCTTTTACCCGGAGCTCTGTGGGCGATATAAAATGGCGAGGCGTCGTGGGCGGAGCATGGTACGAAATTCAAAGGGCTGAAGGAACAGTTACGGATCAGGATTCCGAGACCTTCGTTACGATTGCCGGCGAGGAAGATTATGTCTATGATTCCGGCCGCAACTGGGAGGATAAGGACCATGACTGTATCGCGGGATACCATGATGAAACGGCTGTTGATGGCCATACCTATTCCTACAGAGTAAGAGCCTGCAACGAGTCAGGTGTTGGTCTTTGGTCAAACATTGTAACCGTGGAAAATGTAAATCACGTGGTTAAGGACGATCTTGATTTGATCGCAGTTTCAAGTAATGATCCTAATCCCACGGAGATAAGACGCACCTACAGTTCTGATCACTCTGCAAATATTGAGCAGTCAGGCAGTACTGTTGTCAATAAGAGCTCTGAAGAGGGATATATCGAGTACTTTGCAAAAATCCCTGCAGACCAGGTGGAGATCACTGCTGTGAGTGAAGCAAAGGAAGGCTCTGAGCCAAGGGTTATGGTATCCACCGATGGCATAACCTTTGAGGAGGCGGTCGTCACACATAGCCCCGGATCAAAGAACTACACAGCTTCTGATATATGCAGCGCAGGTAATTACTACTTTGTCAGAGTGTATCTTCAGGGGAAAAGCAGCTGCAAGCTGGATGCCATAGAGATTACTTATAAAAACGACGGATTATCTTATTTTAACGGAGAAAATGGAACAAGGGTAAAGACCAACGTGCTGATCCAGGATAATACCTTCGGCGTGGATGCTGAGCCCTTCTATGTTTCAAAAGATGAGAGCCTTGCGGTGAGGCAAAACGGCGACATCAGAGGCCTCACAACAGAAGGTACAGAGTCAGGATCTATCATTTATAAGACAGGAGATGACATCAATGCTTACCGCGTTAGCACAGTTTCATTAAATGGCGAAAATGTCAGGGTTGAGTACTCTTTTGACGGCGTAAGTTTTAAGGACACCGGGGAATTATCCGAATCCTCAGTTGATGGCGTTACAAGAAAAGTTTACGGAAATCTTAATGTGTCAGAGGCTGTTAGAGTAATCAGGGTGACCATTCCTGAAGGATGTTCTGAAGATGTATTTGTGAGCCTGGTTGAGATATCCAGCGGAAATAAGATGATTCCCCTTACAGAAGGCTCTCCTGATAATACCATTGAGGATGGCGAGTTTTATTTTGGTCAGGATTCAGTTCTTAATTCTTTTTATCAGATAAAAGTTGCAGGCGGCGAGGTTTCGTTTTCTAAAGGACTTGATGGAAAAGATTATTCAGCCTATGACTGCATTTTTGCCTGGGTTAAGCCCGATGGCAGCGGTAATGACCTGGCGATAAGACTTCGCGACGATGCAGGAAATATCTGGGAGAGTGAAAAGATAACACTTGGCGGCGCATCTGAGATGAAGAGACTCCCTATCACAAAGGATGGCGACTTTAACTGGAGCTGCGTCATGGGAGCGGAATTTGTAATCCTTGGAAAAGACGGCAGTAGCAGTATGGGCGGTGCCATTTCTCTTGATGAGAACAGCGCTTATTCAGGGAATTACGGAGTGAAGCTTTCATATTCTTTTGATGGAGAGGGCGACAGTAGCATCTGTATAGACAGTATTTATGCGGGCTCTTCCACAAAGGTTGATGATTTTGAGGGATATAGCGGATCCAATACGCTTTTGAATCAGGCTTATTCCAGAAATACAAATGGCGGAAGTTTCGGACTTTCTCTTGATTCCGGCAATAAATCAGAAGGCTCCTATGGCCTTAGAATCGATTATGACTATGACGGAAAAGGATATGCAGGTGCCACTAAAATCATGAATCTGCTGAATCTTAGCGGATATGACGGATTTATCATGTATATCGATTCTGACGGATCCGGCAATGAGATCAAGGTTCAGATGGAAACGGAAAGTTCCACCTATGCTTATACAGGTTATATGACAGGCAAAGGCCCTATGACCTTATATATGCCTTTTTCTAAGATTGTGCAGCCTGACTGGGCTACATCCGGAACGCCTCAGCCTATAGACAGTACGCAGAACCTTAAGTCTGTGTCCATCTATACCAATCAGACAGGAACCGTCACAAGCGGAACTTTCTATGTTGATGACCTTAAGGGTGCAAATTTTGTAGAGGAGCTTATTGCTAACACAAGAGTATCTATAGATGAAGTGCCTACGGAGATAACAGAGTTCCCCTATGAGATTACTGGAACAGCTGAGTTTGTAAAATATGTGACTGTCACTGCAGGCGATAAGAAGTTCAACGTGCCTGTAAATGCTGACGGAGGCTGGAATTATAAGCTGACAGAGGATTCAGGGATTAAGAACTCAGATGACCTTAGAATCAGGGCTGGGTTCTATTATCCTGATGGAGAGCCTGTAGCAGAAAGCGCAGAATACTCTACAAAGCTCATGGCCAGTGGTAATGATGCTCCACAGGAAGAACACTATGACAATGTGATCTGGAGCTGGAACTTTGGTGAGAGCGGAATGGACGGCTGGTCCTTAGAAGGATTTACTCCAAAGCTTGAGGACGGAAGACTTGTTGCCTGGTCTCAGGATGGGTATGAAGCAGTGTTTTCCTATACAGTGTCAGGCGTGCCAAACGGTGTTTACAATCTGTCCAATGATATCAAGGTAAAGAGTAACATGAACAGCGCTGTTATGGCTCTTTTCTCCGGCGATGAGGAAGTGACATCATCACCAATAGACACAGCAGATGTCATCGTGGAGGATCAGCTTCTTGGTGAGAAGCTTACGGTAAGAAATAATACAGTAACAGTGAAATACTACGTATCAGCCCCTGCTGATGCCAATGGAGTTACCTTCGCTGTGGGAGATATAAAACTGTATCTGGTTGAGACCATAGAGGATAATCAGGAGCAGGGAGAAGATCCTGGAGAAGGTTCTGAAGCCGGAGAAGGTGGAAATGAATCCGGTGAAGAAACAGGTTCTGAGCAAGGAGAAGGTTCTGAAACCGGTGAGAGTGATAATGGCTCCGGTGAAGAAACCGGCGAGGGTTCTGAAACAGGAGAATCCGGCGGTGCATCCGGTGAGGCGAGTGGCGAGGAATCAGGTTCAGGTGAAAGCGGTGAAGCAGGTTCAGGTTCTGAATCCGGGGAAGCTGGAGAATCCGGTCAAGAATCAGGTACCGGTGAAGAAGGGCAGGAAGAAACTCCGGTTGAACCAGTGAATGTAATTCTCAATGGGGATTTTGAAGAGGTAGAGGCTGATTGGCCAAATCTTCCGCTGTATTGGGAAATCTCATCAGAAGGTGCTGACTATCCTGTGAAGGGTGAGAACGGTAAATTTGTTGGTTATACCGATGAAGGAAATCCTTATACTTTCACTATCAGTCAGACCATAAATGATCTTCCTGCAGGTACATATACGCTTTCTGCTGAAATTGAACTTTTAAACGAAGGCTTTGATAACAGTATATCGATTGCTGTTAATGATTCTTCCGCTGAAGTTAATGGTGATATAACTGTGGGTGAAGCCAGAGTTGTCGAACTTACTGATATTGAGATTGTGGACGGTGTTGCCACAGTTAGCATAAGCGGTGACTTTACAGGAAAAGGTCTGAAGGTAGACAATGTTCAGCTCATTATGACTAAGGCAGCAGAACAGGAGAACGCGGGTGAAGAACAGCCCGGAGAAAACGGCGAAGGTGGTCAGTCTGAAGCAGGAGAATCCACTGAACAGGAAGGTGGTCAGTCTGAACCAGGTTCAGGCCAGATAGAACCTCAGAATTCGGAATCTACCGAGGCTGCAAAAGAGGATTCATCAGCTCCTCAACAGACGGTTAATCCTGTAAGTGATAATGCAAAGCAGACAGAAGCAGGTACCATTACGCCGAAGAAATCCAAAACTGTCACAGAGAGTAAGGGCAGTGGCGACAGGTCACAGAATAACGCTGAGACAAAGCACACAGGAACTCAGAACCGTGAAGAAGTTAGCCCCGGTGCAAATCAGGGGTCCGATAGAGACTCGAATACTCAGGTCGGAAGTCAGAACAAATCTGGACTTACCGCAAAACAGACCGACTCTACTGCCGGTCGTGGCGTACTTGGTGCAAGTAGAAATGAGCCAGCTTTAGCAGACAGAAATGCAGGCTCTTCAACAGAATCCGGCAGGACAGCAGGCGCAGCAACTGATTCTCAGAATTCAGGCACCGAGACTGATTTAGCCAAGGCATCAGATAAGAATATGGCTGACGCAGCAGAAATGTCTGATACATCTTCTGATGCAGAAACTGAAGATGCTGAAACAGAAGTTGAGGTTGCAGATAGCGCAGTAGATAATCCGGAAGAAGCATCCTCTATATCAGATTCAGAAGAGGCAGATAGTATGGCAACTGATTCTGAGGAGAACAATCAGAAGTCATCTCCGCTGATTCCTTTAAGCGCTGCAGCAACAATCACTGTTCTGATAGGTGCGGCCTATTTCATATTAAGATTAAAACACTAATAGAACACTAAACTACACTATGAAGCAAATAAGCATGCTATAGCGATAAATAATAGCAAAAAGAAGGAGACGGTCAGTTCAAAACTGACCGCCTCCTGTTTTTTTGGGGGTTCGACTATTTAGTCAACCTTACCTTCTATTCCATACATCTCTTCGAAGATTTCTTCAATCATTTTAAACAGTTTTTTCATATGCCAAGGCCTCCTTTTTAAAGATTTGCTTTGTTTATATGTATCTATGCAGCTGTTACTTATTTCTTTTTGATAATTAAATGATAACAGTTAATCAAGCTGTTGTATAATACATATAATAGTAGGTGTAATATACCTTATAGGTATAGATGGGAATGATAGTAGCAAGGAAACTATATATCATCGCTGATGATAACTATCAGAGCATAAGCGCAGAAAGGTGGAACGGGTATGGAGCTCAGGCACATAAGGTATTTTCTTACAGTAGCAGAAGAAGGTAGCTTTACAAAAGCGGCGGAAAGACTAAATATTGCACAGCCTCCCTTAAGTCGTCAGATAAGAGACCTGGAGGAAGAATTAAACTCAAAACTGTTTGTACGCAAGGCAAGAGGTCTTGCGCTTACTGAGGAGGGAACAAGGTTTCTCCAATACGCTCGCCGCATCAAGCAACTTGCTGATCAATCTGTGGAAGATATCAGCAAAATGAATGAAGGTCTTACAGGGAGGCTTTACCTTGCTACTGTGGAAGGTCATGCCCCTGAGCTTTTTGCCAACTGGATAAGCGAATTCAAGAAGAAATATCCACTGGTAGAGTACGAAGTTTGGAATGGGAACTCAGACGATGTTATAAAAAGGGTCCACTCAGGACTTAATGAAGTAGGCGTTATAACTCTTCCTTACGATGAAGAGGGCTTGGATGGACGTCTCATTTACAATGAGCCCTGGGTTGCAATTATTCCGGAAGACCATCCCTTAGCTAAAGAAAAGGGAGATAGCATCGAGCTTAAAAAGCTTGCACCATATGAACTCATCATCCCGTCCCGAAGATCCAGAAGAAAAGAGATTGAGAACTGGTTTGCGCCGCTAAAGTGCCAGCCAAAGATAATCTGCCGAATGGCCCACATGCTTAACGCTTACGAGCTTACATCCAAGGGCGTGGGAATTGCAATTTATCCTGCTTCAGCTGCCAAATACGTTAATGGTGGCGTAGTGATCAAACGAATAATAGAACCCGATGTAACAGCCGGCTATGTTCTTGTAAAAAGCGCTGAGCGTGATCTCTCAAAGGTGGCTATGGAATTTTGGGATATGGTCAATGAGATGTATGACTCAGGAAAATAGCAGGTGGTAAAATCTGTCACGCCTCTATTTTGAGAGATATGGTTATTTTCTCTGCTCAGACATGATGCAGAGAGTCTTGCTAAAGTCGTTCAAATGGCTTTTACGCCTCTATTTTAGGGAGATTTTCGCTTTTCTCTGCGCAAAAACCGGCTTTATAGCATTTCAGAAAAAATCCGCGCCTCTATTTTCAATGAAATCTTTATTTTCTCTGCGCGAGAGCTCTGCTTCGAGCTTTCAAAAGCTGTTCAAGAGCGATACCGCGCCTATATTTTGGCGATAATTGTGTTTTCCGCTGCGCAGGAAGGATTTGTCTCTATTTCATAATTATGCTCGCGCCTCTATTTTGTCCAAAATCAGTATTTTCTCTGCTCGAAAAGAATTAGGAATAGATAGTTTATGCCATTTCTGAAAATGAGATGTATAACGCGGGAAAACAGCAGTGTGGTAAAATCTGCCATACTTTCCATAAATAAATACCGGGTAAACAATCTTAAAAGAGAATAAAATAACACCGGCACTTATTGAAAAAGGTATTGTAGGGTTGGACAATTGTAGTAGATGTGTTGTCGAAAGTGGTGGATTCATTATGAATTAATGGAACAAATACTATGATGGAGGTACTTTTATGAGGGTTAGCAAAAAGAGTAGTAAGAGGGTTTTATCATTTATTATGGCACTTGCTGTTGCACTGACTATGTGCATTGGATTTATGCCCCAGAAGGTTTTGGCTGCTGCTGAAAATTTTCAGGCTTTAAAAGATGGAAGAGTAGTAACATCTGGTAATATTAGTTATGATGATCTTTGCATAAGTGGTGGCTTTTTAGCTCCTGTAGATGATGTGAGTAAAATTGTTTCTTGGGATGCTACTACCAAAACGCTTACTATTACAGATGGTAGTTTCGATGATATAAGTGGTGATATTTCTGGCATAACAATTGTTGTCAATGGTAATTGCTCAACAAGGCTTATTGGAGCTGTTGATAAGGACAACGGTAATGTGTCTACTGGCATTACTATTCAAATGAATCCCGGCGCTAAGCTGACTATAGACCAAGCATATGGAAAAAACAAAACAACCGAAGCTGCAGCATATAAGGAAGCTATTAATACATATGTTACCATCAAGGGTGGAAAACTTGCAGATGATGGAAGTATAGTATCGACGGAGAGTGCAGAAGTAAAGAAAGACGATGAACTTCAGGAGAAGGGTAAGACTTCTGCAGATTCCGCAACCTACAAGGTAACAGGAACAGATGAAGGAAAGCGTTCTGTAACATACGAGAAGCCCGCTGAGAATGCATCAGGCACAGAAGAAATAAAAGCTTCTGTTATCCTTAAGGACGGCAACGAGTATAAGGTAACCGCAATTGGTGACGGCGCATTTAAGAACTTTGAGAAGAAGGACGACATTGCCAAGATTATCATTGGCGATAACGTTGAAGAAATCGGTAAGAATGCATGTGAAGGACTCAAGAACGTTAAGGAAGTTAAGATTGGAAAGAACGTTAAGAAGATTGGCGCCAAAGCATTTAAGGGCTGCGTAGCTCTTACAAAGTGCGACGTTCCTGATAACGTTGAGGAAATCGGTGAGTCTGCCAACGAAGGCTGCAAAAAGTTGACAAAGCTTACAATTGGAAAGAAAGTAAAGAAGATTGGCAAAAAAGCATACTATCAGTCCGGTCTTAAGAATATCAAAGTTAAGTCTTCAAAGCTCACCAAGGCCAGCAAGATTGGTAAGAATGCCTTTGGTAAGATAAATAAAAAGGCAAAGGTTAAAATGAAGATGACCAAATCTGAAGCAAGGAAGGCTAAAGCACCTACAATAAAGGTATTCAAGAACAAGAAGATTGGTTATGTTAAGACATGGTCGGTTAGCTAAATAATTTAAAATAATAGCGATAACGCTAGAGAAAATGAGCTACAGGTTACTTAATTTTGAGTAGCCTGTAGCTTTTTTGCGTGTGGGGTATTACTCTAATGTGTGGACAGAATTGGAATGAATATGTGGGAAAGGGTTTATAGTTATGAAAAAGTTTGCACTGATTAAAGAAATATCCATTTTGACGATTGCTACGACGATTGTTGGGGCTGCTGTTTTCTTTTTTCTAATGCCAAGTCATGCATCGGTTAGTAGTATATCCGGATTAGCAATTGTATTGACAAATTTTATACCTTTACAGGTTTCAACGATAACCATGATAATGAACGTATTTCTACTGATAATCGGTTTTATCACCTGCGGGGCGGAGTTTGGTTATAAGACAGTATATACATCAATTTTGCTGCCGGTGGTTATTGGAATATTTGAAAGGTGTTTTCCGGATTTTGTTTCTTTTACAGGAGATGCGACACTTGACGTTCTTTGCTACATATTTACCGTAAGTATAGGCATCGCGATATTGTTTAACAGGAATGCATCTTCAGGTGGTCTGGATATTGTGGCAAAAATTCTTAACAAATATCTGAAAATTGACCTTGGAAAGGCGATGTCTGCAGCAGGACTGTGCGTTGCTGTATCCTCAATCCTTGTTTATGACACAAAGACACTTATACTTAGTATTCTTGGAACATATTTTAATGGCATGATCCTTGATCATTTCATATTTGACCAGAAACTTAAAAGAAGAGTCTGTATCGTTTCTCCTTTTGAAAAAGAGATACGAAACTACATACTTAATGAGCTGCACAGTGGGGCAAGCATTTACAAGGTTATTGGTGCTTACCGCATGCAGGAGCACAATGAGATTATAACTATTGTAGATAAAAGTGAATTTCAGAAACTTATGACTTTTATAAATAAAATAGACCCTCAGGCATTCATAACTGTATATAAGGTCAGTGATATGCAGTACAGATCAAAGTCCATGCCTGAGAGGATTTTCGAGGAATAATGCAAAATTACAACTGTATTGTATGAGTCAGCATGGCAAGAGCGGCTCCCTGTCCCCAGGGGTAATGACCATAGACTTGTCTGTGAACTCCTATGTCCTCACAGCCAGAAAGGGACTTTTGGACAGAACCCTTATCTGTATGAAGGAGTAAAAAGTCCTGCATTCGTAATAGAGCTTTTGTTATTTTATCTTCATTTATATCTGAGTCGCCTATAATATCAGAAATAGCCTCTAAGCTTTCTTCTCTAAAAAGTCCGCACTCAAGAGTCTTGGCAAGTGCATATCCAATCATAGCAGTAGCTGAGGTATCGGGTTCTCCTTCTATAGACTGAAGCTGCCAGGAAAAACCGCCATCAAGGCGCTGGTAGCTGAGCGTGGTCCTAACGAGATTAATGAACTGTTCTTTAATAATATCAAGCGTTTTCAAATCTATTCCTGCCGGAAGAATGACCTGACCTGCTGCATCATTATGAATATCTGATGTTTTATATATGCAGGTCAAAAATTCCGCGTATCCCATAATAAGCCACCCCATAGCTCTTCCCCAGCCAAGGAGTCCCAGCTTTTTAGCTGTTGACATAGTAAAGGCGTGATAGGGAAGACCTGACCTGAAGTCCATTCCATGGTCGTAGTAGTTTATCAGCTGCGTGGCTGCAAGCTCAAAGGCTTTATCATCAATTTCAGCGCCGTAGCGTGAGAGAAACATGGCACTTTGCCCTGCGCCATCTGCGAAGATATAGTCATTTCCCGCCTTGGGATTATAGATGATACTTCCTGTCCTGTTCTTGGGACTGTTATTCAGAAAATCATAAATCTTTGAAGCGCTTTGCTTAAGCTTCTCATCATCTGTTATTTTATACATTCCAAGAAGACCAGCACCAAAAACAGAGTCATCCACAAAGGATACCTTTTCAGAGCCTTCATCCTGCCATTTTTTAATAAATGAATTGATGTCGGTTGTTATTTCTGTCTTGAGAGATTCAGAGATAACCGGAGATATGGCTTCCGTAAGACCAAACAGCAGAACTCCTGCCGGCCAGAATATCATGTCCTTTGTGGCAGAGGGGCGACCAAGGGCCTTTTTGGCAACGTCCTTCATGGAATCCTTGAGACTCCTCTTATGGATATTTGCAAGATCCTCTCTTGCTACAGATATAAATGATTCAAGTTCTTTGATCGTCATAAGATCTCCATTAAATTAATAGATATTGTATAAATAACAAACGTTTCAAGAAATAATAACGTCTGACAGGAATCACTTCCTTGATAACTTACTTTTGATTATTCCAAGCAGATAATTATATTCGTCTGTATTATGGAACATGATCCAGAACACACCATTAAAAATAACGGTAACTATTATGCCCATTATCACAAAGGTAAGGATGGTGATATTAACGAGGACAGCTTTACTTATGAAGAAGCAGGCCACAATGATGGCAGCCTCTGTAAGTATATATTTGGCGCTGTCTAAAAAGTATGAGGATGAGCTCTTATCAAAACATACTTTATAGATGATAACAGGCTTGGTCACATTTGCAATAAGTCCTGAAACAACGGTTCCCACATAGATACCTGCAAGACCGATCTTTTGAACAAGAACGATTGATATCACAAGGTTCACAAAGCCCTGAATAAGTGCCAGATACTTATCCTGTTCGAATACTCCAGCAGCGGTCTTGTAGTTGGATAAAACGATTCTGTCGCCCTTGAAATAGTAGTCGGTGATGAACAGGTAAACAGCCAGTGTGGGGAGCATCCAGGAGGGACCATGGCGCCTTACAATCCACAGATAGATCAGAGGCTGCAAAAGAATGAAAAATCCTGCAGCTGAAAAACCGTATACCCATGACGCAAAAAAGCGATATACTTTAAACAGCTTATATTGTTTTTCCTTGGTCTCTGTAGCAATAAGATTGCCAAAGCTGGATATAACCGAGTTGAATATGATGTTTACAAAGTTCGCAATGGTACCGGTAACAAGCGTATAGTTATCAACAACGCCTGCTATTCCGACCTCGATGAAGGCGGAAATTATAAGGGTGTCGGTCTGAAGTCTTGCTACATCGCCGACCTTATGAAGAACAAGGGCCTTGGTCTTGGACCACACTTCGTCGTGTTCTTGTGTGGTAAGAGGTGTAATGTCCTTATCTCTAAGATAGGGATAAAGCTTATCAAGGTATCTGCTGACAAAGAGCTTTTGTACAAGCTGGATGGCAGCATCTGTTAACAGATAAATATAAAAGTTCGGAATTACCAGAAGTACAATTATCTGGAAAAATACAGTGATTATCTTGGTCAGAGTGTTTATATTGGTCTGAATGTAGTTTTTTTGCTCCGCATTTACCAGACTGTATTTATATGAAACAAAATATGTGCTTACTGTATTAAACAGGAAAATCAGATAGTAAAAGGTCAGATCCCTGGGAGTGATGTTTCCCGGGTTCTTTACAAGATATTTCAAAAAAGGAGTAAGGATAAGTCCGATAACAGCTACAACAATGGCTATTGTATGGTAAGCCTTCCTGTACATCTGCATGTAGGACTTGATCTTTTCGGTGTCTTTTCTGGCAACAGGTGCGTATAGTGAGAAATTCAGTGCCGTGCCGATACCGAGCTCTGCCATTGACAAAAGTGACAGGATATTGCTGTACAGGGCGTTAACGCCAAGGAGATCCTTGGACAGCTTGTATATGAAAATTGATCTTAATATGAAGGACATCAGGGCTGTTGCGAGCTGACCGATGTATCCGAATGTTATATTTTTAGCGGCGAGCTTTACTCTGCCCATGAAAATTGACCTCCGCAAGAGTTTTAACTATAATGTTTGGAGAATTGCGTTAGTGTGATTACTACTTGTATTATGAAAAAGCAATCTCATACACCATAATACAACGGATTATACCATATCTACAAAGGAGTATTAATATTATGAAAGAGAGAAACGTTTCTTTAGAAGGTAAGACAGTACTTGTTACAGGTGCTGCAGGCTTTATTGGCTCACACTTGTCCACAAGGCTTCTTGAGGAGTTTAAGGATATAAAGGTTATTGGCTACGACAATGTAAATGATTACTACGACGTTCGCCTAAAGGAGGAACGTCTTGAGAAGCTCTCAAAATATCCGGATTTCACTTTTGTTAAGGGTGATATTGCTGATAAGGCTGCAGTTGATGAGGTATTTGCAAAGTATAAGCCAGCAGTTGTAGTAAATCTGGCTGCTCAGGCAGGTGTAAGATACTCAATCGAGCACCCCGATGCTTATATCGAGGCTAACGTTATCGGATTTTTCAATATTCTTGAGGCTTGCAGACATTCAGAGCCCAAGGTAGAGCACCTCGTATATGCTTCAAGCTCATCCGTATATGGCGGAAACACCAAGCTTCCTTTCAGCACCAAGGACCAGGTTGATCACCCGCTTTCACTTTATGCTGCAACCAAGAAGTCTAACGAGCTTTTTGCTTATTCCTACAGTAACCTCTATGGAATGGCTACAACAGGTCTTAGATTCTTCACAGTATACGGACCTATGGGAAGACCTGATATGGCTCTTTTCCTCTTTGCTGATAAGCTTCTTAGAGGCGATAAGATTCAGATCTTTAACTATGGTAACTGCAAGAGAGACTTTACCTATGTTGATGATATAGTAACGGGTGTTGTTAATGTAATGCAGCACAAGCCTGATGAAGATGAGAAGGGTAATCGCTATAAGGTTTACAATATCGGTAACCACAGCCCTGAGAATCTTATGGACTTTGTTGATCTTCTTCAGAAGGAGCTGGTTGCTCATGATCTTCTTCCCAAGGATTTTGATTTTGAGGCACACAGAGAACTTCTTCCCATGCAGGCAGGTGACGTAGAGGCTACCTTTGCTGATGTTGAGGATCTTATGAATGACTTCGACTTTAAGCCTGACACACCTCTTAAGGAAGGTATTCACAACTTCGTAGACTGGTATGCAGGATACGTAAAAAGAAGAGACGCTTAAGAAGGCGTAGCTATCCCGTATAGGGACAATTTAGAACTGATATAGTTCACTATATGTAAAGATTAAAGGTGTTATCAATGGATAAAATAATGCAGAGCCGCATGGACAGAGGTTTCATGCGCCATCAGGAAGAATATGAACAGAAGGCCCTTGATGTTCTCCGCTCAGGCTGGTACATCCTCGGAAAAGAGGTTGAGAGCTTTGAGGAAGAATTTGCTTCTTATGTTGGAACAAAGTACAGCGTAGGACTTGCCAGCGGACTTGATGCCCTTTGGCTCGCTTTCAGGGTTCTTGGAATTGGTAAGGGCGATGAGGTAATCGTTCAGGGTAATACATATATAGCAAGCGTTATGGGTATAACCATTAACGATGCCACACCGGTTTTTGTTGAGCCTGATGAGCATTATCAGATAGATGTTGATAAAATAGAAGAGAAGATAACTGATAAGACAAAGGCAATCCTGGTTGTTCATCTTTATGGACAGGCAGCCCGCATGGACAAGGTTACAGAGCTTTGCAAAAAGTACAATCTCAGACTTGTTGAGGACTGTGCCCAGTCCCACGGAGCATGCTTTAATGGGAAAATGACAGGCAGCTTTGGTGATATCGGATGTTTTTCTTTCTATCCTTCCAAGAATATGGGAGCTTTTGGTGATGCCGGAGCTATTACCACAGATGATCCCGAGCTTGCAAGACTTATGAAGATCTATCGCAACTACGGAAGCGAGAAGAGATACCACAACATGGTTGTTGGTGCCAACTCAAGACTTGATGAGATGCAGGCAGGACTTTTAAGAGTTAGGCTTAAGTATATTCAGGAGATTACAGAGGAGCGTACCCAGATAGCTAAGCGCTACGCAGAAGGTATTACCAATCCTCTTTTCATTAAGCCTGAGGTTGCAGATGGTGCCACCAGCGTATGGCATCAGTATGTAATAAGAGTACCTAAGTACAGAGATGAGCTTATGACTTATCTTGCAGATAATAACATAACAACAATTATTCATTATCCGATACCGCCTCATCTTTCACAGGCCTACGAGTATCTTGGATTTAAGAGGGGAGACTTCCCTATAACCGAGAGCTGCGCCGATGAGGTTCTGTCACTTCCTATCTATGCAGGAATGACGGATGAAGAGATGGATTATGTGATTGATCGTTTGAATTCATTCAGAGCGGAGTAAGAATCTTAATGGGGGAAATAATTTCAATCGAAAATGATAAGTTCAAAATGAAGGAAGGCGTCAGAAAGCTGCGGATAGCACTGTTTGTCGGTAACATAATAGCTGTTATCCCTGTCTTTTTGATTGCTCTTTTCAATGTCCCTGCTGCTGACGATTTTAGTATGGCCTTTGAGGTTCATGAGGCTTTCCTGGAGTCGGGCAGCGTTTTTGCGGCCATTTTTAAGGGCATATACATGGGATATTGGTACTACATGAACTGGACCGGTTATTTCTTTTCAGATGCTCTTACAGCACTTGCACCCAGTGTTTTTCATGAGAGTCTTTATTTCCTTGGAACCTTCGGTATTCTGATGATGTTTTCCTTTGGACTTTGGTTTTTCATGAGGCAGCTCCTTACAAAGACTCTTCGTCTTGGCAATGATATAACAGGATGCATAACAAGTATCACCTATGCGATCCTTCTCCATACGCTGCCTGTAAATGCCCGCTGCGAGAGTTTTTTCTGGTATAGCGGAGCTATAAACTATATGTTTATGTTTTCACTGTCCCTTCTGTGGCTTGGGCTTATGATAAAGCTTGCAACGGATGTCGATACAAAGCTTTATGCAAAGCTTCTGATTTCGCTTCTTGGCTTTTTGCTTGGAGGCGCAAATTATATGACAGCCCTCAGCATGGCAATAATATCTGCTTGTATTTTATTTATAGCTGTCTATTACAGCGTATTTGACGGGGCTGATGCTGACAGGAAGTTCAATATGAGCCGCTATAAGCTGACAGCTATCTGTCTGAAGCTTTCTTCTGTGAGAAAGCTTGTTATGCCTTCGATATTCATGATAGTAGGATTTATCTGCTCAGTGGTTGCTCCTGGTAATTCAGTCAGATCCAAGGAAACCTTCTTTGGTCCTGTTAAAACGGTTCTTATATCCATCTACTACACTCTTGAAAGGATGTTTGGAGAGTGGCTTACATTCCCTGTTATGTTTATGTTAGCACTCCTTGTGCCTTTTTTGTGGAAGGCTGCCGGCAAGATCAGGAAGTTCTATAAGTTTGAGCATCCTGTACTTTTTGGCGCTTTTGCTATTCTTCTTGCTTCTGCCAATATCACGCCACCTCTTTATGCCACAGGCAATATCATCGCAGGCAGAATTCAGGGAATCTACTATATGCAGGGCATGCTTTTGCTGATACTGCTGGTTGGATATCTTTGCGGATGGGTGATAGTTCATGTAAAAGTATCTTCGTTCAAGGATTTCCAGGGCGTGTATGTATTTGTTACTCTTATCTTTGTGGTTGGTTCATGCTTTGCTATTAAGGCTGATCCCCATGTTTACACAGGAACTTCCGCTGTTTATGATCTGGCAACAGGGAAAGCAGGAACCTACAAGGCTGAATTTAAGGAAAGACTTAAGGTTCTTAAGGATGATTCCGTTAAAGATGTTAAACTTAAGCCCTATTCCGTAAAACCTGAGCTTCTTTATTTTTCTGATATAACGGATGATGCTTCTGACTGGCTTAATAATGCAGTAGCTGAGTATTATCACAAAGATTCTGTGGTTCTTGATAAGACAAACTGACGTGGAGGTTCATACCTTTTGAACAAAAATAGAACTTTAGAAAGGGTAGCTCTTGCCGTAATGCTTCTGATAGCAGTAGTGGCAAGGCTTATCATGATTCCGGAGGTTACGCTTTCCCCGGATTATAATTCCTATTATCTTCCCTGGGTTAATGCCTACAGAGAATATGGCATTCTCACAGGACTTGGCAAAAACATAGGGGACTACTATGTGCCCTATAATATCATGTACGCTATCTGCTCGCTTTTACCCTGTGAGCCGTACATTCCGTTAGCTATCTTTTCCTTTATTGCAGAGATTGTAAGCGCAGTTTATATCAGGAAAATCGTAATCTTTCTTTTGGGCGAGCGAGGAGTTTTGCAGGAGGAAGCTGAAACAAAAGCTAATTTTGCCGCAGCGCTTTCGCTTTTACTGCCCTTTGTTATGTTTAACGGAGCCCTTTGGAAGCAGTGCGATGCAATTTACGTGGTATTTATCGTAATCGCCATATATTACCTTTTAAAGGATCAGTACAGAGCTGCATTTATCTTTTTTGCCATATCCTTTGGCTTCAAGCTTCAGGCGATTTTATTTGTACCCTTCTTTTTTATGATCTATCTGGTAAAGAAGGGCTTTAGTATCCTTGAATTTGCATGGATTCCTGTTATGTATCTGATTATGGGTCTTCCCTCAGTTCTTTGTAAAAAGGGCATAAGGGACACCTATTTTGCCTACATGTCACAGACTCAGGAGACCACAACAGAAGGCTACGGCATGGTTTCCTACTATCCAAATATCTACAACTTTGGGCTGGATAATCTTGATGAGTATTTAAAGCTTCCTGCCATAGCGCTTACAGCGGGAATTCTCCTTGGACTTGTAATATATGCCTATCGTAAGAGGGATTTTTTACAGCAAAAAGAAAATGCCATCATGTTCGGACTTTTGATGGCATGGACCTGCACCATGTTCCTTCCTGGAATGCATGAGAGATATGACTATGCCATAGTTCTTCTTATGACAGCTGTGTGTGCCTTCGTAAAGCGTGAGCTTTGGCCCATAGTTCTTGTAATGAATATCTGCTCGCTTCTGGTATATGTGATAGTGCTCTTTGGACAGTACAGTATTTCAATGATACCCATATCTCTGGCAGAGATTGCTGCCTATGGCTATTTTGTATTCTACGTATTTAAAGCATTTGCAAAAAATAAGGCAGCCTGAATCCGGGCTGCCTTTAAGTTTTTATTGTTTAGTTTGTTACCACAACGAAATTCCCGAAATATGAGAATTTGTATTTGGAATTATCTGTATCTATCTCATTTTCTGCGATATCGTCTCTATGCAGGATGAAAATGTTTCCATCATCAAGGTAGGAGCCAAAGGCTTTATCAAAATCCTCCGGCAGACTAAATACGAATTTTCCAAATGAGTCTGCGATTCTAAATTCTGAGTTATCATCCCTGTAGTGAACGGTTTCCATAAATTCATAAGGTGATGTCTTTGTGTAATACAGGGCAACCATGTATGGCGCTGATAAGTGCGAGTAGGTCGAGTAAATAACCTTATCATCAGCTGCGGCTTCGTTTGCATAGCTGCAGGCTTCACCATAGCCCGGCATGAAGGCCTCAGCACTCATTTTGTTGTACTCGCCAAAATATGTCTTTATGAATAGAACGGCGCCTATAAAGAATATGGCAGGTGCCACGGCCTTGCAGGCTATCATCATAGCATGTATAGCCTTACTTGCTGTAGATTTCTCTATCAAAATGAATTCTGATGTGGTAAAAATATATCCTCTTGCAAGAAAATACATGGCAGGTATGAAGAGTACCACCATTCTGTTTATATCTTCCTCAACAAAGAGCCCGAAGATAAATGCCGGTACAAATAAGCTTATTATGAAGATATCCATGCATTCACCGCGTTTTGCTCTTATAAAGCTTGCGATAATGCCTATGATGGTCATAGGAAAAGCAAAGGTAAACAGCGGAGCATAGCCCGGTATATAGTTTAGAATCTGCTCAGATGAGTTACCTACAGTCAGATTCTTAACCATGGTAATAAAGCTCTTTGCGATGGCCAGCATAAAGCCTGAACCGGAGGCAAATACGGATCTTTTTGCGGTAAGAGCATTTATTGTAAATACCTGTGTTACGATCTGCGGAAGTCCGAAAAAGCTTACTGCATAGAATAGGATCAGCGGCATTGATGCCAGAATAAACAGTATAATGCCGAGGATCATCTGGAAAGGTGTCATACGACCTGTTTTTACGCAGAATATGGATATTATCAAAAGATGAATCGGTATAATTATGGTGGTTGCGCCGTAGCTGTAGAGCGATAATGCATAGCAGATGGCTGACAACGCAAAGATAACTGTGGCCTTTACATCAGATGAGCTAAGAACCTGCCTTTTCTTTTTATCTCTTGTCTGGAAAAGTGTTCCCACATTTTCGAAGGAGGAAAAATCCTTCTGAAGGGTCATTCCCTGAGCAAAAAGGAAAAGTGCCAGGATAATCCAGAAAGGTGTGGTGTTACTGTCAAGACTCCACCTTGAGAGCATCAGATGATAAGGACTAAAGGTGATGATGCAAAGTGAAACCAGCGGAATCCAGACGTATTCGCCGTTTATATTCTGAAGTGAGTTTATGTTTTCAGAGGTTTTAATACTGGTTGAGGATAGCTTCTGTATTGTAAGGAAGAACAGAGGAAGTGTAATGATCCCCAAAACAGCCGGTAATGCACGAAGTGTTGTGACCCCTGAACCAAAAAGGAATGTGGTAATCACATTGAGGTAGATCATAAGCGGACTTCCGCCGCCTGAACCGTAGGTTATGGGATAAACCGGGAACCTGAAGCCGTTTCTGTCGATGCCAAATGCGGACAGAATGTAAGCCTCATATCCTATAGAAGATTCATCCTGGTGAAGACCCATGGGAATTTCGCCAAGTTTGTACAATCTAAGGAGAGCTCCCACTACCACTACTGCGATAGGAAGCAGAATAGTATAGAGTTTATTAAATGAAACATTTGAGATATTGATCTGAGAGCTGCTGCTTTTGTCACGCTTATACCATAGAACAACACATCCGCCAGAGGCAGCCAGATATAATAAAGTAAATAACAGGTTTATTTTACTCATAGTGTGCTCCGAAGCTTGATTTTTCTAAGGATTTTATTTCTAATATCCATTAATTATAGAAAACAGCTGGCCTTCCGTCAAACTAAAAACAAATTTCGTTATAGTAGCAAAATCTGACATTCATGTGCTATAATAAACTCTGTTTGACAATTTATGGAGGATTTTATAATGCCAATTAAGATAAACAGTTTCATGGGTAAATTCGGATGGTTTGCAAGAAAGCATTTTCCTATGCTTGCAAGTGAAGCATATTTGAAGCTTCAGTTTGTCACAAGACATAAGTCTCAGCAGAAGTATATTGATTACTTCATGAATGCACCTGAGGTGCCGATGCCCAATGTTGTTAATATCGAGACCATCAACAGATGTAACTCTACCTGCGCATTCTGTACAGCAAATGTACATGCAGAGAAGAGACCTCTTTGCAAGATTGATGATGAGCTTTACAAGAACATCATTGATCAGCTGGCTGACTGGGGCTACAAGGGACATCTTACTCTTTATGGTAATAACGAGCCCTGGCTTGATACCAAGATTGTTGAGAGACATAAGTACGCAAGAGAGAAGCTCCCTGAGAGTTTCATTTTCATGAGTACCAACGGTCTTATCCTTACAATTGATAAGGTTAAGCAGATTAAGCCTTACATCAATCAGCTCATTATCAATAACTACAGCATGGAATTTAAGCTCCATGACAATATTCAGGAGATTTATGAGTACGTTAAGGCCAATCCCGAGGAGTTTAAGGATCTTGATATCGAGATTCAGATGAGATATTTAGAGGAAGTCCTTACAAACAGAGCAGGCTCTGCACCCAATAAGCAGGCCACAGAGAAGGTTATCAAGGAGACATGTCTTCTTCCCTTCACAGATATGTGGATCATGCCTAACGGTAAGCTTGGTCTTTGCTGCTGTGATAACTATGAGGTTACTGATTTTGCCGATCTTAGTAAGGTAAGCCTTAAGGAAGGCTGGGCTTCAGAGAAGTTCATGGAAGTAAGAAGAAAGATTGCAAACGGTCGTCAGAATGAGCCCTTCTGCAAGCACTGCGATTTCATCGATGCAGGCTTCCGTATGACTATGGTTAACGCTATTCTTGAGGGAAGAGATCCCAACAAGCTTGGCGGTCAGCAGAGAATGAAGCTCATCAAGAAGGAAGACTGATTTAAGGAGTAATTGTGAAGGATTTTGCCGGAAAAATACTTTCAAGATGGTATATCCTGCTTATAACTTTGTTTATTATGGCTGTTTTTACCATGTACATGGTGGTTGGTGAAAACAGCTATATTGCTATACCCGATAATCTTGATCTTTTTATGGCACAGTACAAGATGATGCAAAATACTGACACGTTTTTTGCTCGTGATGCACTGGTGCCATTTCTTCATGGGATCAGCAGAGATAATCTTCCGGGAGAGTTCTATCTCTATTCAGTGTTGTTCGAAATATTCCCCGCTTATACGGCATATATTCTGGGCTATATTCTGAAGGTTGTTATAGGCCTTGTTTCATGCATTCTGCTTGCAAAGGATTTTGGACTTAAGTGTGACGCTCCTGCATATATCTGCGGTTTTGCATACGGAATACTCAATCTGTTCCCTGCCTTTGGAATTCCCTTTGCTTCAATACCCCTTGTGATCTATCTCTTAAGGCGGATCTACAAAGAGGGCTTATCGGTAAAAGCCATTAAATACTATGTGCTTTTGTTTTTATACCCTGTAGTTTCCTACTTTTCCTATTTTGGAATGTTTATACTTGGATACCTGGTGCTGGCCATAATATGGAGATGGATAGCAGATAAAAAGCTATCAATCCCTCTTTGCATCGGCCTTGTGGTGCTGTCAGCAGGCTTTGCCATTTTAGAGTATCGCCTTTTTGGAACCATGCTCTTTTCTGATGAAGTTACGATCAGAAGTTCCATGAAGGATGCCAGTATGACGCTTCCGCAGATTTTGGGTGAGTCCTTTGATGTTTGGAAAAACGGCATGATGCATGCAGATGATGCCCATTCATATTTTGTTTTGCCAATATGCATCATTTACTTTGTTTTCCTGAATGTGAGATATATTCGTGAAAAGAATGTTCGCGGGATTTTCAGTGATGTTTATAATCTGTTTGCTGCGCTTTTAGTATTTAACAGCGCGGTATATGGGGCATATTATAGCGAGGCCATGAGGAATCTTGTTGCAACGCTTGTTCCTCCTCTTACGGGCTGGCAGTTTAACAGAACCATCTTCTTTAGCCCCTTTTTGTGGTATGCATCTCTTTTTATAATCTGCTACCGAATGGCGAAGGCAGCAGGGGTGAGCAGCAGTGATGTTTATAAGAAGGCACTGAGCTTTGGTTCTGCCATCATACCTGTTATAGCGGTATTTGTGATTTTAATTGGATCAAAGCATTATAACGATCTGTATGACACTGCTTACGGAACTGCCTATAGGATAAAGACAGGCCATGAAGTGGACAGACTTAGCTATGGAGAATTCTATTCCGAGGAACTTTTTGATATAATAAAGTCCGATATTAATTATTCGGAGAATGACTGGTCGGCAGCCTACGGAATGCATCCCGCTGTACTTGAATACAATGGAATATCTACCATTGATGGATATCTTGGATTTTACACTCAGGAATATAAGGATGCCTTCAGAAAGGTTATTGAGCCGGCACTTTCCCGCAAGGAGAACACCAGAATCTACTTTGATGAGTGGGGAGCAAGGTGCTATCTCTATTCGGGAACAGATGATTCTATAGTAATGGCTACAAGAAGCTATACCGGTGTTACCGATAATGATATCTACATCGACAGTGATGCTTTGAAGGAGCTTGGCTGCAGATATATCTTTTCCAGAATAGATATATCCAATGCGAAGGAAAAAGAACTTACGCTAAAGGGCACATACAGTGATGAATCATCACCCTATGTGATTTATGTATACGAGGTTTATTAAGGAAGGTAAAGTGATGGATAAGATTGCGGTTTTAATCCCCTGCTACAACGAAGAGCAGACAATTGAGAAGGTTATTAAGGACTCAAAGGCAGCCCTGCCTGATGCGGTTATTTATGTATATGATAACAATTCATCGGACAGAACTGCAGAGATTTCAAAGGCAGCAGGCGCCATCGTAAGACATGAGTATGTGCAGGGAAAAGGGAATGTAATCCGCAGAATGTTCCGTGAGATAGATGCAGAGTGTTATATCATGGTAGACGGAGACGATACCTATCCTATGGATTCAGCTCCCGGAATGTGCGAACTTGTACTTAATAAAAACGCTGACATGGTTGTGGGAGACAGACTTTCATCAACATATTTCACCGAGAACAAGAGACCTTTCCACAATTTTGGAAACAGTCTTGTAAGAGGCAGTATAAATAAGCTTTTTGATTGTGATATCAGAGATGTTATGACGGGATTTCGTGCATTTAGTTACGAATTTGCAAAGACATTCCCTGTTTTGTCCACAGGCTTCGAGATTGAAACCGAGATGACAATTCATGCTGTTAACAATCACATGCAGATAGAGAACTACATCATAGAGTTCCGTGATCGTCCGGAGGGCTCCGAGTCCAAGCTCAACACCTATTCTGACGGTATGCGCGTGCTTATGACAATTGCAAGACTTTACAGAGATTATAAGCCCATGGGCTTTTTCTCAATCCTTGCTGCGATTTTCGCCGTTGTTTCAATTGCTTTCTTTATTCCGATCCTTATTTCTTATATTGAAACAGGATTGGTTGAGAGATTCCCTACTCTTATCGTATGCGGCTTTGTTATGATGGCTGCGCTGCTTTCGATATTCTCGGGACTGATGCTCAATAACATGACAATAAATCACCGAAGAGAATTTGAGATGAGGCTCATAAGCCTTCATTCCGAAAAAAAGGAAAAGCTAAAAAAATCTTGACAAAAATATGCCCTCTTTATCTGAGAAAACCGGAAAAGAGGGCATTTTTATGGGATTTTTTATTTTGAATTTACTGTGACCACAATCTTAAGATTATCTTAAGATTCTTAAGCTTTCCTTTAAAATAATTAAATACATGATATTATCAAAAGGATAATTAATTTTGACTGACTTACTGAGAGGAGTTTTTTATGAAAAAGAAGCTGGCACTTGCCATGACACTTATGTTGGTATTTTCTGCCGGATGCTCAAAGGAAGCAGTATTATCTGCCAAAAACAATGCTAATAAGGCACAGACAGAAGCTTCTGAGGAGAATGTAACTGGCACTGAAGATGCCGGTGCGAATGATGCAAACAGCGCAGAGTCATCTACTGAGAATGCAGATGCTGAGAATTCTTCAGGTGATGCTTCTTCCGTAGCAGCTTCATTTAATCCGGATGATATAGTTGAGCCTGAGATTGCAGAAGAAGTGATAACACAGCCTGTTGATGTTCTTCAGAAGGATGCAGAAGCAGATGCAGCCGCAGCCGCATCAGCAGAAGCTGAGGCACAGACAGAGGCGGCTGTTCCGGAGGATAACACTATCGATATTGTTTTTCTTGGTGACAGCCAGTTTGACAATGCCAGAGATACAGGAAGTGAGATCCCTGCATATACCAGAGCGCTTATGGGTGATGATGTACGAGTTTACAACCTTGGAATCGGTGGAACCTGTGCTTCCATAGAGAGAGGTGCCAGTGATCTTCCACAGGATATCAATGATTCATGCTTTGTAGGCATTTGCTATGCTCTTGCAGGACAGCTCCCGGATGATTCATTTATGAATAATACATCTGCAGCTGAGGATTATCACAAGGTTAATCCTGCCAATGTTGATTTCTATGTTATAGAATACGGTGCAAACGATTACATCAATGGTAAGGATTTAAGTACTGAGGGGGAGCCCTTTGATATTCACTCCTTCAGAGGCGCTCTTAATAAGGGTTGTGATATTTTAAGTTCCATAAGCCCTAAGGCAAAATTCATCATCTGCAGCCCTTCATATTGTATCTGGTATGGTGCTGACGGATATGTTATTGGAGACAGCTACACGGTAAGTAAGGGAATAGGTACTCTTGCGGAGTATGCGGATATATCAAGGAACCTTTGCGAGGATAATGGCTATTTCTACCTTGATACTATGTATGCTACATATTTTGATCTGAAGATTACTACTTTTGAGGATTATCTCGCTGACGGACTTCATTACAAAGAGGTTGGCAGACAGGTCTATGCCACGGTTTTGGCACATTTCCTGAACAAATCTCTTGGACGCGATGATGCAGAGCTTCCATACATTGAGATTAATTCATTTACTTATAATAATTAACAACTAATATAATTATGCGATATAATGGGCTTCAGGGTATTTAGTAATAACCTGAAGCTCATTTTTTAGGAAGGAGAGTCTTTTTGATGAAAAAAGGACCCCGCTTGCTTGTCAGCACAGTTATTTTTTTGATTATTCTTGCAGGTGCTGTTTTTGCAGCAATGCTTGTCACAGAGAGAAAATCCAGCTATGAAAAAAATGCAGCCTTTTTTGAGGAGGCAAAGGCAGATCATCTTGATGTTCTTTTTATAGGATCATCCCATGTGATAAATGGTATCAATCCGCTGGTACTTTATGAGAATTACGGTATTACATCATATAATCTTGGCGGACACGGAAGTCTTTTGCAGGAGAGCTATTGGCAGCTTTTAAGGGCGCTTCAGTATTGTAAGCCTGATTACGTGGTGGTTGATGCCTACATGCTTGAGAAAAACTATAAGTATCTTGATAAATGCTATGAGGATACGCCGGAGGATGAGCGTAAGACATCCATAGAGCAGCTCCATCTTAATATGGATGCATATCCCCTAAGCAGACTCAAGATAGCAGCCATAAACGATCTTATAGAGGATAAGGATATAAAGAATCAGTTCCTTTTTAACTTCATCGTTTATCATGACAGGTGGAAGGAGCTTGAGGGCAGCGATTTTAAGAGGCTTACAGGTACTATGACTACCAATTCAGCCATGGGCGCCGAGATGCGATATCTCGTAAAAACCGACGTGGATGAATATCCTCAGTGTGAGGAGGGGCAGGTCCTTGATGAGCACACAGTCGGCGAAGAGTATCTGATGAAGATTATCGATGAGTGCCAGAGAGACGGAATAGGTATTCTTGTGACTTACCTGCCTTTTTCAGCTGAGACCAAGGATCAGATTGCGGCTAATACTGCTGAAGCTGTAGCCGAAAGATATGGCGTTCCCTGCATCAATATGCTTAAGGAAGATGGCATCATTGACGAGGCTACAGACCTTAACGACCACGGACACCTCAATGTTAACGGAGCAGCCAAGGTCACAAATCGTATCGGAGAGTGGTTTAGCCAGAATGCGGATCTTGCAGATCACAGAGGAGATGGCGACTATTCCAAGTGGGATGAGCTTGCGGCAGATTTTCATGAAGAGTTAGACGACATGCTGCTTTCCGGAAATGATATCAGATGTGAGCTCAATCTTCTTATGAGGGATGATGTCAGCAGCATTGTTTATGTAAATACTGAGTCAGAAGCTTTTCATGATGAGGGCATTAAGCACCTTATTTCAAGGCTTTCAGGGTCTGATGGAATAGAGAGGGCAGCAGCCACGGAAGGCCCTTATATCCTGATAAAGGATGCGACTTATGGTAAATATGAGGCCTGCGGCATGGAAACCATAGAAAATGCCGCCACAGCCATGGGAGAGCTTACGTATATTCCAATTGAGAAGAATTTCAGGCTTCTATATCCTTCAAGTGATGAGGAAGTGAACTATTTATATGATGATACTCATTATGATGAAGATATTCAGATTTTGATATATGATAATAATAGTGGAGAGATACTTACCCATCTGTATTATGAACCAGAGCAGACAGAATATGTTTCCACAAAATGATTTTAGAAAGGAAAGAATAAATGGCTAAAGTTTGTGTAGTAGGAATTGCGGGAGGATCAGCTTCGGGGAAGACCACCATCGTCAACAGGATCAGAGAGAAGTTTGGTGATGATATTGTTGTTATAAGCCACGATTCATATTATAAGGCTCATAACGACCTTTCTTATGATGAGAGAAGCAGACTTAACTATGACCACCCCTCTTCTTTTGATACAGAGCTTCTTATAGAGGATGTGAAAAAGCTTAAGAGAGGCGAGGAGATTGATATCCCGGTATATGACTATGCTATTCACAACAGATCAGAGCAAACTATTCACGTGGTTCCAAAGCCCGTAATTCTGCTTGAGGGAATCCTTATTCTTGAAAATAAAGAGCTTAGAGACCTTATGGACGTTAAGGTCTTTGTTGATACTGATGCGGATGAGAGACTTATGAGACGTATCAGAAGAGATACTATCGAGAGAGCCAGAAGTGTAGACTCTGTTCTTACACAGTATGGCGAAACTGTTAAACCTATGCATGAACAGTTCATTGAGCCCAGTAAGAAATATGCCGATCTTATTATTCCCAGAGGCGGCGAGAATCTTACAGGAATCAATATCTTTACTGAACATCTTCAGGCCATGCTCAGGGAGGAGGTACGCTGAGGATGATTGTGCTTTCGGTTCTTGCTCTAATATTATGGCTTTTTATTATACCGATGTGCATGGGACTTCTTTTGCAGGGACTGCTTCCTTACACAAAAAAGACCATTGGGATAACCTTTTTATGCGGTTTTATCCTTTCTTTTGCTGTGTTTGAGGTAGTATCTATTCCCTGTATGATTTTGTTAAAGTACGGCGCTTTTAAGATGTGCGTACGTGTTTTTGGAGCCTGCGAGATTCTGCTTTCTGCTTTAGGTGTATTTTTAACAGCAAAGAGAGTCAGGAAAAAAGTCCGCGATGGCTACGTGCCAAGATTTTCTGAGGATTTCAGGGGAGGCAGAATTCATACCTTCATGAAGCTTACCTTTCCCGGTGAAGAGAAGGCAGATCCTTCAGCTCTTATAAGCCCAAGAACTGATGTGAGGGTGATGAAGGTTCAGTACAGCCTTGAGAGCTATGTTTTCTGGGGAATCTTTTTTCTTATAGTATTGTTCCAGTTATTTATGGCAGTATTTATGGCACCCTTTGACGGAGATGATGCTTATTATGTAGTTGAATCTCTTCTTGCACAGCAGGCCGGGGTTATGAATACAATCCTTCCTTATACGGGAAGCTCCACAAGCCTTGATCTTAGACACGCAATGGCTGTATTTACCATGTGGGAAGCATTTATCGCCAAGGTTAGCGGAGTGCATGCGACTATCGTATGCCATTCCATTATGCCCCTTGTGCTTTTGCCACTGGTTTATCTTATATATCTTGAGATCGGAAGAATCCTTCTTGCCGGTAAGCAGGCGATGGTTCCGATTTTCATGATATTTATGTCTCTTTTTATCATGTTTGGAAATACTTCCATTTATACTGCAGAGACCTTTCTTATGATGCGTACCTGGCAGGGTAAAGCCATGGTTTCCAATTTTATCATTCCGCTTATTTTGTGGCTGTTTTTATGGATGTTTGATGATTGCAGAAAGCCCGGATATCTGTGGAAGGAAGAGACAGCAGGCGGAACAAGGGTTATCAGAAACTGTTCATGGGTGATCCTTTTTATGGTCAATATGTGCGCAGGAATCATGAGCTCCATGGGAATCATGTTTGCATGCGGCTTTACAGCACTTTTGACCTTCCTTTTACTTATTTACACAATAGATTTTAAGGTCATCGTTAAGGCGGCCCTTTCAATAATTCCCAGCGTGATATATCTGCTGGTATATAAATCTATGTAGAGGTTATTATGTACGGAATTTTTATGGAAAGCTGGGTGATATTTAAGCAGTACGGAGGAAACGGCTTTATGCTGGTCCTTTTTGCGGCTGCTCTAATATATCTCCTTATAGCAGAGAAAGATTACAGGAAAAAGATGGTGATCGGGATTGCGCCGCTCATCGTGCTTCTTGGCTTTTTTGTGCCCTTTACCAGAATAGCTTATGTTGCAATCTTGGATGATGGGGCAGATACCTATTACAGGATACTGTGGCTTCTTCCTATGGGAGTGTGCATCGCCTATGCGGGCTGTAAGCTTTTTGCTTCTCACAGAAGGATTGGCACGGTTGTTGTCAGCGCTCTTATCATTCTTTGCGGCAGCATTGTTTATAAAAATCAGTATATGCAAAGAGCTGAGAATCTTTATCATATACCGCAGGTTGCTATCGATGTCTGTGATGTTATATCGCCCAAGGAGGGTGAGCCCAGAGTAAGAGCGGTTTTCCCTGAGGAGCTTGTCCATTTTGTAAGACAGTACGACACGAATATCATGATGCCTTACGGAAGAGATATTATTGCATGGAAATATTACAACGCTGTTCATGAGGCTTATGAGAATGTTGAGACCATAAATGCAGAGGAGCTTCTTGCCGCAACAAGAGAGACTAAATGCAGATATATTGTTATGCCCAAGGGCAGAAGTATTGATGTGGACCTGGAGGAGATGGGACTTACTCTCATTGCAGAAGTGGATGCATATAATATTTACGAAGACCCTAAGATGGTAAACTGATTCCTATGACTTTTAATTCTTACATATTCATATTTGTATATTTGCCGGTATTTATTCTCGGAATACATTTAATCCAGAGATTTTGTAGTACGAGAGATAATGCCGAAGTTATCATGCGCCTTTGGATTATTGCCATGTCAGTCCTGTTTTTTGCAGGCTACGGAGCATTAAGCATAGGTGCTCTTTTTGTGAGCATAATCTGGAATGTGCTTTGGGGATATCTTATAGATAAAAAGGGCGTTTCACTGATTCCCGGAGTTCTTGGAAATGTTTTATTTCTTTGCTTTTTTAAATATAACGGCAGTATTGTAATGCCGGTGGCTGTGAGCTTTTACACCTTCCAACAGATAGCATTTCTTGTGATGCTGAAAAAGAAGGAAGTAGAAAGTTTCAGACTTTCTGAATATCTTAGTTACATTCTGTTTTTTCCAAAGATAATGCAGGGCCCCCTTGCTGATTACAAAAAGATTACAGGTGAGCTTAATTCCCTAATTAAAAAGAAAGTAGCATCAAGGGATATCCTTATGGGAATGGTGCTTTTTATACTGGGCCTAGCCAAGAAGGTCCTGATCTCAGATGCGTTGGGACTTGGGGCGGATTACGGATATTCCAATATTCAGATTCTTACGGCAATAGATGCCATCATTGTGGCTCTTAGCTATTCACTTCAGCTCTATTTTGATTTTAGCGGATACTGCGATATGGCTGAGGGTATTTGCAGAATGTGCGGTATGGATCTTGAAATCAATTTCAGCTCGCCTTATAAAGCAAGGAATATCGCAGAGTTTTGGGATAGGTGGCACATAACTCTCACCAGGTTTTTTACGAAGTACGTTTATATTCCCCTTGGAGGCAGCAGACAGGGAACCATGAGGACATATCTTAATATTCTGATTGTGTTCTTTCTTAGCGGAATCTGGCATGGTGCAGGCTTTACCTTCATAATATGGGGGCTTATGCACGGCGTTATGATGGTTATAACAAGGGTTGTTAAGCCGGACAAATTCAAGAGCAGGTTCTTTACTTTTATTTATGTTTCAGCGGCATGGGTATTCTTTAGAGCAAGAACGGCAGCAGATGCTATTACGCTTCTTGGGAAAATAGTAGAACCTGCTGCCTGGAGCGGCCTTAGGATAAGTATTAAGCTGGCAGAGTGTTTTCAGCTGGATGAGCTATGGTATGTTCTTAAGGTTACGCCTATTCCCGGATATAGCTGGAGCGGCTATGTGTGCATGTGGTTTATTGTGATTCTCTCATGCCTTCTTGTGTTTACAGGAAAAAATGCAAAGGAACTAGCTGCAGGCTTTGAAAAACGCTATGAGCTTGTAACAGAGCAGGGCGGCAGCAGAGCCTTTTTGGTGGTATGCATGGTGCTTTTGGCAGCACTTTTTGTATGGTGTACCCTTAGTCTTGGAAGAGTCAGCACCTTCCTGTATGTGAATTTCTGATGCATTGAAAATACGATTTTTATCGGAGTTTTATGAAAAAAGACGGATTTGCCAAAAAGTTAATACTTATCTTCGCGGTGATTGTGGCACTTATGCTGGCAGTTATCAGTGCGCTGGTTATATATGTGGATCCTTTTTTCCATTATCATAAGCCCCTTTCAGGGTTTCCTTATGTTGTGGATAATCAGCTTTCCCAGAATCCCGGCATGGCCAGAAATATGACCTACGACAGCTGCATAATAGGCTCATCAATGACTGTGAATTTTCACACGGACGATTTCCGCGAGCTTATGGGGCTTAATACTCTTAAGCTGTCATATAGCGGCGCATATCCAAGGGATGATTACAATATTCTTAGTATAGTGTATGACGATAGCACCCTGGCAAGGCAGACAAATGATGTTAAGGCTGTTTTTATGGTGCTGGATATTCCTACTCTTACTGCGGCTACAGATGAGATAAAATATCCGTTGCCGGAATATCTCTATGATAAGAACGTTCTTAATGATGTGAAGTATCTTTGGAATAAGGACGTTATCCTTGAGTATATTTTCAGACCTTATATTCAGAAAAGGCCTTCGAATATGTCTGAAATCTACGCCAGCTGGTGGACTGGGGAATATTACAATATCAATTATGTAATGCATGGATATGAGGCTCCGGAAAAAGTTGAAGAGGAGATGGATCCGGGTCTTTTGATACCTCAGACAAAGATAAATCTTGAGGAAAATATTTTGCCCTTTATCGAGGCTCATCCTGAGACAACTTTTTATGTGTTTGTGCCGCCCTACAGCATTCTATACTGGAATAATGTTTTAACTGAGAACCACCTCGAAGCGACCCTTAATCAATATAGATTTGCGGCATCCGAATTTTTGTCGTATGATAATGTGCGTCTGTTTTATTTTCAGAACAAGGAGGAAATAGTTACAGACCTTAGTAACTATGCGGATTATACACATTATAAGCCGGAGATTAATCGTTATATGACGGAGTGTTTTGCAAACGGAGAACATGAAGTCAAAAGTAATGAGCAGTTTGAACATGAGCTTTCGGAGATGATGCGTATTGTGAATGACTTTGATTTCGACGCTCTACTAACTGCGGAGTATTATTAAGCAGGTATGGAGGGAATTAACATTGCCAAACTTACGATCAAATGACAATAGAGAACGGGAATCTTCCGTTCCGGCATGGGTACACCTGGTGGTGCTTGCCGTAATCGCACTTGTTATCATTTTTGTAGTGGTGAAGCTTAGTATATGGAATAAGGGAAGAGAAGTTGATACTTCTGATGTCAATGCAGAGGACTATGAGGTTGAAGTCCTTGACCAGATTTTTGTACTTCCCGCAGAAAAAAAGGAAGGTCATGAGGATGACGGCGAAGAGACCATACTTGTTCTTGGTAATGACGCTGTGACCTATGACTATTCAAAAACAGGCTTTTGCGGACTTGTTGCAGATAAAACAGGAGCTACGGTGATCAACGCAGGCTTCCCTAAAAGTACTATTTCTGTTAAGAATGCAGAGTATCAGGCTGATTATCCCATGGACAGCTTCAGCTTTAATAATATTGTAGATTCAATCGTTACTGGCGATTTTTCCAGAATGGATGAAGCGCTGAATTCATTTACTGAAGACAATACTTATACACTTAGCCTTGGCAGTCTTGAGAATACCGATTTTAGTAAGGTTGATACTCTTGTGATCTACTATGATGCACTTGATTATATAAGTCTTCGTCCCGGAATGAATCCCGGTGATGAAGTTGATCCCATGACATATATGGGAGCCCTTCGCTCTGGAATTAAGAAGATTCAGGAAAAATATCCTTATATCAGAGTAGTATGCATGTCATTTACCTTCTGCTATGCTTATGATTCTGACGGAAGTCTCAAGAACGGTGACAGAGTAGACTTTGGAAACGGTAAGCTCACAACCTATATGCAGCACATGATAGATGTATGCGGAGAGACAGGCGTTTCCTTTATAGATAACTATTACGGAACTATAGATGAGGGTAACAGCTCAGAATATCTTCTTGATAACATCCATGTTAATCAGGAATGCAACAAGCATATAGCAGCTCACTTTGCGGAGGCTATTTATGGAAAATAAGAAGGTCTCCCTGAAGGCTATATTGTTTTTGCAGGGTGCGGTTTTGATATATTCCCTCACCACTGTTATCAGCAAGATAGTTTCAAATTACGAGTTTTTGTCTGCTAAATTCATATTGTTTTATATGCTGGATTTTGCAGTTCTTGGTGTATATGCCATTTTGTGGCAGCAGCTCCTTAAGAAGTTTGAGCTTTCAATTGCTTATGCCAATAAAGCAATGACACTTTTGTGGTCACTTTTATGGAGTGTAATTCTATTCCATGGCGAGGTCACAGTGCCCAAGGCCATTGGTGTTGCTCTGGTAATAGCAGGAACCATCATCCTGAATAAGCCTGCCCGCGAGGAAGGAGGGAGCTTATGATTCCTTTCATTATCCTTGCACTTGTAGGACAGCTTATTGCATCCATATCACAGATGCTTCTTAAGAAAAGCTCACAGAAGGAATATCCGAATTTTATCAGACAGTATCTGAATGTCCTGGTAATTATGGGATACGGACTTTTGGTTGTTTCCATGTTTATTGCCATAGTATGCTACGGTCACATGCCGTATATGTATGTGGTAATCTTAGAGCCGGTGGGCTATATCATGGTTATGTTTCTTAGCAGGATGCTGTTTGCTGAGAAAATTACAAAAAATAAGATTATAGGAATGCTTCTTATACTTTCAGGTATATGTGTGTTTTATCTTATTTGAGCAAACGCCGCTTCTGTGCGGTTTTGCGCCGCCTTGCATGATATGTGCATTGCGGTTATAATTTTATGAGCCTAATAATTATAAATTTTTTAATAATAGGAGTTAAATAATGAGAACTTATCTTGTAACAGGCGGTGCCGGATTCATCGGTTCAAACTACATTCACTACATGTTTAAAAAGTATGATAATGAGATCCGCATTATCAATGTGGATGCACTTACATACGCAGGTAACCTTGAGAACCTCAAGGATGTGGAGGAGAGAGACAACTACACCTTTGTTAAGGCAAATATCTGTGACAGAGATGCTATAAATAAGATCTTCGAGGAGAACGACATCGACCGCGTTGTTCATTTTGCGGCTGAGAGTCATGTTGACAGATCTATCGTCAATCCTGAGATCTTCGTTGAGACCAACGTACTTGGTACAGCTACAATGCTTAATGCAGCTAAGAAGGCATGGGAGCTCCCTGATGGCAGCTTCAAGGAAGGCAAGAAATTCCTTCATGTAAGTACTGATGAAGTATACGGCTCACTTCCTGAGGATCCCAACGCATATTTCTATGAGACAACACCTTATGATCCTCATAGCCCTTACTCAGCAAGTAAAGCAAGCTCAGATATGCTTGTTAAGGCTTATATGGATACATATAAGTTCCCTGCAAATATTACAAACTGCTCTAACAACTACGGACCTTACCAGTTCCCTGAGAAGCTTATACCTCTTATGATCCACAATGCACTTGAGGGCAAGCAGCTTCCTGTTTACGGTGATGGTAAGAATGTTCGTGACTGGCTCTATGTTGAAGATCATGCCAAGGCAATTGATATGGTTCAGGAGCAGGGCAGACTTTTTGAGACTTACAACATTGGCGGACACAATGAGAAGCAGAACATCGAGATCGTTCAGACAATAATCGATGTACTCAGAGAGTCTCTTGATGATTCAGATCCCAGAAAAGAGAAGCTTACTTATGACCTCATCACTTATGTTGAGGACAGAAAGGGACACGATCGTCGTTATGCGATCGCACCTGACAAGATCAAGGCTGAGATCGGCTGGGAGCCTGAGACCATGTTCAAGGAAGGTATCAGAAAGACCATTAAGTGGTTCTTTGCGCATGAGGACTGGATGGAGCATGTAACAAGCGGTGACTATCAGAAGTATTACGATAGCATGTACAGCGACAAGCTTTGATAATTAAGTGATAACATGGGGCTTTTAGGTTAATCCCTATTAGCCCCTTACGTGTTAAAAACAGAATTCCGAGGAGGAATTCTATTTTTGCGTTATAGGAGAGATAAATTTTATGAGCAAATTGTCAATAGTAGTTCCTGTGTATTACAACTCAGATACACTGGAAATGCTTTATGATGACATGAAGGAGAAAATCCTCCATAAGCTTCCTGAATATGAGATCGTCTTTGTGGATGACGGTTCAGGAGATAATTCCTGGGAGGTAATGAACAAGATTGCCGAGAAGGATGAGAACGTTGTCTGCACCAGACTTTCAAGGAATTTTGGTGAGCATGCGGCTATTTTGGCAGGCCTTTCTGTGTGCACAGGTGACTGCGCAGTTACCAAGCAGGCTGACCTTCAGGAGGACAGCACACTTATTCTTGAGCTCTTTGAGAAGTGGAAGGAAGGCTACAAGGTAGTACTTGCCATCAGAGCTGAGAGAGATGAGGGTGCCATGAAGAAGTTCTTTGCAGGCATGTATTACTGGCTTGTAAGGAAGACCATCAACAAGGATATGCCCCAGGGAGGCTGCGATTGCTATCTTCTTGACAGACAGGCAATCGAAGTTATCGAGATGCTTGATGAGAAGAACTCATCACTGACACTTCAGGTAATGTGGATTGGCTTTAAATCAGCCAAGGTTTATTTCCACAGAAAAGACAGAACTGTTGGAAAATCACGCTGGACCTTTGCTAAGAAGTTTAAGCTGGTTATGGATTCCATGATGAGCTTTTCATATTTTCCTATCAGAGTTATGAGTATGTGCGGCGTATTGTTTGCTATTCTTGCTTTTATTGGAATTATTGGCGCTATCTATGAGAAGCTTACAGTTGGAACACCTATTATGGGATATGCGTCACTTATGTGCGTAATTCTTTTTGCATCAGGTATCATTATGCTGACCCTTGGAATCCTGGGTGAATATATCTGGAGAGTCCTTGAGGAGTCAAGAAAACGTCCTCCGTTTATCATAGACGAGGTTCGTAAAAACGATAAGTAATAAATTGCATTACAAATAAGTCCGCCATAGTGCGGAAAAGCACTAATTTATGATATAATTGTTGCGATTATTTTAGTTTTATTTTTATTTTGGAGGTTTATGCCCATGAAGGGAATTATTTTGGCAGGTGGCTCAGGAACAAGACTTTATCCTCTTACAAGAGCGATTTCAAAGCAGATTATGCCGGTTTATGACAAGCCCATGATCTATTATCCGCTTTCTACACTTATGCTTGCGGGTATCAGAGAGGTTCTTATTATCTCTACACCCAGAGATCTGCCTATATTCGAGGATCTTTTCGGAACAGGTGAGCAGCTTGGAATGAGCTTTTCATATGCTATTCAGGAGGAGCCCAGAGGTCTTGCTGATGCATTCATCATCGGTGAGAGCTTCATCGGTAGTGACAGTGTTGCTCTTGTACTTGGCGACAATATTTTCTATGGTCAGAGCTTCAGTAAGCTCCTTAGAGAGGTTGCTTCAAGAGAAAAGGGAGCTACAATCTTTGGTTACTATGTTCGTGATCCCAGAGAATACGGCGTTGTTGAGTTTGATGAGAATGGTAAGGCACTTTCCATCGAGGAGAAGCCCGAGCATCCCAAGAGCAACTACGCAGTTCCCGGACTTTATTTCTATGACAATGATGTAATTGATATAGCTAAGAATGTTAAGCCTTCCGCAAGAGGCGAGATCGAGATCACAAGTGTTAATAACGAGTATCTTCGCCGCGGAACTCTCAGAGTTGAGACTATGGGCCGAGGCTTTGCTTGGCTTGATACAGGTAACCATGATTCTCTTCTTGACGCTGCTGATTTCGTATGTGCATTCCAGAAGAGACAGGGACTTTATGTATCCTGTATCGAAGAGATAGCTTATAAGAGAGGCTTTATTACTAAGGAGCAGCTCCTTAAACTTGCTGAGCCCCTTATGAAGACTGATTATGGTAAATATCTTGTTGAGGTAGCAAATGGACTCTAAAGCTTATCGATTGTCAATTCTGGCGATTATAACTACAGTTGTCCTTGTTGGCGTTGTTGTCTACGCCGCTAACAGGGAGCGGATTGCTGCGCTTATTGGCGCAGATGAATTTGCCAGCACTGTAGAGGAGGAGATCCCGGAAGACGAAATCATAGGTGAGTCCGAGATCGCATCATCAGGTGAACAGATTGGTGATGATCTTAAAGGCTTCCTTAAATCTGATAAGTTTTTTGATAAAAATGAGCAGCGCCCGTCAGTTGTTGTGGTTGTGGATAACGTCCCCGTTCCTGCCAATGCAGACAAGGGAACATCTACAGGATCAACAGATTTTTATGAACCGATGAATAATGAGGTTACAGGTGATGACAGGATCGAGGCAAGACCCGAGGATATCACCAGAGACAGACCTTCATCAGGAGCATCGGATTCTGCGGCAGAAGATTCTGTAGAGGAATCGGAAGAGACCACAGAAGATACAAAAGCTGACGAAGCTGCAGAAAAAAGTAATTGAATTTGAGAGGATAGATAAAAATGGGAAAGATTACTGTTGAGACATGTGAAATAGAGGGGCTTAAGGTTATTACACCTCAGGTTTTCGGTGATAGCAGAGGCTATTTCATGGAGACCTATTCCAAAAGAGATTTCACAGAGGCTGGAATAGATGTTGAGTTTGTTCAGGACAACCAGTCAGCATCCAAAAAAGGTGTTCTCAGAGGCCTTCATTTCCAGAAGAACTTTCCACAGGATAAGCTTGTAAGAGTAGTAAACGGTGAGGTTTTTGATGTTGCCGTTGACTTAAGAGAGGGTTCAAAGACCTTCGGAAAGTGGTTCGGCGTAAGACTTTCTGCAGAGAACAAGAAGCAGTTTTTCATTCCTAAGGGATTTGCACATGGTTTCCTGGTGCTTTCTGATTATGCAGAGTTTGTATATAAATGCTCCGATTTTTATCATCCCGATGATGAGGGCGGAATCCTCTTTAGTGATCCTGAGATAGGAATTGAGTGGCCTTACGAGGATGAGTCAGAGCTTATCATGTCTGAGAAGGATCCCAAGTGGGGCACACTTGCTGATTATAAAAAGGAACGTGGAGTAGAATAATGGCAGAAAAGCAAATAGACAGATTGCCTGTATTAAGTAAGCTGCCTAAGACTGTGGTACTTGGAGTGTACTATACCATAGCAATTGCTTTGATGCTGATTATAGTATTCCACTTTAATCCACTGGCAGATCAGAGAACAGAGCTTCTTAAGAAAATCTGTGCCTGTGTACTGCTTATACTGTCAATGGTTTTGATTACAGCCTGGTATGACAAGCTCATGGTTCTTCCTGTGGAGCTATATAATTCCAGGCGCCTTATATGGCGACTTTCTGTCAACGATTTCAAAAAAAGATATGCCGGCTCTTATATGGGCGTTGTGTGGGCACTGGTTCAGCCGGTGGTCACTGTTTTGATGTATTTCTTTGTGTTTGATCGTATTTTTAATACCAGATCACAGATGGTTGCAGGAGGAGTAGAGGTTCCCTATGTCCTTTTCCTGACAACAGGTCTTGTTCCGTGGTTTTTCTTCAATGAAGCTCTTATGAACGGAACTACATCTCTTCTTGAATACAACTACCTTGTTAAGAAGGTTCTTTTCAAGATTAGTATTCTGCCTCTTATCAAGATAATTGCTGCACTTTTTATACATGTATTTTTTGCAGGCGTAATGATGGTTGTGGCTATTTTGTATGGATATCATCCTACGATTTATACGCTTCAGATTTTTTATTACGCAATCTGTGAATTCATTCTGGTGCTGTCCATTTGTTATACCACCTGCTCGGTTGTGGTATTTTTCAGGGATCTTACCCAGATTCTTGCAATCGTTCTTCAGGTCGGTCAGTGGGCTACACCTATTTTGTGGGATATAAATATGCTTCCCGACAGACTTAAGTGGATCATTAAGCTCAATCCCATGACCTATATTGTTAATGGGTACAGGAATGCGGTTTACGGAGATGAGTGGTTTTTTGAGCATTTCTACTCAAGCACTTATTTTTGGATAGTGGTTGCACTTATTTTTGGTATAGGCTCACTTGTGTTTAAGCGTACCAAAACGCATTTTGCAGATGTTCTGTAACAGATTACTTTAAGACTATCAGAAAGAGTTTTATGGATAAGGATATAGCGATTAAGGTCACTGACCTTACAAAAATGTATAAATTATATAATAAGAATTCTGACAGGCTTAAGGATGCACTTGGCCTCATGAAGGGGCAGGGTTACACAGAGCATCTTGCTCTTAATCATGTGAACCTTGAGGTAAAGCGCGGCGAGACTATAGGAATTATCGGAACCAACGGCTCCGGAAAGTCCACAATTCTTAAGATCATTACAGGAGTTCTTTCACCCACATCCGGTGACGTACAGGTAAATGGTCATATTTCAGCACTGCTTGAGCTTGGAGCGGGCTTTAATATGGAGTACAACGGAATTGACAATATCTACCTTAACGGAATGATGATAGGTTTTTCCGAGGAGGAGATTGATAAGCGTCTTGATGCGATTCTTGAATTTGCAGATATCGGTGATTACGTTTATCAGCCGGTTAAGACCTACTCCAGTGGTATGTTTGTAAGATTGGCATTTGCTGTTGCCATAAATATCGATCCTGAGATACTGATCGTAGACGAGGCACTTTCTGTTGGAGATGTTTTCTTCCAGGCAAAGTGCTACCACAAGTTTGAAGAATTTAAAGAACAGGGAAAGACCATACTTTTCGTATCCCATGATCTTTCAACCATAAGCAGATATTGCGACAGGGCTGTTCTGTTAAATAAAGGCGTGATCCTTGGCGAAGGAACACCCAAGAAAATGATTGATATCTATAAGCAGGTTCTGGTGGGACAGTACCCGCTTCCCGAGAATGATTTTAAGTCACTTCTCGACGATGAAGATATCAGAGAGGCTGCTGAGAAGGCTGAGAATCCTAACCTTTTGGAATATGGCAATAACGCAGCCCAGATTACTGAGTTTTATGCTCTTGATTCCAAGGGAATCAGAACGAATTCTGTTTTAAAGGGGTCAGAGTTCGAGATTCACATGAAGGTTAAGTTTTTACAGGATGTAAATGCTCCTATATTTGCTTTTACCTTCAAAAACATTCTTGGTATCGAGATTACAGGCACGAATTCTATGGTAGAGAAGTCTTTCCTAGAGCCTGTTAAGGCAGGAGATGAGAAGGAGATTGTCTTTAAACAGAGAATGCGCCTGCAGGGGGGAGAATATCTGGTATCCTTCGGAGTTACCGGATTTGAGCAGGATGATTTTGTAGTGTATCATCGTCTGTATGATGCGCTCAATATTACAGTGGTATCAGACAAAAACACCGTAGGATTCTTTGATATGGAATCCGAGGTAAGTGTAACGGATGCAAAAAGGGATTAAAAGATGCAGGAAGAAGTTTTAATTGGGAATGTAAAACTAAATTACAAGCATTACGCAGGACTTGATCTTTACAGTGATGGTCCTATTGAGAATGAGATTTTTGATATTGTTCGCAAGCACAAAAAGGAAGAATATCCTGCGATAATTGAGAAAAAGGCAAGCTGGCCTATTCTTTATCATTTATCTGAGCTCAGAAGTAATATTGTTGAATGGATTCCGATGAAGGGTAATGAAAAGGTACTTGAAGTCGGTGCAGGATGCGGTGCTATCACAGGAATGCTCTCTGAAAAGGCAAGTGAAGTAATTGCCTGCGATCTTTCAAGACGCAGAAGTGAGATCAACGCTACCAGAAACAGTGAATGCGATAATGTCACTATTCATGTAGGCAATTTCAGGGATATAGAGCCGGACCTTCCGGGAGATTTTGATTTTATTTTCCTTATTGGCGTGTTTGAATATGGTCAGGGATATATCGGCACAGACAGTCCCTATGAGAACTTCCTGCTTATGCTTAAAAAGCACCTTAAGAAGAACGGCCGAATCGTTATTGCTATTGAAAACAGAACCGGTCTTAAGTATTTTGCAGGTGCCCAGGAGGATCATCTTGGAACATATTTCTCAGGAATCGAAGGCTACTCCAAGGATGCGGTAGCAAGGACCTTCACAAGAAATGGTCTTATCAGGATTTTTAAGAAATGTGGTATGAATGACTATCACTTCTATTATCCTTATCCGGATTATAAGCTTATGACATCGCTTCATTCTGATGATCATCTGCCGCAATACGGAGAATTGCAGGATAATGTACGAAATTACGATAGAGACAGACTTATTCTTTTCAATGAAAAGAGAGCCTATGAGTGTCTTATCCATGATGGAATGTATCCGGATTTTGCTAATTCCTTCGAGGTAATCTTAGGACCAGGATTTGACACGGTATATTGTAAATATTCAAATGACCGCGCAGAAGAGTTCAAGATCAGAACGGATATCGTCGTAGATAAGCTTGGACGTAAGCTTATTAAGAAGCACCCCCTTAACGAGGCTGCTATAGAGCATGTTTTTGGAATGCAGGATGCTTATTACGGCCTTCGCGAGAAGTACAGAGGCGGCGATCTTGAAGTTAATGACTGCCAGCTTGATGAAAAGAGCAGATGTGCAATGTTTTCCTATGTGAACGGAATCCCGCTGACAGCTCTTTTTGATGCATGTCTTGAATCTGATGATATGGATTCATTTAATGCTTTATTCCGCGAATATTTGAGGAGAATAGGATACAGAGAGGATTATCCGGTTACCGATTACGACCTGATTTTCCCAAATATCCTTGTAAATGGTCCTATTTGGACAATCATAGATTATGAGTGGACCTATGGTAAGTGTATTCCTGCAAAAGAGATAGCCTTCAGGGCGCTCTACAGCTACAAGCTTGAAGACAGAAGCAGGGATAAGCTTGATGTTAAGGCTTTATATGAGACACTTGGCCTTACAGATGATGATATAAAGAATCTTCTTAGTGAAGAGGCTGAGTTCCAGAAATATGTTACCGGAAGACGCAAGTCTCAGGTAGAGATGTGGAAGATGATTGGCAGAAACGCCATTGTTCCCAAGGAACTTGCAGGTAGCGTGGACGCAGCCAGAAGTGCTGAAGAGATTCAGATTTATGTGGATGAAGGTGATGGATACAGCGAAGATGATTCCATTTTCCCTGAGGAGACCTATGATGATCACAATACAGTGACCATTGATGTGGAGTGTAACGATCAGGTAGGAAACATCAGAATTGATCCTGCTTTTGCATCCTGCATTGTTACTTTGAAGCAGGTGCTTTGGAATGGGGTATCTCTTGAAGAAGGCGATCTCCATATTTCGATTCATCCAAACGGATCCTGGATTTCTGAGGACAGTATAGTCTTTGGTACAGATGATCCGAATATTGAATTTGGTTTCGCTGACAGTAAGATTGAGAAAAAGAGAGAGAATCATCTCAAGGTAACAATGATGATGACTCTTATTCCAAAAGAAACAGCCGTTGCTCTTGAGGATTCACTGAGAGTACCGGCGGAAGAGAGCCAGGGGGAGAAAGAAGAATTCTTCGGTAAGATCAAGAGGAAGATTTTTTCAAAGGATTGATGCAGTAATTTATTGCACCGCATCTTGAACTTAGTTTTTGATTTGAGGATGCATGACAAAAAGTAGTAAGGGGAGCCGACAGGCTGGGAATTAATGCTCAAGGAAGTTGCCAAAAAAGTTCTAATAAGCAAAAGAAAAAGTGACTACCAGAGTAAAGTTAAGGAGTGTAAAAACGCTTACAACATCTGGGAGCATAAGAGGGAAAAACGCCCTATGTCCGTACCCACCGGTGCGGCAGCTGAGGTTACAGGCCGTTTGCAGCTTGTTACTGAGGTTGTTTCGTACACCAGTGTATGGAGGGAGTCTGACCCTTCGGCAACTGCGGAGAAAATTCTGATTTTTGTAAGTCCTAAGGGAAAGCTTGCGGGACATGCTATTGATAACATTCGTAATTATTTCCAGGCTCATCCTGAAATCAACGTAGTTTACGGTGATGAGGATGAAATGGTTGGTCACGGCAAATACGGACGTCCCTATTTCAAGCCCGACTGGTCACCTGATACTTATCTTAATGCTTTTTATATTGGAAGTGTGTTTGCCTGCAGAGCAAATACCTATGAATCGGCTATTAAGGAATATGATAATGCCCTTAAAATGCTGGGCGGAACCTCAGGAGTAAAAAAGAATTCTCCGGAAGCTGTGGGCAGAGAAGCCAGTATGCTTTCTGCCGATGTGCTGTTTTGTATGCTTGCCATAGAGGAGAGAGCCTTTGGTAAGAGAAATGGCATGGAGTTCCCTATAGGGCACATTGACGAGATTCTTTTCCATAGAAATGCAGATACTGACGTGTTCTATGGCAGAGGCTTTCATAATTCAAGACATATGCTTATTAAGCCTGCAACGGTCAGTATAATAATCCCCACCAAGGATCATCCTGACATTCTGCTGCAGTGCCTTAAATCAATAGTTTCTACCACCCATGAGAAAAATATCAAATATGAAATAGTGGTGGTTGATAACGGAAGTAGTGCGTATAACCGTGTAAGATATGGATCTTATATTAATTCTGTAAGCAGAATTAACGGTTTAACAAATATTACATATCTGTATAAAGTTGAAGAATTCAACTTCTCGCATATGTGTAACAGAGGCGCGGCAAGGTCCGGTGGTGATTATCTGCTCTTTTTGAACGATGACATCGAGGCAACCCAGGATGGATGGATGAGAGAGATGCTCTCTCAGGCACAGCTTCGTCATGTGGGAGTTGTAGGGGCAAAGCTTCTTTATCCGGATACCGATCTTATTCAGCATGCAGGTATTACCAATGTAAGACTTGGCCCTGTTCATAAGTTGCAGAGAATGCATGATCAGAAGTCCCATTATTTTGGTTTTAACAGGGGTATACATAATCTCATGGGAGCAACAGGCGCTTGCCTTATGCTCAGCAGAGAAAAGTTTAACGAAGTCGGCGGTTTTCCGGAGGAGCTCCCGGTAGCTTTTAATGATGTTGATCTGTGCTATAGTGTTCATCAGCGCGGATACTACAATGTATGCTGCAATCATATAAGTCTGTATCATCACGAGTCGCTAAGTCGCGGCCTTGATACCCTTGATATGAAGAAGATGGAACGCCTTTCAAAAGAATACGACATTCTGATGAAGAGACATCCCGGTTTTTACAACAAGGATCCCTTCTATAGCAGATATCTCACTGATGATGAGACTATAAGTGCCATAATTCCATGCGAGGATTTCCTTCCTGTACTGGATATTCCTTATCATGCGATAAAAGAGCATGAAGGTGGTTATCCTGAGGTGCGTGAGGATGCATGCCTGCGCCTTGGTGTTGAGTATGCAGGGACTATGGATAACTGGATGTATGGAATCCGCGAGAGCGATGTGGAAAGCGGTTACTTTATCAAGGGCTACTGCTTCGTAATCGGCTCAGATAATGCATTTTTTGACAGAAGACTGGTACTAAGACAGGTAGAGGTTACCGCTGAGGGTGCAAGACCCGTATCTTCTATGGTTTACAGCACGCCGGTTTATACCTGGTACAGACCTGATATAAAGCTAAGACTTCAGGATCAGATAGATGTTGACCTTACCGGCTACAAGGTAAGGATAGCAAAGGGAAAGCTTAAGCCCGGATATTACCAGCTGGGTATGGTTGCCATGGATATGACAGGCAGACTTAAGCTGATCAACTGGGTTCCTAATCTACTTAAGGTGAAAGTGTAATGACAGAGAATAACGAATTTGACTATAAAACCGCATACGAGAAAGAAAAGCTTAAAAGCGCCGATCTTGCGCAGAAGGTAGCTGATCTTGAGGATAAAAATCAGGAGCTTGAATTTAAGCTTAACAGGATTAAAGGCAATCCTATCTGGAAAGCCAGCAAACCTGCCAGAAGTGCCATGCATTTTGTGATCAGACAGAAGGACCGTCTGAAAAATGCCGGTTCCATCGGCGGTGTTATCGCCAAGGTTAAATACAAGCAGATTGAGAGAAAAGCCAAGGTACATTACGGTACTGAGAGTTTTCCTGATGAAGCAAGGATAAATGCCGAGAGAAACGAGATCTTCGAAAAAATGCCACTCATAAGCATCCTTGTTCCGCTTTACAATACGCCGGAGAATTTCCTTAGGGATATGATCGAGTCTGTTCTTGATCAGACTTACGTGAACTGGCAGCTTTGCCTGGCTGATGGCTCCGATTCAGAGCACGGCTATGTGGAGACCATAATAAAGGAATATCAGCAGGATCCAAGAAATAAGCTTGGAAAAGTTGATAATACCGGTATCGTATACCACAGACTTGAGAAAAATACAGGTATTTCAGGCAATACCAATGAGTGCCTTAAGCTTGCAAACGGTGAATACATAGGACTTCTTGATCATGATGATATTCTTCATCCGGAGGTTTTATATTACTACGTAAAAGCAATAAATGAGAAAAATGCAGATTATATCTATTGCGATGAGGCTACTTTTTCCGGAAAGAGCATAGACCACATGATTACTATGCACTTTAAACCGGACTATGCTCCGGATAACCTGAGAGCAAATAATTACATTTGTCATTTTAGTGTATTTAAGAGATCTCTTCTTGATGGAACAGAGCTTTTCAGATCCAAGTTTGACGGTAGCCAGGATCATGACATGATTCTCAGACTTACTGATAATGCTGAGAATATCGTACATGTTCCCATGCTTCTTTATTACTGGAGATCTCATGCCGGTAGCGTAGCATCTGATATTAGTGCTAAAAGCTATGCCATTGATGCGGCAAGAGGAGCTGTAGCGGATCATTTGAGACGCCATGGCTATGAACATTTCAAAATCACCAGTACCAGAGCCTTTGAGACTATCTTCAAAATTGCCTACGAGGTGGAAGGAACACCAAAGATATCGATTGTTATTCCTACCTGCGAGCATCTGGAGGATTTAAAGCGCTGCCTTACATCAATATATGAGAAGTCAACCTATGATAATTATGAGATAATTGTTGTTGAGAATGGCAGTAAGTCCAAAGAGATAAAGGCTTATTATGACGATATTAAGAACAGCGCCATGAGCTCTGTTGTTAAAATTGTTGATTATTTCGAAGATAAGAATAATCTTAATCCTGACGGCTCAAGACCGCCCTTTAATTATTCTGCAGTAGTTAACTATGGTGTTAAGCAGTCTACAGGAGATTATATCCTTCTTCTTAATAATGACACACAGGTCATCACTGTTAACTGGATGGAAGAGCTTTTGATGTATGCTCAGAGAGCAGATGTCGGTGCAGTAGGCGGCAAGCTTTACTTCCCCAACAGGAAGATCCAGCACGCAGGAATAGTGCTCAGGCTTGGTGTTCACAGAACAGCAGGTCATTGCCATTACAAGCAGGAAGGTATGAACCTGGGTTATATGGGAAGACTTTGCTACGCCCAGGACGTATCCGCCGTTACAGGTGCATGCCTCATGGTTTCGAGAGAAAAGTATGATGAGGTTGGCGGATTTGATGAGTCATTTGAAGTATCACTTAATGACGTAGATTTTTGTCTTAAATTACGTCAAAAGGGTTACCTTAACATATTTACACCTTTCGCTGAGATGTATCATTACGAATCTGCATCCAGGGGACTTGATCTTGCAGGTGAAAACGCCAAGAGATATGCAAAGGAGTCAGATCATTTCAAATCAAAGTGGAAAGAGGTTCTGGATTTGGGAGATCCTTATTACAATCCGAACTTTTCACTGGACAGAAGCGATTTTTCTCTGAATGTGGAAGGCTACAGCAGCCTGCGTGATGCTTGAAATTTGGGCTTCATAGTGTTTTACTTAATATATTAGATTATCAAATCTAGCTCTTAAGGAGGGAAAAGAATGAGTGACGCAACAAAACAGCTTGAATATTGGTTAAATGATCCTTACTTTGACGATGAGACAAAGCAGGAACTTCTTGCCATCAGAAATGATGAAAAGGAGGTAGAGGATAGATTTTATCAGGAACTTGAATTCGGTACCGGCGGACTTAGAGGAGTAATCGGTGCAGGTACTAACCGTATGAACAAATACGTTGTTCGTAAGGCTACTCAGGGACTTGCTAATTATATTAAAAAGAACGGAGGAGCTGATGGCGCAAAGAGAGGCGTTGCAATTTCTTACGACTGCCGCAGATTTTCACCTGAATTTGCAGATGAGACAGCAAGATGCCTTGCTGCAAACGGAATCAAAGCGTATGTATTTGATGAACTCAGACCTACTCCTGAGCTTTCATTTGCACTTAGAAAGCTTGGATGCATAGCTGGTGTTATGGTAACTGCCAGCCACAATCCGCCTGAATATAACGGATATAAGGCTTATTGGGAAGACGGTGCTCAGGTAACACCTCCTCATGATACAGGAATCATCAATGAGGTTAAGGCTATCACTGACTACAATGATGTTAAGACCATGTCCAAGGAAGATGCCATGAAGGCTGGACTTTATGAGGTAATTGGTAAGGACATCGATGATGCATACATGGTAGAGCTTAAGAAGCAGATCATCCACCTTGATGCTATTAAGGAAATGGCTGAGAAGCTCACAGTTGTTTATACTCCTTTCCATGGAACAGGTCTTGTTCCCGTAAAGAGAGTACTTGCAGAGCTTGGCTTCAAGAACGTTTATATCGTTCCCGAGCAGGAGCTTCCGGATCCTGAGTTTACAACTCTTGATTATCCTAATCCCGAGGATCCCAAGGCATTTAAGCTTGCGCTTGAGCTTGCTAAGGAAAAGGATGCAGACATCGTTCTTGCAACTGATCCCGATGCTGACAGACTTGGTGTATATGCTAAGGATACAAAGACAGGTGAGTATATTCCTTTCACAGGAAATATGTCCGGTATGCTGATCGGTGAGTATATCCTTCGTGAGAGACAGGCTACAGGTACAATGCCTGAGAGACCTGCTTTCGTTACAACTATCGTTACCACAAATATGGCTAAGAGAGTTGCTGAGAAGTACGGACTTCACTATATCGAGGTTCTTACAGGCTTTAAGTATATCGGCGAGCAGATCAAACTCTTCGAGGAGAACAACCAGGAATACAATTATGTATTTGGTCTTGAGGAGAGTTATGGATGTCTTGCAGGCACACATGCCCGTGATAAGGATGCTATCGTAGCAGTTATGATGCTCTGCGAGGTTGCAGCATTCTGCAAGAAGGAAGGCAAGACTCTCTGGGATGCTATGATCGAGATGTACGAAGATTACGGCTATTACAAAGAAGGCCAGTATTCTATCACAATGAAGGGTATCGAAGGTGCTAAGGAAATTGCTGCACTTATGGATAAGCTTAGAAATGATCCTCCTAAGACCTTCGGTCAGTGGACAGTAGAGGAGTTCCGTGATTACAAGACAGGCGAGACTGTTAACCCTGCTACAGGTGAGAAGGGCAAGACAGGACTTCCTTCATCAAACGTTCTTTACTTTGCACTTGATAATGACTCATGGTGCTGCGCTCGTCCTTCAGGAACAGAGCCCAAGATCAAGTTCTATATGGGTGTAAAGGGAACAAGCCTTGATGATGCAGATCAGAAACAGGAAGAGCTTACAGCAGCTGTAAAAGCATTGATTGAGAAATAATAGATAATAAAAGCCCATAAAATAGAGCTGCCTATCGCGACAGCTCTATTTTTAATGTATAATGTTGCCATGTTTAATAATATAAAGAAGACAATTTCATACGCCAGAAGGAATGGCATATCAGGTGCTGTGGTAGCTGCTGCAGAGAGAATTCATGATCAGAGAGCTGATAACTATACATTTGTGCCTGTTTCTGAAGAGGAACTTGAGAGGCAAAGGAAATGGTATCGCTCGATATTGAATGATTCTTCAAAATCAGTAAAGCTTCCTTTGATCAGCATACTTGTGCCATGCTATAACACTGATAAGAGATTTTTGTGTGATATGATCGAGTCAGTCAGGAATCAGACCTATGGAAAATGGGAGCTGATATTGGCAGAGGCTCCTGTAGACCGTCAAAAGGGCGATAAGATTCTGCAGGTATATCCACTTATGAAGACTATAGCAGGATACGCGGAATCTGATGGACGGATAAAATATTTAAGGCTAAAGACAAATGGCGGTATATCGGAGAATACGAATGCAGCTCTTGATATAGCAAGAGGCGATTACATATCTCTTTTGGATCATGATGATACAATAACTCCGGATGCGCTATGTGAGGTAGCGATTACGGCCATAAGAAACTATCCCAAGCTTATATATTCTGATGAGGATAAGTGTGATGCTGAAGGAACTAAGTTTTTCCAGCACCATAAGAAGCCTGCGTTTAATGCAGATATGTTTTTTTCAAATAATTACATCTGTCATTTTACGACCATTCGTTCAGATGTTATGTTTCAGACAAGGTTCAGAGATGAGTATGACGGAGCTCAGGACTATGACCTTTTCCTAAGAGCTATAGGGGATACCATGTGGAGTCCCACTGCTTCAAGGCAGATAATTCACATCCCTAAGGTGTTATATCATTGGAGAAGCCATGATGCATCGACTTCTGCCAATCCTCAGAGTAAGACCTATGCTTATGAGGCCGGAAGGCGGGCTGTTAAGGACTTTTTGGATAATAACAAGATAGATGCATCGGTAAGTCACCTAAAGCACGTGGGATTTTATCGTGTAGACTACAAGGCTGATGTATTTGAAACCAGGAAGGATGTAGGCGTTATCGGCGGAAGACTTCTTGACAGAAGGGGGCTTATTAAGGGCGGTAACTACAGAGACAGCGGGAAGGTCAGGTTTGACAATCTTCCCAAGAATTACAGCGGCGGCTTTCAGCACAGAGCAGTTCTTCAGCAGGATACGGATGCAGTGGATCTCAGGTGCATGAGAATACGACCGGAACTCTCTGAAATCTATGAACAGATTTTTGGAGTGCCTTATCAGGATACTCTTGAAGGCAATCAGGTGGTATTTAGCGGCATCGGTGATGATGAAGAAATAAGAAGGAAATGCATTCTTTTCGGACAGGAAGTCAGAAAGATGGGATATAAGCTGCTGTGGGATCCGCAGTACGAGACCGTCATATAAAGAGAGGAAGTATTTTGCAAAGTAAAGTAACTATAGTTATTCCAAATTATAATGGAAAAAAGTATATGGACGACTGCCTTAGAAGTCTTGGGAAACAGACTATGAAGGCACCTGTTATTATCGTGGACAACGGCTCTGAGGACGGATCTGTGGATGTGGTTAAAGAGATGGCATCCAAAAAGCCCGGAAGATATCCGGAGCTTAAGTTTCTTGAGCTTCATGAGAACACAGGCTTTGCAAATGCGGTTAATGTGGGAATAAAAGCAGCTGATTCCGAATATGTGATACTTCTTAATAATGATACGGTATGCGAAGAGCGTATGACGGAGAAGCTTGTCCGTGCAATAGAATCGCAAAAGAAGGTGTTTTCCGTTGGAGCGAAAATGCTCTCTATGAAAAACCCGGATGTTATTGATGATGCCGGGGATCTGTACTGTGCCCTTGGATGGGCCTTTTCACCTGCCAGAGATAAAAATAGCAAGAGCTATTCGAAGAGATGCGCTGTCACAACGGCCTGCGCTGGAGCAGCTATCTACAGAAAATATGTATTTGAGCAGATAGGATATTTTGATGAGGTTCATTTCTGCTATCTCGAAGATGTGGATGTTGGCTACAGGGCAAGGATATACGGCTATAAGAACCTTATGGAGCCTTCTGCAATAGTTTATCATGCAGGTAGTGGCACAAGCGGCTCCAGATACAACAAATTTAAAGAGGAGCTTACGGCATCCAACAATCTGTATTTTATATACAAGAATATGCCGGTGCTTCAGCTGATTTTTAACCTGCCGCTTTTTATAATCGGTGTTATTATCAAGCAGGTGTACTTTGCCAGAAAAGGTCTTGGCATGTCCTACGCCAAGGGGCTTTTGATGGGAATTAAGAAGATAATTAAGCATTCAGACAGAAAGGTGCCTTTTTCATCTGGTAACCTCGGTAACTATTTTGTATTGGAAGCCGAGCTACTTGTTAACTGTATTCGTAGACTTGCAGGGTGATTTGGTATAGAATAAATCTGATATGATTAAAGATAACCAGACAAATCTGAATAGAATTCATATTATTGGGGACGGATTTATAGTAGCTGGTTCTTATATACTGGCGTGGTATTTAAAGTTTGAGTCAGTATTTGCCAACGTCGCTCCAGATGTGGGTTACTTATCTATGGGGACATATTTTACTGCCCTCTATTTTTTGGTACCCGCATATCTTGTTTTATACAGCATGTTCAACCTTTACACGCCAAGACGTGCCACCAAGATGCGCTATGAGCTGTACAGTATCCTGCTGGCAAACGGTATCGGTGTAACAGGCTTCTTAGTAATTCTGTATATGATCAAGCAGGCACACTTCTCCCGTGTTATGATCGGGTATTTCTTTGTGCTGAATGTTGTATTCACCAGTCTTTCCAGACTTTTATTAAGAAAAATTCTGAGATATATCAGAAAAAGAGGCTATAACCTTAAGCACATTCTGCTTATTGGCTATTCGCGCTCAGCAGAGGGTTATATCAGCAGGATCAACAGTAATCCTCAGTGGGGATATGTTGTCAGCGGTATTCTTGATGACATGGTACCCATAGGCACCAGTTATCACGGTGTTAAGGTTATCGGTGAGATCGATATGTTATCAAGGTACCTTAGTGCCAACGAATATGATGAGATCACCATTACCCTTCCTCTGGACAGATACGACAAACTGGAGGAACTGGTTGCGATATGTGAGAGGTCAGGCGTACACACCAAGTTTATACCTGATTACACAAGCCTTTTTCCCAGTAACCCTTATACAGAGGATATTCTTGGACTGCCTGTTATCAATATCAGATATGTACCGCTTACTAACGGATTCAATGTTATTGTGAAGAGACTTACAGATATCATTGGTTCTTTAATTGCAATAATCCTGTTTTCACCGGCTATGCTTTTTGCAACCATAGCAGTAAAGCTTTCAAGCCCCGGTCCTATTATTTTCAAACAGGAGAGAGTAGGCCTCCACGGAAGACCTTTCATGATGTACAAGTTCCGCACCATGGAATGCCAGTCTGAGAAGGCAGAGAAAAAGGGATGGACTACCAAGGATGATCCAAGAGTTACTAAGATCGGAAGAATTTTAAGAAAAACAAGTATTGATGAGATGCCTCAGTTTTTCAATGTGCTTCTTGGAGATATGTCCCTTATTGGACCAAGACCTGAGAGACCTCAGTTTGTTGAGAAATTTAAAGGCGAAATTCCCAGATACATGGTTAAGCATCAGGTTCGTCCCGGAATAACCGGATGGGCGCAGATCAACGGCTACAGAGGTGATACTTCCATAAGAAAACGTATCGAATATGACATATATTATATAGAAAACTGGACCTTTGAATTTGATATAAGGATACTGCTTGGAACCTTTTTCCATGGCTTTGTTAATAAGAATGCATATTGATTCTCTTCGACTTGTATAATTTGTCTTTTTATGGCAAAATAGGTCAGTGGAATATCAACTATAAAGGAGATTATACTGACATGTCGAATCGTGGTGCCGACGGGCGCAGGAGAAGAAAAGGCAGGAAAAATACCAAGAAGGCATTTATCATCTTGGGAATAGAAGTAGTTGTACTGTTAATTCTGCTTTTTGTTGTATGGACTTTATTCGGAAGAATGAAGGTTGATAAAGTAGGAAAGATTAACCTCGATGAAGAAAAAATAGCCAGCAGTGTGAACAGCGGCGTCGAGGAGAATGAGGAGATGACCGGTTATAGGAATATTGCCCTGTTTGGTGTAGATTCCCGTGAAGGTGATCTTGATAAAAAGACCAGAAGCGATACCATTATCATCGCATCCATTAATAATGAGAATAATGAAATAAAGCTTGTTTCCGTTTACAGAGATACTTATCTTAATCTCAGTAACGATTCTTACAATAAATGTAATACAGCCTATGCTACAGGTGGCCCTGAGCAGGCAATATCCATGCTCAACATGAACCTTGACCTGGATATCACTGATTTCGTAACTATCGGCTTTGGTGGACTTACAGATGTTGTAAATGAGCTTGGCGGCGTTCAGATCAATATAGAAGAGAGTGAGATCACTCATCTTAACAACTATCAGTCCACAATGGCTGAGGAGCTTGGAATGAAATATACTCCTGTTACTGATGTTGGACTTCAGACACTGGATGGTTTACAGGCAACAGCTTATTGCCGTATCAGATATACAGCAGGTGATGATTTCAGAAGAGCTGAGAGACAGAGAACGGTTCTCATGGCAATCCTTGATAAGGCAAAGACTGCAAGCCCTTCAGAGCTTGAGAACATTGCCGGCAAGATATTTGGTGAGACATATACCTCATTTGATCTTCAGGATATAATTGCATTATTGGGAAATGTTACCAAATATAATGTCGTTGCAAACGATGGATTCCCGACAGCAGATATGCGTACTACCGGAACAATGGGCAAGAAGGGCAGCTGTGTACTTCCTGTAACACTTGCTTCTAATGTACAGTGGCTTCACAATTTCCTGTTTGATGATACTGAATATGAGGTTTCATCAAGCGTTCAGGAATACAGTTCAAAGATAGCCGCTGATGTCAGTGAATATATCGGCGAATAAGTGGCAGATGATTTTGGGCCCCGGATTAGCCGGGGCCTTTTATAACGTTAGGAATAATATGCAAACAGTAGATGTAATAATACCTTCATACAAGCCGGGGCCTGAGTTTTCAATGCTCATTGATGAGCTTGAGAAGCAGGCTTATGCAGTAAATAAGATCATTATTATCAACACTGAGAAGAGATACTTTGTAGAACGTGCTGAAATAGTGGACACTGTGGCTAAATATGGCAATATTGAGGTCAGACATATTGATAAGTCTGAATTTGATCATGGTAATACCAGGAATTTTGGTGTCAGCCTCTCAAATGCTGACTTATTTTTGATGATAACTCAGGATGCGATACCAAGGGACAATGCGCTCATTTCGCATCTTGTAAATGCGCTTCAGGATCCGGGAGTTGCTGCAGCTTATGCAAGACAGTATCCCAAGGCCGATTGTAATCTGGCTGAGAGATACTCAAGGAAATTCAATTATCCCACGGAAGCTGTGCGCAAGACGATTAAGGATCTGCCGAGACTTGGAATAAAGACTTTCTTCTGCTCCAATGTTTGTGCAATGTACAGAAGAGACGTTTTTGACAAGGTCGGAGGCTTTTTACACAAGGCTATTTTTAATGAAGATATGGTATTTGCAGGCAATGCAATGTATCAGGGCTATGCTATCTGCTATGTACCTGAGGCAGGAGTGATTCATTCACACAACTACTCATACATGCAGCAGTTTCACAGGAATTTTGATCTCGGGGTTTCTCAGACAGATCATCCTGAGATTTTCGCCGGAATCAAATCAGAATCAGAAGGAAAGCGCATGGTTCGTGATACCATTCGCCATTTCAGACATATAGGTAAGTCTTATCTGGTGCCTGACTATGTGATAATGTGTTCCTTCAGATTACTTGGTTATAAGCTTGGACGGAATTACAAAAAGTTACCAAAAAAGCTTGTTAAGGCATGCTCTATGAATAAGTCTTACTGGAAATAAGACTTTGGGTTAGCAATGGGGGAAATATGGATACAAGACTTTCAGATGGTGATATAAAAAGTTGGGAAGAAGTTAGTCTTCTATATAATTCAGCGCTTAAACAGATCAATACCAAGCTTGAAATTCTCAATGATGAGTTTCAGGAGGTTCACAGGTATAATCCGATTGAGCATATCAAGTCAAGGATCAAGACTCCGGAGAGCATTGTTAAAAAGCTCAGAAGGCACGGATATGAATCCACCCTTGAGAATATGATCAAGTACGTTAATGATATAGCCGGAATACGTATTATCTGTTCGTTTACTTCTGATATATACAGAATCGCAGATATGATCAGCAATCAGCAGGATATAAAGGTTCTTACCATCAAGGATTACATTATGAATCCCAAGACCAGCGGATACAGAAGCTATCACATGATACTGGCTGTTCCGGTATATCTTTCCGACAGAATGGCTGATGTTAAGGTAGAAGTGCAGATACGTACTGTTGCCATGGACTTTTGGGCAAGTCTTGAGCATAAGATACAGTACAAATTCGAAACGAAGGCACCTGCCAGAATCAAAGCCCAGTTATTTGAGTGCGCCAAGATCGTTGCAGAACTGGACGAGAGAATGCTTTCGCTTAATGATGAGATTCAGTCTGTGAACACGCAGGATATAGAATAATCCCCATTAATGAGGAGTGCCCAGACACCTTTCGGCGCCCGGGCTATTATGAAAAAATTTATCTATCTTTCGGAGCTAATGTAAAATGCTTCATGTGTAAGGACTAATTCCTTAACACATTGTAAATTATAACAACCAATTATTAACAAATTATGAACATTCTTTAAACTTGCGGTTAATTCATACAAAAGATTAGATGAGCAAAACGAATTATTGTGCGAATTGCATAAATGATGTAATCTAGATACTGACTCATAATTGTTTGATGGGAGGGGCTATGGAAAACTTTATTAAGAGGCATACGGACAAAATCAGCGCGCAGGAGATGATAAAGGCCAATAATGCCGCTGAAGCAGCACATCGCGAGCAGATTGAGAAGCAGAACAAACAATATGAAGAGGAGATTGATGTTCTTAAGAAGAATGCTGACAAGCTCGAAGCACGCCTTGACAGTATTGAGGGGATTTTAAAGGATCTTAAGGAGCCTAAAGCAACAAACGAAACATCCACCGGTGATCTTGACCGTGTTATTGACAGTATAAAAGAAGATATAGAAAAAAGAATGGACAAGACTGACGAAGCCACACATGATATCGGTGTGCGCATATATCGTAATGTCCAGGCTTCTGTTATTGATGAACAGAAAAAGCAGCTCGATGATATAAGAGAAGATCTTCATAAGCAGACAGATGCTATAAAAGGAGAATTCTCTGTGCTTTTAAGAAGGCTTGATACTACAAGAAATCAGCTTGAAGAGCAGTATCAGAACTCCAATAAATCAAATGGTAAAGGCGTTGTGCCTCTTTTGGTTATAGTTCTGCTTATCTCTTTGGGAGATCTTGTGTTCAACATATTAAGATTTTTAGGTTTGGTTTGATAAATGAGATTTAAAGGCAACAAAAAAATTCGAATAGGGTTATTTCAGGGCACAGCAATTGCTGTTGTTATGTGGATAATTTTCTTATTGCCCGTATATTCACCTATAGAGCATGGCGCCAATAACATTTTCGAGGTTTCGTTAAACGGAGTGCATGTTGGAACACTTGCATCCGAACAGGCCGCGAAAAAGTGTTTAAGAGACGCTAGAAGGCAGTTTGCAAAGGGAAGTGAGGAATTAGTCCTTTCTGATGCTCAGCTCACTCTCGAGGGACGTGAGGTGCTTTTTGGAGAGGTTGACAGTAAAAAGACTGTCAGACAGAATATGCTCGATGTTTTAAAGAGCGACACAAAGACCACTCTTGAGAGAGCCTATACAGTAAAAATCAATAAGTTTATCGTGAATCTGGCCAGCAAGGATGACGTTTTTACACTTCTTCAGACCGCGATTGCAAAATATGATACTGAGAATTTATATAGTGTCGACCTTGTTACCGATAATGCAAGAGAGGTTAATGTACTTACCTCAGAAGTGGTTTCCACAGAAGAGGTAGAGGCTAAGGAGGAACAGATTAAGCTTCCTGAAGCCGGAATCGATCTTGCTATCAGCGAGATTTTCAATCAGATTAAGCCTCTTACAGAGGAAAAGAGCTTTGAGGATTATAAGCTTGGACTTATGAACATCGATTTTGGTGACAAGATAGAGGTGGTTGAAAGTTATCTTCCGCTTTCAGAGATAACAGATGTTCAGACCGCCATCGATGAAGTTACCAAGGATCAGGAGACCAATCAGATATATGAGATCCAGAGCGGTGATACACTTGGACTTATTGCAGAGAAGTTTGGACTTTCTCTGGATGATCTGGTGGCAATGAATGAGACAATAGACACTCCGGAATCCATGATTCGTGTGGGTGATGAGATTATAGTAACTGTTCCGGAGCCTGAGCTTTCTGTAGTTTATACTAAGCAGGAATACTATGAGGAAGATTATGAAGCTGATGTAATATACATTGATAATGACTCATGGTACACCACAAGACAGGAAGTTGTTCAGGAACCTTCTGCGGGACATCGTAAGGTAGTAGCACTTGTAAACTATGAGAATAACGGTGAGACCGGACGAGATATTCAAAAAGAAGAAGTTACTTACGAAGCTGTAGCAAAAATTGTAGAACGAGGAACAATCGTACCTCCTACATATATAAAGCCTATTTCCGGCGGACGCCTGTCCTCTGGATTCGGAAGACGTTCAGCACCTACCAAGGGAGCAAGTACCTATCATAAGGGAATTGACTGGGCTACTCCTGTAGGAACTGCGGTAATGGCTTCCAATGGAGGCGTAGTAACAAGAGCCGGATGGGGCAGAGGATATGGATATGTAATCTATATCAGACATTCCGATGGCAGAGAGACCAGATATGGTCACCTTTCCAAGATACTTGTGAGCGTTGGACAGTCCGTCTCTCAGGGACAGAAGATCGCTCTTAGCGGTAATACCGGTGTAAGTACGGGAGCACATCTCCACTTTGAGATCCTTATTAACGGATCACAGGTAAATCCGCTTAATTACTTGAACTGACGGTTTTTATTTTACAAAGTTATATATTTGTGGTATAACAATAGCCGTTAGCAATTTATGGGGAGAGTTTATTGACTAGGAAGTTCACAAATTTGTGAATGTAGTAGAGATTATATGGAAAAATACGTAATAAAGGGCGGTATACCGCTCGTTGGTGAAGTTGAAATAGGCGGAGCCAAGAATGCTGCACTTCCGATTCTTGCCGCTGCGACAATGTCTGATGAGACAGTTTATATCGACAATATGCCCGATGAAGCTGATACAAATGTAATGCTTCAGGCTATGCAGAGCATAGGCGTTATTGTCGAGCGTACAGGTCGTCATTCAGTTAAAATCAATGCTTCACATGTAAGTGACTATAGAATAGAGAACGAGTATATCAAGAAGATCAGAGCTTCTTACTATATGATTGGAGCTTTTCTTGGAAAGTATAACAATGCTCAGGTTGTATTACCCGGTGGCTGTAATATAGGTCTTAGACCTATCGATCAGCATATCAAGGGCTTTACCGCTCTTGGAGCTAATGTAACAATCGAGCACGGAATGATCAGTGCAAGGGCTGAGAAGCTCGTTGCAAGTCATATATATCTTGATATAGCCAGTGTTGGTGCCACCATCAATATCATGATGGCTGCAGCAATGGCAGAGGGTAAGACTATTATTGAGAATGCTGCAAAAGAGCCTCATGTAGTAGATCTTGCCAACTTCCTTAACAGTATGGGAGCTGATATCAAGGGTGCAGGTACTGATGTTATCAGAATCAGAGGTGTTGAGAGACTTCACGGTACGGAATATACTATTATTCCCGACCAGATCGAGGCAGGCACCTTCATGATGATAGCAGCTGCCACTAAGGGCGATATTACTATTAAAAATGTTATTCCCAAGCACTTAGAGTCTATCAGCGCCAAGCTTATAGAGATGGGCTGCCAGGTACTTGAGTCTGATGATGCAGTAAGAGTTGTTGCCACCAAGAGAATGCGCAATGCTCATGTTAAGACTCTTCCTTATCCCGGATATCCCACAGACATGCAGCCGCAGATTACAGTTGTTCTCGGGCTTGCCAGTGGTATCAGTCTTGTGACAGAGTCACTTTTTGAAAACAGATTTAAATATGTTGATGAGCTTACCAGAATGGGAGCCAATATCAAAGTAGAGGGAAGCACAGCCATTATTGAAGGTGTTGATAAATACACCGGAGCTGAAGTTGCAGCACCTGACCTTAGAGCAGGAGCAGCCCTTGTAATAGCAGGTCTTACTGCAGAAGGATTTACTACTGTAGAAGAGATCAGATATATCGAAAGAGGCTATGAGGACTTTGATGTGAAGCTCAGGGAGCTGGGAGCACAGATCACTAAGGTAGATACCGACAGAGATATTCAGAAGTTTAAACTTAAATTTGCATAATTAAAAAGAAAAGCCATACCTTCGTCTAGAGGGTGTGGCTTTTATAGTATCTGTTCTATATGGAGATCCGGATGCTGTGTCAGATCCACGTAGTCCGAACCAATCTTTAACGTCGGTCTCGACAAATGATCCCTGTTAATAAAGATTATTTCGCCTTCCTGCCCGTTGTTTAACCGAACCTTGTTCAGAAGATAGGTATTAACAATGTTTTGAAGGAATGTCATTATGGCGTTGGTATCGTATCGCTGAAGCCCTTCAGATTCAAATAACTCAATAGCCAAAAACGGACATAGAGGATCTCTGTAAACTCTGGCAGAGGTCATTGCATCATATACGTCCGCAATCGATACGATTTTTGCATAATAATCGATTTGAGGTCCCTTTAAATGAGCAGGATACCCGGATCCATCGCATCTTTCATGATGCATAAGGGCGGCATTTTTAACATGATCGCTGACATCCAGATCGGAAAGTACCATATATCCCTGAGCAGGATGCGTCTGTACCACTGTGTATTCATCGGAAGTCAGGTTTGTGGGCTTTGTGATGATTTCACTGGGGATCATCAGTTTTCCGATATCATGCAAAAGACCTGCCTCAGTCAAAACCTCGATGTCGTCATCGCTCATTCTCAGCCATTGTCCCATAATATTGCATATCATGGCCACACTTACGCAGTGAACATAAGTTGCATCGTCATAACGACGAAGGCTGTGAAGCATATCCAAAATATTCGAAGGATTGTTACCTTTATGCATAAGTGCATAAATGGGAGACATCACTTCCTCGAGACTGAAGTTTTCTTTATCGTTAATGAGATCGTCTATACCGGATTTGAATTTCTGGGAGCAGTTTTCGAAATCCTGCTTAAACTCCTTGAATTCAGCGGTTTCGCGAAGCCTTGATGCGTATGAACCGTCTGAGCTGTCAGTGGGCATATTATCTAATGATTCATCATAATCTTCAACAAGGACATTTGCGACAGAATAAAAAGACAGCTTGGTGATTGCCTGATTATCAAGGACTGTTCCTTTAGGCAACACAAGCTGATTATTGTCATAAGAATATACATTGTCCGACAGGATCATGCCGGGAATGAGTTTTTTGGTGATCAACCTTTTCATAGGTGCCTCGCAGACAATAAATATTCAGCATTTATACAATAATTTTATGATATTGCGCTGACAAAAGTCAATAAAGGCACCTACACCAGGTATTAAAAAATGATTAAGAAAATATAAATGAAGGCTTTGTTATTATGCTTCCTGTCTCTTTGCAGAAACAATGGTAGCATTCTTAATGATGGGACTTAACTTCTTATATACTGCAACGGTAACACCGGTGATGATGCCGCCCTTTAAGAGGTTAAGAGGTGCAACTGCGAAAAGAACAAATGTAAACATGTTGTTGATTGAAGGATTCACAGCTGTTCCCATAGCGATAAGTGAATCAACAGGCATTCCGTAAAGTGCTGCAAATGCAGGAAGTAGATAGAATGCATTTAATGAGCTTCCTACGATTGTGATAATAAGAGTTCCTGTAAGGCAGGAGATCATTGCCATCTTACGTGTCTTCTTAAACAGATAAATGATAGAAGCAGGAAGTACATAGCTGCAGCCTACGATAAAATTGGCAAGCTCGCCTACGAATGCGGTTGTTGTTCCGTTGATTACAAGATTAAGAAGAATCTTGATGAACTCGATGAGCACGCCGGTCATAGGACCAAAAGCAAATGCACCGACTACTGCAGGAAGATCGGAAAGATCGATCCTATAAAAGCTGGGTGCGAAGAATACCGGAATCTCAAAAATCATCAGGATTGCGGAGATTGCGGAAAACAGTCCGATTATTACAACTTTACGGGTTGTAAGAGCGGAACCGTCATCACCGGTCTTTTTAGCAACAAGCTTTTCAGCTACCTTTGCTACGACAAACATTGCAGCGATAAGAAGCAGAAATACAACAACGTATCCTGCGTTGTCTGCAATTGAAGTTAATAGGTTGTTTTTCATTGGTTTTTCCTCCTTAGATTGTCGGGGAGGATTAGAAAAAGATTAATCGCGTAATAAAACTAGACATATAACGACATCTTCTACCATCCAGACTATACTGTCGGTTTTGGATTCACACCAAATCGGCCGCCGTAGCGGTTCGCGGACTTGCCCTCAGATGAGCTTCTCACCTGGGTATCACCACCGGTAGGGAATTGCACCCCGCCCCGAAGATATTATTTACAAACACAATAATATTTCATCAAATCAAATTCGTCAATAGGGGTATAACTTGCATTTTGATGATTTCTGCAATATTCTGATTATATGAATACAATATTAGAAACATTTTCAGCTGAAGAGACTTTTGCATTTGGCAAAAGAATAGGCGAGACCGCAGAACCCGGGATGGTATATACCCTCGTGGGTGATCTTGGCGTGGGAAAAACCGTCTTAACCCAGGGCGTTGCAGCAGGTCTTGGAATCGAGGGTCCCGTAAACAGCCCTACTTTTACAATATTACAGGTTTACGATCAGGGCAGAATACCCTTCTATCATTTTGATGTCTACAGAATCGGTGATGTCAGTGAGATGGACGAGATTGGGTATGAGGATTATTTTTATGGGCAAGGCCTGTGCTTCATAGAATGGGCCAATCTTATAGAAGAAATATTGCCTGAAAAATACATGGAAATAACAATCGAAAAGGATTTAAGGAAAGGAACAGACTATCGTCGCATAACACTTGAGACGATAGATAACAGATAAAATGAAGATTATTTCACTGGATACCTCAGGGCTTGTCTGTACTGTAGCTGTTACAGAGGATGACAGATTATTATCTGAGTTTTCAATTCAGCATAAAATAACACATTCAGAGCTCCTTCTTCCTATGATGGAGCAGATAAAAGAGAGGCTTTCACTTGATCTTAGTACTGTTGATGCTATTGCTGTATCAGCGGGTCCCGGATCATTTACAGGCCTTAGAATCGGTGTGGCAACAGCGAAAGGACTTTGCCTTGCGCTGAATAAGCCCCTTATAGCAGTGCCTACATTGGACGCTTTGGCATACAACCTTTATGGCAATGAGAATATTATCTGTCCCATGATGGATGCCAGAAGAAGTCAGGTCTATACGGGAATCTATACCTTTGTTCCGGAAAAAGAAAATGAAGATCAGCACGAAGTTTTCTATAAGATGAAGACCCTTATGCCGCAGGCAGCCATGTCCGTTGCAGACATAGCAGACAGGCTCAATCAGATTGGCAAAAGAGTTGTCCTTCTTGGGGATGGAATCCCTGTTTACAGAGATAAACTTGACGATCTTCTTAAGGTTGATTACATTCTTGCACCGCCTCTTGCCAACAGGCAGCGTGCAGCAGCTCTTTCTGTTCTTGCAGCGGAGTATTTCAGAAAAGGCAAGATTGCAGATACTGACAGCTTTGCTCCTGAATACTTAAGGGCATCACAGGCAGAGCGAGAAGCAAAAGAGAAAAAGGCTAATGCCGTTAAGATAAGAGAGATGAGCGCAGAGGACATCACAGATGCTGCCACTTTAGAAGCTGCAAGTCTTGGAAAAGAAGCCTGGACCGAGAAGCAGCTACTTGAAGCCTGCACTCGTGATGACACGGTTTATATTGTTGCAGAAAAAGCAGGTAGAGTAGTCGGCCTTTGCGGAGTAAGGAATATTTCAGGCGAGGGTGATATTACCAATGTTTCAGTGTCAGCAGAGCTTCGCAGCACTGGGATTGGATACTTGATGCTTACTGAGCTTTTGAAAAAGGCAGAAGGCATCGGATGCAGGGATTTTACCCTCGAGGTTCGCGAACAGAATCAGCCTGCAAGGAAGCTTTATGAGAAGCTTGGCTTTGTTAATGAAGGAATACGTCCGAATTTCTATGATGATCCGGACGATAATGCAGTAATTTATTGGAAGAGAAATACGAATGATTGATGTTTGTTTACTTGGAACCGGCGGAATGATGCCGCTTCCGAACAGATTTTTAACCGCACTTATGGTGCGATATAACGGAAAAAGCATACTGGTTGACTGCGGAGAGGGAACACAGATTGCCCTCAGGAAATCAGGATGGAGTCCCAAGCCCATAGATGTTATCTGCTTTACGCATTACCACGCAGATCATATATCAGGACTCCCCGGAATGCTTCTTACCATGGGTAATGCGGAGAGAACGGAGCCCCTTCTTTTAGTTGGCCCCAAAGGACTTCAGCGCGTAGTAAAGGCTTTGCGGACAATAGCTCCGGAGCTGCCTTTTGAGATTCAGTACCATGAAATAGAAGGGGATAGCGATGAATTCACACTCCCCGGAATGAATGAATTCAGAATTAAAGCCTTTAAGGTAAATCACAATATTTTATGCTACGGCTATACCATGCATCTTGATCGCATAGGCAAATTTGATGTGGAGAGGGCAAAAGCCTCGGGAATCGAAATGAAGTTCTGGAACAGACTTCAGAAGGGCGAGACTATAACCACAGACGATGGCAAAGTTTTCACCCCTGATATGGTTCTTGGCGAGCAGAGAAAAGGAATCCATCTAACCTATGTGACAGATTCAAGACCAACGGACAGTATCGCGGAAAATGCCGAAGGCTCTGATCTTTTCATATGTGAAGGCATGTATGGTGAAGAGGATAAGCTTCAAAAGGCAAGAGAAAACAAGCATATGACCATGTATGAGGCAGCAGAACTGGCTAAAAAGGCCAAGGTGGAGCAGATGTGGCTTACACATTACAGCCCTTCACTTGTTAATCCCAAAGAATATCTGCCAAAGGTACAGGATATTTTCAAGAACTCTGTTGCAACAAAAGATGGAAGAGTAATAACCTTGAGATTTGAAGAAGACTAAAGCATAGAAATTAACGGAATTAGGACGACATGTAGGAGGGGTATATGGACGATTCCAAAAAGAACGCTATTATAAAAGCTGTTATTTTGATGGTTCTGTTTGCTGCAGTTATACTGGGCATTTTTGTCATAGTAAATAGAGGTAGAAGCAGTACCAACAGCACTACTGAAGATCAGGAACTTACTGAGGTTCAAAAGATCACCACTACGGACCTGTCCAAGACCTATCCCAAAACACCTGCCACCGTTGCGGATCTGTACATACGTATAATGAAGGTAATGTACAAGCAGACCTACACTGATGAAGAATTTAATCAGATGGCAGACGTAATGAAGGGTATTTTTGATGACGATCTTATTGCGAATCAGTCCAACTGGCCTCAAAGCCTTAAGGATGAGGTAGATCAAAAAAAGGAAGAGGACTATTCCATTTCCAAATATGAAGTCCTTTCAAATGACATCGAAGAAACCAAAGAAACCGGTGAAGAAATAGCAAACGTCCTTGCCAAGGTTTATTTAAGGCACGGAACCCATACAAATATATACAACTATCTTTTTGTACTTAGAAAAGATGCCAATAAAAACTGGAAAATCCTCGGGTGGACAGTATCAGAAGTAAAGGATACGGAAGCGAATTAATATGGATAACAATCATGAAAACATCAAACGCCGTACCGATGAGGACGGCGTAATATTTATGTCAATCAAAAATGAACAGACTGAAGCTTTGCAGGAATCAAAAGATGAAGATATTAACATTCTTGCTATCGAAAGCAGCTGCGATGAGACTGCTGCGGCAGTAGTCAGAAACGGAAGAGAAGTTCTTTCTAATATCATATCTTCTCAGATTGCACTTCATACTGTTTATGGCGGAGTTGTGCCAGAAATAGCATCCCGCAAGCATGTGGAGAAGATCAATGTCTGTGTGAGAGCTGCATTAAGTGAGGCAGGAATGACTCTTGATGACATTGACGCTATTGCAGTTACTTACGGCCCCGGGCTTGTAGGAGCTCTTCTTGTTGGTGTATCTGAAGCAAAAGCTTTAAGCTTTGCAACAGGTAAACCTCTTGTTGGCGTACATCACATAGAAGGACATATCTGCGCCAATTATATAGAATATAAAGAGCTTGAGCCGCCATTCATGTGCCTTGTTGCATCAGGCGGACACTCTCATCTTGTCTATGTAAAAGATTACGGAGAATATGACATAATCGGCCAGACCAGAGATGATGCGGCAGGAGAAGCTTTTGATAAAGTCGCAAGAGCCATAGGTCTTGGATACCCCGGAGGCCCCAAGGTGGACAAAGCTGCAAGAGAGGGAAATCCCGATGCCATCGCATTTCCCAGAGCCAAAACCTCAGAAAAATCCTATGACTTTAGCTTCAGCGGCTTAAAGTCTGCGGTTCTCAACTACCTTAATCAGGCAGAGATGAAGGGTGAAGAAATTAATAAAAATGACGTGGCAGCATCCTTCCAAAAAGCGGTTGTAGATGTTTTAACTGAGCACACAATGGAAGCTGCCGAAGAATATAAATGTAAAAAAGTCGCAATAGCAGGCGGAGTTGCATCCAATACAGCACTTAGAGAGAGACTGGAAGCAGAATGCGAAAAACGAGGAATGGCTTTCTATAGGCCTGCACCTGTACTTTGCACGGATAATGCAGCTATGATAGGTGCCGCAGGCTACTACGAGTATCTAAAAGGAAACCGTGCCGGAATGGATCTGAATGCAGTTCCCAATCTCCCCCTTGGAGACAGAGAACGCAGATATCATGGAAGAAGCAGTAACTAATCTTTTTATAGATTTATGTTAAGGAGATTCTCATTGAAAACAACAGCAATAGTGCTTGCTGCAGGAAGTGGCAGCAGAATGCAAAGCGGCGTAAAAAAACAGTATATGGAAATATGCGGTTCGCCGCTTCTTCTGTATTCTTTAAAAGCTTTTGAAAACAGTTTTATAGATGAAATAATATTAGTACTTCCCGAGAGTGACATACAGCAGGTAAAAGAAGATATAATAGATCCTGCCGGCTTTTCCAAAATAAAGGCCATAGTCGCCGGAGGAAGTACAAGATATCATAGTGTACGTTTAGGACTCCTTGCAGCCTCAAGAGATACTGAGGCTGTTTTTATTCATGATGGCGCAAGACCTTTCATAGATGATGAGATTCTCGATCGTGCTTTGTCCGCTGTAAAAGAATATGGTGCATGCGTTGTGGGCATGCCTGTAAAGGATACCATCAAGCTTGCCGATGAAAACGGATTTGCCGCTACAACTCCCGACAGAGACAAGACCTGGCTCATTCAGACACCACAGGTTTTTCTCTATCCTGAGATATTAGAGCTCTATGAAAAGCTTGCTGCTGAAGAAGAAAGACTTCTTTCAGAGGGGGTAAATATTACCGATGATGCCATGGTTATGGAAACTTTTGGTACCAGAAAGGTAAAACTTATAAAGGGGTCTTATGACAATATAAAAATCACTACACCTGAGGATTTAACCCTTGCGGAATCCATTATAAATAAGAAACTATAAAATTATTAAAAATTTTCAAAAATTAATATTGACAAAGGTTTACTACGTTGTTATTATAATTATCGCGCTGTGCGTTGAAGCCCAACAAACAGTAGCCGATATAGTGTTTGGAGCGATATCGAAGCGGTCATAACGAGGCGGTCTTGAAAACCGTTTGGCGGCAACGCCACGAGGGTTCGAATCCCTCTCGCTCCGCTCAAAATTGAAGAGTGAAGAATTAAAGTCAACACTTTTGCAGAAGTACTCAAGAGGTTGAAGAGACACCCCTGGAAAGGGTGCAGGTCGTTAACAGCGGCGCGAGGGTTCAAATCCCTCCTTCTGCGGTCCTCATCAGTAACATCGATGAGATGCACTTTGACAATGGAATAGTAATGCAACCCTGAAAATTCCAAACAGCATTGAGCAGAGCAAAATCAATCAGGGATAGCTCGTGCAAGTTTGCTTGCTAAGAGCTATACATGAATGATTTTATTTTGTGAAAGCAAAAGATTGGGAAACGCGAAGCGTTTCGCAATACCGGCTCTGATCAATAACGAATATTCAGAGAACAAAACAAACCTAACAAGGTAAAAACGGACAGAACAAAGCCAAGCTTTAGTTCTGGTCAGACGAACGATCCAGTCACTTTAAGTGATTAGATAAATTTTAAACGTGAGAGTTCGATCCTGGCTCAGGATGAACGCTGGCGGCGTGCCTAACACATGCAAGTCGAACGGAGATTTAACGCTGATGAGGCTTCGGCGGAATCTTGTTAAATCTTAGTGGCGGACGGGTG
>NZ_AUJP01000015.1:115189-157894 GCF_000424285.1 Butyrivibrio sp. MB2005 | reverse complement strand
AGCATCCAGGGAGCACTCCTTAGAATGAACAGATCCATTCAAGCGGAAGGTACTTTCGGAATCATAAAAAATGATCGTTGGTATAAAAGAATAGTCCGAAAAGGAATAGAATCCGTAAAACTTGAGGTTCTTTTGGTTTCAATAGGTCATAACTTATATAAATATCACAATAAAAAGATGCATCTCCAAGAAGCTGCCTGAGTTTAAAAAGTTTGTAGTTCTTGGGGAAAGGGGTATTATACTCTGTTTTTGCCAAAAACAGCATGCCTCACAAAAAAATGATATAAAAAGGGAGCTGGAAAAAATGATTATCTCATTTTTTCACAGCCCCTTTTCAATCTTGCTGTCACGGACCTTATCTCCGTTTTCATTTTCAAATACTATGTGTTTGCGTTTGTCCTCTCACTTTATATCTTAATGTGTTAGTATTAGCATATGCTATATTTATATAAATAATATGTTTCTTTCATGAAATATGATAAAATATATCTTGTATTAAGAAAGGAGCACGACCATGGCTGATAAAGATAATCTATTTGGTGAACGTCTCAAAACGTTACGTTCTTTGCAGGGAAATAAATCGCAAAAGGATTTTGCCGTTGAATTAGGCATTCCCCAGCCTACATTGTCATCCTACGAAAGCGGAAAGATTAAGCCTACTGTTGATGCAATCATAAATATTGCTGATAAGTGCGGTATTTCAATGGATTGGCTATGCGGACGGGACGAGACTTTCCATCTGGGCAGCGTAGGCGATGTTTTGTCATGTTTCCTGGAGCTGTATGAAACAGAAGAATTCTCAATAAAGACCACAGTCCATGATCGTGTAGACATAGAGGAGAAAGATGCTACTGATGATGAGAACCGAAATTGGATCGAATTAAAAGTCTATCACAACGAAGTTTTCCATGATCCGAAGGCGACTTTGAATCAGGATTTATGCGCAGCTATAGAAAAGGCTTATAAGCTTACAAGTGAATTGCGCAGATTTGAGCGATCACAGGAAAGCTATGAGCGTGAGAAGCAATACTTTATCGAGACTATGCGCGATATCCCTATTACTAAGGTTGATCATTCTGATATTCCGGAAGACGAGCAGAGGAAGCGGATGCTGGAACTGATGAAGGCAGAATGGGAAGCAATGGAGAAAAGTAAAAACTGAAGCAACTTGCTTCAGAAATCTATAGAGTTGTATTTCTCCAACAACTTGTTGGAGAATTCATGCTGGATGATATGACTGGAACAGAGGAGATTTATCTATGGTATCTAAAGAGTACTTTGGAGAAGATAAAAAAATAGAATTCAAGCAAGAAATCCCTTCAAAACATGAGAAGTTTTTAAAGGATATTATCGCTTTTGCTAATACAAGTGGCGGAAAGAGCATAATCGGAATTGTCGATGAGTCAAAAGAGGTTGTAGGTATTGGGGACCAGAGCCCGTTTAAGCTCTCTGATTCAATTTCATCGATGATTTCAGATTCGTGTACACCGCTTATTGAGACTGACATTTATCCCCAAACAGTGGAAGGTAAGACAGTTCTTGTTGTTGAGGTCTTTCCGGGGAAACATAGGCCATACTATCTGGCTAACAAAACAAAAGAAGATACTTCATATGTAAGGGTTAACGGAACCAGCAGACCGGCAGATCCTGTTACGTTAAAAGAACTTGAGATTGAAGGGGCTAGCTTGTCATATGACTCAATGCAGGAAATTGGCGTTGATTATGATGAGAATAAGGCTCTCGAGTTATGCCGCGTGGTAAAAGAGATTGCGCTTTCAAATTGTGAAACAGAGGATGAAAAATTAGCTGTCAAAGACATGACCATTGGCAAGCTCGAGGACATGGGATTTCTCTGTCGGAGTGGACGGGATTTAGCACCCACACACGCATTTTCTTTGATGACAGATAATCACTCTCGTTTTGCCAAGATACAGTGTGCCCTGTTTAAAGGAAATGATAGAGATCTTTTTATAGACAAAAAAGAGTTTGAAGGTCCTATTTATGAGCAGTTGTCTGATGCATTCCAGTTTATCCTAAAGCATATTAACATCGGCGCTAAAGTTGATGGCCTCTACAGTAAAGACGTATATGAGCTTCCAATAAAGTCAATAAGAGAAATGGTAGCCAATGCTGTTATTCATCGAAGCTATTTAGTCGAATCCAAGATTCAGATTTCCATTTTCGATGACAGAATCGAGGTTGTATCACCAGGAATGCTCTATGGCGGAATGGATATTGCAACCATGAAAACCGGAAGATCCAAATGCAGGAACCAGGCAATCGCTGATATGTTCCAATACATGCACATAGTTGAAGCATGGGGAACCGGCATTCCCAGAATAATCAAGTCATGTAAGCAGTATGGTTTGCAAGAGCCTGTTTTTGAAGAATTCGGTGATGGAATTAAGGTTACCGTTTATAGATTGAATACAGCGGAAGCAGTCGAACAAGCGAACAAGCGGACAGTCAAACAAGCGAACAAGCGAACAAGCGAACAAGCGGATAATCAAGTGAATAGTCAAACTAGAAACAAAACAAGCGAAACCCGGGATAAGATAAAGGAATTCTTGGAGACAGTTAATGATGCTTCATCAGCTGAGATTGCTGAAGCTATTGGACTTAGCCAATCAAGAACAAGAGCGATTCTATCAAAGATGGCTGACGAAATAGAAATAATTGGTTCAACTAGTAACAGAAGATATAAGAAAAAGAATTCATTACTATGAGAAAAAAGGGACTTCAAATCTGATAAAGACCTGTTTTTCACTTGATTGTCCGTCCTAAGGACCATCATGAAAATTGACCACTAACCCAGTCCCTTAAGACCATTAGCAAGGGAGCAATCACCGTGGTTGCTCCTTTTATTGACTATACAATCCGCATATCTATAAGTTAGATACTAATTGGTTTTTGTAAGAAACTGGTGTAAGATTTTGATTGTAATTTTATCTTTCTGAATCATTCATGGTCTCAACAATCTATACTTAATGTACAAACATAGCAATATCTTGCGAGATAAATGGTTAAGGATATACAATTTGGGGACAGGATGAAAAATATAGCGCGATGAGGAAGAAGCCAATGGAATATCGTAAGGTGTTTGACACAATTCCGGAGCAGTTTGATAAGTTCAGACCTCGTTATAGCCCAGAACTTTTTGAATATTTCATCAAGGAAGCCGGCATCGTAGCTCAAACGAAGGTGTTGGAAATCGGCCCGGGAACCGGCCAGGCGACGGATCCCATTCTGGGTACAGGCTGCGATTATAATGCTATCGAGCTCGGAGAGCATCTCTATGAGAAGATGAAAGAAAAATACGGCACAAGACCGAATTTCCATATCGTAAACGATGACTTTATTACGCACGATTTCGAGGGACAGCGGTTTGATGTGATATATTCTGCTGCGACGATCCAGTGGATTCCGGAGAAAGTCGCTTTTTCCAAGACGTTTGAACTGTTAAAGCCAGGTGGAACGTTGGCGATGATGTTTCTGATCGGGGATTATAAGACACCAAATGAGGAGCTGTACAGCAATATCCAGAAGGTTTACGACTTATATTATAAGCCAGTGACGGAATACAAGAACATGAAGGAGCCATTTGACTATCTTCATGCGACCGACTATGGCTATGTAGATCTGACTCGCCATGATTTCTACGGGAAACGCGTTTTTTCTGCGGATGAATATGTGATGTATTGTGGGACGCACAGCGATCACATTTTAATCCCGGAGCCATATAAAACGAAGTTTTTCGAAGAACTTCGGAGTGCGGCGCTTTCGGGTGGAGATAAAGTCGAGTTTAGGGATACATATGTGCTGTATCTGACGAAGAAACCGGCGTAAACGTATAAAAGATTTCTCTTTGAACATAACGTACTAAAGGCGGTGAAGATAATGGCGTCAAGCATACACAGTCAGCAAAAACTTTAATGCCAGAAGCAGACTTGGAACTCTCGTATGAGGGGGCAAAGGAAATGCTGTTGATAGATGATATCGACAACAGGGAGTTCCTTAGGACTTTGCTTGAGGCTATGTATGATGAACTACCGGCACCGAAGAAAAAGAAATAACTTGCAGAATAATTTACGATGCCAAGCTATATAGAAAATCAGTGGAGGATTACCCGGGTGAATACAATAGAAATAATAAATAAAAGGCACAGCTATAGAGGAAAGTATCTTTCAAAACAGGTTCCTAAAGAGGATTTAGTAAAAATACTGGAAGCAGGAATGGCTGCTCCATCGGGATGTAATAAGCAAACAACCAGTTTTATAGCAGTTGATGACTCGGGTATTTTAAAGAAGATTAAGGAAGTAATCAATCCTCCGGTATGCGAAACAGCACCGGCGATAATTGTGGTGTTGACGCAAAGGATAAATGCATATCGGGATAGATGCTTTGCTGTGCAGGATTACTCTGCTGCAATTGAGAACATGTTACTTACGATTGTGGAGCTTGGATATCAGAGTTGTTGGTATGAAGGACATATTACAGATGAAGATAGAATATGTGACAAAATAGCGGATATTCTCTTGGTGCCGAAGGATTATGAAGTAGTATGTATATTACCGGTAGGAGTGGCTGAAAGCGAACCCGTGGCGCCAAAGAAAAAAGTGTTTGAAGAGAGAGCTTGGTTTAATACATTCAAGGGCTGATAGACAATTAAGGAAGAGAGCTCTTTATGCTGAGTACTGTGATGTGAAGGAAAACATGACAAAGTATCAGATTATAACCTAATCGCTCACTTATCCAATAAAATGCGTCCACTGGCGTTCTTCTGTCTCAGGAAGTCCATACTTCTCTTTTCCAAGAGCAATGCTCTTCATAAGGAAAGTCATATTCCTTGCAAGAGTACGCATGGTCTGAAGACCTTCAAGATCCTGCTCTGCTTCGCCCTTATCTCTTCCATGAACACTATTCCAGTATTGGCTTGTTGCAACAGCCATTCCGCAGTTCATAAAATACTTATTCAGCTGGTCAAATGTAGCAGAACATCCACCCCTGCGGGCAACAGCTATGCTTGCGCCGACTTTCATGGTTCTGTCAAAGCCGGTGCTGTAAAACAATCTGTCGAGACAGGATACAAGTGTGCCATTTGCAGCGGCATAATATACAGGAGATGCCACTACAAGTCCGTCTGCTGCCTCAAACTTAGGTGCGAGTTCATTAACGATGTCATCAAAGACACATTTTCCGCTCGTCTTACATGAAGAACATGCTATGCAGCCTCTGATATCTTTGTTGCCGACCTGTACAACTTCTGTTTCAACGCCCTCAGAATCAAATACCTTCACCATCTCGTTAATTGCAATAGATGTGTTGCCACCCACTCTGGGACTTCCGTTAATGATCAGTACTTTCATAGTCATGCCTCCCTTCAAATATTTAATTAATTATAGTCGCTAAGCATTCAAATTGCTACGAGCTTCTTCGTTATTTCCGATGATTGCTGCAACTTTATCGCAGCTCTTCACGTTCTGACAATCCCCACAGGTTTCGAATCCATTCTTCATACCGCATTGTCTGATCTGGCAAAGCGAATCACAGAACGGAGTCTTCACACCATCAATGCGACAGCCCACGCAATTAATCATCTCAGGAGTAATCTCAACCTGATTCAGTTCTGTCCACTCCTTTGCAACTTTTGCTCGCAGATCATCATCATTGTTAACAGTAGCAATACGAGCCTCACAGGCTTCACAATCTAAACCACAATATGCAATAAACTTGTTCATTTTCATAGCCTCCTTTACCTGACTATATATTACATATTGGAGCACGCTATACCACTCGTTTCACTTATTAAGTGAGTTTATGCACGGATATTTCTTAACCGCAAGCTCACTCTAAATCCAGCTTATAGTAATGAGCATCAAAGTATGTCTCTTCTCCATACTTTTTGTATCGTGTTTTCTTATCTTCTGAAAAACCAAGTTTACGAAGAAGTGCGACAGAGGCAAGATTTAAATCTGCCACTTCACCGGTAACAGACTTGCCACCTGCTGCCCTAATCCATTCTATCAGCGCACCTATCATTTCTGTTCCAAGTCCCTCTTTCCAGTGATCTTTAGAAATGCAATAACCGATGTCATAATTCTCATTTTCGGGAAAAGCACAGCAGGTGCCAACGCGGCTGCCATCTTCTTTCAAAATAGCTATCAGATAATATCCATCAGGACTATCCTCCATCTCAGCTACGGCCTGGCGGTAGCCTTCATCCTGATTCTCTGAGGAAGGATCAGACATATACTTTCCATTCTCTGCATCTCCCCAAAGTGCCAGCGTAAAATCAGTGTCAGTTTTTCTCCAGGACTGTATTATAAGTCTTGGTGTCTCAATATTTTTTGTAAGTAACATTCTCTAGTAATTCTCCTGTAGTTTTATTCTTTGATCATCCGGATCTCAGTATCTTCGAGGCTCTTTAAGTAATTTCCGGCCACTGAAAAGCCCACTCCTCACACTTTTCAAGCGTAAGCTTATCAAGATATGCCACGCTCACAAGCTTTTCATAGGCTTCGTGCCATGACTTCCAATGGACAAAGGCTTTGCCTTTTTTCTCATCATCCGATTCCAACGCCTTTACAACAACATTCATGATTTCTCTCTTCTCGCTCAATCGAATTTTAGTTTATTATTGCACTATTTTGCATTCTGTATTTTTAATAAAAATCCCCAATATTTTCATCAAAAACTTCTTTAGGTAATACCATTCTGTAAAATGATTGATACAGCTCCTTCAGCTTTTCCAAGTCCTCGGTTTTGTTCTGTCCAAGGACCAATATCTGGAACGGCACCTGAAAACAAAATGCTCTAACACCGGTATCTTTGCAGTTGTTTCTTAGATAAAAAGCTCGCCGCCTTAGCTGAAGCTCTTTTTCTGCTGCATCATCCGTTCTGTCCGGATCTTCTATCTCTAATATCACGGTGTCAACATCTGCAAAGTATTCTGATAGTAATTGAAGCGCTGTACCGCCAACACCTTGATTTCTCTTTTCGGGCGATATAGCAAGATAATCTATGAGATAATCCTTATCCTTTTTTACAAGAAAAGCATAGCCGATTACCTCGTCCTCATCCCAGAGTCCGAGGCATTCGTATATCCCTTTATCCATAGCCTTCAATATTACATCCAGAGGCTTTTGTTCGTCTCTTGGAAAATCAAAGACGAGCCGCTCTTTATAGATACTCTCAACCTCTGATGTGTTAAGTTCAACAAGTTTCATACTTTATCTCCGCAAGTTCTTCCTGAGAAATGTGTTTATCTTTTCTGGCCTTCTTTAACTCTTCTCCAAATCCCATAATAATATCCTCACATAGACTTTCGCTGTCTATCTTACGGGGTAAAATATGGATTCTCTACTCCGTCCCCGTAATCCAGCAACTATTTCCCGCCTTTCTTACGGGGCCAAATAGCGTTTCCCTGCTCCGTCCCCGTAATCCAGCAACTATTTCCCGCCTTTCTTACGGGGCCAAATAGCGTTTCCCTGCTCCGCCCCCGTAATCCAGCCATTATTTCCCGCCTTTCTTACGGGGCCAAATAACGTTTCTCTGCTCCATCCACGTAATCTGACGACTATCACCTGCTAATCCTACAGTGATAAATAGTGTTTTACCATTTTATCCCCGTAAGAAAGCCAAAGCACACCCGCAAAAAAGCAGTTGATGATTGATCAGTTTTTCATAGATCAGTTGGCACTATCTGGACTTTATAGATGCACTATCATTGTACAGTACAAGTCCCACCAATGCCATAAGCAGTGGGTTTCTTCTTTCGAAACTTCAGGTTTCTTTTTGGCGCAAAATAAACCGGCAGCCCTAAGACTGCCGGTAAATAATTCTTATTCTCTAAGATTCACAACCCCCTCAAAACGCATCCGCACTGGTCAAAAACTCTCTTATCTCTGAAAATTCTTCCCAAAATTATTCCAGAAATATCCATATTCGTCAGTATTAGCAAAGACAAAAGCATATTGGGCGTTGCGCTTTTCTTCCTTAAGACTCTGCAGATATCCCGGCTGATAAGGTGTAACGAATTTCTTATTATCAAACAGAACTATCAATGGCACATCAAAGGCTGCATCGCCAGCATCATCACAGTTCTCACTGGAATCATTTTCAATCAATCTCAGCGGAATCCTTACAAGCTCTGTCATGAAAAAGTCTGCACTGTCAGGCATTTCCTGCCCAAGAGAGTTTAAGTATATCCTTACCCACTCTTCACCCATACCTGCATTTGCATATTGCTTTGCAGATGTAATTGTTTTGGAAAACATTGGCAGATTCACCTTCTTTCCATAAACCAGCTTCTTTATGGTTTCAGGAGACAGGAAAAACTCCTCTGCTATCTCCATGATCGAACAACCGGAGGAATAACGGCTGCAGATAGCTGCATTTCGCTTATTCAGTTTATCTCTGTAGCCTGATGCTTCGCCCCATCCCTTGGTTTTCTCTTTCTTTGGGATGTAGATAAGCTTCCCCGCAGCATATTTTTGCACTTCCTCCAAAAGCTTAGCAGGAAGAATGTCCCCGGCATTTTCGTATTTCATTTTAAGTAATTTCCTCCCGCCCAATATTTTTTGATCAAAGCCTGTTCATACGCTCTTCAAGTGCATTTATGGACTTTACGATGGACTCGCAGGACTCTAAATCGTCAATTGATGCGTGCCATCTAAGAGTAACAATTCCCTTATAGTAAGCCATGCACAGGAAACGCTCCTTAAAATCAGAAATTTCAATATTTCTCTTTTTTGCATATTCAAAGAGCTTCTCAGGAACAAGAAGATATGGCTTATTGAGATCAAGGATTGCAAAATCCATCATATAATCCATGATACCTGCTCTTCCCCAGTCAGTACAGTAGGTCTTTCCATCTTCACCCACTATCATGTTGCAAAAGAACGTGTTGTTGTTTGCAAGGAATCTCTTATCTTCACAGAAAGGTGCGTAGTGAAGTGCCTTGGAAGCTATTTCATTGTAGTAGTCTTCCTTAAGGAATGTGGTTCCAAACATCTCCTTCCAGTTTTTCCAGTAGCCTTCTGTGGGATCGCCCAGCATGTCATCCTTTATAAAAGCTTCAAGACTTTCAAAGGGCGCCTTATTATTCTCATCAAATTCGCCGTAGCCCTCAATTTCTGATACATCTGTGTCTGCAATCTCAAAGATCATATCAAAAAAGCTCTCATAGCATTTTTCAAATTCCTCAGGTGAAAGCTCATTTGCGCTTCTGCCCTTGGGACTCATCTCTATTTTTTCCTTAGTCAGGTTTCTTATAAAAATATCTCTGTTCATTTTCATACCCTCTCTTTAATGTAATTCATGTTGTCTGTTCAAAGCGCTTTTACATTTTTCATAATATCAGCGCTCTTGCAGTATTTAAATGGAGAGAATAATTATAATTATTCTTTACCTTATTTGCGCGGACAAAAGCCCGGTACAAATATACCGGGCTTTCATCAAAGCATTTCTTATTGTATGTAGCTTCAGTTATTTAACTGAATCAAGGATTTTCTTCGCATTATCTTTTGTAACCTTAACGTAGTTACAGCCGATATAGTGGTCATTTCCGATTCCTGCAACATAGTTAATTGCAGCATCGCCTGCGCTGTGGGACTGTGTAATATGATCATTGAAAACAGTACCTGTCATTGTTCCTGCGATAACGTCATCAACTGCCTCTGCAAGGGCATCACAGCCTACAAGGTAGATATCTGTGCCAACGGTTCTTCCTGCTGCCTGAATGGACTCAAGAGCACCAAGAGCCATGGCATCATTATTACAGAAAACGACCTCTGTCTGAGGATGTGCAGCAAGAGACTCTGCCACCAGCTGCTTTGCTGCATCCATATCCCAGTTTCCAATCTGGTCATCAAGACACTGTACATTAATTCCCGCATCCTGAAGAGCCTTGATTGAATATTTTGTACGATACTGGGCATCGATGTTTTCAGGGTCGCCCTCGATCATTATGTACTGAACCTTGCCGTCCTTATTGATGTCGACTTTGTTTTTTCCAAGGTCTGAAATGATCTCTCCCTGATATGTTCCTGACTGGCGGGCATCGCAGCCTACATAGCAGACGTTCATGTTTTTATCTGCCCATCTCTGCTCTTCTGCGGGGCCCGGCTCGCGGTTAATATAAACAAGAGGGATTCCTGCTCCTGCCACAAGGTCTGTAATGGTTCCCGCAGAAGAAGAGTTAACCAGATTCACAATGAGAACATCCACATTATTATCAATAAGTTCCTTAATCTGTGCAGTCTGGGTATCCTGATTATTGGCACCATCAACAATTGTGATGTTGTCCTCAGAGAATCCCCTGGACACAAGGTAACTTAACAGCTCATTTCTAAAAAGTGTCATGAAATTATCATTAAACTGATAAATACAAATCCCAACTTTCTTGTCGGCAAGCTGCTCAGCTCCAACTTCATTTTTGGACGAACATCCTGTAAGCATAGCTATCATAAGAGCGGCAACAGTTAATAGGCTTACTAGTTTCCTTTTCATAATAACCATATCCTCCTGTATATTTGCGCATCTGTTTTTTCGCATAACACCACAAGGCTACACTAATATTATACATAGAGAATCCGCCCACTTTCTAAAACTTCTATGTAATTTCGTTAAAATATCTATTATCTGCGAATCATTAAGAAGTACTTTTTCATCCTTTAGTACGAAAAAGCTGCCGCACCCCCGTGCGACAGCTCCTTCTTAAACCTTCTCTAATACTTTCTTTTTAAACCTTCTCTAAAACCTTCTATTAAGCTTTCCCCAAAGCTTACCCCTAATTAGTATCTGCACTTAAGTACACAGTCAAGGATACGACGTGTACAAGCCTGCAACTCAGCTCTTGTAACACCATTATCAAGGATGTTCTTAACATCTTCATCAGAACCGGGCATTGTAAGATCGTTACCGCTTCTTACGCAGTCAGCAGCATTTGAGCAACCATACTTAAATGTTCTCTGCTCCATCTCAATGCCGCCTGTTGTTCCCCAGTCAGTCATAACTACACCTTCGAATCCCCATTCGTTTCTGCATATAGCTGTAAGCAGATCGTAGTTATTTGCTGCGTGGATGCCGTTTATGAGGTTGTAGCTTGTCATGATTGACAGAGGCTGTGACTGTCTTACAGCTACCTCAAAGCCCTTAAGATAAATCTCACGAAGTGCTCTCTCACTTACATGAGCGTTGGTATGCATTCTGTTATCTTCCTGGTTGTTACATGCAAAGTGTTTGATGGTTGTTCCGCATCCCTTATGCTTCTGAACACCCTTTGTATCAGCTGCTGCGCACATACCTGCAAGAAGCGGATCCTCTGAATAGTATTCGAAGTTTCTTCCGCAAAGAGGATTCTTCTGGATGTTCATACCGGGTGCAAGCCAGAGGTTAACACCAAGCTCTTCCATCTCTGTACCAACAATGTCGCCGGCTTCTTCGATAACATCCATATTCCAGGTCTGAGCAAGCATGGTAGCAATCGGAATAGCTGTGCAGTACTGATAATACTTTGTAACTTCACCCTTAATGTCTGTTGTGGGCTGCTCAAATGTGCCTGCAAAATCAAATGCCATAGCACTCATCTCAGGAATATACTGATTTTCTTCATCAACAGCAAAGTAAGGTGTAAGACGAAGACCTGCAGGTCCGTCAGCAAGTACAAGGTTATGAACACCTCTGTCAGCTGCCATCTTGGAGCTTGTGTCACCTGCTGCTCCGGGAACTACTGCTGATGCAGTACCGATTACGCTTGTTCCTCCAAAGCCGCCTCTTGCTGTACCTACGCAGAGATCTGCCATCTCTTCTCTTGTAAGCTGTCCAAGGAGATCCTCCATTGTAGCCTTACCTGACTTAACGTCCTCGAGAGTGATCTTTTCTGCCTTATCACAATTGTATTCTGCGGGAGCTCCCTCATACTCAGCTACAATAGTCTTAATTGCAGCTGCATCAAGTGTAAGTACTTTAGCTGCTGCCTTCTCGGACTCTTCACCATCGTATGTAAGAGGAGTAGCATTCTTAGCTGAGATCTCATTAAGCTCTGTATCAACCTTCATCTTGTTTGCAAGCTTCTGAGTAACGATTTCTTCTGCAACTTTTACAGCTGCAGCGATATGTGTGCTGCATGCATTCTCACCGATTCTGATGAAATACTTACCGGGCTCAAGTACATAAGATGCCTTTGATTCATCATAGGAAGCAAAATCAGAAACCTTTACCTTGATTGTAAGCTCATCGCTTTCACCGGGCTTAAGTTCTTTTGTCTTTGCAAAGCCCTTAAGTTCCTTAACAGGCTTCTCAACGTTTCCATCAGGAGCTGATACATAGAGCTGAACAAGCTGCTTACCTGCAAACTTATCACCTGTATTCTTAACAGCTACCTTAGCTGTGAGCTCTTCACCTGTAAGGCTTACATCCTTAACAGAAACATCAAAGCTTGTATATGAAAGTCCATATCCGAAAGGATATGCGGGCTTTTTACCAAAGCTGTCAAAATAGCGGTATCCAACGAAAATTCCCTCGTTGTAATATTCATCATCCACATCTCCGTTCTGTGAACTGAATGTATCAAATGCCGGATAATCTGAGTAATTCTCAGCCCATGTCATAGCAAGATGACCTGTGGGAATGGATTTTCCAAGAAGTGCATCAGCAAAAACTGTACCGATAACATTTCCTGCCTGGCTCATAAGAAGTACTGCGCCAACGCCCTTTGTGTTTCTAAGTGCCTTTGTATCAATAACTCCGCCGACATTAAGAGCAACTACGAATTTATCATAGCGTGCTGCCAGCTTCTCGATGTTTTTCTTCTCATTATCTGTAAGTTCATAATCACCTGCTACAGGCTTTCTGTCACGACCTTCGCCGGAATCTCTTGCAATTACATATACAGCTGCGTCAGCATCTGCCAGGTCAGCATCTCCGATTTCCTGTACATCAGGATCATGATAAGGATTGTTGAAAATCTCCATGAAGCCTGCCATGGGATTGCCTGAGTTCTCGATTAAGTCCTTAACTCTTGCATCATATGCTCCCTTAGCATCTGTGCAGATCTTGTCATATGCATCAAGCCAGCTGCCTGAAACTACTTCGCAGCCTGCTTCAATAATTCCCTGCTCAACTCCAACTACGCTTCTGCTGTTAACGTCACCTGATCCTTTACCACCCTTGATCATGTGTCTTGCACCGTTACCAAAAAGTGCGATCTTCTTGGTATCAGCAGCAAGCGGAAGAGTTCCGTCATTTTCTAAAAGAACCATACCTTCAGCAGCAAATTTACGAACCTTCTCCATGTGAGCCTTTTCTCTGGCTGACATCTCTGCTACCTTGGTAGCTTTCCAAATACTCATTGAAATAACCTCCTTATGTAACAATATCCAATTGAATTTAAAAGTTTTTCTACTTCTCTATGATACAACCATATATCTCATTAAATATACGATTTCACAGATTTATATATTATATCTACTTCAATTTTTGCAAGCCTATAAAGATCATGGAACCGTTTGCAAAAAGGTAAAAAAATAGCCGGCAAGCCTTTGCCGACTATTTCCTGATAACTATTTAGTTAGATTACATCAGCTTAAGAATCTCATCTCTTACGCTGTCCATATGGGCATCCACAAGTCCGAAATCCATCTCTCTATAGCTCCATGCAGCTCTGCCGATGTTGTATTTGTTAAAGCAGCTTCCTATTGCCTGATACCATTTAAGGGTATCCTCCGGAGTAGCAAGGTTGATAACACCATACTCCCCGCAGTAAAGAGCAACATTTCTCTCATTAGCTACTCTAACAGCCTCTTCCATATACTGCTCAAAATACTCTATGCCAAGCTTCTTATCAGGATCATCAACCTTAAGCTCCTCAGGCCTGTTTCCAAGCTGTGCAAAGGCATTATCCTCGTACTGTTTGTATGTGGAATCAAAAGGCATGCGGAATGAGGTATCCATGGTATCAATCCACGCAGCGCCCTGATGTGTGAAAACAAGAGGCTCATAGCAATGGAAGTTATAAACCACATTCTCATCATAGGGATCGCAGATATCCTTAAGAGCAACGATACTGTTGTTATAATATCCGCCAACAAGAATCTTTATAGTAGGAGCATAGACTCTTACTCTCTTAATACATTCTGTTGAAACTCTGTTCCAGATATCCTTGTATTCCTTCTTGGTTACTTCGTTCAAAAGCTCAAAAGCAAGTCTGTCCTCATATTTGCCAAAACGTTTTGCAAACTGCTCCCATAACTTATAGAAGCGCTCCTGGTATGCTTCGTTCTCGAAGAATCCAAACTCCTGCTCTCCGCCATCAAAGCTGTATCCAAAGGTCTTATGGAGATCAAGTACCATATTAAGGCCGTACTTACCTGCCCAGTCTATAACCTTCTGAATGTAGGCAAATCCGTCTTCTTTATAGGTTCCGTCTTTTTCCTCCACAAGATCGTAATCAACGGGAACTCTGATATGATCAAGTCCCCAGCTCTTAATCTTCTCGATATCACTTTCCACAATAAAATTATCGTATCTTTCCTTGGTGTGGTCGCACTGTGACAGCCATCCACCCAGGTTAATTCCATGTGAGAAACCGGCAAACTCCTTCATACCCGTCTCCTTTCTCTTAGTGTAATACTTAAACCGTAATCTCTCCTGCAATAACCCTTCTGTAATCAGCAAGGTTTTTCTTCAAAAGCTCAGGCGTCTTAAGTCCATAGGGACATCTGCTCATACATGCACCGCAGTTTATGCAGTCCTCGATCTTTTCCATCTTTTCCTGCCACTGGGGTGAAAGCCAGCCTGCGCTTGGTGCTCTTCTTATCATAAGAGACATTCTTGCGCAGTTATTTATCTCAATTCCCGCTGCGCAGGGAAGACAGTATCCGCAGCCTCTGCAGAAATCTCCTGATAATTCCCCTCGCTCATTCTCGATAAAAGCTCTGATCTCGTCAGTCATAACCGGCTCTTCATCAAAAAATGCAAGCCACTCATCCAGTTCGTTCATTCTCTGAATTCCCCAGATGGGAACCACATTTGGATAATCCAGCATAAATCCCATAGCAGCCTTGGAATTGGTGATAAGACCGCCTGCAAGACCCTTCATTGCAATGAAACCAACCTCCAACTCCTGACACTTTTTAACAAGGGCGATGTCCTTCTCATCAGCCAGATAGCTGAAGGGGAACTGCATGGTCTCATAGAGACCTGATTCAACGCACTCCATCGCCACTGCTATTCTGTGGGATGTAACGCCGATATGTTTTATCTTTCCCTGCTTTTTGGCTTCCACCATGCACTCATACATGCCGGTACCATCGCCCGGTCTGTAGCACTGAGTAACCATGTGGAACTGATAAACATCAATATAATCTGTTTTTAAATTAGTAAGAGAAGTCTCTAAATCCTTCCAGAACTGCTCCGGTGTCTTGGCTGTCGTCTTTGTAGCAATGTAGATCTTATCTCTCATTCCTTCAAAGGCATTTCCAAGCTTCTCTTCACTGTCACTGTAGGCTCTTGCAGTATCAAAATATCGCATTCCGCCTTCATAGGCCTTGCGAAGAATCTCGACACTCATCTTCATATCATCTCTCTGAATTGGAAGCGCGCCAAATCCGTTCTGGGGGACAACTATTCCGGTCTTACCAAGTGTTACATTACGCATAAGAAACCTCCCTTTGTTTCATTTATGATAATTTCAGATCGCCTTCCTTGATCCAGCCAAGCTTCCTGAATGCTGCTCCAAATGCACATGTGAGCACGGCAGGAAGTACGAAACAGATAAGTATAAGTCCGATCCAGTCAAAAGCTGTGATAGCAGCTTTGGCTCCTGTTGCTACATCATTTACCCAACCTGCATAAACACCGATCTGTCCAACAAGTCCGCAGGTACCCATACCTGATGCCACTGCACTTGCAGGGTCATTCATCTGAAGATGGAAAACACAGGTTGCAATAGGTCCTGTGATGGCACTAGTAAGAATAGGTGCTATCCAGATCTTGGGATTTTTTACAATATTTCCCATCTGAAGCATGGAGGTTCCGATACCCTGTGAGATGAGGCCGCCCCACTTATTCTCCTTAAAGGACATGAACGCAAAGCCAACCATCTGAGCACAGCATCCAGCTACAGCTGCGCCTCCGGCAAGACCGGTAAGTCCAAGGGCTGCACAGATAGCAGCAGATGAGATAGGAAGTGTAAGTGCAATACCTACGACCACTGAAACTATTATTCCCATAAGGAATGGCTGCTGCTCAGTTGCCCACATTACTACATTTCCAACTGATGAAGCTGCTGTTCCGATAGCAGGTGCGATGAGATATGCCAGTCCCACGCCCACAAGTATGGTGGTAATAGGTGTTACAAGAATGTCTACTTTTGTCTCTCCTGCAACAGCTTTACCGCACTCTGCTGCAAGAATGGCAATAAGAAGAACTGCCAGCGGACCGCCGGCGCCGGCGCCTCCTGAAAGAGTTGTGCTTCCAAGTGCATTTGCTGCATAACCAACAGTTACAAGTGAAAAAAGAACAAGTGGCGGTGCCTGAAGTGCATATCCGATAGCTACAGCCATTGCTGCACCGCTCATGGATGATGCAAATTTTCCTACCTCAGAAAGCCATGCGATTCCTGCCTGTGTTCCGATGGTGTTAAGAATCGTTCCGATAAGCAGTGATGCAAAAAGTCCCTGTGCCATAGCTGACAATGCATCAATGCCATATCTTTTCCCCGAAATGACAATGTTCTTTCTCTTCAAAAACTCTTTCATAATACTCTCCCGTTATTAAGTTTAATATTCTTAAGCCTCTGCTATAGCATCCACAAAGGCCTTAAGTTCAGGCTCGTCCGTCTCTGACAGTGCGCTCTTGATTGTGAGCACAGGCTCTACGATAGTGATGTTCTTAAGAGCCTCTAATTTTTCTCTCATGAGTTTTCCTGATGCAGGTGCCCAGGTTCCGTTCTGTGCAAGGGCAAAGGTCCTGTTCTGAACTGTAAGAGCTGCACAGTCAGACAGGAAATTCTCCATAGGTGTATAGATACCGTTGTTGTAAGTAGGGCAGAACAGCACAATCTTGCCACAGCGCCATACTTCAGAAATAAGGACTGAAGCGTGGGTCTGAGAAACATCATAGATTCTTACCTGTTTGCCGCTCTTTTCCCTGAGCATTGATGCAGCCTTCTGAGCAGCACTCTCTGTATGTCCGTAAAGACTTCCGTAGATAACCACTATCTCGTCATCCTCAGGAGTATAGGTGCTCCACTTCTGGTACTTATCAATAAACCATGCGATATTCTCTCTCCAGATAGGTCCGTGAAGAGGGCAGATAAACTTGATGTCGATACCTGCTGCCTTTTTAAGAACAGCCTGCACCTGCATGCCGTATTTTCCTACGATATTAGCATAGTATCTTCTTGCTTCATCAAGGAATCTCTTCTCAAAGTCATATTCGTCTGCAAAAATGCCTGCATCGATTGCTCCGAAAGTTCCGAATGCATCTGCAGAGAAAAGAACGCCTGTTGAAGCATCGTATGTGAACATAGCTTCCGGCCAGTGAACCATAGGCGCCATTACAAAGCTAAGGGTATGCTTTCCAAGCTCTAAGCTGTCGCCCTCAGCCACTGTGATCTTATTAATTGAACCAAGTTCAGGGAAAAACTGTGAAAGGAAAGTAAAGGTCTTGGCATTTCCTACCAGAGTTACATCAGGATACATGTAAACAACCGTTGCTATCTGAGAGCAGTGATCCGGCTCCATGTGATTTATGACAAGATAATCCAGCTTCCTGTCTGCAAGAATTCCCTTTAAATTCTCCAGGAACTGATCTGAAATGGAAATATCCGCGGTATCAAAAAGCGCAGTCTTCTCATCCAAAATGACATAGCTGTTATAGGAAACACCGTCCTCAAGAGGAAAAATGTTCTCAAATCTTGAAAGTCTCCTGTCGCTTCCGCCGATCCAGTAAGTATCATCAGTAATCTTCTTGTAATTAATCACTATCTTACCCTCCTATTTTGTTTTTATTTTCTATTTTAGAAATATGCGCTAACCTGCGCAATGTTGTATAAAAGGCGCCAAAAGAATTTGGCGCCTATTTTTGTTTAATCTATCTCGATTTCTTCGTCCTCAGGATTCTTGGTCTCAGAAGACTCATGATATTCCTTCTCGGTATTTACACTCCAGATATTGCTTCTGTCACGTACTCCTCCGAGAATATTTTTAACTGTCTCAAAGGATGTGCACATTGAGTGGTCGATATTGTTGTATCTATGCTGTCCGTTTCTACCTACGCAGTACAGATTGTCGATGGTGTTGAGGTAATCAACCAGCTTGTCCATCTCATCATAGGTATCAAAGTAAGCAGGATATGCCTTCTTAACACGCTCTACGTGATAATCGATTACTTCATCAGCATCACCGATGAGATTGATCTTAACCATCTCTTCGATTGCCATCTTGGCAAATTCATCGTCTGTCATACTCCACATTGAGTCGCCCTCATTGCAGAAGTACTCAAGTCCCATCCATACTGTGTGGTCAATGTCATTAACAAGGTAGGGTGACCAGTTATTGTAAATCTGGAAACGTCCCATAGTTACGTTTCTGTCATGTACATAAACCCAGTTATCGGGAACGATATTGCCGATGGTCTTAACATTGGTCTTATTCACAAGATTAAGGTGAGGAATAAGAACACCAAGTGTCATGTAATCTCTGTAAGGAAGACCTGCTGCAATTCTTGCAGGATCTGCAGGCACATCGTTCATGCCGGCTACAAGATCCTTGATAGGCATTGAGCTTATTACATAATCACCCTCTACAGTTACCATCTGGCCATCCTTCTCATAGGTAACTCCTGTGATATGATCGCCGTCTTTATTGATCTTAACGACCTTGGCACCTGTAATGATGGTACCGCCCTTTTTCTTGATCTCTTCTGCGGTTACATCCCAGAGCTGTCCGGGACCGAGCTTAGGATAGCTGAACTCCTCGATAAGCGAAGTCTCTACCTTGCCGCCCTTCTTGCCGCTCTTTTTCTTAAAGGCATTGGCAAGAACCGCCATAATGGATACACCCTTAACGCGCTGAGCGCCCCAACTGGGATCGATCTGTGAAGGATGTCTTCCCCAAAGGTTCTCTGTATAGTGCTCAAAGAACATGGAATAAAGCTTTTTACCGAAACGGTTTACATAGAAATCCTCAAGGGAGTTCTCTTTACGCTTAAAGATCATCGCCTTGATGTATGAAAATCCTGCAACTATGGTAGTAGCAAGACCCATGTTGGTGAAGGTCTCTACCTTAAGTGTGATGGGATAATCGAAAAACTTGCTGTTGAAGAAAATTCTGGAAATACGATTTCTTCTGAGCATTACCCTGTCTTCTGTCTCAGGATCGGGACCACCGGGTGTAAGTGTAGAGCTTCTCTTAAGCACGATGTCATCATAGGATGCCTTTCCCTGCTTGGGAAGCATGTTGTCCCACCACTCATTTACTTCGGGAACCTTGGAGAAAAAGCGGTGTCCGCCCATGTCCATACGGTTTCCTTTATATTCTACAGTACGTGAGATACCGCCGAATTTCTCTGTCTCCTCGAAGACAACTACCTCTATCTCATCTGATCTTGAAAGTAACTCATAGGCCGCAGTAAGACCTGCAGGACCTGCTCCAATTACTAACGCTTTCTTCATTTTAATTGTTTGCTCCATTTTATAATCATATGATAATAACTACATTATATTAACATGTAAAAATCCTTATGTCGACCGCATCTTTTCTAGAATTTCCAGGATGGTATTCTTCAAAACCTCAATGTCTATGGGCTTTGAAACATGTGCATTCATGCCCGCATCCAGTGATTTCTGTACATCTTCGGCATAAGTATTCGCAGTCATGGCTATAATCGGGATTGTAGAGGCATCATCCCTGTCAAGTTCCCTTATTTTACCTGCTGCCTCATAGCCATTCATGACAGGCATCTGTACGTCCATCAAAATCACGTCGTAGAAGTTCTTTTCAGACTTTTCAAAGACCTGAACCGCCTTTGATCCGTCAGGAACTCTTACTATGGATGCACCCTCCATCTCCATAAGCTCCACAAGAATGTCTGCGTTTATCTCGTTGTCCTCTGCTGCAAGTATCTCTATGCCCTCCAAGGGCTTACTCTTTTTCTTCTCATTATTTAAGCCCGGTCTGCTGGTAATATCCTCTATGAGCTGCTGGAAGGTGGACATGAAGAAGGGCTTGGTAATGAAATCATAGATTCCCGATTCTCTTGCTTCCTGGGCCACATCCTCCCAGTCCTCTGTCAAAAGTAAAAGAACGGGCTGCGGACGCAGGTCCTTCTCTCTTATCCTCTTAGCAAGTTCAAAGCAGCTGATGCTCCTAATCTGCATTCCAAGAAGTATCACATCAAAGCCGCTTTCATCCTGATCGCTTACTTCTATCAGGTGCAGCGCCTTATAGCCGCTTGTGGAGAAAAATACCTCTACTGTGGTGTCTTCAAGGGCGGTATTTATTTTTTCACATTCCTGAATATCATCATCTATTACAAGAATTCGTCTGATTCCGTGGTTCTCCCAGAAATCGCCCTGATCCTGGTTCACGCTTGGAAGTCTTAGGGTTATTACAAAGGTTGATCCTGCGCCTTCCTCTGATTCAACGGAAATGGTTCCGCCCATCATCTGAACAAGGCTCTTTGTTATGGCCATTCCAAGACCTGTTCCCTGTATGCCGCTGACTTCCTTTTTCTCTTCTCTTGTGAAGGCATCAAAAATATTCTTTTGGAAATCCTTACTCATTCCGATGCCATTATCTTTTACTTCAAACTTCACATCCCAGTAGTCGCCGGTGGTGACCTTTTCCTCACTGATAGAGAAATCAATCTTGCCGCCAACAGGTGTGTATTTAACGGCATTTCCAAGGATATTTACAAGAACTTCATTTATCTTTTGCTTATCTCCGATGAAAAGATCCTGCCTCATGCCTCCTGCATGAACCTGATAGTCCTGCTCCTTGCCCTTTGCCTGAAAAGCTATTACAGAATTTACCTCTTCAAGAAGGAGTCCAAGGGCAAATTCCTGCTGACTTATCTTTGTGGCGCCGCTCTCGATTTTACTCATATCAAGGACATCGTTAAGGAGTCTTAAAAGGTTCTGACAGGCAAGTCCTATCTTATGTGTATAATCCCTTACTCTCTGAGGATTGTCAGAGTTTTTGGCAATAAGAAGATTAAAATTGGTGATGGCGTTCATGGGCGTCCTGAAATCATGGGACATGTTGGCAAGGAAGGTAGTCTTTGCCTCATTTGCGGCATTTGCCACATCGATCATGTTTTCCATCTGCTTATTGCGGATAACTTCTGCCGTTTTATCAACCCAAACCAGAAGGAATCTGTCTTTTCCGCCAATGATCTGCCTCTCAAGGGATGCCTCAAAGTAAATGTGCTCACCGGTAATCCTGTTTACCGCATCAATTACATCAAGGGTCATCACTTCGCCGACGCCAAGCTTAAGAAAAGCCTCTTTATCAGGGGTAAACTCAGTTCTGGCATCCTGGGCATTTTCAAAGAGGGGATAAATATCCTTAAGAAGCTCCTCCTTGGGAATACCTATTATCTCCTCGGTATTATCAGAGATTATATCCACCTCAAAGGTCTCGGCATCAAAAATAGCGGCGATACTTCTATTCTTTTGTGTTACATAGTCAAAAAACCAGTCCATGGAAAATTCCGGTTCTTTGCCTTTATTATTACCATTATCAGCCAACTGTATGCCCCCTCAGTTTAAGTGCTTTAACAGTGTTCTCAAAAAGCTTAATGTCTATAGGCTTCGGAATATGAGCATCCATGCCGGATGCGCTGGTTTTCTCTATATCATCTCTAAATGCATTGGCGCTCATTGCAAGGATCGGAATTGTGGCAGCATCCTCTCTGCCCTCAATTATCAGATTTCTGATGGCGCTAGCAGCTTCATAACCATCCATATTGGGCATCTGGATGTCCATAAGTATCATGTCGTAGTAACCGGGCTTTGAATTCTTAAAGGCCTCCAAAGCTTTTTCACCGTCTGTCACAACATCGCACTCTGCACCCTTTAGCTTAATCAGTTCGCAGATTATCTCTGCATTAAGTTCATTATCCTCTGCCGCAAGGAACCTCATTCCGGTGAAAATATTCCCGAAATCTTCCGAGCTGTATATAACTTCGCCCTCTTCAACTATTCGGGATATCTGTTTCATTTCTTCTGCTTCTGTTTTTTCAGGCAGCTCAAAGGTAAGTCTTAATGTAAAGACTGTACCTTCGTTTATTATGCTATCTGCTTCTATGGTTCCGCCCATGATATCAACAAGGTTCTTTACTACCGCTAGACCAAGTCCTGCACCAAGCTCCCTGCTGTCATTTTGTCTGTGCTCTCTTGTAAAGGGCTCGAAGATATGCTCTAAGAATTCCTTACTCATTCCGATACCGTTGTCGGAAACCTCAAAGCGAAGCTCTACCTGGTTATTGCCTATGCTCTTATCCTCATATACCTCAAGACCGATCTCGCCATTATCTCCGGTATATGTACTGGAATTCCTGATAAGATTCTTTAATATGAGTAATAATTTCTCCTCATCTCCGATGAAATCCTCTTCTCTTGTGTTACTTCTGTCTATTCTGAAAATCTGAGACTTGCTGCTAATCAGAGCCGCAGTGTCATTCTTTACATTTTCAAGGACAGCTTCCAGAGAAAACTTAGTGTTTTGTACTTCATCGCCGCCCTCTTCCATCTTGCTAAGATCAAGAACGCTGTTGATCATATTTAACATGTTCTTGTGAGCAAGCTCTGCTTTTTGTCCGTATTCAATGACCTTCTCAGGGTCATTTGCATTTTCCTTCATAAGTTCAAGGTAACCGGCCATTGCGTGCATGGGAGTTCTGAAGTCATGGGACATATTGGCAAGGAACTTATTTTTAGTATCGTTTGTGGACTTTGCAAGGGCAAGAACATCCTGCATCTTGGTATATCTGAGAATTCCCACCACCAGCACAAGAACAAAAGCAAATGCCAAAAGAAGGAATATGTTGTTTAGAATCCTCATTCTATTGATGGTAGAATCTGCTTTGCTGACAGGAGTAAGGCAAATTAGCATAGAATCTACAGCATCACAGGGCATGTATGTAAGATAATAATTTTCACCTGAGATTTTAACCTCTACTACGCCGGTGTTTCTATCGTATATTTCCTTCCTTAGCTTTTCCGCTGATTTGCCTATTATCACTGCATTCTCTGTGACATAATCCAGAATATTCGGGTGCTCCATGTGGGAAGGAACTGATGTCATTATGAGATTTCCCTGCCAGTCCGTCAGATAGTTCTCAGAATCAGACAGATCTCCTGAAATAATCGTAAGTCTTTCCTTCATCTGCTCAGGATTATATCCCATACCTATGGCACAGTAATTAAACCCGTTGTACTCTCCGGGCTCTGTTGCCAGAATGAAAAGATCCTGTCTCTTTCCTCTTTCGGGGGTATACTTTACAGCCTGAAGAAGTCCTCTGCATGTCAGCTTTTCAATAACATCCTCGCTTAGCTTCGCATCTCCGCTGTCTCCTAAATCATTAATGTAATTTCCCGCTTCATCAAAAAGATAGACCTCTTCGACTTCCCATATTAATTTTTCAGAGGAAACATAATCATGAAAGCTGTCTATACCTGTCTCGTTCTTGTTCTGTAGATGGTACATCCAGCTGCTTAGAATTTTCTGATATCTGGCAAATCTGTGCGTAATAACTGAATCCAGCTGATCATAATAAGTGGTCAGCTGAACCATTCTGTCATTATAGATGAATCTTCTTTGTATTCCATCTACAACGAACGCCAGCAGAATAAAAAGAATGATAAAAAGGGTAACGACTATCCATCGTCTTTTAGGTTGTATGCGCATATAAATATCCCTCATATAAATAGCGCCATATTAAATCACTTCAGCTCATACATCCTGCTGCCTTTAAAGTACTCGCCGCACTTACTGAGCTCTCCAAGTACCAGATTGTAACCCTTCTCCGTATCCATCCAGGTGTCTATGCTTATGTTCCTTGTAACCACAGGACAAACCGTTATCTTTATGTCCCTGAGTTCCGATTGAAAGGTCATAAGCGCTCTTCTGGCGTGAAAAGCCTGGCAACAAAGAATAATGTGCTTTATGTTCTTATCCTTTAAGTCCTCTTCTATGCATTTTTTTGCGTTCTTGGCGTTTTCAAAGGTGCTCATGGATTCTTTCTCCAAAATAATGCTGTCCTTTGGAACGCCGTTTTCCATCATAAGCTTCTGAATAAACTCTGCTTCTGTCTCCTGTCCCAGAGCATTCTCTCCGCTCCCTGTGAAAACCTCAAACTCCTCGAAGAGGTCTTTATATTTAAAATAATATTTTCCTGTTGAAAGAATGAGAGGTGCAAAGCCTCTGTTATATAAATCTGCTCCGTGATATGCAAGCTCTTTTATGGGAGCTCCCGGAATTAGTATTAAATCCGCCTTCTGCGGCTCTTCATTTAAAAAAATAAATTTTCCTATATCTTCAAAAGATGCTTTGTTGACAATGCTCATCTGATCATAACTCGCTTGATTTCTGCAATATAAGTATAGTGATAATCTTCATTTCTGTAATGGTCCGCAAGAACGCGGCCATTCATGAAGCAGTCCTCAACCATCTTCTGCCTGTACAAAACTCTGCAGATGATGACACTTCCTGCTTCATCAATAAAAGGAATGTCCTCGAAATAATTTACATGTAAGCCTGAGCCAGCAATCTTATCCTCAGTGCGACCTGTAGCAGAACCAAGGTAATCCCTTACTCCCGCAAATTCGCCCCGATCCAAAAATGACAGGGAAAGTCTTTTACTGCTGTCAATCAGCTCCCTTGTATAGCTGCTCTCTCTGACATACAAAACAGCACAGGTCCTGCCCCAAATATAGGTGACACCGCCCCATGATATGGTCATCGTGTTAACCGTATCGTCCTTTTGCGCAGTCAAAAGAGCCCAGTTATCATCATTGAATTTAAAAGGGCCTTCCAAAATATCATCTAGTTCTACCGGTTGAAATACGTGTAAATCTTCATCCATAGTTCATTCCTCCGAACCGTTATTTGAATTACCGATCAGAAATCTCTTATCTTGTCATCATCGGTAAGTTCTGTATTTTCAATCTTAAGAATGGTCAGGTCATAGCTGTAATCCTTGTTGACCTCGATATTAATCTTATCTCCGACCTTATGTCCCATAAGCTGTTTGCCAAGGGGGGATTCCACACTGATAAGTCCGTTTAGTGCATCTCCGCGAACAGTTGTAACGATCTTGTAGACTTCTTCCGTGCCATCCTCTTCTATTCTGACTGTTACTGTCTTATTAAGGCCTATCTCATCCTCAGCACTCTCATCATCTATGATCTCTGCTGTCTTTATCATTCTCTCGAGGAATCTGATTCTTGATTCATTCTGGTTCTTGGCCTTTTTAGCTGCATAGTACTCGAAATTCTCGCTTAAGTCTCCCTGAGCCCTTGCTTCCTTAACGTCTTCAAGAAGCTCTTTTCTGACAACGACCTTTCTATGCTCTATTTCAGCCTCCATGTCCTCAATGTCTTTTCTAGTAAGCTGATTATTCATTAAAACAAACCTTCCTTCTACGCATATATAATAATTTTACACGAGATACCGTAAAAAATAAAATAAAGAAATCGTAAACTATTGGTAACAAACGAAAAACTGCCACGGATTTCTCCGTGGCAGCCTGAATATCGTTTTATGTACTTATCAAGCCTTGCCGTCTGAACCAAGAACGTTGATGATCTTGTCGTGAACGATTTCCTTAACATAAGCACGGCCGTCGCCAAGATACTGACGAGGATCGAAGTGCTCAGGATGCTCAGCGAAGTGCTGACGGATACCTGCTGTCATACCAAGACGAAGATCGGAGTCGATGTTGATCTTGCAGACTGCACTCTTGGCTGCTGCACGAAGCTGCTCATCCGGAATACCGATAGCATCCTTCATAGCGCCGCCGTTAGCATTGATGATTCCAACGTACTTCTGAGGAACTGCTGAAGAACCGTGAAGAACGATCGGGAATCCGGGAAGTCTCTTAACAACTTCCTCAAGGATATCAAGACGAAGCTTAGGATCCTGGCCGGGCTTAAACTTGAAAGCACCGTGGCTTGTTCCGATAGCGATAGCCAGTGAATCAACGCCTGTACGCTTCATGAAATCCTCAACCTGATCAGGATTTGTGTACTGTGCTGCATCATCAGCAACGTTTACATCATCCTCAACACCTGAAAGAGTACCAAGCTCAGCCTCTACTGTGCAGCCCTTCTCGTGTGCATATTCAGCAACCTTCTTAGAGAGCTCAATGTTCTCTTCGTAAGGAAGAGAAGAAGCATCGATCATAACAGATGTGAATCCGTTGTCGATACACTCCTTACAGATATCAAAGTTTGCACCATGATCAAGGTGAAGAGCGATCGGAATAGATGTAGACTCTGCAGCAGCCTTAACCATGTTTACAAGGTAAGGGAACTTTGCATACTTGATAGCTCCTGCTGAGCACTGAAGGATAACGGGGCTCTTAAGCTCGTCACAAGCCTCTGTGATAGCCTGAATGAACTCCATGTTGTTGATATTGAATGCACCAACAGCATATCCACCATCGTATGCTTTTTTAAACATATCAGTCGTTGTAACTAATGGCATAATTTGTACCACCTTTCGTATAATTTGTTAACAAAATAACTAGAAATATTATAGCTCAATTAATAAAAACATTACAATCTTTTTTGATATTTCAGCCACATTTCATGAATTTGACTAATAAATTGCAGGCCATTTTTAAAAGCTTGAATAAATAAATGACGCAGCATCATATCCGGGGCCCCAAATTCCGCATGTAACAATGAAAACCACAGCGCAGATATAGACAAGCCATCTTAAGGGCAGGCTCTGCTTTGTCAAAACATCGCGAACCACAATGTTCTTTGCATTGCAGATATCAACTACTATGAGAAGTATAAGTCCCATAAACAAGAGTCGTACATCGGGCTCTGACAGGCCAAGGTTAAAGAGGGTGCCATCCACAAGAACCCAGGGAGTAGGACTAAAGGATTTCTTTATTACCAGCATAGCTTTTGCAAAAGTGTCAGCTCTAAAGAATACCCATCCAAGATTTACAAGAAGGAATGTCACAACAATCTTAAAGAGTCTGTGGGAAAAGCCTTCTCTGTCTACGTGAAGAATCTCCACCACCTTGTCTCTTACAGGCTTAAGAAGGATTCCGATTACCTGATAAAGACCGTGAAGAAGTCCCCATACAACAAAGGTCCATGCAGCGCCGTGCCACAGTCCACTGACTGCAAATACGATCATGATGTTAATGAGCTTCCTGGTAAAGCCCTTTCTGTTTCCGCCAAGAGGAATATAGATATAGTCCTTAAGCCATGTGGAAAGGGATATGTGCCATTTTCTCCAAAACTCTGCGATACTGCCTGTAAGGTAAGGATGCTCAAAGTTGTTAATAAGCTTAATTCCCATAATCCTTGCAGATCCTACCGCGATATTGGAATAACCCGCAAAGTCGCAATAAATCTCAAAGGTATAGAACACCGTTGCAAGAAAAACTGTGGTGCCGCCAAAGGACTTGGGTGAAGCATAAACAGTATTAACAAGGACTGAGAGTCTGTCAGCAAGGATCATCTTCTGGAAATATCCCCACATCATGAGAAGAAGTCCATCTCTCATGGCATCATAGGAAAAGGATGCAGGCGCTTTATACTGGGGAAGCATATTTCCTGCTCTCTCAATAGGTCCCGATGTGATCTGCGGGAAGAATGATATGAAAAGAGCAAGCATAAAGTAGTTTTTCTCTGCTTCTATCCTGCCCATGTAAACATCCGCAAGATATCCGATAGCCTGGAAGAGATAGAAGGATATTCCAACAGGAAGAAGAATATCAAACACAAGCTCTGACTCGGGGAGTTTTAAAAGTCCCTGAATACTCTTTACGGTATCAAGCAAAAAGCCTGTGTACTTAAAATATCCAAGAATGCCCACAAGTAAAACGATGGAACAGACAAGTACCGTTTTGGCTTTCTTTTCCCCTTTGTACTTCTCTATAAGTCTTCCCGACAAATAGGTAATAAGCGTAACAGCTACAAGAAGAATAAGAAGCTTATCACTTGCCATGAAATAGAAGGTAAAGCTTGCTGCCAAAAGCCAGATGTATCTTATTTTCTTTGGAAGTATGAAGTTTACTGCTATTACAGCAAACAGAAAACATAAAAACTTAAGTGAAACGAACTGCATTGTAATCCTCCGGATTGTAAAGTATTATTCCTGTGCATACTCATATTCCAGGTAGTTAAGAGTGTAGTACTGGTGCGATGATATGTCGCCATCATCAAAAAATAGTAGCTGCATATCTACATAGGGATGAGCATCTGAATAAAGGACATTATTCTCTGTATCATCCCCTATAAACAATACTCTGTAGAGATCGCTTGCAGGCTCATACTGCATGTGCCCCTGGGAAGTATCAAAATCAGCCATTTCGCCGATGCCGCAAACCTCGCTGACATTTCCATGATCATAGATCATAAAGTATGGCTGTTTTCCTTCAGCAGCCATATCCAGCTGCTCCGTCGCACCAATTCCTTTTAAAAGCTTAAGCAGGGCTGTATCCGCATATATCTTGGAACCGCCCTTAATACTTATTGCAAAGGTCTTATCTTTAGCTGTCAGATTGAGATAAACAAGCTGAGAATAAAGGTCCTCATTTCCCTCGCTGTTATTCAGGATACCCGCCTCAAATTCCTCAGAAAACTTCTGCCAGTTCTCGTAACCGGCTTCATTTCTGTGATCCGGAAGGTCTTTGTTTTCGCTTAACCATTTGCCAAGATAATCCGTAACCTTGGTGGCACCCATGATATTCATGTGTCCCGCATCCATGAAGTCCACATCATAGTCCACAATACCGGGAATCTCCAGCATATTTATGTTTGCAACGCCGTATTCTGCAGCGATATTTGCTGCTGTATGGGCTGCTGCCTGGTTTTCATACATTGCAAGGAAAGGAACCGTAACCACAACCACATCTATGCCTCTGCTTTGGCAGTCTTCTATGATTCTCCTAAGATAAGTTGTACCAACTGTCTCATTCTCCAGTGTACCGGCGCCAAAATCAGTATAGGCAAGTCCTGATGAGAGCACCTCATAGTTGATATCAGCTCCCATAAGATGATTAATCTCTGCTGTTCCCGTTACTCTCTTAAAGTCATCAGCTTCAAGTTCTTTCCATCTGTCGTGATAGACCATGAAATCAAAGAGGAAGGGGTACTTTTTTTCCTGATGCTCAAACATGTCATCCATGGCAGCAAGCTTAGTCCTGCTAAGAGGAAATCTGTCTATATTAAGATGAAGTTCCTCGCTGTTCACATTGGCATTTGGATCATCTATGTACCTGATATCATTCTCAAGCATATATGCATCTACAATCACAAGCTTTGGCGTATTGTAGGCAAGGGCCAGGCGGTACTGCCAGTAGCTTGATAAAAGCACGCTTCCATATCCCCCCAGATTATATGCCGTAATACCGGTATCCTCATACAGCTGTATGGGATTTATTCCGTTTATCACATGGGATGACCCCAATATGAAAACATCAATATTGTTTTTCTCTGATTCCTGCATATACATCTCATTTTTGATATAGCTTGATTTTCTCTGAATAATCAGGCTGCATCCAAAGAGGCATATACCAAGAAGACACAGAAATATCGCTGTTTTTATAAACAGTCCAATTTTTTTCTTCATACACACAACCCTTACATGCGGAAGAAGTTGGTAGACCAGAAGGCCTCTTCATTAACCGCAGTTATTCTGTTATATTGCAGTACTACTGCTGAAAGAGGGCCATAAACCCTCACAAGCTTGCCGTTCTTAACATTATAATTAAGCGGATCGCTTCTAAATCCCCTGGAAGTACTTTCCATAACCTTAAGGAGCTTTGCTTCACTTGGGATTCCAAGGGGCTCCACATCTATCTCGCACACTGTCTCGTATTCGCTTCTGTTGATAACCACCATGGTGGCGCAGGTGCGGTTGAATCTGCCAAAGGCAAGAACGTTGTCAGCGGCATCCAGCTTTACAAGGGAGCCGGTCCTTAGCTCAGTGCTGCTCCTTCGGATATTTATCATCTTTTTATGGAAATCTATGAGCTCTACGTCCTCAAGTCCCCAGGGATATGTCCTTCTGTTATCGGGATCCGTAAAGCCGCATACACCGGCTTCATCCCCATAATAGATAGTAGGCGCTCCCGGCCATGTCATCTGAAGCATAACCGCCTGCCTCATAACCGCCTTATTTACTCCATTGTCGGCGGCTCTGCAGCCCATACTTGAGCTTCTTCCCACAACGCCGTTGGTTCTTGACAAAAATCTGGAATGATCGTGATTGGAAAGCTCATTCATGGCGGTAAAGTATGAGTTCTCCGAAAAGGCCTCAATTCCTGCCTTTTGCATGTTCTGCCAAAAGGCTTCGACGTTACCTATAAGCTCCTCATGGTACTCATCACTGTGCTTATCCATTCCCGTAAAGAAATAGGTCACAGGATCCATGAAGCCGTCGTAATTCATTACCGTGTCCCATTCGCCGCCCATGAGCCATGGCATTGCATTGCCATAGTGCTCAGCAAGTATAAGGGCGTTTGGATTAGCTTCTTTAACGGTCTCTCTGAATTTTTTCCAAAAGCTGTGGTTATATTCTTCAGAGTGTCCCACGTCCGCTGCCACATCAAGTCTCCAGCCGTCAGCATAATATGGCGCAGAAACCCACTTTTTAGCTATTCTAAGGATATAATCCTCCAGGTTCTTGCTGCCTTCATAATTTAGCTTTGGCAGAGTATTATATCCCCACCAGCCCTCATAGTCCGAGTTATTTGGCCAGTTGTCACTGTTGAATCTAAAGAAATCCCTGTAGGGACTTGCTTTTGAGGTATATGCACCTTCTTCATACCCCTCGCGGCCTTCATAGATGCCTTCTTTATCCATCCACTTATTAAAGGAACCGCAGTGGTTAAATACGCCATCAAGAATAACTCTTATGCCCAGCTTATGAGCTTCCTCCACAAGCTTTGCAAAAAGCGCATCAGAGGCTTCCAGGTTCCTTAAATTCGTCACACGGTTGATGTAACGGGTGGCGTTTTTATTATCATTACTGTCAGTTAAAAGCTCGCCTATATCAAAAACAATCTTCCCATAGTGGGGATCAATATGATCATAATCCTGGGTGTCATATTTATGATTGGAAGGCGATACAAATATCGGGTTTAAGTAGATTACTTCTACTCCAAGCCCCTTTAGATAGCCGAGTTTATCAATAATGCCCTGAAGATCTCCGCCATGGAAGGTTCTTATATCCGCGCCATTGGGGTCAGGATCCTTCCGCCAGTTGTCTTCATGCACACTTTTTCCATTTACATAAAAATATTCATTTGTAAGAACATCATTTGAGGGATCACCATTCCTGAATCTGTCCACAAAAATCTGGTACATCACTGCACCCTTGGCCCATTCAGGAGTTGAAAAATCAGGTATCAGTCTGAATCTGTTGGCATAAGGCACGTCGTAGGTCGCACCCGTTCTGTCATAATAAACTCTCTCATCACCTGATTCTATTCTGAAATAATAATAGATTATGCCCCCGGACTTCGGAATCCTTACAGATGTCTGATAGTAATCAAACTGATCCTCAGTCTCATATTTTCTCATTACGATCTCTCTGGTCTCTTCCGTACTTTCCCAGATAATAAAGATCTTATCTGCTTCTTTTGTGCCACAACGAAAATACAGATAAACCTTGCTGCCGGATTTGGGCTCCATCGGTCGTAAATAATCAAGCGTCATGTCATGAAACAATCTGCCCTGTCTAATCATCTGCTTTCCCCTATCTATAAATCTGTATAACGTAAAAACGGACAGCTAGGGATGCTGTCCGTTTTAGAGAAGGTATTTCTTTCTTATGGGTATAGCAAAAAACTTTAAATGTATTGGGGGTTACGTGATTATAATAGCACCAACCCTCTGACGGGTAAATGCTACGATTTCACAAAATTACTAAAACCCTCGACGCATTTTTGTATATTTTGCACAAGCCTTATATCTGGTCAGCAAGTGCTGCCACATCCTCACTAAAAGAGACAGCCGCGTGAGCTTCAAATAATGCCTCGAATTCCTCACGCCCTATTTTTTCTTTTTCTATAAGAAGCTTCGCACTGCTATGAAGAACATCCTCGTAGGAACTGATGATATCCTTTGCCTTAGCATAGCAAAGATCAATAATAATCTTGACCTGTTTGTCGATCTCGCCGGCCATGAGCTCTGAGTTACGCTTATTATGCTGGATATCATATCCGATAAATACGTCCTCTTCCTGCTCATTGTAGTTGATGATACCGATGGCTTTTGACATACCGTATACGGTAACCATCTTCCTGGCTTCGCTTGTAGCCTTCTGGATGTCGCTGGATGCGCCTGTTGTGATATCGCCGAAAATGATCTCTTCTGCGATTCGTCCGCCAAGGGAAACCATAATCTCCTGGAGCATCTTGCCCTTGGTATGGAACATCTCATCCTTTTCAGGAAGCGGCATTGTATAACCTGCAGCACCCATTCCTGTAGGAATTACGGATACTGTATATACAGGTCCCACATCAGGAAGAACATGGAAAAGAATCGCATGTCCTGCTTCGTGGTAAGCTGTAATCTTCTTCTCTTTATCTGAAATAATATGGCTGTGCTTCTCTGTTCCGATTCCAACCTGTACGAAAGCCTTCTGGATATCGGGCTGCTTGATATAGCTGCGATTATCCATGGCTGCATTGATCGCTGACTCGTTCAGGAGGTTCTCAAGATCGGCACCTGTAAAGCCTGCTGTTGTCTGAGCGATGCTCTTAAGATCAACATCATCGCCAAGAGGCTTATTTCTCGCATGAACCTTGAGGATCTCTTCTCTTCCTCTTACATCAGGTCTTGCAACTGTGATCTTTCTGTCGAAACGTCCTGGACGGAGGATTGCGGGATCAAGGATATCTACACGGTTTGTAGCCGCCATTACTATGATACCCTCGTTTACTCCAAAACCATCCATCTCAACAAGGAGCTGGTTAAGTGTCTGCTCACGCTCGTCGTGGCCACCACCCATACCTGTTCCTCTGCGGCGTGCAACCGCATCTATCTCATCAATGAAAATAATGCAGGGTGAATTCTTTTTTGCGTCTGCAAAAAGGTCTCTTACTCTGGAAGCACCGACACCGACGAACATCTCAACGAAGTCGGAACCTGAAATGCTAAAGAAGGGAACTCCCGCTTCTCCTGCTACAGCTCTTGCAAGAAGAGTCTTACCTGTTCCGGGGGCACCTTCTAAAAGTACACCCTTTGGAATTCTCGCACCGACTCTTGTAAACTTGGCAGCATCCTTAAGGAACTCAATGATCTCTGCCAGCTGTTCTTTTTCCTCAACAAGACCTGCTACATCAGTAAGCTTTATCTTATTGTCTTCGCCTGTGGATAATCTGGCTCTGCTTTTTCCAAAGTTCATCATCCGGTTATTGCCCGATGACTGACCCTGGGAATTATTCATCATAACGATTATGAAGGTAATAACAAACAATCCGACAAGTATAGGTATTATGCTGCTTATGAGAATATTCTCACCGGGAACATCCCGTACAACCGGATCAATACCGTGGCTTATGAGAATCTCTTCAATTACAGAAACATCCGGAGCATAAAGGATTTTCTCTGAATGATCCGTAAGAATGATCTCAATTACACCTGTTGGTGTCTCTTCATTTGGTATGATGACAGCACTGTAGACCTTGCTGTTTTCAAGATCCTTTACCAACTGTCCCCTTGTGTAGGCTGTGTCTGATGACTGAATCCTGCCCCTTCCGTACTCCAAAAAAGCAAGTGCCAATAACAAAACAACTATCAGCCCAAAGTAAAAGTTAAAGCCTCTGTTCTTCAACGTCGTTACTCCCCTTCGGATTTATTAGTCAAATTCAACGACTCCGATGTATGGCAGGTTGCGGTATCTCTGGTCGTAATCAAGACCATAACCTACTACGAATTCATCAGGAATCTCAAAGCCTGTGTAATCTACCTTGACATCCATTACACGTCTCTCGGGCTTATCAAGAAGTGTGCAAAGCTTGATGCTTGCAGGGCCTCTGTCGCCTAGCATCTTGATAAGATAGCTGAGGGTTCTGCCTGAGTCTACGATATCCTCGACAATAAGAACGTCCTTATCCTTAAGTGGTTCATCAAGGTCCTTAACGATCTTAACTACGCCGCTTGATTTTGTGGATGAGCCATAGCTTGATGCAGACATGAAGTCCATGGTTACCGGAACTGTGATTCTCTTTGCAAGCTCACACATGAAAAATGTTCCGCCCTTAAGAACACATACAAGGTGTACGGTTTTGCCTGCGTAATCCTTGCTGATCTGGTCTCCTATCTCCTGAATTCTCTTGTCAACTTCCTCTTCTGAAAGAAGTACTCTTACTGATTCTGCCATAAATTCCTCCTAAATCAATCAGATATCAATTTCACTTCCAAAATTCTTGCTGTATCGCTATCCACTTTGAATTTACTGCTTATTCTGTATCCGGGGATCCAGATTACATCCTTATCTTCGAAAAGAATAAACAGCTCATCTCTGCTTTTAGCAGGTATCTTCTCGTCTATCATAAATTTCTTCAGTGTTTTAGTGCCATCACCGATTTCGATAACATCTCCTGTCTCTCTACGTCGGAATTGCATACTATTACTTATTTTATCATAATCAAACCATTTCGTATATTCCAGCGAAGGGATTTTCATATCACTTTTATATAAAAAGAGCGTAAAATTAACTCTCCCAAGTCCGGGAATATCAAAAGTAAGGTTTTCTCCTGCTTCCAGAAGATCTTTGCCTATTAAAAAGCTTTCTGTTTTGGTATCTTCAGGCTCATTTGAAGGGATGTCGCCAAGGTTCAGTATCAGGACGCCGTACTCTCTCGTGGCGTTTATGCCATAGGGAAGACTCAAACTCTCACTGCCTTCAGTTCTTTGCAGCATTTCATCAAGCTCAGAAATGTGAACGCCCTGAATATCCTTGATGTGCGGAACAATGAATTTTATGGCCTTCATGAGGATTCTGCTTCTTATGACCTTGTGCTCCATTGCGCATCTTTCGCAGTTTATGCTTATTCCGCCCTGGCTCATGGCTGCAATATCAAAAAATACCGCATCCGCCTGCTCGTCGATATAATCATCAACCTCTGAGATATATTCTGCTGCCTTTGCAGCGTGCCTGATGGCTCCGTTATTAATCTGCTCCTTTGCAACAGGCAGGATATTATGACGGATTCTGTTCCTTGTATAATCGTCCGTCTCATTGGTCTTATCGGTGCACCATTTTAAGCCTTTTTCTGTGAGATACTCCTCAATCTCGTCTCTTTCAAGAACAAGAAGAGGTCTAATCAGTTCAAAATCACCTCTAAAGCTAAGTACCTTAATACCGGACAGACCCTTAATTCCGCTTCCCCTGAAAAGATTGTGGAGCATTGTCTCAGCCTGATCATTGGCATTATGGGCAGTTGCTATGACTACCTTTTTACCGAATTTCTCAGAGAGCATCTCTGCTGCCGCTTCAAAGGCTTTGTATCTCTCATTCCTTGCAAGCTCTTCCTCCGAGGCATCCGAAGCCTTTGAAAGCGCCGGAATATCTATATCTTTTCTGAAAAAAGAAACCTTGTTATCCTCGCATAGCTTTTCCACAAAGGCAGCATCTTCTCCCGCTTCCTGCCTTATCATGTGGTTAATGTGAATAACCGCAAGCTTAAAGCCAAGGTCCTTTGACAGTTCTAAAAGCATATTAAAAAGGCATACGGAATCAGCCCCGCCGGATACCCCGGCAAGAACGATCTCGTCGCCTTTTATAAGCCCTTCATCAGTTATGAATTTTATTACCTTAAGTAATGTTTTGTCCATTTTTATTCTATTAAGTCAGAAAGGCTTCGGAATAACTTCCGAAGCCCCATTATTATCATTATTTTCCTGCGTTCTCATCCTTGAAAATGATCTCGCCGGGATATACAAGTCCTAACTTCTCTTTTGCAACCTCTTCAATATACTTCCTCGTGGTGGTATATTTTTCAAACTCAGCTATCTCCTCGCTTCGAGCTTCTTCGCTCTCTATCTGTGTCTGGAGGCTGGCAATTCTGGACTCGTACTGACTAAGCTTCTGGTATAGCGTAATACTTCTGATAAGTACAACTACAGTCAAAAGTATAACTGCTATTCCGGCAAGCCCAAGTCCTAACCTGTTATGTATACTGTTTCCTTTATATCTTGCTCTTGTTGCCATAAAATACTCCCCTGACTTTATTTTATCGCATAGCAGGGCACTTTGCAATTAAACGAAGTCATTTGAACGTTTTTTTAGATATATTTATAAAGCGTTGTTACATCCTCCTTGTGAATTGTCTCTCTCACGTCGAGGACTTCTACCTTAACATCCTTATTACCAAAGCTTATGCTGATGATATCTCCTGCTTTTACGTCTGCAGATGCCTTGGCAACTCTGTCGTTTATCATTACTCTTCCCGCATCACAGGCTTCATTTGCTACTGTTCTGCGCTTGATGAGTCTTGTAACCTTTAAATATTTATCTAATCTCATTGTCAGTCATTTCCTTCTTCTGTTTTTGTGGTGGTAGCAGGTTCCGGAGACAGTCCGCCCTCCGGTGTCTCTTCAGTGGGCTTTTTATCATCATCCTTAGCTCCGCCTTCTCCGGGATCCTCAGTTCCTGTAGGGTCCTGATCTGTTGGAGTCTGTGATGGATCCTGCTCTTCAGGCGGATTGTCAGATCCCTCTCCTCCGGGGTTTGTGCCATCCTCCGGTGTTACATCGGTTTTGCCAGAGCCTGAATCGCCGCTATCACTGGTATCGCCTTCACCTGAGCTGTCATCTGTAGATGAGCTTCCGCTATCATCCTTCTTAACAGGCACAAGATCCGGGAATGAATATGTTACATTGGTCTTTTCTTTGTCTATCTGAATGGTATAGCTCTTGGTCTCATAGCCATCCTTCTGAAGTGTTACCATGTGCTGGCCTGCTGTTTTTGCAAAGGTCACAGGCATAATTCCAAGATAATTACCGTCAAGGTATGCCTCTGCCCCAACAGGCACATCAAACATTACCTTGTATCCGCTTACGATATTTTTATCCTCTTCATCAGTTGATGTATCTCCACTTCCGGAGTCATCCTTTGATGAACTTGTGGATGAGCTGTCGCTGGTAGTTGAAGCAGCTGATGAGTCAGAGCTGGTGGAACTTGAAGATGAATCATCCTCCTCTTCAACGGAAATTACTGTCGAAGCTGCCTCTGAGTCCACTGAAGCTGAAGCAGATGATGAGCTTGAAGAAGTGGTCGAAGACTTCTTGGAAGAGCTGTTCTTGGAAGAAGACTTCGATGAAGCACTGCTGGTGCTCTTATCGTTGCTATTATAGCTGCTGTAATCAGACGCGGAATAACTTCCTGCGTCCTCGCTTAAATCAGATGAGCTGTCAGAGCTGTCATCCTCGGTACTGCTTTCCTCAGAAGTGCTCTTACTGTCGTCCTTTTCAGATTCCGCTTTTTCAAGGTCGATAAAAATTGTGGCATCAGGCTCACCAACCTTAAGATAGTGATCCTGAGACTTATATTCATCAGCCATTACGTGGACCTTGTGTTTTCCATAGGTGAAGCTGTGAGGAACTTCTGTAACCACCTCGTCTCCGTCCACAAAGACTCTTGCCTGCTTGGGAGTAACTACGAAGGTCACATTGCCTTCCTGAATTTTCTCTATTTCAACGACGCTGGTATCAATAACTGTCTCTTCATTTCTGTTAACGACAATCTCTGATGAAAACTTGGTGCCGTTGCCCGCTATGCTTACGTTATAGCTACCCTCAGGGGCACTTATAAGCATATTTGGTGTGATTTTCCTAATGACCTCTTTATCAAGCTCTATCCATGCGCCCACAAGGGTTCTGTTATTTACCTTATCTGAAGACAGGCTCACATAGCCATGTCCTCTTGTAACAACTATGCTGTAAAGCTCTTTATCTATTCCGCTTACTCTTAAAGTGTCTGTTGCTAAGATATCCTCGGGATTAACCGCCTGTCCGTCAGATATGATGAGGGTCTTTCTGGTGATATGGAAAACCGTACCATTTATTTTGGCTGTCTCATCATCGCTTACAAGGCTAAAGTCTGTGACATTTTCCTCAAGCCATGCCTTTTTGGACACAGTCAGGGAATTAAGATGCTTTGATCCCTTAAGAAAGGTTATATCAACAACCTGTCCCACTTCCAAAAGAGCCGCAGAAATAGGCTCGCCGTGAATGTTGGTTATCTGCGAGGTGTTGTCGTATTTAAGGGTGTAATTTTTCCCAATGTCATGATTTCTGAATTGAATTGTCTTGGAAACAGTATTTATCTGCTTTATAGATGCCGTATCCGCAGAATCATATTTGCCAAGAAGTGAAATCCTTACCTGGCTATCCCCCGTCTGCGACTGCGCAAATACCGCGTAAGATTGCACAGAAAAAATCGATGCCGCTATTATTATAGATAATAACAAACGCACTATCCTTTTCATCTGTTTTCCCCCGCTTTTCGGAAAACAGGCGCCGCATTATGCGCCTCTTTCCGCTGTGTTATCCGATAAGTGTCTGTCATGTATTTTCTGAAATACTTTTCAATATCTTATCAAGATTCTCTTTTTTCATAAGATACTCTGCGTTGTTATGAGAAGGATCTTCCAAAACATCCGCAAGCATCGCTTTTAATATGAGGCCCATCTCTTTTCCGGGCTTAATGCCTGCATCCATAAGATCCTTACCGTTTACGGCAAGATCGGATATTGCAAGGCACTCATCATCCTTTAATATTTCGGCAAACAGCCTTCTGACTTCGTCTGTCCACTCGTTTTTCGCATCCCTTAAATAGTCGCTTTGAGCGGCAGTATCTGCATCTCTGACTTCTAAGAGAAGAGGGAATATATCTCTTCCCACCTTGCTTGCCATTTTTCTTACATTCTTTTTTTCGGCAGGATATCTGTAATCATGATACTTGATCAGCTTTTCAACCATGTTCATGGTATCCTTGTCGAACTTAAGGCGTCTTAAAATAGCTACCGCTGTGGCAGCGCCTTTCTCAGCATGACCGTAGAAGTGATCAACTCCCTCTTCATCAGTGGTTCTGCAGGAGGGCTTTTCTATGTCGTGGAAAAGCATTGTAAGTCTTAAATATCTGTCTGCTCGAACAGCTTCCACGGTTTTGATGATATGCTCACCCACAGTATAGGCGTGGTGAATATTGTCCTGCGGAGTGTCCATGCATCTGTCAAACTCGGGCATTATCACAGCTGTAATGCCGGTTTCATACAAATCTCTTATTCTGCCCGGGTTATCGGAAGTAATAAGCTTTACAAGCTCCACCTGAACTCTCTCTGCGCTTATCTTTGAAAGGGTGGGTGAAAGCTCTTTTATGGCTTCCCTTGTCTTTTCCTCGATGTCATATCCAAGCTGAGCTGCAAATCTTACTGCTCTCATCATTCGAAGAGCATCTTCTGTAAAGCGTTCCTTAGGCTCGCCCACGCAGCGGATTATTTTGTTTTCAATATCCGAAAGTCCGTCAAATTCATCTATAAGTCCGTCTTCATCACTGTATGCCATGGCATTTATAGTGAAATCGCGCCTTTTAAGGTCCTCTATAAGACTTGCGGTGAAAATGACTTCTTTGGGATGTCTGCTATCTTCATACTCGCCATCAATTCTGTAGGTGGTAACTTCAAAACCCTCTTTGCCAATCATAACGGTAACGGTACCATGCTCAATACCTGTATCGATGGTCCTGTCAAAAAGTTCCTTTACTTCCTGAGGTTTAGCGCTGGTGGTAATATCAAAGTCCCCGGGCACTCTGCCAAGAATGCTGTCTCTTACACAGCCTCCCACAACGTAGGCTTCAAAACCTGCACTGTGGAGTCTGTCTAATATCTCTCTTGCCGCCGGCGGTATGCTGATTTTTATATTTTCCTTATTCAAATCTCTCTTAGCTTTTTCCAATCTAATGCCTCGCTCCCATAGCGAAGCCTCTATCTAATTTTATAATACTTTGGGCTTTATTTGTATTAATATGCTCTGCCCCAGTAAACCATCTTTGTAGCAGGTTTACCACAGCATACGCATGTGCCTGACAGATTCTCCTGCTCGAAAGGAATACATCTGCTGGTTACGGAATAGTCTTCCTTGATCTTGTCTTCACATGCTCTGTCGCCGCACCACATAGCTTTTACGAAGCCCTTTGTATCCTTGAAGGCTTCCTCAAACTCTTCTTTATTGGTTGCTGCAAATGTATGTGTATCGAGGTGGTTCTTAGCTCTCTCATACATATCGTTCTGGATCTTAGGGAGAATCTCGCCAACCTTAGCTGCTACTTCATCAATAGCACACTCGATCTTTTCTCTTGTATCTCTTCTTACGATTACGCACTTGCCGGCTTCGATGTCCTTAGGTCCGATCTCGATACGAAGCGGAATACCACGCATCTCCTGATCAGAGAACTTGTATCCGGGACTTCTGTCGGAATCATCAAGCTTAGCTCTAAAGTCCTTGAGTGCCTCAAGCATCTTGCCTGCTGTCTCAAGTACGCCTTCCTTCTTCTGCTGGATAGGAATGATCATAACCTGAGTAGGAGCAATTCTGGGAGGAAGTACAAGACCTGAATTGTCACCGTGAACCATGATCATAGCTCCGATAAGTCTTGTGGTTGCGCCCCATGATGTCTGGAATACGTGATGAAGCTTATTATCTTTTCCTGCATACTGAATCTCGAATGCTTTAGCAAAGCCATCACCGAAGTTGTGGCTTGTTGCAGACTGAAGAGCTCTTCCGTCGTGCATAAGAGCCTCTACTGTATAAGTAGCTTCTGCACCTGCGAACTTCTCCTTCTCAGTCTTCTGTCCCTTGATAACGGGAATAGCCATATCTTCTGCAAGGAAATCAGCGTATACATTAAGCATCTGCTGTGTACGCTCTTCTGCTTCTTCAAATGTAGCGTGTGCTGTGTGTCCTTCCTGCCAGAGGAATTCTCTTGATCTAAGGAAAGGTCTTGTCTCCTTCTCCCAACGAACAACGCTACACCACTGGTTAAGTACCTGAGGAAGATCCTTATAAGAATGAATCTCTCCCTTATAGTAATCACAGAATAATGTCTCTGAAGTGGGACGAACACAATATCTCTCTGTAAGAGGCTCTGTACCGCCATGTGTTACCCATGCAACTTCAGGTGCGAAGCCTTCAACGTGGTCCTTCTCCTTCTGAAGAAGAGACTCAGGTATCAGCATTGGCAGATATGCGTTTGTTACACCTGTCTTCTTAAAACGCTCATCAAGGTGCTTCTGAATAAGCTCCCATATAGCATATCCCGCAGGCTTAATCACCATAAATCCCTTAATGTTAGAGTAGCTGATAAGTCCTGCCTTTGTGACAACGTCTGTGTACCACTGTGTGAAATCCTCATCCATTGATGTGATCTCGGATACAAGCTTCTTTCCATCCTGTGCCATGATATTTTCTCCTTGCTTATTATTGTCCCTTTGTAGTTGCAAAGCGCCTATATTCTCTGTTTTCCGGCTTCGCCCCGGGACATACTTTCACTTATTATCGATAGTCTGTTTAATGTTACGGCTTAAACCCTTGTGTTGTCAAGCATGGAAGGGGTGATGGGTGGGTGGGGGGTATCTTGGGACTATTTTGTTGTAAGCGAGAGGGCTTTACTGGTGGGCAGGCTTTGTTTGTGGGCGGGCTTTTGGTTTTTTCTCTGCGCAAGGTTCTTTTGTTTTGAGGCTTCTCTGCTCTCTACGCCTCTATTTCAGCCATTTTCCCGATTTTCTCTGCTTGAGCTGCTTCAATTCTCTGGTCTCGCCCTGTTCCACGCCTCTATTTCGACCTTTTTCTCAATTTCCTCTGCTTGAACAGTCAAATTTCTCTAGTCACTCCTTGTCTCACGCCTCTATTTCAGCCCTTTTCCCAATTTCCTCTGCTTGAATCGCTTCAATTCTCTGGTCTCCCCTTGTTTCACGCCTCTATTTCAGACTTTTTCCCGATTTCCTCTGCTTGAACAGCCAAATCTCTCTAGTCACTCCTTGTCTCACGCCTCTATTTCACCCATTTTCTAGATTTTCTCTGCTTGATCTGCTTCAATTCTCTGGTCTCCCCTTGTCTCACGCCTCTATTTCAGACTTTTTCCCGATTTCCTCTGCTTGAACAGCCAAATCTCTCTAGTCACTCCTTGTCTCACGCCTCTATTTCACCCATTTTCTAGATTTTCTCTGCTTGATCTGCTTCAATTCTCTGGTCTCCCCTTGTCTCACGCCTCTATTTCAGACTTTTTCCCGATTTCCTCTGCTTGAACAGCCAAATCTCTCTAGTCACTCCTTGTCTCACGCCTCTATTTCACCCATTTTCTAGATTTTCTCTGCTTGATCTGCTTCAATTCTCTGGTCTCCCCTTGTCTCACGCCTCTATTTCAGACTTTTTCCCGATTTCCTCTGCTTGAACAGCCAAATCTCTCTAGTCACTCCTTGTCTCACGCCTCTATTTCA